>NZ_QBKP01000008.1 GCF_003054195.1 Gemmobacter caeni
ACCGCGATGTGATCCGGCCGTGGATCCAGCTCGAGTTCGGGCCGCAGAAGCGCTATCCGCGCATCCGGATCGGCCGCCCGAAGACCGAGGATCTGTGCGCGCTGGCCACGGCCGTCGACAAGATGGTCCGTCTGGGGATGGAGATCGAGGAGGGCGAGATCCGCGCCCGCTTCGGCTTCTCCGAACCCAAGCCCGGCGCCCGGCTTCTGACGGTGGCAGCGCCCGTTTCCACCGCTGATCTGGCCGGATCGGCACCCTTGAACGCTTCCAGGCCACCGGATTGTCCAATGCCCTACATCGGTTCGTCGACGGCTTCGATATCGAGAATGCCGAAGGTCAGCGAGGGCTTGCGAGACTGATCAAAGGTCTGGATTGCATTCTGGGTCGCGCGCCTAACCTCGAAGGCGGCCATGAACGGATATCCCGGAACCAGAGCTGGCTTCTCAGCACCGCAGCACACGCTGTCGAGCGGCTCGTAGGCGTGCGGTCAATGCATGCTCTCGAGGACGATTCTGTCGCCATCCTGCACAAGGTCTCCGCTGTTCGCTTTTGGCACGATGTCGATCTCAGCAAGCACGCGAAGATGCTTGAGACGGCGGTGCCAGATTGGCCTGAATTGAACGATTCTATCTTCTGGTCAGCGATCGCTGCAGAGCGCGCGCTCCGGGAAGCGACCGGAGGCGGTCGTGTCACTGATCCGTTCAGCGCACTCTTTGGTAGTTGCTGCCGCTACGAAGGCGGTGATTTCGAAAGCGTATTTTCGTCCAGGTGCTGGAGGGCGTAGAGGGACAGGCCGATAGTGTTGGCAGTTTCAAACAGGTTCGCCGGGCCGCCACAGGTGGTGAAGGTGTCCAGCGCGCCCAAAGGGAAGGCGATGCCCTCGTTCGCCGGGACCATCCAGGACCTCCTCCCACGGCCCGGCGAGCGTCCAGCGCCGCAACGGCCGGCAGACAGATGACCACTTGCCAAACTCCTCTGGCAGGTCCCGACACGGCGCACTGGTCCGCGCGTTCCAGAAAATGCCATCCAGAACAAGCCGATGGCCCGCAGGCTTGCGCCCGTTCGGATGCCGGACTGCCCGGATGACGCCCTCAAAGAATGCCCATTCGTCGACAGACATCAGGTTGCGTGCCATGGTCACCCTCACGCAGAGATGATCTTGAAGCACAGACGACCGCGAAGGGGAATCCGTTTTGGCAACGGGCCTTAGCGCCGCCGCTGCCCGTTTGCCTCCAGCAGATCAATCTGGATCTTCTGCAATTCAGCCAGCTTTTCCCATTGGCGGGAAAGCTGGTGGTCGATCTTTTCGTGCAACTGCCGGATTTCGAGTTCTGCCTTGAGATTGACGCGATAGTCATTCTCGGCGCGCAGGCGGTCCTTTTCCTCCTGGCGGCGCTGGCTCATCATGATGATCGGGGCCTGAAAGGCCGCCAGCGTCGACAAAACGAGGTTCAGGAGGATGAAGGGGTAGGGATCAAAGGGCTGCCGGAACAGATGCACCACGTTCACCGTCATCCAGAGAACCAGCACCAGCAGGAAGCCAAGGATAAAGGTCCAGCTTCCGCCGAAGGAAGCGACCCTGTCCGCCACCCGGTCCCCGAACCCCAGATTTTCCCGGTATGCCTGTGACACCGGCTGGGAAATGGTTTCATGGCTTGCCATGGCGTCGATGACCTGCCGCTCGATGGCGCCAAGCTCGCCACGTTCCTCTTCAAGTAATGCCTCGACATAAGCGCGGCGTGCATGCGCCAGATCAGGCTCGCAGATGAATTTGCCATCCTGCCAGCCGGGGTGGCCCGCCTCGATGATCTTGCCCACCCCCGGGCGCACCGCAACCCATGGCCGAAGCGCGTGGACCGGAAAGGGCTTGCCGCACACATGGCACAGTTCAGTATGTTGTTTCGACCCGCTCATTCGCACATCTTCCAGGGATGACGCCGGGCAAGCAAGCTGTTTGATATCAGCCTTTTGCCGACGCGGTGCCTGATGGTCTCCGGCGTCGCCCGCCGGATCAGGACAGACTGCTGCTGACGATATGCCCGTCCCGCAGCGCCAGAGCGCTGGCTTCTGGCAGTGGTTTCCAGCCATGAAGACTGAGCGGAACACTCGCCAGAAGGACAATGCGCGCAGGCAGATCGTCGATGCGTAACCCATGGCCACGCCATGGTCCTTCTTCGCTGCCTTGTGCGAAATCGCGGATGCAAAGCCCCGGCGGCATCGGATGGGAAACGCCGGTTTCTGTTTCAAAGATACGCTTGTGCGCATGGGCGAACAGGGTTTCGCCATCAAAGAACAGGAAGTTCGCATCGCCGAGTACGGCCATCTGCGCGGCGAAACGGCGAAAGATATCAAACCGCAGGGTTGTCTCCTCTGCCCCATGCGGCACATCCTGCAAGGCGCGCAGCAACAGCAGGAAGGCCAGTTCGGAATCGGTGTCCCCCACACACTCAGCGCGCAATCCGGGCGCCAGATCATCTATGCCATGCAGCGTGCCGTTATGGGCGAAATGATGCATCCGCCCGGCATGGACCCGCGTGAACGGGTGGGTGTTCGCCAGATGCGGCTCACCTTTCGAGGCACGCCGGACATGCGCGATCAGATGACGGCAGGGGATCTCGCGTTCAACAACCATCCGGGCAAGTGCGCTGTCGGCAGCTGGTGTAGCCTCGCGGAAGATGTGGGCATCGCGATCCTCGGCGAAAACGATGCCCCAGCCATCGCGGTTGCGGTGCCGCTCTCCGCCCTCACGGGCAAAGCGGTCCAGCGTGTATTCCACGATGGTTGGGCGCGACGCGCTCATGGCGAACAACTCGCACATCACATCATCCTTTGCGACAGGTTGGCGAGAACCCGGATCGGGCCAGCGGCCATGATGCCAGCCCCCCGGAAACATGACAGAGAAAATGCCGCTGAATTGCAGAACTCAGCCGCCACGTCTTGATCGTGTCCATCACCCCCCGGCGCCAGATCCGTGCCAGCATAGCCCCGCAATCCAGATCAGCCCCACCGGCACGCAGTTCAGCAAACGAACCAGAAGAGGTGCGGTCTGCATACCGATGCCGGTGAGGTTGAAACAGCCCGCGCATCATGCCGGTGGACATATGCCACTGGCCGCAGAGATCGAAAAAAGGCGGTCAGGGATGATCAGGTCCACGCGTCTCACCGCAGGAAATTGTCACGCAACAGCGCGACAACTTCCTTCGTCCGGCCATCAAGCATCGCCCGGATGCCAAACATGGCCGTCGATGCAACCTGCGAAGGTTTCACATGCGGCGGCATGACCAGCTCCATGCGGTTGACCTTTACATCCAGCAGCGCGGGGCCTTCAGCGGCCAGCCAGGCAGTCATCGCGCTTTCCAGATCATCCGCATTCTCTGCCCGCCATCCGCTGAGGCCACAGGTGCGGGCCAGCGCAGCGAAATCAGGGTTCTGCAATTCGGTATAACTGTCCAGAAGCCCCTCGACCCGTTGTTCCATCTCGACGAAGCCAAGACTGCCGTTGTTGAAGATCAGAAGCTTCACTGGCAGCTTTTCCTGCACCAGCGTCAGCAGATCGCCCATCAGCATGCTCATTCCGCCATCGCCGCACATGGCGATGACCTGCCGGCCCGGATAGGCCGCCGCCGCCCCCATGGCCTGCGGATAGGCATTGGCCATGGTGCCGTGCAGAAGACTGATCAGGAACCTGCGCTGGCCGCGTGCCGCGACATGACGCAGCAGCCAGACCTGCGGAGAGCCGCCATCCGCTGTCAGAATCGCGTCTTCCGCTGCCAGACTGTCGAGCATCCGGGCAACGGCCTGCGGATGGATCAACGCCGGGTCGGGCTCATTCGCTTCCCGCTCATACCCCTCCCGATCCTCCTCCCATTGCTTCAGCGCCTGTTGCAGATGGGTCGGGTCGCGATCCCCGGACAGGCTGGGCAGAAGCGCCTCAAGGGTTGGGCCGATATCGCCAACCAGCCCCAGACGGATCGGCGCGCGGCGGCCCAGATGGGTGGCCTCGCGGTCGATCTGGATGACGTGCTTTCCATCGGGGTAGAACTGCGTCCAGGCGAAATCGGTGCCGAGGCACAGCATGATGTCGGCGCGGTCGATGGCATCTACCCCTGCCTTGTTCCCCAGAATGCCGGTCATGCCGACATTGAACGGGTTGTCCGGTTCGATGAACTCCTTGGCCCGGCTGGTATGGACGACCGGCGCGGCCAGCACCTTCGCCAGCGCGATCACCGGATCATGCGCCTCCCTTGCGCCGATCCCGGCGTAGATCGTGACCTTGTCGGCTTCGTTGAGCGCGCTTGCCAGCACCTCCAGCTCGCGATCCGAAGGGCGCAGCACCGGCGCCGGGCGATGCACCGCCCAATCCAGCGCGTCCTCCGTCCTTTCGGTGAACATGTCGCCATTGACGATCACGACTGCCACGCCGCCCTTGTTCAGTGCCGCCTGCGCGGCCAGTGCAACGATGCGCCGGGCCTGATCGGGGTGGCTGACATATTCGCAAAAGACGCTGCATTGTTCGTAGATCTTGCGCTGGTCGACGGCCTGGGGAAAGCTCAGCCCAGCCTCTGTCCGCGCCACGTCAGAGGCGATCAGCACCACCGGCGCGCCGTTGCGGTGGGATTCGAAAATACCGTTGACGAAATGCAGGCTGCCCGGTCCGCAGGTTCCGGCGCAGACCGCCAGTTCGCCGGTCATATAGGCCTCGGCCCCTGCCGCCAGACCACCCGCCTCTTCGTGCCGTACATGGACCCACCGCATTTCAGAGCGCCGGATCGCATCGGTGAAATGGTTGATCGTGTCGCCGACGATGCCCCAGCATCGCTTCGCCCCGGCGGTGATCAGGGTCTCCACCATGACTTCGGCAACGGAGCGGGACATGGTTCACCTCACATTTCGGCAGGGATATTCTTGGCAGCGGCCCGCGCAGGAACCAGATCGATGCCGGGGCGGAAACTGTCGGCCCGGGCGGCCGCCCACCAGTCGGCGTAGATTGTATCGTCGGGCGCATCGCGCAGGATGCCTTCGGGCAGGAAGGTGTGTATGCGATCCATCGGCATGGCCTTTTCCGGGCCGGTGCGGTGCATCAGATGATGGGGTTGCAGATCCTGCGGGTGCCTGAAGCCCGCCGCTGCGACGATGTCAGCCATCGCTTCCAGCGTCTTGGCATGGAACCGTGCGGCGCGTTCACCCTGCACTTCGGGGATGAGGCCGCGCTGACGGCCCGGGTCCTGGCTGGTCACGCCTGTCGGGCAGGTGCCGAGATGGCAGCGCTGCGCCTGGATACAACCAACCGACAGCATGAAGGCCCGTGCGGCATTGCACCAGTCCGCGCCCAGCGCGATGTTTTCCGCCAGCCCCATGCCGGAATAGACCTTGCCGCTCGCCGCCAGCCGAACCTTGTCCTTGATGCCCGCCCCGACCAGCGCGTTGCGCATCAGGACCAGCCCCTCTGTCAGCGGCATACCGACCCAGTCGGACAGTTCCAGCGGCGCGGCGCCGGTGCCACCCTCTCCACCGTCGACAACGATGAAATCGGGATAGATGCCGGTCTCCAGCATGGCCTTGATCATGGCGAAAGGCTCGTGCGGCTGACCAATGCACAGTTTCAGCCCCACCGGCTTGCCGTCAGACAGATCACGCATCCGGGCCGCGAATTCCATCATCTGTATCGGAGTCGAAAAGGCCGAATGGCCGCGCGGCGACAGGCAATCCTGATGCGCGGGCACCTGCCGGATGCGGGCGATCTCCTCTGTGACCTTGGCGGCGGGCAACAGCCCGCCATGGCCGGGCTTGGCCCCCTGCGACAGCTTGATCTCGGTCATCCGCACGGCGTCATGGGCCGCGTTGTCACGGAATTTCCCGGCGTCGAAACGCCCGTCCTTATCCCGCGCCCCGAAATAGCCTGACCCCAGTTCCCAGACCAGATCGCCGCCATGTTCCAGATGATAGGGAGAAAGGCCACCCTCGCCCGTGTCGTGATAGAAGTTGCCCTTCTTCGCTCCCAGATTCAGCGCCCGCACCGCATTGGCCGAAAGCGCCCCGAAACTCATTGCGCTGATATTCAGCACCGAGGCCGAATAGGGCCGCGCGCACTGATCATTGCCGACAATGACACGCGGGCTGATATCGGGGTCAGGCTCTGGCGCGATAGAATGGCCGATCCAGTGATACTCTTCGGCATCGACATCGCGTTCGGTGCCGAAAGGATGGGTGTCCGTCTCGCCCCGTGCACGGGCATGGACCAGATTGCGTGCCTCGAAGGAATAAGGCGTGCCATGCAGATCGTCCTCGACGATATAGGCGCGCAGATAAGGGCGCAGGCGGTAGAACAGCCAGCGAATGCGCCCCGCAACCGGAAAGTTTCGGGTAATCGTCCAGTCACGCTGGAGGAAATCGTAGATGCCAAGCGCAACGACCGCCAGAAGCAGCAAAGCCACCCAGACCCATCCGGCCAGAAGGGCGGCAAGTGCAAGAACCGCCGCAACTATCGGAATTATGGCCCGCTGGATCAGATCGAACATGGCAGCTCCCCGATGCCTGCATCATGGCCTCTCGCGCCTGACAGATACGCGGCCCGGCGATGCAGATGGTGGAGTGCCACCTTCCTCAGGAATGAAGACAGGGTCAAGCAGTGCAGCCCCGTGCGAACGTCATCCTCCCCGTAATTTGACCCCAATCACAGATGACCCCTTGAATGCGACCGTCCCCTGCCTCCTGCGCTGGCGTCGGGGCGCGCAAAGCAGCGTGGCAGATCACGAATCTGCGCCGCCCTTTCCTGTCTTGGTCACACGGCTTGACGTCGGATTCAGTGCCCTATGACCAGAACGGTGATATCAGCAGCCATCGACGCCGGGCCGGAACTGCCTTCGAGCGGTAAGGAAATCCTGCCCCGCGCGGTCGCGCCTTGCCCGATCAAAGCCTGTACGAGGCTGTCATTCAAACCCTGATCGGCGGAAATTTCCTGGTCCGGCGCGCGGTCTGCATCGTCATCAAGCCCCACTGCGCCGACCCAGGCGCGGAACCCGTCAGGGGTTACATATTCGGTGCGCCAGAAGCGGGCATGAGGGTGGCGCACCGACAGTGTCGCTGTGCCGCCCGAAGGGGCCGAAAATGTCAGATCGCCCGGCATCCCACGCCAGAAATGCGTCACCATCTGAACAGTCGGGTCTTCATTCCCGATGATCGCGGCCGAAATCGCATCAAGGATGCGTCCCGGCGAGGGCGGCGGCGCCGGGGTCCAGCCGGAGGCCTCCATGTCGTTCGACAGGGTCCGCTCATCCCGCGTAAACACAACCAGAGAGATTGCATCGACCGGCGTGCCGATCAGCGACTCGGTCATCACGGGCAGATCCGGGCCGGAAAGGGCCAGCGGGCCGGAAACCGTCACATCCGCGATGTGTGCAGGTGCATTGCGGGCGGGCTCGTGACGCCAGAGTCCAACCGTCGCAAACCCGGCAATGGCAATCATCGCCATCTGGCCCGCAATCCTTGTCCTGCCCCGAACCGGGCGGTACGCAAAGCTGCGCGATGAAAGCCATTCGGCCACCGCAATTCCGATTGTCAGCCACAGCGCCCCCACGAGCCAGCCGTTCAGCACATCGCTGAGGTAATGCTCGATCAGGTAGATCCGGCTGACGCCAATGGCGAAGGCGACAAGACCCGCCAGCAGCAGCGCCGACTCTGCCCGCAAGACCCTTGTCCGCCACAGTACATAGGTCAGCATCCCATAGGCCGCGACCGAAACTGCGGCATGGCCGGAGGGAAAGCTGCCAGAGGTTTCCACAAAATACCCCAGCGGTGAACGTGACCTGCCGAAAGCGTGCTTGAGCAATGAGACCGTCAGCGTATTGCCCATAACCGATACAGTCAGGCCTGTGGCCAGCGGCCTCTGCCCCGCCAGCACAAGCCAGATCAAGGTTGCGGCGACCAGCGGCGCCACCACCCGCACGCCCCCCGGTATGGTGATCCACGAGGCGATGCGGATGGGCGCAGGCGACCAGAATTGATGGATCAGTTCGGCAAGCCGCATGTCCAGCGCAGCCATCGACGCATCCAGAGCGAAATCCATGGCCGTGTCGATCCAGACCACGCCGATATAGATGATCAGAAGCGACAGAAATGTCAGCGGCAGCCCGGTGAAGGTGCTGCGGTCAAACCGTGCCACGACCCGGTGAACCGTTTCTGGATGGCGCTTCAGTGCCTTCGCCATCAGGGGAATTTCGGCAATCCCGCGCAGCGCCGCCGCCAGGACCATGCCCGCAAGCGGCAGAAGCCGCAGCAGACTGTAGAGCAGCCCCCAAAGCACGGCCAGCAGCAGAAGGATCGCCCCGATCAGAACCGCCACACGGGTCACCGACCCGCCGATCTGCCCAAGCGCACCGCCAAGCGCATAACCGATTGCGACATGCACAAATGCGTAGGGCACGCTGCCGATGATGTTCCAGATCAGAAACCGCCGACGCTCCATACCAGCCAGCGCCGCGGCAAGCGGCACCAGGCCTGCAACCGGCCCCAGAAAGCGCCCGATCACCAACGCCACTCCTCCGTGTCTGGCAAAAAGCCGGGTCGCCCGCGCGAAGGCGGCAGAGTTCTCGATGCGCCTGCGGCCGGGCAGACGATCTTTCGCCAGACGGCCGGTCCAGTAACTCATCTCCGAGCCGAGGATGGACCCGACAGCCACGAACCAGACCAGATCGAGGAAATCCAGAAGGCCACGCTGTACAAGAATGCCGCCTGCATCGACAATCAATGTGCCCGGAATGACGATGCCGGTAAGAAAGTAGGCCTCCAGCATCGAGGCTCCGCCGACCAGCCAGTACCCGAGGATACCGAGTGACTGGAGCGAGGGGAGAATCTGGTCAAGTGTCGGGAACATCAGGCTGCTTCATGATAGGGCCGTGCGGAGCCAACCCGACAGGGCCGTGCCGCGCATCGCCCCCATGGACAGGACATCGGGCGGTGCAGTCAAGTCACGCAGCCGCCCCACCGGCCGGAACTTCTGCGTGAGGCTGCACTCTGGACCTGCACCGGTTCCGTTCCGGTCTTCCGAGAGCGATGCCCTCACCAAAGGAGACAGGATATGGCGAGGACACACAGCGACGATTTCAAACAGGATGCCGGGATGCGGTTCGCATCGCGCTCACCAGCGGTCTGACACGGCGGCAGGTTGCGTCTGATCTTGGGATTGGGCTTTCCACGCTCGGCAAATGGATAGGGTCGATTTCCGATGCGGCGAAGGCACCGGAACATGGTGCTGATCTTCTTCGCGAGAATGAGCGCTTGCGCAAAGAGAACCGCATTCTCAGGGAGGAGAGGGCGGTGCTAAAAACGGCTCAGTTCTTTGTGGCTCAAAAGCCGTGAAGTTTCAGTTCATTGCCAGCTATCGGGGCAGCCTTTCGCGCAGCGAGCCCCGCGTGGTTCAAGCCATCCAGAAGGTCCTCCCACAGCCCGGCGAGCGTCCAGCGCCGCAACTGCCGGCAGACAGATGACCACTTGCCAAACTCCTCTGGCACGTCCCGCCACGGCGCACTGGTCCGCGCGATCCAGAAAATGCCATCCAGAACAAGCCGATGGCCGCCGGCTTGCGCCCGTTCGGATGCCGGACTGCCCGGATGAAGCCCTCGAAGAATGCCCATTCGTCGACGGACATCAGGTTGCGTGCCAAGCTCACCTCCCACGCAGAGATGATCTTGAAGCACAGACGACCGCGGAGGGGAATCCGTTTTGGCAACACGACCCAGGGCCTGTTGCCAAGGCCGTTCTGGCTGCGCGGTCATTGGCCGGAAAGGGCTGCCCGCGCTCACGCTCTGCCGTTCAGGCCTTGAAACCGGAGGCCGCACAGCCGCATCATTCCGCCAGGCAGACCCGCCCCGCAAGCCTGAGGGCGCGGCAGGTCGTCAGCCGTTTCGTCCGATTGCAGCGGAGGCAGCACTCTGTTCTATCTCGTTCTGCATGTTATGGTTGTCGGGGTTTGCGCGGTGCACATTCTGCTGCGCCGCCATCGGCAGCCGGAATCCCGTATGGCATGGCTGCTTGTCGTAATGGTCCTGCCATATCTGGGGGCCCTGGCCTATCTGCTGCTGGGCCAGACCAGCGTCGGGCGCAAGCGTGTTGCAAGGCTGAAGTCCGAGTTCAGCGGCCTGCCGCGTCCCGAAGATGCCGATGGCTGGGCTGCGCCTGAAAACGCCCCGGATCTGCATCCGGAATTTGCACCGCTGTTTCGTGTCGGGCAATCCATTTCTGGCTACCCGGCGGTGGGCGGCAACACCGCACGGTTGATGGAAAACTCTGATGCTGCCATTGACGAGATGGTGGCGGCCATCGACGGGGCGCGCGATCATGTCCATCTGCTGTTCTATATCTGGCTCGATGATCACAACGGGCAGAAGGTTGCCGAGGCCCTGATGCGCGCGTCAGGCCGGGGCGTGGCTTGCCGTGCGATGGTCGACGACCTCGGGTCGCGCGCGCTGCTGAAATCCGGGCTTTGGCGGCGGATGGGGGCCGCCGGGGTTCGCACCCGCTCGGCCCTGCGCGTTGGCAATCCGCTGTTGCGCATCTTCAATGGCCGGATCGACCTTCGCAATCACCGAAAGATCGTTGTGATCGACAATGCCGTAACCTTCTGCGGCAGCCAGAATTGTGCGGACCCCGCTTTCCTTCCAAAGGCCCGGTATGGGCCATGGGTGGATGCGGTGATGCGGTTCACCGGGCCGGTCGTGCGCGAGAACCAGCACCTTTTCGCAAGCGACTGGATGAGCAATGGTGGCGACGACATCTCTGTCCTGCTGACCGCGCCGCTGCCGCCTGCACAGGCGGGATTTGCTGCGCAGGTGGTCGGAACCGGCCCGACATTCCGGACGCTGGCGATGCCCGAAATGTTCACTTCGCTGATCTTCGCCGCGCGCCGGTCCGTGTTTATCACGACGCCCTACTATGTGCCGACACCCGCGCTCCAGCAGGCGCTTTGCGCCTGTCCCGCGCGCGGCGTCGATACGAGGATCATCCTCCCGGCCCGCAATGACGATTTTGCTGTCGGCGCCACCAGCCGAAGCTACTACGAAAGCCTTCTGGAAGCAGGCGTGAAGATCTATGAGTTCCAGCATGGGCTTCTCCATACCAAGTCCCTGACCATGGATGGCCAGATCACGCTGATCGGCTCCGCCAACATGGATCGCCGCAGTTTCGATCTGAATTATGAAAACAACATCCTGCTTCAGGACGCAGACACCACCACCGCGATGCGGGCGCGGCAGGAAGAGTATCTTGCGCAAAGCAGACTTGTCCCGTTCGAAGAGGTTCAGGCCTGGGGACCGGGACGCAGGCTGTGGAACAACGCCCTGGCAATCGTTGGACCGATCCTTTGACCTTGCGCGAGCTGAATGCGGGACGGGCAGAACAGGGAATGCGCCGGTTGCGGTAGGGGAGAGGCTGCGGATTCGCCCGGCCACCCTGCATCTCGTGGTGACAGGTTTTCCGGCATATCCGCCAACGCACCTGACGATCCGCCATATTCCTGATGGTTCACGAACGTCTCTGTCTTCTGGCCAACCGGCGGCAGCGGAGAAGGCAGAGAACCGAGGCCGGTAAATTCGGCCGATGGCGCATCACCGCGGTCCGGTGATCCCATCTTTTCAAAGACCTACCCGGATGATCCGGTTTCGGGTGTCAGCCCTGATTTGCTGTGTTTGGGGGAGGGCTGCCGTGGCAAATCACCGTGAGTGCTGCCCGACAGTCTCTTGTTGTCCGGCCGCCGCCCGGCCTTGGGCGGCCTTATTAATGCAGCCTCAGGGCCATGTTGTCGCCACAATGGGCGGGCACAACAATCGTATGCAGCAGGTGCGTGCCCCGTCGTGCAGGAACAGAAGCAGCGCAGCCGGGGGAATCGTGGGGACGAAAGCGATGTCAGATCCCAGAATCGTACACGTCGATGATTGCCCGGATATCAGGGTCCTGGTCCAGATTGCGCTGGAGATGGTCGCCGGGCTGCCGCTGGTGCAGTTCGAAAGCGGCGATCAGGTGGTGCGTCTTGCTGATACCATCGAGGCGGATCTGTTTTTGCTGGATGTCATGATGCCGGGCCTGTCGGGGCCGCAGGCATTCCGGCTGCTGCGCGCCATGCCGAAATTCGCATCGACTCCCGCCATCTTCCTGACGGCGAAAGCGACGGAGCGCGAGCTGAAAGACCTGAACGGTCCCGGCGTGTTGGGCACGATCACCAAGCCCTTCGACGCGCTGCAACTGGGGCAGCAGGTGCGCAAACTCTGGGAAGCCAGCCTGCTCGGGCGGGTGGCGTGAATGGGGGACCGCGCCGGTTTTCACGGTCACGCCCGTTCTGCCTGCGGTCTGGTGCTGCCGTCAGTTCACGAATTCGATCACCGGGAACAGCGCGGCACAGACCTTGTCGCCATCAATAACCAGCGGCGCCCCCACGGGCGAGGCGGACATGCCGATACGGGCCATCCATCGCCGGAACACGGCGGGAACAATCCCGATGACATGGGTTGCGCCAGCCTCGCGCGCGACCTTCGCCATCTCGGTCATCAGCTGCACCTGAACCTGCGCCCGCAGCTTCGCGGGCACGTCAGGCTTGATGAACAATCGCGTCGCCTCCCAGATCAGCGGCGAAACGGGTGCCTCGAAAAAGAGGATGTCCCGCGGCAGACTGTCCAGCAATCCAAGCTGGGCATCGCGCAGCATATAACTGTGCAGGCCAACCTTGGAGGTGGTTGGCAACAGCCGGATGCCGGCAAGAACCTCGCCGTAACTGTGAATCGCGATCATGCGGGCCTGGGCCGTATCGTATTGATCGAACTCGATTCCGTCAGTTTCCGGTAGATCCCATCCCTTGCCTTCGATAAACACCTTATGCCGCATGCGCATGAAGTCGACGAAGAGGTCGCCGTGCTTGTGGATGTTTGTAAAGGTCAGGGTTGTCGCTTTGAGCGCACCGCCCAAAAGCGGGTCGGTCCTGCTGTCCTGTGGTTGTTCTGCGGCCTCCTTCAGGAGGATGCGTTCACGGGTGGTTGCCTCGGGAAGTACTTGCGGACTGATTACTGGAAAGAACAACCGAGCTGAACGCACCCTAGCCGGTTTCATGCCTTCCATGCCTACCTCAACGTTTCGTGTCCTTCTCTCTGGTATGCACGCTTGTGGCGAAAATGGCCACAGTTTTTCCTCTTTTTAGCGACAATGATTCACCATCTGTTAAAATGTATCTTCTTGGAGTGGTGTCTTGAGCGAAGTGTCGGCCTACAGATCCAACGGTATCCGCGCCGAAAGCCGCGTGTCGGGCCAGCTTGGGACGCTCTGGACACGCCTGCGGGCCGGACAGACCGATGAGGATCGCCTGAAACGGCAGCTTCTGGACTATGCAGAGGTCGGTCAAAGGCTTTTCTGGCAACGTCAGATGATCTTCGGCGTGGCGCTTCTGCTGGCGGGCTTCTTCTACAGCCTGCCGCTGGCCGTGCTGAACCTCGTCATGGTCGCCATCTGCGAAACCTATGACTACCGCGTGTTCATCAGCATCGCGCGGGCCAGGGCGCGCGGCCAGCAACCGGGGCGCCGTCATTACTGGAGTATCGTGCTCGGCACGATCATGAGTTCGGGCGCCATCAGCTTCTTTGCGGTCTGGATCTCGATCCTGCAAGGACAGGGCTCGCATTTCATGCCGATGTTCTTCCTCTTCGCGGCAGGGGTCTTTGCCGCGATGAACAATCATCACCTGCTGTCGATCCTTGCCCTGCGGCTCGGGATCTACGGCGTGACCTTCTTCGCGATTCCGATTCGCGATATCGTGCTGGCCGTGGGCGGAATTGGTTCTGACCTGTGGGTGCAGTTCCTCTCCAGCCTGTTCGTGGCCTATTTCATCATCGACTGTTCGCGCATCTTTCTGGCGATGTATCGCACCAATATGGAGCGTCTGATCGAGCTTGAGGTGCAGAATCGCAAGATCGAGGCGGCGCTGGCGGCCAAATCGGCCTTCCTGTCGACGATGAGTCATGAACTCAGAACGCCGCTGACCTCGATCAGCGCCTCGCTGGACCTTGCTTTGTCAGGCAACCTCGGGGCGGTCGATCCCGCACCGCGCAAGGTGCTCGAAATCGCGCAACGCAACTCCAAGACGCTGAAATCGCTGATCGACGAGGTGCTTGATCTTCAGAAGGCCAGTGCCGGCAAGCTGACGCTGGAACTTCATCAGACGGATCTTGTGGCGCTGGTGCAGGAATCGGTCGATGTGAACCAGCCCTATGCTGGCCGGCTGGGCTGCGTGATCGAGTTCGTCCGGCCGGAGGAGACCCTGACGGCCACGGTCGATTCTCAAAGGATCAAGCAGGCGCTCAGCAATATCCTGTCCAATGCCGCGAAATTCTCGCCGCCGGACAGCAATATCGAGGTCAGCATCGGCGTTCACGATGGCGCTGCCCTGATCGAGGTGCGCGACCAGGGCGAGGGGCTGGACGAGGCCCGAAAGGACGAGGTGTTCGAGCCCTTCACCCAGCTCGATTCGGGGGATGGGCGGAAGGCCGGGGGAACGGGGCTTGGCCTCAGCATCACCAAGCAGATCGTCGAGGCGCATGGCGGCCACATCGACTATCGCCGGAGCCCTGTGCGTGGAACCATCTTTTCCGTCACACTGCCGCTGAAAACCGAAGCGGGCGGCGTCTGATCTGCCTGTGCCGCGCCGCTCCATGGCTGCGGGCAGGGCAGCTTCAGCCTGCGTCGCACAGGGTCAGCGTTTACGGTCGTCCAACTCGGCGTTGAACAGCCGCAGACGGTGGGTCAGGTTCTCGTTGTCGATCACGCTGGTCCAGTTCTCAAACAGGAAAGACAGCGCCTCTCCCTCGTCCAACCCGGCCTCCTGCGCGAATTTGCGCAGGCGGCGATAGCCGTCCTCGGTCATGGCAACGGGAAAGCGGCGGGTCAGGCGAAAGCGGCGGGGCATGGGCGTCTCCGGTCGGGCTGGGGCAAAATCCTTTCTGCAAGGATTTTGCCCGATGTCGCCCGCAGCTTAGAACGCCTCTGCCGCCAGCGCCATAACCGGATCGGCGCCGCTTTCGATGCGTGCCAGATGCGTGGCACAGGCAGGAAGCTGTCGCGCCATGTAATAGCGGCCGGTCGTGATCTTGGTCTCGTAGAAGGTCGTATCCGCGGCGCCTGCATCCAGCGCCGCATAGGCAGCCTTCGCCATGCGGGTCCACATCAGGCCAAGACAGACATGCCCCATCAGATGCATGAAGTCGTAAGATCCGGCCAGCGCGGCATTGGGGTTCTTCATTCCGTTCTGCATGAAGAACATGCCAGCCGCCTGCATTTGCTTTGACGCAGCTTTCAGCGCCTCGGTAAAGGGGACCATGCGGGCATCGCCATCATGCGCTTTGCATTCGGCCTTCACCATGTCGAAGAAGGCCATGACATGCTTGCCGCCATCCGCCGCCAGCTTGCGCCCCACGAGGTCCAGCGCCTGCACCCCGTTCGCGCCTTCATAGATCATGGCGATCCGGGCGTCGCGCACGAACTGCGACATGCCCTGTTCCTCGATATAGCCATGCCCACCGTAAACCTGCTGGGCCTGCACCGCCATCTCGAAGCCCTTGTCGGTCTGGAAGCCCTTGATGACGGGGGTCAGCAGACCCACAAGCCCGTCGGCCGCCGCGTCGTTCTGGCGGTGGTGACGGTCGATGAGCGAGGCGCCCCAAAAGGTCAGCGCGCGGGCGCCTTCCACGAAGGATTTCTGGTCCATCAGGCTGCGGCGGATGTCGGGATGCACGATCAGCGGATCGGCAGCCCCGGCGGGATTCTTGGCACCGGTCACATCGCGGCCTTGCAGGCGGTCCTTCGCATAGGCGACGGCGTTCTGATAGGCGGCTTCCGCCACCGCATAGCCTTGCAGGCCCACACCCAGACGTGCCTCGTTCATCATGGTGAACATGGCACGCATGCCCTTGTGCAACTCGCCCAGCAGGAAGCCGGTCGCGCCGTCGTAGTTCAGGACGCAGGTGGCATTGCCGTGAATGCCCATCTTCTCTTCGATCTTGCCGACGGAAACCGCATTGCGGTCGCCCAGGCTGCCATCCTCCTTGACCATGAACTTCGGCACGATGAACAGCGAAATGCCCTTGGTGCCCTCGCCACCGCCCGGTGCCTTGGCCAGCACCAGATGGATGATGTTTTCGGCCATGTCATGCTCCCCAGCCGAAATGAAGATTTTCTGCCCGGTGATTTTGTAGCTGCCATCCGCCTGCGGTTCGGCTTTGGTGCGCAGCATCCCCAGATCGGTGCCGCAGTGCGGCTCGGTCAGGTTCATCGTGCCGGTCCAGTCGCAGGACACCATCTTTGGCAGATACGTCGCCCTCTGTTCGTCGGTGCCATGCGCGTGGATCGCCGAATAGGCGCCATGGGTCAGGCCCTGATACATGTTGAAGGCCATATTGGCGGAAACGAAGATCTCGCCCACGGCGGTGCCCATCAGATAGGGTAGGCCCTGACCGCCATATTCCGGGTCGCAGTCCAGCGCGGTCCAGCCACCTTCCTTCATGGCCTCGAACGCGGCCTTGAAGCCTTCGGGCGTCCGCACCACGCCATTTTCCAGAACACAGCCCTGCGCATCGCCCACCGCATTCAGCGGCGCCAGCACTTCGGAGGCAACCTTGCCCGCCTCTTCCAGCACGGCCGAGGTGAAGCTCGCGTCCAGATCCTCATATCCGGGCACGCCGGTTTCGGTGACGCGCAGCACATCTTGCAGCAGGAACTGCATGTCTTTCAAGGGGGCGGTATAGGTGGGCATGTCTCTCTCCCTTCGGGTCTTGCTCTGGGCGGGTGCCGGTCAGGCGCCGCCGCGGTTTCTGAGGCTCGCCATCATCTCTTCGCCCCAGGCCATCTGGGTCTTGAGCTCGGCGATTGCCTCGTTCAGTTCGTCGCGCTGCGCCTCCATTGCGTGCAGCCGCTCTTGCGCCAGCTCATAGGTGCGCTTCAGCTGCGCCTCCTGCTGGCTGGGATCGTGGTCGTACATGTCCAGAAGCTGCCGGATATCCTCGAGCGAAAATCCGAAGCGCTTGCCGCGCAGGATCAGCTTCAGCCGCGCGCGGTCGCGGCGGGTGAACAGGCGGCGCGTACCCTGACGGATCGGGAACAGCAGTTCCTTCTGCTCATAGAAGCGCAGCGTGCGCGGCGTCACCTCGAAGGCGTCGCACATTTCGCGGATCGACAGGGTGTCCGACAGGTCGGTTTGCGTCAAACGGGTCATACGGGGTCTCGTGCAGAGTTACTCTGCGTCAGAGATGCGGGGTCTGACCTTTTGATACCAGAGGGATCGAAGTTGACGTAAACATAACGTCACGTCAGTTTTTCGGTGACGTAATGTCCTGAAATCTGACGCAGGGTCAGGGTAATTTTCTGACCCTGCGGCAAGCGCAGGTCAGCTTTCGCCCAGCTCTTTCACAGCCGTTTCGCGCAGGGCCTGCAAATCCGCGATGGTCACATCCAGCTCGTCCCGCTGGCGGGCCAGTTCGGCCAGCTGCCGGTCGGCGAGGCCGATCCAGGCCTCAAGCTGCGGCCGCGTGCCCTGCTGCTGATAGATCAGCAGCCACTGGCGCAACTCCTCCAGCGAGAAACCAAAGCGGCGACCGCGCAGGATGAGCGTCATCCGCGCAATCTCGCGCGGGCCATAGAACCGTGCGCGGCCCTCGCGTTCGGGGGCCAGAAGCTCGATATATTCGTAATAGCGCAGGGTCCGGGGCGTGACGTCGAACCGGGCGCACATTTCCTTGAATGTCAGGCGGGTATCGGTCATCCACGGTCCTCCTTGCCTGCCCAACCTAAGGGCAAATCGCCTCCGGTTGCAATCGGGCTTGGTGCGAAGGCCGCGGCGGGGGTTGCGGCGGAGGCGCGCAAGATGTCACATGGCGCGGCAGGTTCCGGCACAAGAGGCAGGCCATGAGCAACGACAGGCGCGACATCGCTCGCAAGTTCATCGAGGCGCTGCCCCACGCGCGGGCGCTGGGCATGCGGCTGGAGGAATTTGGCGATGCCCGTGCGGTGATCGCCATGGCCTATGATCCGCGGTTCATCGGTGATCCGGCGACGGGGGTGATCCATGGTGGCGCGGTTTCGGCGCTGATGGATACGGCCAGCGGCGCGGCAGTGATGGCGCATGGCCTTGCCCCGGCGGGCACCGCCACCATCGACCTGCGCATTGATTACATGCGCGCGGCGACGCCCGGCCAGACGATCCGCGCCCGTGCCGAATGCTATCACGTTACCCGCAGCGTGGCCTTCGTGCGGGCGACTGCGCTGGACGATGACGAAAGCCGCCCCGTCGCCTCGGCCACCGGCGCCTTCACCATGGAACCCGGTCCCGGCACCCCGGCGGAGGGCGGCAAATGAGCCCGCGTCAGAAGCCCGAGCCGGTCCAAGTGCTCAAACAGCGTCGTGACGGCGCGCTGCGCCGTCTGGTCGAGGGGGTGCCCTATATCAGCTTCCTCGGGATCCAGTTTGACCGGCGTGGCGACGAGTTGACCGCAATCCTGCCCTTCAAGGACGAGTTGATTGGCAACCCCCTGCTGCCCGCCCTGCACGGCGGCGCCACGGCGGCGTTTCTGGAGGTGACGGCGATCATCGAACTGAGCTGGTCGATGCTGTGGGAGGAGATGGAGAAGGGCAGTCTCGATCCCGCCACCATCGACGCGACCCATCTGCCGCGCCTGCCCAAGACGATTGATTTCACCGTGGACTATCTGCGTTCGGGCCTGCCGCGCGATGCATATGCGCGGGCGCGGGTCAACCGTTCGGGCCGCCGCTATGCCAGTGTGCATGTCGAGGCGTGGCAGGACAACCGTTCGCGGCTGTTCGCACAGGCGACCGGGCATTTCCTGATGCCGGACCGTGAGGACTGAGCCCGTGACCCCGGTGACGCATCGCCGCGTCCTGCATATCGCGGCGCCCATCGTGTTGTCGAATGCCACGGTGCCTCTGCTGGGGGCGGTGGATACCGGGGTGGTCGGGCAGATGGGGGCGGCGGCACCCATCGGGGCGGTGGGCATCGGCGCCATTGTGCTGGCGACCTTCTACTGGATCTTCGGCTTCCTGCGGATGGGCACCAGCGGCCTTGCGGCACAGGCGCATGGCGCGGGTGATGCGCCGGAACGCACGGCGGTGCTGATGCGGGCGCTGATGATCGGTTTCGCGGCCGGTGCCACCCTGGTCCTCGCGCAAGGCGCGCTGTTCTGGGCGGCGTTTCGCGTGGCGCCCGCCTCCCCCGAGGTCGAGGCGCTGGCGCGGCAATACCTGTCCCTGCGCATCTGGGGCGCCCCGGCAACCATCGCGCTTTACGCCGTCACCGGCTGGCTGATCGCGCTGGAGCGCACGCGTGGCGTGCTGGTGTTGCAGCTTTGGATGAACGGTCTGAACATCCTGCTTGATCTTTGGTTCGTGCTGGGGCTCGGCTGGGGTGTGCGGGGGGTGGCCGGGGCGACGCTGATCGCCGAATGGTCGGGGCTGGCGCTGGGTCTCTGGCTCTGCCGCGATGCATTTGGCCCTGCGCTGGCCGCTGCGCGCGCACGCCTGTTCGACAGCACCGCCCTGCGCCGCATGGCCTCGGTCAACGGGGACATCATGGTGCGGTCCGTCCTGCTGCAAGGCGCCTTCACGACCTTCCTGTTCCTTGGGGCAGGGCAGGGCGATGTGACGCTGGCCGCCAATCAGGTGCTGTTGCAGTTTCTGGAAATCACCGCCTATGCGCTGGACGGTTTCGCCTTTGCGGCCGAAACGCTGGTGGGGCAGGCCGTGGGCGCGCGCTCGCGCAGCGTGCTGCGGCAATCCGTGCGGCTGCCATTCCTCTGGGGGCTGGCCGGGGCCGCGCTGATGGCGGCGGGCTTCGCGCTGGCGGGCGGGGCCATCATCGACCTGATGACCACCTCGCCCGAGGTGCGGGCCGAGGCACGCGCCTTCCTGCCCTGGATGATCGCCGCGCCGCTGATCGGCACCGCAAGCTGGATGTATGACGGCATCTACATCGGCGCCACAGCGACCCGCGAAATGCGCAACGCCATGATCCTGTGTGTCGCAATCTACGCCGCTGTCCTGGCTGTGCTGTTGCCGCTTTGGGGCAATCACGGGCTCTGGGCTTCGCTCATGGTCCTGAATGCGGTGCGCGGCCTGACACTTGGCTGGCGCTGGCCCAGGCTGGAAGCGCGACTGGCGGTCGTCTGACCAGCCTGCGCCGGATCATCAGGGCCGGAACCGGGCGAACAGGGCCGAGGCAGCCCAGCCCGCAAGTGCGGCGATCAGCAGCGAGGCCAGACCATAAAGCAGGGGCCAGTCATGGGCGCTTTGATACATGAAGCGTTCCAGCCCGGCCTTGCGCACCCAGATCCGCCGCTTGATCGTGTCGATCACCCGGCCCTCGCGGGTCAGGAAGATGCGGACCGTGTAATCCCCCTCGACCAGCGCGGCGGGCAGGCCGACATCGGTGCGGAACAGGGTCTGTTCGGTCAGTTGCACGCCGCCTTCACGCAGCGAATACTTGCCCTCTTCGGTGCGGATACGTTGCAGCGCATTGACGAAAGCGGGGGATTCATCGGCATCCGAGGCAATCCCGACCGACCGGATGGCACGGGGGATGGTGATGCGATGACGCAGATCGTCGGTTTCCGACAGGACACGCGACAGCGGGCCGGAGGTGACGACGGCATAGAAGCTGGGCGCACGGTCGATCTCCACCGCTGCATTGTTCTGCCAGATACCCCAGATCCGGTCCTTGCGCCGCACGGAAACCGGGCCTTCCGGTCCCTCGACCGTCACGATCACCTGTACGGTGCCCCCTTTCGGTGGCGGGGCTTCGCGCTTGACCGCGCCATAGATCAGGATTTCTGCCCCGGCATAATCGGCGGTGATCGACACGGATGACTGGCTCAGCCCCGCGACGATCTCTTCGCCGGGATCATTGGCAAGGGCAGGGGAGGCCGCCAGCAGGAGGGCGAGGATCAGCCGCTTCATGGCAGCCGCCCCGGTGTGATGGAATAGAACTCTTCCGGCGTCAGCAGCAGGTCCAGCCCGACGCGGAAGCAGACGGCCAGCACCAGAAGCGCCAGCAGAATGCGCATCTGATCGGCTCGCAGCTTCACCCCCACCCGCGCACCGATCTGCGCGCCGATCACGCCGCCGCCGATCAGCGTCAGTGCCAGAAGGATATCGACGGTCTGACTCGACACCGCATGCATGACGGTGGTGAAAGCCGTGACGAAGATGATCTGAAACAGCGACGTTCCGATCACCACCTTGGTGGGCATCCCCAGCAGGTAGATCATGGCGGGCACCATGATGAAGCCGCCGCCCACGCCCATCACCGCTGACAGGAAGCCCACAATGGCGCCCACACCCAGCGGGGGCAGCACGCTGATGTAAAGCCCCGAGGCGCGGAACTTCATCTTCAGCGGCAGCCGGTGCACCCAGGTATGGACATGCGCCCGGCGCACCTCGACCTTGCCGGCCTTCCGAGCGCGCAGGATGGCGCGCAGGCTTTCCTGAAACATCATCAGCCCGACGAGGCCCAGAAACAGCACATAGGACAGCTGCACGAACAGATCGACCTGCCCGGCGGCGCTGAGCAGCGAGAAGACCCAGATGCCCAGGGCCGAGCCGATGAAACCGCCAACCAGCAGCACTGTGCCCATGCGGAAATCCACCGCCTTGCGCTTCAATTGTGCAAGAACGCCGGAGATCGACGAGGCCACCACCTGATTGGCGCCGGTGGCCACAGCCACGGCGGGCGGAATGCCGATGAAGAACAGAAGCGGAGTGATCAGGAAGCCGCCGCCGACCCCGAACAACCCTGACAGAAAGCCGACGATCGCACCGATCCCGATCAGCGCGAAAGCGTTGACAGAGACCTCGGCGATAGGGAGGAACAGCGTCATGGGCGGGTCCACACAGCGGGGGGTCTTGAGGACACGGGCAGGCCCGTCCCCAAGACTTGCGTTCTTCCGCCTGCGTTGTCAAACGCTTGTCCGGCGCAATGGTTGCACCGGACCGTCGCACGTTGCATCCCTGCCGCGCTGCGGCGCGATCAGCGCTCTTTTACATAGGGCTCGCCGCCCGCGCGGGGCGGAACAGCCTTGCCGATGAAGCCCGCCAGAATGACGACGGTCAGGATGTAAGGCAGCGCCTGAGTGAACTGCACCGGGATCATCACGAAGCCGAGGTCGATGCTCTGATAACGGATCGACACCGCCTCCAGCAGACCGAACAGCATACAGGCCGCCAGCGCATACCACGGTCGCCATTTCGCGAAGATCAGCGCGGCCAGGGCGATGAACCCCTTGCCCGCCGTCATCTCGCGTCCGAAGCCTGCGGCCAGCGCGGTGGACAGATAGGCGCCTGCCAGACCGCAAAGAATGCCGGTGATCGCCACCGCTGCATAACGGATGCCGGTGACCGACACGCCCGCCGTATCAACCGCCGCCGGGTTTTCGCCGACCGCACGCAGCCGCAGCCCAAAGCGGGTGCGATAGAGCAGCCAGGCCGAGGCCGGAACCAGCGCGATGGCGACATAGACGAGGATTGAATGGCCCGAGATCAGCTCGGAATAGATCGGTCCCAGAACTGGCACGGGGGCGATGCTGCCCGCAAAGGGCAGGGTGATCGGCTCGAACCGCGCCGCACCTTCCAGCGAGGGTGTACGCCCGCCCAGCCCGAACCACTTCTGCCCCAGCAGCACAGTCAGGCCAGAGGCAAGGAAGTTGATCGCCACGCCGGAAATCAACTGGTTGCCCCGGAAGGTGATCGAGGCCAGACCATGAAGCCCCGCCAGCATCAGCGAGGCAAAGATACCCGCCAGCAGCCCCAGCCAGACCGAGCCCGTTGCGGCAGCCGCTGCCGCCGAGGCGAAGGCCGCAATCAGCATCTTGCCTTCCAGCCCGATGTCGAACACGCCCGAGCGTTCGGAATAAAGCCCCGCCAAACAGGCCAGAAGCAAGGGCGTGGCCAGCCGGACGGTGGAATCGAGGATCTGGATGATTGTTGCGAAATCCATCATTGTCCCCCACGGCCCGAGGCGAGGAACAGCCGCTTCAACGGCACCCGCACCATATCGTCCAACGCGCCGGTGAACAGGATGACCAGCGCCTGAATGACGGTAATCAGCTCGCGCGGGATCTTGGTCCACAGCGCCAGTTCAGCGCCGCCCTGATAGAGAAAGCCGAACAACAGGGCTGCGAAGAACACACCGACAGGATGGCTGCGCCCCATCAGCGCCACGGCGATGCCGATGAAGCCCGCGCCCTCGACGCTGTTCAGCAGCAGCCGGTTCGCCTCGCCCTGCACGGTGTTCACCGCCATCAGACCAGACAGTGCGCCGGAAATGAGCATGGCATACATGGTGATACGCACGGGCGAGATGCCGGCATAGATCGCGGCCTTTTCCGATTTGCCGAAAGACCGGATTTCATAGCCCAGCCGCGTGCGCCAGATGATTGCCCAGACCGCCACGCAGGCGATCAGCGCGACGAACAGGCTCACATTGGCGGGGGTGCCCTTGGCGAAGGGAATGCCAAACCAGCCCAGCATCTGATGCAGATCCGGCAGATTGGTTTCTGCCGGAAAACGGGCCGATGCCGGGTCCATCTGGCCGCGCGGCCGCATGACATTGACCAGCAGATAGTTCAGCAGCGCCGCCGCGATGAAGTTGAACATGATCGTGGTGATCACGATATGGCTGCCGCGTTTCGCCTGCAGCCAGGCGGGCGCCGCCGCCCAGGCCGCGCCAAAGGCCGCCGACAGCACGACCGAGGCCAGGAGCGCAAGGCTCCAGTGTGGCCAGGGCAGCATCAGACAGGCGACGGCCACGCCAAGACCGCCCAGCGTCGCCTGTCCTTCGCCTCCGATGTTGAACAATCCGGCATGGAAGGCGATGGCCACTGCCAGCCCGGTGAAGATGAAGTTGGTGGCGTAATAAAGCGTATAGCCCCAGCCATAGGTCGACCCCAGCGCCCCGGTGACCATGATCTTCAGCGCCTCGACCGGATCCTCGCCGATGGCAAGGATCACGAGACCCGAAATCACGAAGGCAATGATCAGGCTTAACAGCGGCACCAGCACCGCGTCGGCCCATTTCGGCATCCGGCCCATGTTACGCGGCCTCCCCGCTGACACCGGCCATCAACAGGCCCAGTTCCCGTTCGTTCGTCTGGTCAGGCAGGCGCTCGCCCATGATCCGGCCATCGAACATCACT
The DNA here is from genome assembly GCF_003054195.1 of Gemmobacter caeni. Classification (GTDB taxonomy): domain Bacteria; phylum Pseudomonadota; class Alphaproteobacteria; order Rhodobacterales; family Rhodobacteraceae; genus Gemmobacter; species Gemmobacter caeni. The sequence goes on from NZ_QBKP01000008.1 coordinate 24,222, forward strand.
GCGATCCGGTCGGCGAGCGACATGATCTCGTCCAGCTCGACCGAGACCAGCAGCACCGCCTTGCCCGCATCTCGCAGGGCGACGATCTGCTTGTGAATGAACTCGATCGCGCCGATGTCCACGCCACGCGTCGGCTGACCCACCAGCAGCAGGTCGGGGTTGCGCTCGATCTCGCGCGCGACGACGATCTTCTGCTGGTTGCCGCCCGAGAAATTCTTGGCGGCCAGCGTCGGGATCGGCGGGCGCACGTCGAAGGTCGCCATCTTTTTCTCGCAATCGGCGCGGATGGCATCATTGTCCATCAACAGTGCCGATTTCTGATATTCCGGCGCATGGTGATAGCCGAAGGCCACATTCTCCCATGCGGTGAAATCCATGATCAGGCCCAGAACCTGCCGGTCCTCGGGCACATGGGCGATGCCATCGGCGCGGCGGCTTTGCCCATCGGAATGGCGGCCGGTCAGATCCAGTTCGCGTCCGTTCAGCCGGATGGTGCCGATGCCGCGCGCGATGCCGCCCAGCACCTCCAGCAGTTCCGACTGACCGTTGCCGGCGACGCCCGCGATGCCCAGAATCTCGCCCGCGCGGATGGTCAGGTTTATGCCTTTCAGCCGTTCGACCCCCTGCGTATCGCGCACGCGCAGGTTTTCGACCTCCAGCACCGTCTTGCCGGGGGTGGCGGGGGCCTTTTCCACCTGCAACAGCACCTTGCGGCCCACCATCAGTTCGGCCAGTTCCTCGGGGCTGGTCTCGGCCGTGCGCACGGTGGCCACCATGGTGCCGCGCCGCATGACGCTGACGGTATCGGTGGTTTCCATGATCTCGCGCAGCTTGTGGGTGATCAGGATGATGGTCTTGCCCTGATCGCGCAGGCCCTTGAGGATGCGGAACAGGTGATCCGCTTCGGCGGGTGTCAGCACCCCGGTCGGTTCATCCAGAATGAGGATGTCGGCCTGCCGATACAAGGCCTTGAGGATTTCGACGCGCTGCTGGTGGCCCACGCTCAGATCCTCGATCAGCGCGTCGGGGTCCACGTCCAGCTCGTATTCGCGGGCCAGATCAGCCAGCACCTTGCGGGCCCTGGCCAGCGATCTGGCAAGAATCCCACCCTCTTCGGCGCCGAGGATCACATTCTCCAGAACCGTGAAATTCTGCACCAGCTTGAAATGCTGGAACACCATCCCGATCCCGGCGCGGATGGCGCTCTGGCTGTCTGGGATGGGGGTGACCTTGCCGTCAATGACGATCTCGCCTGCATCAGCCTTGTAGAAACCGTACAGGATCGACATCAGCGTCGATTTCCCGGCGCCGTTCTCGCCGATGATGCCGTGGATCGAGCCCTTGGCGACCTGGATTGAAATATCCTTGTTGGCCTGAACCGGCCCGAACGCTTTCGAGATGCCCCGCAGCTCGATTGCGAAGGGGGCGGCAGATGACTGCCGCCCCGAAATGTCTGCGCCGCCCATGCGGATCAGAAATTGGCCGCCGGACAGGTGTCGTCCGACATGTAGTCATGCACGACCAGTTCGCCCGATTTGATCTTCTCGGCAGCGGCATCCACAGCGGCTTTCATCTCGTCGGTGACGAGGGGCGCGTTGTTTTCATCCAGCGCATAGCCCACGCCGTCTTCCTTCAGGCCCAGCACGTTGATGCCCGGCTTGAGGTCGGTGCCTTCCTTGAACGCCTCGTAGACCGCGACATCGACGCGCTTCAGCATCGAGGTCAGCACCTTGCCCGGATGCAGATGGTTCTGATTGCTGTCGACGCCGATGGACAGGATGCCTTCATCAGCCGCAGCCTGAAGCACGCCGATGCCGGTACCGCCAGCCGCCGCATAGATCACGTCGGCCCCCTGCGATTTCTGCGCCTTGGCAAGCTCCGCGCCCTTCACCGGGTCGTTCCACGCAGCGGGGGTGGTGCCGGTCATGTTGAGGATGACGGTCGCATTCGGGTTCGCCGCCTTGGCGCCCTGCGCGTAGCCACAGCCGAATTTGCGGATCAGCGGGATATCCATGCCGCCGATGAAGCCGACGGTGCCGGTTTTCGAGGCCAGTGCGGCCATCATGCCAACCAGATACGACCCCTCATGTTCCGAGAAGACCACCGATTTCACGTTCGGCTGTTCGACCACCATGTCGATGATGGCAAATTTGGTGTCGGGGAAATCCGGGGCGACGGTGTTCAGCACATCGCCGAAGGCGAAGCCGGTCATCACCACCGGGTTGGCGCCGGATTCGGCAAGGCGACGCAGTGCCTGTTCACGCTGGGCTTCCGACTGCATTTCAAGTTCCTTGTAGGAACCGCCGGTTTCCTTGGCCCATTTCTCGGCCCCGTTGAACGCGGCCTCGTTGAAGGATTTGTCGAATTTGCCGCCCAGATCGAAGATGATCGCCGGATCGGCTGCCGCCACTGCCGATGACAGCGCCAGCGTTGCCGCCGCGCCCAGCAGGGTTTTCATCAGGGTCATGGAATACTCCCGGTTGTCGTTACACTGACTTGCCCCCTGCACCCGGTCGCCGGGCAGATCGGGGATCTGTGGCGAGCATTGTAGGGCGGCTATGCCGGGATCGGTCAAGATGGAATCGCGGGAAGCGGCTGCCGGATTTGATCCTCCGGTCAAAATGCCTTCATTTGCTGCTTTCCGCGGCGGGCGACAGCGGGTGTGACAACACCAGCGCGTCGATGCGCTGGCCGTCTGACGTTGCGTAATATCCGCGCCGAAGACCGGCCTGCGCGAATCCATGCCGGAGATAAAGCGCCAGAGCCGCAGCATTTTTGGCCGAAACTTCCAGAAAGGCCGTTTCCGCGCTGCGCGCGCGCGCTTCGTCCAGAAAGGCACGAACCAGATGCGAGGCGATGCCCTGTCGACGCGCTTCCGGCGCCACGGCAAGGGTCAGCAGTTCTGCCTCACCGGCCACCGCACGGCCCAGCAGAAAACCCTGCTCGGTCGTCAGAACGAAACACAGCGGGTCTTCTGTCAGCGCAGCCATATCCCGCGCCGACCAGGGCGCGGGTGTGGTGAAACACCGCGCGTGCAGATCGGCCATGGCCTCGGGGGTCATGGCAGGATGACCGGGGCTGGGTCAGAGGGCGGGGCAGCATCGGCGCCACGCAGATAGAAAGGGGCAGGGCGCGCGCCAGGGCTGCGACTGGCGGCGATGCGCGCAATCGCCTCGGCCAGCGGAAGCGCCGGGGGCAGCGCATCGGGCAGGGCGCTTCCGGTGACATGCGGGGCGTCAGGCAGCGCGCTGGCAGACATCAGCCGTGCAGTCTCCAGCCCCGGCAGGCCGAAACCCTGCACATAGGCCTCGCCTCGCCGGGCGTCCTCGGCCACCAGCAGCGGACGGGGCAGGCCATGGGCCAGCGCCTCAAGCCGGGTGACGCCGATAGCCGGAATCCCCAAGCCCAGCGCCAACCCGCGCGCCGCCGCCACGCTGATCCGCACGCCGGTGAAATTGCCGGGGCCGGTGCCCACGCCCAGCCGCGTCAGATCGCCCCAGCCGATACCCCCCTCTGCCAGCAACTCTTCCAGCAGCGGCATCAGATGCTCCGCCTGGCCCTTTTCCATCGGTTCCAGCCGGTTCAGCACGCGACCATCTGGCAAAAGCAAAGCGGCCGCGGAATGCGCGGCCGATGTGTCGAAGGCCAGAACCGTTTCAGGCGGCAACGGGGCGCACCTCGGTGACCTCGGGGATGTAGTGGCGCAGCAGGTTCTCGATGCCCATTTTCAGCGTCAGGGTCGAGGACGGGCAGCCCGCGCAGGCGCCCTGCATGTGCAGATACACCACGCCGCGATCAAAGCCATGGAAGGTGATATCGCCGCCATCCTGTGCCACCGCCGGACGCACGCGGGTATCCAGCAGTTCCTTGATCTGGCGCACGATGTCATCGTCTTCCGCCGCATGATTGCTGGCATGGCCACCACTTGTGGCCTCGCCCTGCATCACCGGCGCGCCGGATTGGTAATGCTCCATGATCGCGCCCAGGATCGCGGGCTTGATATGATCCCACAGGCTCGTTTCGGCCTTGGTGACAGTGACGAAATCCGATCCGAAGAACACCCCCGTCACGCCCGGAACCGTGAAGATCCGGCTGGCCAGCGGGCTTTTCGAGGCGGCCTCGGCGCTGGGAAAATCGGCGGTGCCGACATCGAGCACGGCGCGGCCGGGCAGGAATTTCAGCGTCGCGGGGTTCGGGGTCGATTCGGTCTGGATGAACATGGGATATCTCCGACGGTATTCATCGGATATGCGCCCGGGGCGGCTTCAAGTCAAGTTTGGAACGGTTCTAAATTTTGGCAGAGGCTCATTCGTCGGTGTAATAAGCGTACATCTGCTCCAGCGCGGTCATCGGTCGCAACGGGCGCGTATCGGCCTGATGCGAGAAATAGACCAGCGCGTCTTCGGGGTGATCGGTGGCAGGCTGCGGCGCGGGATTGACCGCGACAGCGGGCGATTTGCGGAGGCGCATGAACATGGCGGAACCTTATCCTTAGTGTCCGTCCTCCCTGATCCCAATATATGCTGCATTGCGGCAAAATGCGAGTCTTGATGCTGCAATTGCGAAGTTCCGTCACGGCAGGACGTCAGGTCAGGCTGCGGCGGAGCCGGTTGAGCATGAGCCGGACAATCAGCCTGTGCGCCGGGCCGACGGGCAGCATGTAGGCCCGGCCGAACAGATTATGCGTCACGACAGAGGCGGTGACCGTGACTTGCGGACCGTTGCAATCGGTGGAGATCATCACATCCAGATGGCGGTCGCGGGCGGTCAGCACAAGCTGGTCTGGGCTGATGGCCTCGACGGTGAAGAAATCCAGCCGGTCGCCGGGCCGGGGCTGGCCCGCAGGGCGCCCGCTGAACCCGCCGATCCGTTCTACCCCGAAGCGGGCGGAAATCGCGTCGCGGATGCGGAAGGCCAGCGCCATGCCCGGCAGCGGCGCGGCCATCATGCGGTTCCAGACCTCAAGCGGACCAATCGTGCGGGGCAGGGTGACGCTTTGGCTGGCGAAATAGGCCAGTTGATCGCGCGCCGCGACGAGGGCAGGAACAACCGGGGCAGGAACAGCCGGGGTCACAGCGCGGCCTCCACTGCGGCGGCACAGTGAATTGCCACTGTGTCGAACACCGGCAAGGGGCTGTTGGACCCGGACAGCAGCATCCCGACCTCGGTACAGCCAAGGATCAGGCTGTCCGCGCCATCAGCCTTCAGCCGGGCGGCTATTGCCTCGAAAATGCGGCGCGAAGCGTCCGTTACCCGGTCCTGACACAACTCTTCATAGATAATCCGATGGAGGGTGGCGCGGTCCCCGGCCCCGGGGATCAGCGGATCCAGCCCGGCAGCGCGCAGGCGGCTGGTGTAGAACTCCTGTTCCATCGTGAAGGCCGTTGCCATCAGGCCGGGCCGCATCAGCCCTGCGGACCGAAGCGCCTGTGCCGTGGCATCGGCGATATGCAGAAGCGGAATGCCGACGCCCCGCATCATCTCGTCCGCCAGTTTGTGCATCGTATTGGTGGCCAGCAGCAGGATCTGCGCCCCGCCTGCCTCCAATGCCCGCGCTTCGGTGTTCAGCAACCGGCCCAGGGTGGCCCAGTCGCCCGCCGCCTGCGCATCCGCAACGGACGCGAAATCCAGACTGCGGATCAGAAGCTGAGGGGAATGAAGCCCGCCCAGCCGCGCGCGGGTCAGGTCGCAAAGCTGGCGGTAATAGGTCTGGGTCGATGCGGCGGACATGCCCCCCAGAATGCCAATGGTTTTCATGTCTGCCTCCGGTTGCAGGGCAAACCTGCCGCAGGGCAGGGCGATGCACAAGGTGGCGCGACGATTTGCCTTTTGCCGCACGCCGTCCCAGATTGCCCGCATGATGCGCCGCCAGCCCCGTTCTGTCACGCCGATCCGCCGTCTGATGCGACTGGCGCTAGCAGTGCTGTTGATCGCGTCGGTGGCGGGCAGCTTCCTCAGCCTGCGTGCGCTGGCGCGTGACCCTGCACTGCATCTGCTGGCTGAACGTGGCGCCGCCGAATATCGCGCCGCGGTTGATGCGGCTTTGGCCCTGCGGGCGACGGAGGGGCGGGTGGCGGGCCTGTTGTCGGGCTATCTGGCCGCCAGCCCGCGTGACTGGGTGGCGCTGCGCGCGGTCGAACGGGTGGCGGCCGAACGTGGCCTGCCGTTGCATCCCACCTTGGTGGCCCGGATCGAAGAGGCCTGGGCCGAGGATACCGCGCCGCTGCGACTGGCGGCCGATTGTGCCGCCTGTGCCTGGGACATGGGAAACTGTTCGCTGTCGCAGGGGCTGATCTGTAACGCGCCGGTCACGCTTTCGCCCGTGGGGGACATGTTGGGCCTTGCCCGGCAATCCGGCAACTGGTGGGCAGGGGCCGAGGTGGACCGGCTGGATCTGACGCTTTCAGCGGTGGGGCTGGGGGCAACGGCCATCACCATCGCCTCGGTCGGCACCTCCTCCGGGGCAAGCGTTCCGATAAAGGCGGGCGCCTCGGGACTAAGGCTGGCCAGGGGGATGCGGCTGCTGAACCCGCGTCTCACCGCGCGGCTTGTCCGCATCGCCGACGAGGCGGTGAACCCTGCCGCCCTGCGTGCCGCGCGCAGCCTTGATGACCTGGGTGCCGCGATCCGCCCGGCCGCGCGGGCCGAGATCACCGGCCTCGCGACGGGCATGGTGCGGATGCAGGGGGCCACCGATACCACCACGGCCCTGCGTCTTATGCCGCATGTCGACACGGCCGCCGATGCGGCGCGGCTGGCTCGCGGTGCCGAGGCGCTGGGTCCGCGCACGCTTGGCGCGGTGGAGGTGCTGGGCAAGACCCGGTTCCTGCGGCTGGGGCTGCGGATCAGCAAGACCGGGCTTCTGCTGGGGGCAAGCCTCGCGGGCCTGACTGCCGCGTTGGCGGGTCTTGCCGGGCATCTGGGCCAGAGCCTCGCGCTGCGCATCCTGCGCCGGGCAGCGCGCTAGGCGCTTTGCGTTGCGATGGCATCGTATCGGTGCAGGCACAGTTCTGCACAGACCCTGTGCCCGTCTGCGCCTTATCGCAGGGACCGTCCGGCCTTACCTTGGGGCAAAGCACAGGAGTTTCCGATGACCACCCCGCATATCGCACCGCCCGACACCCGCATCGGCCATGTTCACCTGAAGGTATCCGACCTCGACCGGGCGCTGGCCTTCTATTCCGACATCCTCGGCTTCCCGCTGACCCAACGCTATGGCCGCGATGCGGCCTTTCTGGGGGCGGGCGGCTATCACCACCATATCGGCCTGAATACCTGGGAATCGAAAGGCGGGCAGCCGCCCGCGCCGGGCACGACCGGGCTTTACCATACGGCCTTCCTCTACCCCGACCGCAAGGCGCTGGCCAATGTGCTCAAGCGCTTGGTCGAGGCCGGTATCCAGCTGGATGGCGCTGCCGATCACGGGGTCAGCGAGGCGATTTATCTGCGCGATCCCGATGGCAACGGGGTAGAGTTGTACCGCGACCGGGATCAGGCCGACTGGCCGCGCGATGCTTCGGGCAATCTGGCCATGTCCAACGCGCGTCTGGACCTGCGCAAGCTGCTGTCCGAGGCGGATTGAGCCTCAGGCAGGTTGCGCGCTGGCGCGGCGGGCGGGAGCGAACATCACCGCATTCCCCGCCAGCGTCAGCGCCAGCCCCGCCACGGCCAGCGGTGTCCAGACAAAGCCTTCCCACACCGCCGAGGCCATCAGCGCGATCACCGGGAACAGCACGGTCGCATAGGCCGCGCGCCCGGTGCCGATACGCGCCACCAGCATCAGGTAGGTGGTGAAGCCGACGATGGAGCCGATGATGGACAGATAGGCCAGCGCCGCCAGATAGCGCGGCTCGTGCGGCACCACCATCGGTGTCCCGCTGAAGGCCATCGCCGCCAGCAGCATCAGCGCACCATAGCCCATGCCCCAGGCATTTGCGGTCAGAGGCGGGATGCCCGCCGCCGAATTCCGGCGCGATACCATGTTGCCCAGCGAAAAGCTCAGCGTGCCGCCCGCCGCCAGAGCCAGCCCCTTCAGCGTATCCACATCGACGGCATGACCCCAGAGATCGGGCGCGAACAGCAGCGCCAGCCCCGCCGCCCCCAGCGCCGTCGCCAGCAGGGCGCGCGGGCGGATACGGTCGCCAAAGATCAGCCGCGCATTCACTGCATTGAAGATCGTCGCCAGCGAGAAGACAACGGATACAAGGCCCGAGGGGATGAACCGGGTCGCATTGTAGAAGCACAGGAAGTTGACCGAGAACAAAAACACCCCTTGCAGCAGGATGAAGCGATGCGCACGCAGGGGCACCGGCGTCAGCCGCCGGAACAGCGCCAGCACGGGCAGCATCAGCAGGGCTGCCAGCGCGAAGCGGTAAAAGACCGAGGTCAGCACCGGGACGGGGCCGATCTGGAAGGCAATGGCGATCCAGGTGGTTCCCCAGATCAGGACGGTGGCGGCGAAGAGGGCGATGTTTGTCATGCCGCCTTCCTGCCACGGCGCGGCTGGTCACGCTTGCACGATCTTGCTGTTTTCACGGCAGTGCCTGTTCCGGCCATCGGGCCGGGCTGCTAGTCTGGCAGCATGACAACGCTCGCCGCCTCTGTGTTCCAACGTCTCAGCCGCTCCAACGCGCGGCTGCTGGCTGCGCGCGATCTTGGTGCGGGCTTCGGGCTGGCGGCATGGGAAAATGCGCAGGATCGGGTACGCTATGAAGAAACACGCCATCACGTCCTGAGCCTTTATACCGAGGATGGCACCAAAAGCCGCCGGGTGGACCGGCAGGCTGCCGCCGGGCACCCCGGCGCGCTGTCGCTGATGCCGCAGGGCGCAAGCTCGGAATGGCAGATCGACGGACACTTTCGCTTCGTGCATCTTTATATCCCTGATGCGGAGCTGCGCGCCTTCGCGGCCGAAACGCTGGACCGCCCACCCGCCGCCGTGGCGCTGCCCGAGGTGACTTTTGCGGATGACCCGGTTCTGGCGGGGCTGCTGGGGCAACTGGCGCGGGCCGAAGGCGTGCTGGCCAGCCGGGGGATACAGGTCGAGCTTCTGCACCACCTGCTGACAGCGCCGGGCTGGGGGCAGGCGGCGTCCGCCCCCCGGCGCGGCGGGCTGGCCGCGGCGACGCTGCGGCGTCTGCGCGCCCGGATCGAGGAGGAACTGGACCAGCCCCTGCGTCTTGCTGATCTGGCCGCCACCGCCGGATTGTCGGAGTTCCACTTCCAGCGCGCCTTCCGCGCCAGCACCGGCCTCAGCCCGCGCGCCTGGGTCGAACGTCGCCGCATGGTGCGGGCCGAGGCGCTGATCGCGGAAGGGCAGCCACTGGCCGAAGTGGCCGCCGCCTGCGGCTTTGCCCATCATGCCCATCTGACCCGCGCCTTCCGCAAGGCGCATGGTGTGGCGCCCTCGGTCTGGCGTGCGGGATTGTAACCGCACATCCTCAAGCTGGACCTTGCCCGGCCCCGGTGCTTTAGTGCCGGGGAAAGGAGTCCTCCCATGGCATTCGGCAAGAACATCCGCACTTTTTTCGAAGGCAAATGGCATGACGGCGACGTTTCCGTGATGCGCGCTGCCGATCATGGCATCTGGCAAGGCTCATCCGTCTTTGATGGCGCGCGCTGGTTCGATGGCATCGCGCCCGACCTTGACCGCCATCTGGCGCGGGTGAACCGTTCGGCCGAGGCGCTGATGATCACGCCGACGATGGCGGTGGAGGACATGCTGGAAATCGCGCGCGAGGGCCTGCGCGCCTATGGCCCCGATCATGCGGTCTATATCCGCCCGATGTACTGGGCCATCGACGGCTCGGACCTGGGTGTTGCCCCGGCGGAAAACTCGACCGGCTTCGCGCTGTGTCTTGAGGAAGTGCCGATGCCGCCCGCCACCGGGCAAACCACGCTGACCCGCACGCGCTTCCGCCGCCCGGTGCTGGAAGATGCGGTCTGCAATGCCAAGGCGGGCTGCCTTTACCCCAACAATGCCCGGATGCTGGTCGAGGCCAAGCAGAAGGGCTTCGGCAATGCGCTGGTCGCGGATGCCATGGGCAATGTGGCCGAAACCGCCACGGCCAATGTGTTCATGGTGAAAGATGGCGCGGTCTTCACCCCCATCGCCAATGGCACCTTCCTGTCGGGTATCACCCGCGCGCGCCATATCGCCAATATGCGGGCCGAGGGGATCGAGGTGCAGGAAACCGTGCTGACCTTCGCCGATTTCGAGGCGGCGGACGAGGTGTTCCTGTCGGGCAACTTCGCCAAGGTCACCTCGGTTGCCCGCTTCGACGACACCGAATACCGCAGCCGCACCATGACCGACCGCATCCGCGGCCTTTACATGGACTGGGCGCACAGCGCCCCGGCCCGCGCGGCCTGACGGCACGATCTTGGAGCAGACGGTCTTCAGCTTCCGTGGCCTGTTCGGCGTGCCGGTCGAGGTGCGCCAGTCGGTCGCCATTCTGGCGCTGATGATGGCAGGGTTTTCGCTGATGCGGGGCGGCAGCCTTGTCATCACTGCGATTTTCCTGTGCATCCTCATCGCTTCGGTCTATCTGCACGAGTTGGGCCACGCCTGGGGCGCGCGCGTGCAGGGTCTGACGGTCAACCGGATCGTGCTGCACGGGGGCGGCGGCTTCTGCGAGCACCGCCGCAGCAGCTTTAAGCAGGACGAGCTGATCGTGGCCATGGGGCCGCTGGTCAATCTCGCGCTCTGGGCCGTGCTGGGGCTGGCGCAGGACGCGGTGTATCAGCTTGCCATTTCCGATCCGGCATGGGTGCGGTTCGGTATTGCCATCGTGCCCTGGCTGGGCCTTGCTGCCACGATGAACCTGTTCCTGTTCTTCTACAACATGGTGCCTGTGCTGCCGCTGGACGGCGGGCGGCTGTTGCAGATCGGTCTGCGGCGGTTCTGGCCGCCGGCGCAGGCCATCCGCATCGCAGGCGCTATCGGGGTGGTGTTCTGCATCCTGTGGTTCCCCATGCTGATCTGGGTGTTCCTCAGCACCGGCTGGCTTCTGTTCTTCATCCCGTCGCTGGCGCTGCATCTGGCCATGGCGCGGGGCGAGGCGCATTACTGACCCCGGTGCGGGCTGCGCTTGCCAAGGCCGCCCCGCGCCGCCACTATGCCCGCACCGGGATACCGCCGGGCAGGAGAGAACGATGCGCAAGTTTCTGGTCGTGCTGGACGACAGCCGCGAATGCCTCAACGCCATGCGCTATGCCGCGCTGCGGGCAGCGCACACCGGGGCAGGGGTGCAAATCCTGTCGATCATCCCGCCGGAAGAGTTTCAGCACTGGATGGGCGTGGCCGACCTGATGCGCGCCGAGGCGCGCGAGCGGATCGAGGCGCATTTCGAGGTCTTCGCCAAATGGATGCGCGACAAGCAGGGGGTGAACCCGGAACTGGTGATCCGCGAGGGTGACCCCGCGACCGAGATCCTGGCGCAGGTGCGGGAGGACGCGCAGATCGGCGTCCTGGTGCTTGGCGCCGGCACCGAGAAAAGCGGCCCCGGTCCGCTGGTCACCACGCTCAGCCGAAGCTCGGGTACTCTGCCGATCCCGGTCACCATCGTGCCGGGGGATATGTCGAAGGAACGGCTGGAGGCCATTACCTGACGGCCAGAGCGGCGCAGGGTGCGGAGGGGGCTCTGCCCCCGCGCCTGCGGCGCCCCCCCGGGATATTTAAGGACAGAAAATGCAGATGTGGTGCGCCCGGAGGCCGGACGCACCAAGAGGGGTCAGACTTCGCGCGAGCGGATCATCCCCACGATGTCATAGACCTCGTTGAGGATCGGGCGGGCGATGGCTTCGGCCTGTTTGGCGCCGCGGCCGAGGATGCGGTCAATTTCGGCCGGGTCCTGCATCAGGCGATTCATCTCGGTCGTGATTGGCGAGAGTTTCGCCACGGCAAGCTCCGCCAGCTTCGGTTTGAAGCTGCCGAATTGCCCGCCCGCATATTCTGCCACTACATCCGCGGCGCTCATCCCCGCGAGGGCGGCGTAGATGTTCACCAGATTGCGCGCCTCAGGCCGGTCCTTCAGCCCGTCGAGCGTGTCGGGCAGCGGCTCGGGGTCGGTCTTGGCCTTGCGGATCTTGGCAGCGATGGAATCGGCGTCATCGGTCAGGTTGATGCGGCTTTGATCCGAGGGATCGGATTTCGACATCTTCTTTGATCCGTCGCGCAGCGACATGACGCGGGTGGCCGCGCCCTCGATCACCGGCTCGGTCATCGGGAAGAAGGTCACGCCATAATCGTTGTTGAACTTGGCGGCGATGTCACGGGTCAGTTCCAGATGCTGTTTCTGGTCCTCGCCCACCGGAACATGCGTGGCCTTGTAAGCGAGAATGTCGGCCGCCATCAACGCCGGATAGGCGAACAGCCCCAGCGAGGCGTTCTCGCTGTTCTTGCCGGCCTTGTCTTTCCACTGGGTCATGCGGCCCATCCAGCCCATCCGCGCGACGCAGTTGAAGATCCAGGCCAGTTCGACATGCGCCGTCACCTGGCTTTGATTGAACAGGATCGAGCGCGCCGGGTCGATGCCCGCCGCGATGAAACCCGCTGCCATCTCGCGCGTCTGGTGGCGCAGTTTAGCCGGGTCTTGCCAGACGGTGATCGCATGCATGTCGACAAGGCAATAGATCGTCTCGCCGCCCTCGTCCTGCTTTTCGACAAAGCGCTTCAGCGCGCCGAGATAATTGCCGAGGGTCAGGCCGCCCGAAGGCTGGATGCCCGAAAACACGCGGGGGGTGAAAGTCTGAGGCGTTTGGACCGGCTCGGACATGATGTTCTCCGTCTGGAAATGGCTGGTGCTTCGGCTTACCTTTGGTGGCAAGGGGCGTCAATGAAGGCCCTGCAACATGAGGCGAAGATGCAGCATCAGGACGATTTGACCGAACCGCCGTTGAACCCCTTGCCCTGGGTCGTCTGGGCGCTGGTTCTGCCCATCGTGGCGATGGAGGTGGTGGTGAGCCTTGGTCAGCGCGGGCTGATCGGTGGCGCACATGCCGTTGGCTGGCGGCTGGACGCGATGGAACGCTTTGCCTTTTCACCCGATCTTCTGCGCTGGATGGCGGAAAATCATGTTTGGCCGCTGGACGGGCTGATCCGGCTGGTCAGCTATCCTTTCGTGCACACGAGCTTTACCCATGCGGTGTTTGTCGTGGTGATGCTGCTGGCGCTTGGCAAGATGGTGGGCGAGATCTTTCGCTGGTGGGCGGTGCTGGTGGTGTTCTTCGGCGCAGCCATGGTCGCGGCGGGGGTCTATACCGCTGTGCCGGGGCTGGTGCAGCCGCTGGTCGGCGGGTATCCGGCGATCTACGGGCTGATCGGGGCCTTCACCTTCCTGTTGTGGGTGCGGCTGGCCGGGGAGGGGGCGAACCAGTACCGCGCCTTCACGCTGATCGGCTTCCTGCTGTTTGCGCAACTGCTGTTCGGTGTGTTCTTTGGCGGCGGCACCGAATGGGTGGCCGACATCGCGGGCTTCGCCACCGGCTTTGTGCTGAGCTTCGTGGTCAGCCCCGGTGGTTTTGCCCGCGTGCGGGCGCGGTTGCGGGAACGCTAGGCGCGTTTCCGGCGCAGCGCTGATTTGAATTCGGTCAGACGGAAGGCGCCGATCAGCGTGCCGAACCCGAAGTAGCTGATGATGCCGCTGGCGACCAGCGCTCCCAGTGCCAGCCAGCGCCAGCGCGCGGCATCCAGCGCGGGCCCAAGCAGCAGCGCAGCCGCCCAAAGCACGAAGCCCATCACCAGCGCGGCGGCGACGATGCGCCAGATCCGGGCGCGGAAACGGGCGTCGAAATGCGCCTCCGGTCCCATGGTGCGCGAACCGCGCCAGAGCTGCCAGACCATGACCCAGCCGGAAACGGTTGTGGCGAGCGCTGCCGCCATGAATCCGATCACCGGCATCATGCCCACGGCAAAGGCGAGGTTCACCACCATCGACCACAGCGCATAGCGGAACGGGCTGCGGGTGTCTTCGCGCGCATAATAGAGCGGCTGGAACACCTTGTGCAGCACGAAGGCGGGCAGGCCAAGGCCATAGGCTGCCAGCGCCAGCGCGGTATTGGCAGCATCGTCCGATCCGAAGGCGCCGCGCTGGAACAGCACCTGCACCAGCGGAAGGGCGATCACGACCAGCGCCACGGCGGCGGGAATGGTCAGCGCCAGCGCGAATTCGGCGCCGCGGTTGAGGCTCGCGCGTCCGCCTTCTGCATCGCCCGCGCGCAGGCGGCGGCTCAGGTCAGGCAGCAGCGCCGTGCCGATGGCAATGCCCACCACGCCCAGAGGCAATTGGTAAAGCCGGTCGGCAAAGGACAGCCATGTCACCGCGCCTTCGGTATGCGAGGCGACCTGACGGCCGACCAGAAGGTTGATCTGCACCACCCCGCCCGCAAGGATTGCGGGGCCTGCGATGATCGCCAGCCGCTTCAGATCCGCGCTCCAGCGCGGCCAGCCGAGGGTGAAGGTATGTCCGGCGGCGCGGGCCGAAAACCAGACGAAGCTGAATTGCATGACCCCTGTCAGCGGCAGCGTCCAGGCCAGCGTCATCCCCATGTTCCAGCTCTGCCAGTCGGCCAGCCACATGGCAGCGATGAAGGCGAGGTTCATCAGAACAGGCACAAAGCCCGCTTCGGTGAACCGGCCCTTGGTGACCAGCACGCCGGAGACCAGCGCGACGAGGCTGATGAACAGGATGTAGGAGAACCCGATCCGGCCATAGATCACCGCAAGGTCGAAGCGTTCGTCGCCTGCAAAGCCCGAAGCCATGGCCCAGACCAGCGCGGGCATCGCAACCGTTCCGAGGATGGTGAACACCACCAGCAGCCAGGCCATGCCGTTGAACGCTTCTTGCGCAAAGCCCTGCGCATCCTCACCCGCCTCGACCTTCTTGGCGAACATCGGCACGAACGCCTGATTGAAGGCGCCTTCGGCAAAGAAACGGCGGAACATGTTGGGCAGCGACTGCGCCACGAAGAAGGCGTCGGACACCGCGCCGGCGCCAAGATAGTTCGCCATCAGGATGTCGCGGGCAAACCCCGCACCACGCGACAGAAGCGTCCACCCGCCGAGGGTGACCACATTGCGGATCAGGCTTTTCGTCATGTGCTACCCTTGGGCCTGCGCCCGTTTGGCCCCCTCGGCAATGGCCTGGCGCAGCTTCTTGTCCAGCGCCTCCTGCCGGTGTTTCTGATGCAGTTTCAGGCCGAACATGTCTTTCACATAGAAGCTGTCCACCACCTGCGCGCCGAAAGTGGCTATCACGGCGGAGGCGATGTAGACGTTGTTCGCCGCCAGAGTGCGGGTCAGGTCATAAAGCAGCCCCGGCCGGTCGCGGGTATCGACCTCGATGATCGTGTAGATTTCGGACCCTTCGTTGTCGAAGGTGATATGGGTCGGAAAGCGGAACTCGCGCTCGCGCTTCTTTACCTTGTCGCGGTCGGCCAGTGCCTCGCGCGGGACGACCTCGCCGCGCAGGGTCTTTTCGATCATCTGACGCAGGCGGGGCAGGCGGCTGACTTCGTAGGGATGGCCGTCGGTATCCTGTATCCAGAACACCGCGGTGGCATAGCCGTCCTTTGACGTATAGGTCCGCGCATCCACAACATTCGCGCCCACCAGTGCCAGCGCCCCGGCGAGCCGCGAGAAGATGCCAGGATGATCGGCCAGCGCGAAGCAGGCCCGCGTCGCGTCGCGCGCCGGATCTGGGTGCAGGTCGATGCGGATCTCGGTATCGTCCAGATCACGCAGCAGGCGGGCGAAGACCGCCTGTGTTTCCGTCAGCAGCCCCTGCCAGTAGGGGGCGTAATGCCGCGCGAGTTCGGCCCGCAGATCCTTGGCATCCCAGTCGGCCAGAACCTCGCGCAACTGGCGTTTCGCCTCGTTCTCGCGCCGCTCGCGGTTGACGTTTTCCAGCCCGTTTTCCAGCGCCTCGGCGGTTTCGCTGTGAAGGCGACGCAGCAACATGGCCTTCCAGTTGTTCCAGGTGCCGGGGCCGACGCCGCGAATGTCACAGACCGTCAGCACGGTCAGCAGATCCAGCCGCTTGCGGGTTTTCACTGCCTTGGCGAAATCGCGCACCGTGCGCGGATCGCCGATGTCGCGTTTCTGCGCCATGTCGGACATCAGCAGGTGATAGCGCACCAGCCATTCGACAGTTTCGCATTCCTCGTCATTCAGCCCCAGGCGCGGCGCCACGCGGCGGGCGATCTGGGCGCCAAGGATCGAATGATCCTCGGGGCGGCCCTTGCCGATGTCGTGCAGCAGCAGGGCAACATAAAGCACCCGTCGGCTGACGCCTTTTTCAAGGATGTCGGACGACAGCGGCAGCTCCTCGACCAGCTCGCCGCGTTCGATCTGCGCAAGGGTAGAGATACATTGGATGATGTGTTCATCCACCGTGTAATGGTGGTAGACGTTGAACTGCATCATCGCGACGATCGGCTCGAACTCGGGGATGAAGGCGCCCAGCACGCCCAGTTCATTCATCCGCCTCAGGGATCGCTCCGGGTTGCCATGTTTCAGCAGCAGGTCGAGAAAGATGCGCTGGGCTTCCGGGTCTTCGCGCATCTCGTCGTCGATCAGCCGCAGGTTCGCCGCGATCAGCCGCATGATGTTGGGATGCAGAAGATAGCCGGTGCGCAAGCCTTCTTCGAAAACCCGCAGCAGGTTCAGCTTGTCGGCCAGAAAGCTGCGCGGGTCGGCGGCGTCGATGCGGCCCTGCACCAGACGAAAGCCCGCGCGTACCGATTTGCGGCGGCGGAACAGGCCCATGATACCGGCCTCGGGCTTGGCGTGGCGGGCTTCAAGCTGGGTCAGGAACACGCGGGTCAGTTCGCCCACCCGCGTCGCATGGCGGAAGTAATCCTGCATGAACACCTCGACCGCGCGGCGCCCGCCGCTGTCGTGATAACCCATGCGCGCCGCCACCTCGACCTGCATGTCGAAGGTCAGCTGGTCCATGGCGCGCTTGCAGATGTAGTGCAGGTGGCAGCGCACAGCCCAGAGAAAGTTCTCGGCGCGGTTGAAGGTCTCGTATTCGTCCTGCGTCAGAAGACCCGCCTGCACCAGCCCCGCCGCATCCGGCACACGGTTGAGGTATTTCCCGATCCAGTAAAGCGTTTGCAGGTCGCGTAACCCGCCCTTGCCCTCTTTCACATTGGGTTCCAGCACATAGCGCTGGCCACCCTGCCGCTTGTGCCGTTCGGCGCGTTCTGCAAGCTTTGCTTCGATGAATTCGGGGCCGGAGTTGCGGAAAAGCTCGGCCCAGAGGGCATTATCCAGTTCCTGCGCCAGCGCGGTGTCGCCGGTGATCTGGCGATGTTCCAGCAGGGCGGTGCGAATGGTGATGTCCTCGCGCCCCAGACGGATGCAATCCTTCACCGTGCGCGAAGAATGACCGACCTTCAGCTTCAGATCCCAGAGGATGTAAAGCATGGTCTCGATCACGCTTTCCGCCCAGGGGGTCATCTTCCAGGGGGTCAGGAACAGCAGGTCGACATCGGAAAACGGCGCCATTTCGGCACGGCCATAGCCCCCTACCGCCAGCACCGACAGCCGCTCTGCCTCGGTCGGTGTCGGCAGTGGATGAAAATGGTGGCAGGCGAGGTCGAACGCCGTGCTGACCAGCCCGTCGGTCAGATGGCTTTGCGCCCGCGTCAGGGCGCGGGCTTCCAGAGGGCGTTCCGCGAAGGCGGTGGCAAGGGCCGCGTTGGCGGCGGCCTTGGCTTCGGTCAGATGGCGCACCGCGACGGCGCGGGCCTCACGCGGATCAGTCTCGCCCGCGATGGCGCTGGAAATGGTTGCGGAAAGCGCGCGGGGGTCGATGATCTCGACCCCCGGCAGCAGCATGTCCTGCATCGTCAGGGCGGCGCGGTGCAAGCTTGTCCCCGGTCTCAGAACCCGGCACCGGCAAAGCTGCGCGGCGCGGGATCAAGGACGGAGATCTGGCCGTTCTGGATGGTGGCCACGGCCAGACCGCGTTCATTGGTGCCGTCACTCCGCAGGCGGAAGATCCCGTTCACGCCCACGAACCCGGACCCCTGGGTCAGGCCCGAACTGGTCAGCGCATTGCGGTTCCCCTGTTTCACCAGCGCCCCGATGGCGGCAACGCCGTCATAGGCCAGCCCCGAGATCGGCAGCGGCGGCTCGCCATAGGCCGCCTGATAGCGGTTCTGGAACTGGTTGTAGAGCGTGGGATCGGGGAGCGCGAACCAGCCTCCCTGAATGCCCGGCAGGTTCAGGGTCGCGGCCGGAATGTCCCAGCGCGTCAGGCCGATCAGTGCGGTTGCGGGCGGGCTGACGCCATTGTCACGCAGGGTCTGGCTGATCAGCGGCAGCGCGCCGGCGGTGTCGGCGGTCAGAAAGACAGCCTGCGCCCCGGTGTTGCGGGTGGCCGCCGCAATTGCCGGGGCGGCGGACAGGATGCCGTTCTGCGAGAATTCATAGGACTGGACACCGACCACCGAACCACCCGCTGCGGTGACGCCGCGCTGGATCGCCGTGCGGCCGACCTCGCCCTGGATGTTGCGGTCATGCACCACCATCACGCGGCTCTTGCCGGAGCGGACGGCGAACCGGCCCAGGCGGTCGGCCGTGTTCTGGAAGGTCGGGCCGAGGACAAAGACATTGCCCCCCGCGATATCGGTGTTGTTGGAGAAGGACAGGACATTGACGCCCCGGCCTGCCACGGCAACCCCGGCGGCATTGGCTTCCTGCGCATAGACCGGGCCGAGGATGATCTTCGCACCTTCGTCGACGGCCTTGATGGCCTGCGCCTGCGCCCGGCCCGGCTGGCCGGCGGTCGGATAGACCCGGAGGTCGATCTTCACGCCCCCCAGATCGGAGATTGCCAGCCGCGCCGCATTCTGAAGGCTGCGGGCCAGCAACTCGTCACTCGCCTGCCCGGAGCCCGAGGGAATCAGCAGCGCCACGGGCACCGGCGCGCCGGGGTCGATCTGCTGGCCGCTGCCCCCGCCCGGCCCGCCGACGGGCACGCAGGCGGCAAGAACGGCCGCACCTGCAACGGCGGTCGCACGGGCGGCGGCGGCGCGCAGGGGCACCATTCGGGCCAGCGACTTGCGGGCCAGACGGAAAACGGGGAACATGCGGACTTCCTCACTGTCAGGGCGTAGCGGTCGCCGGCGAGAATACGCGCCACCGTCGCCGAAGTAAACTTGGAGGCCGCAGCCCATGACCGATCCGCGCCCAGCCACCGGCAGACCGCCGCCGAAACCCGCGCCGGGCCTGTATTTCGTGGCAACCCCCATAGGCGCGGCCCGCGACATCACGCTGCGTGCGCTGGATCTTCTGGCGACCGCAGATGTTCTGGCGGCCGAGGATACCCGTACGCTGCGGCATCTGATGGAAATTCATGGCGTCCCGCTGGGCGACCGGCCACTGGTCGCTTACCATGATCATAACGGCGAACAGGCGAGGCCCCGGCTGCTGGCGGCGCTGGCGGCAGGACGCAGCGTGGCCTATACATCCGAGGCCGGGACCCCGCTGGTGGCCGATCCGGGCTATCAGCTTGGCCGCGCCGCCATCGCCGCCGGATATGCGGTGCATACCGCCCCCGGCCCCTCGGCCGCCATTGCGGCGCTGACCGTGTCAGGCCTGCCGTCGGACAGGTTCCTTTTCGCCGGGTTCCCGCCTCAGTCCGGCGAGGCGCGCCGCAAGTTCCTGGCTGGCATCGCCCGCAGCGATGCGACGGCGATCCTTTATGAAAGCCCGAAACGCGTTAGGAAATTGTTAGATGAATTGCCGGAACATACAGGAGGCGAAAGACAGATCGTTATCTGCCGGGAATTGACCAAGCGATTCGAGGAGGTGCTGCGCGGGACCGCGCAGGAACTGCGCGACCGGATCGGCGATCAGGATCCGAAGGGGGAAATCGTTGTGCTGATTGACCGTGCCCCGGCAGAAACGGCCCGTGCGGAAGATCTTGAAACCGCGTTGCGCCAGGCGTTGCGCGATCACCGTGTGAAGGAAGCCGCAGCGATTGTGGCGGAGGCGTTGGGGCTGCCCCGGCGAGAGGTTTACCAGCGGGCATTGCAATTGATCGGAGAGTGAGGATGCAAAAACAGCGCGCGGATCGCGGGGCAAGGGCCTGGCAGGCCGGTGCGGCGGCAGAAGGTTCGGTCGAGCGTCTGTATGAACGCGGTGGCCGTCAGATCGTTGCACGGCGCTGGCGCGGGCAGGGGGGTGAGATTGATCTGGTGGCGCGTGATGGCGCTGAAATCATCTTCATCGAGGTGAAGCAAAGCGCTACCCATGCACAGGCCGCCGAACATCTCGGGCCCCGTCAGATGGCACGCATCTGTACCGCCGCTTCTGAATATCTGGCGCAGGAACCGCTGGGGCAGTTGACGCCGGTGCGCTTCGATGTCGCGCTGGTCGACGGGGCGGGGCGTATCGAGATTCTGGAAAACGCTTTCGCGGCCTGATTGCATCGGCCTGCACCTTGCGGCAGGAAGGGGCGTCAGCAGGAGGATTGCCCATGCGTCTCAAGGTCGCGTTTCAGATGGACCCCATCGGGTCGGTGAACATCGACGCGGACAGTTCGTTCCGTATTGCGCTGGAAGCGCAGGCTCGCGGACACGAGCTGTTTTTCTACACGCCCGACAATCTCGCCTTCGTCGAGGGGCGGGTGATGGCGCGCGGCTTCCCCATCGAATTGCGGCGTGAACTCGGCAATCACGTCAGCTACGGCGCGGAAACCGAGGTTGATCTTGCTGATTTCGATGTGGTCTGGTTACGGCAAGATCCGCCGTTCGACATGGGCTATATCACCACCACGCATCTGCTGGAGATGATCCATCCGAAAACTCTGGTGGTGAATGATCCGTTCTGGGTGCGCAACAGCCCCGATAAGCTTTTGGTTTTGCGTTTCCCGGAATTGACGCCGCCGACCGCCATTGCGCGCGATCTGCGGACGATCCGCGCCTTCAAGGAAAAGCATGGCGACATCATCCTGAAGCCACTTTACGGCAACGGAGGGGCGGGCGTGTTCCGGCTTGACCCGAATGACCGCAATCTTGCTTCGCTGCACGAGCTGTTCACTTCGATGAGCCGCGAGCCGATGATCGTGCAGAAATTCCTGCCTGCCGTCTCCCGGGGCGACAAGCGGGTGATTCTGGTCGATGGCGAGCCGGTGGGCGCGATCAACCGGGTGCCGCAGGCCGGGGAGACGCGGTCCAACATGCATGTCGGCGGTCGCCCCGAGAAGGTGGGCCTGACAGAGCGCGATCTGGAGATCTGTCGCACCATCGGCCCGGTCCTGAAGGAAAAGGGGCAGGTTTTCGTGGGCATTGATGTGATCGGCGACTGGCTGACAGAGATCAACGTGACCTCGCCCACCGGCATTCAGGAACTGGAGCGGTTTGACGGCACCAATACCGCTGCCCGCATCTGGGAAGTGATCGAAGCGAAACGCGGGGCGTAATCGCAGGTGCGTCAGGCGGATGTGCGGTTGGCCAATGAGAGTCGGAAGCTGACCGCCTCTGCCACATGGGGGCTGCGGACTTGCGGCTCTTCCGCCAGATCGGCAATGGTGCGCGCCACTCGCAGAATGCGGTGATAGGCGCGCGCTGACAGGCCGAAACGCTCGGCGACGCGGTTCAGCAGCGCGCGACCCTCGGCATCGGGCGTGGCGATTTCCTCCAGCAGGCGGCCCTCTGCATCGGCATTCACCCGCAGGCCCGGATGGCCGGCAAAGCGGCGCGTCTGTAGGGCGCGGGCCGCGGCCACCCGCGCGGCTACCGTCGCCGAATCATCCCCCGAGGCCGGCAGGTCGAGGTCTGTGAAAGCCACAGGGGGCACGTCGACCCGCAGGTCGAACCTGTCCATCAACGGGCCGGATATGCGGCCAAGATAATCCTCGCCGCAACCGGGAACACGGGCACAGGCGCGCGCCGGGTCGCTGAGATAGCCGCATTTGCAGGGGTTGGCGGCCGCGACCAGCAGGAAACGGCTGGGGTAACGGATATGCGCATTGGCGCGAGCCACAACCACATCGCCGGTTTCGATGGGCTGGCGCAGGGTTTCCAGCACGGCGCGGGGAAATTCGGGCAACTCGTCCAGAAACAGCACCCCGTTATGCGCAAGGCTGATCTCTCCCGGTTTCGCGCCGCGTCCGCCACCGACGATGGCGGCCATCGAAGCGGTGTGATGTGGTTCGCGGAAGGGGCGTTCACGCGAGATGCCACCATCGCCCAGAAGTCCCGCAAGCGAGTGGATCATCGAGGTTTCCAGCGCCTCGGCGGCGGAAAGCGGCGGCAGGATGCCGGGCATCCGGGCCGCCAGCATGGATTTTCCCGAACCCGGTGTGCCGACCATCATCATGTGATGTCGCCCGGCAGCGGCGATTTCCAGCGCGCGTTTCGCCCGTTGCTGCCCCTTCACATCGCGCAGGTCACGGGTCTGGGGCGGGCGGGCGATCTCGCCTGCCTCGGCCGGGGTGATCGCGCTTTGTCCGGTGAAATGCCGCACCACCTGATCCAGTGCTCCGGCGCCCAGAACCTGCGTGGCACCCACCCATGCGGCTTCGGCGCCGCAGGCCCGCGGGCAGACCAGCTTTCGGTCGGCTTCGGCTGCGGCCATCGCGGCGGGCAGGGCGCCAACCACAGGCACCAGCCGCCCGTCGAGCGACAGTTCTCCCAGCGAGACCACCTGTTCAACCTCATCGCGTGGCAGGATTTCCAGCGCAGCCAGAAGCGCCACCGCGATGGGCAGATCGAAATGCGAGCCTTCCTTGGGCAGATCGGCGGGCGAAAGGTTCACCGTGATCCGCTTTGACGGCAGGGCAATCGACATGGTCGCCAGCGCGGCCCGCACCCGTTCCTTGGCTTCGGACACCGCCTTGTCGGGCAGGCCCACGACCGAGAAGGAGGGCAGGCCCGCCGCCACGGCGCATTGCACCTCGACCATGCGGGCCTCGACCCCTTCGAAGGCGACGGTAAAGGTGCGCGCGACCATGCTCTGCCCCGTTCAGCTTCGTTAACGGGTAGAGGCGAATGGTTTACGAACGGTAAATGGCCATGAAGGCGGGCCAGGCCTCCGGGTCTGCTGCGGTCTTGTCGCGGCAGAAGACATTGCAGAAGCCAAAACGCCGTCCCTCCAGTTCAAGCGCATGGGTCACCGGCTTGCCGGAATAGGGGCAGGTGGTGTTTTCGGCGGTGGCTCCCTCGACCGCGCGGGCAGGCAACACAGCCGGGCCGGGCCAGGCGCGTTGTGGCCAGTCGCGGCGGTAGAAGGGCTGATCGGCTCCGTCCACCATACCCATTGCGCGCCAGCGGCGGAAGGCGGGGTGGGCCAGATGCGCGGCGACATAGGCAGACGCCTGTGCGCCGACCGGCAGGTTATAGGTGGCAATGCGGGTGGCGACAGGTGCAAAGAAGACGTCCGCCGCCGAATAATTGCCGCAAAGCCAGTCGCCTGTTGCGCCGGTTTCCCGCCGCGCCCAGGCCCAGATCTGTTGCAGCCGCTCCAGATCGGCCAGAACCTCGGGCAGTGGTTCGCAGGTCTCGTAGGAGATGCGCAAGTTCATCGGACAATGGCCGCGCAGGGCGGTGAAACCTGCGTGCATCTCGGCTGCAAGCGCGCGTGCCACGGCGCGGGCGCGAGGGTCCGCAGGCCAGTGCCCGGCTTCGGGATGCCGGCTGGCGAGTTCTTCGGCGATGGCAAGGCTTTCGGCCACGACCACCCCCTCGGGCATGCGCACGGCGGGCACGGTGCGGGCAGGGGCGAATTGCGCCAGAAGCGCCGGAAATTCATCGGTATAAAGCCGGGCGCGGTGCAGGTTGCAGGGCAGGCCGAACGCCTCGAACAACAGCCAGCCGCGGAGCGACCAACTGGAATAGGCGCGGTCGCCAATGGCAAGATCATAGGGGGCGGTCATGAAATGCTCCGTGTTTTCCAGAGCCTAGCGCGCGAAGGTCAGGCGGGGAAACGAAACTCTGTCGGGAGATACATCACGGAATGTGATTGATCGTCTCGGCCCGCCAGCGCCGGTTGTCGAAGCTGAGGCAGGTCACAGATAAAGGGTCAATCCGGTGTCCCAATGCTTCGGAAGGCGCCTCGTCCAGCGCCAGTGCCAGCCGGGTCAGGATGACCCCCATATGCGCCACGATGACAAGATCGGGCATGGCCGCCGACATCAGGGCCTGCACCGCGCCGTCAATTCGCTGCGCGGCGGCGTTCCAGCTTTCACCGCCTGGGGGCGCGATATCGCCGGGATCCTCCCAATAGGCGCGGGACAGGTCCGGGTCGCGGGCCGAAACCTCATCAAACCGCAAGCCCTCCCATTCGCCGAAATGCAGCTCGCGCAGGTCGTCGCGGGCAGGCAGGCGGGGGCGGGACCCCGCCAGCGCATCTGCCGTGGCGCGGGCGCGCAGCAGGGTTGACGACACGACCGGCGCCGCCGCTGGCAGATAGGCGTCCAGCCGGGCAATGGCTGCGATATCCGACAGATCGGCGGGCACATCCCGCCAGCCGCAGAAGGCGCGCTCATGCGTCGGTCCGTGCCGGACCCACCAAAGCCGCTTCATGGCAGTTGTCCCTTCAGCACCACCGGCAGCCCGGCGATGACGGCAACGGCCAGACCGGCCGCCTCGGCGAGCCGCTGGTTCAGGCGCCCCTGTTCATCGCGAAAGCGCCGCGCCAGCGCGTTTTCCGGCACGATCGACCAGCCGACCTCGTTGCTGACAACGACGACCGGCGCCGCGCAGGCGGTCAGTGCGGCCAGCAACCGTGCGGCCTCTGCCGCCAGATCAGCCTCCGCCAGCATGCGGTTGCTCAGCCAGAGGGTCGCGCAATCGACGAGCACGACCGATCCTGCCGCCACCGCCGCCACCGCCTCGGGCAGATCATGCGGCGCCTCGACGGTGTGCCAGTCCGCGCCGCGGTCAAGGCGGTGCGTGGCGATGCGGTCGCGCATCTCGTCATCCCAGGCCTGCGCCGTGGCGATATAGGTGCGGGGAAGGCCGGTCTGCCGGACCAGCCGCTCCGCAAATCGTGACTTGCCGGAACGGGAACCGCCCAGCACGATCGAAAGTTGTGGCAGGGATAGTTGTTTTGTTTGTGATCCGATCACCGGCTTGCCTCGTATCCCTGGTATCCGGCGACACAGATCACACCGGGCACCGACGGGGGAATGTCATGGCGCTTGACGGATATACACATCAACGCTTGTCCCGCCAAGCGATGCGGGCAGAGCTGTTGGACGCAGAGACGGAATCGCAGCTGGCACGGGCCTGGCGCGATGAGCGCGATCAGGCCGCGCTGAACCGGCTGATCCACGCTTACATGAGGCTTGCGATTTCCATGGCGGCAAAGTTCCGTCGGTATGGTACGCCGATGAACGATCTGATCCAGACGGCATCGCTGGGCCTGATGAAGGCGGCCGACAAATTCGACCCGGATCGCGGCGTGCGCTTTTCAACCTATGCCGTGTGGTGGGTCAAAGCGGAATTGCAGGAGCATGTGATGCGCGACTGGTCGCTGGTGCGCACCGGCTCCACCTCGGGGCAGAAGACGCTGTTCTTCAATCTTGCGCGCGTGCGGTCGCGGCTGGACCGCGAACTGGGGCAGCCCGGCCCCGTCGCGCTGCGTGCGGCGGTGGCGGCAGAACTTGGCGTCTCGCTCGGCGATGTGGAGATGATGGAGGCCCGCCTGTCGGGGGGCGATTTCTCGTTGAATGCCGTGCAGGCGGGCGAAGGCGAGGGCCGCGAATGGGTGGACCTGCTGGAAGACGATGCGCCCCGTCCTGCTGAAACCGTTGAAGCGGCCCATGATCTTGAAATCCTGCGCGGCTGGCTGTCGGATGCGCTGAATGGCCTTTCCCCGCGCGAGCGGCTGATCGTGACCGAGCGCCAACTGCGCGCACCGGGGCGCACGCTGGAAAGCCTGGGGCAGGAACTTGGCCTGTCGAAAGAACGTGTGCGCCAGATCGAGGCAGCGGCCCATGGCAAGCTGCGGGTCGCGCTGGAAACCGGGGCGCCAGGGATTGCTGATCTGCTTTAGGGTTTGGCGCGGGCAATCAGGGCCAGAACCTCTGGCCCCAGCGTCGCAACGATCTTGTCCACTCCTTCGGCATTAGGGTGAATCCCGTCCCCCTGCATCAGCCCGCGCAGTGCCGCCGGATCATGGCTGCCCAGCCCGGCCATGAAATCCGGCACCAGAAGCGTGTCGTATTTCGCCGCCAGATCAGGATAGATCGCATCGAATTCGGCCTTCCATTCGGGGCCGAAATTCGCAGGGCCCGGCAGGCCGATCAGAAGGACGGGCAGATTGCGTGCCTGCGCTTTGGCAAGAATCGCGTCCAGATTCGCCCGTGTCGTCGCCGGGTCCAGACCGCGCAGCAGATCATTTCCCCCCAGCGTCACGATCAGCGCATCAGTTTCCGGCGTCAGCGACCAGTCGAGCCGCGCCAGCCCGCCCGCCGTCGTATCGCCCGACACGCCCGCGTTCACCACCACCGCGTCGCTGCCCTGTGCCCTGAGCCAGCCCTGCAATTGCGGCACCAGCCCCTCGCCCTCCGGCAGGCCATAGCCTGCGGTCAGGCTGTCCCCCAGCGCAACCACGGTCACAGGTTCGGCACCTGCGGGCAGAACCGTCATCGCAACTATCGGCAAGGCTTTGCAAAATCGCACCACCGTCCCATATCCAACCGAGGCAGACAGGCAAGAGGCGAAGCGGATGACGGTCAGCGGCATGGGCGATCCCATTCTGGTGTTGCAAGGGGCGGGTCTTACCCTGAACGGAAATGCGGGCGCGGTCGAGATTCTCAAGGGCATCTCACTGACGGTTGATCGGGGTGAGACGCTGGGTCTGATCGGCCCCTCCGGCTCGGGAAAATCCTCGCTTCTGATGCTGATGGGGGGGCTGGAGCGCGCGACGCAAGGGCAGGTCAGCGCGCTGGGGCAGGATCTGGGCGCGATGGACGAAGACGCGCTGGCGCGCTTTCGCCGGGGTAACATGGGCGTGGTGTTCCAGAGCTTTCACCTGATCCCGACCATGACCGCGCTGGAAAACGTGGCCGTGCCGCTGGAGCTTGCCGGCGCCCGTGACGCTTTTGACCGGGCTGAGGCCGAGTTGCGCGCCGTGGGCCTTGGCCACCGGCTTGATCACTACCCGGCCCAGATGTCGGGGGGCGAGCAGCAGCGCGTGGCGCTGGCGCGCGCTGCTGCACCCCGTCCGGCGATCCTGCTGGCAGATGAGCCGACCGGCAATCTGGACGGGGTGAATGGCGCCGCCATCATGGACATGCTGTTCGGCCTGCGCGATCGCCATGGCGCTACGCTGGTTCTGGTGACCCATGCGCCGGAGCTGGCCGCGCGCTGTGACCGGGTGGTGCGGCTGGTGGATGGTAAAGTCGCGGATGGGCAGGTGGCGGCATGAGCTGGCCTCTGGCGATCCGGCTGGCGCGGCGTGAGTTGCGCGGCGGCATCCGGGGCTTCCGCATCTTCCTCGCCTGTATCGCGCTGGGTGTCGCCGCCATCGCGGCAGTGGGCGAGTTGCGCGGCGCCATCCATGCCGGACTGGACGCGCAGGGCGCGGTTCTGCTGGGCGGCGATGCGCATATGGAATTTACCTATCGCTACGCTGATGAAGACGAACGCGCCTTCATGGCCGGGGCGGCCGACCGGGTGTCCGAGGTGGTGGATTTCCGTTCCATGCTGGTCGCGGGCGAGGAGCGCGGGCTGACGCAGATCACGGCAGTGGACGATCTTTACCCGCTGAAAGGTGAGGTTCTGCTGGACCCGCCGATGCCGCTGGCAGAGGCGCTGACCCCGCGTGATGGTTTGCCCGGCGCGGTGATCGACCCGGTTCTGATGGACCGGCTGGGCCTTGCACCCGGCGCCACCGTCAAACTGGGTACACAGGCCTTTCGCGTTGCGGCGGCCCTGATCCGCCAGCCCGACAGCGCAACGGGAGGCTTTGGTCTTGGCCCGCCAACGCTGGTGCGCAGCGCCGATCTTGCGAATTCGGGCCTGCTGGTGCCCGGTGCGCTGTTCGAAACGAAATACCGGCTGGACCTGCCGCCGGGCACCGATCTGGATGCTGTGCAGGCGGCGGCCGAGTCGCGGTTCACCGACAAGGGCTTGCGCTGGCGGGACAGTCGGCGCGCCGCGCCGGGGGTGGAGCGTTTCGTGGATCGCATCGGCGCCTTTCTCGTGCTGGTGGGGCTGGCCGGGCTGGCCGTAGGCGGCGTTGGTGTTTCCGCTGCTGTGCGAGCCTGGGCCGAGGAAAAGGTGCCGGTCATCGCCACGCTGAAGACGCTGGGCGCTGAAAGCGGGCTGATCTTCCGGCTGTTTCTGGTGCAGGCAGGCGTATTGGCGGCGGTGGGGGTGGTCATCGGGCTGGCGCTGGGTGCGCTGGTGCCGGTGCTGGCCGGGCCGCTGATCGCAGGTGCTCTGCCGTTTCCGGTGGAATTTGCCGTCTATCCCGGCCCCTTGGTCGAGGCGGCCTTCTATGGCCTGATCACCGCGCTTCTGTTCACGCTCTGGCCACTGGCGCAGGTGGAACATGTGCGCGCAGCGGCGCTGTATCGCGGGGCCGGCCGGGGGGGCTGGCCTGCACCGGGCCGCATTCTGACCATTGTGGCGCTGGCGGCCGTGCTGATCGGAGCGGCGGTCTGGTTGTCCGGCATGTGGGGCCTCGCGCTGGGCACGGCGGGCGGCGTGGCGATGGCGCTGGGCGTGCTGGCGCTGGCGGGGCTGGCGCTGCGGCGCCTTGCGCGTGGGCTTGCGCGACGGATGCGGGGCCGCGTGGCCCTGCGCGCGGCGCTGGGCGCCATCGCCGCCCCGCGCGGCGAGGCGCTGCCGGTGGTGTTGTCGCTGGGCCTTGGCCTTTCGGTGCTGGCCGCCGTAGGGCAGATCGACGCAAATCTGCGCGCCGCCATTGACCGCGATCTGCCGACCCGCGCGCCAGCCTATTTCTTCGTGGACATCCAGCCCGACCAGATCGGCCCGTTTCTTGATCGTGTGAACAGCGATCCGGCCATCAGCCGCGTTGAAAGCGCGCCGATGCTGCGGGGCGTGATCACACAGATCAACGGCCGCCCGGCGAAAGAAGTTGCGGGTGATCACTGGGTGGTGCGCGGCGACCGTGGGCTGACCTATGCCGAAACCCCACCCGAGGGTACCAAGGTCGTTGCGGGTGAGTGGTGGCCCAAGGGCTATGACGGGCCGCCGCAGATCAGCTTTTCGGCTGAGGAGGCCGCCGAGATCGGACTGAAACTGGGCGACAGCATCACCGTCAACGTGCTGGGCCGCGACATCACTGCCACCGTCACCAGCCTGCGCGCGGTGGATTTCGCCACCGGAGGCATGGGGTTCGTGATGACGATGAACCCCGGCGCGCTGGCGGGGGCGCCGCATACCCATATTGCCACGATCTACACCCCGCCGCAGGACGAGGCGCGCATCCTGCGCGATCTGGCGGGCACATGGCCGAATATCACCGCGATCCGGGTGCGGGATGCCATCGCCCGTGTCACCGAGGCGCTGGATGCCATCGCCACTGCCACTGCATGGGCGGCGGCGGCGGTGCTGGCCACCGGCTTCGTCGTGCTGATCGGTGCGGCGGCGGCAGGCGAACGCGCGCGGGTTTACGAGGCGGCGGTGCTCAAGGTGCTGGGCGCTACGCGCGGGCGCATCCTTCTCAGCTTTGCTTTGCGCGCCGGGCTGACCGGGGCGGCGGCGGGTCTGGTCGCCATCTTCGCGGGCGGCGTCGCGGGCTGGGCGGTGATGCGTTTTGTGATGGATGCGCCCTTCACCTTCGAGCCGTGGTCGGCGCTGGCCATCGTGGCCGGGGGCGTGGGCCTGACGTTGCTCGCGGGGCTTGCCTTTGCGCTGCGGCCCCTGAGCGTGCGACCCGCACGGGTGCTGAGGACCGGAGACTGAGCCGCGCGAGGCTGATATAAATCGAACACAGGCGGCAGGTCATGGCCTTCCGTCAGCCAGTATGAGGACCAGATGACTGTCAGATTCGGACTTTTGGGCGCAGGTCGCATCGGCAAGGTCCATGCGAAGGCCGTGACCGGCGATCCGCAGGCGCGGCTTGTTGCCGTGGCTGATGCGATGCCCGGGGCGGCGCAGGCCATTGCGGATCAATACGGCTGTGAGGTGCGCAGCATCGACGCCATTGAACAGGCCGGGGATATCGACGCGGTGGTGATCTGCACCCCCACCGACACCCATGCCGATCTGATCGAGCGCTTTGTGAAAGCCGGGAAGGCAGTGTTCTGCGAGAAACCCGTCGATCTGAGCCTCGGGCGCGTGAAACAATGCCTTGAGGTGGTGCGTCAGCACGACGGCCGACTGATGGTTGGCTTCAACCGTCGTTTCGATCCCCATTTCCGCGCCGTCCGGGCGCAGATCGACGCGGGCGCGATTGGCGCGGTTGAAATGGTGGTGATCACCAGCCGCGACCCCGGCGCTCCGCCTGTCGATTATATCAAACGCTCGGGCGGCATCTTCCGTGACATGACAATCCATGATTTCGACATGGCGCGTTTCCTTCTGGGAGAGGAGGTGACCGAGGTCGCGGCCACCGCCGCCGTGCTGGTCGATCCGGCGATTGGCGCGGCAGGGGATTATGATTCGGTGCAGGTGCTGCTGAAAACCGCAAGCGGCAGGCAGGCGATGATCTCCAACTCGCGCCGTGCGACCTATGGCTATGACCAACGGATCGAGGTGCATGGCTCGGACGGCATGGTTTCAGCCGAAAACCAGCGGCCGGTTTCCATCGAACTGGCGAATGGCCGGGGTTATATCCGCCCGCCGCTGCATGATTTCTTCATGACCCGCTATACCGAGGCCTATGCAGCGGAAATTGCGGCCTTCATCCAGGCTCTGGCCAGCGGCACGGCAGCGGTGCCCACCGGCGAGGATGGGTTGATCGCGCTGGCGCTGGCCGATGCGGCGCTGAAATCGGTGGCCGAGAAACGCACCGTTCTGGTCAGCGAAGTGATCTGATCCGGCAGGGGTGGGGGCTATTCGGTCAACAGCCAGTAGCCGCTCACCCCTTCGCCGAGGTTGCGCAAGGTCACGGTGACAAACCCGCTTTCGGGCAGGCTGACCGCACATGTGGCGGATATGCCGCTTTGCAGGCACAGCGGCCCCGCCTCTGTGCCGATCTCCAGCGACAGGCGACTGTCACCGTCGCCGATCACCCCGATCTCGGTCGGGGTGCCGCCATCCAGCGGCAGGCGATAGCTGTGCACCTCGCCCGTCCGCAGCATGGCCGCGCTTTGCCGCAGCGTAACCTTGGGCAGCAGGTCCGCCATCGCGGCGGTTTCCTGCAACAGGATGGCCAGTGTCTCGTCCGCCTCGACCGCGACACGGGCGAGTTCCATCAGTGCGGCCGGGTCGCGCGGCGCCGGGCGGCTGTCAGTACCGCCATCCTTGCCGCCCGTGGCCTCCGGCTTGCGATCAACCACCTGCATCTCGACCCCCGCGGCCAGCCGCGCTGCCGCGATCTGGCTGAGGCCATCCTGCGCCGCCTCGCCCAGATCGAACAGCCGGTAAGCGGTCACCATCTGGGCCACAGCATCGGCGGCGGCAGGTGTGGCCAGCAGGCTCAGCAGGGCAGGGGCAAGGAACAGGCGCATCGGAACCTCGGGAAAGCGACCCGCGCGACACTGCCAGCAAGCCCCGGCGAAGAAAAGCCCGAAGCGGCGCTTCGCTGATCCGGGCTTTCGCACCGCCGCCGGGCCGGTTATTTGTGCATACAAAATGAAAGGGAGCCCGCGATGCGTGACATCTTTGCCCGGCTGATGGGATTCGACACCACAAGCGCCAAGCCGAATATCGCGCTGATGCATTATGTGCGCGATCTGCTGGCGGGCGCGGGGATCGAGGCGACGCTGATCCCCGACGCGGGCGGCGGCAAGGCCAACCTCTTTGCCACGGTCGGGCCTGCGGGCATGGGCGGCGTGATGCTGTCGGGGCACACGGATGTCGTGCCGGTGGACGGGCAGGCCTGGACCAAGCCGCCTTTTCACCTGACCGAGGAGGACGGCCGTTTCTACGGTCGGGGCGCCGCGGATATGAAGGGTTTCTGCGCGCTGGCCATCGAGGCGATGCTGAAAGCGGCGCGACGCCCCCTGAAGGTGCCGCTGCATCTGGCGCTGTCCTATGACGAGGAAATCGGCTGCATGGGCGTGCGATCCATGGTCGAGATGCTGGCGCAGGCGCCGGTGAAGCCACGTTTCTGCATCGTGGGCGAGCCGACGGCGATGCAGGTGGCCACCGGCCACAAGGGCAAGGTGGCATTGCGCGCGACCTGCACGGGGCGCGAGGGGCATTCGGCGCTGGCACCGCTGGCGCTGAATGCCCTGCATCTGGCGGCAGATTTTCTGGGTGAGGTGCGCGCACTTCAGGCCCGCGTTGCGGCCAGCGGGTTGCGCGACGGTGATTATGACGTGCCTTATACCACGCTCCATGTCGGCAAGATGCAGGGCGGCGTGCAGGTCAATATCGTGCCCAACCGCGCCACGCTGGACTTCGAAATCCGCAGCCTTGCGGGCGACGACCCGGAAACGCTGATCGCCGAATTGCGCACGGGCGCCGAACGTATCGTGGCGCCCTTGCGAGCCGAGTTTCCCGAAGCTGCGATAACGGTGGAGCGGCTGTGGGATTATCCGGGCCTTGGCACGCCCTCCGATGCGGAGGTGGTGAATTTCGTCAAGGGCCTGACCGGGGCAAACGGCACGATCAAGGTGGCCTTCGGC
Source organism: Gemmobacter caeni (assembly GCF_003054195.1). Lineage (GTDB taxonomy): Bacteria > Pseudomonadota > Alphaproteobacteria > Rhodobacterales > Rhodobacteraceae > Gemmobacter > Gemmobacter caeni. The sequence continues at coordinate 56,948 of NZ_QBKP01000008.1, forward strand.
ACAGAAGGCGGGCTGTTCTCGCGCGATGTAGGGGTGCCGACAGTGATCTGCGGCCCTGGCTCGATGGCGCAGGGCCACAAGCCCGACGAGTTCGTTACGGTGGAACAGATGGAACGTGGGCAAGCGATGCTGGAGGCGCTGCTGGTGAGGCTGGAAACGGGTTTCTGACCCCCGTTGCGCCGTGCCCCGCGCAGCCCTAGTGTCGCGCCCATGGCCATTACGCTTTCTTCCCTGACCGATGTGGCGGCGCTCGGGTTCGATACGATCATCGACGTGCGCTCGCCTGCCGAATGGGCCGAGGATCACATCCCCGGCGCCATCAGCCTGCCGGTGCTGAGCAATGAGGAACGCGCCATCGTCGGCACGATCTACAAGCAGGAAAGCCCGTTCAGGGCGCGCAGGATCGGCGGCGCGCTGGTGGCGCGCAATGCCGCGGCGCATCTGGAAGGCCCGCTGGCCGACAAGGATGGCGGCTGGCGTCCGCTGGTCTATTGCTGGCGCGGCGGCATGCGGTCAGGCTCTTTCGCCACCATCCTCAAAAGCGTGGGCTGGCGGGCGGATGTGGTGGAGGGCGGCTATCGCAGCTGGCGGCGGCTGGTGGTGGAACAGGTCTATGACCGCCCGGTCGCCAGCCCGGTGGTGCTGCTCGACGGCAATACCGGGTCTGCCAAGACCGAGCTTCTGGCGCTGCTGAAGACGCGGGGCGCGCAGGTGATCGACCTTGAAGGGCTGGCGCGGCATCGCGGCTCGCTGTTCGGCGCCATGCCGGGCGGGCAGCCTTCGCAGAAGGCTTTCGAGGGCGCGCTGGCGCTGGAACTCGCGCGGCTCGACCCTGCGCGCCCGGTGCTGGTGGAGGCCGAAAGCGCCAAAGTCGGTCAATGCCGCCTGCCACCGCGCCTGTGGCGTGCCATGGTGGCAGCCCCCCGGATCGAGATCGCGGCACCGCGCGCCGAACGCGCCGCCTATCTGGCCCGCGCCTATGCCGACCTGAGTGCCGATCCGGCGCGGCTGTCCGCCACGCTGGCGCTGCTGCGGCCGCTGCACGCGGCCGAGCGCGTTGAAAGCTGGCAGGAACTGGCCGCGACCGGCGCGCATGAGGCGCTGGCCCACAGCCTGATGGCACACCATTACGATCCGCGCTATGCCAAGCACCGCGCCCGTATGGAGGTGCCGCGCCAGGTGGTGGAGGCCGAAAGCCTCCGCCCCGGGGCGCTGCCCGATCTGGCCGGGGCGATCCTCGCCCGGCTGGGCACCTTCTGACCCCCACCCCGTCAGGTTTGCAATGCAACCTGTCGCATTTCCGCTCGCCATTGCCTGCCGCCGTGGCATGCTGGCGCGAACAGGGAGACGCAGATGACACCGATGACTTTGCTCCGTATGCGGGCGGCCGACTGATGTTCCTTTCGGTTTTCGACATGTTCAAGGTCGGCATCGGGCCGTCCTCCTCGCATACGATGGGGCCGATGGTCGCTGCCGCGCGGTTCTTGCAAACCCTGCGTAACAGCCCGTTCCATGCCCATGGGCTGCGCGCCTCGCTGCATGGCTCGCTGGCCTTCACAGGCGTCGGTCACGCGACCGACCGTGCCACCATTCTTGGCCTCGCCGGGTTTGAACCCGCCAGCTACGACCATGACAAGGCCGAGGCCACGCTGGCCGCAATCCATGAGACGCGGACCATCTCGCCTCCCGGTCTTGGCACGCTGGTCTTTGACCCGAAAACCGACATGGTGTTTGACTACGGCCCCTCGCTGCCCGGCCATGCCAATGGTATGATCCTGCGCGCGACCGATGCGCAGGGCGATGTGATCCTTGAGGAAACCTATTATTCCATCGGCGGCGGCTTCGTGCTGACCGCTGCGGAACTGACGGCGGGCGAGGCGGCAAAACCGAAGGCAAGCTGCCCTTACCCGTTCGAAAGTGCCGCGCAGATGCTGGAAATGGCGCGCGAGTCGGGCCTCAGCATCGCGCAGATGAAGATGAAGAACGAACTTTGCTTCCGCAGCGAGGCCGAGATCAGGGCTGGCATCGCCCGGCTGTGGGAGGTGATGAACAACTGCATCACCCGCGGCATGGCGGGCGAGGGCATCCTGCCCGGCGGTCTGAAGGTGCGCCGCCGGGCCAAGGGGATCCATGAGGCGCTGGAGGCCGAACGCGGTCTGAACATGACCGCGCCGCATACGATCAACGACTGGATGTCGCTTTATGCCATGGCGGTGAACGAGGAAAACGCCGCTGGTGGTCAGGTGGTGACCGCGCCGACCAACGGGGCGGCCGGCGTGCTGCCCGCCGTGTTGCGCTATTACCTTGACCATGTGCCGGGGGCGACCACGTCGAAGATCCCTGATTTCCTGCTGACGGCTTCGGCCATCGGGGGCTTGTGCAAGCATAATGCCAGCATCTCGGGGGCCGAATGCGGCTGTCAGGCCGAGGTCGGCAGTGCCGCGGCCATGGCGGCGGCGGGGCTTTGCGCCGTGATGGGCGGAACGCCGGAACAGGTGGAAAACGCTGCTGAAATTGCGCTGGAGCATCACCTCGGCATGACCTGCGACCCGGTGAAGGGGCTGGTGCAGGTGCCTTGCATCGAACGGAACGGGCTGGGCGCGATCAAGGCGGTTTCTGCCGCGAGCCTGTCCCTGCGCGGCGATGGCCAGCATCTTGTCAGCCTTGACGTCTGTATCGAGACCATGCGCCAGACCGGCCATGACATGCACGAGAAATACAAGGAAACCTCGCTGGGCGGTCTGGCCGTCAACGTGCCGAACTGCTGATCCCCGCACCGCTGCCGGGGCCGGGCGCAAATTTCTTGCGCAAGAAATTTGCAAATTCGTTTGGAACGAATTTGCCGCGCCTGACCCCTGCGGTGGTCGCTTCCGGCTTGGACCTGCCTGCCGGGCCGGGCTAGACAGGGACCATGACACAAGATCGTATCCTCCCCGGCGTTCTGCTGATGATCGCCTTCTGTGTGCTTGCGCCGCTTCTGGATGTGGCCTCGAAACTGGCGACCGCGACCATCCCGGTGGGGCAGGTGACGCTGGCCCGTTTCGTCGTGCAGGGGGCCCTGATGCTGCCCATCGCACTCGCCCTTGGCAGTGCCTGGCGGATGAGCGCACGGATGGCGGGGCTGGTCATGCTGCGCGCGCTGTTTCTGGTGCTCTCTACCTATTGCTTCATCGCGGCCATTGCGATCATGCCGATTGCCGATGCGCTGGCCATCGTCTTTGTGGAGCCGTTCATCCTGCTGTTCCTTGGCCGTTTGCTGTTCGGCGATGAGGTCGGGCCGCGCCGTATCGCGGCCTCGGTCGTGGGGTTTGGCGGCGCGCTGCTGGTGATCCAGCCTGCCTTCGCCACCTTCGGCGCGGTCACGCTTTATCCGCTGGGTACGGCGTTTCTGTTCGCCTTTTACATGCTGGTGACCAGGGCGATGTCGACGGGGATGCACCCGGTCGCGATGCAGCTTCATACCTCGCTGGCGGGGATCGTCCTGTGCCTGCCGGTGATCCTCTGGGCCGAGGGGACGGGCATCGCCGGCCTTGATCCGGTCTGGCCCGAGGGGCTGGCATGGCTCTGGCTCTTCGGGGTCGGCTTCTGGGCCGGGGTCAGCCATATGTGCATGACCTATGCGCTGAAATTCGCGCCTTCGGCTACGCTGGCGCCGCTGCACTATTTTGAAATCGTGGTGGCGGTGGCGCTGGGCTATCTGGTGTTCGGCGATTTCCCGAATGCGATGACCTGGGCGGGGATCGTGGTCATCACCGGATCGGGGCTTTATGTCATCTGGCGCGAGCGGCTGGGGGCCAAGGCCCGCGCCACCCGCAGCCTGACGGATGCGAGCTTCTAGGCGGGTTAGAGTGCCAATCCTGCGGACGCCAGCCTTGCAGGATCAGGCGCCGAGTTGCCCCAGCAGTTCCGCCGCCGCCTCGTCCGGGGTGCGGCGGCCTTCGGCGACCTGCGCACCCAGCGCGTGCAAAACGCCGCGCATCGGTTCGCGGGTCAGGCGGGCAAGGAGGCCCTGACGCACCTCTTCCTCGAACCAGTGGCGGGCCTGTGCGGCGCGGCGGCTGTCCCAATGGCCATGGTCGCGGCGCCATGCGGCCAGGGTCTGCATCTCCTCCCAGGCCTGCGCCAGCCCATTTTCCTCCAGCGCCGAAACGGTCAGCGCCTTGGGAAAGCCCTCGGGGTCCTGCGGGCGGCGGCGCAACAGGCGCAGGGCGCCTGCGTAATCGGCCTGCGTCCGCATCGCGGCGGGTTTCAGGTCGCCATCGGCCTTGTTCACGAGGATGAGGTCCGCCATTTCCATGATGCCGCGCTTGACGCCCTGCAATTCGTCGCCCCCCGCCGGGGCGAGCAGCAGAAGAAACAGGTCGCACATCTCGGCCACCATGGTTTCGGACTGTCCGACACCGACGGTTTCGATCAGCACCACGTCATAGCCCGCGGCCTCGCACAGGGCGACGGCCTCGCGGGTGCGGCGCGCGACGCCGCCAAGGTGGGTCTGGCTGGGGGAGGGGCGGATGAAGGCCATGGGATCGCGGCTCAGCCGTTCCATCCGGGTCTTGTCGCCAAGGATCGACCCGCCTGAGCGGGCAGAGGACGGATCGACCGCCAGAACCGCGACGCGCAAGCCTTGCGCGGTCAGGAAACAGCCGAAACTTTCGATGAAGGTCGATTTGCCGACGCCGGGCGTGCCCGACAGCCCGATGCGCAGCGCCTGCCGTCCGGCACGGGCGACCTCGGCCACCAGCGCGCGGGCCTGCGCGCGGTGATCCTCGCGCGCGCTTTCCACCAGTGTGATGGCACGGGCAAGGGTGCGGCGGTCGCCGGATTTCACGGCTTCGGCAAGAATTGTTACATCCATCGTCTGTTCCGGGCGTCTGAAGGCGATCAGGGGCGGTCGGGGCGCCGGTCTCGGCAAGGAGGGGCCGATCACGGGCTTGTCGGGATGTAATGCCCGTTTGATCCGATATATTCCAGTGCCGAAGGCGACGGATTGGCGGCGGCAGCCGCCCCGGCGCCGTGCGCAGGAATGGAGTGGTAGGGTGAAAGCAGGAATTTCGCGGGCGCTGTGCGCCGGGCTCATGGCCGCCGCTGTGATGGCGGCCCCGGCACGGGCTGAGCAGGCGCAGTTCGACTTCGTGTTGAAAGGCATTACCGCAGGCAGCCTGACCTGGAGCGGTGAGGGCCTGCCCGGTGGCGGCTATGCGGTGGCGGGGCGGTTGCAGACCACCGGCCTCGCGGCGCTGCTGAAGAAGGTGCGCTATGACGCGAAATCGCGTGGCCGCATCACCGCCAAGGGCAGCTATCAGCCGCAATCCTATACCGAGGATGCTGATACCGGACGGCGCCAGTCGCAGGTTGTGATGACCTGGGCCAGCGGTATCCCGACCATCAAGACCTACAACCCGCCGCGCAATCCGCGCCCCTATGACATCGACCCGGCGGCGCAGAAGGGGTCTGTCGATCCGCTGACGGCGATGTTCGCCACGCTGCGCGATGTTAAGGCGGGCGAGGAATGCCGCGTCAGCGTCAACATGTTTGACGGGCGCCGCGCCAGCCGGCTGAGCCTTTCGGCCCCGAAAGCCAATGGCGACAAGGTGACCTGCGCGGGCGAATACCGCCGTGTCGCCGGTTTCTCGCCGGAGGATATGGCAGAAAAGACCCGTTTCCCCTTTACCCTGACCTATGAACCGGCGGGTAACGGGATGATGCGGGTCGTGGAGGTGGCGACAGACACGCTTTACGGCAAGGCCCGTCTGGTGCGCCGCTGATCCCCCGTTCAGGGGAGGCGGCGGGATTTTCCGTCCCGCCGCCACTCCGAATCACGCTACCCTCGGGTCGTTGATGCCCGGATCGCATTTTGGGTCGGGCCAAAGTCATTTGACCAGACAGCCTGCGGGGGCATGCAATGGTGTTGATCAGGGGAACTTCCGGCAACGACAATCTTGGTGATAGCGATCCCGATTATACCCGTCGGGAAACGGCAAACCGGATCGAAGGGCTGGCGGGTAACGACACGCTGGAAAACAGCAGCGACAACGATACGATCTTCGGCGGCGCCGGCGACGATGTGATCACGCGCAGCATCTTCGGCGAGACCGAGGAATTCAATTTCACCGCCGAGAATTACACGGGGCCCTATACCGAGAAAATCATTCCAGCGGGCACGGACATCATCAATGCAGGCTCTGGCAACGACGCCATTCAGGCCAGCGGCGGCAATGACAGTTACGTCGGCGGGTCGGGTTATGACCTGCTGGATTACAGCTCGTGGTCTATCGGGTCCGGCACGGGCGTGGTCTATTACATGGCACGCCGTATCACCACCTCGTTTCCGAAAGGCGTGACTGTCGACCTCGGGCTGGGGCTGGCCACGTTTGACGGCGGCACGGTGAAGGTGGAGCATTACAGCTCCTCTACCGGGCATGTATATGGTTCGGGCACCGCCTCGGGTGTCGGGCGGTTTTCGCACAGCCTCGTGGGGTTTGAGGCGGTTATCGGCTCGATCTATGCTGACCGCCTGACCGGAACTGACCGCAAGGATGTAACAGAGTTTTTCGATACCGGCGGCGGCACGGGGCCGGGCAACGACCGGATCAACGGTGGCAAGGGCCAGGACATCGCCAGCTTCGCCACCAATTATAACGGTGTGGTCGCCGACCTTTCGGCCCGCAAGGCCGAGATCAACCTGAAGGTCTATGAGGACGGCAGCCAGAGCGGCGGGGGTACAACGATCCTGATCGGGATCGAGGGGCTCTATGGCTCAACCGCCGCAGACGTGCTGCGGGGCGACGGGCGTGCCAATACCTTCAACGGCCGTGCAGGCGATGACACGATCGAGGGCGGCGGCGGGGTCGATACCGTCGTCTATAACATGGATGTCTTGCCAAATGCAGGGCGTGCGCTGGGTCTGAGCTTCCGTCCGGTCACAGGGGTGAACGTCGATCTGGACGACGGCAGCGCCACCGATGAATGGGGCAATACCGACAGCCTGAGCGGGGTCGAGAATGTTCAGGGCAGCCATAATGACGATACCCTGGCCGGGGACGATGGTCGCAACAGGCTGGAAGGGCTTGGCGGGGCAGACGTCATCTATGGTGGCGCCGGGCTGGACGCGCTTTATGGCGGGGCTGGTGCCGACAGTGTGGAAGGCGGGGCCGAGGGCGACAAGATCTGGGGCGGCGCCGATGACGACGATCTGTCGGGCGATGCCGGCGATGATCTGCTCGACGGCGAGGACGGCAATGACCGGCTGGATGGCGGGGCTGACAATGACCGCCTGCGTGGTCACGCGGGGGACGATACGCTGCTGGGCGGGAAGGGCGAGGATACGCTGGAGGGTGGCGACGACAATGACAGCCTTGATGGCTCAAAGGGCGATGACACGCTGGAAGGCGGCGCCGGGGCCGATACGCTCATCGGTGGGGCGGGCGACGACAGCCTGACCGGGGGCGATGGCGCTGATGTGGTCAAGGCGGGTGGCGGAAGTGACCGCATTGTCGCGGGTGACGGGGCTGACAGCTATGATGGCGGCAGCGGCAAGGATTACCTCAATACTGCGGAGGCGACGGGCGGGCTGCGGCTTGACCTGGGTGCAGGGACGCTCAGCGCTAAGGGGCTGGGGGCCAATACGCTGAAAGCCATCGAGAATGTCTTTGGCACCGATTTTGCGGATCGTATGGTGGGCGATGCCAAGGGCAACCGCCTTTATGGCTTCGACAGGAAAGACCTGATCGACGGCGGGGGCGGCAATGATACGCTGCTGGGCGGCGCCGGGCATGACAAGATCGAGGGCGGTGCGGGGAACGACCGGATCGACGGTGATGCCGAATTTGAAACCACCGGCAAGTCGGTCGGCACCGGGCGCGATACGCTGTTCGGGGACGAGGGCGACGATCTCATCCTCGGGGGCGGTGGCGCGGACAACCTGTTCGGTGGTGCCGGGGCCGATACGCTGAACGGCGGCGACGGCAATGATATCCTGAACGGCGGCGGCGGCGCGGATCTGTTCATCTTCTCGAAGGGGCGCGACACGATCCGCAACTTCAATCTGAAAGAGGATGTGATCGACGTCGCGGGCGGCGACAGCCTTGCCCGCTTCCGCAATCTGGAGGATCTGGGGGCGGCGGTCTCTGAAAGCCGGGGCAATCTGACGATCACTGTCGGGGGCAGCAGCCTGACCCTGCAGGGCATCAGTTTCGAGCAGCTGAAGCCGCATAACTTCGACTTCCTGTGACCGGGCCGTGATCGGGGCGGCGGCGATGGCCTCTCGCACTATGGGCGGTAACATCCTATAAGGCTGCGCAGCAAAAGCCGAGGAGTTGCCATGCCCGCCGATCTTTCGCCCATCGACAAGGCCAAGTTCGTCGCCGCCAAACGCGCGGTGGATTATGTGGAATCGGGCATGAAGCTGGGCCTTGGCACCGGCTCCACCGCTGCATGGATGGTGCGCTGTCTGGCAGAACGCATCCGCGAGGAGGGGCTGAAGGTCAAGGGCGTGCCAACCTCCAGCCGCACCGCCGAACTGGCCCGCAGCCTCGGCGTGCCGGTTGTGTCGCTGGATGATGCGAAATGGCTGGATCTCACCATTGACGGCGCCGATGAAATCGACAGCCAGCTGAACCTTATCAAGGGCGGCGGCGCGGCGCTGTTGCAGGAAAAGATCGTGGCGACGGCCAGCGACCAGATGATCGTCATTGCTGATGCCGCGAAAGAGGTGGCGCAGCTTGGCGCCTTCCCGCTGCCGGTCGAGGTGATCCCCTTCGGATGGCAGACCACCAAGGCGCTGATCGAGGAAACGCTGGTCAGCCTTGATGTGCTGAGCCGCGACTGCACTTTGCGCATGAATGGCGACGCGCCTCTGGTGACGGACGAGGCGAATTACATCGTTGACCTGCATCTGAAACGCATCGGCAATCCGCGTCAGCTTTCGCTGGTGCTGAACCAGATCCCGGGTGTGGTGGAAAACGGGCTGTTCATCGACATCTGCGATATCGTGGTGGTGGGCCATGGCGACGGCCGTGTGACGGTGCGTGACATCAACTCGGGCGAGGTCGAGGACGGCCATATTGATCTGGCGCCGAGCGACAACATCTTCACCGATGCGGACGACTGAGATGGCATACGACTACGATCTGTTCGTTATCGGTGGCGGTTCTGGTGGCGTGCGCGCGGCGCGGATCGCCGCCTCCGAAGGCGGGGCCAAGGTCGCGCTGGCCGAAGAATATCGCATGGGCGGCACCTGTGTCATTCGTGGCTGCGTGCCCAAGAAGCTGATGGTCTATGCCAGTGAATATCCGGGCCTGATCGAGGATGCCCGCGCCTACGGCTGGAAGGTCGAGGCGGGCGCCTTCAACTGGGGCCATTTCCGCGTGCAGCTTGAGGCAGAGCTGAACCGGCTGGAGGCGGCCTATCGGGGCGGCCTGACCGGCGCGGGGGTGCAAATCTTCGACCAGCGTGCCACGGTGGTTGATGCGCATACGGTAGAACTGGCCGAGGGCCAGCGTCTCACCGCGAAACATATCCTGATCGCCACCGGCGGGCGTCCCTTCGTGCCGGATGTGCCCGGCGCCGAACTGGCCGTTACCTCGAACGAGATGTTCCGTCTGGAAAAGCTGCCCAAGCGGGCGCTGGTGGTGGGCGGCGGCTTTATTGCGTCAGAGTTTGCCTGCATCCTCAACGGTCTGGGCGTCAATGTCTGCCAGTATTATCGCGGGGCGCAAATTCTGCGCGGCTTCGATGACGAGGCGCGGGGTCATGTGGCAACCGCCATGCAGGCGTCAGGTGTCACCATCCATTGCGGCACTGATGTGCTGCGGCTGGAGAAGACGCATGGCGGCATCCGCGCTGTGGCAACGGATGGCACCGAGCGCGAATTCGATCTGGTGCTTTATGCCACTGGCCGCAAACCTAATACCTCCGGTCTGGGGCTGGAGACTCTGGGCGTCGAACTGGGTCGCAATGGCGAGGTGAAGGTGGATGACTGGAGCCAGAGTTCCGTGCCCTCGATCTATGCTGTTGGCGATGTCACCAACCGGATCAACCTGACCCCGGTCGCGATCCGCGAGGGCCATGCCTTTGCGGATACGGTGTTCGGGGGCAAACCGCGCAAGGCAGATCACGAACTGGTCGCCTCTGCCGTCTTTACCCAGCCGGAGCTTGGCACTGTCGGGATGACCGAAGAGGCGGCCCGCGATCAGGAGCCGGTCGAGGTCTATGCGGCCAGCTTCCGTCCGATGCAGTCGCTGTTCGCAGGGCGGCAGGACCGCGTGCTGATGAAGCTGGTGGTCAGCCAGTCCAGCCGCAAGGTGCTCGGCTGCCATATCGTCGGCCCCGGCGCGGGCGAGATGATCCAGCTTGCCGCCATCGCGGTGAAAATGGGGGCGACGAAGGAAGATTTCGACCGTACCGTGGCCGTGCATCCGACCATTTCCGAGGAATTGGTGACGATGCGCAATCCGGTGCGCCGGGGGTAGGGCGCCAGTCTGCGACCAAAGCTCTCAACCGCGGGGATTCAGGGTTGATTTTCACGCCGGAATGACCAGTTAGCTGGAAACGAAAACAGTTAGGGAAAAGTCGATGTCGAATGGAGGACCGTGGGGCGGTGGCGGCGGTGGAGGCGGTGACGACCGCGACGGCCGCGACAACGGGCGTGGCGGGCCGCGCAGGCCCGGAAACGATGGACCCCAGATTCCCGAGATCGACGAGATCGTGAAAAAGGGACAGGAACAGCTTCGCGTGCTGATGGGGGGGCGTGGGCGCCCCGGCGGTTCGGGTGGCGGCGGTGGCAATGGCGGCTCACCCGTTGGGCCGATCCTGTCGAAGCCCGGCATCGCGCTGGCCGCGCTGGTGCTGGCGGGCCTGTGGTCTTATGCCTCGTTCTATACAGTGAAGCCCGAGGAACGCTCGGTTGAACTGTTTCTGGGCAAGTTCAGCGCGGTGGGGAACCCCGGCCTGAACTTCGCGCCCTGGCCCTTTGTCACCGCCGAAGTGGTGCAGGTGACCGGCGAACGGACGACCGATATCGGCACTGGCCGCAACGGCGAGATGGATGGCGGGCTGATGCTGACCCGTGACCAGAACATCGTGGACATTGACTTCCAGGTGGTCTGGAACGTGTCGAACCCGGCCGACTATCTGTTCAATCTGGCGGACCCCGCCGATACGATCCGCGCGGTTTCGGCCTCGGCCATGCGCGACATCATTGCCAGGTCCGAACTGATCCCGGTGCTGAACACCGGCCGTGGCCCGATTGCCGCCGAGCTGCGTGAGGCGGTGCAGAACACGCTTAACAGCTATCAGGCCGGCATCAATGTCGTGCGGGTGAACTTCAACCGCGCCGATCCGCCGGATGAGGTGCGCGATGCCTTCCGTGAGGTGCAGGCCGCGCAGCAGGAACGCGACCGGCTGGAGAAAGAGGCCGATGCCTATGCCAACCGCGTGACCGCGGGTGCACGGGGGGAAGCCGCGCGCATCACCCAGGACGCCGAGGCCTATCGCGCCCAGGTGACCAACGCCGCAGAGGGCGAGGCGAGCCGCTTCGGCGCCGTCTATCAGGAATATGTCAAGGCGCCGGATGTGACGCGCAAGCGGATGTATCTGGAAACCATGGAAAATGTTCTTGGTGGCATGAACAAGGTCATTCTGGACGAGAAGGATCAGGGCAGTTCGGGCGTCGTGCCGTATCTGCCGCTGAACGAACTGGTCCGTCCGGCCGAACAGCCCAAGCCGCAGGGGAGCAACTGACATGTCGAAAGCCCCCTTCTTCCTTGGCGCCGCTTTCATCGCCGTCGTCACCGGCCTGTCCTCGATCTTCATCGTCGATGAGCGCGATCAGGTGCTGATCCTGCAATTCGGTCAGGTCAAGCAAGAGGTGACCGAGCCGGGCCTGGGCTTCAAACTGCCGTTCATTCAGGACGTCGTCAGCTATGAGGACCGGATTCTGGGTCTGCAAACGCAGCCGCTGGAGGTCACGCTCAGCGACAACCGTCGCCTGATTGTCGATGCCTTCGCCCGCTGGCGCATCGACAACCTGATCGACTTCCGCGAGGCCGTCGGCCCCGGTGGTGTCGAGGCGGCGCAGGCACGGCTTGGCCCGGTGGTTTCCGCCGCGATCCGCGAGGTTCTGGGCTCGGTGCCGCTGAATGCCGTGACCTCGAACGACCGGACAGCGCTGATGAACCGCATCCGCGATATCGCCAAGCGCGAGGCGCAGAGCCTCGGTGTCGAGGTGATCGACCTGCGGCTGACCCGCACGGACCTGCCGGATCAGAACCTTGCCGCGACCTTCGCCCGGATGCGGGCCGAACGGCAGCGTGAGGCGGCAGACGAGATCGCGCGTGGTAACGAGGCCGCAAGCCGCGTACGCGCCGCCGCTGACCGCAGTGTGGTCGAGGTGACCTCGGACGCACGACGCCAGGCCGAGGTGATCCGTGGTGAGGCCGATGCCAAGCGGAACGCAATCTATGCCGAGGCTTTCGGGCGCGACCCGGAGTTCTTTGCCTTCACCCGCTCGCTGACTGCCTATGAACGGGCGCTGAAATCTGGAAATTCGTCGATCGTGCTGACGCCCGACAGCGAATTCTTCGATTACCTGCGGGATGCGCAGGGCAGGCAGCAGTAACGGGCATGGCGCTGATCCTCTGGCTGATCGGCGCTGCCTGCGTGATCGAGGGGCTGGTGCTTGCGCTGGCCCCTTCGCGTATTCCGCAGCTTCTGGCGCTGATTGCGGCGATGACCGTGTCACAGCGCCGCATGGCGGGTCTGGCGGCGCTGGCAGCAGGTGTGGCGCTGCTGTGGCTGGCCCGCAGCCTCGGCTTCGGGCCTTCCTCCGGCTGAAGCCGGCGGGTTGAAACAGTATCTCACACCCAGTTGACGCGGCGCGACTTGGTTTGCATTGCGTCGAAACCGGCTTACTGTTGTCTATAGCGCCATACCCGGACAGGTTCCGGGACGGAACTTGCAACCGAAAGGAGAGAGCGGTGCAATCCAGAGCCATTTCCATGGAAATCGCATCGGCCCCGCCCCGCGTCGGCTTGATCCGCCTGGCGGGCGCGATACTTCTGGGCCTCGCGGTGGCCATGGGGCCGATCACGCGCGCCGAAGCGCGCGGCGCCCCCGAAAGCTTTGCCGATCTGGCGCAACAGATCAGCCCTGCGGTGGTGAACATCACCACTTCTGCCGTGGTCGAAACCTCGACCGAGGACATGCCGCAACTGCCCGACGGCTCGCCCTTCAAGGATTTCTTCGACCAGTTCCAGAACCCGAACGGCGAGCCGCGCCGGTCCGAGGCGCTGGGTTCGGGCTTCGTGATTTCCGAGGACGGTTATATCGTCACCAATAACCACGTCATCGAAGGCGCCGACCAGATCGAGATCGAGTTCTTCTCGGGGGACCGTCTGCCCGCGAAACTGGTGGGAACCGACCCCAAGACCGATATCGCGCTGCTGAAAGTGGAAAGCGACAAGCCGCTGCCCTTCGTCAACTTCGGTGACAGCGATCTGATGCGCGTGGGCGATTGGGTGGTGGCCATGGGCAACCCGCTGGGTCAGGGCTTCTCGGTTTCGGCGGGCATCGTTTCGGCCCGGAACCGTGCGCTGACCGGCACCTATGACGATTATCTGCAAACCGATGCCGCCATCAACAAAGGCAACTCGGGTGGCCCTCTGTTCAACATGGACGGGCAGGTGATCGGCGTGAATACCGCGATCCTGTCGCCCAACGGCGGCTCCATCGGCATCGGCTTCTCGATGGCGTCGAATGTGGTCAACAAGGTCGTGGATCAGCTGCGCCAGTTCGGTGAAACCCGCCGTGGCTGGCTGGGCGTGCGCATTCAGGACGTAACCCCGGACGTGGCCGAGGCGATGGGCCTTGCCAAGGGTTCCAAGGGGGCGCTGGTCACGGATGTGCCGGATGGCCCGGCCAAGGATGGCGGCATTCTGGCGGGCGACGTGATCGTCAGCTTCGCGGGCAATGAAATCCGGGATGTGCGTGATCTGACTCGTCGTGTGGCCGATGCCCCGGTTGGCGAGGCGGTAAAGGTTCTGGTTCTGCGCGAAGGCAAGTCCGAAACGCTGAGCGTGACGCTGGGCCGCCGGGAAGATGCCGAGAAGGTTGAAAACACCGCTGCCAAGAAAGGCGACACCGCGCCCGCCCGGCAAGAGCTTCTGGGTCTGACCCTGTCGCCGGTGACCGAGGAACTGGCGGCGCAGATGAACCTGCCCGACGGCACCGAAGGCCTGGTGGTCACCAAGGTCGACGGCACGTCGGAAGCCTTCACCAAGGGCCTGCGCGAAGGCGATCTGGTCACCGAGGCTGGCCAGCAGAAGGTCAGCCGTATCGAGGATCTGAAAGACCGCCTGACGGAAGCCAAGGATGCGGGCCGCAAATCCATCCTGCTGCTGATCCGCCGCGATGGAGACCCGCGTTTCGTGGCACTGTCGGTCGAGTAAGCGAGGCGCAAATACAGGAAAGGGCGGCGGGGCAACCCGCCGCCCTTTTTGTTTGTCCGGAGCGCAGCCGGGGCTTCCCCCCTGTGCCGCATCGCGGCATTCTTGCCTTGTAAACAGGAGCCGCCGCCATGCCAGACACAACTGCAACCCCGCCCGACCACGAGCCGGTGATCCGCACTATTGCCATGCCCGCCGATACGAACCCGGCGGGTGACATCTTTGGCGGCTGGCTGATGGCGCAGATGGACCTTGCCGCAGGCAACCTTGCCGCCCGTATCGCCCGTGGCCGGTCGGTCACCATCGCGGTGGAAGGGATGACCTTCCTCAAGCCAGTGAAGGTGGGGGATGTGGTTTCGATCTACGCCGATCTGGAAAGCACCGGCCGCAGTTCCATGCGCATCCATGTCGAGGCCTGGCGCCGCCATCGCTATGACACCGAAAACATCAAGGTGACCGATGCGACCTTCACCTTTGTCGCCATCGACGAAACCGGCCACTCCCGGCCAATCCCGAAAGAGCAGCTGTCGCAGGGCTAGGGGCGGATCTCGATGGGTGTGCCATCGGGGACCAGGGCCCAGATCTCATGCATCTCGGCATTGGTGACGCCGATGCAGCCATCGGTCCAGTCACGCAGCCGGTGCAGCGGTGCAAGCCAGCCCCAGCCGTTCGGCAGGCCGTGGATCATGATATTACCACCGGGGTCCTGGCCTGCGGCATGGGCCGCCGCGCGGTCGCTGGCGTCGGGATAGGAAATGTGCAGGCTCAGATAGGCCGAGGACCGGGGGTTGCGCCAGTCGATGACATAGCGGCCCTCGGGCGTGCGCTCGTCGCCTTCGTGACGCTTGTGGCCGTCATCTGCCGCCGCGCCCAGCACGATGGCATAGCTGCGCAGCAACCTTTCGCCCTGCCAAAGCTCCATCTTCCGGTCGGCCTTGTCCACTCGGATCAGATCGGCCTGTTCTGCCGGGGCAGCCATAACCGGCGGATCACCGGGCGCAAGGCGCGCCATGGCCTTGGTATAAACCCAGGCGCCGGGCAGGGCGACGATAAGCGCCGCAAGGATCAACCGCCGCTGCATCCGGTTCAGCCGATCTCGCGCAGCAGGCGTGACCGGAAGGACATGAGCCAGTCGGCGCCTTCCTCGGCCATGCGGCGGCCCTCGGTGGTCTGCATGGCGTGCACCAGCGGCAGCAGCTTTACCTCGATATGGTCCAGCGCGAAGGCCCGGTCATCCAGCGGGCGGTGGCTGGCCAAAGGGTCGTCGGCATCGAACAGCGCGCCGCCCATCGCACCTGCGACATAGAACATCCGGGCTATCCCCAGCGCGCCCAGCGCCTCCAGCCGGTCGGCATCCTGAAGGATGCGCGCCTCTGTCGTTTCGGGTGGGATGGCGGCGGAAAAGCTGTGGGCCGCGATGGCATGTTCGACAGCGGGCAGTTTTTCCGCCGGAAACCCCTGTGTTGCCAGCCAGTCGACCGCCGCGCGTGCGGAAAGGCGCGACGCCTGTGCCCGTTCGGGGTGGTTCTTCGGCAGATTGACCAGATCGTGAAAGAAGGCGGCGGCCAGCAGAACCTCGGTATCGGCGCCGCCCTCGGCCAGTGCGATGGTCTGGCAGTTGCGCCAGACCCGGCGCAGGTGGCCCAGATCATGCGCGCCATCGCTCTGGTCCTGCCAGCGGCGCAGCACTTCAGCCTCGTAGGCAGCCTGTCTTTGGGTCAGGGTCATTGTATCTCGTCCAGATCTGTTGTGACGATCCCCAGCGCCCGCGCCGCGCGCAGGGACAGCGTGGGGCTGTCAAGGCCCAGCGGCTCCTGAAAGCGACGGATCGATTCCGCCGTGGCGGCATCCATCGTGCCGCTGACCGGCGCCATGTAATAGCCCCGCGCCTTCAGCGCCCGTTGAAGCGTTGCCACGAAAGCCACGGTCATCTGGTCGGGGCAGGGGGTGCGGAAATGTACCGCTTCGCGTTCCTTCACCACACGCTGATGCGCCTCGCTGCTGTAGACCGGCGGGGCGATCAGGTTTCCGGCGGCATCGCGCTGCGCTTCGGTCACCAGCACCTGTTCGGTCACCGTCTCGAACACGGCGGGGGTGACATCGGCGGCCCAGCATTCACCGGGGCCACCCTTGGGCAGCGGGTCAAAGGGCGAGGGCGGGCGGATCACGTCTGCGGCCAGATCGGCGGTCGCCGGGCCCTGCGTTCCGGTGCCGGGCTGGCAGCCTGCCAGAGCGATCAGCGCAAGGAAAAGGGCGACCGGCGCGGGGCGCAGGAGGGCGCGGGATCGGATCATCGGGTCTCTGTTGCTGCTCGTTCTGCCTTCAGGCCGGGGCAGAGTAACGGCAAAATCCGTGCGGCGAAAGGGGGGCAAGACCTGTCGCCGCCGGGCTGGAAGCCCGCGCCGATTTCGCCTATGTCTTTGCCGCAACCTGTGAACAAAGGCCCGGCGAAATGGCGAAGATCACCTATGTGGAGCATAACGGAACCCAGCATGTCATCGAGGTCGCGACCGGCCTGACGGTGATGGAAGGCGCGCGCGACAATGGCGTGCCGGGGATCGAGGCCGATTGTGGCGGCGCTTGTGCCTGTTCCACCTGCCACGTCTATGTCGCGACGGAATGGGTGGACCGCCTGCCCAAGAAGGACGCGATGGAAGAGGATATGCTGGATTTCGCGTGGCAGCCCGATCCGGTACGCTCGCGTCTGACCTGCCAGCTGAAGGTCAGCGATGCGCTGGACGGTCTGGTGGTCAATCTGCCGGAGAAACAGATCTGATCTGACGGCAGGCCCGGTCCGTCAGGGCCGGGTCGGCCGGGGTCAGAACGGATGGGCACGGCCGTCCCAGGTTTCAAACCTGCCGGTCGTGGCAACGTCCAGCGCGTCCAGCCGGTCCAGAATGCCTTCGGCGGCGGCCTCGGGCGTGATTTCGGCGCCACTTCCGCCCATGTCGGTCTGCACCCAGCCGGGATGCAGGATCGAGACGGCAATGCCTTCGGGTGCCAGATCGGTGGCGAGATTGCGCCCGAGATTCAACACCGCCGCCTTGGAGGCCCGATAGGCATAGCTGCCGCCCGGCGCACGCTGGGTAGAGCCCATCTGCGATGACAGGATGACGATGCGCCCGCGACTGGCCCGCAACAGGGGCAGCACGGCCTGCACCGTCAGAAAGACGCCTGTGACGTTGGTGGCAAAGCTTTCGGCCCAAAGCTCCGGCGCATAGCCATCCTCCAGCCGCTGCCCGCGATCCAGCAGCACCCCTGCATTGCAGATCACCGCATCCAGCGGACCCAGCTGCGCGGCGAGGGCTGTCTGCGACGCCGGATCGGTCACATCCAGCCGCTCCCAGCGGATTGCAGGCGTCTCGGGCGGGGTGCCGCGGGTCGTGCCGGTCACCTGCCAGCCCCGCGCATCCGCAGTGGTGGCCAGCGCGCGGCCGATGCCACGCCCGGCGCCGGTGATCAGGAGATGCTGCATCAGTTGGCCTTTCGTACGGGCAGGAAGGGCAGCGGCGCGACGGGCACGCCTTCCTCGATCAGCTTGCGCGCTTCGTCAGGCCGGGCCTCGCCATGGATTGCGCGTTCGGGGCTGTCGCCCGCATGCATGCGCCGTGCCTCGGAAACGAAGTTCATCCCGACATATTCGGAGTTTGCCTCGACTTCGCGGCGCAGCGCCGCCAGCGCGGTTTCAATTTCAGAGGCAGGCGCTTTCAGATCGGGCCGGGCCGCTGGCTCCGCCGCTTTGGCTGCGACTGCCGGGGCCATCAGTGCCTTCTCCACCCGGTTGCCACCGCAAAGCGCACAGCTCACCAGCCCGCGGGCCTTCAGATCGTCGAAAGCAGTGGCCGAGGCGAACCAGCTTTCAAAATCATGTCCTTCGGCGCAGTGCAGCGAATAGCGGATCATGGCCTTTTCCGGGGTTGGGTATCTGTCACAGATGGCCCGCCCGGCGACGGAAATCAAGCACCGCCAGCGGTCTTGCCCGGAAACACCGCCCGGCTGTCAAGGTTGGCCAGCAGGGCCTGCAACTCGGGCTCGGCCACCTTGCGGGCCGCCTTGCGGGGGCGGAACCACTTGCGGCGGCGCTGTTTTTCCTCGGGGAAGCTGCCAGCAAGGGCCGACACCTGCAGCGGGTAGACTGCCACGACACAGGGGACCGTCTGGCGTTTCGGCCCCTCGCCGCGCCCCAGCCCCTTGTCGTAGGAATAAAGCCCCAGACAATGCGTATCCGCCTGACCTTCCACCCCCGCTTCCTCCCACGCCTCGCGGGCGGCAGAGGCTTCGGGGCTGAGCCCGTCAATCGGCCAGCCCTTCGGGATCACCCAGCGCCCGGTATCGCGACTGGTGATCAACAGCACCTCGATCCCTTCACGACCGGCGCGCCAGCACAGCGCACCGTATTGTGTGCGGGTATCCGCCGGTTCGGGGGGCGGCATCTCGGGCCTCATTTCAATCGTCACGTCATTGCCTGCCTGTTACGGCCCGCTACACAAGAACGGGTATGTTCCTTTGCGGGATTCTCTGTATCTTGGGTCTGTCTGAACCCTGATTATGGAACATAGGTTCGACTGACGGCAAGACCAACCTCTGCTACGGGAGATCCTTCTTGCGGGAACCGGAAGCCAGGTTCAGCGTTGCTTGCGGGGGGCCGCAAACTGGCCATTGCCCGTAACGGCCCCGCGCTGAAGGCGGCCGGAAAGGAACAGGGGATGAAACGCATTCACCGTCGCATGCTGATCGGCGCCGCCCTTGCGGTTGCCGGTTTTGGACCTGCCCTTGCTGCCGCTGCTCCGGCTTTCCGCTTTGATGGCATTGACGGCGGCACGCTGGATACATCGGACTGGCGTGGGCGTCCTGTTCTTGTGGTCAATACTGCCTCCCTTTGTGGGTTCACGCCGCAATATGATGCCCTGCAAGCCTTGCAGGATCGTTACGGCCCGCGCGGGCTGGTGGTTCTGGCGGTGCCTTCCGACGATTTTGCGCAGGAGCTGAAAGACGACGCGGCGGTCAAGGAGTTTTGTGCGCTGACCTTCGATCTGACCCTGCCGATGACCCGCATTACCCATGTGCGCGGGGCGGGGGCGCATCCGTTCTATCGCTGGATGGCAGAGGAGCATGGCTTCACCCCCGGCTGGAATTTCAACAAGGTGCTGCTGGGGCCGGATGGCCTGCCGCGCGGTACCTGGGGCGCGCCGGTTACCCCGCTGTCGGCTGCGATTACCGGGGCGGTGGAGGCTGTCCTGCCGTGACATCCGCGCCGGTCGGGCCGCTGTTTCTGGGCTCCGAAATCTATCGTGGTTCCTCCTATGGCGGGCTGCATCCGTTGCGCGTGCCGCGTGTGCCGGTGGTCATGGATCTGTGCCGCGCACTGGGATGGCTGACGCCGCAGGCCTATCGCACCAGCCCGCGCGCCAAACCCGCCGCACTGACGCTGCTGCACGATCCGGGTTATCTGGAGGCGCTGGTACAGGCCGAAAGCCTGACCCGCGCCGGGCAGCCGCTGCCCGATGACTGGCGCCCGCGCTTCGGTCTCGGCACGCTGACCAACCCCTGTTATCCCGAAATGTTCCGGCGTCCCGCGACCGGGGCGGGAGCGATGCTCTGGGCGGCGGAAACCCTGGCAGCGGTGCCATCCGGCGTGATCCATGTGCCGGGCGCGGGCACGCATCATGGCCTTGCCGGGCGGGCTGCGGGCTTTTGCTATCTGAACGATGTGGCTCTGGGGGTGGCGGCGCTGCGCCGGGCGGGTCTGGCGCGTGTGGCCTATGTCGATCTGGACGCGCATCATGGCGACGGGGTGGAGGCGGCCTTTGCCGGTCAGCCGGAGATCCTGCTGATTTCCGTGCATGAGGAAAACCGCTGGCCCTTCACGGGGCGGCTGGAGGATGATGCTGGTGGCAATGCCTTCAACCTGCCGGTGCCGCGCGGTTTTCACGATGACGAACTGGCGCTGGTGATGGACCGGCTGGTGTTGCCCCGTGTGGCGGCGCACCGGCCCGAGGCCATCGTGCTGCAATGCGGGGTGGACGGTCTGGCCGAAGACCCGCTGGCGCGGCTCGCCTTGTCGAACCGGGCCTATCTGGCGGCGGTTTCGGCGTTGCAGCCGCTGGCGCCCCGGCTGATTGTCACTGGCGGCGGAGGCTACAATCCGTGGACGGTGGGGCGGGCCTGGGCTGCGATCTGGGGGCTTTTGTCGGGGCAGGAGATGCCCGACCGCCTGCCGCCCGGCGCCGAGGCGGTGTTGCGTGCTCTGGGCTGGAACGGCGGCGCGCGCGCCTTGCCGTCAGAACAGATCTACGCCACGCTGCTCGACCCGCCGCGCGGCGGCCCGGTCCGGCCTCAGATCCGTGACCGGCTGGCCGTGCTGGCGCGGCGCTGACGGTTGCAGCGCCGCGCAGGTCGCGGCAGCATGGGCCGAACCCGCAGGAGGCCGCATGACGATCCGTGCTTTCATCGCCATCGGACTTCCCGAAGGTATCCGCCGCGACCTGGCCATGCTACAGGCCCTGTTGCCCTTGCCCCGGCGGCTGGAGCCGGAGGATTTTCACCTGACGCTGGCCTTTCTGGGCGACCACCCCGAGCCGGTGCTGGAGGCGCTGCATGACGGGCTGTCGGGACTTGCGGCGGCTCAGTTCAGCCTGACGCTGGAAGGGGCAGGGCTGTTTGGCGGAGTGCGGCCGCGCGTGATCTGGGCGGGTGTGGCGGAGAGCGGGTCGCTGCGGCACCTGCAGGCGCGTGTGGCGCGGGTGGCGGTGCAGGCGGGCATTCCGGTCGCGACACAGGGGTTCAACCCGCATGTGACGCTGGGCCGGGCCGGGGCGCTGGAGCCGGATCAGCGCGCCCGGCTGGAAGCGGCGGTGGCGGCCGCTCATGGTTTTCGCGCCGGGCCCTGGCAGGTCGAGGCCATCGGCCTTTACGCCTCATACCCGGCACGCAAGGGCGCGCGCTATGATCTTCTGGCGGATTACCCGCTGACGGAACGCGCGTCGGGGAGGTGATTCAGAACTGCGCCCAGCAGCGCGGCTGCGGCATCCTCGCCGGTCAGCAGATCGGCGGCGCGGGCGGCCAGACGCGCCTGTGCTGCCGCATTGCAGCCGGTAAGGGCGCTGGCCAGACTGGTCTCGTCGGTGGCAATCGCGCCGCCACCGCTGTCGAGCGAGGCGAAAACCTCTGTGAAGTTATGCACCGAGGGCCCGTGCAGGATGGCCGAGCCATGGGCCGCAGGCTCAAACGGCGTATGTCCTCCCCTGGCGGCGAAACTGCCGCCGATCACTGTGGCCCCAGCCATCGCATACCAGTTCGGCATCTCGCCCAGCGTATCGGCCAGGTAGACCGCCACCTCCGGCCCCGGCGTCTCGCCTGCCGAGCGTGTGGCATAGGGCAGCCCGCCCGCCGCGATCAGCGTCGCGATGGCGGCGCTGCGGCGTGGGTGGCGCGGGGCGAGGATCAGCAGATCAAAAGTGGCCCGCGCGGTCGCAAAGGCCGCCAGCACCACGGCCTCTTCCCCTTCGTGGGTGGAAGCCGCCAGCAGGATGCGTGCGCGCGGATGCGGCGGAGAGAAGGGGAGGGTGACGGGCGGGGCTGCCGCCGCGCGTGCCTTCAGCATCAGCCGGGGACCGAGGCTGCTGGCGGGCAGGCCAAGCGTGACCAGCCGCGCCTCTGAAGCCGCATCCTGTGCCGAGGCCAGCGTCACCCCGCCCAGAACAGCCCGCAGGATGCCCGGCGCCCGGCGCCCCCAGCGCAGGGCCGAGCGTTCGGACATCCGCGCGCCCAGAAGGATCACCGGGCCGCGTCCGGCCATGCGGGCAATCCGTTCAGGCCAGAGTTCGTTTTCCAGCAGGATCAGCGTGCGCGGTTGCCAGCCTGCAATGAAACGACCGACCGCACCGGGAGTGTCAAAGGGGGCCAGACGGGCTGCCAACCCCGGCAGGTTCCAGCCTGCCACCATCGCCCGCGCGGTTCCGGTATTGCAGGTCACCACCATGCGCAGCCCTGGCCGGGCCGCGATGACCCGCTCCACCAGCCAGCGGGCCGAGGCAAGCTCGCCGTTCGAGGCGCCATGCAGCCACAGGTCCACCGGCTGTCCGCCCAGCCCCATCCGTTCGGCCAGCGCCCCGGCGCCGGTGCGCCGGGTCAGTCGCTGCCACAGTGCCACGCCCAGCAAGGCCGGGAACAGAAACCGCAGGATCAGGCGATAAAGCCACATTCACGCACCACAGGAAGGTCTGCCCCGTGCTTAGGCGGGACAGGCGCGGCTGGCAAGCGCGGGAAGTTCTATCTGAGATACTAGAATTAGAATTGATCTAACTCAAAGTCGGCAGCGACCAGACAGGGCAGTCTGGGCCCGGACGCGCTGCAAGAGACGAGGAGAGACCGGGATGCGCAAGCTGACCATCCTGCTACTGGCCACCACGCTCATGACAGGGGCGGCGCAGGCCGATGCCCTGCGCGACGCCGCACTGGAGGCGTTCAGGCCCTTGCCCTCCACCATTCCGGCGGTGAAGGACAATCCGGTGACGCCGGACAAGATCGCGCTTGGAAAGTCGCTGTTCTTCGATCCGCGACTGTCAGCCTCGGGCGTGTTCTCCTGCTATTCGTGCCACAATCTTGCGACGGGCGGTGACGATAATATGGAGACTTCAGTCGGTCATGGCTGGCAGAAGGGGCCGCGCAACGCGCCGACCGCACTCAATGCCGTGCTGAACGAGGCGCAGTTCTGGGATGGCCGCGCGGATGATCTTAAGGCCCAGGCCAAGGGGCCGGTGCAGGCCGGGGTGGAAATGGCGAACACGCCCGAAAATGTGGTGGTGACGCTGAAATCCATGCCCGCCTATGCCGAGGCCTTCGCCACCGCCTTTCCCGGCGAGGCCGATCCTGTGACATTTGACAACATGGCCAGAGCGATCGAGGCGTTCGAGGCGACACTGATCACCCCCGCACCCTTCGACGCTTGGCTGAATGGCGATGACAACGCCTTGTCGACGGAGGCGCGGGCCGGGTTGCAGCTGTTCATGGACAAGGGCTGTTCGTCCTGCCACTCGGGCGTCAATATCGGCGGCCATGGCTATTACCCCTTCGGTCTGGTCGAAAAGCCCGGCGCCGATGTGCTGCCTGTCGGTGACAAGGGGCGCTTCGCCGTGACCGAGACAGCGGACGACGAATATGTCTTCCGTGCTGCGCCTTTGCGCAACATTGCGCTGACCGCGCCCTATTTCCATTCCGGCAAGGTCTGGGATCTGGATGTCGCGGTGGAAATCATGGCCGAAAGCCAGCTGGGCGAGGCGCTGAAGCCCGAGGAAACCGCACGGCTTGTGGCCTTCCTCGACAGCCTGACAGGCACACTCCCGCAGATCACCGTGCCTGTACTGCCGCCGGAAACCGGCGCGACCCCGCGTCCGACACAGGATATCCGCTGATCCCCAGTCAGCGGTCCGGGCGCCGCCCACAGGCGCCCCACTGCCCCCGCCCCGCAAACGGGTGGGGATTTTTTTCTATCCCCTGCGGCGTGCTTTTGGCAGGATGCGCGCGATTGTTCTGTCGAGGTTTCCCCATGCGCCTGTTCTCTGCCCTGTTGCTGTGTCTGCCTGCCGCCGTCCAGGCCGAAACCTCTGGCCCGCTGGTGGGCTGCGAGGTCGGCGAGACCGTCACTGTTCCGGGCTTCAGCGGGCCGGGTACGATTACGCAGGACATGGGCGCGATCTGCATGATCACCATGGGAGATTGCAACATGACCGCCGCCCCGCCCGATGCACTGTTGCGGCTGGCCGACACCGGCGGCGCGGGTGGCATGCTGACGCCGGGTGCCTATGCCTGCTCTGATCCGGGTGGCGTGGCTGACCCCTTCCCGCTGGAGATCCTCGAAGGCGGTAAACTGCGCGACCACTATGGTGCCGAAAGCATCTGGACCCGGCGGGGCGAGGGGGTGTTCGAGGTCACGCAAGGCACCATGAACGGCGTGACGGGGCGGGTGGAGGGCACGGGCTTTGTGCTGGGCGGTTCGAGCCTGTTCACCGAGATGACCTGTGTTCCGCAGGCTTGATCTCGCCTTCCTGCTGCTGGCGACACCTGCGCAGGCGCTGCCGGTTTGCGAGCCGGGCGCGCTGGTCACCGTGCCGGACCGTCAGGCCTTGGCAGTCGTGACAGGCGACGAAGAAGGCTTGTGCCGCCTGCGTTTTGACAGCGGGGACGAGGCCTTGCGCCATCCGGCTCTGCTGCTGGCTACGCCGGCTGGCGACAGCCCGCCCGAACCTGTCGCGCTGCCGGATCAAACTACCGGCGGCTGACGCCCTGGCCAGTCGGTCGCGCGGTGATATTGCTGGCCGATGGCCAGCACCTTCGCATCTGCCCCGGTCGGACCAAATATCTGCATCCCCATCGGCAGACCCTGCGGCCCGAATCCGCAGGGCACGGCCAGCGATGGCAGGCCGATCAGGCTGACGGGCACCACCACCTCCATCCATCGGTGATAGGTGTCCATCTTCCGCCCCGCGATGTCCTGCGGCCAGCGCCAGTCAGCGGGGAAGGGCCAGACCTGCGCGGTGGGCATCACCAGCGCGTCATACTGCCGGAACAGTCTGGCTGCGCGGGCATACCAGCGTGAACGGATGACGCTCGCCTCATGCACCTCGGCGGCGGTGACGCGCAGACCCTGTTCGATCTCCCATTGCGTCTCGGGCTTGAGCTGGTCCCATTTCGCCGGATCGTCGCGCATTGCGCCTTTGGCTCCGGCATTCAGGAAGGCGCGCAGCGTCAGCCAGGCCTGCCACAGCTTTTCGGCCGGGAAGGGCGGGGCGACGGGCTCGATCCGCGCGCCCTGATCCTCCAGCACCCGCAATCCGGCCTGACACAGGTCCAGAATCCCCGGCTCGCAACCATAGGCGCCGCCCCAGTCGCCCAGCCAGCCGATGCGCAGCCCTCGGAGGTCGATCTCCAGCCGGTCTGCATAGGGTTCCACTGCGCGGCCGAACGGTACTTCGGGGTTCTCGCCTGCCAGCACGCCCAGCAGCCGTGCCACATCCTCGACCGTGCGGCCCATCGGCCCCTCTGTCGCCATCGTCGCCATGAACGTGTCGCCCACCGCATCGGAAGGCACCAGACCCCAGGTCGGGCGGAACCCATAGATGTTGCAGAAGGCGGCCGGATTGCGCAGCGAACCCATCATGTCACTGCCATCCGCCACCGTCACCAGCCGCGCCGCCAGCGCCGCCGCCGCCCCGCCCGATGACCCGCCCGCCGTGCGCGAAAGGTCATAGGGATTGCGCGTGACGCCAAAGACCGGGTTGAAGGAATGGCTGCCGTGGCCCCATTCCGGCGTATTGGTCTTGCCGGTGAAAATCGCCCCGGCGGCCCGCAGCCGTGCCGCCACCAGATCATCAGCCCCCGGCACAAAACCGGCAAACAGCGGCGAGCCGTAAGTGCTGCGCAGCCCCTTCACCGCCACAAGATCCTTCACCGCGTGGGGCATCCCGTGTAGCCAGCCGCGCGGTGCCATCTCATCCGCTGCCCGCGCCTCGGCCATCAGCACATCGGGATCGCGTGCTGATACCACGGCATTCACCGCCCCGTTCACCGCCGCCATGCGGTCAAGATGCGCCGCCATCACCTCAGACGGCTTCACCTCGCGCGCGGCAATCAGCCGCGACAGGTCCGAAGCGCTCAACCCGGAAAGCTCCACGCTTTCCTCCTTCATCTGTTCATAAATATCCTCGCGGGTGCGGGGGGAGACAGCCCCCCGCCCCGACCTCAGAGCCCGCGTTTACTTCTGAAGCTCGGTCCAGATCGCGGTCATGTATTCCTGCGCCTTGGGCGAACAGGTCGGCAGGAAGTGGCCCGACGCCTGAAACTCTTCGGGGGTCACCACTTCCGGCGCGGTCTTCATGTCCTCGGGCATGAATTCCTCGGAACCCGTGATGCCATTGGCGTAGCGGGCAAAGGCCGACAGCATGGCCGCATTTTCCGGCAGCATGATGAAGTCGATGAACTTGTAGGCTTCCTCGACATTCTTGGCGTCAGCCAGCAGACCGACCGAATCCATGAACAGTGGGTAGCCTTCCTTCGGATAGCCGTATTTCACCGCCGGATTGGCCAGACGCGCCCGCATGGTCGAGCCGTTCCAGTTCACACTGGCGGCCCAGTCGTTGTTCGACAGCTTTTCGGTTGCGCCGTAATCCATGCTCAGCCAGTCGGGCTTGGCGGCCAGCAGCGCATCACGCGCCTTTTTCAGTACCTCGGTATCTTCTGTGCAGGGTTCGCCCCCGACATACCAGATCGCGAGGTTCACCACGTCGTTCATCTCGGGGACGACGTTGATCTTGCCCTTCAGCTCTTCCGGCACGTCCAGAAAGACGGCAGAGGTGTTGATGTCACCGCCATAGACCGAGGTATTCACGGCGATGCCGGTCGAGCCCCATTGCCACGGCACAGTATATTTGCGGCCCTTGTCCCAGGCCACGTCGATCCACTGCGGCGCGATATTGCCAAAATGCGGCAATTTGGAACGGTCGAGTTCGGTCAGCAGGCCTTTTTCCACCCAGATCGGAACATAGTTGGCCGAAGGCACCACAAGGTCAAAGCCATGCCCGCCTGCCTCGACCTTGGCGAGCGCGGTGTCGTTGCTGTCGTAGTCGGTGACGGTGACCTTGATGCCGGTCTCTTTCTCGAATTTCTCCAGCAGCTCGGGGCTGGTGTAATTGCCCCAGTTGAAGAGTTGCAATTCGCCCGCAGCATGGCCGAGGCTGGTGCTGGCCAGCAGCAGGGCGCTGGCACCAAGCAGTTTCTTCATATCTTCTCTCCTTGTTGGTGGTGGCTAGGGTTCGGGGCTTCAGCCCTTCTTGCGGGTCAGCAGAAAGAACGCGGTCAGAAGAACCACGGTCAGCGCAAGCAGACCTGTGGAGATTGCATTGACTTCGGGCGTGATGGCGCGGCGCATCTGGCCCAGCATGTAGGTGGGCAGCGTATCCTGCCCGCCCGCCTTGACGAATTCGGTGATGACCACATCGTCAAGGCTGATGACGAAGGCCAGCATCGCGCCCGCGATGATTCCCGGAAACAGCAGGGGCAGGGTGACAAAGCGGAAGGTCTGCCAGTCCGAGGCGTAAAGATCGGCGGCGGCAGTTTCGAGGCTGAGGTCCATCCCTTCCAGCCGGGCGCGGATCGGCAGATAGGCAAAGGGAATGCAGAAGGCCGTATGGGCCAGGATCAGATAGCCGAGGCCCTGATAGCCGGTCGCCTGCTTGATGACCCCGAAGAAGATCAGCAAGGCAACGGCGGTCACGATTTCCGGCACCATCAGCGGCTGGTTGATCATCACATAGATGAAGGTCTGCCCCCGAAAGGCCGGGCGGCGGGTGGTGCCAAGCGCGGCCATGGTGGCCACGCTGGTGGCGATGGCCGAGGCCGAGACCGCGATGATCAGCGAGCGCAGCGTCGCAGATTTCACCGCCTCGTTGGCCCAGGCCTTCGCGAACCAGTGGAACGAGATACCTTCCCACACCGCGATGCTTTGCCCTGCGTTGAAGGCATAGATCACCAGCGTGAAGATCGGCAGGTAAAGCACGACAAAGGCGGCGACGGCGATGGTGGCAAAGCCCGGAATGCGGGTGGCTGAAAAGTTGCGGTCAGCCATGCGGGTTGCTCCCTTTCGTCGCAGCGCGCACATAGACCAGCAGCGCTACCATGACGATCATCAGAAGCGCCATTGACAGTGCCGCACCCAGCGGCCAGTTGCGGCCCTGGCCGAACTGCAGTTCGATGAAGTTGCCGATCATCATGTTCTTGCCGCCGCCCAGCACGCGCGGCGTCACATAGGCCCCCAGCGAGGGCACGAAGACGAGGATCGAGCCCGCCACGATCCCCGGTTTGACGATGGGCAGGATCACCCGGCGCAGCACGGCCATGCGGCTGGCATAAAGATCATAGCCCGCCTCCAGCAGCTTCATGTCGAAACGGTCGATCGCCGCAAACAGCGGCAGCACCATCAGCGGCAGATAGACATAGGCCATGCCCACCAGCACCGCGAAATCGGTGTTGATCATGCGGATTGGAGCATCAATCAGCCCGGCCTTGGTCAGCACGGTGTTGACGATACCTTCGTTGCGCAGAACCTCGTTGATCGCGAAGGTGCGGATCAGCAGGTTGGTCCAGAACGGAATGGTTATGAGAAACAGCCACATGGCCCGCGCTTTCGGCGCCCTTGTGGCGATGAACCATGCCGTCGGAAAGCCCACGACGAAGGTGATGATCGTGGTCAGCAGCGACAGTTTGACCGAGCGCCAGAAGATCGTCAGATGCGCGTCGGCGAGCTTCAGTGACCCGTCGAAGATATCGCGGGAATAAAGGATGCCGCGCCAGCCATCAAGGCTGAAGCCCCATTCCACATTGCCGTATTTGCCCGGCAGCAGGAAGGAATAGACCAGCACGATCAGCAGCGGCCCGGCGGCGGCAAGGAACAGCAGCAGCAGCGCCGGTGTCGAAAGTGCCCAGGCGCGGCGGGTCTGGCGGGAACGGGCCTCGCTTTCCATGCTCATGGCTCAGTCCCCCAGGATCTGAAGCGCGCCATCGGTGAAGCGCAGGCCCACCGCCTCGCCCTTCGTCAGGGCGCTGTCGCCGGTCGCGCCGCTTTGCAGGCGGGCCACCACCTCGGTGCCGTCGCGCAACGCCAGATGCACATGGGTGTCGGTGCCGAAATAGACCCAGCCGGTGATGGTGGCGGGCAGGCTGCCCGGTTCGCCCGCAGGCACCAGCCGCACCTGTTCGGGGCGGACGGCCAAAGTGGCGGGGCCGGTCTTGCCGCCGGTGCTCAGCGCCAGCACATCACCGCTGCCCAGCACCGCCCCGGTGGCACCCAGCACGGCGGGCAGGAAATTCGTCTCGCCGATGAAGCTGGCGACGAAGCGGTTGACCGGCGTCGTATAAATCTCGCGCGGGGCGCCCACCTGTTGCAGCTTGCCTGCGCTCATCACCCCGATGCGGTCGCTCATGGTCAGGGCTTCTTCCTGATCGTGGGTGACGAAGACGAAGGTGATGCCGGTTTCGGTTTGCAGGCGCTTGAGTTCGACCTGCATTTCCTTGCGCAGCTTCAGGTCCAGCGCCGAAAGCGGTTCATCCAGCAGCAGAACCTTCGGCGTGGGCGCCAGCGCGCGGGCCAGTGCGACGCGTTGTTGCTGCCCACCCGAAAGCTGCGAGGTCTTACGTCCGGCCATCGGCTCCAGCTTCACCAGCGCCAGCATGCGTTCGACCGTCCGGTCAACCTCGGCCCTGGGGCGGCCCAGCATCTGAAGCCCGAAGGCCACGTTCTGCGCCACCGTCAGATGCGGGAACAGCGCATAGCTTTGGAACACCGTATTCACCGGGCGGCGGTTCGGGGGCAGGGCGGTGATGTCCTGCCCGTCCAGCAGGATCTGCCCCGAAGTCGGGGTTTCGAACCCCGCGATCAGCCGCAACAACGTGGTTTTGCCACAGCCCGAGGGGCCAAGCAGGGTGAAGAACTCACCCTTTCGGATCTGGATGGAAACGTCGTCCAGCGCCCTGACCGCCACATCGCCCTGCCCGAACGCCTTGACCGCGTTGCGGGCCTCGATTGCATATTCCGTCACTGGCGGACCCCCCGTTGCCGATTCCGTCGTGAGTTTTGATCATATTTTCCGGGTTATCCCCGTGGCGCAAGCTATTTTGCCCGCAGTTTGGGCTTTCTTCCTGTCCAGGGGGCGGCTTTTTCGACTTCTGCACACAAAGCAATCAGTTCTTCATCCGCGCCAAAGCGGGCAGCGAGGTGGATGCCGACCGGCAATCCCCCCTTTGTCATACCCAAGGGGACGGAGACGGCGGGCTGGCCCGAAGCGTTGAACACCGCGCAGAATGGGGAATAGTCGAAGATGCCGCCGGGGCCGGTGCGGTAGCCCACATAATCCTCAGTTGTATGCGCAAAGCGGCCAACCCTGGCGGGCGGTTCTGCCAGCGTGGCCGACAGGATGATGTCATATCCCGGTCCGGTTTCGGGGTCGAAGACCGCTGCCATCTGCCGCCCGAAGGCGTGAATCTGGCCCACCGCCTCCAGATAGCGGGTGGGGTGCAGCGTTTCGGCATGGGCCACCGAGCCGCGTCCGACGCCCTCGACCAGATCGGGGGTCAGGGGGCGGCCTTTCAGCGCCTTGGCGATGCCCAATGCGGTGCCGACGCCCACGATATCGGTCCAGGCGCGCATCATCATCGGCACATCGGCAGCGGGCAGGCCCGGCGTCACCTCATGGCCAAGGCTTTCCAGCAGGCGTGCGGCGGCCAGCACGGCCTCGCGCACCTCGGGGTGAATCGCAGTGCCGGTAAAGGTGGTGTCGACCAGCATCACCCGCAACCGGCGCGGCGGGCGGCTGATCGCATCGGCATGGCTGCGTGCCAGCGGTGGCGCGTGATAGGGCGCACCAAGGTCCGGCCCGGTGCAGGCGTCCAGCATCAGGGCCGTGTCGCGCACCGAATGGGTCAAGAAACCGTCAATCGCCATGCCGGCCCAGCCCTCACCCACATAGGGGCCATCGGGCAGCCGCGCCCGCGTCGGCTTGAACCCGAACAGCCCGCAGGAGGAGGCGGGAATGCGCACCGATCCACCGCCGTCCGACCCATGCGCGAAAGGCACGATCCCGGCCGCCACCGCCGCCCCGGCCCCTCCGGATGATCCGCCCGATGTATGGTCAGGGTTCCACGGGTTCCGCGTCGGTCCGCCATAGACGGCGGATTCGGTCGCCGCGCCCACACCGCCCTCGGGACTGGTAGTGCGGCCCCAGATTACTACGCCTGTCGCGCGGATTCGGGTATAGATCGCGCTGTCGCGATCATAGCGTGTATCGGCCAGCAGGCGCGAGCCGTTGTGCGAGGGAAACTCCACCGCCTCGCAGCCCAGATCCTTCAGAAGGAACGGCACGCCGGTGAAGGGACCACGCGGCAGCCCCCCGGTGATATGGCGTTCCGCCACCTCGATCTGCGGCAGAACCACGGCATTGAGCTTTGGGTTCAGCGCCGCCGAAGCGGCGACCGAGGCATCCAGCAATTCCTGCGGGCTGACCTCGCCCCGCGCCACCAGCGCGGCCAGATCGGTGGCATCCTGTGCGCCAAAGGTTTCCAGCATGTCGACTCCCCATCGTTTTTCATCATGCTGGACCGGCGACAGCCTGCGGGGCAATGCCCCCGGCGACGTGCCTACGTCGGTTTTGCCTTAGCGGCGGATCGTGATTTCCTGTCTCAGCGCCCCGTCGGGCGCAAAGACGAACATCCGCCCGTCGGTGGTGACGACGCCGATCCAGCCGGGTCCCCGGGTGATGGCCTCGGGTTTCGCGCCTGCGGGCAGGGCGAGGCTGGCCGGAAAGTCGGCCACCGGGGTCACGCCCAGCGGCAGGCGGGTGACAAGCAGGCCCACGATGGTTATGACGCCGAGGATCAGGGTAACGGTCAGCGCCGTCACCAGCCATTTCAGCCAGCGCAGGCTGGGCGGCAGTTCCAGCTTATCCGAGGTATCATCCATGTCCCGGCCCCTTGAAGATGACGATGACGCGCCCGAAGGCGGGCTGCTGCGTGTGGTGATCGGGGAAAACCCGCCTGACCGACTGGATAAGGCACTGGCGCGCGAGGTGCCAGAGGAAGCCGCCCTGTCGCGCTCGCGTCTGATGAAGATGATCGCGGCGGGCGATGTCATGCGCGACGGTGTGGCGGTGACCGATCCCAAGACGAAGGTGGCCGAGGGCGAGGCCTATGACCTTGCGGTGGGCCATGTGGCCGAGGCGGATACTCTGGCCGAGGACATCCCGCTGGAGGTCATCTGGGAAGATGCCGACCTGATCGTGATCAACAAACCAGTGGGGATGGTGGTCCACCCCGCGCCGGGGTCTTACAGCGGCACGCTGGTCAATGCGTTGCTGCATCATTGCGGTGACACGCTGTCGGGCGTGGGGGGCGAGCGCCGTCCCGGTATCGTGCACCGGATCGACAAGGATACCTCGGGTCTGCTGGTTGTCGCCAAAAGCGACCGGGCGCATCACGGGCTGGCCGCGCAGTTTGAAAAGCATACGGTGAACCGCCATTACCTCGCCGTGGTCAATGGCGCGCCTTCCGCCGCCGATCCGCGCCTGCGCGGGATGCGGGGCGTAAGCTTCGAATCCGGCGGCATCCTGAAGATTGCCACCCATCTGGCCCGTCACCGCACCGACCGGCAGCGGCAGGCAGTGGTGTGGAACGAGGGCCGCCATGCGGTGACCCGCGTGCGGGTGCTGGAAGCCTATGGCACGCCCGAAGTGGCGAGTTTGGTGGAATGCTGGCTGGAAACCGGGCGGACCCATCAGATCCGCGTGCATATGGCCCATGCCGGGCATGGCCTCATCGGCGACCAGACCTATGGCGGCAAGCGCCGGGTGGCGGCCAAGGCGGTGGGCGAGGCGGCGGCTGATCTGGCCAATGCCTTCCCGCGTCAGGCGCTGCATGCGGCGACGCTGGGCTTCATCCATCCGGTGACGGGCGAGGAATTGCAGTTCGAGGCGCCGCTGCCCGAGGATATGGCTGCATTGGTTACGGCGCTGCGCGGGGCTGGGGCGTAAGCCCTTACCCGCGCGCGGCCTTCTCGGCGAGGCCCGAAGTGCCTTCGCGCCGCGCGAGTTCTGCCTCCACATCCGCCAGCGTCACGTCGCGGGCGGCGAGCATCACCAGCAGGTGATACAGCACATCCGCCGCCTCGGCGGTCAGCCTGGCGCGGTCACCCTTCACCGCCTCGATGATCGCTTCTACCGCCTCCTCGCCGAATTTCTCGGCGCATTTCTCGGGGCCTTTGGCAAGAAGCTTCGCCGTCCACGAGCTTTCGGGGTCGGCCCCCTTGCGGGAGAGGATGGTGGCGGCAAGATCGTGCAGCGTGCTCATGTCAGCCTCACCGGGATACCGGCGGCGGCCATATGGGCCTTGGCCTCGCCAATGGTATATTCGCCGAAGTGGAAGATCGAGGCAGCCAGCACCGCGCTGGCGCCGCCTTTGGTGACGCCCTCGACCAGATGGTCCAAGTTGCCGACGCCGCCCGAGGCGATGACCGGCACGTTCACCGCATCGGCGATGGCGCGGGTCAGCGGCAGGTTGTAGCCGCCCTTGGTGCCGTCGCGGTCCATCGAGGTCAGCAGGATCTCGCCCGCGCCCTTCGCCTCGACCGTGCGGGCAAATTCCACCGCGTCGATGCCGGTGGGTTTGCGCCCGCCATGAGTGAAGATCTCCCACCGGCCCGGCTCGACGGTCTTGGCGTCGATGGCGACGACGATGCACTGGCTGCCGAAACGATCTGCCGCTTCGGCCACCACGTCGGGGTTGGCCACGGCGGCGGAGTTGAATGACACCTTGTCGGCCCCCGCCAGCAGAAGCGCCCGCACATCGGCATGGCTGCGCACGCCGCCGCCTACGGTCAGCGGGATGAAGCATTGCTCGGCCGTGCGGGTGACCAGATCGAACATCGTGCCGCGATTTTCATGCGTGGCGTGGATGTCGAGGAAACAAAGCTCGTCCGCCCCCGCCGCATCATAGGCGCGCGCGGCCTCGACCGGGTCGCCTGCGTCGATCAGGTTGACGAAATTCACGCCTTTCACCACGCGGCCATCGGCCACGTCGAGGCAGGGGATGATGCGGGTTTTCAGCATGGCCGGACCTTAGCGCGGGGCGGGAGATGTGGGAAGGGGGGCTGTCTGCCCCCCTCGGCCTGCGGCCTCACCCCCCGAGGATATTTTCGGACAGAAAATCATCAGGCTTTCAGGGCAAGGAGGGCGGTGGCGAGGTCGATGGCGCCATCATAAAGCGCGCGGCCCGAGATGGCGCCGGCGATGACGCCGGTGTCGCGCAGCGCGATCAGGTCTTCCATGCGCGAGACGCCGCCCGAGGCGATGACGGGAATGGTGACAGCACGCGCGAGGGCTTCGGTCGCTTCGATATTCGGGCCCTGCATGGCGCCGTCGCGGTCGATGTCGGTGTAGATGATGGCGGCGACACCGGCGTCTTCAAAGCTGCGGGCGAGGTCGGTTGCCTGGACGTCAGTCTCTTCAGCCCAGCCTTTGGTGGCGACAAAACCCTTGCGCGCGTCGATGCCGACCGCAACCTTGCCGGGGAAGGCGCGCGCGGCCTCGCGCACCAGCGCCGGATTTTCCACCGCCACGGTGCCGAGGATGACGCGCGACAGGCCCTTTTCCAGCCACATGCCGATGGTTGCCATATCGCGGATGCCGCCGCCGAGCTGTGCGGGCACGGTGCAGCGGGCGAGGATCGCCTCCACCGCCGCGGCATTGACCGGCTGACCGGCGAAGGCGCCGTTCAGATCGACGAGGTGGAGCCATTCGCAGCCCGAGGCCTCGAACTTCGCGGCCTGTGCGGCCGGATCGTCGCCGAACACCGTCGCTGCCGACATCTCGCCGCGCAGGAGGCGCACGCACTGGCCATCTTTCAGGTCGATCGCGGGATAGAGGATCATGGCGGGCTCCGTATGCGGGATGCGGGTCGCGCGCGGTTTGGCATGCGGGCGACGTGACGGCAAGGGCGAAGCGGGGGCCGTAGCGTCACGCTTGCGGGAATCGTGGTGCCGGGCCGATGATCGCGGCATCGAAGGGGAGGAGGAACCCATGCGGACTTATCTTTTGGCGGCGGCCCTTGTCGGGCTGGCCGGTGCGGCATCCGCCGATCCGGTGGAAGGGGTGTGGCAGACGCAGGTGGATGACGGGGCCTATGCCCATGTTACCATCGCGCCTTGTGGCAATGCCTTCTGCGGCAAGATCAGCCGGACCTTCAAGGATGGCGCTGAATACAAATCCGAGAATATCGGCAAGAAGATCGTCATCGACATGGTGCCGGTCGGTGGCGGCAAATACGAGGGCCAGGTCTGGCGGCCGTCGAACAACAAGGTCTATTCGGGCAAGATGAATGTCTCGGGCAATGCGATGAAGCTGGCCGGATGCGTGGCGGGCGGGCTTCTGTGCAAGTCGCAGGACTGGAAGCGCGTGAAATGAGCAGGAACCGGGTCGCCCCTTGCGGCCCGGTGCTGCGACATCGGGCCAGACCATGGAGTTTGGCATGAAATCCGATGACTGGGCCCGCCTGATTGCGCTTTCGGTGCTGTGGGGCGGGTCTTTCTTCTTTGTCGAAATCGCGCTGACCGGGCTGCCGCCGTTTTCGGTGGTCTGGGGCCGGGTGGCGCTGGGCGCGC
Organism: Gemmobacter caeni; assembly: GCF_003054195.1. Lineage (GTDB taxonomy): Bacteria > Pseudomonadota > Alphaproteobacteria > Rhodobacterales > Rhodobacteraceae > Gemmobacter > Gemmobacter caeni. The sequence goes on from NZ_QBKP01000008.1 coordinate 92,585, forward strand.
TGGCGCTGGCGGTGATGCTCCGCGGGCGGTTGCCGCGGGGCTGGGCGGTGTGGCGGGCGCTGGCCGTCATGGGCTTTCTGAACAATGTGGTGCCCTTTTGCCTGTTCGCCTTCGCGCAGGGCGAGATCAGCGGCGCGCTGGCCGCCATCCTGAACGCCACGACCCCGCTGTGGGGTGTCGTGGTCGCCCATTTGGCCGGGGCCGAGCCGCTGACGGCGCGGCGGCTCGGCGGCGTGGCGGCGGGGATTGCGGGGGTGGCGGTGATGGCCGGGGGCGGTGCGGGGGCGCTGCCTGCGATGATCGCCTGTCTGGCGGCGGCGCTGAGCTACGCCTTCGCCGGGCTTTGGGGGCGGCGGTTCCGCGAGATGGGTGTGCCGCCCTTGCAGGCAGCCTTCGGGCAGGTGACGGCGGCGACGGTGATCCTGTTGCCGGTCTGGCTGGCAGTCGATGCGCCCTGGCGGCTGGCGATGCCGCCCGCGCAGGTCTGGGCGGCGGTGGCGGGGATCGGGGTTCTGTCTACCGCGCTGGCCTATGCGCTCTATTTCCGGCTGCTGGTGACGGCCGGGGCGGTGAACCTGATGCTGGTGACCTTCCTCATTCCGGTCAGCGCGGCAGCGTTGGGGGCGCTGGTGCTGGGCACGCGGCTGGGTCCGCAGCATTTCGCCGGATTCGCGCTGATCGCGCTGGGGCTTTGGGCGGTGGCGAAGCGGCCCGCCTAGCCGAAGACCGACCAGCCGGTCGCGCGCGCCAGCCGCTCCACCGCCAGCGTGCCAAGCTGCGAATTTCCTTGCGTGTTCAGCCCCGGAGACCAGACGGCGATCGAGGCGCGGCCGGGTGCCACCACCAGAATCCCGCCGCCCACACCGGATTTGCCGGGCAGGCCCACGCGATAGGCGAATTCGCCTGAGCCGTCGTAATGGCCGCAGGTCATCATCAGCGCGTTGATGCGCCGGGTGCGGCCGGGCGCCAGCATGCGCGGCAGGTCCGGCGCGCCGATCAGGAAGCGTCCGGCGAGGGCAAGCTGCCGTGCAGACATCTCGATGGCGCATTGGTGGAAATAGGTGCCGCAGGTCAGTTCTGGCGCATGCAGCAGATTGCCATGTGCCGCCATGAAATGCGCGAGTGCAAGGTTGCGATGCCCGGTCGCCTGTTCCGAGGCCGCCACGGCCTTGTTGATGTGGATGTCGTCCTCGCCCGCCGCCTCGCGCAGAAAGCGCAGAATTTCGCCCAGCAATTCCCGCGGCTTGTGCCCGGCGAGGATCGCATCGGTCACGACAATGGCGCCCGCGTTGATGAAGGGATTGCGCGGGATGCCGCGTTCATATTCCAACTGGACCATGGAATTGAAGGCGAGCCCCGAAGGCTCGCGCCCGACCCGTGTCCAGAGCTGATCGCCCAGCCGCCCCAGCGCGATGGCAAGGGTGAAGACCTTGCTGACCGACTGGATGGAAAAGGGCGTGTCGGCTTCGCCGGTGGTGAAGGTCTGCCCGTCGGCGGTGCAGACGGCCATGGCGAAGTGGCGGTCCGAGATGCGGGCAAGCTCGGGGATGTAATCGGCGACGCGGCCCCGGTCAGGGGCCGCCGCCATTTCGGCGCCGATCCGGTCGAGGATGGCGCCCAGATCGCTCATGGCGCCCAACGCAGGAAGTTGCCGATGATGCGCAGACCCACGGCCTGCGATTTCTCGGGGTGGAACTGGGTGCCGACCATGGTGCCCGCGCCGATGATGGCGGTGATGTCGCCCGCGTAGTCGACATGCGCCAGCCGTTCCGCCAGGTTGGCCACGCGGAAGGCGTAGCTGTGCACGAAATACGCATGATCGCCGGTGGCGATACCATCGAGCACCGGATGCGGATGGTCGATCACCAGATCGTTCCAGCCCATATGCGGCACTTTCAGATGCGGGTCGGCGGGGGTGATGCGGGTGACCTCGCCGCCGATCCAGTCGAAACCCGGGGTGTCTTCGTATTCGCGGCCCCAGGTCGCCATCATCTGCATGCCGACGCAGATGCCCATGAAGGGACGACCCTTCACGCGCACGGCTTCGGCAATGGCCTCGAAGAGGCCGCCATGATCGCCCAACGCGCGGCGGCAGGCCGGGAAGGCGCCATCCCCCGGCAGGACGATCCGGTCGGCCCGGGCGACGTCCTCGGGGCGCGATGTCACGATGACCTCGCCCGCGCCGGTTTCCGCCGCCATACGCTGAAACGCCTTTTCGGCGGAATGCAGGTTGCCGCTGTCGTAATCGACGAGGACGGTGAGCATGGCGCTTCCTTTCCGGCTGTGGCGCGGGCGGAGGCGGCGGGAGCCTCCGGCGGGGATATTTAGGAACAGATGAAAGCCGAACTCCGGTGAGGCGGGGTTACAGCTTTCCCTTGGTCGAAGGGATTTCGTCGGCCTTGCGCGGATCGGTCTCCACCGCCATGCGCAGGGCGCGGGCCACGGCCTTGAAGGCGGCCTCGGCGATGTGGTGGCTGTTCACGCCGTGGCGCATGTCGATGTGCAGGGTGATGCCGCCATGCGTGGCGAGCGCCTGAAAGAATTCGCGCACCAGTTCGGTATCGAATGTGCCGATCTTCTGGCTGGGGAAGGTGACATTCCAGACGAGGAAGGGGCGGCCGGAGAGATCCAGCGCGCAATGCACCTGCGCGTCATCCATCGGCAGGCTGCATTCGCCATAGCGGCGGATGCCCTTCTTGTCGCCCAGTGCCTGCACCAGCGCCTGACCCAGCGCGATGCCGGTATCCTCAACCGTGTGGTGGTCATCGATATGCAGGTCGCCCCTGGCGCGCAGGGTCATGTCGATCAGCGAATGGCGCGAAAGCTGATCCATCATGTGATCGAAGAACCCGACACCCGACTGCATGTCGTAGCGGCCCGTCCCGTCGAGGTTGATGGACAGCGCGATCTCGGTTTCCGAGGTGCTGCGGGTGACTTCGGCCTTACGCATGGGGCTCTCCGGCATTTGCTTCGGGGGCCTTATAGGACGGGGGCGGGCATGGGGGAAGGGATTCCGGGCCGGGCAGGACGGCTGGGTGTGGAAAACGAAAAAGGCCGCCCGAAGGCGGCCCGTTTTTCGATTGGAGCGGGCGATGAGATTCGAACTCACGACCCTAACCTTGGCAAGGTTATGCTCTACCCCTGAGCTACGCCCGCGCAACAATCGGTCCGAACTGGAGCGGGCGATGAGATTCGAACTCACGACCCTAACCTTGGCAAGGTTATGCTCTACCCCTGAGCTACGCCCGCGCTGCCGGTTCGGTGGAGGCGGATTTAGTCCGGGGGCGCGGAGGGCGCAAGGGGAAAAACGCGGGGGTCAGAAAAATTTCTGCGCGGGCAGCGGGGTGGCGATCCGGTGCCCGCGTATCGGCGCGTCGGCGGGAACCGGATGCGGCGGCTTGCCGTTGTACAGGCACAGCGACGGTAGATGACCTGCCGTACGAAACCCGAAAGGAATGCACCATGAACAGCGATCAGATTGCCGGCAAATGGAAGCAACTGAAGGGCGAGGCCAAGATCATGTGGGGCAAGCTCACCGATGACGAGCTGGACCGCATCGAGGGCCACAAGGACAAGCTCGCCGGGCTTGTGCAGGAGCGCTATGGGCGCTCGAAGGAAGAGGCCGAGAAGGAAGTGAACCGCTTCTTCGATGACAGGGCCTGACACCGGGCCTGATCTGGCCACAGCACGGCCGGAACGGAAAAGGGGGCCTTTCGGCCCCCTTTGTCATTCCAGTTCGATCAGCAGATCCTTGGCGTCGATCTGACTGCCAGGCGTGACGTGGATCGCCTTCACGGTGGCCTCGCGGTCGGCGTGCAGGCCGGTTTCCATCTTCATCGCCTCGATGGTGAGCAGCAGATCACCCGCCCGGACCTTCTGGCCCGGCGTGACGGCAACCGAGGCGATGGAGCCGGGCATCGGCGCACCGATGTGGTTGGCATTAGCGGAATCCGCCTTGGGTTTGGCGGCGGTCTTCGCCTTCACCGCGCGGTTCGGCACCCGGATCACGCGGGGCTGGCCGTTCAGTTCGAAGAACACCTTCGCCTCGCCATCCTCGCCAGTTTCGCCCACGGCTTGCAGGCGGATTTCCAGCGTCTTGCCGGGGTCGATCTCGGCGGTGATCTCGTCTCCGGGTTGCATGCCGTAGAAGAACGTCTGGGTCGGCAGGGTGCGGACCGGGCCGTAAAGCCGGTGGCGGCCCATGTAATCCAGAAAGACCTTCGGATACATCAGATAGCCGTTCAGATCCTCGTCATCGACGGTGAAGCCGTTCAGTTCGGCCGAAAGTTTCGCCCGCGTTTCTTCCAGATCCACGGGCGCCATACCAAGGCCGGGACGCGCGGTCTGCGGCTTTTCGCCCTTCAGAACCTTCTTCTGGATACCCGCAGGCCAGCCGCCATGCGGTTGGCCCAGATTACCCTTCATCATGTCCACGACCGAATCGGGGAACGCCACATCAACGGCCGGGTCTTCGACCTGACCGCGCGACAGGCCCTGTGCCACCATCATCAGCGCCATGTCGCCAACGACCTTTGACGAGGGCGTGACCTTCACGATATCACCGAACATCTGGTTGGCATCAGCATAGGCCTGCGCCACCTCGGGCCAGCGTTCCTCCAGCCCGAGGCTGCGAGCCTGTGCCTTGAGGTTGGTGAACTGCCCGCCGGGCATTTCGTGCAGGTACACCTCGGATGCGGGCGAGGCGAGGCCGCTTTCGAAGGCAGCATATTGCGCGCGCACATGCTCCCAGTAGTTCGAGATGTCGCGGATCGCGCCGATGTCCAGCCCGGTGTCGCGTTCGGTATGGCGTAGCGCCTCGACGATGGACCCGAGGCAGGGCTGCGAGGTGCCGCCCGAGAAGGCGTCCATCGCCGCATCCACCGCATCCACGCCCGCATCGCAGGCGGCGAGGATGGTCGCCGCCGCCGCGCCGCTGGTGTCGTGGGTGTGGAAGTGGATCGGCAGACCGACCTCCTGCTTCAGTGTCTTGACGAGAACGCGGGCGGCAGCGGGCTTCAAAAGACCCGCCATATCCTTCAGGCCCAGCACATGCGCGCCTGCGGCCTTCAGTTCCTTCGCCATGCCGACATAGTATTTCAGGTCATATTTGGCGCGCGCCGGGTCCAGCAGATCGCCGGTATAGCAGATCGTGCCTTCGCAGACCTTGTTCGCCTCGATCACCGCATCCATGGCGACGCGCATGTTTTCGACCCAGTTCAGGCTGTCGAACACGCGGAACACATCCACCCCGGTCTCGGCGGCCTGCCTGACGAAGGCCTGCACCACATTGTCGGGATAGTTGGTGTAGCCCACGCCGTTGGAGGCGCGCAGCAGCATCTGCGTCATCAGGTTGGGCATGGCGGCGCGCAGGTCACGCAGGCGCTGCCACGGGCATTCCTGGAGGAACCGGTAAGCCACGTCGAAGGTGGCGCCGCCCCAGCATTCCACGCTGAACAACTGCGGCAGGTTGGCGGCATAGCTGGGTGCCACGCGGATCATGTCGATGGAGCGCATGCGGGTGGCCAGCAGGCTCTGGTGCCCGTCGCGCATGGTGGTGTCGGTGATCAGCACCTTGGTCTGGGCGCGCATCCAGTCCGCCACGGCCTGCGGGCCCTTTTGTTCCAGCAGGTTGCGGGTGCCCATCGCGGGCTCCGTGCGCGGGGCGGGGGCCTTCGGCGTTTTCACTTCAGCCGCCGGTTTCGGGCGTCCGGCGGTTTCGGGATGCCCGTTCACCGTGATGTCGGCGATATAGGTCAGGATCTTGGTCGCCCGGTCACGGCGTTTGCGGAACTGGAACAGATCCGGCGTTGTGTCGATGAATTTCGTCGTGTAGGTGTCGTTCAGGAACACCGGGTGTTTCAGCAGGTTGATGACGAATTCGATATTCGTGCTGACGCCCCGGATACGGAACTCGCGCAGCGCACGATCCATCCGGTGAATCGCCTTGTCGGGCGTCTGCGCATGCGCCGTCACCTTCACCAGCAGCGAATCGTAATAGCGCGTCACGACCGAGCCGGAATAGGCGGTGCCACCGTCCAGACGGATACCGTTGCCGGTGGCGCTGCGGTAGGCGGTGATCCGGCCATAATCGGGGATGAAGTTGTTCTGCGGGTCTTCGGTGGTCACCCGGCATTGCAGGGCATGGCCGTTCAGCCGCACGCCGTCCTGGCTGGTCACGCCGGTGGCTTCCGCCAGCGTCTTGCCCTCGGCGATCAGGATCTGCGCCTGTACGATGTCGATGCCCGTGACCTCTTCGGTGACGGTGTGTTCCACCTGCACGCGGGGGTTCACCTCGATGAAGTAGAACTTGCCCTCGTCCATATCCATCAGGAATTCGACGGTGCCGGCGCATTCGTAATTCACATGGGCGCAGATCTTGCGGCCGAGTTCGCAGATCTCGGCGCGCTGCTCATCGTTGAGATACGGCGCGGGCGCGCGTTCGACGACCTTCTGGTTGCGGCGCTGCACGGTGCAGTCACGTTCGTAGAGGTGGTAGATCTCGCCATGCTTGTCGCCAAGGATCTGCACCTCGACGTGGCGGGCGCGCTGGATCATCTTTTCCAGATAGCCCTCGCCATTGCCAAAGGCGGCCTCCGCCTCGCGGCGGCCCTCCAGGACCTTGGCCTCCAGTTCCTCGGCGTTCAGGATCGGCCGCATGCCGCGCCCGCCGCCGCCCCAGGAGGCTTTGAGCATCAGCGGAAAGCCGATCTCTGCCGCCTCGGCGCGGATCGCGTCAAAGTCGTTGCCCAGAACCTCGGTCGCAGGGATGACCGGCACACCAGCTGCCACGGCCACGCGCCGGGCACTGGCCTTGTCGCCAAGCGCCCGCATGGTTTCGGCGCGCGGGCCGATGAAGGTGATGCCATTGGCTTCGCAGGCTTCGACGAAATCGGGGTTTTCCGACAGAAGCCCGTAGCCGGGATGGATGGCATCCGCGCCCGCAAGCTTGGCCACGCGGATAATTTCCGGGATGCTCAGGTAGGCGCCCACCGGCGACATGCCCTGACCGATCAGATAGGCCTCATCGGCCTTGAAGCGGTGCAGAGACAGCTTGTCCTCTTCGGCATAGACGGCGACCGTCTTCTTGCCCATCTCGTTCGCGGCGCGCATCACGCGAATAGCGATTTCGCCTCGGTTGGCGATCAGGATCTTGCGAAATTCGGTCATCTGTTCCTCCCCGAAGCTCTGCACGGCGCGGTCACTTTAGGGGTGCTGCGATGCAGCGCAAGGGCAGGAACCGACGTCAATGCAAAGTTTTGCGAAATATTCAGGAGGGCTTTGCAATTGCAAACTTCGGGGCTTAAAGATTCTGGAATATGCAGAATTGGCGGAACATTGGTGGAACACAGGCTTCCCAAGGCCGACCTGCACGTCTATCTTGCGGATATGAGCGGATATGATGATTCAGAGGCTTTCGAAGCCGCCATTCCCCTGTCGCAGCGTGCCATGGCAGCGCGGCCCGCACCCTATCTGGACGATCTGAACCCTGCACAGCGCGCCGCCGTGCTGGCGGTGGATGGCCCTGTCCTGATGCTGGCCGGGGCGGGAACTGGCAAAACCAAGGCGCTGACCTCGCGTATCGTGCATCTGCTGGCCACCGGCAAGGCGCGGCCGAATGAGATTCTGGCCGTGACCTTCACCAACAAGGCTGCGCGCGAGATGAAAGACCGCGTGGGCCGGATGCTGGGGCAGGTGGAGGGCATGCCCTGGATGGGCACTTTCCATTCCGTCAGCGTGAAGATCCTGCGCCGCCATGCCGAACTGGTGGGGCTGAAATCCAACTTCACCATTCTGGATACGGACGACCAGCTTCGCCTGCTCAAGCAATTGATCGTCGCGGCAAATCTGGACGAAAAGCGCTGGCCCGCGCGGCAGCTGGCCGGGTTGATCGACCATTGGAAGAACCGCGCCTGGACGCCGGAAAAGGTGCCCTCGTCCGAAGCCGCCGGGTTCAACAACCGCGGGACCGAGCTTTATGATCAGTATCAGGCGCGCCTGCGCAGCCTGAATGCCTGCGATTTCGGCGATCTGCTGCTGCATTGCGTCACCATCTTTCAGGCCCATGCCGACATCCTGACGCAGTACCAGCGCTGGTTCCGCTATATCCTTGTCGACGAATATCAGGATACCAACGTCGCGCAGTATCTGTGGCTGCGCCTGCTGGCCCAGGGTCATCGCAACATCTGCTGCGTGGGCGATGACGACCAGTCGATCTACGGTTGGCGCGGCGCCGAGGTGGGCAATATCCTGCGGTTTGAAAAGGATTTTCCGGGCGCGCAGGTGATCCGCCTGGAACAGAACTACCGCTCCACCGAACATATTCTCGCCGCCGCCTCGGGTGTGATCGCCTCCAATGCCGGGCGTCTGGGCAAGACACTCTGGACCGAGGCAGAGGGCGGCGAAAAACTGCGCCTCATCGGCCATTGGGACGGGGAGGAAGAGGCGCGCTGGATCGGCGACGAGATCGAGGCGCTGCAACGCGGCACACGCGGGCTCGGGCCTTTCGGGCTGAACGATCAGGCGATTCTCGTCCGCGCCAGCCACCAGATGCGTGCCTTCGAGGATCGTTTCCTCACCATCGGGCTGCCCTATCGCGTCATTGGCGGCCCGCGATTCTATGAACGGCTCGAAATTCGCGACGCCATGGCCTATTTCCGGCTCGCCGTCAGCCCCGACGACGATCTGGCGTTCGAGCGGGTGGTGAACACCCCCAAACGCGGCCTTGGCGACAAGGCGCAGCAGGAAATCCAGCGGGCGGCCCGCGAAAATGGTGTCAGCCTGCTGGAAGGCGCGCGCGAGTTGCTGGCGCGGGGCGGGATCGGCGGCAAGGGCGCCGGGCAGTTGCGTGCCTTCGTCGATGGGGTGGACCGCTGGCACGACACCGTGGTCAACAGCCGCCCCGAGGTTGCAGATGCGGTGCTGGAGCCGCTGCTGCCCGAAACGGCGCCCGCGCGCGATCATTCGCATGTCCGGCTGGCCGAGGTGATTCTTGAAGAATCCGGCTATGTTTCGATGTGGCAGAACGACAAGACGCCCGAGGCACCGGGTCGTCTGGAAAACCTCAAGGAACTGGTGAAGGCGCTGGAACAGTTCGACAGCCTGCAAGGCTTTCTCGAACACGTCGCGCTGATCATGGATAATGAAACTGAAGAGGCGGCCGAGAAGGTCACCATCATGACGCTGCATGCCGCCAAGGGGCTGGAGTTCCCGGTGGTCTATCTGCCCGGATGGGAGGACGGGTTGTTCCCAAGCCAGCGCAGCATGGATGAAAGCGGCCAGAAGGGGCTGGAGGAGGAGCGCCGTCTGGCTTACGTCGGGATCACCCGCGCCGAACGGCTCTGCACCGTCAGCTTTGCCGCCAATCGCAGGGTCTATGGCCAGTGGCAAAGCCAGTTGCCTTCGCGTTTCATCGACGAACTGCCCGGCGCCCATGTCGAGGTGCTGACCCCGCCCGGCCTTTACGGCGGCGGCTTCGGCGCGGCGGCACCCGCCTTCGGTGGCTCGCGGATCGAGGAGCGCGCGACGCGGGCCGATGTCTACAATTCGCCGGGCTGGAAGCGCCTGCAGGATCGCGCGGGTCAGCGCCCGATGTCGCAGCCGCGCGAAAGCCGAAACATGACCATCGACCTTCAGGCAGTTTCGGCCTACGCCCTGCAAGACCGTGTATTCCATCAGAAATTCGGTTACGGCACCGTCATCGGCATAGAGGGCGACAAGCTGGAGGTCGCATTCGACAAGGCTGGCACCAAGAAGGTGGTCGCGGGCTTTATCTCGCCCGCGCACGAGGCTGGCGACCTGCCGTTCTGATGCCTTTCATCCTGGCCTGAATATCCTCAGGGGGGGGGAGGCCGCAGGCCAAGGGGGCACGAGCGCCCCCTAGCGCGGTTTCAGCCGCTCCAGCGCATGAAAGGCCAGCCCTGCCATCAGCCCCCAGAAGGCAGCGCCGATCCCCAGCACCGCCGCACCCGAAGCGGTGACCGCCAGCGTGATCGCGGCGGCGAAGCGGGTTTCGGGCGGTGTGAAGGCATGCGTCGCCGCGCCCATGAGCGGCCCCAGCAACGCCAGCGCCACGATGGCGGTGATCAGCTCGGTCGGCAGTGCCGACAGCAGCGACAGAATCGGCTGGGTCAGCAGTCCCAGCAGCACCCAGAACCCGGCATAGACCAGCCCGACAATCCAGCGGCGATTGCGGTCAGGATGCACGTCGTCGCCCAGACAGATTGCGGCGGTGATTGCGGCCATGGAAATCGTATGCGCGCCAAACAGCCCGATCACGGCGGAGATCCCGCCCGTTGTCACCAGCCCCGCGCGCACCGGCGGCTCGTATCCGGCGGCACGCAGCGTGGCAAAGCCAGGCAGGTTCTGCGAGGCCATCGTGACCAGGTAGAGCGGCAGGCCAAGCCCGATCAAGGTGCCGGGATCGAAGGCGGGGGCGATGAAGGTCAGGCTCGGCAGGGGCAGGCTCAGCGCGGGCAGGCTAGCGATGCCGCTGATGAAGGCCGCACCGATGCCCAGAATCAGCGCCACCAGCACCGCAAGCGCCGGATTGCGCAGCCGCACCAGCGCGAAGACGGCGATCACCGGCAAGACCAGCACAGGCACCGCCTGCGCCGCCGCCGGCAGCTTCATGCAAAAGGGCAGCAGCACGCCCGCCAGCATCCCGCCGGCAATGCCGTCGGGGATGCGCTGCGCCAGCCGGCCAAGCGGCTGGATCAACCCGGTTGCCAGCACCAGAAGCCCGGCCAGCACGAAGGCCCCCGCTGCCTGCGCCATGCCGATGCCCTCGGTCGCGGCGATCAGCGCGGCGCCGGGGGTGGACCAGGCCAGCACGACGGGGATGCGATTCGACCAGCTCAGCCAGGCGGAGCCGACAGCCTTGCCAATGCAGATGGCCAGCACCCAGCTTGCGGTTTGTGCGGGCGTAGCACCAAGTGCCGCCGCGGCCGCCAGAACCAGCGCGATGGTAGAGCCATAGCCAACCAGCGCGGCGACAAGGGCGGCGGAAAAGACGGAAATCGGCAAGGGCGCATCCTCTGGCTGCAATCCGCCGGACCATGAGCGCGGGCGCGGGGCGATGCAAGAGGGCGCAGGGAGGTGGGGCCCGAAAACGGAAACGGCGACACCCAGGGAGGAGGAGGGGTGTCGCCGTCCGTTTTCAACATCCGCCCAGGGAGGAGGAGGGGCGGCTGCTATGGTTGCGACACCCCAGGGAGGAGGAGGGGGCGCCGCATTTTCCATGGCCCAGGGAGGAGGAGGGGCCAGGAACCTGTTGGGCCTTTCGGCCCGAAAGAGTTGCGACAACCCCAGGGAGGAGGAGGGGGCTGTCGCCGATCCCACGGCCAAGGGAGGAGGAGGGGCCAGGGAACCGTTCCGGGCATGTAAGGCCCGTATGGCTTGCGGCAATCCCAGGGAGGAGAGGGGATCGCCGCTCTTGCGACTGGCCCAGGGAGGAGGAGGGGCCGCGCAAACTCTGGAAGCCGTGGCTTCCGGTAGAGAGATGCGGCGACATCTAGGGAGGAGGAGCGATGTCGCCGCTTTTGCATCAGGTTCCGGGAGGAGGTGGAACCCGGCAAAGAAACTTATTTGCCGTAGGCAGCTTCCTGCGCCAGACGGGTGATCATCGAGCGATGGATGCCCAGATCGGCCAGTTCACGGCCCGACAGGGCGTTCAGCTCGCGCAGGGTCTGGCGATAGATCGCCCGCCGCGCCTGCATCTTGCGGAACCCGTCCACCAGACCCATGATGCGGTCGGCAACGCTGATATGTGCGACGCGGGTGGTGTTTACATAAGCCATTTCAGTCAGCCTCAAGTCTCGGTTTAGCGCTCACATCTTCGGGTCTGTCGATCCGTCTTCTGCGCTGTTGAAGCCAAGATGGGGCAAATGCTGCAACTGCACAATCCCGCTTCGCCGCATTGCAGCTATGCGGCTTCCGCATGGCTGACGCGAGGAAAATCTTGATCATTTCCAAGCGCATCGCCAGTTTTTTGAGCAAATGGTAAACGGGTCTTGCACTTTGACGTAACGTGAACAAGGCTCTGCGCGCAAGACAGGAGGTCCGCATGGCGGTTACACGCGAAGAGGTTCAGGCCGTTCTGGCGCGGGTTGCGCTGCCCGGTGGCGGCGATCTGCTGAGCCGGGATTTGATTCGGGCGCTGCGGGTCGATGGCGACAGCGTGGCCTTCGTGATCGAGGCGCCCAGCCCGGCCGAGGCGCAGGCGCTGGCGCCGGTGCAGGCCGCTGCCGAAGCGGCGCTGCGGGCGCTGCCGGGTCTGCGCAATGTTCAGGTCGTGATGACGGCCCATGGCCCCGCAGCCAAGGCGGCCCCGCCGCAGGGGCTCAAGATCGGTGGCCATGCCGCGCCGCATCAGGGCGGGCCGAAGCGGGTCAGCGGGATTGACCGGATCGTGGCCATCGGATCGGGCAAAGGGGGCGTCGGGAAATCCACCGTCTCGTCGAACCTCGCGGTGGCGCTGGCCCGGCAGGGCCGACGGGTTGGTCTGCTGGATGCCGATATATATGGCCCCAGCCAGCCGCGCATGATGGGGGTGAACAAGCGCCCCGCCAGCCCTGACGGCAAAACCATCATCCCGCTTCAGGCGCATGGTGTCACCGTCATGTCCATCGGCTTCATGCTGAAAGAGGACGAGGCGGTGATTTGGCGTGGCCCGATGCTGATGGGGGCGCTGCAACAGTTGATCGAGCAGGTCGCCTGGGGCGATCTGGATATCCTGCTGATCGACCTGCCGCCTGGAACGGGGGATATCCAGCTGACGCTGAGCCAGCGTTTCGCGCTGACCGGAGCGGTCGTGGTCTCTACCCCGCAGGATGTGGCGATGCTGGATGCGCGCAAGGCGCTTGACATGTTCGGCAAGCTGAAAGTGTCGGTGCTGGGTCTGATCGAGAACATGTCCACCTATGTCTGCCCCAATTGCGGGCATGAGGCGCATCTGTTCGGTCATGGCGGCGTGGCGACCGAGGCGGCAAAACTCGGCGTGCCCTTCCTTGGCGAATTGCCGCTTGATCTGGACACGCGGCTGGCGGGAGATGCGGGCAGGCCGATCGCCGCCGGGCAGGGGTCGATGGCCGAGGCCTATGCCCGGCTTGCCCGCCGCCTGATCGACGGCGGCATGGCCTGAGCGCTTTCCCATGTGATCCCGAACGCCCGCCTTTTGGCGGGCGTTTTCGTTTTCGCGGGCTGAGCGGGATTTTCCGGGCCAGCATGGCAGGGCACGGGCGGGAAAGCATGGGGCTGCCGGGAAATCATGGGAATGGTCCTCCTGAAATCATGGAATCCCATGGGATCGAACCGGGACTCACGCGGAATCGCGCATGCTCACGAATCACTGAGGCGTGATTCATCCCCGAGTCGGGGGTGAATGGGGCGATTCCGGGGATGAAATGTGCCTTTCGGGTCATTTGTGGCGGTGCCATGCGATCCCATGAGGCGGAAGATCCCTGTGCGTGGCGAAAAAAACACGCCGCTATATCTAGTGGGCGCTTGTTGCAGGTTTCGCCACAATTAGCCGAAAATCCGCGCTCTTTCCTACCAGATACTGTGCGGCAAGGCGCGCCGTCTCAACATCTTCCGGCTGCATCCCGAAAAATCCCATTGATTACCATGTAGTCCCATGGCATCCCTTGGCTATCGAATGACGGCGGAAATGAAAAAGCACGGGGCAGCAAGACCCCAAAGGCGAAAAGCAGGTTTCATACAGGCACCTCCGTCATTCGACCATACGACCGGCGCGCGGGCGAGCAGACATCTCCCCCAGGTGGCGCGTGCAGCCGGGCCGACCCAGCGATGGGACAGACGGCGGATCGGGCAGTGGCAGCCGCCCGATCCGCCGCTTTCGTTTCTGGGTCTCGACTTTGAATCATGCCGGAGAGGGGATTCCGGCGCAACGAAAATAACAGGACCGGGCAGGGACAGCAGACCGTGTCGGAAAGCTTCAGAGGCGAGTTCAACCAGAAGGTTGACGGAAAGGCGCGGGTCTCGATCCCTGCATCGTTCCGGCGTGTCCTCGAAGCAGGTGATCCTTCCTTCGATGGCAGCCGCCCGAAATTCGTTCTGGTCTATGGCCGCCCCGGCGCGGAATTCATCGAAGGTTACACGATGGCGCAGATGGCGCGGCTTGAAGCCCGCATCCGGCGCATGCAGATCGGCTCCAAGCCCCGCCGCGCGCTGGAGCGTAACTTCATCACCCTCTCGCAGCAGGTTGAAATCGACGACGATGGCCGGATCGTGCTGCCGCCCAAGGCGCGCGACAAGATCGGTCTGGATGCCGATATGCTGAAGGATGGCGCGGAGGCGACCTTTGCGGGCACGCTGGATACCTTCCAGATCTGGCGCCGCGATTCCTACGATGCGCTGAATGCCGCGGCCGAGGAAGACGACGATCTGGACGATCTGATCCCTGAGGGCGCCGACATGCTAGCGCTGCTGTCCGACGAGCCGGAGGAATAGCCGGTGGAGACGCGCGCACCGCATATCCCGGTGCTTCTGCGGCCGCTGCTGGATGCCTGCGCCCCGGTTTCGGGCCGCTGGCTGGATGGCACGTTCGGGGCAGGGGGCTACACGCGCGGTCTGCTGGCCGCCGGGGCCGATCATGTGACGGGGGTCGACCGTGACCCGCTGGCGCTGCAAATGGCCGCTGCCTGGGCCGGTGACTATGGTGACCGGCTGAGCCTCGTGGCCGGAAATTTCTCGCAACTGGATGAATATGCACAGGATCTGGACGGCATCGTGCTGGATCTGGGTGTGTCTTCCATGCAGCTTGATCAGGCCGAGCGCGGCTTTTCCTTCCAGAAGGATGGCCCGCTGGACATGCGGATGAGCCAGGATGGCCTCTCTGCCGCCGATCTGGTGAACGAGGCGGATGAGGCAGTGCTGGCCGACATCCTTTATCATTACGGCGAGGAACGCGCCTCGCGTCGCATCGCGCGCGCCATCAGCGAGGCGCGCAAGGTCGAACCGATCACCCGCACCCTGCAACTGGCCGAAATCGTCGCGCGCTGCCTGCCGCGCCCGAAACCGGGACAAAGCCATCCCGCGACGCGCAGCTTTCAGGCCATCCGCATCGCGGTGAATGCTGAGTTCGACTCGCTGGCCGAGGGGCTGGCGGCGGCGGAACGCGCGCTGCGCCCCGGCGGGCTGCTGGCCGTGGTCACCTTCCACAGCCTTGAGGACCGGATCGTGAAACGGTTCTTCCAGAGCCGCAGCACGGAATCGCAGGGCAACCGCTATGCCCCTGCTGCGCAGACCCTGACACCCAGCTTCGCCATGGTGACCCGCAAGGCGGTGGGGCCGGATGATGTGGAACTGGCGGAAAATCCGCGCGCGCGCTCAGCCCGGCTGCGGGTCGGTCGCCGGACCGCGGCGGCCGCGCACCGGCTTGACCCCGCGGCGATGGATGTGCCGCTGCTGCCCCGCAAAGGAGGACGCCGCTGATGCGTGCCCTTGTCTATCTGCTGACCTTCGCGGCTGTCATCGGGCTGGGTTTCTGGGCCTACAAGGAAAACTACGCAACGCAACAGGCACTGAAGGATGTATCGCGGCTGAACTCGGAAATCGCGGACCTGCGCGAAGCGCTGTCAATCCAGCGTGCCGAATGGGCCTATCTGAACCGCCCCGACCGGCTGCGCGAATTGTCGACCATCAACTTCGACCGGCTGCGCCTTCTGCCGATGGAGCCGGAGCAATTCGGCCTTGCCAGTGAAGTGGCCTATCCGGCGCCCGTTGTGTCGCTGCCCGATGTGAATGCGCCCGTCGATATCTCCGGCGAACAGGAGCAGAACCCATGACCCGCACGCCGCTGCGCCCTCTGGCCCGCATCCTTTCCGCCCGTGCCGCCGGGGAAAACCCCGACAGTATCGAACGCGAGAACCTGCGCGCCCGGCACGAGGTCATGCGTGAGAAATCGCGCAAGCGCTCCGAGGGGCGTTTGCTGATTCTGGGCCTGTCGTTCTTCATGGCGTTCACGGTGGTCGGCGCCCGCATGGGCCTGCTGGCGGCGTCCGAACCGATGGAGCCACGTTCAGCCGCACCCGGCGCCGCGATTCTGGCGCAGCGGGCGGATATTACCGACCGCAATGGCCGGGTGATGGCGACCAATCTGGTAACGCATGCGCTTTATGCTCAGCCCAAGGACATGGTGGACCCGGAACGCGTGGCGCGCGAACTGGCGGTCATCTTCCCCGATCTGAAGGAAGAAGACCTGCACCGCCGCCTGACCGATGGTCGCAGCTTCCTGTGGATCAAGAAAAAGCTCAGCCCCGAACAGATGCAGAAAGTGCACGAGATCGGCGATCCGGGCCTGCTGTTCGGCCCGCGCGAGATGCGGCTTTATCCCAACGGGCGGTTGGCCGCGCATGTGCTGGGCGGCGCGTCCTTCGGCACCGAGGGGGTGAACAGCGCCGAGGTGATCGGGACGGCGGGGCTGGAGAAATTCCTCGACGACCGGCTGCGCGATCCGGCGCAGACGGCAGAGCCGTTGCAACTGTCGCTGGATCTCACGCTGCAATCGGCGGTGACCGAGGTTCTGGACACCGGCATGAAGATGATGAACGCCAAGGGTGCTGCCGCCGTGCTGATGGATGTGCGCACGGGCGAAATCCTCAGCCTCGTCTCGCTGCCCGATTTCGACCCGAACGACCGCCCGAATCCGCTGGTGAAGGGCGATCCGGGCGACAGCCCCCTGTTCAACCGGGCGGTGCAGGGCGTCTACGAGCTTGGCTCTACCTTCAAGATTTTCGCGGTGGCTCAGGCGCTTGAGCTGGGTCTGGTGAAGCCCGACACGCTGGTCGACGCCAATGCGCCGATGGTGTGGGGCAAGTTCCGTATCAAGGAATTCCGTAACCACAACTATGGGCCTTATCTCTCGGTGGCCGATGTCATCGCCAAATCGTCGAACGTCGGCACGGCGCATGTGGCGCTGATGGTGGGGGGGCTGAAACAGCAGGCGTTCCTCAAGACGCTGGGCTTCTTCGAGCCGACCCCGATCGAGATGGTCGAGGCGAAAAGCTCGCGTCCGCTGGTGCAGAAGAACTGGTCCGATATCGTGACGATCACGGTCTCCTACGGGCATGGCCTGTCCGCCAGCCCGATGCATCTTGCCGCCGCCTATTCCGCCATTGCCAATGGTGGAGTCGCGGTGCCGCCGACGCTGCTGCGGCGCAAGACCGTGCCGGAAGGCACGCGCGTGATGTCGGAACGGGTGGCGCGGCAGGCGGTCGACATGCTGGCAGGCGTGGTCGAACACGGCACCGCCTCTTATGCCAAGCTGGAGGGCTATGCAATTGCCGGCAAGACCGGCACGGCCGACAAGCCGAAGCCCACCGGCGGCTATTACAAGGACAAGGTGATCAACACCTTTGCCAGCATGTTCCCGGCGGACAATCCGCGCTATGTGCTGATCGTGACGCTGGACGAGCCGGTGGATACCTCCGGCTCCGAGCCACGCCGCACCGCCGGTTATACCGCCGTGCCGGTGGCAGCCGAGGTGGTGCGTCGCGTCGCACCGCTTCTGGGCATCAGGCCGAAGATTGAACTCCCCCCGGCGAATGCGCTAACAGCCGTCGTCCATAACTGAGACGAGGGCTGTCCCATGACAGAGCGCAGGGCGACACTGGCGGAACTGGGCTTGACCGCCAAGGGCGGGCAGGAGGCGCGGGTGACCGGGCTTGCGGTGGACAGCCGGGCGGTGAAGCCCGGCTTTCTGTTCGCGGCCCTGCCGGGCAGCCGGATGCACGGGGCGGAGTTTGTGGAATACGCGTTGCGCATGGGGGCGGCGGCTGTGCTGACCGATGCCGAGGGCGCGCGGATCGCGGCGCCTGCGCTGGCCGGGGCGAAAGTGGCGCTGGTGGTGGTGGCCGATCCGCGTCAGGCGCTGGCACTGGCGGCGGCGCTGTGGTTCTGCGCGCAGCCGGAAACCATGGTGGCGGTGACCGGCACCAACGGCAAAACCTCGGTCGCGACCTTCACCCGGCAGATCTGGATGGCCCTGGGCCATGCCGCCATCAACATCGGCACCACCGGGGTTGAAGGCGCCTGGGCCGCGCCCTCTGCCCATACCACGCCGGACCCGATTACGCTGCATTCCATGCTGGCTGCGGCGGCGGAAGCAGGTGTGACCCATGCCGCGATGGAAGCATCGAGCCACGGGCTTGACCAGTTCCGCATGGATGGCGTGCGGCTGAAGGCCGGGGGCTTTACCAATTTCACGCAGGACCATCTGGATTATCACGGCACGTTCGACGCCTATTTCGCCGCCAAGGCCGGGTTGTTCGACCGGGTGCTGCCGCCCGATGCGACGGCGGTGATCAACATGAATGACGCCCGCGGCGCCGATATGGCGGCCATTGCGGAGGCCAAGGGCCAGCGGCTCCTGACTGTGGGGCATGATGCCGGATGCGATCTGTGCATCGCCGGGCAGCGGTTCGATGCGACCGGGCAGGATGTGCGCTATCTCTGGCAGGGTCAGCCGCATCAGATCCGCCTGAACCTCATCGGCGGTTTCCAGGCCGAGAATGTGGCGCTGGCCGCCGGTCTGGTGATCGGTGCGGGTGAGGCGCCGGGCGATGTGTTCCGCGTGCTGCCGCACCTGACCGGCGTGCGCGGGCGGATGCAGCTTGCGGCCACGCGGGCCAATGGCGCTTCGGTTTTCGTCGACTACGCCCATACGCCCGATGCGCTGGCGACTGCGCTGAAGGCATTGCGTCCGCATGTCATGGGACGGCTGATCGTTGTTTTCGGTGCCGGCGGCGACCGCGACCGGGGCAAGCGCCCGCTGATGGGTGCTGCGGCGCGCGAGGCGGCAGATGTTCTTTTTGTGACAGACGACAACCCCAGAAGCGAGGAGCCGGCGGATATTCGTGCAGCAATTCTGCAAGCCTGCCCGGAGGCGAACGAGGTCGGTGACCGCGCCGAAGCCATCCTGCGCGGCGTCGATGCGCTTCAACCGGGTGACGCCCTGCTGATCGCGGGGAAGGGGCACGAGACAGGCCAGGTCATCAAGGGTGACGTCTATCCTTTCGATGATGTCGAACAGGCGTCGATCGCCGTCGCCGCGCTGGACGGGATGATCTGATGGCCGCGCTCTGGACCTCTGCTGACGCCATTGCCGCCACCGGGGGCAGCTCGCCCTGCGACTGGGCGGCGAATGGTGTTTCCATCGACACCCGCAGCCTTCAGCCGGGTGATCTGTTCGTGGCGCTGAAGGACGTGCGCGACGGCCATGATTTCGTGGCGCAGGCTTTGGCGCAGGGGGCGGCTGCCGCGCTGGTCAGCCGCATCCCTGACGGGGTGGCGCCGGATGCGCCGCTGCTGCTGGTCCCCGATGTGCTGAAGGGGCTGGAGGCGCTGGGCCGTGCCGCCCGCGCGCGGACGGCGGCGAAGGTTGTGGGCATCACCGGCTCGGTCGGCAAGACCTCCACCAAGGAAATGCTGCGGGCCACGCTGACCGGGCAGGGGCGCGTGCATGCCGCCGAAGCCAGCTACAACAATCACTGGGGCGTGCCGCTGACACTGGCGCGGATGCCCGCAGACACAGATTTTGCCATTATCGAGATCGGGATGAACCACCCCGGCGAAATCGCGCCTCTGGCACGGATGGCCGATCTGGACGTGGCCGTGATCACCACCGTCGCGCCGGCCCATCTGTTTGCCTTCGACGGGCTGGACGGGATCGCGCAGGAAAAGGCCGCGATCCTTGACGGGTTGCGCCCCGGAGGTATCGCGATCCTGCCTGCGGGCCTGAGCGTGTCGGACATTCTCATGTCCAGGGCTGCCGAAACCGGCGCCCGTGCCATCACCTTCGCGGAAACGGCTGCCGACTGGCGGATTGACCGTGCCGACTGGGGCGCGGAGGCCAGCGCCGTGCAGGCCATCACCCCCGCCGGTCCGCGCCTGTTCCGCGTGCAATCGCCGGGGCGCCATTTTGCCGTCAATGCGCTGGCCGTTCTGGCTGCCGCCGAGGCGCTGGGCGCCGATCCCGCATTGTCGGCGCAGGGCCTTGGCCGCTGGTTGCCCCCGGCAGGCCGGGGCCAGCGCGAGCGTATCACCACCGATCCGGTCGCCGATGAAGGGTTCGACCTGATCGATGACGCCTTCAACGCCAACCCGGCCTCGATGGCCGCCAGCCTTGATGTGCTGTCGATCCTGCGCCCCGAGGATAATGTGGGCCGCATCCGTCAGGGCCGCCGCGTCGCCATTCTGGGCGACATGCTGGAACTTGGCCCGACCGAGCTGGCCCTGCATGCCGAAATCGCCAGCCACCCGGCTCTGGCGAGCCTTACCACCGTTCATTGCGTCGGCCCGCGCATGAAGGCGCTGCATGCGGTGCTGCCGCAGGCATTGCGCGGCGAATGCGTTGAAACGGCAGCCGAACTGCTGCCGCGCCTGCGCGCGCTGGTTGATGCCGGTGACATCGTGCTGGTGAAAGGCTCCAAAGGCATCAAGGTCAGCCTGCTGGTCGAGGCGCTGCGCAAACTGGGGCAGCCGCGCCCCCAAGACGACAAGGGAACAGAGTAATGCTGTATCTTCTCACCGAGTTTTCGGACGGGGGCGACCTGTTCAACCTGTTCCGCTACATCACCTTCCGCGCGGGCGCGGCCTTTGCCACGGCGCTGATCTTCGGCTTCCTGTTCGGCCGTCCGCTGATCAACCTGTTGCGACGCAAGCAGGGCAAGGGCCAGCCGATCCGGGATGATGGCCCGGCCTCGCATTTCTCCAAGGCGGGCACGCCGACGATGGGGGGCTTGCTGATCCTGTCGGCGCTGATGGTTTCGACCCTGCTCTGGGCGCGGCTTGACAACCCCTATGTCTGGATCGTGCTTCTGGTGACGCTGGGCTTTGGCCTGATCGGCTTTGCCGACGATTATGCTAAGGTTACCAAGCAGAACACCAAGGGCGTCTCGGGCCGCGTGCGCATGGCGCTGGGTCTGCTGATCGCCGCGCTGGCCGCTTATGCCGCCGCGCGCTTCCACCCGGAGGCGCTGACCAATCAGCTTGCGCTGCCGCTGTTCAAGAACGCGCTTCTGAACCTTGGCTGGTTCTTTGTGCCCTTCGGCATGATCGTGATTGTCGGCGCCGCCAATGCGGTGAACCTGACCGATGGTCTGGACGGCCTTGCCATCATGCCGGTGATGATCGCGGGTGGTGCGCTCGGCGTCATTTCCTACGTCGTCGGCAACTTCAACTTTACCGAATATCTGGGCGTCCACTTCGTGCCGGGCACCGGGGAGCTGCTGATCTTTGCCGCCGCGCTGATCGGCGGAGGGTTGGGTTTCCTGTGGTACAATGCGCCGCCGGCGGCGGTGTTCATGGGCGATACCGGCAGCCTCGCGCTGGGTGGCGCCCTGGGCGCGATTGCTGTCTGCACCAAGCACGAGATCGTGCTGGCCATCGTCGGCGGACTCTTCGTGGTCGAGGCGCTGAGCGTTATCATCCAGGTGCTTTACTTCAAACGCACCGGGCGACGGGTGTTCCTGATGGCGCCGATTCACCACCATTTCGAAAAGAAGGGCTGGGCTGAGCCGCAGATCGTGATCAGGTTCTGGATCATCTCGCTGATCCTCGCGCTGATCGGTCTGGCCACGCTGAAGGTGCGCTGATCCGGTGGCGGCACGCAAGCGCGAGGCCGAGCTGTATCCGGCGCTGAAGCTCTGGCTGGAAGGGCAGGGCTATGAGGTGAAGGCCGAAGTTGGCCATTGCGATATCCTTGCCCGCCGGGGCGAGGAGGCGCCGGTGGTGGTGGAGATGAAGACCGGCTTCACGATGTCTCTGGTGCTGCAAGGCGTGCGACGGCTGAGCCTTTTTGACACCGTTTATCTCGCCGTGCCCGCGCCCGGTCCGCGTGGCTGGCCCGCGCGTTACCGCGACATCCTCGCCCTCTGCCGCCGCCTCGGTCTTGGTCTTCTGGCGGTAGAGCAGATCGGCAAGGTGCAGGCCCATCTCGACCCCGGCCCCTACCGTCCCCGGCCACAGAAGCAACGCGCCGGTCGGTTGTTGCGCGAATTCGACCGACGGGTAGGCGACCCCAATACCGGCGGCACGCCGGGCGGGGCGCGGATGACCGCCTATCGGCAGGATGCCCTGCGCCTTGCCCGCGCGCTGGCGACCGGCCCCGCCGCGCCGAAAGCGCTCGCCACCGCCACCGGCGTTGCCCGCGCGGGCGAGATGCTGCGGGCCGATCACTATGGCTGGTTCGAACGCGCCGCGCGCGGGATCTATGGGCTGACCCCGAAAGGTGCCGCCGCGCTGGAGGACCATGCCGGGGCGCTGGCGGATCTCTAGCAAGGTCAGGGGCGCTGCCCCTCCGGGCCTGCGGCCCGTTCACCCCGGGATATTTATTGCCAAGATGAACGCCCTTGCCATTCATCTTGGTCCAAATATCCCGGGGGAGCGCCAAGGGCGCGGGGGCAGAGCCCCCCTTACGACAGCAGCGCCTGGACCTGAGCGGTGAAATCCTCGCCGCGTTTTTCGAAGTTCGGATACTGGTCAAAGCTGGCGGCAGCGGGGGCAAGCAGCACCACATCGCCCGGCTCGGCCTCTTCTGCCGCGCGGGCGACGGCGCGGGCCATCGTCTCGCAGATCTCATGCGGGGTGTTGCCGATCTGTAGCGCGAAGTCGCGGGCCGAATGGCCGATCAGATAGGCTTTCATCACCGATCCGAGGAAGGGCTCCAGCGCCGCGATGCCGCCATCCTTGCCCATGCCTCCGGCGATCCAGCGGATCTTCGGAAAAGCCTGAAGCGCTTTTGCGGCACTGTCGACATTGGTGGCTTTGCTGTCATTCACGAAGCGGACGCCATTCCTTTCGCCGACCAGCTGGCTGCGATGCGGCAGGCCGCCGAAGGATTGCAGCGCCTGTTCAATCAGCTTGGGTGCGAGCCCCAGCGCACGGCAGGCGGCATAGGCGGCGCAGGCATTCTGGTGGTTATGGGCACCGGGCAGCCCCGAAATCTCGCGCAAGTCGATGGAGGCCATCTGCTTGCCGCGCCGCCATTCGGCAAGGAAACCCTTGCGGGCAAAGACCGACCAGCCAAAGCCTTCGAGCTTCGTGCCGGAGGAGACGCGGATCACCCGGTCATCCTCTGGTCCCTGCGCCATCTGGTTGGCAAGGAAACGCCCCTCGGTCTCATCCACGCCCACGATGCAGCGATCCGGGCCGCCTTCCGCGAACAACCGGCGTTTGGCGGCGAAATAGCCGCCCATGCCGTTGTGACGGTCCAGATGATCGGGCGAGAGGTTGGTGAACACCGCCACATCGGGCGTCAAGGCGCGGGCAAGATCAGTCTGGTAGCTGGACAGTTCCAGAACGATGACCTCGCCATCCTGCGGCGGGTCGATGTCCAGCACGCCGCGGCCGATATTGCCCGCCATCTGCGTCGGCCGGCCGGCGACTTGCAGGATATGGTGGATCAGCGCCGTGGTGGTGGATTTGCCGTTCGATCCGGTAACGCAGACGACGCGCGGGGCAGTATCGAACTTCGCCCAGTCGGCTGCACCGAGGCTTTGGAAGAACAGGCCGATGTCATTGTCGACCGGCACGCCAAGGTCGAGCGCGCGGGCGATCACTTTGTTCGGCTGCGGGTAAAGATGCGGGATGCCGGGCGACGTGATCAGGCAGGCCACGCCATCAAAGGCGCCCTGTTTCATCAGATCGGTGCATGCAAAGCCCTCGGCCTCGGCCTCGGCCTTGGCGCGCGCTTCTGGGCTGTCGTCCCACAGCACGGGCTCGGCCCCGCCTGCCTTCAGCGCGCGCGCGGTGGCAAGGCCGGATCGCCCCAGCCCCAGAACCGCCACCTTGCGACCCGCATAACCCTGAACCGGAATCATCCCGCACCCCGCCGTCATTTCGGCGCGCAGAATGGGCGAGGGGGGCGGCGCCTGCAAGCACTGGAATGGCCAGGCGGGTGCGTCTTTTCCGGCGTCCCGCGCACGGCAGCGTGATGCCGGGACAGCCCCATCTTGCATGCAATTCCACTGGCCTTGCGGGCGGAATCCCGTTAGGCTGATCCTCAAGCCGGGCAAACCGGCAGCTTTAGGCAAGCAGGCAAATCAGGCGGTTCCCATGACTGAGATGGTCTATGGTTCGATGCCCGTACGGGTCACCGAGCCGGTTCTCCCCCGTTGGTGGCGAACGCTCGACAAATGGACATTGGCGGCGGTGCTGATCCTGTTCGGCATCGGCATCCTGCTGGGGCTGGCTGCCTCTGTCCCCCTGGCGACGCGTAACGGGCTGGACCCGTTCCATTATGTGCAGCGGCAGGCGTTCTTTGGCGCGCTGGCGCTGGTGGCCATGCTGGGCACCTCGATGCTGCCGCCCGAGATGGTACGGCGGCTGGGGATCATCGGTTTTGCGCTGTCCTTCGTGGCGCTGGCGCTGCTGCCGGTCTTCGGCACCGATTTTGGCAAAGGCGCCGTGCGCTGGTTCTCGCTGGGCTTCGCTTCGTTCCAGCCCTCTGAGTTTCTGAAGCCGGGGTTCATCATCGTCACCGCCTGGCTGATGGCTGCCAGTCAGGAACTGAACGGCCCGCCGGGCAAGAGCATTTCCTTCGCCATTACCCTGCTGGTCGTGGGCTTTCTGGCGACCCAGCCCGACTTCGGTCAATCCATGCTGGTGCTGTTCGGCTGGGGTGTGGTCTATTTCGTGGCCGGGGCGCCGTTTCTGCTGATCTCGGTCGTCATCGCGCTCATCGCAGGCGGCGGGGTGGTCGCTTATGGCGCATCCGAGCACTTCGCCCGCCGGATCGACGGCTTTCTTGCCGCTGACATCGACCCGCGCTCGCAGTTGGGCTACGCGACCAACGCCATTCAGGAAGGCGGCTTCTTCGGCGTGGGGGTCGGTGGCGGTCAGGTGAAATGGACGCTGCCGGATGCCCATACCGATTTCATCATCGCTGTCGCGGCCGAGGAATATGGCCTGCTGCTGGTGCTGTGCATCCTTGCGCTTTATGGCACGGTCGTCGTGCGGTCGATGTTCCGCCTGATGAAAGAGCGTGATCCCTTCGTGCGGCTGGCCGGCGCCGGTTTGGCCTGCATCTTCGGCGTGCAGGCGATGATCAACATGGGCGTGGCGGTGCGTCTGCTGCCTGCCAAGGGCATGACGCTGCCGTTCGTCAGCTACGGTGGATCATCCGTCATCGCGGCGGGCATCACAGTCGGCATGTTGCTGGCGCTGACCCGGACCCGCCCGCAGAACGAGCTGCACGATCTGCTGTTCCGTCGGGGGCGCTGATATGGCAGGGCAGGCGCCACTTCTGCTGATCGCGGCCGGGGGCACCGGGGGGCATATGTTCCCCGCGCAGGCCCTGGCCGAGGCGATGATCGCGCGGGGCTGGCGGGTGAAGCTTTCGACCGATGCGCGCGGCGCCCGCTATGCTGGCGGCTTCCCGGCCGAGGTGGTGGTGGAGCAGGTAGCATCGGCCACCTTCGCGCGTGGCGGGTTGGCGGCGAAGGCACTGGTGCCCTTCCGCATCGCGGGGGGGATCGGCGCGGCGGTGCTGGCGCTGCTGCGCGACCGGCCTGAGGTCGTAGTGGGCTTCGGTGGCTATCCGTCGATACCGGCGCTGGCGGCGGCCACGCTGCTGCGGTTGCCGCGGATGATCCACGAACAGAATGGTGTGCTGGGCCGCGTCAATCAGGTCTTTGCCCGGCGGGTGAACCTTGTCGCCTGCGGCACCTGGCCCACAGCCCTGCCCGACGGGGTGGAGGGCATTCATACGGGCAATCCGGTGCGGCAGTCGGTGCTGGATCGCGCCGGTGCTCCCTATATTCCGCCCGGGGACTATCCGATGAGCCTTGTGGCCATTGGCGGCAGCCAGGGCGCGCGCATCCTGTCGGATGTGGTGCCCGCCGCCATTGCGGCCCTGCCGGAATCGGTGCTGCGCAATCTGCGGGTCGCCCATCAGGCCCGGGCCGAGGATATGGAGCGGGTGGCCGCAACCTATGAAGCGGCCGGGATCATGGCCGAGGTCGAACCCTTCTTCACCGACATTCCGCGCCGGCTGTCCGAGGCGCAATTGGTGGTATCGCGCTCGGGTGCTTCATCCATCGCCGATATCTCGGTGATCGGGCGGCCCTCCATCCTGATCCCTTTTGCCGCGGCCACCGCAGACCACCAGACCGCCAATGCGCGGGGGCTGGTTTCCGCCGAGGCAGCTATACTTATCCCTGAATCCGCCCTTGACCCCGCCACCCTGACCGCGCAAATGGCCGCCGTGCTGACGCAGCCGCAGGCGGCCGGGCGTATGGCCGCCAATGCCCTTGCGCAGGGCCGACCCGACGCCACCGAACGGCTGGTCGACCTGGTTCTGCGCCTTGCCCGGAAAGAGTGACCCATGAACGCGACCAAACTGCCCCTTGAACTGGGGCCCATCCACTTTATCGGCATCGGCGGCATCGGCATGTCGGGTATTGCCGAGGTGCTGATGACGCTGGGCTACCGCGTGCAGGGATCGGATGCGAAGGCCTCGAAAATCACCGACCGGCTGGTTGGCCTTGGCGCACGTTTCTTCGAAGGTCAGCGGGCCGAGAACATCGGCGATGAGGTCGGGGTGGTGGTGATCTCTTCCGCCATCAAGCCCGGCAATCCCGAGCTGGAAGAAGCCCGCCGCCGCAAGCTGCCGGTGGTTCGCCGGGCCGAGATGCTGGCCGAGCTGATGCGGATGCGGTCGAACATTGCCGTGGCAGGCACGCATGGCAAGACCACGACCACGACCATGGTGGCAACACTGCTGGACAAGGGCGGCTTTGACCCGACCGTCATCAATGGCGGCGTGATCCATGCCTATGGCTCCAACGCCCGCGCGGGCGCCGGGGAATGGATGGTGGTCGAGGCCGATGAAAGCGACGGCAGCTTCAACCGCCTGCCCGCGACCATCGCCATCGTCACCAATATCGACCCCGAGCATATGGAGCACTGGGGCAGCTTCGATGCGCTGCGCAAGGGCTTCCTCGACTTTGTGTCGAACATCCCCTTCTATGGCCTGGCAGTCTGCTGTACCGATCACCCCGAGGTGCAGGCGCTGGTGGGCCGTGTCACTGACCGCCGGGTGGTGACTTTTGGCTTCAACGCGCAGGCGGATGTGCGCGCGGTGAACCTGAAGTTCGATAACGGCAAAGCCTTCTTCGATATCCTGCTTCAGAATGAAGGCGAAGGTTCGAAAATCGAAGGCTGCACCCTGCCCATGCCGGGCGATCACAACGTCTCGAACGCGCTTTCCGCTGTCGCCGTGGCCCGCCATCTGGGGATGAAGAAGGATGAGATCCGCGAGGCGCTGGCCAATTTCGCGGGCGTCAACCGCCGCTTCACCCGCGTGGGCGAAGTGAATGGCGTGACCATCATCGACGATTACGGCCACCACCCGGTCGAGATTGCCGCCGTGCTGCGTGCCGCGCGTCAGGCGACGAAGGGCCGGGTCATCGCCGTGCATCAGCCGCACCGTTTCTCGCGCCTGTCCTCGCTGTTCGATGATTTCTGCACCTGTTTCAACGAAGCCGATGTGGTGGCGATTGCCGAGGTCTATGCTGCGGGGGAAGAGCCCATCCCCGGCGCCAGCCGCGACGATCTGGTCTCCGGCCTGATCGCCCATGGCCACCGCCACGCCCGTGCGCTGATCGACGAATCCGATCTGGCGCGGCTGGTGCGCGAACAGGCGCGGCCGGGTGACATGGTGGTCTGCCTCGGTGCGGGCACCATTTCGGCCTGGGCGAATGCGCTGCCGACCCGCCTGGCGGAGCGCGCGGCATGAGCGTTTCGCTGGCCCTTGCCTGTATCTGGGTGGTGCTGGCCTCGGCCGTGGCCATGGGGCCGCGCCGGTTCCACTGGCCTGCCGCGCTGATGCTGGCGGCCAGCGGCATTCCCCTGCTGGGGTGGGTCACCTGGGAAAACGGCGCCTACTGGGGCCTTGGTTGCCTGATCGGCGGCGCCTCGATCCTGCGCTGGCCGCTGATCCATGTGGCGCGGCGCATCGCCGGGCGCGCCACGCCTTAGACCAGTTCTTTTACCGCCTCCATCGCGACATAGGTGGAGGTCGCCGCGACATGGGGCAGGGCGCTGATCCGTTCCGCCAGAACGCGGCGGTAATCCTGAATATCCGCCGTCCGCACCTTCAGCAGATAATCGAAACGCGACGCGATCATGTGGCACTGCTCCACCTCGGGGATCAGCCGCACCGCCTTGTTGAAGGCTTGCAGTGCCATTTCGCGTGTATCCGACAGCCGCACTTCGACAAAGGCGACATGGGCAAGGCCCATGGCGATCGGGTCCAGCATGGCGCGGTAGCCCGCGATGACGCCGCCTTCCTCCAGTCGTTTCAGCCGCGTCTGCGTCGGGCTTTTCGACAGGCCGATGCGGCGGGCAAGCTCGGTGGCGGTGATCCGGCCTTCCGCCGCCAGAACCCGCAGAATCGCCTTGTCGTAGGAATCCAGCTCCATCAGCGCGTTTGACATCGAAAGACCTTTCATCTTCGGGCGATCCGCCTGCATGTCGCCATATCATCGGGAAAATCGCCTGCGCAATCCACTGTATTCTTCCAGGAACTGACAGCGGATTTCCACGAGGTTTCCCCATATGCCGCGCGACATGGCCGATAGCTGGAGCATCATCGACACCCAAAGCCTGCGCGACGAGGCGGCGCTTCTGCGCAACCTGATCGCCGAGGCTGGGCTGTCGCCCGAGGATCGTGCGCGCATCACTGCCGCCGGGGCCGATCTGGTGCGCCGCATCCGCGCCAGCGTGAAGCCGGGGCTGATGGAGGTGTTTCTGGCCGAATATGGCCTGTCCACCGACGAGGGCATCGCGCTGATGTGTCTGGCCGAGGCGCTGCTGCGCGTGCCGGATGCCGAAACGATGGATGCGCTGATCGAGGACAAGATCGCGCCGTCGGACTGGGGCCGCCATCTGGGCCATTCGGCATCGAGCCTCGTCAATGCCTCGACCTGGGCGCTGATGCTGACCGGCAAGGTTCTGGATGACCGAGAGCCGGGCGTCGTGGGCCATCTGCGCGCTGCTATGAAACGGCTGGGCGAGCCGGTGATCCGCACTGCCGTGGGCCGCGCGATGAAGGAAATGGGCCGCCAGTTCGTGCTGGGCGAAACCATCGAAGGCGCGATGAAGCGTGCGCGCGAACTGGAGGCCAGGGGCTATACCTACAGCTATGACATGCTGGGCGAGGCTGCGCGCACCGAGGCCGATGCCCGTCGTTACCACCTGTCTTATTCCAAGGCGATCACTGCCATCGCCGCCGCCGCGACGACCGGCGATATCCGCAGCAACCCCGGCATCTCGGTCAAGCTGTCGGCACTGCATCCGCGTTACGAGGTGGCCAAGCGCGAGCGGGTGATGGAAGAACTGGTGCCGCGCGTCCGTGCGCTGGCGGGGCTGGCGAAATCGGCGGGCCTTGGCTTCAACATCGACGCGGAAGAGGCGGATCGGCTTGCCCTTTCGCTGCAAGTGATCGAGGAAGTTCTGAAAGATCCGGCCTTGCGCGGCTGGGACGGGTTCGGCGTGGTGGTGCAGGCCTACGGGCGTCGCGCCGGTGCGGTGATCGACTGGCTTTATGCGCTGGCGACGAAGCTTGACCGCCGCATCATGGTGCGGCTGGTGAAAGGCGCCTATTGGGATGCCGAGGTGAAGCGCGCGCAGGTCATGGGCCTTGACAGCTTCCCGGTGTTCACGCGCAAGCAGGCGACCGATGTCAGCTATATCTCCAACGCCCGCAAGCTTCTGGGCATGACAGACCGGATCTATCCGCAATTCGCTACCCATAACGCGCATACGGTGGCGGCGATCCTCGACATGGCGACCGATCCGCGTGCCTTCGAGTTCCAGCGCCTGCATGGCATGGGCGAGCGGCTGCACGATCTGGTGCTGACCGACCGGGGCACCCGTTGCCGCATCTATGCACCAGTGGGCGCGCATCGTGATCTGCTGGCCTATCTGGTGCGGCGCCTGCTGGAAAACGGCGCCAATTCGTCCTTTGTGAACCAGATCGTGAACGAGGACGTGACGCCCGAAACCGTGGCGGCTTGTCCGCTGAGCTTCATGGAAACGGTTGATCCGGTTGCCAATCCGGCCATCACCACCGGCCCGCGTCTGTTTGGCGCGCGGCAGAACTCCAAAGGCTGGGATCTGACCGATACCGCGCATCTGGCGGCGATCGAGGCGGCGCGTGCGCCGCATCTGACCGCGATCTTCGACGCCCGTCCGCGCATCGCCGGGCCAGTGGCGGGCGGGCAGCGGCTGGATGTGGTGAACCCGGCGACGGGCGAACATGTCGGCAATCTGATCCCCGCCGCGCAGCCGGATGCTGAAATGGCGCTGGCCGGCGCGCGGGTCTGGGATGCCACCGCGTCCGAACGGGCCGAGGTGCTGCGTCGCGCCGCCGATCTGTATGAGGCCGAATTTGGCGCCATCTTCGCCCTTCTGGCGCGCGAGGCGGGCAAGAGCCTGCCCGACGCCGTGGCCGAATTGCGCGAGGCGGTGGATTTCCTTCGCTATTACGCCGATCAGGGGCAGGCGCTGACGGCCGCGCCGCGTGGTGTCTTCACCTGCATCAGCCCGTGGAACTTCCCGCTGGCCATCTTCACCGGTCAGATCGCCGCCGCACTGGTGGCCGGGAATGCGGTGCTGGCGAAACCGGCGGAGCAGACGCCGCTGATTGCCACACTGGCGGTGGATCTGCTGCACAAGGCGGGGGTGCCGCAAACCGCGCTGCAACTGCTCCCGGGCGACGGTCGGGTGGGGGCAATGCTGACCTCGGACCCGCGCGTCAATGGCGTGGCCTTCACCGGCTCGACCGAAACCGCGCTGATCATCCGCCGCGCCATGGCCGCCAATCTGGACCCCGCCGCGCCGCTGATTGCCGAGACCGGCGGGCTGAATGCAATGGTCGTCGATTCCACCGCCCTGCCGGAACAGGCGGTGCGCGACATCCTCGCGTCCTCCTTCCAGTCGGCCGGGCAACGCTGTTCGGCGTTGCGCTGCCTTTATGTGCAGGAGGATGTGGCCGAAAACCTGCTGGAAATGCTGTTCGGCGCGATGGATGAACTGCGTCCGGGCAATCCCTGGCATCTGGCGACCGATGTTGGCCCGGTGATCGACGCCGAGGCGCGTGACGCTATCGCGGCCTATGTCGATACGGCCCGTGCCGGGGGGCGGGTGCTGAAGGAAATGACCGTGCCGAACGCCGGCACCTTCATCGCCCCGGCGGTGATCCGCGTCTCCGGCATCGAACAGATGGAGCGCGAG
The DNA here is from genome assembly GCF_003054195.1 of Gemmobacter caeni. Lineage (GTDB taxonomy): Bacteria > Pseudomonadota > Alphaproteobacteria > Rhodobacterales > Rhodobacteraceae > Gemmobacter > Gemmobacter caeni. The sequence goes on from NZ_QBKP01000008.1 coordinate 123,839, forward strand.
ATCTTTGGCCCGATCCTGCATGTCGCCACATTCCGCGCCGCTGATCTGGACAAGGTGATCGGCGCGGTGAATGCCACGGGCTATGGCCTGACCTTCGGCCTGCATACCCGGATCGACGACCGGGTGCAGCGCGTGGTCGACCGGCTGCATGTCGGCAACATCTACGTCAACCGCAACCAGATCGGCGCCGTGGTTGGCAGCCAGCCCTTCGGGGGCGAGGGGCTTTCGGGCACCGGGCCGAAGGCGGGTGGCCCGGACTATCTGGCGCGCTTCACCGCACAACCCGCGCCTGAGGTTGATCCCGGCGCCGCCGGAACTGCGACTGAGGCCGAGGTGAGCCGCGCGCTGAAAGCCGTGCAGGGTCTGGATGAGGTGATGCAGGTGCATGACCTGCCGGGTCCGACCGGCGAGAGCAACCGGCTGTCGGCGCATCGTCGTGCACCGCTGCTGTGCATGGGCCCCGGTGCAGCCGCCGCGCTGGCGCAGGCCGAGGCGGTGCGTCGTCTTGGCGGCGCCGCGGTCGAGGCGGCGGGGCTTGACCCGCAGGCCCTGACCCGGCTTGACGGATTCTCGGGCGTGCTGTGCTGGGGCGAGGGCGCGCGCGCCTGTGCCGAGGCGCTGGCCGCCCGCAAGGGGCCGATCCTGCCGCTGATCGGTGGCCTGCCCGATGCCGCGCATGTGGCGCTGGAGCGCCATGTCTGCATCGACACCACGGCTTCGGGCGGTAATGCACAACTGTTGGCCGAGGTTTCCGGGGCCTGACCCGAAATCGTGCTGATACCCTGATCCGGGCGCCCCTGCGGCGTCCGGTCAGCTTTCGTAGCGATACATTTCGCTCGACCTGTCCAGATGGCGGCGCATGGCATTTACCGCACCCTCCGGGTCTTTCTGGCCGATGAGGGTCAGGATCTCTTCATGCTCCGCCAGGGTCTTGTGCTCGTTTCCTGACCAGTGCAGCAGCGCGGTGTAATAGCGCAGCAGCCAGCGCAGCATCGACGCCGAGACGGCAGCCATGATCGGGTTGCGCGTGGTTTCCGCAATGCGGGCGTGAAAGCGCAGATCGGCTTCGATGAACTGGCGCGGGTCATCCAGATGGCCACGCTGGTCATCCAGGATACGGCGAAGATCGAACAAATCCTGTTCGGTCGCCCGCAAGGCAGCTAACCGCACCATGCCCATTTCGAACATGCGACGCGCCTCCTTGAGGTTTTCCAGCTGATCGGGGGCAGAAGACAGCAGGATCTGCGCCACCTCGTCCACCCGGTCCAGAACGCTGTCAGGCGACAGGGCGTTCACCCGGCTGCGGCCGCCGTGGGAAATGGTGATCAGCCCCATGGTCTGCATGGATTGCAGCGCCTCGCGCACCGCGGGGCGGCCAACGCCGAAGCGCTGCATCAGATCGCGCTCTGACGGCATGGGGTCGCCGGGCCGCAGATCGCCCGAGGTGATCATGGCGCGCAGCCGGTCAAACACCTCGTCCGACAGCTTGCGCCGGACAATCTTGTCCTCCCCGGCAGGGGCGGCCGTCCGGGGGGTATCGCTGGTCGGGGGCATGGGGTGTCTCGTTTCTGCGGGGTGAAATTGTATGATGAGGTGATCATATGCAATATCCGCCCCGCTCGCAACCAGAGCGGTAGCCGTGCGCTGCGTGAGCAAGGTACTGGAAATTCGCAGAAATTACAGTCCGCTGTGCTTTCGTCTGGCGGATGTGGCCGGATAGAAAGTCATTGCTGTCATGTGGTATAATGAGTATACCATAAGGGTAGAGAAGGAGGACGGCATGACCGGAAAGCGCGACGACAGCACCATTCGCGTCACCTATCGGCTGGAAATTCCGGCCCTGCCGGGGGCGAGCCTTGAGAAGATGGCGGAAAAGATCGCCTCCGACCAATCGACCGGCACTTTTACCGAACTTCCGGGCGAGACCGAGGAAGTGCGTGCGCGTTGCGCTGCCCGCGTGGTCGCGGTGCAGCCGCTGGAAAGCACCGATCAGCCCGGCTTCCCGCGCCCCGAAGACCCGCCCGGAACCCATTACCTGCGTGGCGATGTCACCATCGCCTTCCCGCTGGAGGCCGTGGGCACCGATATCGCCGCGCTGATGACGATTACCGTCGGCGGTGTCTATTCGGCGCGCGGGCTTTCCGGGGTCCGGGTGATGGATTTCGACCTGCCGTCTGCATGGGCATGCCATCCGGGGCCGCAGTTCGGCATTGCCGGATCGCGCCGGCTGATGGATGTGGCGCAAGGGCCGATGATCGCCTCGATCATCAAGCCGTCGCTGGGCCTGACGCCTGCTGACACCGCACAGGTGGTGCGGGAACTCTGTGAGGCCGGGGTCGATTTCATCAAGGATGATGAAAAGCTGATGTCGCCCGGCTATTCGCCGCTGGCCGACCGTGTGGCTGCCATCATGCCGGTGATCGAGGATCATCAGCAGAAGACCGGCAAGCGCGTGCTTTATGCCTTTGGCATTTCCTCGGCCGACCCGGATGTGATGATGCGCAATCACGATCTGGTTCATGCGGCGGGCGGCGCGGCGGCGGTGGTCAATATCAACTCGGTCGGTTATGGCGGCATGAGTTTCCTGCGCAAACGCTCGGCCCTTTGCCTGCATGCGCATCGCAACGGCTGGGACATCCTGACCCGGAATCCCGCGCTGGGGATGGAATTTCGCGCCTATCAGAAGATTTGGCGCCTGTTGGGGGTGGATCAGTTTCAGGTCAACGGTATCGCCGCGAAATACTGGGAACCTGACGACAGTTTCGTGCGCAGCTTTGGCGATTGCCTGACGCCGATCTTTTCCGAGGCCGATTGTGCGTTGCCAGTGGTCTGTTCCGGCCAATGGGGCGGGCAGGCGCCCGAGACCTTCCGCCGGACCGGCGGTCGGCTGGATCTGATGTATCTGGGGGGCGGCGGCATCCATGGGCACCCGATGGGGGCTCGTGCCGGGGTCACGGCGATCCGTCAGGCGTGGGAGGCGGCAGAGGCAGGGATCGCGCTGGCCGACTACGCCGGGACCCGCCCCGAACTTGCGGCTTCGCTGGCGAGGTTTGCGCGCTGAGGTTCAGGGCCCCGACCTGCCAAGACGCGGTGCAAGGGGCAGGGCGGCCAGGCAGCCCAGCAGGGTGACGGCCAGCAGAAGGGTCGTCACCGGCACCAGACCGGCCCGCTGGGCCACTGCCCCCGCCAGCAGCACGACCGACGCGGTCACACCGTAGGTGATTGCAGCGTAAAGCGAGGCAAGGCGGCCCTGTGTGGCGGCGCCGGTGCCTTGGGTCAGCAGGATCAGCGACAGCCGGTAGGCCCCGCCTGCGCCTGCACCAATCAGCACAAAGCCTGCGAGGCCGGGCAGATCCTGCCCGGTTGCCGCTGCGATCAGGATAGCGGCCAGACCAAGCGCAATCGACAGCAGGCCCGAGAGCTGCGGCCAAAGCTGCGCCATGCGGGGGCTTGCAAGCTGCACGATCAGGCTGGCCAGCAGCAGCAGCGGAATCCCAAGCGCCTGCACCAACGGCATGCCATGATCCGCGAAATAGCTGGGCAGGAACACGATGGCCGAACTCAGCGCGGACCAAGTGAGACAGCCGGTCAGCAGCGGGCGCCAGTTCACGCGCAGGATCGGGGAAACCGGGTCGAGGTTTGCCGTGCCGGTATGGATGCTCTGCCGGTTCAGCGCACGCCGCCGCATCAGCAGCAGGGCCAGCGGCAGGCTCAGCGCGATGCAGGCAAGGGCGTGGATGTGAAAGCTGAGCGTGATGGCGCGCGTGCCCGTCAGTTGCAGCACCAGTTCCGAAGCCGAGGTGCCAAGGATCGCCCCGGCCAGATTGCCGGTGGCCGACAGTGCCCGTCCGCCTGCGCCGATGGCTGCAACCACAACCGCTGCCGCCGCGCCGGTGCCAAGCCCGCCTGACAGTCCCTGAAGCGCGCGCCCGGCCAGAATACCCGGCGCCTGTCCGGTGCCCAGCAACAGATCTGCCGCGCAGGCCAGACCGAGTGACAGCACCAGCATCAGGGGCGCGCGGCTTGCGATGGCGGGGCTCGCCGCCACGAACAGCACCGCGACCAGCGCCCCGACATAAGAGATATAGGTCAGTGTCATGGTCAGGGGCGAGAAGCCCAGAACCTCGCGGTAGACCGGCAGCAGGGGCGTGGGGGTATTGGTTCCCGCCAGCAGCAGGATGAAGGCGCCACCGCCCAGCAGGGCCTGCAGCTTCTGGCCCGGGGGCGTCGCTTGCATGATTTTGGCCCTCTTATCGCGGCCCGCCACCATCGCGGACCCAGCCGAAGAAATCTTCTGCCCCCATCTGCCCGCCCTTCAGCGCGATTTCCAGCCCGTCATGCTGGGATGTGCCATAGCCCTGGCAGATCGCCGCCCCCGGAATGGTGGGCGCGCGGGCCTCCAGCGCCTGCAACCCCAGCCGACGCATCCCGAAGCCCGAGGTGTCGCCGCCCGAGATCACCGCCCGGCGCAGGCCCGATCCGCGCAGGATGCCATCAAGGATGCGGCCAAGCGCATCGCCGATGCGGGCATTGGCTTCGGTCATTGACAGGGACACGCCGGAAAGAGCTGCGCGGAAATCCGTGACCGCCGGGTCGTCAGGGCCGCGCGCCGAATGAACCAGCGGGCTGGCCCCGCGTGCGGCAGCGGCACAGCCTTCGGCGATCACGCGGGCAATCTGCGCCTCTGCCTCTGCCTCCGGTCCACAGACGCAGGCGGCGGGGAAGGACAGCAGTTCAAAACCTTGCGCCGCTGCGTGATCCAGTTGCCGCGCTGTGGTGGGGGAAACAGAACCGGAAACCGCCGCGATGGCGGAAACCTTTGCCAGCCCCGGCACCGGGGCGGGGCTGGTGATGAGGCCGCTGGCAATCCAGTGCCGGACCAGCGCATACTCGATACCCTGACTGCCGACGGCAAACCCCAGCCGGTCGCGGTTCTCCCAGATCAGTCGCCCGGCGGCGGCCTCCGAATCAGGGGCCATCGCGTCGATGGACAGAACCCGTGCGCCGGTGGCGAGCGCGCGCTCCAGCGCGGTCTGCGGGTCATCGGCCAGCATCTCGAGGTCGATCAGCGCCGCAGGCAGATCGGTCTGCGCCGCCAGATGGCGCAGCAGATCGGCTTCGGCCATCGGGGTGACCGGATGTCGTGCCATTACCGGGTGCCGGTCCAGCCGGAACACCCCGTCCAGCGTGCCCGCGAACAGGTGGCCGAACGCCTGATACCGGCGCATCTGTGGCGCGGCGGTCAGCATGGGCACGGCTGCCGCCGGGCGCACCGACAGCCCGACCCCGATCGCCGCCCCGATCGAGCCGGTCTCGGGCGAAGAATCGAAGGTGGAGCAGGCCTTGTAATGCAGGATCGGCGCACCCAGACGATGAAGCCAGCCCAACGGCGCGGGCAGGTTTTCCTGCATCCATTCCGGGCTTTCCGTTCGCGAGGTCGAGGCGATGCCGATGGCGCGCGCATGCGGAAAGCGGCGTAGTAGCGCTTCTGACGGGATGTCGGAAAACAGCACGGCAGGTACGCCCGCGAAGGCCAGCACCTCCATCACCGCAGCCGAGCCGGTGAAATCGTCGCCATACCAGGTCAGCCAGGGTGCCTGTTGCGCGGTGTCCAGCACGTCTTCCGACATCGGTTTCCTCCCTTGCCGCGGGGTGTGCCGGCTGGCGACAGCGGCTATTGACTTAATCGTCATATTATTATCTCATCATACCAGTTATGCAAGATGCGCTTGGCGCAGCGGGAGGAACATCATGACGACAGTTGCCTTGTTCGGGGCGGGCGGAAAAATGGGCATCCGTCTGGGCCGCAATCTGGCCAGGACCGATTTCGAGGTGCGCAGCGTCGAGGTTTCGGACATCGGCAAAGACCGCCTGCGCTCTGAGATCGGGGCCGAGGCGGTGGCGCCGGAGGTGGCGATCAAAGGCGCCGATGTGGTGATCCTGGCGGTGCCGGATACGGTGATCGGCAAGGTGGCGAAGGATCTGGTGCCGCAGCTTGACCCCGGCACCATGGTCGTGGTGCTGGACGCGGCGGCGCCCTTCGCGGGCGATCTGCCGGAACGCGCCGACATCACCTATTTCGTGACCCACCCCTGCCATCCGGTCATTTTCAACTACGGCAAGACCGATGCTGAACTGCATGACCATTTCGGTGGCATCGCCGCGCCGCAGGGCGTGGTCAATGCGCTGATGCAGGGGCCGGAAGAACATTATGCGCTGGGCGATTCCATCGCGCGCGCCATCTATGCGCCGGTCAACCGCACCCATCGCTGCACGGTCGAACAGATGGCCTATCTGGAGCCGGGCCTGTCGGAAACCGTCTGTGCCTCGCTGCTGGTTGTAATGCGTCAGGCGATGGACGAGGTGGTCAAGACCGGCGTCTCGCAGGAGTGTGCCCGCGACTTCCTGCTGGGCCATATGAACATCCTCGGCGCGGTGATCTTCGACGAGGTGCAGGGCGTGTTCTCGGACGCCTGCAACAAGGCCATCGAATTCGGTATTCCGGTGCTGATGAAAGATGACTGGAAGCGCGTGTTCGAGCCGGAGGAAATTCTGGCCAGCGTGAAGCGCATCACCTGAACCCATTCCGGGCAGGGGCGCGAGGGGCGCCCCGCCGCAATCAACGGTCATTCCAGGGAGGAACCACCATGACCCGACTGACGACGCTTGCCGTGCTGCTGGCCGGTGCCTCGGCCTTTGCGCTGCCGGTAACCGCCAAGACCTTCAATCTCGCTTTCACCCCGCCGCTGGAAAGCCATTACGGCGACGCGGGCAAGGCGTTCAAGACGAAGATCGAGGAGCTTTCGGGCGGCGATATCGAAATCGCGCTGAAACCCGCAGGCGCGCTGGGCGGCGAGCGGGACGTGATCGAAGGCCTGCAAATCGGCACGGTCGAACTGACCATCTCGTCCACGGGGCCGATCGGGAATTTCGTGCCGCAGGTCTATGCGCTGGATTTCCCGTTCCTGTTCAAGGACTACGCTTCGGCCCATGCCGTGCTGGACGGCGAGATCGGGCAGGAAATCCTTGCCGATTTCGAACCCGCAGGTCTGGTGGGACTGGCCTGGGCCGAAAACGGCTTTCGCCACATCACCGATTCCAAGCATCCGATCCGCACCCCGGATGATCTGAAGGGCATCAAGCTGCGCACGATGGAAAACGAGGTGCATATCGCTGCCTTCAAGGCGCTGGGTGCCGCGCCGACCCCGATGAGCTGGACCGAGGTTCTGACCTCCCTGCAACAGGGCACCATCGACGGGCAGGAAAACCCGGTGCCGATCATCACTGCGAATAACATGTGGGAAATCCAGAAATATGCCTCGCTGACCGGGCATGTCTATTCCCCGGCGGCCGTGGTGATTTCCAAGATCACCTGGGACGAGCTGTCGCCCGAAGAGCAGGGCTGGATGAAAGAGGCCGCGAAGGCCGCGGCCGAAGCCTCGCGCGCGACCGTGGCGAAGAACGAGACCGCCGGTGTCGAGAAGATGATCGCCAATGGCATGGAGGTCGTGACCGACATCGACAAGGCGGCGTTTGCCGCTGCGGTGCAGCCGGTCTATGACGAATATGCGCCGAAATATTCGCCCGAGCTGATCCAGCGCATTCGCGACGCGCAAAAGTAAACCGATGGCCGGCGCATTTCCCTGATGCGCCGGCGCACGGTTCGGGGGGAGGGCGGCGCAGGCCGCCGCGCATTCTCGGGAGGAGGAATGTTGAAAGCTTTGACGTCTGCGGGCGAGGCTGCCGTGCGCCTGACCCATAATGCCGCAGCCCTGCTGCTGGCTATTGCCACACTTCTTGTCTTTGTTCAGGTCGTTACCCGCTTCGTCCTGGGCGATGCCGCCGTCTGGTCCGAACTGGTGGCGCGCGGCGCGATCATCTGGTCGACCTTCCTTGTCGCGGGGGCGGCATTCCGGGCCGGGACCATGATTCCGATTGATTTCATCCGTTCGCTGCTGCCCGCACCGATCCAGCTTTGGGTCGTCCGGCTGGTCACGCTGCTGACGCTGATCTTTCTGGGTGTTCTGGTTTGGTATGGCATCCTCATGGCCGGACGGGCGCAGAGCCAGCGGGTCGCGATGCTGGATGTGTCGATGGCGGTCTTTTACGCGGCCATCCCGTTCGGTGCCCTTTGCGCCATTCCAGGTGTCCTGCTGCGGCACCGCGATGCCGAGCGCGGCTCCCTGCATGACGAGGAGATCCACGAATGAACCTTGGTCTTGCCGCGTTCCTGATCCTGTTCTTCGCCCTTTCGGTGCCCGTCGCGGTGTCGATCGGTCTTGCCTCGATCTTCTCGATCCACTTCTTCTCGAACATGCCACTTCTTGTGGTGCCGCAGAAGATGTTCACCGGACTGGACAGCTTTCCGCTGATGGCGGTGCCGTTTTTCATTCTTGCAGGCGTGATCATGACGCATGGTGGCATCTCGGCCCGGCTGGTCGATTTCGTCAAGGCGCTGGTCGGCGGCGTGCAGGGCGGGCTGGCGAGCTCCTGCGTGCTGACCTGCATGATTTTCGCCGCGATTTCCGGCTCGTCGGTGGCGACGACCTTCGCGGTCGGCTCCATCCTGATCCCGGCAATGGTGCGACATCACTATCCGGTGCCGATGGCTGCCTCCATCCAGGCATCCTCAGCGGAGCTCGGGGTGATCATCCCGCCTTCGGTACCGCTGATCCTTTATGCGGTTTCGACCGAAACCTCGGTGACGCGGCTGTTCCTCGCCGGTCTGCTGCCGGGCCTTCTGGTGGCGGCGGGGCTGGTGATCATGGTCCAGGTCTGGTGCCGCCTCAAGGGGTATGGCCGCGAGGATGGCGACAGCCGCGCGCCTCTGGGGCAGGCCACGCGCCGCGCCTTCGGGGCCCTGATGATGCCGGTCATCATTATCGGCGGCATCTACGGCGGGGTCTTCACCCCGACCGAGGCCGCCGCAGTTTCGGTGATCTATGCTTTGGTCCTGTCGATGTTCGTCTATCGTGAGATCGGGCTGGCCGAACTGCCTGCCCTGTTCCGCGATGCGGCCCGATCTTCGGGGGCGGTCATGTTCATCATCGCCGCTGCCTCGCTGTTCAGCTTCCTGATCAGCCGCTCGGGCCTTCCCGCCGCGGTGGGTGACTGGGCGCAGGGAACGTTCTCGTCGGACATCACCTTCCTGCTGGGCATCAACCTGCTGTTGTTCGTGGTCGGCATGTTCATCGAAACCTCGGCGGCCATTCTGGTTCTGGCCCCGATCCTGACGCCAGTCGCGCTGAGCTTCGGTATCGATCCCGTGCATTTCGGTATCGTCATCGTGGTGAACCTCGCGCTTGGCATGTTCACGCCGCCGCTGGGGGTGAACCTGTTCGCCGCCGCGCAGGTGGCGAAAATCCCGGTGCAGCGCATGTTCGGCAGCCTTCTGTGGCCGATCCTTGTGGTGATCGCGGCGCTGATGGTGATTACCTATGTGCCTCTGCTGTCTATCGGGTTTGCCAATTGGGCGATATGAGCGCGCCTGTAGCAAGGTAAAGGAAAAGGGGCGCCTCGGGCGCCCCTTTTGCGGAAGCGGAGGACAGATGAGGATCAGCAGATCCTCGGCAGTTGTTCCCCCACCAGCATGTCGACGATCCGCGCGCCGCCGAAGGCCGTGCGCAAGGTCACGCGCCCGGCCTGTCCCTGGCTGGCGCGGCCGATCACGGTGCTGTCGCGCCCTTCGGGCAGGGAGCGCAGGGCCGCCAGCGCCGCCGTGGCCTCGGCCTCGGGACAGAACAGGACCAGCCGTCCCTCGTTCGCCAGATACAGCGGGTCCAGCCCGAGGATCTCGCAAACGCCGACCACCTCGGGGCGCAGGGGCAGGGCGGTTTCCTGTATCTCGACGGCAAGCCCCGCCTCCGCCGCCATTTCATTCAGCGCCGAAGCCAGCCCGCCGCGCGTGCAGTCACGGGCGGCGGAAATCCCCGGTGCGGCGGCGAGGGCGGCCTGCATCAGATGGCCGAGCCCGGCGCAATCGCTTGCCAGATCGGTGGACAGCGCCAGATCGCCACGCGCGGCAAGGATGGCGGCGCCGTGATCGCCCAGCACACCGTTGACAATGACCACATCGCCCGGACGAATGCGCGCGGCCCCTATATCGCGGCCGGGCGGGATAACGCCCACCCCGGCGGTGGTGATGAACACGCCGTCTGCCTTGCCGCGCTCCACCACCTTGGTGTCGCCGGTCACGATCCGCACCCCGGCCTTGTCCGCCTCGGCGGCCATGGTGGCCACGATCCGGCGCAACAGCGCGATTTCGCAGCCTTCCTCGATGATGAAAGCCGCCGAAAGCCAGAGCGGCCTCGCGCCTCCCACCGCCAGATCATTGACCGTGCCGCAGACCGCCAGCTTGCCGATGTCACCGCCCGGAAATTCCAGCGGCGTGACGACGAAACTGTCGGTGGTGAAAGCCAGCCGCGCGCCGGGTTCCTGCAAGGCTGTCCCGGTCAGCCGGGCCTGATCCTCGGAGCCGGGCGGCTGAAAGACCGAGGTAAACACCTCGTCAATCAGGTCGCGCATGGCCCGACCGCCGCCGCCATGGGCCATGGTCACATGGGTGTCGCGCAGGGCCATTATTCTGCTGCCCTGATACCGGAATATTGCCAGTAGGCGGCACAGGCCCCTTCGGACGAGACCATCAGGGCGCCCAGAGGCATTTCCGGGGAGCAGCCGGTGCCGAATTGCGGGCATTGCGGCGGTTTCATCTTGCCGGTCATCACCGCACCGCAGCAACAGCCCTCGATCTCCGGCACATTGCGGCTGGAGGCGGCATAGCCGATACCGAATTTCTCTTCCGCGTCGAAGGCGGCATATTTCGCCCGGATCCGCAGGCCCGAGGCGTCGATCTCGCCCAGACCGCGCCATTCGAAGCTGGGCCGCCGTTCATAGACATCGGCGATCGCTGCCAGAGATACCGGATTGCCGTGTTCCGGCACCACCCGCGCATACTGGTTTTCAATCGCAGCACGGCCTTCGGCGATCTGGGTCAGCACCATGAGAACCGATTGCAGCAGGTCCGTCGGCTCGAACCCTGCGACGACCAGCGGCTTGCCATAGTCGCGGGCAATGAAATCATAGGGATGGACGCCAATGACCATCGAGACATGCCCCGGCCCGATGAAACCGTCGAGCGTCATGTCCGCATCGTCCAGCAAGGCGCGGATCGGCTCCGGCACGGTGATATGGTTGCAGAAGACGCTGAAATTCGTCAGCCCCTCGCGCGCGGCCTGCTGGATCGACAGCGCGGTCGAAGGCGTCGTTGTCTCGAACCCGAGCCCGAAGAACACCACCTCGCGCCCCGGATTCCGCCGCGCCAGTTCCAGCGCATCAAGGGGGCTATAGACCATGCGGATATCCGCCCCGGCGGATTTCGCCTGCATCAGCGACTTGCGATGCCCCGGCACGCGCATGGCATCGCCGAATGTGGTGAAGATGACACCGGGACGTTCGGCAATCTCAACACATTCATCGACACGCGCCATCGGCAGCACGCAGACAGGGCAGCCGGGGCCATGGATGAACTCGATCCCGTCATGGATCAGCTTGTCCAGCCCGTAGCGGAAAATCGAATGGGTGTGGCCACCGCAGATTTCCATGATGTGTACGGGCCGGTCACGGCTGGCGCCGATGCGGTCGGCCATGCGGGCAATGGCGGAAAGCAGAGCACGGGCTGCCACCGGATCGCGGAATTCAGAGGCGAATTTCATGCCAGCGCCTCCGCCGAAGAGGCCATCTGTTCCAGCGTTTCCTGCGCCTCGCCCAGATCCTGAAGCGCCTGCAAGGTTTTCGCGGCCTCCTCCTCGTCGATCAGGGCCATGGCGAAGCCGACATGGATCAGCGCCCATTGCCCGACCAGCGCCTCAAGGTCATTGCCAGCGACCGGCGCGACATTCACCTCGCGCCGCACGCCCGAAACCTCGGCCATCGCCATCAGACGATCCGCATGCGTGATCGCGACGATCCGCCCAGGAATGCCAAGACACATCGTTCAGTCCTCCTCTTCCTCATGCACGCGGCCCGACGGGTCGGAAATGCCATAGCGGTCCAGCTTGGCCCGCAGGCCGACGCGCGAAAGCCCCAGCTCCACCGCAGCGCGGCTCTTGTTCCAGCGGTGGCGGGTCAGCGTTTCGCGCAGGATGCGCATTTCGATCAGTTCCACCCGATCCTTCAGCGTGCCGTCCGCCATCAGCGCGGCATCGGCGCTGCGGTCGGAGCCAAGATCCGAGGGGGCTGCCTGAAGGATCGCGCGGCTGATGAGTTCAGCCCCCAGCATCGGGCCCTGTGCGAAGATCAGCATGCGTGTGACCTCGTTGTGCAGTTCCTTGAGATTTCCGGGCCAGTCCCAGTTTTCCAGAAACTCCAGCGCATCGGGGGAAAAGCCGTGTGCGGCCTTGCCGTGGCGGGCGGAAAGGTCATCCAGAAACGCCTGTGCGAGGATCGCCACGTCACCGCGCCGCGCCCGCAGCGGCGGGATCACCAGTTCCGCCACCGCAAGCGCATAGTAAAGGTCAGCCCGGAAGGCGCCGTCCGCCACCCGGCGCAACAGATCCGCCCCGGCGCCCAGCAACAGCCGCAGATTGGCAGTCTGCACTTCCTGACCACCGACAGGGGTGAAGCTCCCCTCATCCAGCAGTCGCCACAGCGCCAGTTGCAGGCCGGGCGAGGCATGTTCGACCCCCTCGATGAACAGGGTGCCCCGGTCGCATTTCTGGGCCAGCCCGATCTTGTTGACGCCGCCGGGCAGGATACCCCGCTTGGCACCGAAAAGTTCGATCAGGGCCAGTTCCTCGGTCAATCCGGCAAGGTTCAGGGCATGGAACGGCCGGTCCGAACGGAGCGAGGAAAAATGCATGGCGCGCGCCAGCCGCGCCCGCCCGGTTCCCGGCTCGCCGGTCAGCAGGACGGGCACGTCGAAACTGGCGAAATGCCGGGCCGCCGCCAGCACGCCCTTCATCGGGCTTTGCGGGCTGTGAAGGATGGTTTCAAATCCCAGACCCTCACGCAGGGCCAGACGGCGCTTTTCCAGTTTGGTTTGCGCGGACGAGGCCAGAAAGCGCATCTCCAGCGCCATCCGCTCGTTCTCGCGGGCAAGCTGGAACAGATGCGCCCCGTTGCGCGCCGCCATCAGAAGCTGGTCCGGATGCCACGGCTTTGTCAGGAACTGGTGAATTCCTGCATCATTGATCGCGCTCGCCATCGCGCCCGGATCGGTGTAGCCGGTGATGAGCATGCGGACGGTATCGGGCCAGCGTTCGCGCAATTCGGTCAGCAGGGCGACCCCGGTCTTGCCTGGCATCCGCTGATCGCAGATGACCACCTGCACCCATTCCTCTTCCATCCGCTGCACGGCTTCATCGGCGCTGCCAGCGGCGATGCAATCGAATTCGTCCTCCAGCGCCATGCGCATCGAGGATAGCGAATGTGGCTCGTCGTCGATCAGCAGGACGGTCGGGCGTGGGCTGGTCATGCAGCTTTCTCCGCCAGACGCGCCCGCAGCCAGCCAAGCCATTCCGCCATGCCTGCGCCGGTGCGGGCAGACAGGGCGATGATTTCGATATTCGGGTTCACCCGCCGCAGGTTGGCGGTATAGGCGGCCAGATCAACGTCGCAATGCGGCGCAAGATCCAGCTTGTTGAGGATCGCAAGACGCGCGGCACTGAACATATCAGGGTATTTCAGCGGCTTATCCTCGCCCTCGGTCACCGAAAGGATGGCGACCTTGGCATCTTCGCCGAGATCGAAGCCTGCGGGGCAAACCAGATTTCCGACATTTTCGATAAACAGGAATGACCCGGCGGCGGGGCGCAGCGCGTCGATGGCGGTGCCGACCATATGCGCATCCAGATGGCAGCCCTTGCCGGTGTTGATCTGAAGCGCCCGCGCGCCGGTAGCCCGGATCCTGTCGGCGTCGTTCGAGGTCTGCTGATCCCCCTCGATCACGGCCAGAGGGGCGTCTCCCAGTGCCTCGATGGTCTTGCACAGCAGCGTGGTTTTGCCCGAGCCGGGCGAGGAGACGAGATTGAGCGCCAGAACCCGAAGCGCGTCGAGCACCCGCCGGTTCGAGGCGGCAAAGGCATCGTTCTTGGCAAGGATCGAGGTTTCCACCTCGATCAGCCGCGCCTGCGTCAGCCCCGGAACCGACACCCCGGCCGGGCCGGTGCCGTAATGATGATGGCCTGCTGCCAGGGACGGTGCGGACGCGCGGTCGGCGGTGGCCTGGATATGGGGAAAGGGCAGGGCGGGGGCTGCGGGCCGGAAGACCGGGCCATGCGAATGCGCAAGGCCCAGCCGGTGCGCCTCGTCATGGCTCATTTCCCTGCCATCGACGGTCACCGTGTCACCACATCCGCAAACCGTACACATCACAGCACCTCCATATTCCTGATCCGCATTTCATCGCCACCCTCGGGGATCAGCCGTCCGCCATCGCACAGCGGGCAGGGGGCGAGCCTGTCGGCAATCTCGACCAGCTTCATGCAGTCATAGCAAAGCGCCTGCCCCGGCAAGTCAATGATCTCCAGCCGGGCCCCTTCGGCCGGGCTGCCCTTCATCACCACGTCAAAGGCGAATGCCAGCGCGGGCTTTTCGACCCCGGCAAAGCGGCCGATTTCCAGCCGCAGAAGGGTGACGCGCGAAAAACCATGGGCGCGGGCCTGATCTTCCACGATGGAGCGGATGCCTTCGACAAGGCTCATCTCATGCATCCTGCGGCTCCTCGATCAGCACCGGCACGCAGGGATCATGCAGCGCAATGATGCGCGGCGCGAGATGGCGTTGGTCTGCGGGCAGGCGACCCAGCGCCTGTAGCAGCGCGCCACCGGGGGCGAGCAGATGGTCGGTCGGGGTGCGCCGGGCGATGCCGGTCACGCGACCCTCGCACGAGTTCAGCCGCAGGCCGTAGGCGCCGCGCGCGGCAGGAACACAGGCAAGGCCCTCGGCCGCGACCGGCGCAGGCAGCCGGTCGGCCAGCGCGGCCTCCAGATCGGCCAGCAAGCCGACGAAGCGCCAGAGCGGCCCGCGTCCGTAGCGGCTTTCAACGGCGCGCAGGGTGGGGGCACCTGCCTGCCGACCGGCGGCAGAATTCTCATATGCGCCTTCGGCCAGCGGATGCGGCGGCGGCGGCAAGGGGGCGGTGCAGGCGATGCCCGGGGCGAATTCCTGCGTGATCCGGCAGGCCAGCGGTGTCAGCGGGCTGTCCCAGCGGCACAGATCCCCGTCGGCAGGCAGTCCGTTCCGGCCCAGCAACTCTGCCGGATCTGCGGGCAGGGCGGGCGCTGTCAGCCCGAAGGCCCTTGGAAGGATCACCGTCAGACGGATCACATGATCCCTGATGATTTCGGTCCGCAGATCGCCCGTCGCCGGAAGACCCAGCGCCAGCTGCGCCGCAAGGCCCTGCGCCACCCGGCACAGGTTGAACAACCGGGGCAGAAGTTCGGCCACTTCGGGCACGGGCCTGCCCAGAACCATCGTCTCGACCGGCAGCCGCTGGCCGGTGCGAAGCGCGGGTCCGTCCGGCCCAAAGCCCAAGAGGACCGAAGCCAGCGTCATCCGCCCAGCCCCCCGGTGATGAGCCTCCGGCGCGACGGCCCTTCTGCCGCTGGCAGGCTGTCTACGGGCGGCGCCAGTTCTGCCTCGCGCCGCGCGCGGATATCTGCGGCCCGGTCGGTTTCGGCGCGGTTTTCCGGGCGGAACAGCTCGGCCATCACCGCGCGCGCAACATCCACCGCCTGAAGCTGGCTGGTGAAATCGCCCATGGGCGAAAACAGCGAGCAGGCCAGATAGGGGCCGGTCATTTCACGGGCGTTATGGATGAATTCATATTCGCCTGACGGGAAGACCAGCACCTCCTTGCCGGTTGCGGGCAGCAACGGGTAATCCGCCGGGGGCAGGAACACGAGGTTCATGAACCACGGGGCAACCAGCACACCCAGAAAGCCGCCCTCATATGGCTGAAACTCAACCGCCTGCACATGCAGCGCATGGTTCACCATCGGAACATCGCGCATCTTGCCGTTAAAGACTTCTGTGAAATCGGCGACCAGCGCCTGAGTGCGTCGCTCCATCTCTGCCAGAACCGGGGCCGAGGCGGCGCCGGGGTCTTCGCGCACCAGAAACTGGGCTTTCGGGGCAGAACAACCGGGGCAGGACCAGTCCTCCGGCAGATCGACAAAGGCGGTGCCGGGCATCACCTGCCGCGTATCGTCGCCTTCCGCCGGATCATAGGGGGTCCAGCAGATCTTGCATTCCATGATCGCAAGCGGGCTGATCTTGTCGGTCGCGCCCAGATAGCTGCCCTCGAACCCCGGCGTCATCGGATCGCCTCGATCACGTCGCGGATGCGCAGGGCGCTGTCACGCAGGTCTTCATCGGCCGCCAATGCGACCTCGGGCATCCCGGTCACCTCGAAAGTGTCGAGGATCAGCGTGTCCATCGAATTGAAGAACTGCACCTTCCAGACGGAGGGCATGGCGGTGGCTGTAACCCGGCAATTGCCATAGCCGCGCGACAGCACGGTAACGGCGCCTTCGCCCGTTGCCTCGGCCAGCCAGTCAAGATCCTCGGGTGTATGCGGCAACAGGGAAAGGTTGATCACATGCGCCATCGCTCCGGCCTTGTGGCTGCGCGACTTTTCCACCAGCTCGGTCAGGATCGCAGGGGCGTTGGCGAGGCCCGGCCCCTTCCGCGCGAGGCTTCCGATGGCAGGCCGGTGTGGCATATGGGCCCGCGTCAGTGCCAGAGCGGGCACGGGGGCCACCTCGACCAGATCCATCCCGGCGGCCAGACACATCCAGACCCCGGCAAAGACGCTTTCCTGCACCATGACCGCAGGCAGGCCGCGGATCTTCATGGAAACTTCGCCCTGACCCAGCGCATCAGCCATGACCTTGCGCGCTCCGGGCGAAAGGCTGGCCAGATCGAAACTGACCGGCGCCGCGCCCTGCGCCACCAGTTCGCAGGCGGCGGCCATTTCGGCCAGCATGGCCAGCGCATCGGCCATGGCCTGCTGGTCCTCGGCCTCGGGAATATGCGGCGCATAGGTGCGCATCCCCGAGGGCATGGCCATGTATTGCAGTTCGCCATCCGGGTCGGGCTGCGATCCGGGTCCGAAACCGGCGGGGGGAAGGGTGAAGGGGCTGACCATCGGAACCTCAGGCGGGTTGAAGGGACAGGATATGGGTGATGCGCCCGAGATAGTCGGACCAGTCACGGACCTTCTCGATGGCACCCAGAAAGCCGGATTCGCGGAAGAACAGCAGCCCCGGCGTCTTCAGGGCGCGATACTGTTCCCGCAAGGCGGTTTCGATGGCCTCATCGACAACCGCGCAATCAAAGGCATTCTGGAAGGCAAGCCGCAGCTCGGGCAGGATCACCGCCGCATCCGCCGTTTCCAGATTCCGGCGCGGATCGCCCGGAATGAACAGGCAGTGCTGGCCGGGGCGTGCCAGAAAGCCGGTGACATCCTCTGCCGAGGCGAGGCGGGGATACAGGAACTCCGTCTCCAGCCGGGCAATCAGCGGGTGAAGACCGCTGGACGGGGGCAGATCCTGTAGCGGGGCATGGTCTTGCATGGTGTCAGCCTGTGCTGCGGCCCGCATCCTGCGCGGCCTGAAGATGGGGAGGAAGCCGGGGCAGGCGGTTTTCAAGATCGGCGAAGGCATCGCCCGGGTCCTGGCCCTGCATGAGTGCCGCAAGCCCGGCCAGGGCGGCGCGGATCTTCTGCGCCTCGTCCTCGGGCAGAAGGGCATGGGCGGTGCCCAGAAAGTTCAGCACCCAGTCGCCCGGTCGCGCCTCGGGCAGCAGGGACAGGTCGACCAGCGCGGGCCGCTCGCCGTCCAGCGCATGCCCTGCGATGCCGTCGATTGCGACCAGAAGGACCGGAATGCCCACGCACATCAGGCGACACCGGGAAAGAAACGGGCATCGCCCGTGCGGCAGGCCTCGTCTTCAGAGGGGCGGCCCGCCTCATAAGCGTCGCGGCGGATCGAGGGATCGGCCAGCAGGTTGCTTTTGGTGCGGCCCGGCCCGACCGCGACGCCCCATTCGGCCAGGATCACGCGCGCCATGGCCAGCGCTTCGGGGATGCGTGCCGCGACCAGCGGGCGCAGGCCCCCGCCGTAATCCTCCAGCTCGACCGGCTGGCAGCCGATCAGCGCCATTTCCGGCGGGCGGCATCCCGTCAGGGCCGCCGTGGCGATGACATCCTGAAAGCCGGTCTGGTGCAGGCTCATCTTCTTTGCGCCCATGAAGGCGGGCACTTCATCATTGCGCACCAGTTTCATCGTGCCGGGTGGCAGCCCGTAGTCGATCGCGTCAAACACCAGCAGCGCGTCGACATTTTCAAGAAACGGCAGCAGATACAGCCCCTGCGTGCCACCGTCGAGCAGTTGCACATTCTCCGGCAGGGCGTGGCTGTCGGCCATTTCCTCGACGCAGCGGACACCGAACCCCTCGTCAGCCCACAGAACATTGCCGATCCCGAGGATCAGAATTCGTTTCGGCACCGGCGTCCCCTCCCTGGTGGCTGGTCGAATGGTTTGCATTCCTCCGTCCAAGTGAAAGCATGGCTTTCCGCCTGCCGTGATCAGGAATTTGCCGATAGCCGGGATTTTCTGCAAAGCCTTGAGGCTTAAGTATAAAATGCGGTCTCGGTATGCATCTGTCTACCGAGAATCGAAAAATAATTGTCCGATTTTCTAACTTTGTGGAAGTTAACTTTCCAAATAACCATGGCGACGGCCCGGCAGGACAAGATTCCGGCTTTGCCAGAACCCGCCACCGGCCTAGGATCAGGGCATGACCGCGACGCACGAATCCAGCGACCCCGCCCAGCCGGTGCCCTTCAGCGATGATGCCTGGGGCGAGGTGCTGTCGGCCATGGACCGCACCTATGCCGATCTGGTGGATTATCAGGAGCGGCTGGAGCGTCAGAATGCCGAATTGCAGGAAATGCGCACTTTCCTGAATGCAATCCTGTCCTCCGTCTCGGATGTGCTGATCGTTGCGGGGCGTGGCGGTCAGGTGGAGCAGGTCAGCCGGTCGGTCACGCTGCTGACTGGCGGGCAGGAAAGCCAGGTCGTGACCATGGCGCTGCCCGATATGTTCACCGAAGGGCAGCGGCCGCTGCTGGCGGTCATCCTGCAAAGCGTGCGCGAACAGCGGCGCAGCGCCAGTCTTGAATGCGATCTGCTGACACCTGGCGGGGTGGAGCCTTTGGAACTGTCGGTTGCGCCCCGCCTGGACGACCGGGGCCGGGTGGATGGCTATGTGCTGACCGGACGCCCGCTGGGCGCGCTGCGCAAGGCCTATGCCGAGCTTTCGGCCAGTCTCGACGCGCTCAAGACGGCACAGGCCTTTCTGGTGCGCAACGAAAAGCTCGCCTCTCTGGGGCGGCTTCTGGCCGGGGTGGCGCACGAGCTGAATAACCCGATCAGTTTCGTCTATGCCAATACCCATGCGCTTGAACGCTATGCGGGCAAGTTCGAAACCTATTTCACCAGGGTGCAGGATGGGGCCAGCCGCGAGGAGCTGATCGCGTTGCGTCAGGATCTGCGGCTGGACCGCGAAGTGCAGAATCTGCGCATGGCCATCAGCGGTGCGCGCGATGGTGCGGAACGCGTGCGCGACATCGTGGAGGATCTGCGCCGCCTGTCCTCGGACGGGGCGGGCGAAATGGTTGTATTCGATCTGGCCGAAACCGCGCGGGTCGCTGCGGAATGGGTCATGCGGGGCATGAGCCAGTCGGTCACGCTGGACAGCACAGCGCTGGGCCGGACGATGGTTCTCGGGCGGCCCGGCCATATCCAGCAGGTCGTGATGAACCTGATCCAGAATGCTGTCGACGCGCTGGAAGGCGTGGCCGGCGCGAGGATCAGTCTTTCCGTCCGCACCGAGGCAGGGCAGGCGGTGCTGATCGTGGCCGACAATGGGCCGGGTGTGCCCGAGGCGGTGCGGGCTGCGATCTTCGATCCGTTCTTCACCACCAAGGCGGTGGGGCGGGGTACGGGGCTTGGCCTGTCGATCAGCCACAAGATCGCGGAAGAGCATGGCGGCCTTCTGGCGTTGATGGACGAGGCAGAGGGCGCGGCTTTCCGGCTGGAATTGCCACTGGCAGAGGGGGCCGGATGAAAACGCTTCTATGGCTTCAGGCGGCGGGCTGCGGTGGCTGCACGATGTCCCTGCTCTGCGCCGAAAGCCCGGATGTGATCGAAACGCTTGAGGATGCGGGCATCCGTCTGTTGTGGCATCCGGCGCTTTCGTTGGAAACCGGCGCCGAGGTGCTGACCCTGCTGAATGCAATCACCGAGGGCAGGCAGGTGCTTGATATCCTGTGCGTCGAGGGCGCGATTGCACGGGGGCCGGCAGGCACCGGGCGGTTTCAGATGCTGGCTGGCACCGGGCACAGCCTCATGCACTGGGTCGAAAGGCTGGCGCCGCGCGCGGCCCATGTCGTCGCCGTCGGATCTTGTGCAGCCTTTGGCGGCGTGACGGCGGCGGGGGGCAACCCCTCGGATGCGGTCGGCCTGCAATATGACGGTGGTCACTCCGGTGGCCTGTTCGCCCCGGACTGGCGGGCGGGGGGCGGTGATCCTGTCATCAATATCGCGGGCTGCCCGACGCATCCGGGCTGGGTGACCGAAACCCTGATGTTGCTGGCGGCAGGCGAGGAGATCGCACTGGACGGTTTTTCCCGGCCGCGCTTTTACGCGGATCATCTGGTTCACCACGGCTGTCCGAAGAACGAGTTCTACGAATACAAGGCCAGTGCGCGGGAACTGTCGGAGATCGGCTGCATGATGGAAAATCTGGGCTGTATCGGCACGCAGGCGGTGGGCGATTGCAATATCCGCCCCTGGAACGGCGAAGGGTCCTGCACGCGGGGCGGCTACCCCTGTATCAACTGCACCGCGCCGCGCTTCGAAGACCCTGCCCATGCCTTTGTCGAGACACCCAAGGTCGCGGGCATCCCGGTCGGCCTGCCGACCGATATGCCGAAAGCCTGGTTCATGGCGCTTGCCTCGCTGTCGAAGGCGGCGACACCGGAACGCATCGGCCAGAACGCCAAGGCGGATCGCGTGCTGGTGCCGCCGACGCTGAGGCGGCCGAAATGATGCGCCTGGTGGTCGGCCCCTTCAACCGGGTCGAGGGGGATCTGGAAGTTGCCCTGACCGTCGAGGACGGGCATGTGCGGCGGGCCGAGGTCAATGCCCCGCTGTATCGCGGCTTTGAACAGATGCTGCTGGGGCGCGACCCGCGCGATGCGCTTGTGATCACGCCGCGCATCTGTGGCATCTGCTCGATCAGCCAGTCGGCCGCTGCGGCGCAGGCTCTGGCCGGTGCGATGGGGCTGGAGCCGACACCGCAGGGTGCGGCCATGGCGGCGCTGATCCATGCGGCGGAGAACGTGGCGGATCATCTGACGCATTTTCACCTGTTCTTCATGCCCGATTTCGCGCGCCCGGATTACGCAACCCGCCCCTGGCATCGTCGCGCAGTGGAGCGGTTCACCGCGATGGAAGGCGGTGCGCAGCGGCGTGCGGTGCAGGCGCGGGCCGAGCTTTTGCATGTCATGGGCCTTCTGGCAGGGAAATGGCCGCATACGCTCGCCATCCAGCCCGGCGGGGTCACGCGGGCACCCGGCCTGCGCGAAAAGGCCCGGCTTGGCGCGACGCTGCGTGCCTTCCGCCGCTATCTGGAGGAGGTTCTGTTCGGCGGGTCGCTGGAGGAATTTGCCGCGCTCGACACGCCTGATGCGCTGATGCGCTGGGGGCGGGGCGATGTCGGGCTGTTTCTTGAAATCGCGGCGGACCTTGATCTGCTGACGCTGGGTCGGGGCAGCGGGCGCTATCTGTCTTTCGGGGCCTATCGCCAGGCAGAAGGCCCGGTCTTTGCCGCCGGGGTTTGGGACGGGGTGGCGCGGCAGCTTGATCCTGCGGCGGTCACCGAGGATCTGAGCCACGCCTGGATGGCGGGCGGGGCGCAGCACCCGTTTGAAGGCGTGACGGTGCCGGACGAAAGCATGTCGGCCCCGGCCTACAGCTGGTGCAAGGCCCCGCGTTTGCAGGGCCGGGGGTATGAGGTGGGCGCGCTGGCGCGTCAGGTGGTCGACGGCCATCCGCTTGCACTTGCGCTCGTGGGCGGCGGGGTGCTGGCACGCGTGGCCGGGCGGCTTCTGGAGCTGGCACGCAGCCAGCCGGTGATGGAGGGGCTGGTCGCCGGGATCGTGCCGGGAGAAGCCTTCATGGTGCAGGGCCATCTGCCAAGGTCGGGCCGCGGCGCCGGGCTGGTCGAGGCAGCGCGGGGTGCGCTGGGTCACTGGCTGCGCATCGAGGGGGGCAAGATCGCCGGATACCAGATCATCGCCCCGACCACCTGGAATTTCAGCCCGCGTGACAGCGCCGGTGTGCCCGGCCCGCTGGAGGCGGCGCTGGAAGGGGTGGCGGTGGAAGGGCCGGGGGCGCTGTCCGTGCAGCATGTGGTACGCAGCTTCGACCCCTGCATGGTCTGCACGGTTCACTAGGCCCAGGCCGCGCCAGCCAGGCGTGGATGCAGGCGGGGAGGGCAGGCAATATGAACGCTGTGGTCATACGGGTACGCGGGCAGGTGCAGGGCGTTGGCTTCAGGCCCTTCGTCTGGCAACTCGCGCAGGAATTTGGTCTGACCGGCCGTGTCTGGAATGACGCCGAAGGCGTGGGGATCGAGGCGGCGGGGCCGGGGCTGGATGGATTCGTAGCGGCGCTGACCGCGCGGGCGCCGAAACTGGCGCGCGTCGACGCGGTGGAGGTGGCGACGTTCGGCGGTGCCCTGCCGCCGGGGTTTGAAATCGCGGAAAGCCGGGGCAGGGGCGCGGAAACCCGCGTGACGCCGGATGCAGCGACCTGCGCCGCCTGTGCCACGGAAATTCGCGGGACGGGCCGCAGGCAGGGATATGCCTTCACCAATTGCACGCATTGCGGTCCGCGTTTCACCATTCTGAACGGGCTGCCCTATGATCGGGCGCAGACGACGATGGCGGCCTTTCCAATGTGTCCGGATTGCGCTGCGGAATACCGCGACCCTGCTGACCGGCGCTTCCATGCTCAGCCGGTTGCCTGCCCTGCCTGCGGCCCCCGGCTCTGGCTGGAGGTGGCGGGGCAGGATATGCCGGGCGACGCGGTCGCGCTGGCGGCAGATCTGTTGCGGGCGGGGGCGGTGTTGGCGATCAAGGGGCTTGGGGGCTTCCATCTGGCCTGCGACGCGGCAAATCCGGTGGCGGTGGCGACCCTTCGGCACCGCAAGTACCGGCCGTCGAAACCGCTGGCGCTGATGGCGCAGGAGGCGGCGCTGCAAGGTGTGGTGGTTCTGTCTGGGGCGGATCTGGCGCTGCTCCGTGACCCGGCGGCGCCCATCGTTCTGGCGCCGTCGCGCCAGATCCTGCCCGAGGTCGTGGCGCCGGGCATGGCCGAGCTTGGCGTGATGCTGCCCTATACCCCGCAGCACCATCTGCTGAGCGATGCTTTCGGCGGCGTTCTGGTGATGACGAGCGGCAACCTGTCCGGCGAGCCGCAGGTGACCGGCAATGCCGAGGCGCGCGAGAAGCTGTCGGGGTTCGCCGATGCCTTCCTCCTGCATGACCGCGAGATCGCGCGGCGGCTGGATGACAGTGTCGAACGCAGCACGCCGCCAATGGTGCTGCGCCGGGCGCGGGGGCGGGCGCCCGGAACGCTGGCCCTGCCGCCGGGATTTGAGGCTGCGCCGCAGGTGCTGGCGCTGGGCGGGCAGATGAAGGGTGCCATCTGCCTGACGAAGAACGGACAGGCGCTGCCGGGGCATCACCTGGGCGATCTGGATGACGCGCTTTGTGCCGATGAATTCGGAAAGGCGGTGGCCGATTACCGGGCGCTGTTCGATCATCGCCCCGAACTGGTCGCCGTCGATGCCCATCCCGGTTATCGCGCGACCCAGGCCGGGAAAGCCATGGGCCTTCCGGTGACGGAGGTCTGGCATCACCACGCTCATATGGCCGCCTGTCTGGCCGAGAACGGCTGGCCGCTGGAGGGGGGAAATGTGGCGGCGATTGTCCTTGATGGCACCGGCCTCGGCCCTGACGGAACGCTCTGGGGAGGTGAGGTGCTGTTTGGCGATTACCGTGGGTTCGAACGCAGGTTCTGGCTGAAACCCGCCCCGCTGATCGGGGGCGACAAAGCGGCGCGCGAACCCTGGCGCAATGCACTGGTGCGACTCGATCAGGCGGGGCTGCCCGACTGGGCGGATGCGTTGTTTCCGGGTCGTCCGCGCGATCTGGCGAGGCAGGCGGCGGCCAGGGGAATCAACGCGCCGATGTCCTCCAGCGCGGGGCGGCTGTTCGATGCGGTGGCGGCCTGTCTGGACATTTGCGCGGAGGGGCAAAGCTACGAGGGCGAGGCCGCGATGCGGCTGGAGGCGCTGACACGTCATGCGCCGGATCAGGGTTGCGGGTATGAACTGACCCTGCACGGGACCGAATTCGACCCGGCTCCGCTCTGGCCCGCAATGCGCGATGACCTGCGGCACGGCCTGCCGACCGAGGTGATAGCTGAACGGTTTCACGCCGGGCTGGGGCAGGCATTCGCCGGTGCCGCGCGTCAGCTGGTCGAAAGCGGCGCGGCGCAGGCGGTGGTGCTGTCGGGGGGGTGCTTCCAGAACACGCGCCTGCTGTCGGCGGTGGAGGCGGGGCTGCGTGGGTTGCCGGTGCTGAGCCATCGCCTCACGCCCGCCAATGACGGCGGGCTGGCGCTGGGGCAGGCGGTTGTCGCGGCGGCGCGGAGCTTGGGCGGTGCGGAAAGCCGCTGACCGCCTGTCCGGGCAAGTGATTAGCCCGCGACCGGCGCGGCCTAGCCATATCTGCATCAACTATATGAAATAAAATAAGATTACTTCCGGCATACTGGTGCACACTTTCATTTTGTGCGGCCGGTCAGGGCCTGTTTTCCTGTGCAGCGGGAGCCTGCGCCATTTGGCCGTGGGGTGGAACGATGAAGGGAGGCCAGCCTTGAGCCAGATCGAAACCTTCTATGAGGTGATGCGCAAACAGGGGATCACCCGGCGCAGCTTCATGAAATATTGCGCGCTGACCGCCAGCGCGCTGGGCCTTGGCCCGGCCTTCGTGCCGAAGATCGCACATGCGATGGAAACCAAGCCGCGCACGCCGGTCATCTGGGTGAACGGGCTGGAGTGCACCTGCTGTTCGGAAAGCTTCATCCGGGGGGCGCATCCGCTGGCCAAGGATGTGGTGCTGTCGATGATCTCGCTCGACTATTCCCACACTCTGATGGCTGCCGCCGGGCATCATGCCGAAGCCGCGCTGCAAGAGACCATCGACAAATACAAGGGCAATTACATCCTCGCGGTCGAGGGCAATCCGCCGCTGAACGAGGATGGCATGTTCTGCATCGTCGGCGGCAAACCCTTTGTCGAGCAACTGAAACATGCCGCCGAACACGCCAAGGCCGTGATCAGCTGGGGCGCCTGCGCATCTTACGGCTGTGTGCAGGCGGCGGCGCCGAACCCGACGCGCGCGACGCCGGTGCACAAGGTCATCACCGACAAGCCGATCATCAAGGTGCCCGGCTGCCCGCCCATCGCCGAGGTGATGACCGGCGTGATCACCTACATGCTGACCTTCGACCGCCTGCCCGAACTGGACCGTCAGGGCCGCCCGGCAATGTTCTACGGGCAGCGAATCCATGACAAATGCTATCGCCGCCCGCATTTCGACGCAGGCCAGTTCGTCGAGCACTGGGACGACGAGAATGCGCGCAAGGGCTATTGCCTTTACAAGATGGGCTGCAAGGGGCCGACCACCTATAACGCCTGTTCCACCGTGCGCTGGAACGAGGGCGTCAGCTTCCCGATCCAGTCGGGCCATGGCTGCATCGGCTGTTCCGAGGACGGATTCTGGGATCAGGGCTCTTTCTATGACCGGCTGACCAACATCAAACAATTCGGCATCGAAGCCAATGCCGATAAGGTGGGCATGACCGCTGCCGGTGTGGTGGGCGGTGCCGTTGCGGTGCATGCCGCCATATCCGCGCTGAAGCGGGCCCAGAAGAAGAACCAAGAGAAAGTGGAGGGTTAAGCCATGGGAGTGACGACGCCGAATGGCTTCACCCTTGATACGGCAGGG
Source organism: Gemmobacter caeni (assembly GCF_003054195.1). Classification (GTDB taxonomy): domain Bacteria; phylum Pseudomonadota; class Alphaproteobacteria; order Rhodobacterales; family Rhodobacteraceae; genus Gemmobacter; species Gemmobacter caeni. The sequence goes on from NZ_QBKP01000008.1 coordinate 149,985, forward strand.
CAGCGCGTGGTGGTCGATCCGGTGTGCCGGATCGAGGGCCACATGCGCTGCGAGGTGAACGTGGACGAGAACAACATGATCCGCAACGCCGTCTCGACCGGGACGATGTGGCGCGGGCTGGAGGTCATTCTGAAGGGTCGTGACCCGCGGGATGCCTGGGCCTTCACCGAACGGATCTGCGGGGTCTGCACAGGCACGCATGCGCTGACCTCGGTGCGCGCGGTCGAGGATGCGCTGGGGATCACCATTCCCGACAATGCCAACTCGATCCGCAACATCATGCAGCTGAACCTGCAAATCCATGACCATGTCGTGCACTTCTATCACCTGCATGCTCTGGACTGGGTGAACCCGGTCAACGCGCTGAAGGCCGATCCCAAGGCGACCAGCGAATTGCAGCAGATGGTGTCGCCCAACCACCCGCTGTCCTCGCCCGGTTATTTCCGCGATGTGCAGAACCGTCTGAAATCCTTTGTGGAATCCGGGCAACTCGGGATCTTCAAAAATGGCTACTGGGATAACCCGGCCTATCTTTTGCCGCCCGAAGCCGATCTGATGGCGACCACGCATTATCTGGAAGCGCTGGATCTGCAAAAGGAGATCGTGAAAATCCACACGATCTTCGGCGGCAAGAACCCGCATCCGAACTGGCTGGTGGGGGGGGTGCCCTGTCCGATCAACGTGCATTCCACCGGCGCGGTGGGCGCGATCAACATGGAGCGCCTGAACCTCGTTTCGTCGATCATCGACAAATGCATCGAATTCAACCGCAACGTCTATCTGCCCGATGTCGTCGCCATCGGCGGCTTCTACAAGAGCTGGCTCTATGGCGGCGGCCTGTCGGGAAAATCCGTGCTGGCCTATGGCGACATTCCCGAAAATGCCAATGATTTCAGCCCCGGCCAGCTTTATCTGCCGCGCGGCGCGATCATCAACGGCAACCTGAACGAAGTGCAGGATGTCGACCAGCGCGACCCGGAGCAGATCCAGGAATATGTCGACCATTCCTGGTACGAATATGCGGGCGCCGAACCGGGCAAGGGCCTGCATCCCTGGGATGGCATCACCAGCCCGAAGTTCGAGCTCGGGCCCAATGCCAAGGGCAGCAAGACCAATATCGAACAGCTTGACGAGGGCGGGAAATACAGCTGGATCAAGGCGCCGCGCTGGAAGGGGCATGCGATGGAGGTGGGGCCGCTGGCCCGCTATGTCGTGGGCTATGCCAAGGGACATGAGGATATCCGGAACCAGGTGGACGGGTTGTTGCGGACGATGGACCTGCCGCTGAATGCGATCTTTTCGACCCTGGGACGCACGGCGGCACGGGCGCTGGAATCCGAATATTGCGGCCGTCTTCAGAAGCATTTCTTCGACAAGCTGGTCGCCAATATCAAGGCCGGAGATGAAAGCACCGCCAATATCGCCAAATGGGACCCCTCGACCTGGCCGAAAGAGGCGAAGGGCGTGGGCGCGACAGAGGCGCCGCGCGGGGCGCTGGGCCACTGGATCAAGATCAAGGATGGCCGCATCGAAAACTATCAATGCGTTGTGCCAACCACCTGGAACGGCTCGCCACGGGACGTGGCAGGCAACATCGGTGCTTTTGAGGCCAGCCTGATGGATACCAAGGTCGAACGCCCCGAAGAGCCGGTCGAAATCCTGCGCACGCTGCACAGCTTTGACCCATGTCTGGCCTGCTCGACCCATGTCATGTCGCCCGATGGTCAGGAGCTGGCCAGGGTCAAGGTTCGCTGAGGGAGGAAAAGCGATGAAGAAACTGACACTTGCCGGTCTGCTTGCTCTGCTGGCCGCCCCGGCGATGGCCCATACCGGGCATGGCGCGACCGATGGGTTCCTGCACGGTTTCCTGCATCCGCTGAGTGGGGCCGATCACCTTCTGGCGATGCTTGCCGTGGGCCTGTGGTCGGGCTTCGTGCTGCCGCGCCGGGTCTGGATGGGCGCGCTCACCTTCATGACCGCGATGACGGCAGGGGCGGCGGTGGCCTGGGCCGGGTTTTCGCTGCCGCTGCTGGAAAGCTGGATCACGCTGTCCGTGCTGGCTTTCGGTCTCATCACGCTGTTCAGCCGCCGCGGACAGGCAGAGGGCATCACGCAGGCCACGCTGACGGCAATCGGCCTGTTTGCATTCTGTCACGGTCAGGCTCATGCCATCGAGGCGCTGGGCGATGTGCCCACCTATCTTGGCGGTTTCCTGCTGGCGACGGCCCTGCTGCATCTGGCAGGGATCGGGCTGGCCCGTGGCCTGGCGGAACGCAGTATGGCGCAGCGGCTGATGGGCGCGGGGATTGCGGCTTCCGGTCTTTACCTTCTGGTGGGCTGAGCCATGGCAAGCCCTTCCTCCAACATCGCGGCACATGATGTCGCGCCCGAGGATATGGCGACGGTCAGTCGCCAGACCTCGATCTATGTCTACGAGGCGCCGGTGCGGATCTGGCACTGGGTCAATGCGGCGGCCATTCTGGTGCTTTGCGTGACGGGGTATTTCATCGGTCGGCCACCGCCCTCCATGCAGATCGGCGAAGCGGTGGAGCAGTTTGTCTTCGGCTATATCCGTTTCGCCCATTTCGCCGCCGGAATGGTGCTGACGGTCGGTTTTCTGGGCCGTGCCTACTGGGCCATTGTCGGCAACCATCATGCCCGGCAGCTGTTCTATGTGCCGGTCTGGCGCGGGCATTTCTGGAAAGAGGTCTGGTTCGAGATCCAGTGGTATCTGTTCCTCGCGAAAGAGCCGAAGAAATATGTGGGTCACAACCCGCTCGCGCAACTGGCGATGTTTTTCTTCCTGACGCTGGGGGGCAGCTTCATGATCGTGACCGGCCTCGCCCTTTACGCCGAAGGCGCGCAGGAGGGCAGCCTGACGCATCTGCTGTTCGGATGGGTGCATGGTCTGGTCTGGAACACCCAGCGCCTGCACACGCTGCATCATCTGGGCATGTGGTGGATCGTCATTTTCATGATCGTCCACATCTATGTCGCGATCCGCGAGGACATCATGAGCCGCCAGTCCATCGTCTCGACGATGATCTCCGGGCACCGCACCTTCAAGGATGACCGGCCGGACTGACGGTGGGAGCGTGTCGCGCGGGCAGGGGCCGGGGGGAAACCTTCGGCCCCTGGCTGTTCGGTGCTCAGGGCAGGAGGACGGGCGTCCGGTCCCCGCCAGCGTAGCGGCGCAGCACGGCGGGATAAAGCCGGTGTTCCTGCACCAGCACCCGCGCCGCAAGGCTGTCGGCGCTGTCTCCCGGCATCACCGGCACCCGCGCCTGACCCAGCACCGGGCCATCGTCCAGCACCGCAGTCACCTCATGCACTGTGCAACCGGCCTCGGCATCGCCCGCATCCAGTGCACGCTGATGCGTGTGCAGCCCCGGATATTTCGGCAGCAGCGAGGGGTGGATGTTCAGCATCCGCCCTTCGAACCGGCTGACGAAAGCCGGGGTCAGCACCCGCATGAAGCCCGCGAGGCACAGGATATCCGGCTCCGCCGCCTCGATATGTTTCAGAAGTTCGGCCTCGAAGCCCGCGCGGTCCTTGCCGAAGGGGCGGTGATCCACCGCCGCCGTCGCAATCCCGGACGCCGCGGCCTTCGCCAGCCCGCCCGCGCCCGGATCGTTCGACGCGACCAGCACCGCGCGCGCCGGATGATCGCCGGTCATCGAATGGACCAGCGCCACCATGTTGGAGCCACCCCCGGAAATCAGGATGGCGACGCGCTTCACAGCAGGCGGCCCTTGTAGATCACGCCCTCGCCCGCCACCACACGGCCCATGCGGCAGACAGTCTCGCCCTCGGCGCGCAGCAGCGCCTCGATCTCGTCGGCGCGGTCGGCGGCAACCGCCAGCATCATGCCGATGCCGCAGTTGAAGGTCTTGAGCAGCTCCGGCTCGCTCATCCCCGCCGTTTCCGCCAGCCAGCGGAACACCGGTGGCAGGGTCCATGCACCAAGGTCGATCTCGCAGGCGAGGCCCTCGGGCAGCACGCGGGGCGGGTTTTCGGTCAGGCCGCCGCCGGTGATATGCGCCAGCGCATGCACGCCGCCCGCCCGCACCGCCTTCAGCGCCTGTTTCACATAAAGCCGCGTCGGCGCCAGCAGCGCCGCGCCCAGCGTGCCCTCGCTGAAGGGCGAGGCCGCATCCCAGCCCAGACCCGACAGTTCCACCACCTTGCGCACGAAGCTGTAGCCGTTGGAATGAACCCCGTTGGAACCCAGCCCCAACAGCACGTCGCCCTCGGCCACGGCCTTCGGCAGATCCTCGCCGCGTTCCATCGCGCCGACCGCGAAACCGGCGAGGTCGAAATCGCCCTTGTGATACATGCCCGGCATTTCGGCCGTCTCGCCACCGATCAGCGCGCAGCCCGACTGAACGCAGCCCTCTGCAATGCCCTCGACGATGCGGGCGGCCTGATCCACGTCCAGCTTGCCGGTGGCAAAGTAATCAAGGAAGAACAACGGCTCGGCGCCTTGGCAGACCAGATCGTTGACACACATCGCCACGAGGTCGATCCCGATCGTATCGACATTGCCGGTGTCGATGGCGATGCGCAGCTTGGTGCCCACACCATCGGTGGCGCCGACGAGGATCGGATCGCTGTAGCCTGCCGCCTTCAGATCGAACAACGCACCAAAGCCGCCCAGCCCCGAAACGGTGCCCGAACGGTTGGTCCGCTTCGCCGCCGGCTTGATGCGCTCGACCAGCGCATTGCCCGCGTCGATGTCCACACCGGCGTCGGCATAGGTCAGTCCGTTCTTCTGCGTGGTCATGGCGGGCCCCTCGTCACGGCGATTCATCCGGCCCTGCGCTTACCGCAAGGCGGCCAGCGGGGCCAGAGGAAACCGCCCGCCGCCCGCAGGCTTGACCCCCTGTCGCCTTGTGCTAAACGCAGGTCAGGCCGGGCCTGTAGCTCAATGGTCAGAGCAGGGCGCTCATAACGCCTTGGTTGGGGGTTCGAGTCCCTCCGGGCCTACCATTCGCCTTTTTCATGCGTCCAGAGCCGTCCGAGACACCGGCTTAGACGCATGAAAACAAGGCATTTTGATAGATGATCTTTTTCATTTGTCCCTATGCGTCCAGATGCCTGTTGGTATAATCGTTGGTATCAGACAGCGAGACGATACCAACATGACTTTGACCGACAACGCCTGCAAGAACGCCAAGCCTTCGGATGCGGCCAGAAAGATGTCGGATGGGGGCGGTCTTTACCTGTTTGTTACCCCGAGCGGTTCGAAATTATGGAGGATGAACTACCGCTTCGAGGGGAAGCAGAAGACCCTATCCTTCGGCGCTTACCCGGCAGTAGGGCTCAAGGATGCCAGGGCGCACAGGGACAAGGCCAAGAGCGTTCTGGCTTCCGGTCGAGATCCTGCCGCGCAGACCGCAACTGAGGATAGCTTCGAGGCAGTTGCGCGAGAATGGCATCGCAGCAACGAAACCAAGTGGGTGCCGCAACATTCAGCACGGGTTCTGAGCAGACTGGTGCAGGATGTTTTTCCAGAGATCGGCGGGACGCGGGTTTCGGAGATCACTCCGTCCCATGTGCTTGCTGTTCTGAGAAAGGTAGAAGGTCGCGGTGTGCGGGACACGCCTCGCCGGCTGCGACAGTCGATCAGCTCGGTGTTCCGGTACGCGGTGGCATCGGGTCTGACGCAGCTGGACCCGGCAGCGAGCATTCACGACGCACTGAAAGCGCGGCCGAAAACAAAACACAGGGCGGCGCTGAAGCCAGAGGAATTGCCGGAATTTTTCGCCAGACTGGCAAAATATGCCGGCAACCCGGTGACTGCCAAGGCGATCTATTTCACGATGCTGACCATGACCCGCACCGCGGAAGTTCGCTTCGCCACCTGGGCAGAATTTCAGGGGGACACATGGAGGATTCCGGCCGAGCGGATGAAGATGGGGAAAGAGCACCTTGTCCCACTTTCACCTCAGGCGCAGGCAGTTCTGGCCACGCTGGACAGATCGACGGAATGGGTGTTTCCGGGTGTCCGCGGAAGCATGTCCGAAAACACGATGATCTATGCGCTTTACCGGATGGGATACCACAGCAGGGTCACTGTTCACGGCATGCGGTCTCTGGCCTCGACCATGATGAACGAAAGTGGCTTGTGGCGGGCGGATGCGATCGAGCGCCAGCTTGCTCATACCCCGAAGAACGAAGTGCGTGCCGCCTATAATGCTGCGCTATACTGGTCTGAACGGTGCCGGATGATGAACTGGTGGGGAGACTGGATCGAGCAGCAAAAGATGCTCGGTGAAATGTTGGGGTGAGCGCGGGCCACATTTCAGGGGTTCCAAAGGTGCCCGTGGAAGTCAGCATCCCGCTTTCACTTCACCACTCAGGGGCCGCGCTCAGGAGGATGCATCTGCCGCGACTTGCTAAGCCGGTCACGCGGCGATCCTTGGTGTAAACCGGCGTCCTTTTGATGCACCCGCCAGAAAGCGGTGCCGCTATTTCCCGGCTGCCAGGTCGGCATGGATCGGCCACGACCATCGTTGGCGCACTGCTCCCATGCTGAGTGGGCCGTAGCCCTGATGCAACCCTATCGGGCCATCGTGCAAGGTGAGCGCGGGCCGGATAGGATTTGAACCTATATAAGCTACACATCGGAATTACGCCCCGTAACCAAAATTCGGCACCGGACTCCGCGCTCACGAGGTCACAGATTTACCGGGTTTCCCCGGAAACATGGCAGGTGGCCACCTTACTCACTGTCTAACAATGCCGAGGTGCGACCCCGATGCCGGATGTGAGAACCATGTCAATCTGTGACCGCGTGAAAGCGGTTGCGGGTTGGGTGTATTGCGGCTCCCGCCTTCCGCTTGTTCCGACACCCTCGGCATGACCCATAACCGGCATCCAGGTCAACATTTCTCCTATCACCTTTCGGCAAGAGGCCGGTAGAAACACAAGTTGAGCGTGGGCCGTTCGCACGGACTTGAACCGCTGTCACCCGCTTTCACGCTGGTAGGCTTTACCCACAGCACTCGTTGCCGAACCACGCTCAGGAGGATGCTGAAAGGCCCTTTTGGTTTCACCCGCTCGCTCATCCTTGAGGAGTCTTGCTCTACGGGTCACTCATTCAGCATCCGCCAGAAAGCGGTTGCGCGGTTATCGAGACGCGCCCCTCGGGGTCGGTTGTGAATTTGAATACCACCTCGCATCCACAAATCAATATTGGCGTGATTCGTGTTGCTTTGCAAGTTAAAAGTGATAATCTGAATCCATCAAGTCACCGCCATGACGAGGGGAAGCATGTTTTTGAGAATCGGAGAAGTGATCAAGCGTACCGGGCTCGCCCGCAGCACGATCTATCAGATGGCAAGGGAGGGGAGGTTCCCGCCGCCGCGCCGCATTTCCTATCGCGTATCGGCGTGGGTCGAAGGCGAGATCGTCGCCTGGCAAGAAAAGTTCGTGAAGGGTTGATCCGTGACTGATGATCTGGACGCACTTCTCGGGCCTCCGTCGCCTCGACCTGAGCCTGAGCCCCATCCATCCATGTTCCGCAAGCCGGTTGGGGTGACCTTTCTCGCTCAGGTCGTCGGCAAACAGCCCTACCAGATCGAGAAGCGCCTGGCGAAGTGTCCGGTCAAGGAATGGGATCGCCGTGGTGCGAAGTCGCACCCGAAGTATGATTTCGTCGAGGCGATGGGCTACCTGATCAATCCCAAAATCGACATCGAGGATTGGCTGTCATCGAAAAATGCAGCCAGCCTCCCGCCGTACATCAACAAGATGTTCTGGGATTCTGCCATGCAGCGCATCCGTGTGATGAACGCTGCCGGTGACCTTTGGCATACCGAAGATGTTCTCGTCGTGATGGGAAGAGTCGCCCTTCTTATCAAGGAAGAAGCGAAAAACTGGATCGAGGATCTTCCTGAAAAGGATCAGTTGAGCAACGAGCAGTATGAATTTCTGCTGGGGGCTGTCGACCGGCTGATTTCTTCAGTTCGCAACCGTCTGATTGACCTTCCCAAGGAGGGTCTGACGCGGGCGAGCATGTCCGACACCATCATTTCCGAACTCGAAGCAAGCGGCGAGATGCCGTCGCAAGAGGACGAATGACAGCCAGGACCATTAAGGCCCCATCCGTAAGAGACCTGGCTGAGGCGGCCAGGTATCATGGGATCGAAGAGATTGCGGCAAAAGCATTCGACATGATGCAGCCGGCAGAGCGGCTGACAGTGGCGCAATGCGCACAAGAATACATGTTTTTCGGATCAGGGTCCGGGCACAAGACCCGATGGTCGCCGCTCAAGACCCCATATCTGATCGAACCGATGAACATGCTGACGAGCCTGGACCATCAGGGCATGATTTTCGTTGGCCCGGCCCGAACCGGCAAAACGGCAATGTCTCTGGGGTGGATGGCGCATACGGTCATCACCGATCCGGCAGACATGCTTTACGTTCAGATGGACCGGGAAAATGCTCGCAAGTTTTCCAACGGGGATCTGCAACGTTTTCTCGTGGCGTCGGATGAGGTGCGCAAGCGCCAGCTCACCAAGCGTCAGATGGATAACACCTTCGACAAGACGTTTGAGTCGGGGATGCGGTTTCTGCTGACCTACCCGACTGCCTCCAACCTGTCGAACATCACCGTCGGCCGGGTCTGGCTGATCGACTATGAACGCATGGACGATGATGTTGGCGGCGAAGGCACGCCCTACGACATGGCGGCGAAGCGGACGCAAACCTTCGGGCGCCGCGGGATGACCGTAGCCGAGGCGTCCCCGAACCCGAACAAGGAAATCACCGATCCGAAGTGGGCACCCCAATCCCCACATCAGGCCCCGCCGATCAAAGGCATTTTCGAACTCTACAATCGTGGTGATCGCCGCAGGTTCTATTGGTTTTGCCCGAAGTGCGGATCTCCGTTCGAGCCGGATTTCAAACACCTCGTCGGTTACGAGGACGCTCGCGACATGCTTGAGGCGCGGGAGAAAACCTACATGCGGTGTCCGGTCAGAGGTTGTCCGATCGAGCCGAAATACAAAGACGCCATGAACATGAAGGGTGTCTGGGTGCCCGACTGGGCGCGCGTCGATGCAGATGGCGTCATCTCCCCTATTCGCGAAGACGGTTACATCGCTCGATCAAACATCGCCTCCTTCTGGTTGAAGGGACCGGCCGCAGGTTACGTCACATGGGGCGAACTTGCTGCAAAATACCTCACCGCGACGAAGGCGCTCGAAGAGACCGGAGACGACGGGCCGCTGCGCACCACGATCACCGTGGATCAGGGGAGTTATTACATCCCGGCCTCGCGTCTGTCCGAACGATCCCCGGAACAGCTGAAAGAAAAGGCAGAAGACTGGGGGTCGACCGAGGAAGAACCGACAATCCCACCATGGGTGCGGTTCCTCGTTGCCACCATCGACGTGCAGAAAACCTGCTTCGTGGTTCAGATCAACGGCTATACCTCATCTGGAGATCTTGTCGTCATCGACGGCTTCAAACTGCGCTTGTCGGATCGACGCAACGCAGACGGAGACAGGTTGCCGATGGACCCAGCCGCCTATGGTGAGGACTGGGATATTCTGGTGCGCGAGGTGATGCGGAAAACCTACGCGCTGTCCGACGGTAGCGGTCGCCGCATGGCGATCCGGGCAACAGGATGCGACTCCGGTGGCGCGGAGGGGGTGACAACGCACGCCTATAATTTGTGGCGCCGTCTCAAGCAGACAGAGGACGGGCTTCATCGTCGCTTCATTCTGGTGAAAGGTGAGCCGAGCAAGACGGCCCCGAGAGCCCGCGCGACGTGGCCGGATTCCTCTCGCAAGGACAAGTATGCCGTTGCGCGCGGGGATGTGCCGGTCCTTCTGCTCAATTCCAACCTCGTAAAGGATCTGGTCAGCGGGATGTTGGCGCGCACCGTGGGCCAGGAGGATCAAAACGAGATAGGTGTCAGTGGCAGGGTTCGTTTCCCGACATGGATGCAGCCGTGGTTCTACAATCAGATGACCACGGAAATTCGCACCGAGAAAGGCTGGGAGAATCCCCGTCGCCGTCGAAATGAAGCGTGGGACTTGAGCTGTTACGCCATGGGTATCGTGGTGCGGCCTATCGAGAGGGAGGCGCCGTGGGTGCATTTCGGTATCGAACGCATCGACTGGACCAATCCTCCGACATGGGCGGCCGAGTGGGATGACAACGATTTCATCGTCAACCCGGAAGCCGATGAAAGTACGGTCGCAGAGAAGCAGAAATCCAAACCGAGCTTCGCTGATCTAGCTTCACGACTGGCCTGATGCTGCGGTTCGCTCTTTCATTCTTGCTTTGATAAAAGTCACTTTATTAGTGATAATCAAGTTATTATTGCAAGAAGTTGTGCATTCGTGTATCCGTATATGGACAAATTTCCTGTACGGATGAGCAACTTGACCCTGACCGCAGCACAGAGACTCGTGGAGGCTGAGGCAGCGTATCATGCGCTGCTGACTGGCGGTCAGCCCGTGGAATGCCGTGACTCCAACGGTGAAAGTGTCAGGTACACTCCAGCCAATGCCAGCCGCCTGAAAGCGTACATCGCTGAAATCAAGGCTGAGATTGCCGGCATCCAAAGTCAGCTTCGTCGCCCCATCAGACCGATCTGGGGGTAAGCGATGAGCATTCAGGAAGAACTCAACGCATTGCTCGGCCCCGCCTCTCATCCTCCGGGCGAGGGCTATGCGGTCCACGCCCCGGCAACCGTGGCGGCGGTGGCCGGGGTGTCGGGCGGCGGTATTGCTCACGATGGTGCGAAAGCATTCAGTGAACTGGCGCTCTGGTCCCCGCCTCTGCGTTCGGTCAATGCTGACGTTCTGCCCGAGAAGGGCGTGCTCGATGCCAAGACCCGCGATCTGTTCCGCAACGATGCTTTTCTGTCCGGTGCAATGGTCACCCACAAGGACAGCATCGTTGGTGCGCGATTCATGCTGAATGCTCGCCCCGCGACGAAGATCCTCTGGGGTAAAGAGGATGACACCTGGGAAGAAGAGTTTCAGGAGGAAATCGAAACCCGCTTCGATCTGTGGGCTGAATCCCCCCATGGCTGGCCCGACGTGGGTAAGCGCAACACGCTCACTGCAACCGTGCGCCTCGGCGTCGGTGTTGATCTTGCCGGTGGCGAAGTTCTCGGTCTCGCGCGCTGGATGCCCAACGACGGCCGGCCCTATCGCACTGCATTTCAGATGATTGACCCGGATCGTCTTTCCGATCCGCTGACGCAGGCGTTCGTGTTTCCCAATCCGCGCCTGCGTCGCGGGATCGAGGTCGATGATTTCGGCGCACCCGTCGCGGCGTGGATCCGCAATTCGCATCCGTCTGATGGCCCGTTTCACGACTATTCGGACATGAAGCGGAACGACTGGACGCGGGTTCCGTGGAACCGCCCATGGGGGCGCCAGAACATTCTGCACATCTTCGAGCAGATGCGCCCCGAGCAGGCCCGTGGCATTTCCATCGCTTCTTCATCTCTCAACGAGATGAAGATGACCAAGCATTTCCGCAAAGCGCAGCTTCAGCGTGCGACCTTGGCGGCGTCCTATGCAATGGCACTGGAAGCTGAATTGCCTCAAGACACCACGCAGGCCCTTGGTGTCGGGTATGCCGCAGACGGCAACGCCACGACCCAGTGGATGCTCGACTATCTCGCTGCGGTGCAAGAGTATTCCGGTGGTGCGAAAAACCTGCACGTCGACGGTGTGCAGATCCCGATGCTGCCGCCAGGTTCCAAGCTGTCGGTTCAGAACACCGGGGCGACGGGGCCGAACGACGCCGAGTATGAAATCAGCCTGCTGCGGTATTCGGCTGCCGCGCTCGGTCTGCCGCTGGAAGAGTTCATCCACGATTTCAGACAGACAAACTATTCCTCGGTTCGCGCGGCGTTGGGGCGGATGTGGGTCTCGATGCAAGTGCGCAAGCGCATGGTTGCGGAGCGCATTGCCAACTTCATTTACCGCCTGTGGCTGGAAGAGGCGATCAATCGCAACGAGATCGAGAGCCTGAAGCGTCGCAACGTTCCTTCTTTCTACGAAGGTCTGAACGCCGAAGCCTATTCGGCTTGCGAATGGATCGGGTCCGGTCGGGGCACGATTGACCCGCTCAAGGAAACGCAGGCCGACATCCTGGCACTCAAAGCCGGAATTGAGACGAAGGAAGCGATCATCGCTCGCAGAAGCGGTGCCGATTACCGCCGTGTCGCGCGCCAGATCGCGCGTGAACGCAAGCTGGATGCCTACTTCGAAAATCCGAGCGTCTACGACGCCGACAGCAAGAACGTGCAAAACTCGCTGACGGCGAGTCCGCGTGATGGGGCCGCCGCATGAAGAACACGTCCATCCTTTCCCGCTTCCAGAACGAAGTTGCGATGTTGAACGCAACGCAACAGCCGTGGTTCGAGCATTGCGTTCATGCCGCGGCAGAATTTCTCGTGAAGATGGAGGAAGATCAGGGGTCCACGCAGGTTGCGGCCTCCGGTTTCTGGTATTCTGAGGATGACTGGCGGTCGGCATACCGTCCCTACGATGTGCAGGATGGCATTCTGCGTATCCCGGTGCGCGGCGTCATGCTCAACGGATATCCGTGGGCGACGCAGTGGGCGACCGGCTACGAGTACATCCTTGAAGCGATGAAACGCGGCATGGCTGATCCCGATGTGAAGGGGATCGCCCTCATCATCGACAGCCCCGGTGGCATGGTCAGCGGGAACTTCGATCTCGTTGACGACATCTTCGGGATGCGGGGAACCAAGCCCATCCGCGCCTATGCATCGGATTCGGCGTATTCAGCCGCTTACTCCATTGCCTCGGCTGCCGACACCATCACCGTGAGCCGTTCCGGTGGTGTGGGCTCCGTTGGTGTCGTGACCATGCACGTCGATATGTCGGCTGCGATGGAGAAGTACGGCTACAAGATTACCTTCATCTATCGCGGGAAGCACAAGACCGACGGCAACCCGTATGAGGCGCTGCCCGACGATGTGCGGGATCGCATTCAGGCGCGCATCGACAGCACCTATTCGGAGTTTGTGGGCATTGTCGCCCGCAACAGGGGTATGGACGAGGAGGCAGTCCGCAAGACGGAAGCCTTGACCTACTCGGCCCAGGAAGCACTCGACATCGGTTTTGCGGACAAGATCGGCCGCACCGACAGCGAGATCACGGCCTTTGCGGCCACCTTCAATCAAAGAAAGGACGAAGCGATGGCCGATAATAACGAGGCCCAAACCATCACCACCGAGGATGTGAACAAGGCGCGCGCCGAAGGTGCAACCGCCGAACGCACCCGGATTTCGGCAATCCTTGGCTCCGACGAAGCCAAGAAGCGTCCGACGATTGCGATGAAATTCGCGCTGAACGAGAAGTTCGCCTCGCTCGACGCCGCCGCGGTCAACGAGATGCTGGGCAGCCTGCCGGAAGAAAAGCAGGAACAGCCCGCGCAAGAGAAACCGCAAGCCGCCACGACCACGGCCGGGGCCGGCGTGCAGGGCGCCATTTTCGACGCTGCGATGGCGGCGACCCAGCCCGGTCACGTTTCGACCGACGGCAAGGCCACCGAGGGCGGCACCAAGACCGAAGCCGATCAGGCTGCCGAAGACCGTGCGCTGCGTCAGGCTGCCGGCCTGGCGGGCTTCAACGACAACACCAAGTAACAGGAGGCTTTCATGGCCAACGTCACCCCTCCCTATGCCGACCCTGGCCGGGCCTCGTTCGAGGAACTGGACACCTACCTGCAGAATTTTCTGCTGGCTGGTTCCCATCCCGAACTGAAGCCCGCGTTCTCCGCTCCGATTCCGAACAGCGTCAATTACGCGCAGTTCACGGTGGTCGGCAAGAACAGCTCGGGTCAACTGATCCCGGCCACCTGGGACGCAACCACCCCGGTCAAGGCGATCGGCGTTCTGGTTCATGCCGTCGCGCTTGGCGCCTCGGGGAGCGCCAACGGTTCGTTCTGGTATTCGGGCTGCTTCAACATGGACTCGCTCGTCTGGGATGCGTCGTTCGACACTGAGGCGAAGAAACTGGCGGCCTTCGAAGGTTCGCCCACCCCCACCACCATCATCGTCGCCAAGCGCGGCTAAACGGAGGCGACTATGCCCGCTGATTCCCAAAACTACGAACTCTGGGACACCAATCGGTTCCTCGGCGTCTGGCGCGACGTGAAGCCGGATCCGCTGTACTGGACCGACTGGTTCCAGAACGAACTTCTGTCGGAAGACGAATACATCGACTTCGAGAAGATGCCTCTGGAAGGCCGGAAACTGATGCCGTTCGCCATGCCGCTGACCCGCGGCGGCGCCATCTACGAAGATTCCGGCAAGGCATTCCGGTTCAAACCGGCCTATGTGAAAGCGGAAGACCAGATTGATCCGCTGATGCCGCTGACCCGTCGCGTCGGGATCGACTCGAACGCGTCGCAGATGATGCCGAAACTGTCGCCGCCGCAGCGCCTCGACCTGATCCGCATGGCGATCACAGGTTCGCATTTTCGTGCTCACCAACGCCGTCTGAATCAGATGGCCTGCGTTGTGCTGCGCGACGGCATGATCACGCTGAAGGGTCCGAACTACCCGGAAACGGTGGTCAACTTCGGTCGGGCTGCCAACCATACCATCACCCTCGGCGCCGGTTCGCGCTTCGGTGACTCCGGGGTCTCGATCCTGGACTTCTTCCAGTTGGTTATCGACCGGATGGCGACGGCAGAGTTCGGTGGTTTCCCGACGCGGGTTACCATGGGCGGCGGTGTCTGGAAGGTGATGCGCAAGGACGCGGAACTGAAAGATTTCCTCGACCTGAACCTGAAGCAGAACGATCGCGTGACGCTGGAGCGTGGTCTGACCAATGGTGAACCCGTCTACAAGGTTGGCGAGTTCATGGTCGGCGGCGCCAGCGGGCGCACCATCGAACTGTGGGTGGACGATTCCACCTATATCGACCCGAACACCAAGCTGGCGACCCGTTACATCGGCAACCACCAGATGCTGTTCAAGTCGACGCCGGATGCGGTCATGGGCTATCAGGCTTTCGGCCGCATCATCTCGCGCCGGGCGAACTGGGCTCCGATGCGTCTGTTCCCGCTGAACTGGCTGTCCAACCCCCCGGAAGAGACCGAGTACATCACGCACCAGAGTGCGCCGCTGATGGCTCCGCTGAATCCGAACGCGACGCTGCTCGCCAACGTGATCGCACCGTGATCGTGAACCGGGCGGCCTGAACTGGCCGCCCACTCCCAACATCAAGAGGAAACCGCCATGAAGCTCGGTTACACCATTCACGAAGTCCAGAAGGGCAAGGACACGATCATCGCTCCCGGCCGTGTGCATCCGTTCGATGATCAGGAGCATGACGATCTGGCTCGCCTCGGCGCCATTCGTGAGCCTTCGCGCGACGAGATTGCGCTGTACGAAGCACTGCTGCCGGCCGTCGAAGAAGAAGATCCGAAGAAGTCGCCGGAACGGGAACAGCTTGAAGCCAAGGCCACTGAGCTTGGCGTCAAGTTCCAGGCGAATACCGGCGACGCTGCTCTGTTGAAGCGCATCGAAGAAGCCGAAGCCAAGAAGGCTGCGACGACCGGCACCAATCCCGGCGACGATACGCTCTGATGGCAAGCTGGCGCGAACATAAGGCCAAGATGAAGCGGGATGCGCACACTGCGTTCCGCATTCCTGCGGTCTATCTTGTTCGCGCCGATGCCACCCCGGTTCCCTGCATGGTCAGGGTTCATTCCAAGGTAGCCCCGAACCAGAATGAGTTCACCTGGCCGGCCGCGCCGGGCTATCTTGAAATCGACCCTTACATCATCTTCGACGCTTCGGAAGTTCCGTCTCCGTCGCTGAAATCGCTCGTAGTTCTCAGCGCGACCGAGATCTATCGTATCGGTCCCAGCGAACCGCAGCGCGAAGGTTTTGTCAGATCAGATGCCAACAAGGTTGAGGTATCCGACTGCGCTTCGATCATTGCCGCGATCCCGAATGCCGACTCTGATCCGGCGTTCCTCGGAGTGCTGTTCTGATGGAGTTTGCTGTCGTTCTCGAAGCCTTTCCGACCACCGGCTACATTGCCGATCTTTCGCCGGATCAGGTTGCCACGGCAGCGCGCATGGCGCTGAACAAGATTGCAGATCGCACCCGGACGCGGGCAGATCGTGCCCTGCGTGAGCAAATCGCTTTTCCGGCAGCATTTCTCGGCCCCAGCGGAAAACGTCTGTGGGTGCAGACGAAGGCGTCGAACCAGTCGTTACAGGCGGTCATCCGTGGCCGAGGGCAAACCACTTCGCTTGCGAGGTTCGCCGGCAACACCAAACCCACCAGTGGGAAGCAGCGTCCGAAAGGTGGCGGGGTTCAGGTTCAGGTGAAAGCCGGTGGCGCGAAAAAGTTCATCGAGCGGGCCTTCATCATGCAGTTGCGCGGAGACAACCGCGGGCTTGCGGTGAGGACGAAAGACGGGATGCGTCCTCGCGGGGCTTATGTGCCCAAAGAGATCGGCAAGAACCTGTGGTTGCTCTACGGACCGTCTGTTGACCAGGCTTTGATCAATTCCCGGCACGAAGGCATCTACGAAGACCTTGGCCCCGAGGTGCTGGACGCGCTTGACGCAGAGTTTCGCCGCCTGATTGATCTGAGGATTTCTGATGCCTGATCCGTTTCGCCTCCGTGTTATGAAAGCCGTGAGCGCGGCGATCAAGGGGATCACCCCTGCAAATGGTTTCACTCACGACCTTTCTGATTACGTCGACGCGGACGGCATCACGAGGGAGCGGGTATTCCGTGGGCGTGATCTTTTCGGCCCCTCTGACGGGCTGCCGATGATCTCGATTCTGGAAGATTTCCGCGCGCAGCCGATCAAGGCTCAAAGCCCGGAAGGTGGAAACCAGCGGAACTCTTTCCCGATCCTGATTCAGGGATTCGTGAAGGACGACGTGGATCATCCTCTGGACCCGGCATACATGCTTGAGGCGGAAGTGCGTCAGGTTATGGCTGCGGCCAATGTGCGGTACAACATCCTCGGGACGGGCGACCGCGCCCCCTGTGTATCTGACATGGTGATCGGGGCTCCGATCTGTCGGCCGGCAGACAACGAATATTCCACCGTCGCCTACTTCTTTCTTTCGGTGACACTCACCCTCTCGGAAGATCTGACGAGACCCTTTGCGTGATGTGAAAATCACGTTATAAGTGCAACAAACTCAAGGAGTGACGATAATGGGCGTCGAGAACTACAAAATCGGTCGAGGGGAGTTCATGTTCTCCCTGTTCGTTGACCCGCTGACCCGCGTCGAACGCGGTTTCCTTCCGTTCGGCAACTGCCCCGGTGGCACGTTCAATCGCACTGTCGAGCGCATCGAACACATGAGTTCGATGACCGGCGTCAAGACGAAGGACTTCTCGCAGATCGTGTCTTCGACCATGGCCGGGTCTGTCACCACGGACGAAGTTTCCGCGAACTCGATGGCGATGTTCCTCGGCGGCACCGCTGCCGACGTGTCCTTCACGTCCGGTACCGGGGTCACTTCGGTGTTCAACGCCTACAAGGGGGCGACCTATCAGCTCGGCGTCACCGCATCCCGCCCGAATGGTCTGCAACAGATCAAATCGACGCCGGCTGTCACGGTGACGGGCGGCGCCGGGGGTAGCACCAGCTACACCGCAGGCACCGATTACACCATCGACTACGAGCGCGGCACGATCACGTTCCTGCTGGGTGGCACCATCACGGACGGCGGTCAGGTGACCGTCACCTACAGCCACGACGCCTACAGCCGGTTCCAGATCAATTCCGGTGCCATCGAAATCGAAGGCGCGCTGCGCTTCTACGACCGGGCCGAGTTCGGTCAGCGGATGGACTGGTATCTGCCCTGGGTGAAGCTGACGCCGAACGGCGACGTGAACCTGATCGGTGACGAACTCACCTCGATCTCGTGGAACGTCGAGGTGCTGAAGAAGGGCGCAATGGCCGAGGCGTATATCGCCGGCAAGCCGATCGTCTGACGGGGGTGATGGAGGATGACCACCGTTTTCGGAAACTACAGTCGGCCACGGCAGATCGTGAATATCGCCAGCGGTGACGGGGAGATGATCCCCGTCGCTTGCTACGGGCTCGGTCTGGATCACCTCGTTCTGCTGGTCCGCGAATATGCCGAAGTGCTGACGCCGATCTATGAGCAAACTGCATCCGGTCAACTGACTGCGGATCAGGCTATCGCTCTCGTCACATCTCTGATCGAGGAAGTTCCGGCGCTCGTCAGCATGACGATTGCTTTGGGTACCGATGCTCCCGCCGACGAGATGGACAAGATCACCGCACTGACGGTGGGCGCGAAGGTTGAGCTGGTTCACGCGATCGTCAAGGTCACGATGACCAGCGAAGGTGGGCCGGAAAAGATCGTGGAGATCGTCACGTCGGCGTATCGGGAACTCAGCAAGAAGTTCCGCCCGACCTGAAGGAATGGATGTGGGGGCTCAGGAAACAGGCGAGCCTTCTCATCGAAGCCGGGCATCTGAACGCAGGGTCATACACCGTCGGCATGATCCTGGATGAGGCCAGAATTGTTCAGGAACGGCTGAACGCCAGAACCGCTCTGAACGCAGACCTCATGCACCTGGCGATCTCCGCTACTCCGACAGAATACAACAAGGCGGGCGTTGCTCTGGCGAAAAGTGCCGCAAAAGCGCTCAAGGATACGCTGAAGAAACTGCGAGGTGGCTGATGGGCCGTGAGACATTCTCCGATCTCAAGATCAGGGCCACCGACCAGTTCAGCTCGACCCTTGAAAAGGGCAAACGGAACTTTGACGAGTTCAGGAAATCCCTGACCCGCAAGGAAATTGTTCAGGAATCCCTGAAACAGAAAGACGCGATCCGGCAACTTGGGACCGAGATCGAGACGCTTCGCGACAAGTATCGTCAGTATGCGGAGCAGACGCGGCAGGGCGCGGCTACCCGGCAAGTCGGGATCGAAATGGTCCAGACCCGGGCGAAAATTCTGCAAACCAAGGATGCGATCGAGCAGCAGCGCGAAAGCCTGCAGCGCCTTCGCGGCGTAGCTGGTGGAACCTTTCGTGAGTTTTCTCAGCGTGCATCTGAAGCGGCTTCTGCCGCGATCCGGCAAGCTGAAGCCGAACGCAAGGCCACTGCTGTATCGCAGAAGAAAGCGGAAATTCAGGCCCGGCTGAACGCACAGGCCCGCAGTGGTTTTGCTGACTGGAATCATTACATCGAGACCATTCATCGGCTGCAGGCGGCCGAGGAACGCAGCGCGCGGCAGGCTGCCCTGAAGGAGCAAATTCAGGCCCGGCTGACTAGCCGAGTGGTCAGCGGGTTTTCGGCATGGCAGCGACAGATCGGTATTTACGATGCGGAGTCCGCAGCCTTTGTTCGCAGCCATGCTGCCCTGAAACGCGCAGAAGGTGCTGCGACACAAGCTGCCGGTGCGCAGAAGCGTCTGAAGCAAGCCGTGGATGCCACGACGGCATCGGTTCAGCGTCAGAATGCCGTTGAAAGCCGCGTCCTTCCGTTCGGAAGTGCGGCCGGTGGACGCGCATCGCGGGGCAAGAAGTTCGGCGGCGAAGATGCCGGTGTCGAGATGTACGGTCTTCGGCCGTATCAGATGGTCAATCTCGGGTATCAGATCAACGACGTGATCGGTGGCGTGGCGATGGGGCAGGCGCCGTTGCAGATTCTCGCGCAGCAGGCCGGTCAGTTTGCGCAAATCTGGCCGGAAGCCATGGTTGCGCTGGTTCGCGGAGTCCCGATCCTTCTCGCCGCAGGCGCAGCTTTCAGCCCTCTGATTGCAGCCATGATGCGGGTTTCTGAGCAGAAGGAAAATCTGCGGTTCTTCAACCAGCAACTTGCTGTCAGCGCAGACGGCGGCCGATATAGCGCTGAAGGATTGAGTCAGGCGACGCGCGAAATGCGCAAATTCGGCGTAGCGACCGAAGATGCCAGGACTATGCTGATGGGATTTGTTTCAGCAGGCATTGACCAAGGTCAGTTCGTCGGGCTGGGTAGGCTGGCGAAAGACCTGGCCGAAGTTACAGGGCAGGACGTACCTGCTGCTGCTGAAAAAATGCTGACGGCTTTCCGTGGTGGTTCGCAAGGCGTGCGCGACCTTGATCGTGAGATGAACTTCCTCACGGCCTCGCAACTTGATCAGGTTCGTGCGATGGAGCGTGCCGGTAACGCCGCTGGTGCGATGGCACTGGCACAAGGCGCATTGCGTGACAAACTCGCAGCAACGAAGCCTGAACTGACCGAGTGGCAAAAAGCCACGAAAGAAATGGGTCAGGCTTGGGACGATCTCGTCACCGCAGTCGAACAATCCGGTCTCATCGAACTTGCATCAAAGGGCCTGATGCTCGTTGCCATGTCCGCGAAAGGTTGGGCGTATCTTGCGCGAAATGCCAGTGGCGCGATCCAGTCTACCATCGCTCCGAATGACCTCCAACGGATGACAGCACTGACGGATCGCCGCAACAAGATTCTGAACGACATAGCGCGTGACGATGGTGCTTTTGCCCCAAGAACTGCCGCACTGCAGGAAGAACTCGCGGCTGTCGAGGCTGAAATCGAAAGCATTCTCCGAGATCAGAACGAAGCCTACAAAGAGGCTTCCGATCTTCGGGACCAGAACAAAGATGCTTCGGAAGCCGAAAAGAAGATCCAGTCTGACATCAATTTCGAATTGGATCGGCAGATCGAAACTGCTCAGCGTGAAGCCGAACTCGCTGCGCTGACCAATCGGGAACGGTTCATCGAGCAGGGTCTCCTGGAAGCCAAAACCCGCGCAATGGAAGCGCAAAAGGCGCTTGGTCTCGATGCTGTCGGCCTCACCGAGGAACAGAACAGGCTTCTGCGCGAACGTCTCGGAATGGCTTTCGATACCCAAGCCAGTGCCGAACTTATGACCTCATCGGGCATGAGCGGTCTCGTCGACAAGATTGTTGGCGTGGAAAGCGGCGGCAATGCCTCTGCTAAAAATCCTCAGTCAACTGCCACAGGTCTCGGTCAGTTCATCGCAAGCACTTGGCTGGATATGTTCCGGCGCTACTTCCCAGATCGCGCTGCGAGCATGAGTGAAGCGGCTATCCTGGAACTGCGGAAGGAGTCGGCTATCTCCCGCAAGATGGTCGAACTTTACGCAATGGAGAATGCGAAAGTTCTCCAGTCGGCCGGCGTAGCGGTCAACGAGGCATCGCTTTATCTCGCCCACTTCCTCGGTCCTCGCGGTGCAGCAGGCGTCATGGCTGCGTCTGCTTCTACCCCGGTTTCCAGCATTCTTGGGGCAGACCAGATCGCCGCCAACCGCAGCATCCTCGAAGGGAAGAATGCCGGGGAAGTTCGCGCCTGGTCGCAACGGAAGATGGGAGTTTCGTCAGCCGAACTCGATATCAGCCGGGAAATGGTCAAACTGGATGAAGACCGGGCGAAAAAGGCTGCCGACGAAGAAGAAAAGCGCCTGAAGCGTGAAGCCGATTACATGCGTTCTTACGCGGAGCGCATGGAAGGTCAGAAACTCGAACTGTCTCTGCAAACCCAGGAAGCCCGTCAGGCAGCAATCACCAAGGCGCTGTATGACGAGGAACTGAAGGCAAAGGAGGCCGGGCTTCAACTCACCAAGGAGCAGCGCGACGAAATCGCCTCTCTGACCGGGCGGCAGTTTGATAGAGAGAATGCTGAGACGAGGGTGAACCAGATCCTCGAACGGCGCCAGTTGCTCGTGCAAAACCTCACGATGGCGCGCGAAGCCGGCGACGCCGAGGCGATCTCAAAGATCACTGGCGAACTTGATGGGCTGGAAGGCGACCTCGGGAAGGCTATCGACGATGCCATTGCGTTCTGGCAGGCGATCGGTGGGCCGCAGGCGGATGCTGCAATCCTGAAACTGAAGACCCTCAAGGTCGATGTTCAGGTGATGCAGAATGAAAGCCAACAGGTCATCCGGTCATGGAATGAATGGGCCGCAAATCAGGCATCGTCTGGCATCAGCCAGCTCGCGCAGGATATCGCAGCGGGTGAGAACGCCATTGACTCCCTTGGTCGTGCGTTTGCGAAATTCGCGGCCGATTTCCTGATCAAGATGGGCGAGATGATCGTTCAGGCGAACATGCTGAAGATCCTGCAAGGCAGCGGTTTCGGCAATATCGTTGGCGGATTCCTTGGCGGTCTCGGGGTTCCGGTTCCCATCGCCCATACTGGCGGCGTGATCGGCACGGATGCCCTGTCCACCAAAGTCGTGAACCCGGCTGTGTTTTCCGGCGCCATGCGGTATCATGGCGGGGGTTTCCCGGGTCTGAAGCCGAACGAAGTTCCGACGGTTCTGGAAATGGGCGAAGAGGTCTTGACCGCAAGCGATCCCCGGCATCGCAAGAATGGCGGCGGCGCAACCCAGGTTCGCGTCGTCAACGTGCTCGACCCCAACGAAATCCTCGATACGGCAGTGAGTTCCCCCTCCGGTGAACAAAGCCTGATCAATTTCGTCACGAGGAACAAGCGGGCGATCTCGGGCATTCTGGGCAGTTGACGAGGCAGTTGCGAAAACGGCGTCTCGCTGGTAGTTTCACTTAAAACGTGATCCTGTCGGGAAAGGTGAGATGAGCGTATTCCTCCCGGTGGTCCCGAATTGGCGTTTCCCAGTCAGGGACACCTATGAGTTTCGCACCGAGATCCTTTCTTCCCGCGACGGGACTGAAAGCCGTTCGGCATTGCGCGAGCATCCGCGCAGGAAGATCGAGTTCACGGCACTTCTGGACGGAAGTCGGAACCGTGACATGGCAATGGCGATGGCTGCGGGTCGGGACGGACGGTTTGAGATTGCGGATTACACCGCAGAACCGGCCTTCATAACGGCGGTCGCAGCCACGGCAACCACGCTCACCCTGCTTTCTGATGGCCCGCCGTGGCTGGACGGGGCGTTGTCCGAAGTTGCAATCGTGTCGTCGAGGACGGCGCGCAAGGTCACGGTGGCCGGGATCGCGGGGAATACCATCACGCTTGACGGTCAGATTGGCGTCGCAATTCCCGACGGCGCAGCGATCTATCCCGTTCTCGATGTGATCCAGTCGCAGTCGCTCACGGTTTCGGTTTACACTACCAGGCTGACCTCTGTCGACATGGCTTTCGATGTCACGCCGGGCACCAGTCTCGACGATAGCAGCGACAGCGACATTCTTTCGGCCGGCGCCTTCTACGGGCGCTATGTGCTGCTGAAAAAGCCGAACTACATGCGCTCCCCCCGTCTCAATTTCGAGATGACCTTCGAGCGCGTGGATTTCGAGCGTGGGATAGTGAACACCTACGCCCCGGTCCCATTCACGCGCCGCTCGCTGTCTGCTGAATATGTCGGCTTCGACCGACCGGGCGTGCGCGAACTGCTCGACCTGTTTCTGCGGAACAAGGGGAAACTCGGTGAGATTTACGTCCCGACATGGGGGGATGACTTTCCCCCTGTCATCGGGATCACCGGCACCACGCTCACGGTGGCCGGAAGAACGTTCTACGATGCCTATGCGACAGATGAAGCCCACACCGCATTTCTGCTGAAGAAGTCGAACGGGGATATGGTTCCCTTCGAAATCCAGAGCATGTCGCTTTCCTCGGGAAACACGGTTCTGACGCTGGACAGAACGGTTGGGTTGAGCCCCGTGGAGGTTTCATCGGTGTCGTGGATGCACGTCTGCCGGTTTGCAAACGACGCACTGGTGATTGACTGGGAGACGAACACCATCGCCTCGGTCGTCCTGCCATTCATCAGCCTGAAGAACATGCCGGTGGAAAATCTCTATGGGTCCAACTGGATCCTCGCGACCGGCTATTGGCGCGATCTCGGCCAGTGGGAAGACACGGCGACCTGGAAGGATTTCCCATGACCATCGAACCGATTGCAAATGGCGAATCCGGCCATTCGGTACGCCTGAAGCTGAACGAGCTGATCGGCAACCACTACACCAACGCGCAGGGTGCGGCGCTTGAGGATAACGTTGCCCAGCAAATCGCTGATGTGATCGAAAGGGCGCAGGCCGCCGAGAATGCGGCCGAAGCTGCTGGCACGCAGGCGGTTCAGGCCAATGAAACCGCAACCACTTTGCGCAACGAGTTCGACAGTCTGACGGTCGATTTCACCGGATCGTTGCTGGATGCCCTGGATGCGATTCAGGCAGAAGCACAGGCCCAGCTCGACAACGTTGCTCAGCAAGTGAACACCGATCTGGCTGCCGTGCAGTCGCAAGTGAACACCGATCTGGCTGCCGTGCAGTCGCAGATTTCAACCGACCTGTCAGCGATTGCGAGCGACCTTGCTGCCGTCGAAGGCGATATTGTTCAGATTCAGGTGGATCAGGCCGCGCTGGATGCCGTCGTCTCGAATGGGCTTGCTCAGGTAAATTCGGACATCGCCGGGCTTCGGACGGAAATCAACATCGACGATTTGCGCATCTTCAAGGAAGAGGATGCAACGGATCGTGTTCTGGAACTGCTCGCCGGGTTGAAGATGGAACTGGCGTTCACTGACAAAAAGGTCAGGGATGCGGGCATCTATGTCGACCCAGCCAACGGCACGGTGAAAATCCGAGCCCTTGAAAGCACTTCGGAAAGGGTTTCTCAGGCTGAAATCGACATCAACGGCGTCAAGTCGGAAGTCGCGCTGAAAGCGTCCGTGACCTATGTGAACACGGCGATCAGCAACGCGCTTCTGGACCCGTCACAGATTCCGATCGTCGACGAACTGTCGCTGCGGGTCACCGCCGCAGAGGTGCGACTGGATGGTCAGGACGCATTGATTGAACTGAAAGCCGATGCGCTCACGGTGAACGGTATCGAAGTCAGGCTCAATCAGGCCGAAGTGGACATTGACGCACTGGGCGCAGCTATCGCGCTGCGTGTGACCACCGCAGAGTTTCAGGCGGCCGAAAGCCGGCTGACGGCTGCCGAAATCGTGCTGAACGCTCTGGACGTGCCGAGCATCACCGCCACGGTCACAGATCAGCGCGGTCTCGATGAATCCTTCGACGCCAGCGCCTTCTCTTCGCTGGGTGCTCTGCTTGGGGGATATCGCGACCGGCAGAATACGCGCGAGGCGTTCGCATCGGCGCAGCAACAGCTGCGTGCCGTGGTCGATGAAAACTACGCCGCAGAGTCTTCTGCTCGACTGACCCTGGCAGCACTCGTCGATGATACGCGGGCCACGTTGCAGGTTGAACAGATCGCGCGTGCGACCGCAGACGAGGCGATCTCCGTCCAGCTTACCAACCTTGATGCCTCGGTGACCGGCGTTTCAAGCAGCCTGAGTGCCAACTATTATACCAAGGCCCAGACTGACGCGGCGACGGCAGCCGCTACCCTTGCGCTCAAGAGCGAGATGGAAGGTGCCGGGGGCAGCATCGGCCTGCTGTCGGCAACCTTGTCGCAGGACTATTACACCAAGGTTGCAGTCGATTTGCAGCTTGCGCAGGCATCCACGACCCTCACCTCGGGTTACGAGGGTGCGATCGAGGATGAAACCGCGTTCCGCAACCTCGCCAATCTGCTGCAGGCCTATGATGCGATCAAGGGCCAGAGGCAGGCTCTCGCTTTCGCTCAGCAGCAAATCCGAACCGTGGTGGACGAAGGCTTCTCTGCCGAAGCGACCGCGAGAACGCAGCTTGCCGCTCTGCTCGACAATACGCGCGCCACGCTTGAAGTGAACTATTACACGAGATCGCAGACGGATTCTGCGATCTCCACCGCGACGCTTGCGCTGGAAGCCGAATTGACCGGGCCGGACGGTATCGTCAGTCTGCTGGAAGCCTCGCTCGAACAGAACTACTATACCAAAGCAGCGACAGATTTTGCGATCGCGACTGCAACCCTTGCCCTGAAAAGCCAGATGGAGGGGCCGACCGGCAGCATCGGGCAACTGTCCGCCAACCTCACGCAAAACTATTACACGAAGACCGCCGCTGATCTCGCGACGGCAGCGGCAACCCTTGCCCTGAAAAGCCAGATGGAGGGTGCCGGGGGCAGCATCGGGCAGTTGTCGGCCAATCTCTCGCAGAATTATTACACGAAGACTGCAGCAGATACCGCTACGGCGGCGGCAACCACCGCGCTGAAAAGTCAGATGGAAGGTGCCGGAGGCAGCATCGGACAACTGTCTGCCAATCTCTCGCAAAACTATTATACGAAGACTGCGACCGACAGCGCGATTTCCACGGCGACGACCACTCTGAAAAGTCAGATGGAAGGTGCAGGGGGCAGCATCGGGCAACTGTCTGCCAATCTCTCGCAGAATTATTATACGAAGACTGCAGCAGATACCGCTACGGCGGCGGCTACCACCGCGCTGAAAAGCCAGATGGAAGGGTCAACCGGCAGCATCGGGCAACTGTCGGCCAACCTGTCTCAGAATTATTACACGAAGACCGCGGCTGACGTGGCGATGGCTGCGGCCACCGCGACCTTGAAAAGTCAGATGGAAGGCGCCGGGGGCAGCATCGGGCAACTGTCTGCGACCCTGACCCAGAACTATTACACGAAGACCGCGACTGACACTGCGATCTCGGCCGCTTTCACCACGTTGGAAAGCACGATCAATGGCGTGGGGGCGAACGTCGCGTCTCTTTCGGCCAATCTCTCGCAGAACTATTACACGAAGACTGCGGCAGACACTGCGATCTCTGCTGCAAACACGAGCCTGCGGAGCCAGATGGAAGGCTCCACCGGCAGTATCGGGCTGCTGTCTGCCAACCTGTCGCAAAACTATTATACGAAGACCGCAGCCAATACCGCGATCTCGAATGCAACCACCACGCTGAAAAGCCAGATGGAGGGCCCGACCGGCAGCATCGGGCAGTTGTCGGCAACCCTGAGCCAGAATTATTACACCAAAGCTGCTACCGACAGCGTGGTTGCCGGCGCTGTGACGACAATCAATACCTCGATCGGGGATCTGAACGGCGACATCACTGATGTCCGGGCACTGCGTCTGAATAACCTGAACGGCACATCGTTCGGTACGCTGTTGCAGAACCTCGGCGTTGCGTCGAACGGGACATCCGCTTTCGTCACCAACGTCGGCACGGCGATCAGCGATCTTCAGGGGAATGCTTCTGCTGGCTATCTGATCAAGGCTCAGGCCGGGAACGCGGTGTCGTTGCTCGATCTGATTGCGGCCGACGGAAGCGGGGCTCCGGTTTCGATTGCAAAGATTTCGGCGCAAGACATCCTGCTGGAAGGTTCCGTCGCGGCATCGCAACTGGTTGTCACAGATTTCAGCGGCAACCTTGTGCCCAACCCGGCCTTCATTTTCGGGGATCTTCGCGGCTGGTCCGGGGTTCCGTCCAGCTTCTCGGTTGTGGCGAAAGGCGGTACACATTCGGCGCAGCAAGGTTCTCCGACCAAGAACATGCTTCGGATCGAAACGGATACCGGGACGACCCGCAGCGCCATGCTCGCATCTTTCCCGGTTGAAGGGGGGCAGACGTTCCGGTCCCGCTATCAATACGCCACGGGTGGCTCGTCTCGGGATGTTTCGCTTTCGCTGCGGTTCGCCTGGTACGATGCTGACGATGTGCAGATCAGCATTTCGACCGTCGCTGTCGCCAGCAATGCTTCCAACACTTCCTGGGTGACTTCGCCGCTGGGGCAGGCTGTCGCGCCGACGGGTGCAGCGAGAGTCGAAGTTTCGATGCGGCGTCTCTCCGGTGGCGCCGGCAATGCGTATCTGACCAACTTCGAAATTATCCGCCAGCGCACCGGCTCCACGCTGCTGACACCGAACAGCATCACGACCGATCTCGTGACCACGGATGATTTTGTCGCATGGTCGACCGCTCTGTTTGGCGGGCTGATGGCCTCTACGAACTATGTCAGCGGGGAGAGCGGCTGGAGGATCAACGTCAACGGCGACGCCGAGTTCGGCACGCTGGCACTGCGCAAGAATGCAATCACCGTGCCGGTGCGTTCCTACTCGCCGGATTTCGTCGATGTGACTTCCGACAGCAGCTGGACGACCGTCGCCCTGATCAAGGTGCGCAGAACCGGCGTGGCGACCGAGTTCATGTTCACTTGTTCGCTTGACGGCTACGGTTCCGGCTCCGCTCAGTTCAGGTTGCTGCGAGGTACAAACAATGTCGTGCGCAGCGCAAGCGCGGTGACCGGGGAACGCGGCCGGCAGGCGCAGGTGGCCTTCGCAATGATCGACTGGGATGAAGGCACCGGCATGACCACCTACCGCATCCAGTGCAAGAAATCCGATCCGAACGTGACGGCGGGCTGGAACGCCAATCTTCGCGTGTTCCGTCGTTACTTCTCTGCGATCCAGTTCAGGAGATAAAATGCCAGCCTTCATCGTCTATTCATCCCTTGAAGGGGGAACTGATCGCACTGTCATCCGGTACGGGGAGGCACCGGCAGAAGACATCGAGGATCAGGCCGGAACAAATGAGATCGCCGTGGCGGTGCTCGCCTCGCAACTGGATAATTTCTACACCTATGCCCGCATCGTTGAGGACGCTCCCGAGAACACGAGCGGCAGCTATGTGGCGCAGATCAAGTATTATCCAGGTGACCAGTCGTTCGGTTTCTTCATCGGCTCCAGCATCAGTTCCGACATCACAGTGAAGCAGCAACGCGACATTCTGCTTGCGGACAGCGACTGGACGCAGCTTGCCGATGCCCCGTTGACCGCGACCAAGAAGGCGCAGTGGGCGACGTACCGGCAGGCTTTGCGGGACATTTCTTCGCAGCCCGGCTACCCCGGCAGCGTGACCTGGCCCACACCGCCCTCATAATCACTTATTAGTGGAAACTCACTCTGTAATGGTGTAACTCTTGACCTAACTTTGTGGGCGAGAGGTTTCCAGCATGGCGTGGTATCGCACCGGAACGGTGGCCGTAACGAACGGCAGCGCGACCGTGACAGGCACGAGTACACAATGGGTGTCGGCGGCCAAGACGGGCGATGCCATTCATCTTCCTGACGGTCGGATTTACGAGATCCTGACCATCAATTCCAATACCTCGATCACGCTGGCGACGAACTATCTCGGGACCACCGCCAGCGGGCAAGGCTATGCCATTCAGCCGACGCGGGGCGTTGTGCAGAATGTCTACGATCTGCTGGTCTCCTATATGTCGTCGCTGTCGGCGCAACAGGATGGCCCGCTGTCTGGTCGTTTCGGTGACGGCACCGCTTCGGCCCCCGGCATCACCTTCCTCTCGGATCAGGATACCGGCCTCTATCGTCCGAGCGCAAACCAGCTTGCAGCCGTGACGAGTGGTGTCATGCGCTGGCTTCTCACGACCACGGGCTTCACGCTGAACCTGCCGATGACAGGCACCGCCGTGACCCAGAACGACAAGGATACCACGGCCGGGCGGCTGCACAGGACCGATGACAATATCCTGTTCCATGCCCTGCGCCGGTTCGGCGGCTATTATCCGGCCGGGGGCAGTGCAAATATCGACACTGCTGTAGCTGGTGATGCGGGGCTGTATGATGCCACACTCGCAGGGACATTTCCCGCTGCATCAGGTTTTTGGTGGATCACCTCGCAGGCGATATATTCGGGAACGGCACTGTTACAACGCGCCATTCGTTACACCGGAGTGGGTACGCCACCGGCGACGGCAGATGAATATATGCGTATCCGGGCAAACGACGGCACATGGGGCGCCTGGCGGCGGGTCTACAATAGCGGATCGGTTGTCGGTCCAGTCAGTCAGTCAGGCGGTGTGCCTACCGGGGCGCTGATCGAGCGCGGCAGCAATGCCAATGGAGAATACGTCCGCTTTGCCGATGGCACCCAGATCTGTACTGCTCAGAGGATTGATACTACCGGATTAACGGTGGCAGAGGGGCCATTCTACATCTCACCTAATGATCTGACGTGGACTTTTCCCGCGAGCTTCGTCGCCGGTCCTTCCGTGAATATCATGGGTTCTCGGAGTGACCGCTTTGGTGGCGCGTTCTTGCGAGGGGCATCGTCAACGACAGGACAAGGCTTCCGTCTATTTTCAACGGTCGCATTATCAGCATCAGTGAACCTACCGCACTCGTGCATCGCCATCGGCCGCTGGTTCTGAGGGATATACCATGGACATCGTTTTTTCGCCTCTCCGCAGCGACGACAGCCTCTCGCTTCACGTCTCGGGCGACACCGTTACCTTCAACGGCATTTCGTTCAATTTCTCGCAGATCGCGGAAGGAGAAATTCTCCCCGCCTCCGCAGTCGGTTGCAACATGCTGAAAGGGAACGTCACCCGGAGCGGCGGTGCGTTGCAGCTGGAAATCCTGCTGCCCTATTCGCCCGCGGGGGATGTGAACGGGGATGGCGAGATCACCGATATGGATGTGCCGGAAGCAATCCGGTTCCCGGCCCCGCTGTCGATCTCTGAAAATGGTCCGATCTCTGCGCCGGGTCTTTCCGAGCATCAGGGTATCACGGGGCAGGGGACAATCGACTGGTCCAAATTGGTGACCGTCGCACATCAGAAGCAGGATCGCCTGAACGAATGGCGCGCTTCCACTTCGATCCCGAAGCTGGAACTGCTTCTGAACCTGGTGAAAGCCGAAATCATCTCGGAAGAAAGCGCGATGTCGTCGGACATCCCTGCCGAGTTCGTGCCGATCATCGACGCGATGCCCAATCCGCCGCGCGCTGAAATTCGCATTCGCTGGGCGCATCTCGTCGATGTGCCTCGCTCCAGCCCGTTCGTCGGCATCGTGCAGAACGCATTCGGCTGGACTGATGAAACCGTCGACGGGCTGTTCGGCTGGGAGGACTGATGAGCTTCAGCATCATCGAAGCCAGCCGGACTCTGAAGCGCCCCGTGAACCTTTACCTGTTCAAGGGCGCCGATCCCACGCTTGAATCCATGGTCCGGTCGATGGTGATGATCCCGGGCACCACGCAGTTCGGTTACGGGACCACCAAAGTCACGACCGACGACGTGCCGATGAACTTCCTCAACGGCAGCGAACTCAGCGATATCGAAGTGTCGCTGAACGATCTTCTCTCCGTCGCCCCGGACCTTGTGTCGGTCACACTGGTTGTCGCCTGGCACGGCACGGACTTGCGCTGCGGGTCGTGCCAGATCGTGCCCAAGGTAGAATCCGCAACCGGGGCAGACAGCCCTTACGTCTGGACTGTGGGGAATGTCACCCGCGGCAACGCGCAAGTGGTCTCACAGATCAGCAGCAAGCCTGCAATCGGCGGGGCGCCATCAGATCGCTCGATCTTCGAAGCGATTGCTGCGATCAAGGCGCGCGGGCTGAAGGTGACGCTTTACCCGTTCATCATCATGGATATCCCCAGCGGGAACAGCCTGACGGACCCTTACGGTGGCGTTCGGCAGGCAGCCTACCCTTGGCGCGGTCGGATTACCTGCAACCCTGCACCCGGTCAGCCGTCCACCGTCGACGGAACGTCCGGTGCGCAGACGCAGGTGAACTCGTTCTTCGGAGTGGCGGCGTCCAACCAATTCTCATGGGACGCGACAAACAAGAAGGTCAACTACAGCGGCCCGGTCGAATGGGGCCTGCGCCGGTTCGTCCTGCACATGGCAACCATCGCGAAAGCTGCCGGTGGGGTGGATGATTTCCTTGTAGGCTCGGAACTTGTCGGGCTGACCAGGGTGCGTGCCAGCGGCAATACCTATCCTGCCGTCTCGGCTCTGGCTTCGCTGGTCACCAACACCAAATCCTACCTGCCCGGAACGCGCGTCAGCTATGCGGCCGACTGGTCGGAATATCACTCGCATCAGCCTGCGGGCGGCGGTCTCGTGTTCAACATGGACCAGCTTTGGGCTGCCTGCGATTTCGTGGCGATCGACAATTATCTGCCGCTGACCGACTGGCGCAACAGCGGGTCGAACATCGACTCCGAGATCGCCTTTTCTCCCTACGACGAAACCTATCTGCGCGATAACATCGAAGGCGGCGAATACTACGACTGGTATTACGCCTCGTCGAATGATCGCACCAATCAGACGAGGACGCCCATCGACCACTGGCGGTGGCGGCAGAAGGATATCCGCTCGTGGTGGAAGAATAACCACTACAATGTTTCTGCGGCAGGGGTCGTCAGCACCACGGCGACCTCCTGGACGGCTCAAGGGAAGCCGGTTGTATTCACGGAACTCGGCTGCCCTGCGGTGAACCTCGGGGCCAATCAGCCGAACGTCTTCGTCGATGCCAAGTCGTCCGAAAGCGCGGTGCCCTATTTCTCGAACGGAAATCAGGATCCGGCGATGCAGCGCGCCTACATCGAGGCGTGGCTTTCCTATTGGCGCGTCTACAACGAACCCGGTTTCATCGAATACGACAGCATCGGGCTGTGGGCATGGGACGCTCGCCCCTATCCGACATTCCCTTCGCGGTCTGATTTCTGGGGCGACAGTGACAACTGGCTGAAAGGTCACTGGCTCACCGGCAGACTGGTGCCGGGCCGGGCCATCGAGTCCAGCTTCTCGCAGTTTTTCGCTTTCACCAATGCGGAAAAGCCGGTGATGCGGGATGGCATTACCTTCCAGCCGTGGCCGGTTGAGCATGGTGACTTTTCGCAGGACGGCACGCTCGACAAATCCGGCCTCGACGTGACGCTTGCCGTCGGCACCGGGATCGACGCCCTGTTCAGCGCAGGGGCTCCGAGCGGTGTGCTGAATCTGATCATCTACAAGGGGCATCACGGGCTCGGCTCTGATGCGAAAAACTGGCCGGTGGAATGGAGCGGTCAGGTTGCCGGCGTCAGCTTCAAGAACAACAACCGCCTGACCGTCAGCGCGCAGTCGATCGCCACTTCCATGTCCCGGCCCGGTCTGCGCCGCAATTACCAGTTGCATTGCCCCCATGCGCTCTACGGGGAATCCTGCCGGGCGTCACTGCGGAACGCAAGTGCACTGGTGACGATCTCCGGTGCGACCTCCACCTATGTGGCCCTGAGTTCGGCGCCGCCAGTCGCGCGCGGAAAATATGCAGGCGGCCTGCTGTTCTGGACAGATGCAAACGGCACCCGCCAGGTGCGGACTATCCTCAGCATTTCTGCCACCAACCGGGTCAATGTGCGAGGGATCATCTCCGGTCTGTCGTCCGGGGACGAAGTGACGATCGCTCTGGGCTGCAATCGGAAAATGAATGATTGCCGGGATTTGCACGGGAACATTCTGAACTTCGGCGGGCAGCCCTTCATTCCGCTGCAAAGCCCGGTGTCCAGCACCTCCATCTTCTATTGAGGTGAATCATGCCGTTTCAGTTGCTGCCTCTGCTGTTCAATGTGCTGATCGGCTTCGCCATCCAGTTGATCGGCTACATGTTCATGCCTCGCCCGAAGGGTCCGAAGCCTGACGAGCTGAAAGATGCCGAGAGCCCGACAGCCGAAGCGGGAATGCCGATCCCGGTGCCGTTCGGGGACATCACCATCACAGGGGTGAATTATCTCTGGACCGGAGAGAAGGAGACGACGGTGGAGAAGGTCAAATGACCGACAGGATAACCGTCGACGATCTGCGGAAGGTGACGCTCTGCGTCAAAGGGCTGCGGCGATATTTCAATGAACGAGGTCTGGATTTCAAGGACTTCGTGAAGAACGGAATGACGGTCGAAGATGCCATGCTGCACGGTGACGAGGCGTTCATTCGGCGGGTGATCGAGATGAAAGGGCAGGGCGATGGGGAGCAGTAAGGCAGGCGGCTATGCCGAAATCCCGAAGTATCACCTCAGCGCACATCTCGGCGTTTGTGTCTATCGCCAGGGCACCGAGGTGTTGCGCGTGATGGTTGGCGACAAGGTGGCCCGCAGGCAGCGCATTTCCTCCAACACGCGCCTCGATATCGACCGGCCAAACCTCTTTGGTGGCATCAAGAAGGAAGGCGGCGTATCGGGGCTGGTGGAGGTCCTGCTGGGTGCTGCCGATCAGGTGATGCCAGAACACCTCGCCCGTCGCCTCGGCCTGACCAGTGCGACCTGTCCCGGTTTCCGTGGCATCGTCAGCCTGTTTTTCACCGGCCGCGCGAACAGCGCCGAAGACCTCGAAGCCCAGGAGGGCTACTGGGTCGAACGTGAAGTCGGGAGCGAAGGAAATATCGTGCGGGAGTTCGTGCAGCCTCCCGCCCCCATGGAAGGGGAAACGCTCGGCTTCTACTGGGGGTCGAACAATCCCTATTTCAAGCAGCCGGCTGTGCGTGTGCGGGCTATCCCCATCGGCCTGAATCCCTCCATCGCGATGATCAGGCTGCCCGATGACAGCAAGGGGCGGCAGCAATACGGGGCGAACCCGGCCCACATGATCTTCGAGTGCCTGATCAACCGGGAGTGGGGAAAAGGCGGCAGCCTCGGGCAATTCAATATCGCCTCCTACGAACGCACGGCTCAGACGCTCTACGACGAGGGCTTCGGCCTCGCGATGCTCTGGAAAAGGCAAAGCAAGATCGAGGATTTCATCAACGAGGTCATCGACCACATTCAGGCTGTCCATTACGAGGATCCCGAAACCGGGAAGATGACGCTCGATCTGCTGCGCAATGACTACGACCCGGAAAACCTGCCACTGATCGACCCGTCGAATGCCGACATGCTCAGCTTCGACCGCAAAGCATGGGGCGAAATCGTCAACGAGGTGACAGTCACCTGGACGAACCCGGAAACCGAAAAAGAAGAGACGGTCACCGCTCAGGATCTGGCAGCCATCGCCGCGCAGGGCGGGGTGAACAGCACCTCTCCGAACTACCACGGCGTCAGGTCTCAGGCGCTTGCGCAGAAACTCGCGCAGCGTGATCTGGCGGCGCAGAGCTATCCCATCGCCATTTGCGAGATGGAAGTCATTCTCGGAAACTGGAAGCTCCGTCCGGGTTCCGTCGTCAGGCTGACGTGGCCGGAACGCGGTCTGAGTGAAGTGCTGATGCGGGTTGGAGATGTGACCCGGGGGTCGTCCATGTCGAAGAAGGTCAGGGTCAAGATGCAGGAAGACATCTTCGGCCGCAGCCGTTCCGAATACAACGAGCCCGAACCGTCGCTGTGGCAGGATACCACGGTCGATCCGGGCAACGTTACCACGCTCAAGATCGGCACCGCGCCGATGTTTCTGGCGCACCTCGCACTGGATCGGGCAGACCCGGCCGACGTGCAGTATCCCAGCGCGGTTGCGGTCGTGCTTCCGGTGCGGCCGACGGCTGATTACACGGGCTACACGCTCTGGTCGACGCGCACCAAGCCGAACGGCTCCATTGTTCCGACGCAGATCGGCAGCAGAGATTTTCCGGCATCCGCACAGCTCGCTGCCGCACTTCCACAGGTTGCCAGCGGAACCCTGTCGTTCAAGAATTTCTACGGTCCTGCTGTGACGCCTGGCGATTTCGTGATCATCGGCACCACTGCCGACAGTTCGCAGGAAATCGCCATGGTGGAATCAATCAGCAGCAGCACCATGACTGTTTCGCGCGGCATGATGGACACGGTTCCGCGGGAATGGGCCACCGATACCCGGCTGTTCTTCGTTTCCACGGAAGACGTGTTCTTCGACAGCACGGAGCGCGCAGCCGGCGAAAGCGTTACCTATCGTCTCGCAACCCGCACCACCGCAGACGAGATGTCGTATGAAGATGCAACAGCGCGCAGCCTGACGCTGACCGATCGCGCCCATCTGCCGCTGCGGCCGGCGAATGTGAAAGTCAACGGACAGGCGTTCGGCGACTTCAATGCAGCAGGGATGTCGTCGTTCAGCATCACCTGGGCCAACAGGAATGCTACCAGCGAAAGTCTGCAGGCTCTGCGCTGGACCGAGAGCACAGTCACACCCGACACCGGGCAAAAGACGCTGGTGAAAATCCTCGACTACAACTTCGCTGAAATCTGGGTTTCCGAGGAAATCACAGGAACCAGCTACACCCTTCCGGTAGCCCGTTTCGGGGCTTTCAACACAGCATGGGTGCAGGTTGTGTCGATCAGGGATGGGGATGAAAGCCTTCAGGGTCATGCGATCCGGTTCATCAACGTCGGTGCCTGACGCACGTTTTGGTTGACTTTCAACTTTTGATGCGAGATTCATGCTCCAACGGCAATGTCGGAGGATGCGTCATGCCTGCTATGAATATCGGGTACACTCAACTGATCCTGGACCATGCACACGAAGCGCGGTTCTCGATCCCGATGAAAGCCTATGCGCTCGCCACTGCATTCTGGGAAACCAACCGGACCATGCTGCCGGTCGAAGAGGCATATTACCTCGGGGAGCGTGCGGAGGCTTATCGCAAGAAACTTCGTTATTACCCGTGGCACGGTCGGGGTTTCGCGCAGCTGACGTGGGAGTCAAATTATATCCGGGCCGGGAAAGAACTGGATGTCGACCTGATCAGTCGCCCGGAGCGCGCAATGGAACCGGAAATCGCGGCCCGCGTTCTTGTCTGCGGGATGCGCGACGGGTGGTTCACCGGCAAAAAGATGTCGGACTATTTCACCCGCTTCAGCACCGACTACACCAGTGCCCGCCGCATCATCAATGGCACCGACAGCGCCAAGGCGATCGCAGACATCGCGCTGCAGTATGAGCACCAGCTTTCCCCGGAACCGGACTACCCGAACATCCGCCGCGGTTCGGTGGGGGCATCTGTCTCCAAAGCGCAGATCCTGTTGTCGGCCATGGGTTACTCGGTCGGCCCGGTCGACGGCATCTTCGGCGCCAGAACCGATGCGGCGACGAGATACTTCCAGCGGTCGGAAGCCTTGAACGCTGATGGCATCATCGGCCCGCAGACATGGGCTCGCCTTCTTTCCCACGAAACCGGAGACATCTGAGATGCAAACCGAAATCGCACGTCTTGTTCGCCACGGCTGGCCCATGCTCGTCGGCTATGCCGTTGGTGCCGGCCTCATCCCGTCCGATCTGCAGCAGCCGATCATCGAGGTCGGGCTTGCCGTGGTCAGCCTCGCCGTCTCCCTCTGGGTCAGCCGCCAGCGCGACGTTGCGCGGTCCTGAGTCCGAAGGCGTCTGATCTATGCAGGGGACAGTAATGCCGCTCAACGAAAACGACAGGGCCGAGCTGGCGGTTCTGAACGTCATCGCGGAGTCGATGAAGACGATGAGCGGCCTCTTGCAGGCCCAGACCGAAGAACTCAAGGGCCTCGCCAGCAAGGTTGACGACGTGCAGGCCCGCGTCATTCGTCTCGAAGAGGCGAAGCATGGTCGAGATATCGAGCGCCTGATGCGGCAGGACGAAGATTTCCGTGCCAGGATACAGGCGCTCGAACTCGCAAACGCAACGCTTCACGGGCAAATCGGCGGTGTGAGCGGATCAGCGAACTGGGTCTATCGCCTTGGGCCTTGGGCTTTTGCCGTTGCCATGGCGGTGTTCCTCTTCTTCGAGAAACGTGGGGGTTAGGCTGCAGGATAACGCAGCCCGACTGCCTTCATGGCAATCGCCGTCAGGAAACCGATCTCCACAGCCCCGGTTTTAGCGGGCATCGCTTTGACGATGTGGGCGAAGACCGTAGGGTTGCCGGTTTCCTCCATGAACTTCACCAGATCGGCGGCATAGGCGTTCCCGGTCGCGCAATCCTTCTGGTAGTCGCCGGTTACTTCCGGCGCCCAGATGTGGAGTTCTTTTCCGTTCGTCTTCACGAAAGGCAGATCAGATATTTTTCGCATCTTTTTCATCCAAGCAATTGAGAAAGTTCGGGTATGTCGAAAGACAACCTTGACATTTCTCTGGCGGAAGGGCGTCGAATTGGTTCGAATCGTGTTTCGGTTTCACCTTTTCGCCAAACCATCCAGCTCACATCCATCAGAGGACTGGTTCCGCGTTCCAATTCAAGAAAAGCCGGACGCCATGTGAGAGGTAAAACCCAAGATGGAGGGTGCCTCTCGAAAAGATGTATTCTGGATTTCGCGTGCCAGTACTGGCTCTTTAAAAGCATTGCCACATTATCGGTGAAACTCAGCGCCTTTTCTATGAAGGCTGCTGCCACGTCGAAGGGCGGATTTGTGATGATCCAGTCTGGTGAGTAGGTGGTGGCCACCCTTGGAACGCATTTCAGAAAATTCACACCACCTCGACCGAAGCCACTATCTTCGCGCAGATCAGAAGCCAGAACATTGCTCTCTCCGACGTACTCCATAAGCACGCGGCTCATGGCTCCGTCTCCGCAGGCAGGCTCCCATACCTTCGTGCCGTAGGCTAAATTCAGCCATCGCAGCAGGGCAACAGTCACGTCAGGTGGGGTAGGGTAAAAATCTGCTGCTTTTCTTTTGTGAATCTTCTGAGATCGCACAACAGCAGATGCGTAAGTGTGGTCGTCGGGATTCACTCCAGCACCCCGAGCAATTTCGTCTTGTTGTCGCCTTCGAGCAGCTTGGCACCAGCAACCGTGCCGTCACAAAGGCGGCCGAGGGCATCCCGCCTCAGCTCGCCGTCATAGCTGATCTCGTCGAGGCGACACTTGGAGACCGTGGTCGAACCATCGTGATACAGCCGAACGAAGCCGCCCCCGTCCTTGGCGTAAAAGTAGCCATTCCGAACGTAGAGCGGGCACTGACGATAGACCCCGTTCTTCACGATGACGGCGACTTCGCCTTCGACTTCCTTGAACATGCCCATGCTGATCTCCGCGTGAATCGGACTAGACGACTTTACCGGATGAAAGATTGATAATCAATCTTTGCGTGATTTTGTATCCGACAAAACGTCACTGCTTCAGTCGGACAGGCCCCTCACTGCCGAGCGCTTCGGCGGCGATGCGCCCGATGCGTTTCACGGTTCCGTTCGGCGCCCGGCCAGAAGAAGCGATGCCAGAAATCTCGACGAGAGCCTGCCTGAGGCTGCGAGACTTCATCACCGCAGTCTCTGCTATATGGATACGCGACTTCATCAGCGCCCGAGCATCGCGGCTGGCAGTCAGCGCATCCTGTGCGCTGTTGAGGTTATAGCGCAGAATTTCCAATTCGCCGCGGGTCAGCCAATTGGCCAGTTTGTAACGGAGGTTCATTTCGTCACCATCATATCGGGATTGGATTCAAGGAGGACGCGGTGCTGCGCCCATCCGACGAAGTTCGCAGAACGGATGTTTCTGTCTTTGATCGCCATGCCCTGATGCTCGAACGGGCTCATGTGGCGGGCTTCCAGCAGCCGCTTCGCCAGCGCCAGATCCTTCTCGATGTCGGGGTCTGTGCCATCGTGGTTCAGATAGCTTACGCGAGCGCAGCGGGCGGCGCTGATCATTGCCCACTTCGCCCAGACCTCTTTGCCGGGCATATTGCCGACATCTGCAAAGGACTCTTTCAGCGTGACGTAAGGCAGGTGGTTGGGCACACGGTGCGGGTTCGACTTAGCAATCGCATCCCGTATCGCCTCGGCCAGTGCCCGCATCGTGGGATCGGCGTCGGGATGGCAGCGCAGCGCGAAGAAGTTGTCCCACTCGGTCGCGGTGACGACGACGCTGATGTGGGCGAATGGTTCGAGCAGCCGGTTGACGATCTGCTTGTGGTAGCCTGCCTTGGCAAAAGCGCTGGCGACCTCTACGGCACGGTTGCGAGCGCTGCACCATGCCAGTTCCCGTGTAAGTGTCTGGTCAAAAGGTTCTCCGAAGCTGTTGACTTCGGGAACATCCACCAGTTCGCGGCATTCCTCGCCAGCCTGCATCCCCGGCTTGTTGCTGCCCCACGCCACGGGCATCGCGGGATCGTCAATCACGTCCTGGATCATGCGTTCGATCGGGATAGCGCGGCTGCTGCTGGCGTTCCGGCTGAACACCCGATGCGTCATAAACTCGGAATGGATAAAGCGGGGATACCGCAGTTGCAGGGTGATCAGATCAGGGACGCCCTCGGCGCGGCTGTGAGCGATAACTTTGGCGGTGATGGTCATTTTGGGTTCCATTCAAAGAAGGACGGATGTCTGGGTACGATTTACATGTATATCAGGGTGACGTTCAGTATCAGCAGAACGAACAGGAAAACGACAAACCCGATTGCGATTGAGGTGATGAACCCTGCCCAGGTGCCGTTTTTGGGTACAGTGTCAGGGGGAGTAGGCATGACTGGTTATCTCTGCCCCCAGTCGTTCAAAGTGGGCGAGAAAACCGCAGGCCAGAGATGCGGGTTTTGTTCCAGCGTTTCTGCTGCGCATTCGCACTTTGATCGGCAGTGCTTGACCGAGAACATTTTACCGTCCACGGTCCCGGTGCTTATGAAGTAGCCCTCACCCCGGCTGATACGACCGCCGCAGAGCCAGCAGGTATGATCCTTCGCCGCGCGCCGCCATTGATGGCCGAATATTTGAAGGTTCATTACGCCAGACCTCCGACAAAGACAAAGCGTGACCCAAAGCCCATTTCTTCGACGCTGCGGGCAAACTTGACCTTGCTCGTGTTGACCTTGACCGTAGCGTAAGTCCCAGCGGTCCCCCGATATTCTGCCGGGCAGTATACGATGCAAACCGCCATGTCAGATTCGCGGAAGTGGACGCCAACGATGTCATAGAGCCCACCACTCCTGACGTGCTGAATGGTTTTGCCACACCACTGTTCGCTCGCTTCCTTTAGAATGGCGGCGAGTTCGTCGTAGCTTTTGCGTTCTTTGCTCACTTCTTTCACCCCTTGAGTTTTGTATTTGCCGGAAACGAGTTCGAAAATGGCATGCCCGACGATAACCGAGATCACGACGGCAATAAGGATTACCGTGGGCCACGGATTGTGAACCATTTCGGAGATCGGCTCAGCTAAGAAGAACCTCATCCGAGCAATCCTCCCAGATCCCCGGCATCAGCATCAGGTGGAGATGGTTCCGGTTCCTTGATCGACACATTGAAGTTGCGCAGCGCGTCGCGGATTGCTTCTTCAGTGGTGTCCCCGCGGCCCTTGAAAGCGTGAAACGCACCGTGGTCGAGATGCACCTGACACATGCGCTTTTCGCCACCGAGGTTCACCATCACCGACCGGCCGATCAGCACCGTGGCGATCTTGCCTTCGTCAATCAGGCGTTCGAGTTCGGAAAGAAGAGTCATCCCAGCAGACCTCCAAGGTCATCGTCACGGGGCTCATCCTGAATGCCGAAGAAAGAACGGAGCCCCGCCTCGATCGTCGGAAATTGCTGGTCGTAAGGCTTCTGCCAGGCCATCTCGCTGATGCGGAAGTTCATCACCCAGCCGCCGCGCTGCCCGGGGCGAATGGATACGACCTGAGTTCCCCGCTTCAGCATTTCGGCTTCGACGCGCAGCAGGAAGTCGTTCATCCGAGCATCCTCAGAAGATCGGCTTCAGAGTAGGCTTTCCGCTTCGGGAAGTCTTTCGCCTTTTCGCAAGCGGAGGCGAACGCGGCTTGAAGGGTAGGGCAGGGATCTCCGGTCACAACCCACGCACCGCTTCGCACGGTCACCTGCCAGCCGGTGCCCAGATACTCCGGGCCGCAGATCGTGACGTGGCAGAACTGCTGTTCAGCTACGGCATCTGCGAACTGGCTGAGGGTTTCGATGGTGGCGGCCATCTTTCCCTCACAGTTCGTCGGGTTCGTCGAGATCGTCCGGTTCACCCACAGCGTCAAGGCTGTCGAGATCTTCGGGTTCTTCTGCCATGAGCGCCGGCTGAACAGCTTCGCTCATGGTTTCGAGGATCAGCCGGTTACCGGCGTCGATCATCAGGCCGGTCTCGGTCGTCTTGCCGGTCGGAAACATCACGTCGAGCGTTTCGAGAAGGGACTTCTTCTGAACGGTGACAAGGCCGCGCGCCGGGCCGCCATAGTTCATATAGACTTTCGGATTCCCGTCCATGCTACGGATGTGGGCTTTCAATTCTCCGAGTTTCACAGCTCGATATCCTCTTCGAGATCATCGGGAACCACCGGAGGTTTGGCGATCCCGAGTTTCGTGAAGGCGGCGTGCAGGCAAGCCACCTGATGAATGCAGTCGTCCAGCGCATTGTGATGAGAACCATCGCGCACGACAGATTTCGGTTCGAAGGACGCGACCGCATATGCCGTGCGGGTGTCGCGCTTCTCCCAGAATTTCCACGGCACCTGGCCGTTGGTTGCCCGGTACATCGCTTCGAGAATGGGGTAGTCGAAATCCATGCCCTGCGACCACCAGTGCGACGGAGCGCCACCTTCGTGCGCCCATTTGGCGAAGCTGACAGCCACGTCCTTCGGATCGTCGGTCCCTCCGAAGGCTTCCTTGCGCACTTCTTCCGCCTGCCGCTGCCACCATGCGTAGGTGGTCGGATCGCATTTCAGGCCCAGAAGGACCGATTGCTTGAAGTTGATTTTGCGGTAGAAGCGCGACTTGATCTCGCCGGTCTCCGGGTCGAAGCGAACGGCACCGAGCGTCAGGACGATGCACCCCGGCTTTGTTCCGAGCGTTTCGAGGTCGAGCATGATGCTTGATGCGGTCACAGCGTATCACTCCTGCTGCCGATGGCCTGTTCGTAGAGTTCGAGGATCGCTTCTTCTTCTGCGAGCTGATCCTTGTCCTTCTTCCGGCGCTTGATTGCCGTTTTCAGAACCTTGGTGTCGTAGCCGCGCCCCTTGGCTTCGGCCATGACCTCCTTCATCTGCTCCTGGATGTCCTTCTTCTCGGATTCCAGTTGCTCGTAGCGCTCGACAAACTGACGGAGTTCGTCCGCTGTGATCGCGTAGGGATCGCTCCCCGAGTTGTGGCCGATATTGCCCATTCTGACCTCTTTGGTTGAATGAAACTTTAAACGTGACTTTGAGTCACGTCAAGTTTGATTCACAGGTTCAGGAGACGCCACCCCTTTTGCAGGCAGATTTTCTCCACTTCGTTCACCGGGAGTCCGGTTTTCTCTGCTACCTGCTCGACGGTCATGTTCCAGTCAGCAGGAGCGGCGGCGCGGTAAACCATGAACGGTTTCACATGGATGGAATTATTGATTATGGTTTACCGAAATCGACGTTCCTTCGATGCCCGAGACATCGGTACTCCAGTCCGAAGCGTTGATTATCGCCTGAATCTGACCGAACAATGCCGTCGTCGCCGCCACCTGAGTGAACGGTGGCTTGACCACATCGTCCGGGTACTTCTCAAAGAGCGCATCCACGGCCTTTTGCAGATCGGAGCGCACCTTATCGAGATTTCCCCGAGGCGGGCGATCGTCTACCAGCATGTCCTGGATCATCGCATCGCGCAGCACGATCAGGGAGCAGATGGCTTTGGTGATGTGGGACAGGCCGCTGTCGGCATCGGTGTCTTCACCCTCCCACCACTGACCGATGTGTCCCATCGCGGCATCGACATAGACAGAAGCGCGGACGCCGGCTGCACGATAGTTGTGCCGGCCATACTTCATCGCACCTTCCATCATGCCTATGCCGACTTCCCAGAGCACGGTCATGGGAACAGAAACGATGTGCCGCCATTTGCGCACCCCGATCTGATCCTTCGGGTTTTCAGGATTGGTTGGTTTTGCAGTCATTGAGATTTCTTTCGCTGGATACAGACAGTCAGCCCTTCGGTGGTGGTGGCGTG
Organism: Gemmobacter caeni; assembly: GCF_003054195.1. Lineage (GTDB taxonomy): Bacteria > Pseudomonadota > Alphaproteobacteria > Rhodobacterales > Rhodobacteraceae > Gemmobacter > Gemmobacter caeni. Next base: position 193,419 of record NZ_QBKP01000008.1, read on the forward strand.
GTCGGTGCTGACGCTATCGGTCGAAGCGCCCCGCCGTCGTAGTGCCTTGCGCCACGATCTGCCTCCACCGCCTGCCGGATCAGCGCCTGCACCTCGGGCAGCGCGGCGATGGCGTCACGGTCGCGGCGGACGTATTCGACGAGGCCGTAGGTATCCAAATCTTCATCGTCAGCATGGATACTCGTGAGCGCCGTTGTGAGTGTGGGCCATGCCCAAATCCGATCCGGCCCTGTCATGCGTCACCCCCGATAGCGCGGAGGGCTACGTTGAGAGAGACCAGCGCGTTGCAAAACTTCCACGATCCCGGCCTATCAGATGCCTCATAAACTTCCGCAGCTTTCTCGATCAGCGCGGCGATTTCCGGCACCCGCGCCGCGTCCTGTGCTGTCAACGCCACCGGCTCCACCGCAGGCGCAGGCGTCAGGTCAAGCGCGGCGAGGATACGCGAGATGAAGTCCTGCAATCTGTCGATACCAGTGGAAAAATCTTCGTGCAGCGGAAGATCATCCAGCCAAGATTTCCACTCATCGGCCTCTTGGCCGCATGTCCTCATGAAACCACAATGCTCTGGATCGGAGCAATGGACCATGCCAACAGACCGACACGGATTGCACCACCACGCAGTCCGCACCTGTGCCGCTGTCACCAAATCCGGTTGATGACAGTCAGGGGCCGCGCGGCTGGCGGCAAGGGCGGCGCGGGCAAGTGAAAGCCATCTGGCGCGCTCATCGTCGCTTGCCTCAGCGAACATATCGGCAGTCCTATTGCGCCTGACATTCGGCGCGGCGCGGTCAGCATCAGCTTTCCACATGGCAAATGCTACACGATCTTCCAGCGCCGTGATGCGGTCATTCATTGTGGTCATGTGGTTTTCTTTCCATCTTCACATCCATTGCGTCGAGGATTTGTTTTGCCCACAAGCCGACGTCGGCTGTTGAAAATTTCCAGCCAGTCTTGATCAGCATGCGCTCTGCGATTTTCAGGGCTACGGCCTTGTGTTCGTTGCCCATCACTTCCCCTCCGGCTCGATCATGGCGAGGATGGCGTCGTAGAAATCACCGAAGTAATCCCATCCACCCAATCCGGGGCCTCCGCCATTTTCATACAGCTTGGCCACCTCCCTGCGCACCTTGTTCCGCTCGGCCCGCAGTCTGGCATTCATCGCGGCGGTGGCGGCGGCTGTGGGCATGGCGCGGATGAGACCTGCTGCTTGGTTTAAAGCCCATCCCTCCGACCCGTCTATCAACGTGTCATTCTCTATAGTATCAGCGTAGTCGTCGCACTTTTCCGCCGCCGCCTCATACGCCGCAGTCACCAGCGCATCCTGACCTGCGCGCAGGGCGGTGAGTTCGGCGGTCAGGCGCGCAATGTCATGCCGCATCGCCACGTTCTCGACCAACGCCTTGCGCTCTGCGTCATAGGTGGAAAGCAGCGCTTGCTCGCGAGCCTCTGCCGCATCACGCGCGACCTGAAGCTGCTGCACATTCGGCAGCAAGGAATCGAGAACGGCAAATATCGCCCGCAACTCCCCGAGCGGAACCAGCACCGTGATCTGGTCATCCATGATCTGCCGCATTTCCACCCGGTTGCGGAGATTGGCGACCCGGTCGCCTTCATCCGGCAACGGTGGATATTGGCGCGCGAGTTCCTCCGCAGTGCCCTGGACGGACACATAAGGGCTCAGGTGAATGGTTTGCATGCGGGATTTGTCAGACATGGCTGTCCTCGCGGGCTACTTGGGCTGGTCGAGTTCGGTTTGCAGAAGGATCACGCGAGCACTGTTGCTGACCACCGCGCAGCCAGATCCGCGCTCGTGCAGGACGCGGGAAACCTTGCCGACTGCTTCAGCGGAAGCCTGATTGCGGATCTGCTCTGCGGTGCATCCGTCGGCCCAAGGGCCGAGGTCTTTCACCTCGACCGTGATTGTGACTGTTGCCTTCGTTTTCATGGTTGCCTCGCTGGTTATCTGGCCCTCTGGATTCCGCCCGGCGCGCGGACGGTCACCGGAATGTCAGGCAGCTCGACCCTTCGCCTTCTCACGAGCAGCAGCGCGGCGAATTTGACGGGTTTCGCGCAGGATCACGGCAGGCTTCCGCGCGGCACGAACCTGCATCCGATGCTGGCGGCCGAAGCCTGCCGGTGTCGGGATGCGAGCAATTTCGGCTTCACCGATGCTTTCGACCAGTGGCTTGATGAAGTAGGCGAGCAAAGAATCGAACACGGAATCTCTCCTTGGTTGGCTTTGTATTTTTGCGTGATTCTGAAAAGAGACCCCGGCCCCTTTTCCGATGCGCGGATCGGTACTTCTTGCCGCCTCCTACTTGGATTCCTACGAAAGGTGCACCTGACCTCCCCAGTCGATCAGACCAAGTGCCAATCTGACCTCACGGCGCGCGTGCGCCTTTCCGATGCGGTAAGCTCGGTTTATGGCGGCGGCGATCTCGTCCGCCTCCATCTTGCTGTTCGCCTTGATCCACTGCCCGCCCGATTCGATGACAAAACTGCCAATCTCAGGTTGGTGGACGCTTGCGATTTCGTTGGACATTTCCTTGCCCCTTTTTTCGATGCGCAGATCAGTATTTCTTGCCGCCCTCGGCTACCCGGTTCTGCAACTTGTGATCGGCGCGCTGCCGATTGTAGCGGTTCTTCTCGATCAGGGCGCCGGCAACATCGAGATTGAGAGCGGCGGCGGTGTCGAGGATACGCAGGATGCAGTCGGCAAACTCGACTTCGCGGCCATCGCGCCAATGCAGCTTGTCGTCCTTCGATCCCTTGCGGTCAGCTTCCAGAGCCTCGCTGAGTTCCGAATGCATCAAGGCGACAACTTCTCCGAAATTGCGCTCCACCTTCTCCCCGGTGGCAGGATCCGTGTACCATCCGGCATTCTTCGCCGTCTCGTGAGCGAGTTGCTGAAGCGCCTCGATGCCATTGTGAGCTTCGTTTTCGAGATGCGACATTTTCGGCGGGAAACGTGTCATGCTGTGATGTCCTTTGTTGATGAAGGTGAAGTGCAGTTCAGCGACCGATCACGTCTGCACCTCTGTCTCTTTCGGGACAAGGAACTCGCGCAGACTGTCGAGATCGAACATGTGCATTTCCTGCGGCACCTCGATCACGTTGCGAATGGTCTGCCGGGTGCCGGACTCGCTCTTCGCAGTCGGCCGGTCAGGCGAGGTGCGAGGCTGCCAGCGCCCGTAGATGTCTTTCTTTTCGTAATAGAACATGCTCATTCCTCGTTCCAAACGTCCTTGGCGACGGAAAGCGGAACTTCCGCTGTGGTGATCGAACGCAGACAGCTCCTGCACTGCTTGCGCCGCACGACGCACATGACGCCGTGAATGCTGCGCGGTCTCGATTCCAGCGTGGAAAATTTCTCGTGACCACATGCGCAAACTGCGGTGTGATTGTGGGCCTCGTTCATCTTTTTCCCCGAGGTATCGTTTTCTCTGAGATGCAATTCTCAGGTGATTCTGCGCGCAAAGTCAAGTTTAATGTGATTTTCTCCGGGGGCTGATTTTCTCCGGGGTCCAGTCGGATGTGCTCGGCCTGATCGCATCGGATAAATCTGAATCCAGAAGGATTGAGATGGTGCCAGGGGCGAGAGGGGCTGCAGGTAGGTTGCGATGAGGCCCCAGGGCGTTATCGGGGAGGCGACGGGGCAGGAAGATTGTCACCGATTGACACAACTTCAAAATCACGTTCAAATTGAGTTACAAGCCGAATCGAGGCGTTTACACAAAGGGGTTGACCATGATTGACGATCAACTGAAGCGGGCTTTCCGGTGGCATATGCAGGAAGCGCGCGACCGGGAACAGAAGATCCAGCGGGGGCAGATTGCGGAATTTCCCGCCAAAGTGCAGCGTGACCGCGACGCCCTGATGCGCGGCAAAGCCGCCCGCGCATTGAATGATGCCCGCAACGATGTTGCCCAAGGTGTGAACCGCTATCCGGTCCCCCATGTGCCTTTCGGCGCCCGTGGCGGATACCGCGAAGATGCCGACGGGCTGCGCTATGTGCCTTTCGGCGCCCGTGGCGGATGGCGCGAAGAGGCCGACGGGCTGCGCTATGTTGGTCGTGTGAGTCCTGAGTTTCGCCGCGGTCCCTTCGGAGGGCGGGAATCCGAGGGCTGGCTGAATATTCCACTGGGTCCGACTGGACTCTGAGCTTCGATGCGGTGGAGGTTTGGACCAAGGCGGGCCGGGCCGAGTGTTCGGTGGATATTTCGCCCCGCTTCGCGCACCTGTATTTCCGGTTTGCCGATCCTGACCGGGCGAAACCGTTCGATGCGCTCAATTTTCGCCTCAATCCTTGTTCCGGCAAATGGAACAACTTCGCCACCGCCGACGGTTGGCTGAAGGGCGGTAAACTGCACCCGGCAACTGCGCTTTCGGTCTTCATTGCCGAATGCCGCCGCGATTTCCGCAAGGTCGCAGAACCGAACCCGGATCCGGTCGAGGTTGCGGCCTATCGGGAAGCCGAGGCCGCCCGCGCCGCGCAGTGGGCGCAATATGTGGCCGAGATGCAAGCCGCGCCGCCCGTCTGAATTTCGACCCCCGCCCCTTTTCCCATGGAGTCCAAAATGCACCCCGAAGACCTGACCCCGAAACAACGCCGCACCGCCGCGCGCCACTGGCAACGCCTGCAGGTGACGTTGCCGGGCATGGGCACCGGGCGCATTTCGACCCGAAACCCGATCAAGGAGTCGCTGCAATGATGAACCCCTGCGAAGCTGCCCACATTGTCACGATGCTGGATGAACCCGAACTGCTGTTGAACCCCGGCGAAGTGGCGCCGACCTATTCGCCCGAAGTCGAAGCCGAGGCGCGCAGGATCTGCGCCGAGGAATACAACAACTGGTTTTCCGAAACCTACGGCCAGTTGCCGAACTGAAAGGGTGCCGTCATGTGCGAGCTGCAATTCTGGAAGACCGAAGCCGAAGTTCTGGACTACATCCGCAGCGAATTTCTCGCTACGCTGAATGACGATCTGGAGCGCATGGAAGGGGCCGAGCGGCAACACTATGAGGATGAGGACCGCGAAGAGATGCGCGCCCGGATTGCCGATCTGGAATCCATCATGCCGCGGCTGACGGTGACGCCGTGAACGGAATCCAACTGGCCCAGGGCGTCACTCTGCCGCTTTCCCATGCCTGCAAACATGCCCTTATCACTGGCGCAACGGGGACCGGCAAAAGCACAACCGCGGGCGCCATGGTGGAAGGGCTGTCAGCCGCAGGCGTTCCGGTGCTGGTATTCGACGCGAAAGGCGACCTTGAGTCGCTGGGGGCGCGCGTCTGGTGCCCATTCGGCCAGCGCGGCGCGCATCGTGCAATCAATCTCGGGGCAGCTGGTGCCGATCTGGTGGCCCGCGCCCTGGACCTGAGCCCGGCGCAATCCGGTGCCGTGGAAATTGTCGCGGCCTATGCCGAAGATAAAGGCTATGCTTTGGCCTGTCTCGACGATCTGCAAGCCGGGTTGCGAATCTGCACCGAACAGCGCGCCGCCGTATCCGCTCAATATGGCCTGTTTTCCCCTGCCAGCGCTGCCGCGGTTTCGCGTGCCATTCTGCCCCTGCGCCGCGCTATCGGTGACGCTTTCGGGTTGCCCGGTCTCGACCCTTTCGAAGCGGCTTCGGCGGGCGGGGTGACTGTTTACAGTTGCGGGCGTCTGGCACAGTATCCGGGCGCCTATGCTGCCGCCGTGACCGCCTGCCTTTTGACGCTTTATCGTGATGCGGCCGAGCTGGGGCAGGTTGACCGCCCCGCGTTGGCGGTTCTGGTGGATGAAGCGCATTTGATATTTGACGGCGCGACTCCGGCGCTGGTGCGAAAGCTGGAACAGGTCGCTCGCCTGGTGCGGTCCCGTGGCGTGATGCTGATTTTCGCCACGCAATCGCCCGCCGATCTGCCGCCCGTCATTTCTGCCCAGTTGATCACGCGAATCCAGCACGGACTCCGCGCCACCACGCCGGGCCAAGTCGCAGCGGTGCGGGCGGCAGCTATGGGGCTGCCGAGTGCAGGCGGCCGTGATCTGAGCGGCGAGATTCTGGCACTCGGGGTAGGGGAGGCGCTTTGCAGCGTGCCAGATATGCGAGGGCGACCGGGTGCCGCGGTGCGGGCGAAGATGCGCCGGGGCCGGATCGAACTTCGCCCGATCGAGGTGGCGCGGCCCGCCACTGTGCCGGTGGTCAAAGCGTTTCGGCCGGATCCGCCAGGCCCGTTGCCGGTGAAAGAGGATCGGGGATTGTGGCGCTTGCTCAATCCGATTGCGCGGCTTTTCGTGCGAATTTGAATTTCTCCGACCTGTGACTCTTTTTCTCTGGCCTGCCCCGGGTGACCGCGGCGGGCTTTTCGTTTTCTCTGGCCTGAATTTCTCTGGCCCAGGTGCAGCCGATCACCGGATCGGGCAGCCGATCACCAGGTCGGGCAGCCGATCACCAGGTCGGGCAGCCGATCACCAGGTCGGGCAGCCGGTCACCAGATCGGGAAGCCGATCACCAGATCGGGAAGCCGATCACCAGATCGGGAAGCCGATCACCAGATCGGGCAGCCGATCACCAGGTCGGGCAGCCGATCACCAGGTCGGGCAGCCGATCACCAGATCGGGCAGCCGATCACCAGATCGGGCAGCCGATCACCAGGTCGGGCAGCCGATCACCAGATCGGGAAGCCGATCACCAGATCGGGCAGCCGATCACCAGGTCGGGCAGCCGATCACCAGATCGGGAAGCCGATCACCAGATCGGGCAGCCGATCACCAGGTCGGGCAGCCGATCACCAGATCGGGAAGCCGATCACCAGATCGGGAAGCCGATCACCAGATCGGGAAGCCGATCACCAGATCGGGCAGCCGATCACCAGATCGGGCAGCCGATCACCAGATCGGGAAGCCGATCACCAGATCGGGCAGCCGATCACCAGGTCGGGCAGCCGATCACCAGATCGGGAAGCCGATCACCAGATCGGGAAGCCGATCACCAGATCGGGAAGCCGATCACCAGATCGGGCAGCCGATCACCAGATCGGGAAGCCGATCACCAGATCGGGAAGCCGATCACCAGATCGGGAAGCCGATCACCAGATCGGGAAGCCGATCACCAGATCGGGAAGCCGATCACCAGATCGGGAAGCCGATCACCAGATCGGGAAGCCGATCACCAGATCGGGAAGCCGATCACCAGATCGGGAAGCCGGTCACCAGATCGGAAAGCCGGTCACCGGAGCGGGCAGCCGATCACCGGATCGGGCAGCCGGTCACCGGATCGGGCAGCCGGTCACCGGAGCGGGCAGCCGGTCACCGGAGCGGGCAGCCGGTCACGCAAAGTCACGTTTAACTTGACATTCAACCCGAATCGCCGCTTTCTTGTTGTCAGACAGAGACACAAGCCGGGATGACCGGCGGAAAGGCTGACAATGGGAATCGCTCAATACCTGCTGACCTGTGCCGCGCGTTGTGAAGCGCGGGGGATGATCTGCAAAGCTGCCGAATATAGGTCGCTTGCAGCAAAATTCGAGATGATGGAGGGTTGAAGTAATGAAAGAAATTATCAACATGCCCGGATATATGGGCAAGCCGTGGCAAGTCACCGGATACGCTAAATCCGGGCTGATTGTTCACAAGATGGGTGAAACATGGGTTGTTTCCCATATCGTGACCGGATGCCGCATCGGACCCGGAACAAGACTCAAGCGCGATGCAATCGCTAAACGCGATAGCCTTCTCGGGCTGATAGACGACTGGACGGCGGAAAGCGTTGAGGCACTCGGAAAACAATATCCTGAGGGAACCCGCGCTTTTACCGATGCTGTCCGCTCAATCGCGTACTGAGGGACAGAACAATGGCTAAAGATGAATTGACCATTTGGCGCCTGACTTGGAGTCACGCCACCGGAGTTTATTGGCTTGGCATGCGGATCTGTCAGGCCAGCGACGCGGAATCTTGGTTGGATATTTTCCGCAAAAACGAAAGCGGCGTTACTTTTGAAGCAAGCCGAAAGAAACCCGCTTTACCTGACAATGCGCGCCAAATGGCGCGCCATGTCGCAATGTTTCGCTGATAGGGGGATGGGATGAAAACTAGCGTCACAAATAAATTCACGACTGGCCATTATGGCTTGCGCGATACTTTCGACATACCAGAGGGGACTCCGGTCATCTTCGGCGCGCCGGATTGTGAGGGGAAGCCTTTCCCCCATTGGACTCTTTCGGTTGAAACGGCCGCACAGCTTTCCGGGAATCTGCATGACTCCGCGCATCGCTTTGTCGTCGTGCATCCCGATCACGTCACGCCGGCTGACGGTGACGGATACGCTGCACAATTGGCTTATAGCCGGTCACAGCTGCCAACGCTGGCCGAAGTCAGATCCAAGGCGCGACGCGAAAAGAGGGAAATTGTCGAACGCGTGCTAATGGCAAATGACTCCGTTGCATGCATCAAAGCCGGGCCGCGCGGTGGCCTGAAAATTCTTGGCCGGTTCTGAGGAGTCCATACCATGAAACCCGACAACTGGGGCGAAGGCTACCAAGCCGGACTCACTGGCCTGACCTATGACGACAACCCGCACAAGGCGGAACCGGCCGGAATGGCATGGGCTTTCGGATGCGGCGAAGGCATGAAGGAACGGAACCGGCTGGCGTTTGCCGCTATCATGTCAGCGCTGCAGGAACAGGCGAAGCCGGAATGACCGCCGTCAGCTACACGGCCGCCCATATCGGCCGCGACGGCGCGACGCTGAGCAGCTCAGGAAGCCGGTTCACATGCAGCGCGGCGTTGCGCAGCTGGATCCGTAACCAGTGCCAGATTGCGGGTTTTCCTGCAAATGCCAGGCGCCAAGTCTGCACGCTGACCCTGTGGCGCAACATTCGGGCAGGGCACGCGGAGTCTTTCACAATCCGAAACTACCAGCCCGGTCGCGTTAGCGCGATCCACTTCACCGGAGTCCGTCACTCTTGACGTGCAGGCGGAACACCTAGAGCCTTTACCAGGGCTAGAGACCTAAGGGGGAAAAATGTCTTCACTCAAAAAATTCAACGTAACTCTCGACGGCGTTACGCTTGGTCAGGTTAATGCCATGTATTCGCATCCCGCCTGGCCTGACTACGCCGCGGCGGTTCACATGATCCCTGCGCGCAAGAGGCAAATGTATAGCCGCCGCATTCCGACGTATGACGGCCGCCTGAGTCTGACAATCCAGATGACCAACAGCCGCGGCAAAATTTCCGGGCAGGTGAAATTTGTGCCTGTTGAAGAGTAAAGCGGCCGCCCACAATGAAGGGGCGGCCTATCCCCGCGTGGGCGGGGAACGCATATCTCCCTCACAAGAGGAACCCCGATAGTGAGGGTCATCCCCGCGTGAGCGGGGAACATCAACAGGATACATAATGGCGACATATCGTCAACAGAAATACAAATAACATCACCAGCATAGGGCGCCGCAAGGCGCCTTTATCTTTTGACCTGTGACCGGCCGCCCTGTGATCTGGGGCGGCCGTTTGCATTTGTGGTGCTGCTCTGCTGCCCTGCGAGGTGCTGCCCTGCTGCCCTGCGTGGTGCTGCCCTGCTGCCCTGCTGCCCTGCGTGGTGCTGCCCTGCTGCCCTGCGTGGTGCTGCCCTGCTGCCCTGCGTGGTGCTGCCCTGCTGCCCTGCGTGGTGCTGCCCTGCGAGGTGCTGCTCTGCTGCCCTGCGAGGTGCTGCTCTGCTGCCCTGTGATCGGATGCAAGCAGGGGGATTGTGCGCGTTGCGTGCATCCTGGCGCCGATTGATCTGGATTCACCTGTAACACATTGATCTGAATGCGCTTTCCGTGCATCTGGCTTTGGGTCCTTCCGGTGGCGGGTGACGGGATGCGGGCAGCCCCGACCCCGATTCATGCACCTGTTCAATTTTTCCCTAGTAAAACATCAAGTAAAACAATGCCTTACACCTAAACTAAACCGTATAGTTTACTTGCAATGTTATAATATAACAAACTGAACCGTTTAGTTTAGTTTCCGGTCACCCGATGCGTTGCAGTCCGAGGTCGGGGTAGGGCTGCGAAAGCATGTGTTTTCAGGAGATAAGTCGCACACGACAGAATTTTCGGAATCAGGGGAGAAGATGCATTTAAATCGACCACGGTTGGGCTTTATGCCGAAATCACGAGGGTAAACAGAGTAGTCAGAGTGTAGACAGGTAGAGTAGTCATGTTAAGTCTTTGTTTTTACAGTTGAAGTCTCATATTCTACTCTGTCTAGTCTATTGTCTAAGGAAGCAACGTAATAAGGGCAAAGTGTTTTATATCAACCGGGCATATAATGCCGACCAGTGGTCGGGATAAAAACACCCCTGTACGTATACTATATAAGAAGGGGGTGTAGGCATGTAGTAAGAGTAGCCAATCGTTTTTTTTGTATAAAATTCAATAACTTAACCTGACTACTCTAGTGGCTACACCCGTGGCTACTCCCAGCAGACTAGTCGGCCTGATTGGAAACGCAGGCAACGGTGGATTGATTTATGTGAATGATCGACTTGAAACGAAAAAACCCGACGCGATGCGCCGGGTGTAATTCAGATCAATGATGCGTTTAGATCAATCTTAGATATTATCACAGATCTAAGATTTCGGTCACATTCAAAGAATACCCGTCTCTGACGTACAGCCTTTGTCTGCCGTACTTCTTCGTTCTGATCTGATATTTAGAGACACGCTGCCACCCCGGAACCCGGTTTATCGCAGTGCCGATCTTGACCGCAGAAGCCTGATCCAGTTCTCCGATCTTCCGACCCATCATCCCGATCCAGATATCCGCGACGCAGGTGACGTTCCGCAGGCTTTGCGGTGCGCTCGGGTCAAGATCATCAGAACCTTCTGCCGGCCCCGTGGGCTCGTTCAGCCACGCCTCGATCTGCCCGGAAAGGGTATCGGCCACCGTCTCGACACGCCGGCTTTCCTGAAGCTCTTTTGCCTCACGCTTCGCGTCGTCGTGCTGGAGGTAAAGGGGCAGGTTCCGCTTTTTGCACGTCCTGCGCATCTCGACATAAATTTGATAGGCTTCCGCCCAAACCTGGTCGATCACGCTTTCGAGCTTATCCGTGTCGATATCCACGTCATCAGGCAGCTGGCACTTGATCGGCCAGAAGCGACGGCCCCCGGTATGGTCCCGCAGATATTCGTCATCATTGGTGCTGCCGAGGAAGACGCATTGACGCTGGAAGATCTGCGCTCGGCGGGCATAGGCCATTCGCACCTTGTCGAACGTGGCCGAGATGAAGCCCTTGAGCACGTTGGTATCCGCCCGGCTGAAGCCCTGCAGTTCCGGTATCTCGATGATCCATGCACCCTGAATCTGCTCGACCATCTGCTGCCGGTTATGGAAGTCTCCGCTCAGCTCTGCGAACCACATCGAGCGGCCGAGAATGCTGATGAAGGTAGACTTCCTCTTGCCCTGCAATCCTTCCAGGATCGGCACGAAATCGAACTTGTGCCCGGGTTCCATGACGCGGGCGACTGCGCCAACAAGGATCAGCCTCGCGGCCTCCCGATGGTAGGGTGTGTCGTCGCATCCGAGGAAGTCGACAAACAGCTGATCTGCGCGCGACTGACCGTCCCATTCGAGAGACTGAAGATACGCGCGTACCGGGTGGAAGCGCATGTTGTTCGCCACGATATCCACCGCGGCTTTCATATCGCGATCGGTGACCTTGAACCCGTAACCGCCCTGACCCTTGGGCGCCTCGACGACAAGCCGAAGACCCTGATCGTGGGAATCAGTCCAGAGGTGCCCATTCACGGGGTCAGATACGCGCCAAATCTCCGAATCGAGGTTCAGGACCGGCTTCGCGCTGTCCCGTTTCTTTGACACCCTCTTGGGCTCGTTGATCAGCACCGCCTCGCTCGTGAACTCATTCAGGGCGAGGATGCCGTGGCATCGAACATCGTTCTGCAGCACGAGTTTGATGTTGTGGAGGGTCGATGTGGGTTGCCCGTCGTCATTTCTGGTCAGATAGCTGGTCCAGTTTTCGTCGATCTCGGGGGCTTTGGGTGCGATATCGGGCGGCGCTGCTGCGCCGAGCAACGACATCAGCTCGTCGTCATAGGCAGAATCAGCTACGACTGCCGGCAAGTTGCGCTGCAACCGGGCTTCGTTCGCCGCCTGAATCACAGTGCGAAAGGTGACCGGCCGAAGGTCTCCCTTGAAGGATTTCCAGACCGATTTCTGGGTCTTCGGGTCATATTTTGCCGACTGCTTTGACCATTCGCACCAGAGATCGAAGCCTTTTTGGCCACCCTGATACTGATGGTGCAGTGCTGAGCCGAGCGTGACCCAGGTATCCCGGTCCTCTACCCAGTTTTCCGGCAGATCTTGTACTGCCTTTTCGACTTCTTCGTCTGAAATGTCGACTGGCGCGGTGCGCAGTTCGCGGATGAGGTCGTCTTCGTCATCATCGAATGGATTTTCGTCAGAAACGACCTTTGCGCCCCATTTTTCGACCGTTTCCGACGAAATTGCGTCAAAAATACCCATTTCGAGGCTGAAAAAGTCAAAAGGACGCTCCCAAACGTAGGCGAGGCCGGTATCCGGGTGGATGCTCGGGGGGATGACCGCATAGGAACCAGTGCCGAGCAGGTCGATTTCCCAGTGGTTTTTCTTCACATCCCGGTTCTTCGACGGGTCAAAAACCATCGAATATCCGTCTGATTTTGCCAGTTTTCGCTTGGAAAACGGCTTGTCGGTGACGAACCAGATGTGGCGAGAATGTCCGCCCGATCCGCTGATCACCGAGGGGAAGGTTTCCCACTGCGGAAACAGATCGGACAGGGCTTTGCGAGCCTCGTCGGCCAGATCAGCGTTGCGAATGTCCAGGTCGATGATGTGGATGAAACCGAAAGGCGTGGCCGAGGGCTGTCCGAGACGGATACCGACGTTTGATTCAGGCAGATAGGACCGTCGAAGCGCATCCAGATCAGGTCTCGGTTGCGATGACCACTCAGCCTGCCTGGGGTTTTTCCGCCTCGGCTGCAGCCACATGAGACAAGCCCCGTTCCCGATCAAACCGGAACAGGCAGACAGGACGCTCTCAAGCGTCAGGGACGTATCCGTCATTACCGTGCCCCTTACTTCAGGAGAAACGGTGTAAGATCAACGTCTTTCAGGGGCTTGCGCTTCGTGCCCGTGGGTTTTGCTTCTGAAAGTTCCAGCAGCTTCTTCGCGTTCGACGGCGAAACACGCTCATTGCGGAACATCTGATAGAGGGTCTGCGTTCTGCGACCCATCGCCTCAGCGAGCAGCGTCACTGAGAGGCGCCCGTACTCGTGAAACTCGGGCAGCCGCTCCGAAATCAGGGCGAACAGCGCAGTTTCCCGGTAATCGAGACCTTTAGGCTTACGCCCGGCCTTGCTCATGGGTGTGGTCCTTCTTGCTTGCACCGGCACACTAGCATCCCGCTGATGGCAAAATCAACCGTTTCGTGATTTTGTGCAATTTATACTTGAGGCGAGGCGGGCAATGTGTTTATGATTGGTTCATTCAAGACGACCATCAACCACCGCCAGGGGAACACTATGCCTGCATTGGAAGACCTTACCGCTGCGCTGACTGCGAACACCGCGGAGATCCAGCGCCTCACCGCCATCACCGAAAAGCTGCTCGCAGTCCGCACCGACGCGATCGAGACCGTGAAATCGGCTGCGGCTCCGGTCGACAAGCCCGCGACCTCGAAGAAGACCGAAAAGCCGGCTGAAACCGCTGCCGCCTCGGCCGAAGAGAAACCGCAGCCCGCTTCTGCGCCGCCGAAAATCACCATCGACGAGCTGAACGCGATCATTTCGGGCGAGAAGAAAGCCAGCGATGACGACATGCGCGCCATGGGCGCCTTCTATGTCACCTTCGGCGGCACCGACACCGATCCCGTTCCGCAGGACGAGGCCAAGCGCCGCATGGCGACCGTCCGCACCGAGATCCTCGCTCACCCGAAGATCAAGGCCGAGACCATGGCGACGGTGCCCGAGAACATGCGCAAGGCCGCTGCGAAGAAGATCGGTGACCTGATCGCGGCGATCTCGGCACCCGCAGCCGATCCCGACGAACTCTGATCCAGGAATCAAGGAAAACGTGAAATGCAACTTTCCGACAAGCAGCTTTCCGCACTTCGCGCCGTCCGCACGGGTGGCCTCATGCCGATCATCCACGCCGGGGCGCTGAGCGACGCCGGTCTCGTCGAGAAGCTGAAGGGCCAGCACGCCTTCGGCTCGAAGCGGGGATACTCGGCGGTCATCGCCACGCAGGCCGGCAAGGCGAGGCTCGACGCGAGCAGCGACGAACTTTGATCGGCTTGAATGACTGTCGGTGCCTCGAAAGGGGCACCCTCAGCGATGCTCGCTCCCTGCCTTTGCTGCCTGGGGGTGGGTCAACAGAAGTCCGGCTTTCGGGGAAGTCGGTCGGATTTCAGAGCGAGCATCGCTGAGGGTGTCAGGTGACTGCGAAGATCGAATGGGAAAACGAAGACCTGGCCAGAAAATTCGCTGGCGAAGGCTATTCGGTCGCGGACGCAGCACGGCTCTGCAATGAGAAGTTCGATCTGTTTCGTTCGAGAGCGAGGCGGAGAGGAATAGTCTTCACGGAACGACCGGAGATGACCTTGGCGAAGCATCAGATCCGCAGCCTTGTTGAGGGAATGAAAACCGCCGAGGCTGTTGATTTCTTGCTCAACTACATAGAACTCAATGATCGGGCACACGATCCGCACGAAGTTGCGCTTCATATCCGTGATTTTGGCCTGACTCCGAAAGAAGCGCAGCTTTTCGCAATCCTGTTCGAGAAACCTGGCAGGGTGTTTGACAAAGAGCACCTTCTGTCGCGGCTTTATCCGAACCCTGACGATTATGCGGTCAGCAAGATCATCGACGTTTATGTCTGCAAGATCAGGAAGAAGCTGAAAGACGCATGGCATCCCGGCGAGATCAAAACGCAATGGGGACTCGGGTATTACTACGAAAAGGCGAAAGAGGATGCGCGCTAATAAGCATTTCCTCGAACGCTGTCAGCAGCGCGGCATCACGAGAACCAATACGCAAACCCTTTATAGGGAGCTTGTTAAAGCGTGCTCTGATCCTGTGAAATATGCGGACTTCGTGGAGTTTGTTGTCCGGGGCCTGACACCGGAGGATCGCGGATTTTACCGTTTCCGGGTCGAAGAAGGCGTATTTTATGCCTTTGTGAAAGCTGACGGGACGCCTGTAACCGTGGTCGATGGTCGGCAGATCAATATGCACAAGCTGCGTGCAAAAGGGCGCCGTATTCCGCGAGGGGCATGGGAAGAGATGGATGTTCTCGGAACATCCGTAAAGGGGAAGCGCAAGTTCTCCAAAAGGCAAAGGGGAGCAGTGTGAGCGTGTTTCTGGACTTCTACACCCATTCGTTCTGGACGTGGCTCGGGCTGAATCTCGGCATCTACACCGTTTTTATCGGCATCGCGATGGTAGTTGCTGCTTTCAGGGGTGGAAAATGAGCGCGCATGCCCGTCTTTCGCCTTCGGCTTGTGCGCGTTGGTCAACCTGCACCGCGAGTGTTCGCTTCGTCGAGGAATTGACTGCACGTCGCGTGGTTCCCGCGGACGATGCGACGGAATGGGCTGCCGAGGGGACGATTGCGCATCTGGTGCGCGAGATGTGTCTTGCCGAAGGCTTTGAACCTGACGATTTCGTCGGCGCCTGGATGTCTGCCGACGGTTTCACGTTTCAGGTGACTCAGGCGATGGCTGATTACCTGTTTGAGGGTATCCAGTGGGTGCGTGAACAGTCTGATGAACTGTTGATCGAGAAGCGCGTTGATCTTTCCAGCTGGCTGCCGGGGCAATTCGGCACCATGGACGCCGGCTGGTTTCGGTCAGGCACGGCAATCGGTCGCGTTCTTGGGTTGTCCGACCTCAAGTTCGGCATGAACCCGGTCAGCGCCGAGGATAACGAGCAGCAGAAACTTTACATGCTCGGTCTCTGGGATGATCTCGGGCGGCCTGATTTTGACGTGGGCATAATCAATATCGACCAGCCGCGGGCGTTCGGCGGTGGTTCCGATATGCCTGAAGAAATGCAGGCCGTGATCGAGGCGAACGACAGCGACATTCCGTCGGTGGGCATGAAGTTCTGGACCATCAATCAGCCCGATCTAATCGCTTTCGGTGACCGGATCAGGAACGTCTACAACGACATTGCGACGGGCAGGACGAAATTCGCGCCGTCGATCAAGGCTTGCACCTACTGCCCGGCCCGGCAGGCGCGCTCCGCAACCGGCTACATGGGATGCCCGGCGTTCAATCAGTGGATGATGGACATTATGCTCGGTGTCGTCGATTTCCGGCGCCCTTTCGGGGAAGAGATGCCTGATCCGCGCGAACTTGATCCGGCCAAGCGGTTCGAGATCGTTCGCAACGCGAAGACGTTCATCAAATGGCTGGGCTCACTGCATGCCGCCAGTGTCGAGGCTGCAATGTCCGGTGAACCTGATCCCGGTTCCAAGCTGGTGATCGGACGCAAGGGATCGCGTGTCTACACGGACGACAGCAAGGCCATTCAGATCATGGTGCCAGTGCTCGGAGACGAGGCACTGAAGCCGATGGCGCCTATCGGGATCACCGATGCGCAGAACAAACTGAAGCCTGCGCGCAATCGCGCCGGGCACCCGGGCGCTTGGGAGCGCCTGAACGAGATCGTGACGCAGGCGCCGGGCAAGCCGGTCCTGGTTCCCGATACCGATGCGAGGGAAGCCTATGTTCCTGACACGCATCAGTTTGACGATACCTTCTGAAAGGAGAAGACAATGGCTTTCAAATTCAAACTCAACCACGAAGTCATCATTGAGGCGTCGGGTGAGTGCGGCGTGGTTGTCGGTCGCGCCGAATACGCCGACGGCAAACCGCAGTATCTGATCCGCTACATGGCGGCCGACGGCCGGGCTGTCGAGCAGTGGTGGAACCAGAGCGCGCTGACGACCCTTCAGGTGCTTCAACAGCATGTGCAGGACATGGGCACGCAATCGAAAAGCGGCGGGGCGTCGGAATGATCGCGGCGTCCAACCCGATCATGCGCTATTTCGAGTATGCGCATCTTCCTCCGCAGCTGCAGGAAGTGAGCAAGCCGATAGGGGAGCTTGCCGTTCTGATGAACGACAACCTTCCCGATGGTCCCGAGAAAAGCGCCGGTCTGCGGAAGCTGCTCGAAGCCAAGGACTGCCTGGTCAGGGCTCGTCTCGGCTGAAACCTCGAAATCAAGCAACCTGAAACCTGAAACCTGAAAAAGGAAACACGAAAATGGCTACCATCGAAGAACGCAGCGACGGTCGTACCGTTCAGTTGAAACGGGTGCGGCTGTCGTTCCCCGGCTCGCTCAAGGACAAGAAATCCACGACCAAGGATGGCAGCGGGAGACCGAAGCATACGGTCAACATCATCATGGATCCGAATGATCCCGTGGGAAAGAAGTACCACGAGGAAAACAAGGCCAAGGTCATCGCTGCGCTTCGTGCTGCTGGCGAGGCGTACAAGAAGAAGCCTGATCTCTACAAAATCCTGATGGATGACGAGCCGAAGCGCTGCTGTCTCCGCAAGGGCGAGAAGATGAAAACGGCCGATGGTCAGGTTCGTGATCACTACAAGGGTACGCTGTGGATCGCTGGCGCCGGGCCGAAGGCTGGAGACGAGCGTCCTGTGCTGAAAGGCAAAGACAAGCGGATCATCGGCTACGACGAGATCAATTCGGTCTTCTACGGCGGCGTTTACGCTGACGTTGTGGTCTCCATGTATGGCACCGACAAGGGCGGAAGTGACGGTCTGTTCAACTCTGTCGAGGTGATCCGGTCGTGGGAAGTCGGTGATCGTTTCCCCGAAGGCGGCGGCGTGCATGTCGACGACGACGACTTCGATGACGATGATGATGATTTCGTCGGCATGGGCGGCGGGTCCGACAGTTCCGGTTTCGACGACGAACTCTGACGGCATCGGCACCGGGCGGGAAAGGTCTGCGCCCGGTGTCACTTTTTAATGGATAATCACCTTGCATCGCTATCTCGTCGACATTGAAACCTACTCGAATTACTTCTTCGTCGGTATCAAGCGGATCGGTGAAGAAGCTCGCAGGGGTTTCGAACTCAGCGACAGGTCTGATTTTGACCGCGCCTGGATGCGGCGTTTCATCATCAACCGGGCCACAGCTACGTTCAACGGGATGAGCTATGACCTTCCGGTCCTGCTCTATGCCTGCACGCCTCTCGACAATGGCGAATATCCGACCAATGCGCAGATCAAGGAAGTGTCCGACCGGATCATCCTTGGCATGGTGAAGTATTGGGAAGTCGAGAATGTTATCGGTTTCAGGATTCCATGGGGCATCAACCACATCGACTTGATCGAGCCCCAGCCGAACCCTTTTGCCAGCCTCAAGATTTTGAATGGCCGGCTGCACGGCAAGCAGATGCAGGATTTGCCGTTCGCCCCGGACAGGATCCTGACGCACGAGGAAATGGACCTCGTATCGCATTACTGCCTTCAGAACGATCTGGATGCCTCCGAGAACCTGTGGAACGCGATGCGCGAGCCCATGGAACTGCGCGAGGTGCTGAGTGAAGAAATTCTCGTCGATCTGCGGTCCAAGTCCGATACGCAAATGGGCCTGGCGATCATCAAGCATCGGGCAGAAGAACTTCTTGGTCGCAAGATCGAAAAGGCATCGGTGAAACCCGGCCACAGTTTCAAATACAAAGCTCCCGCCTTCATCAAGTTTCAGACGCCGCAGTTGCAGGCGATCCTTGAGCGCATTCAGGAGCACAGGTTCGTTGTTCGGGATGACGGCAAGGTAGATCTGCCGCCGTGGCTGGCGGATACCCCTTTAACGATAGGTGACACGACCTATGCAATGGGTATCGGCGGCCTGCACAGCACCGAGGCCAATCGGGCTGTTGTCAGCGACGAGGACTTCGTTCTCGTGGACGCCGATGTGGCCTCCTATTACCCGGCGATCATCCTTTCCCTCGGTCTTTACCCTGAGGCGATCGGACCCCGTTTCCTTGAAATCTATCGCGGCATCCGTGATGACCGGGTGAAGGCCAAGAAGGCCGGAAACAAGACGAAGGATAAGGGGTTGAAGATCGCCCTGAATGGCACCTTCGGCAGCCTCGGATCGCGCTTTTCGTTCGTCTATGCTCCGCATCTGATGATTTCGGTCACCCTGACCGGGCAGCTTGCCCTGCTCATGCTGATCGAGGCAGCCGAATTGCAGGGCATCCCGGTTGTCAGCGGCAACACGGATGGTATGGTGTTCAAACTGCTTCGTGAGCACTTCGAAGGGATCACGAAAGACAGGCTGAACGGCGGGCTGCTGGCAGACATCACCGGGCGCTGGGAAAAGGCGACAGGCTTTGATCTTGAGTTTGTCGAGTATCGCGCGATCTATAACGCTTCGGTGAACAGCTACTTCGCCATCAAGGCGAATGGTGGGCACAAGCGCAAAGGACCGTTTGCAAACCCGTGGTCAGAGGACAAGAACGACTACGATCTGCGCGGGCAGATGATGAAGAACCCGCAGGCTACGATTTGCAGCGATGCGGCCTTGGCCCGGATCAAGCATGGGACTCCGCTGCGCGACACGATCATTGGTTGCCAGGATATTCGGCAGTTTGTCACCGTCATCAAGGTCAGCAAGGGCGCGACGTGGCGCGACAATTACCTTGGAAAAACGATCAGGTATTACTGGTCAACCGATGGTGATGAGGTGATCGAGGCGGAACCCAACAGCCTCGGTAACTTCAAGAAGGTTCCGAAAACAGACGGCGCAAAGCCGGCGATGCGGCTGCCGGACGATTTCCCAGATGATGTCGATTACGAGCGGTACATCTCGGAGGCTGAGCAAATCCTGAAAGACATCGGCTTCTATGGCGCCCCGGAGCCCAAAGAGAAGCGCATCCGCCTGACCAAGGTGAATAAGCAGAGGGTTTTGAGTCTATGGCTACTCTCGGCGTGAACAAGTACCCCGGCATCTGCTTTCGGTGTGGAGGCAGAGTTCCGGCCGGAGAAGGTGTCTTTCAGTACGGCAGCGGTTCAACGCCGTGGCCGTGGCCTGAGTTTCGCTTCCAGCGGGGCATTCCGCTTGTTGAGCATGTCAACTGCAACGTGATTTACAACAATACCGGGATACATTATCAACTAAACCCTGACACGTCGAAAGAAGGATTCGATGGTGACCTCGGACTTCAAACTGACATCGACCCTTGAGGCGACGGTAGAGGACACCGTGATTGCCTGGGCCGAGAACAATGGCTGGGTTCACCGTTTCATGTCCTACCGCGGGCGCCGTGGGTGCCCTGACAGCTTCTTCTTTGGTTTCGGGGTGATCGTGATGATCGAGTTCAAGAAGCCGAAGAAGGGTCTCGATCGCCTGCAGATCGAAGAACATCGCCGGCTTGAAGACGCCGGTCTGCGTCCGTGGGTCGTCTCGAAAGCTGAGACCGGCATCGAAATTCTCAGGAGGATGATGAAATGAATCCCGAATGGTCCGACTATCTCATGGGTTTCGCGCTGCATGCGGCGAAGAAAAGCAAGGATCAGACGCAAGTTGGTGCTGTACTGGTCGGTCCCCAGCGGCAGGTTCTCCTGACTGCCTACAATGGTCCCCCGATGGGTGTTCGCGACATGCCGTCCCGGCGCGACGTGCGCCCGGAGAAGTATTTGTGGGTGTCGCATGCAGAAGCGAACCTTGTCGCCTTTGCCGCTCGTCTTGGCATCCGAACCGAAGGCTGCACGGTCTATGTGACGCATTGCCCCTGTGCCAACTGCGCGAAGGCACTGGTGCAGGCTGGGATCGGCGCGGTGGTCTACGGGCCGGGAACGACCTCGATGCCGGAACACGAATTTGATGTCGCCCGCACCATGTTCCGCGAGGCTGGCGTCAAGCTGTCGGTGGCTGAGTGACATGATGCAGACATTGCTTGCCGGCGACTGCATCGCGGGCATGAAAACTCTTCCCGACGGCTGTGTTCATACTTGCATCACCAGCCCGCCATACTTCGGACTTCGTGACTATGGGCATGAAGATCAGATTGGGCTCGAAGAGACTCCCGAACAATTTGTCTCTCGCTTGGTCGAGGTGTTCCGTGAGGTGCGTCGCGTTCTGCGGGATGATGGAACTTTGTGGCTGAACCTCGGGGATAGCTATAGCGGTGCGGCAGCCGGGAAGCGTACGGGCGGAAATCTGGCGGAATGGAAAAACGGCGGCCGCAGGAACCCTGATGTCGGGGAGACCGGGCACAAGAAGCCGGGACAGTCGAAGCAGTTGCTTGGCATACCGTGGCGTGTGGCCTTCGCGCTGCAAGCAGATGGCTGGTATCTGAGGCAAGACATCATCTGGTCGAAGCCAAACCCGATGCCTGAAAGCGTGAAGGATCGCTGCACCAAGGCGCACGAGTATATTTTCCTGTTTTCGAAATCGCCTCGCTACTTCTTTGATCACGAAGCGATAAAGGAAGATGCAGTCGGTCAGGCCAGCGGAAATTTGGCTCGAAAATCCCGCCCGTCTCAAAGCAGCCTGGGTAGAGGGGATCAGAAGGGATCGGTTCCGTGGGAGGGAGGCAGTCTTCGCAGCAGGCGTTCGGTCTGGACTGTGACGACAAAGCCTTTCAAGGGCGCACATTTTGCAACCTTTCCTCCTGACCTGATCGAACCTTGTGTTATGGCCGGTGCGCCGGAACGCTGCTGCTCGGCATGTGGCGCGCCGCAGGAACGGGTGGTCGAGAAAACAACGTCATTCTGGGGAGGTAGCGGCCGCGCTGGCCGCACCGCAGAAGATGTGAACGCATCGGGAAAATGGGCGGGCCAGCAATACGGCAAGAACCTGAAACTGGGTCCTTTGGTCACATCGGAAACTGTAGGCTGGCGTCCGACCTGCGTCTGTGACGCCGGCGCACCTGTCGGCGGCACGGTGCTTGACCCATTTTTCGGTGCCGGAACCACCGGGCTCGTCGCGCAAATGAACAATCGCTCATGGATCGGCTGCGAGTTGAATCCGAAGTACGTCGAAATGGCTCGCGGTCGCCTTGGGATGCCTCCCTCGTTTGCCAGGGAACTTGAAGGGTTGCTGGGATGAGAACCCGCCACGACCTTCGGGAAGATCAGAATACGATGTATTCCGAGATCATGGCTCGGATGGCCCTGATGCTCGTGAGCGGTATGGGCTCCGGCAAGACAGGCGCGACGGCGACAGCCATTTTGGATATGCTCATCACTTTCGAAATTCGGAAGGCACTGCTGATCGCCCCGAAGTTCGTTGCGCTGAACACATGGCCGGATGAGTTTGCCGCCTGGGCGCATACCCGCAACATCTCCTATGCGATTTGTGTCGGCACCGAAGCTGAGCGGATCGCTGCCCTGAATCAGGATGCCGATGTCCTGATCATCAACAGAGACGTGCTTCCATGGCTGGCGAAGCATATCGGATCGGTCAAGAACTGGGTTTGGGATCTGTTGGTCATCGACGAGTCCTCGATGTTCAAGGAAGGTGCGAAGAAAACCACGCGCGCCCGGGTGAAGGCAAAAATCGGTGAGACTTGGGGCATCTATTTCGAGGACACCGATCATCTGCTCTATGTGAGTGATCCGCTACCCAAGGCTGACATCCCAGCTTGGAAGAGAGACATGTCGCGCATGTGGGCGCTTCTTGGCTTCGATCACATCGAAATGCGCAAGATCGGGGACGTTCGCGGCACGAAGATCCGGCAGGGCGGCAACATGACCAGGTTCGGTGTTCTTTCGATTGCCCGCAAGATGGTGAAACGGGTTGTCGAATTGACCGGCACACCGACACCGAACGGGATCGAAGACATCTGGGGTCAGGTGTATTTGCTGGATCAGGGGCACCGCCTCGGTCGCAGCCGCACAGAGTTCAGGAAGCGCTGGTTCATCGAGGATCGCTACACCTATGAACGCCAGCCGAAGGCGGGGGCAGAGCAGGAAATCCTGTCGCTGGTGAAAGACGTGGTGATCTCGATACCGCCGCGCAAGCTTGTCGATGACCCGGTTTACGTTCCCGTTCGCGTCGATCTGTCGTCAAAGGTGATGGACGAGTATCGGCGCTTCGAGAAGACACTGTTCGCGGAGCCCTATGACGTTGAAGCCGTCACCAAGGGTGTTCTGGTCAACAAGCTGCTACAGTTCAGCAACGGTTCCATGTTTCGCGCTGACGGGTCAATCGCCCACGTCCACAGCGAGAAGCACGACGCCTTGGACGAGCTGTTCGAGAGGGCGGCCGGCGACCCGATGCTGGTCTTCTACTCCTATAAATTCGATCTCGCTGCGATCAGGAAGCGGCACCCGGATGCCGTGGTCGCAAATGAGTGCGACGATTTCATCAGCCGCTGGAACAGCGGGAAAATCAAGAAGCTCCTGGCGCACCCGGCCTCGATCGGGCACGGCACAAATTTGCAGTTCGGCGGGCATCTGGCGTGCTGGTTCGGCCTGCCGTGGTCGCTGGAGCTGTACCTTCAGGCAAACATGCGTCTGCCTCGGCCGGGCCAGAAAAATCAGGTGGCGATCTATCAGATTCTCGCTAGAGGAACCTACGACGAGGTGCAACTTGAAGCGTTGCACGAGAAAAATGTGAACCAGGACAGGATCATAGAAGCAGTTCGCTTGCGCCGGAACCAAATGCAACATTAAGGTGAATTTAATATCTCTATGAATCACCTCTTGATTCCAAGGGGGCGGTTTCTTATTGTCAATTAGTAATTGACTATCGGCGCAAGGAACCGTGACGATGAGTAAAGAGAAACGCAGGCATCCTGAGTTCGGCGCACGGTTCGAATTGGCCTGTGACGGCAACCCTCTTGTTCCGCCGCAGAACTACGGACGCCTGAGCTGGATTGTCAAGCAGTTCAAGGATCGCTTCGACACTGACGTGACCATCGAAAGCGTCCGCAAATGGTCGATCGGGGTGACATATCCGAGACCTGACGCCATGATGAAGCTCGCTGCAATTCTCGCGGTGGATCAGGCGTGGCTGGCCCTCGGCACCACGTCGGAGATCAGCGAAAAGGATGCCAAAATCAGGAAGGCAGAGATGAGCGGTGCGGTGAACCTGCTCGCCGGTATCATTCAGATGTCCGGGTGCCATCCCGCCTTCCCTGATAATGCAGATGACCGGGCTCGCGAAGAGAGCACCGACTTGTACGCGATCATCCGCGGCGCGCAGTATCGTCTGCACGTCGCGCTCGGGCAGAAGGAAGGGGCAGCGGTGACCTTCTCGGTTCCGGTTTCAGCCGTTGACAACAATATCGTCATCGGCGTGGTGCAGGAGGAAGGATTCTGCTTTCGGTTCTTCGAGATCAACCACGATACCCTGGCCGAGGGTAAACGGAAGGATGGTGCGGTGATCGTCCGAGTTGACGACGCGACCCAAATGCCGTTCCGTGAGATCAAGTCATTCGCTGAAAGGTTGTGACATGCGACTCCTTGCGCTTTGCCTTGTTCTTGCGGCTTCGCCGGCTTCGGCCGGTTGGCGCAATACCGAATGGGGGATGAACGAAGAAGAGTTCAGGAGCGCGGCGCCGTCGGAAGTGACGATCACAGGTAAAGGTGTTGGTGTCGATCTGGATATGCAGTTCGCTGTTTCTCCGGTGTTCGATGGCGGCAAACTGGTCGAGGTGAAACTTGTTCCCACTGAGAACCGCTTCTGCCCGGCTGCCTTTTATGGGGTCACCGAAACCTACGGGGAACCCGCCTATAAGACCGAGAATGTTTCGGCGTGGGAATCTGACGGCAACGTCGTCTTGTTCTCGCAGCGCGCTGACAGTTGCGTCGTCTCGTATCAGGATCCGGCCAAGGGGCAGCGCTCGAAGGCGGCGGATAGCTGGCCGGCCGCAAATACGACAGGGTTCTAAAATCACTTTTTGCGTGGACTCTTTCACGTTTTGAGGGTATTTTCGGGGCATCCAGCAGGAGCCCTAAATGCGTTTTGGATCAGTTTGCTCCGGGATCGAGGCCGCGTCTATCGCATGGCATGAACTCGGATGGGATGCGGCATGGCTTGCTGAGGTTGATGTCGCAGCATCTGCAGTTCTGGCCCATCGCTTTGGTGCTACCGCCCCTCGGTTCCCTCTCGAAGGCACGGAAAAATCTCTGAAGCGCATTCGGTGGGGTGATCGCCTGGTGAACTGGGGAGACATGACCCGGTTGCCTGATATGGTGCGATCCGGTGCAGCCGAAGCCCCGGACATCCTCTGCGGAGGAACCCCTTGCCAGGGCTTCTCTCTTGCCGGCCTGCGCGGTGGCCTGAACGATCCCCGGGGCCAGCTCACCCTTTCATTCGTGGAACTCGCCAATGCAATCGACGATCGACGCGCTGTTGACGGACAGCACCCATGCGCAATTTTCTGGGAGAACGTACCGGGCGTCCGATCTGACAGCGGAAACGCATTCGGACATTTTCTCGCCGCGCTCGTGGGTGTGGAAGATCCCATCGAACCGGGTCCACGACCTGAACCGGGACGGTCCTCTGCCCACTGGACATGGAAAAAAGAAACCCGTGAGCATGTGGCGAAGTGGTCCCGTGCAGGTGTTGTTGCTGGACCCCGACGGACAGTCGGCTGGCGGTCCAGCGATGCCCAATATTTCGGTCTGGCCCAACGACGCGAGCGTCTGTTCGTTGTCGCAAGTGCTCGTGAGGGGTTTGATCCCCAAAGCGTATTACTTGAGTTCGACAGCCTGCGCCGGGATTCTGCGCCGAGCCGAGAGCCGGGGCGAGACGTTGCCGGAACCCTTGCTGCGGGCACTTATGTCGGCGGTATCTCGGGAAAGTGTGAAGCCGGCCTCGGCTATGTCCAGCCTGCAGGAGATGTTGGGTTAGTTCCGCAATGGTGGGACGGATCGCCGGTCAGCCAGACCCTTGATGCCGTTCTCCACAAGGGGCAGACGATGCCCGAGAAGAACCGTTTCCCGGCTGTTTTGCAGCCTGTTCCTGTCTGCATCCACGGAACCCAAGACCCGATTGTCGGCGTCGATCTGGCTCACGCGCTCGGCCGCAATTCGGGACAGGAGAACGCTGTTTGCGTGACCGGCGACATTACGCATGCGCTGAAAGTAGAAGGATTTGACGGCAGCGAAGACGGCACGGGACGAGGGCATCCTATTGTTCCATGGTCAATTATGCCGATGAACAGCGGCAAAGATTTCAAAGCACGCATAACAGATATCTCTCAACCGTTAATGGCGGCCGGCCCGGTGAGCGGCAATCAAGGGGGAGATTTAGTTCAGATCGGAGAAATGGCCGTGCGCCGCCTGATGCCGGTCGAGTGCGAACGGCTGATGGGTTTCCCCGATGGGCACACCCTTGTTCCTGTGGGCAAAGGGATGGCAGCAGACGGGCCACGCTACAAGCAACTCGGCAACAGCTGGGCGGTGCCTTGTGTGACATGGATCGGGCGGCGCCTCGACATGCACCTTGCCAATTTGAACGGACAGATCATCGACGCAGTGCCTCTTGGTGAAACGCCGACTGTGGCAGGCGGTGATGCCCTGCGCATCTGGATGTGTGTCGCATGATCAGGGTGTGCGAAGAAACCCGTCGCCGTATTCGCGTTGCGGTCGCAGCGTGGGCTTACGAGAGGCACGCTGATCCGATCATGTCTGATGCCGAATACGATGCCTTGGCCCGGTCAATCGACCTTGATCGCAGCACCGCAAACAGCGAAATGGACAACTGGTTTGCCCTCAACTTCGAGCCGCACACCGGGGCATGGGTGTGGGGTCATCCAGATCGGGAGGGACTGGATCGTGTTTATCGAGGTCTGCGCAGCCGGTCTCACCAGCGTAACGTGCCGGCGTTGCACCTGTGGCTGGTGACGCCATGAGCAGCAAGTCCGATCAGAAGAAACCCTGGAAACCTCGGCGTTCTGACGCCTTCGCAACGTGCGACGAACTCACGGACGGAAACTGCACCTGTCGGGCCAAAGGGAAGAATCCTTGCCTCGCCTGGGTCTTACCCTTGGCTGCCTGCTACCATCTTGATCGCACTGATTACGTCGAAGCCGAGCGGGAGCGGATGGAATACAACAGAATCAACGGAACCTTCTTCAACACAGTTTTGCCATGCGCTCTGCATGCCTTGGTTACGAAATGATCGTGGCTGGGACAGGGCACCGCCCAGACAAGATGGGAGGTTATTCGGATAAGGTATTCTGCGGACTGGTCGAACTCGCCCGCACATGGCTTAACGACACACGGCCGAAGCAGGTGATAAGCGGCATGGCTCTCGGGTGGGATCAGGCTTTAGCTCAAGCCACGCTTGATCTCGGGATTCCTTTGACAGCGGCAGTTCCTTTCGACGGCTTCGAAGTGCGATGGCCGTTGTCGTCGCAGAAGAAAATGTGGAAGTTGCTTGATCTGGCGGATGAGGTGCACATTGTTCACCCGTACCCAGGAAGCGTTGCTCTGCAGATTCGCAACGAATGGATGGCCGACAGAGCCCATCTGATGCTTGCCCTTTGGGATGGATCGTGGGGCGGAACCTTCAACTGCATTCGATATGCGAGGAAAATCGGCAGACCAGTCGAGAATCTGTGGTCACGTTGGGAAATGCTGCAATTTCTAGGATGAGCCTCCATTAGTCCACATTCGTCCGAAACTTTGTTGGTATTTTTGCTGGTATATACATGAAATTATCGTTAAAAATCAATATGTTTCGAGTCCCTCCGGGCCTACCACTTCCCCCGGATCAGCGGGGCAGTGTGTTTAGCGCGCGGTAATGCGCGGCGGGCCATCGGTGATATGGCCGATCAGGCTGGCCGGGCTGCCTTCTGCATGAAGAGCCGCAAGCACGCTTTCGGCCCGCCCGGCCGGGAGGCAGGCAAGAAAGCCGCCGGAGGTTTGCGGGTCGAACAGCAATGCGGTTTCGGGGCGATCCGCAGGGGCGTCCAGCCGCCCGACCAGCAAAGCCCGGTTTGCAGGCGCCAGCGACGAGGCGACACCTGCCGATGCCAGGGCTGCGGCGCCGGGCAGCAGCGGCAATGCCGCCAGGTGCAGATCAGCGGCGGTGCCCGAGGCCTCGCAAATCTCCAGCAGATGCCCGGCGAGCCCGAAGCCGGTCACATCGGTCAGGGCGCAGGCTTCGGCTGCGAGCAGCCTCGCCGCCGCCAGCGGTGCCGTGGTCATCGAGGCCAGCGCCGCCGCATAGGAATCCCCCAGCAGGCCACCGGGCAGACGGGTGCCCGCCATCTCGGCCGCCAGAATGGTGCCGGTGCCCAGCGGTTTGGTCAGCAGGATCGCATCGCCCGGTTGCGCGCCGCCCTTGCGGCGGATCTGCGCGGCCTCACCGGTGACGGTGAAGCCCAGGGTCAGCTCGGCACCGATGCTGGTATGCCCGCCGATGATAGCCGCCCCCGCCTCGGCAAAGGCGGCACCAGCCATGGCCATGATCTCGGCCAGCATTTCGGCCTGAAGCCGGTCTGACAGGCGGGGCAGGGTGATCTGCGCCAGTGCGGCGCGCGGGGTGGCACCCATGGCCCAGACATCGCCCATCGCATGCAGCGCGGTGATGCGGGCCATGATGCCGGGGTCAAGGCTGAAGGCGCGCAGGTGATCGGTGGTCAGCACCTCGAACCCCGTGCCCCGCCGGATCACCGCCGCATCGTCGCCGGGGCCGGTGAGGATATCCGGGTCCGTCGTGTCGGGCAGGCGGGCCAGCGCCGCCGCGAGTGGCTCCGCGCCCACTTTCGCCCCGCAGCCGCCACAGAGCGGTTTGGGCCCCAGCGCCTCGGCCAGGCCCGCGGCGGCCGGTTGCGGCAGTGGCGGCACCGGCATCGCGGGATAGCTGGTGAACTTCGCCATGAAGGTGCGGTCGATCCGATCCTTCCAGCGCCAGAGCAGTGGATGTGTCAGCCGCAGCCCAAACTTGTCGGCCACTGCATTCCGCCGCCCGGTCGAGACCAGCTTGAGGTAATCGCGTTGCGGCTGATAGCGGCGCATCGTGCCGGTTTCCGCCAGCGCCACGCGCAGGTTATGCAGCAGCACCGGCGCTTCGCGCACTGCAAAGACCCCGGCCTTGGGGCGCGGTGCATGGGACAGATGCGCGCAATCCCCTGCGGCGAAGATCGCGGGGTCCGAGCTTTGCAGTGTCGGGCCGACGGTGATGAAGCCGTCGTGCAGGTCCAGCCCGGTATCGGCAAGCCAGCCCTGCGGCCGTGACCCGGCGACGGAAAGCGTGAAATCCGAGGGCAGCTCGCGCCCGTCGGTCAGGGTCACACTTTCAGCCCGTATCTTCGCGGGCGTGGCGCCTGTCAGCAGCGTTACACCCTCGCGCGTCAGTTCTGCCAGCAGGGCGGCACGCGCACCGGTGCCGATATGGGGAAGGGCGGTTGCCTCGCGCTCCAGCAGCGTGACCTGTGGGGTTACGCCAGCACCGCGCAGCCGATGCGCCGAGGCCAGCGCCAGTTCGACCCCGCCGACCCCGGCCCCCACGATGACCACATGCGAGGCGGGCAGGGCGCGTGTGACGAAAGCCTCCCACGCCTCGGCATAGGCACCCAAAGGCTTGGCAGAAATGCCATGCGCGGCATAGCCCGGCAACCCGGGCAGGCCCGAGCCGATGCCAATGTCAATCGAGGCGATGTCATAGGCGACCGGCCCGCGCCCCTCCAGCAGCACATGGCGGCTGGCGCGGTCGATCCCCACCGCGCGATCCAGGATCACCCGCGCGCCCGCAAAGCGCGCCAGCGGCACGAGGTCGATCATGATCTCGTCGCGCCGGTAATGCCCGGCGATCAGGCCGGGCAGCATGCCGGTATAGGGCGCCACCGGGCCGGGGTTGATCACGGTCAGCCGCGCGCCGGGTAGCGGCCGCATCCCCCACATCCGCAGCACGAGCGCATGCGCATGGCCGCCACCCACCAGCACCAGATCCCTTGTTTGCGGAAAACCCTGCATCCTGCCCCCGTCGCGCCTGCCGCAGCCTATCTGCCTCCAAGGGCCATGGCGAGAGGCGCGGCTGCGACATCTTGGGTCGCAGGCGGGGATGACCTTGCCCCGCGCGGCAGCTATCGGAAAGGGGCGGAACAGGAACGGCGAGACATGAAATACCTTCTGGGCGTGGATACGGGCGGCACCTACACCGATGCGGCGATCATGGACGAGGCAGCGACGCAGGTGGTGGGCAAGGCGAAATCGCTGACCACGCGCGCTGATCTCAGCCTCGGGATTGGCCGCGCTGTCGATGCGGCACTGGCGGCGGCGCAGGTCGCGCCTGCCGACGTGGCCATGGTGTCACTGTCCACGACGCTCGCCACCAATGCGCTGGTCGAGGGGCAGGGCGGCCGCGTCGCGCTGGTATTCATCGGCTTCGATGCCGCCGATCTGGAACGCGGCGGCCTGACCGAGGCTTTGGGCGGTGATCCGGTGATCCGTCTGGCGGGCGGTCACGAACATTCCGGTGCCGAGTCCGCACCGCTGGATCTTGCCACGCTGGAGGCTGAGGCCGCGCGGCTGGCGCCCGATGTCATGGGTTTTGCCGTGGCCGCCCGTTTTGCCACCCGCAACCCGGCACATGAGGTCGCGGCCCGCGCCGCGATCCGTGCCGCGACCGGGCGGCCGGTGACCTGCTCGCACGAGCTTTCGGCCGGGCTGAACGGCCCGAAACGCGCGCTGACCGCCGTTCTGAATGCGCGGCTGATTGGGATGATCGACCGGCTGGTCGCGGCCTGCGAGCGGCATCTGGCCGCTGTCGGCATCGACGCGCCGCTGATGGTGGTGCGTGGCGACGGCGCGCTGATTTCCGCCGCCATGGTGCGGGAACGTCCCATTGAAACCATCCTCTCCGGCCCCGCCGCCAGCATCGTCGGTGCGCGCTGGCTGACGGGCGAGCCTGATGCGCTGGTCTCCGATATCGGCGGCACCACCACCGACGTGGCGCTGCTGAAAGACGGGTTGCCCGAGATCGACCCGGAAGGTGCGCGCGTCGGTGGCTTCCGCACCATGGTCGAGGCCGTGGCGATGCGCACCACCGGCCTTGGGGGCGATTCAGAGGTGCATCTGCTGCAAGCAGGGCTTGAGGGTGGGTTGCGGCTTGGCCCCCGGCGGCTGGTGCCGGTCTCGCTTCTGGCGGTCGATCATGCGGAGATGGTGCATGCGGCACTGGACCGTGCGTTGTCGGCCGAGGTCTCGGGCGATTTCGACGGGCGTTTTGTCATCCCGATGCAGGGCCAGACCGGCGGGCTGACCGCGCGGGAGGCCGCGCTGCTGGCCCGGATCGACGCGCCGATGCCGATGGCCCGCCCGATCACCTCGCGACTGGAGGTAGCGGCGATGGACCGGCTGGTCGCGCGCGGGCTGGTGATGATTTCCGGCGTTACCCCTTCGGATGCCAGTCATGTTCTGGGGGGTCTGGCCGATTGGGATGCTTTGGCCTCTGAAAAGGCGCTGCGCCTGCTGGGGCGGCGGCGGACAGGGCGGGGCGAGCGTTTTGCCACCGATCCGGCGGTTCTGGCGCGGATGATCGTCGACCAGTTGACCGCGCAAACCGTCGATTGCCTGCTGGAGGCCGCCTTCGCCGAAGATCCGGCTTTCGCAGGTGAGGCGCCTGAGGTTCTGGCGCGCCACCTGCTGACCCGGCAGGGGCTGGCGCGGCATCGCGGCGTGGTTGACATCGGGCTGCGGCTGGCGGTGCCGGTGATCGGCCTCGGCGCCTCGGCGCCCTTTTATTACGGCGCGGTCGGGGATCGGCTTGGCAGCCGGATGATCCTCCCGGAACATGCCGGGGTTGCCAATGCCATTGGCGCCGTGGTCGGCCAGGTCAGCCAGCGCGCCACCGGCCTTGTCACCAGCCCCGGAGAAGGGCGCTTCATTGCCCATCTGCCCGCCGGCAACGTGCTGTTTTCCAGTGCTGATTCCGCCTTGGCCGCGCTGGAGACCGCACTTGCCGACGAGGCGCGCAGCCGCGCCGCCCGTGCCGGTGCCGAGGAAGTGCATATCGCCACCCACCGCGACATCCGCGAGGCCGAGGTGGAGGGTAACCGCATGTTCCTTGAGGCCACGCTCAGTGTCATCGCCTCGGGGCGACCGCGCGTGGCGCATGACTGAAGCGGCAGGTGAGAAAAGTTGCGATTCCCGCTTGACCTCCCCGCCGGGCTTCACTAGGAACCGCGCCAGTGGCTAGGTAGCTCAGTTGGTTAGAGCACACGACTCATAATCGTGGGGTCGGGGGTTCAAATCCCCCCCTCGCCACCACTCAATCAAGTAATATCGAGCCGTTGGGTGGGGTGCCGGAAGTGGTGCGTTGGAGCGTCTAAACGATCTTCGTGTTGACGGTCCTTTTCCGGCAGATCAATGGCCCGACCGGGCTGACGCCCCGGGATCGGCGATCTGTGGTTTGACACTTCGAGCAACAGCAAATGCTACCGCTGGGGCGGGGCCAACTGGATCTCTGTGCAGGACGGCAATATTCCCGATCTGCTGTCCACCACATCGGCGCAGTCTTCGGCGATCACCAGCCTGCAGAATGATCTGGCGGGCAAGGCCCCGGCCTCGGCGCTGAATGCCCTGACGACGCGGGTGACGACGGCGGAGGGCAATATCACCGCCAATGCCGGTGCCCTGACGGCGCTCAGCGCCGATGTGGGGAAGTTCGCGGCGGCAGGAAAGTTCCGGGTCAGCGTCGAGGCCACGCCTTCCGGTGCCACTTCGCGCATCGGCCTTTCCGCCACGGCCTCGGGCGGGGCCACCACCCAGACGGCGGCGCTGTTTCTGGAGGCCACCAGCTCGGGCGTGGGGCGGGTGCTGATCGATGCCGACCGCTTTGCCATCCTCAACGGAACCACACGGGATGTGCCCTTCGTGGTGGATGGTGGCGCCACCTATATCAGGAAGGCCATGATCAAATCCGGCGATATCGATGCCGACAAGATCGACACCGACAGCTTCAGCACTGCCGGCATGGCGCTGTTCGGCGGCACGCTGCAATCCGACAATTATGCCCCGGGCGCGGCGGGCTGGCGCATCCGCAGGAACGGTGTTGCCGAGTTCTGGGGCCTGATCGTGCGCGGCTCGATCCAGGACGGTGCGGTCTCTGACCGGGCGGTCACCGCGCGGCCGGGCGACTGGACCAATGACACGACGGGGTCCTGGAGTGTGGTGAACACCGTCACCCTGACCGGCCTGTCCCCCGATGCCATCTACTTTGCCAATATCAAGCTGGAGAGCACCGCAAGTATGCGCCAGTATGTCCGCAGCCGTGGAGGTGAGACCGCATGAGCAACTTTGCAGGCGGTGTAATCGTGGTCCTGCTGCTGATCTTTAATGTTTGGCTCTACTTTTTCGTACCGGCGTCCATGGCGACCGAGCGCGGCCGGTCGCCTGTTGCCTGGGTCATTGTCGGTTTGTTGCTGACACCATTCGCTGCCATCATAGCGCTGGTGTTTCTCGGCGGAACTCCTGGAACGCCTCCCTCGGGTTTACGCAAGTCGTAGAAGAGAAGCCGATCTACGGACCTGTGCCTTCGGTAGCTAAGCCTTTTGCCGCTGGTCGTGACCTAGGACTTTCTGTTAGGCAGCGCTCAGCGAAACGGTCGTTCGCTTGATGCCGCAGTTCGATAACTCGGTGCAAACCGTTGGTCTAGGCGTTCAAGTTCCGATGATGGATCTGACAAAGAGATCAAGGGTCCGCCCTGCCGGACGATGCGAGATTGACGCGCATCGATGGGCGAGATGCTGAACGATGTTTGCATCCTCATAGAGCTCGGTCTCAAACAATTCGAGGACCCCAATGGCCCGACCGATGTCTTTGCCGTAGGCTGCCAGATCAACTTTCTGGTTCTGGAAACCAGCGGCCTTGGTCGGGAAAGGATAGGCGATGTTCAATTCGAAAATTCGATCATTCGCACTGCGAACAAGGAAGGCTTGCCCGTAATGGGTATCGTTGCCGAAATTCGAGTTAGGATCCTTGGCGCCGAAGTCGATATAGGCATACCGATAAGGATCGCTGATTGGCAGCAGGACAGTGCGCCCGCGCGGGAAACGTTCATGAAGCATCGGCTGAGGAGGCCGCAGAATGAGCATCGACTGGAGCAGGACGATTACCGCCGAGGCCCGCGCCGCAACCGCGCTGGAGGCCGCCAAAGCCGAGGCCCGTGTCACGCTGGCAGCGGCCGTCACCGCCGCCCGCGCCACGCTGATCACCGATCTGCCGGGGCAGAGCATGATCTACCTCGCCAAGGAAGCTGAAGCCCGCGCCTGGATGGCCGATCCCATACCGGACCCCGCCGCCTATCCGCTGCTTTCGGCCGAGCTGGGCATCACCGCCCCCGATGGCGCCAGCCTCGCGCAGATCTGGCTCAACCTCGCCACCCTCTGGCGCAGCACCGCCGCCGGTCTGGAGGCCCTCCGCCTCACCGCCAGCGCCGCAATCGACGCCGCGACGACACTTGAGGAGGTCGGCTCGGCGATGGAAGGCCTGGTGATTTGAGGGCTGGCGTTAACCGGGGCTTTGCAGCACCCTTTGACGGTAGAGGCAAAAAATCGCTCTGCTGCAGGATTTGGTGTAAAACTCTGCAGCTTTTGCCGTCACGCTACATCAGTCACGCTACAGCCGTCACGCTACAGCTGTGAGTTGACACAGAAAACTGCACAAAGGTGGGAACAGTCGGGAAGGAGTGGGATGCTTTGGTAAGTCATTGGTTCAAGGTAGTTTTATGAGGTTTAGATCTCGCTCCGGCTGCTTGCCTGTCGGGGAAACTATGAACGCAAGCGCGTAAGCCCCTTTATGTTAGATCTTCGAAACGGGCGATTTGCCCTGCGGAGAAGGGACCGTTTAAGTGTCCGTTTTCACGACGAGAAATTGCGATCTTGAGCCTGTGGCGGCTGAAAATCGCGGCTGAACTGGCCATCCGAACATGCAAATCGGGCCGCAAGTTTCCGGAGCCAGTTGCATGTTCGGTTAAGTCATTGATTTTGCGTCGGTTTGACCTACAGAGCCGCGCAATGCCTCGCCCAGAACATGCAACTGATTTTTCGCCTGCGGATGCTTGATTGGCAGGGGTCTTCTATGAGGCGGGCGACTGCGTCGAAGGGTAACTCAGGCGAAACGCCTGAGGGATTTCTGCACAGTCTAAGAATGCCTCGAAACGATGTCATGCACCTGCGCGGCCTCAAATGCGACGTCGCATGCCCATGTTCCAAAACCGCCTGCAGAGTTGATGGCACTTACCCATTCGGCCAGCGCGTCGCGCTTGGCCTTATTCTGTGGGCTGTCTACCCCTTTGATTTCAAGCGCGAGGGTGACGCCATTCCG
Organism: Gemmobacter caeni; assembly: GCF_003054195.1. GTDB lineage: Bacteria > Pseudomonadota > Alphaproteobacteria > Rhodobacterales > Rhodobacteraceae > Gemmobacter > Gemmobacter caeni. The sequence goes on from NZ_QBKP01000008.1 coordinate 228,706, forward strand.
TAACCGGACTATGAAATCCGGGACGTAACGCCGCCGCGATCCTTGCCAGAGGTAGTGGATATGGAATCCAAGGTGATCATTCTTGGCGAAGGACACGACTTCATCCCGCGTCTCGAAGACGTTCGCGGCATAGCCTTCCCAAGCGGAGTCCCCGACCACGTGGCTGATATGGGACTTGATGGTCGGGTAGTTGGGCTTCGTCGTATACCAAGGGCGCATCTGGCTGGTGCTGCCGATAGGGTTTTCCTCATCAAAGACCGGCGTCAGCTCGGTCGTGTTCTGGCTGGTAACGAACCGCATCAGGTGCTGAACCACGGTGTCGATGTTCAGCGCAATCAACACACGGCGGCGGATAGGGTCGGCGTGGAACAAAGACGGGATGTCCACCTTTGCACTGGCGAGGAAGGTTTCGACCAGACGGATCAACTGCAGCAGGAGGTATTCCTCGTTACCGCTGAAGTTACCCTTCAATGTAGAGAAGGCCTTTCGCGCCGCAACGAAGGTAAGCCGTTGCAGCCGAAAGCCCTCGGGCAACGATGCCAGATCGATACTGCGGACCTTGCTCATGTCCGTGGCGCCGCCAAGCGCGGGGGCAAGTTCTGCTGAGATCGCTGTGGCTGCCGGATCGAGGGTCAACACATCGACAGCATCCCAGTCGACCGTCAGAACCGGCTTCACCACGGTTTCGATCCGCAGTATATTCGGCCAGCACAGTTCGAATTCTGCCCGTTCGGGGATCACGTCGATCTGGGTAGAAGGCTTCGGTGGCGGTGGCGCCTCACCGCCCTCAGCGGGTTCGTAAATCGACAGCGGCACGCCGAAGACGTTGACGTATTCCGGGCGGAACAGACCATTTTCGTCGGTGTCATAGGTCACGCGCCGAAGGCCACGGCCGATGACCTGTTCGCAGAGCAACTGCGAGGTGAATGCCCTGAGCCCCATGATGTGTGTGACGTTCTTCGCGTCCCACCCCTCGGACAGCATGGCGACCGAGATGACTTTTTGAAGGTCCTGCCCGGCGCCGCCGCGTTTGCCGACGTTGTCGACGATCTCGCGCAGAAGCTCCTCTTTCTTGAGGGCCTTGAGCCGATCCTTCCGGGACTCCGGGATCCGGGCCGCATCCACGATCCCTTGCAGCCGCTCCTCATAGCCCTTGTCGGCCGTGGCGGTCTCCCCGACCTCGGCCTTCTCGAGCACGCGCGAGTCGACGCGAAGGGTCTGCATGGGCGAGGACAGTTCCTGCCAATGCACGTCGCCCTGATTGAAGTAGTGCTCGATCCTGGCGGCGGTCTCTGTCCGATTGCAGACCGTCAGCATCACGGGGGGGGAGTGGTGTCCTGCCTCCGCCCACTGGCTCCGGGTTTCGCGCCAGTCCGCGCCCAGCAGGGTGTAGGCGTCCTGCACCAGCTTTGGCAGTGCTTCGTGCGGTTCCGCACCTCTCCTGTTCAGGTCGTCTGACACCTCCTTCTCACGGTAGAGGTGATAGAGTTTTGGGCGAAGTGTCTGGGCATTCGGCATTCCGCCATCGCGCACTACGACGCGCGGCGTCTTGACCAGCCCCGCCTCGATCGCGTCGTTCAGACCGAAGTCCGAGACGATCCAGTCGAACAGCGCGGTGTCGGTGCTGGCTTTGCCAGTTGGCGCAAAGGGGGTGGCGGACAGGTCGAAGCAGCGCTGGATGCGGCGGGTCTTGTGCAGCCGGTCCAGCCCATCGATCCAGCGCGTCGCCTCGTCCAGGTCGATTCCCTGTTCCGCGGCCGCCTTCTTGCTGATCTTCACCTCGGCGGGCTTGCGATAGGCATGGTGCGCTTCGTCGTTGATCACGACGATGTCCTTGTGCGCCGCCAGCTTGCCTAGCACGCGCCGGGTAAAGGCCTCGTCGGACTCAGCGCCTTTTTTCACGACGGACCGCTTCGGTTCGGCCGCGGGCATCAGCGTATGCCAGTTCTCGATCCGCACCTCGGCCTGGTTCAACTTCTGGCGCATCGCCTCGGACGGGCACAGGTTGAACTCGTCGTAATAGCTGCCCTCGCTGGGCATCAGCACCTGCAGCCGTTCCTTCACGGTCAGCCCCGGCGCCACGATGAAGATCGCCCGCGCGAAATCTTTGTTCCGCTTGGGATAAGTCAGCGCGTTCAGCACCTGCCAGGTGATGATCATCGACATGACCGTGGTCTTGCCCGACCCGGTTGCCATCTTGTTGCAGAGCCGCTCCCACGGGCCACCATCGCCCGGAATGACGATCCCCTGCTTGAATTCCTCGGCCCCCTCGACCCACCAGATCAGGGTCTCGATCGCCTCCAGCTGGCAGAAGTAGAAGGGATAGGGCCGGATGCCCTCGGTCCGGTCGTGCCAGTGTTCCAGCAGTTTGCGCGTGACGATGGTGATGCCGGGCCAGCCTGCCGCGCGCCATGCATCCACCCGGCCGCGGATCGTGTTCACCAGGTTAAGCGTTTCCACCCGTTTGGTGTTGTTGCGCGAGTCGATCACTTCGTAACTCGCAGGGCGGCGTTCGGGCTTAATTTCCAGCTTCGCGCCCTGGCCTTCCACCCAGTGCTGGGCCGGGCAAACGAAGGGCGAGTTGATGATCAGGGACTTCGGCTTCTCCATGCGCTTCAAGCCCCCAGCGCGATGATCTTGAGGCTTTCGATCCCCCGGTCATCGACGATCTTTACCGCAACCCGCCGCTGATCCCCCGCCTCGAAGGGCAGCGACACCGTGCCGTGGAACTGCTCCAGCAGGTCCTCGTCCAGCTCGGCGCGGATGGTCTTTTTCAGGCGGTTCCAGCCGTCCTTCGCCCCGGCCATGGGGAAGAACACCTGATGCGGCATCAGGCTACGACCGTCATAGTCGGTATCCAGCGACCACATGGCGATGTTCTGCGGCCCACCGCCTTCAAGCTTTCCTGTTCTTGGGTCGAAATAATCAAAGCCAACTACATGGATACGATACATCCCATTTGGGAGCTCTTCGGGGTAGGCTTCAGGCTGGCCCATCAGCCAGAAGCTCTGGTTCGATGATTTCGCCTTTTTCAGATCCTCGGTCAGCAGGTCAGTGTTCATCTGCGCCTTCAGCAGGGTCACGCCCGGCCATTGCATCTCGTCGATATCCTTGGCGGCCTCGGGGTCAAAGGTGAAGGCGCAGAACACCACGAACTTGGGCTTCGGCACCAGCTTCTGCGCGTCCTCGATGGCGCGTTCGACCTGCTTTTGCTCCAGCGCGGCGTGTTCGGGGCCGAAACTGACGGCAATCGTCTCGCCCGTCTCGGCGACCGAGCCCACGGCATGGATATGCGACAGGCCGGGGGCGACCTGCAGATCGGTGATCTTCAGCATCGCGCCGCCCTTGGCGCGCAGGCCGGTGCGGACCAGTTCATCGCGCCACTGCGTCTGGCGCGAGGTTTCACCGGACCGCGCGACCGTGGCATCAGCCTGGTCGGGGGCGATCACATCGTCCAGCGACAGGACCGATGGCGCGGGCACAGCCTCGACGCTGAAGGGGCCGGTGATGCGCAGGCGGGTCTTGTCCACCTCTGGCTTGTCATACAGCGTTTCCTGATCGGCATGGGCCTTGATGCTGGCATCCATCGCGGCCTGCATCGCCTGCCGCGCGGCGTGGAACGCGGCGAAGGGTTCGGCAGCGGCGGCGGGCCAGTCGTCGGGCAGATCAAACGGCACTTCCCATTCCTCCAGCCTCTCGCCCTTGGCGAAGGTCACGGGCTTGCCCTTGCGCGCGCCTTGGGCGGGGCGGAAGGGCGGGGCGTTGCTGAGGGTGGCGTTCAGCGCGTCCAGCGCCGTGACGATGGCGGGGTGTTTGCTGTCGTAGATCGAGTCGATCTCAGGGTTGGTGACGATTGACTTCAACATGATGTGGGGGATGGTCTTGTAAACGAACCCACCTTTCAGCCCTTCATGTGGATAGGCGAGACGGAAGTAGTCGAAACTGGCGGTCATCAGCCGCTGCTTGGCCAGCGTGATCGCCACGCGGCTGGTGTCGCAGGTGATCCAGCGGCGGCCCCATTTTTCGGCGACGAAGGCGGTGGTGCCCGAGCCGCAGGTTGGGTCGAGCACCAGATCGCCTGGGTCTGTGGTCATCAACATGCAGCGTTCGACGACCTTCTGAACCGTCTGAACAACATAAACTTTATCCGCCATAAAGCTCGCGCCGACATCGGTCCAGTTGTTCGAGATAGGAAATACAGGGAAGTCGTCGAGGAAGCGGACATAACCGATACGTGAGTCTGTTCCCTCAATGCGGGCGGCCTTTTTTAGCCGCTCCATGCCCTCCTCGTTGGTTTTCCAGCGAACTTGCATGGATGGACGATATTCTTGCCCGCACAGCGAAACGGGGAACCAAGAGGCCGCGCCCTCGCCCTTTTCACGGCCTGCGCCTTGGCTTGTTATGTTGTCTAGACTGTAGATTTTGGAGCCGGGGACAGCAGAGGCCGGAACGTCATCGACGTAGGAATTGGCGCTAACGCTACCAAACTTAGGATTGAAAACCCGATTATAGTTAGTGCCGCCAGCTTCGCCAGCCGCCTTCTCATTATATATCGGTCGAAACTTTATTTTCCCGTCTTTGACCGACTTTCCATACCACACAATGTAATCTGCGACATTCGATAGATTGTCGTTTGTTGAGCTTGAGGTTTTAACAAATGTGATCACAGAGACAAAATTCTCAGCTCCAAGAACCTCGTCGAGAATCTCTCGCACATGATGCAAGTTCTCGTCGCCAATCTGCACGAAGACCGACCCGCTCTCGTGCAGCAGCTCTTTGGCCAACCACAGCCGGTCGCGCAGATAGGTCAGGTAGGAATGGATGCCCAGTTCCCAGGTGTCCCGGAACGCCTTGATCATCTCGGGTTCCTGGGTCAGGTCCGCATCCGCGCCGTCCTTCACGTCGCGCTTGTTGGTGAAGGGCTGAAAGTTCGACCCGTATTTGATGCCATAGGGCGGGTCGATGTAGATCATCTGCACCCGGCCCGCCATCGCCTCTTTCTGCAAAAGCGAGTTCATCACCAGCAGGCTGTCGCCCGCGATCAGCCGGTTCGACCAGCCCTTTTCGTGGTGGTAGAAATCCAGCGCCTGCCGCAGCGGCAGGTTTTCGAACGGAGCGGCGAACAGATCGGCCTGACGCCAGACCTCGGCCGCCTTCGCCTCACCCTTCAGCCGCTTGCGCGCATTGGCCAGAATCGTCGCCGGGTCCACCCGTTCATGGACATGCAGGGATACGGTATCGACCTGAAAGCTCGTCCTCTCCGCCTTGCCCGCCCAGTTGAGGTAAGGCGCCTGCAACGCGCGCAGTTCCGCCAGCGCATCCTTCATCGTGGCAGGATTGTCCGAGGCCAGCGCATCGTCGATCAGCTTTTCCACCCGGGCGCGCTGGCTGTCGAACATCAGCGCCGGGTCAAGGTGCGGATCATAGGCCCAGACGGTTTTCGGCTGGTCGGGGTCATTGTCGGGGTGGACCATGCCGACCTCGGGGTTGTTCACCCGCGTGTCGGTGTGGCGATAGCTGATGACCTGCGCCGGTTCACCCGACTTGCGCGGCGCGGCCTTGGCCTTGGCAGCAGGGCGTTTCGCCTTCGGTGCGGGTTCCTCGGTCGGGGTCAGTTCGAAATCGTCGTCCTGATCCTCGTCCTCGTCATCCTCGGTGATCAGGTAAACCGACCCGCCGCGCCCCTTGCCCTTGCCAAGGATGCCTTCATCCACCAGCGCGTCCTTGGCCGCGGCGTAATCCTCGTCCGTCAGATTGGGCAGGGTTTCCCGCAGCCGCGCGATCAGGGCACCATTGCCGATGGCAGAGCCGTCTTCGGGAATATGGCTAAGGACAAGATCACGCAGTGAATCGGACATAGGGAACCTTCGGCATCATAATTCAGGGTCAAGCTAAGGAATTTTCGGTTAGATTACAGCCCCTAGTTGATGAGTGTGGTCAGGTCATCGGAACCAGGTTCTTTTCACTCAGAGCCTGCTACTGCGCGACCGGAAAATTCGACACCTGAAGCTCGGCCTGCGCTTCGGGTTTGTCGCCTCCGCTGCGGCTGATGGTTTCGCTGGTGGTCACGGCGGTTTCCTCCGCAGCGAAGTTCCTTCATTCTCGGTTCGTATGCCCCCACCAGACTACCTTACCGATAATGTTGCTTTCGGCCCCCTCGGTTAGTTGCATAATTCGAGGTAAGTAGTCGGGATTGTCACTGACCAGTAGCAGTTGGTCTTCGGCAGGTCGAAGCAGCCGCTTAACCTGAGCACCATCTGTGCCGCGCAGCGCGAAAATCGGGGCACGATGCCGAACATCAATCGTATGGGCGGTGCGCAAAGGCGGAGTTCGTTTGCTGGTATCGATAAGCACCACATCGCCGGGGGCGATTGTTGGCATCATACTGTCGCCCTGCACACGGGCCAGCCGTGCAGCCGAGGTGTTGATGCCCTCACGCTTAAGCCAGTCACGCTTAAACGCCATGTGTTCAACGACGTGTTCAGTGCTGTTTTCCATGCCACCGCCAGCAGCCAGTGATGCGTCATGGAGCGGGATTTGCGCATAGTCCGAGCCATTGATCATGACTTGTTGGACCGGCCCTGTTTCCCGTGGCGGGCCAAAGTAACATTCTAGCCCCAGAACATCTGCCAACTTTTGCAGCGCATGGAAGTTCGTCCGGCGATCTTCAGGGGATGTGGCTCGGGAAGAGCGTAGATTCTTGATCAGCGCATAGTTCCCAACTGCGAGTTTCGACGCAGCTGCATCAGACAGGCCCTTCCGGGCCAGCGCTGCATCAATCGTCGATAGGAGCTCGTCCATTGGGTCCATTCGACTTCTGTTAGCCGATTCGGGCTAAATCGACAATACATAGCCGATACGGGCTTGAATATATCGGCCCGTATCGGCTAAATTTGCTGTATGGAACAGAAGCAAGCCCTCATCACTCTCGCGGACACGCTGGCCAAGCACCAAGGCGTGACGCACTTCGCGATCTCGATGCGCGCCCTCGGCAAGGGCGACTTCTTCAAAAAGCTGAAAGGCGGCGGGGATTGCCGCACTGCGACTGCCGCCCGTGTTCTTGCGTGGCTTGATCAGTATTGGCCGATCGATCTCGCATGGCCCGCTGACATCTCGCGCCCCTCGAAATCGAAGGATGCCGCGTGATGTCGTTTCAACCCTTTTCGCCGGGGTCGGTTGGCCCCTGCCGCGGCGAGGGCCGCCCCGATCCGGCTGGTAAGGCAGTCCGGCTGGATCGGGGTGTGCCGCGCCCGTCGCTCTGGCGGCGCCTGCGCGCGCTGGATGACCGCATCAATGATTGCTGGATCGGTGACCTCCTCGGCATCGCCTCGCTGGTGGCGCTGGTGGTCTGCACGCCGGTCCTGCTGCCCATGTTCATCATCATTTTCGGAGGAAACCCGTGAAGGATCACATCGAACCCCTGTCGAAGTGCCAGTTGTTTGAGGCCATCCGCCACCACGCGAAAATCTATCGCGAGCAGGATCGCCTGCACGGTGATGCCGTGATTGCAGGCAATCTGGATTTGGCTGACTCGCACCTTGAGGCGTCCAGCGATGCCTTTGCCGAGTGCGTCTTTGCCATGGCCATGGCCGAGGAATGCGGGCTGATGGACGAGCTGGCCGGTTTCCTGACCGCCAGCTACGGGGGCTGAGGCGATGCTTGGCACCTTCAGCGCCCCCGAACAGCGGATCCACGTCGAGCGGATCGGCGGCCGGCTCCGGGTGATCAGCCCCGAAGGCAAGCTTGTCGGGCCGCCCTTCGAAAGCCGCCGGGCCGCCGTGGAGGCCGCGCGGGCGATGCAGGCAGAGGCAGACCGCCATGCCAAACGCGGGCCGCGCCCCTGCATGTGCTGCGGGCGAAACTTCGACAGCGAGGGCATCCACAACCGGCTGTGCGCGCATTGCCGCAACCGGGGCGATGCCGCCTCGCTGAGCATTCCGACCAATTCGATAGCGAAGATCCGTCGCGCGGCGTCGTGACGGCGAAGACCAAGGGGCCAAACCGTGAAACCACCGACCTTGATGCAGCAGAACCGGGTGCGGATCGCCGATATCGTGATCGATTCCCGCCTGCGCCCGGTCAGCGCAGCGGGCGTTGAAAGCCTGATCACCTCGATCAGCGAAACCGGGGTGATGAAGGACGCCATTCATCTGCGCAAGAAGAAGGATGGCAGCCTGCACCTGCTGGCAGGCGCCCATCGCACCGAAGCCGCCCGGCGTCTGGGCTGGGACGAGATCGAGGCGAAGATCTGGACGGACGTGACCGACGACTGGGCGCGACTGATCGAGATTGACGACAACCTTGCCGGTGCCGAAATGAACGCCCTTGATACGGCGGTGTTTCTGGCCACCCGCAAGGCCATCTATGAGCGCCTGCACCCGGAAACGCGACGTGGCGTTGCCGGTGCCGCTGGGCGTTGGGATGCAACTGAACCGAGTTCAGTTGCATTCGTGAAATCCACTGCCGACAAATTCGGCATGACCGAGCGGCAGGTTTTTAAGATCGTCGCCGCCGGTTCCAGACTTGGCCCCGACGAGGTTGCAAGCCTGCGCGCGGCGCCGCGTCAGGTCAGCCTGAAAGACCTGACCGAAATCGCGAAGATCAGCCAGCCGACGGATCGCTATGATGTGGTGCGCCTGCTGTCCGAAGGGGGCGCGAAATCCGCAGCCGAGGCCATGCGCAGCCTCAGATCCGGTCTTCAGCCCATCGTAAAAGACCCAGTTGACGAAGAATTCAAGGCGCTTCTGAACGCCTGGTCGCGCGCACGGCTCGTGGCGCGGCGCCGGTTTGTCGAGGATGTCTTTGCGGACCTTTCGCCCCTGATGACTGCGCAGACCAGCCCCGGCGACGGGGCCGAGGCGGCGGAGATCGTGCCGTTCCGGTCGCGGGGTCGGGAGGGGCAGGCATGACGCTGACTCCGAAACAGGAATGGTGGACCACCACGGAACTGGCAGCCAGCGGCCTGCCGGATGTGCCGGACACGCGGCAGGGTGTCGATGCCATGGCCGAGCGCCAGCACTGGCGCGCGCATCCGCATTACGCCCGGCGTCGCTCCGGTCGCGGCGGTGGCTGGGAATATTGCTGGCGACTGCTGCCCGCGCGGGCGCAACGGCGCCTGCTGGCCGAGGTTGCGCCAGCGGGCGGGGCAGGGGCCGAGCGTCCGGAGCGCGATACCGCATGGGCATGGTTCGAACGGCTGCCCGAGGCGGTGCAGGGCAAGGCGCGTGCGAAACTTCTGGTGATCCAGGCGGTCGAGGCGCTGGAGCCGGTGCTGGGCCGGGATCAGGCGATCCGGCAGGTCGCAGCGGCTGAAGGCAAGGGCGTGCGCACGATCTGGGGCTGGCTCTCGCTGGTCGAAGGCGTGCGGCCCGATGACCGTCTGCCCTATCTCGCGGATCGCCACCGCGTCGAAACCGCGCCCCGGGGGGCAAGATCGGAGGTTGCGCCGGATTTCTTCGAACTGATCAAGAGCGATTTCCTGCGGTCCTCGGGGCCGAGCTTTTCGAGCTGCTATCGGCACCTGCATATCGACTTCGACGAGGCGCTGCGCGACGGGCTCTATCAGCGGATCTGCCTGCGCACCGGCGATGCCTGGACGCCTGCGGCCGAGGCGGGCTGGCGGCAGGAGATCATCGACTTCTATGGCGAGGGCGCGGATGAGGAACTGTTCTGCATCCCGGCGCTCGGCTCCGGGGCCTGGCTGCCCGCGCCGCTGATCGAGGCGCGGATGACCGCGCCCGGCAGGGTGATGCGGCTGGAGCTTCCGGCGGATTACCTGCACCGCCCGGCGCTGGATCAGGAAGCGCTGATGGCGCCGTTTCTGGAGGAGCTGGGCGAGGTGCTGGCCGGGATCGACCTTGGGCCGCTCTATGCCTTCGGCTTCGACTTCGGCCGGGTGGCCGACCTGTCCACGGTCAGTTTGCTGGCCATTGAAGCCGGTCTCAAACGCCGCGAGGCGCTGGCGCTGGAAATGCGCAACGTGCCCGGCGAC
>NZ_QBKP01000009.1 GCF_003054195.1 Gemmobacter caeni
GGTCTTGTAGGTCGGGGATGTAGGTCTGCTCATGCACCCCAGCTACCACGCTGGATTCATGAGATGAATCCCACAGGGGTTTGTGCAACAGAGCCTCTTTCCGGCACCAGCAGGTCCTTCGAGTCCAACGACACCTCCAGAAGAAAGCTCTGAGAGAAATCGATCAACTTCTTCAAAAGACCGCGCGTTACGTGCCCCCGGGTCTATACTAAATGGCAGTTCCATCCAGTTAGTCTCAGATCTCAAGTATGAGTGTTTAATTGCGCGAGAAAGATAGTCTAGATCAGCAAAATCTTTGCTTGCTAGGAGTGACCTAAAATTGCCTGCCAGCAGCGAACCGTCCGCTAAGTTATAAATTCGCCCCAAGTCATCACGCCGTAGCGCAATCCTATTGCCTCGTCTTTCGAACTCTGCAGTCCAGGTTTCGCTTTCGTCGTGCCTAAAAATAGACGCAGAGAATGGATCCGCGAAGAGCTGCAGGTCCTTCAATTCTTTTTTGGCAGGGGTCATGCGCATAGCTCCTCGGGGCCAAAGATGAGGTCGGATAGTTGTGATGCGTGCGTATGCCTTTTCTGCACTGTATTCATTAGCGCGATGTCCCCACCAAGCGCATCACCGGCAACAATGCCAGGAAGGATATCGTCATCATTACTGATTACGATGACTTTTGGTTTTTCCTGTGATATGCAAAGCGTAATCGCGTCAGCGACAATTGATGTATCGACTTGTTTTTCAATCGTTCGATCACACTTAAAGCCATCGGGTGCAATGTGTTTTAGGTGATTGCAAAGAGGACACCCACACTCTGATCTTGAGGTGAAGGGAAAATGAACCCTTGTTTTCCTGTCTTTTCTGCGTCCAGCATCATCCGCGAGAAGACTATCGCCCCGATGAAGGCCTATCGAGCTAGGTAGAAAAATCGCCGTTCTAAGAGTAAACCCAGTTCTACGTCTCTTGGCATATCCATCAGAGAGACCATCGAAGTCCTTGAGGACTTGAGTTGCAGCGCCGCCGCGCATCCAACCCGCATACAGTCTAAAGCATATTTCCCATCGTCCGGGTTGCTCACGCTCCAAAATCAGATGTTTCTCTACAAGGCTTTCCACGTTTCGAAGAGCTACTTCGCTTCGGTGACCAGGTGCAGCGATGGCTGCGCGATGAAATTCCGACCTGACTTGTCCCCACCAGTCAACGAGAACAAAACATCTTCTTGTAACTTTGCTCATTGTTTCGCTTTGCGAGTGCAATTCCTCTTCACAATAACTCCATTTTGTTAAGCTTCAAGTGTGGTCGTTAGTTGGCACTGTCGATCTCGTGTCTCCTTGGGTTGCTACTGAGTGTGGACGCAGGCTTCCGTAGGGCTGCTCGGTCGCTTGGCTGCGACGTCCTCGAACGGCCGCTTCGGAGGCCTCTGTCACATGAGGCGACCGGCGGCTTTGGGCCGTTCACTCCACCACCACCAGCTCCTCATCCCCCAACGTCCGCTGCAACCCCCGCGCTTCACCCCACGGTGCCCGCAACCACGCATCCCATTCGCCCGGCTCGATCAGCACCACAGGCATGGCCTTCGGATGGATCGGCGCGACCACCGCATTCGGATCGCAGGTCAGGAAGCCGAACAGGTCGTCGGTTGTCTGGCCGTCCTTCAGCTTCCGAAGGCTGGTCCACTCCGGCACCCAGATCCCGGCGAAAAATGCCGGGCGTTCATCGGTCACCTCAAACCACGCATTTCCCGCGCCGCGCCCGCCTGGCTTCGGTTCCGCAAACCTGTCGAATGGCACCAAACACCGCCATTCCGGCCCCAGCCACCGGCGCCAGTGCGGGCTGCCGGTGTTGCGAATATTGGTCACCCCGCGGTCGATCCCGCTCGGGCTGTGATACTGCGGTGGTGACGGCAGGCCCCAGCGCGCCCGGCGCAGGATGTGAGTTTGTCCCTCGGCCGTGATGATCGGGGCCATGCGGTCGGGGTAGATGTCCCCCGGCTCCACGTTGCCCGCGCGGTTATCAAATTCTCTGAACAGCCGGCGCATCGCGTCAACCGCCGTCGTGGACGTGTAGAGATTGCACATGTCACGCCCTCTCGTTGCGCCAGATCCACTTCACAACTTGCCTTACAGGGCGCCTGACGGTCAACGTCTCTAGCTCGGTCGCGCTGGGGACAGACCAGCGCAGGTCGATGTAATCCGTCTTGCCGCACCTGGAACACGGAAACGGAGCGATATGCGCCTGGTGATCGCCGCCGACTACGGCCACCAGATCGGTCGCCCAAAAATGCGCGGTGCGCCGACAGAGGCCGCAGCGCATGGTCAGCAATTTTCCGTCCCGCGCGGCGTCAGAGATGCGTGGATTGCGGAACGGGTTGGATGACGGGGCGCGGGCGGGCATCGGCGATTCTGTGTTGCGCAGACCAGAACACAATGAGAACATGCGCGCCGTTTCTGTCAACTGAATGCCTGCGCACAACGATGTCATCTGGAGAACGCTATCTGAGCGTGGAATGCCAGTGCGGGCGAAATCGCATGTTCCGGCCAAGCACCACCCCACAGCTGTTCGATGAAAAAGGGGAGGCGCGGCTCGATCTACTGAACCGCTTGCGCTGTTCTGCCTGCGGTCGCGCGGGGCGTCCCAAAATGGTGACGCTGGGCTGGTCATTCATCATGCCTGGCCCAGCCGAGATACAAAGTGCTCCTTAGTTCAGTGAACTGCACGAAACGCGAACAGGTGGCGCAAGTGGTGATTTCGGTTCAACACAAAGCGGTCGTATGTTGCCAGAACCGCAGGTTACGGTGCAGCCGCTTTCTTCACATCGAAGATGTCAGCGGTTCAAATCCGTTATCGCCCACCATCATTCGAAAAAGCACGGCTTTGGCCGTGCTTTTTCATTTTGCAGTTGAGTGGCCGGAAGTCTCGTTCGTGCCCCTTGCACCGGCTGCCACGATCCGTTAGGTCGTGCGCAGGGCGGGCGGTTAGCTCAGTTGGTAGAGCGTCTCGTTTACACCGAGAATGTCGGGGGTTCGAGTCCCTCACCGCCCACCATTCCCCGTACCCGGTGGCAGACGGCAAGGGCAGGGCAGCCGCTCAGGACACGAGCGACTGGTTCCACAGTGCGACGATCTGCGTGGCAAGCTGCATCGGATCGAAGGGCTTCACGATCACATCCAGCGCACCGGCCTCGATGAACTGCCGCACATCGGAATGCTGTGCCTTCGCGGTCATGAAGATCGCCGGGGTGGCGGCAAACTGCGGCATGGCGCGCAGCGCCAGCAGGGTTTCCTCGCCTGTCATGCCTGGCATCATCACATCCAGCAGAAACAGGTCGGGGTTTGCCGCAGCCGCCCCCGCCAGAGCCTCTTGCCCCGAGGAGAACTGGATCACCTCCAGCCCACCGACCATTTCAAGCGCGATCAGGGCGATTTCACGGATATCCGGGTCATCCTCGACATGCATGACTTTGGGCAGTTGCGGCATCTTGTTCCCTTCGGGTCTTCGTCAGGCGACAGAACGCAGCACGGCGCTGCGCGGCAGGTCAATGTAGAATGTGGTGCCGGCGCCGACCTCGCTGGTAAAGGAAATGCGGCCGCCGTGTTTGGTGACAATGGACTTCGCGATGCTCAGCCCCAGCCCGGTGCCGATGCGCGAACGGTCGGTTTCGGTATGGGCCTGGACGAAGCGCGCAAACAGGGTCTGGTGCGCCTCCGGCGGGATACCGGGCCCGCGGTCTGTCACGCTGAGCCGGACGCCTGTGGCGGTTTCGCTGACCGCCAGATCCACCCATTGCGCCCGGGGCGAGAATTTGACCGCATTCGACAGCAGATTGGTCAGAACCTGCAACATGCCGTCGCGGCTGACCTCGGCGATGACCGGCGCGCGCGTGCCGACATAGCGCAGCTTGACGCCGTATTCGAGGCCATATCCCGCATTGGCGGCGACGGCTTCTTCGGCAAGTGCGACCACATCCAGCGGTGCGATGTTGAGCTCCATCATGTCAGCGTCGAGCTTTTCGAGGTCGAGCAGGTTGTTGATAAGCCGCAGCAGGCGGTCAACGTTGCGCAGCGCGACCTCGACCATATTCGCGGCCTTGTCGGGCAGGGCGCCAAGAACCCCGGAGTTGATCAGGTTCAGCGAGCCCTTCACCGAGGTCAGCGGCGAGCGCAGCTCGTGGCTGACGGTGGCGACGAATTCGGCGCGATTGCGTTCGGCGCGCTTGCGTTTGGAGATGTCGCGCACCACGGCGATGAAGCGCGACTTGCCGTCAAGCGTGCGTTCCTGCTGAAGGTTGATCTCAACCGGATGACCACGCCAGTTGGCCTCGTGCAGGATGGAATCGACCTCGCCCGACAGAAGCGGTGCGACACGGGCGCGAAACTTCTCTTCGTCGAAGGGCTGGATCAGATCCACCAGACGCTTGCCGCGCACCTGTTCCGGCGTCAGGTCCATCGAGGCGAGCGAATGCTTGTTGAGATACAGAAGCTCCAGCGTATCGGCTGAGAAGATGTAAACCTCGTCGCGCAGGCGGTCGATCATCGCCCGTTCCTGCAATTCGGCCTGAAGCAGCTTGGATTGCGTGATATCGGTGCGCAAACTGACGCTGCGGCGCAGCTTGCCAGCGCGATCCATGACCGGCACGATGGTCGTGCGGGTCCAGATCAGGCTGCCGTCCTTGCGCCGGATACGCGTTTCGCCGAACCAGGTCCGGCCTTCCTGCATGAAGATGTCGAGGTCAGGCGGCGAATCCTCACGGCTGACCAGAAGCGTATCGCGGAACTGCAAGCCGATCAGTTCTGACGGGGCATAGCCGGTCGCGGCCGCAAGCGTGCTGTTGGCATAGGCAATTCCGCCATCGGCATTGGTAATATTGATCATCACATGCGCATCCACGGCCTTCAGATCGGCCTCCAGATCCTCGATGCGCAGTTTCAGGTTGTCAGATTCGGCATTGCTGGACCGGCACTTGAGGGCGAAGGCCAGCAGGATGGCAAACACGGTCAGCGCGAAAATGGCACGTTCCAAGGGAAAACCGTCCAGATTCTCCCTGAGCGACAACAGGCTCTGTTGCAGAAACTCGTACATATGTAATTCCTCTTTAGATGATCGCGCGTCCTGTCGGCCGGGTAGTCACCGTCTCAGAATTCCTGGTTATTGGAGCGTAAACTTGTCGGAAACTGTGGCGTTTTTGGGATTCTAATCCGATATCTCCAAGGCAGCCGGGCATTTGCCTGCCGGCGCTGGGGCCTCACCCGGCACAAGCCCTTGTTTTTGGCGGCGGGTTTGCGCGCATGATCTCAAGGCAGCGGGCGGCGACATTGCTCAGCGTGGCGCTGGATTTGATGAAGCTTTCCAGCACCCGCGGATCGGAGCGCCGCTGTGCATCGGCAGTAAGCGTGACAACCGGAACGCCCGGCTGCCAGATCGCGACATCCCGCAGAAGATCCCTGCCATCGCCCGTTTCCAGCCCCCAGCCCAGCACGACGAGGTCGAAATTGGTCTCGGACAGCAGCTTGCGGGCGCTGCTTTCGTTCAGGGCATTGGTCAGCCTCGCCTCCGCTCCGAAGGCGGTGGCCAGCAACGCCGAAACCTCGGTATCGGATTCGACATGCAGCACATGCGCAGGCTGCCCGGTTCGGGGGCCGTTACCTTCAGGCGGGGCAGGCGGATGTTCGTCCGGCGTTTCCAGCGGCAAGGTGAACCAGAAGGTCGTGAGCACGCCTGGCTCGGACCGGAAGTCGATCTGGCCGCCCATCTGTTCCACGATACGCTTCGCGATATGCAGGCCCAGACCGGAGCCTTCGGCCTCGCGGTTGGCGGAACTGTCGACCTGCGAGAACGGCTTGAACATCTGTTCGCGGAAACCGGGAGGGATGCCTTTTCCTGCATTGCTGACGCTTACCGTCACATATTTCGGGCCACGTTCCAGCCGCACGTCGACCTGGGCGCCGCGCGGCGAGAATTTGGCCGCGTTGGACAGCAGGTTTGCCATGACCTGATGGAACCTGTTCTCGTCCAGCCGGACGATGGCGCCGGGCGAATCCGCAACCAGCCGGTACGCCACGTCGAAGCGGGTGGCGAAGGGCTGGTTGACCAGAATGGTGTTCCTGATCAGGGCCGATATGTCGCTGGACACCAGTTCGGGGCGCTGCAACATGCCGTCCAGCTTTTCCATGTCCAGAATGTCGTTCACCAGATGGATCAGCCGATCGCAGTTCTTCTGCGCGATCGTCAGCATCCGTTTCGCCGGATCGGGAATCCCGGCTGCCATGGTGTTCAGCAGCAGGGACAGCGAACCGTTGATCGAGGTGAGCGGGGTGCGCAGTTCATGGCTGACGGTCGAGACGAACTGCTTCTTCATCTCATCCAGTTGCCGCTGATCCGTCACATCGGTCTGCACCCCGATCAGACGCCAGGCCCGCCCGGTTTCGTCCCGGTCCTCACCCACCGCGTTGGAGCGCATCCAGCGCCAGCTTCCGTCATCCATGCGGATGCGGTATTCGCTGACCGACCTTTCGGCCCGGCCTTCGATACAGGCCTGATCCGCCTCCTGCACGGTTGGCAGATCATCGGGATGAATGCGTTGCAGCCACAGCGCCTGCGCCTCGGTCGCGGCCTCGTTCCCCAGCCCCAGAAGGTCGAGCCAGGTGCGCGAGACGACGGATTTTCCGCTGTGCAGGTCGATGTCGAACACACCGATGCGCGCCCCGGTCAGGGCAAGATCCAGCCGGTGCTGCGTGGTCCGCAGCTGATCCGAAATGCGGCGCACCTCGGTGATGTTGCGCATCACCACGGTATAGCGACGACGGCCATCGCTGTTGCGCCAGGGGTTCACCTGCACATCCAGCATCAGCGCCTGACCGTCGCGTGATTCCGCAGCCAGTTCGCCGCGATAGGTGGTCGGCAGTTCGGATTTCCGCGGAAGCGAGAAATATTCGTCCAGTTGCCCCCGCAACAGCGTCGAGAAGGGCTTGCCCAGAATCTCGTGCTCGTCCAGTTGCAGAAGCCGCAGCAGAGCATCGTTGACCCGCAACACGTTTCCGGCATCGTCCAGCAGGGCGATCTTGGTCAGGGCGGTTTCGATGATCGAGCGGTTTTCCTCGACCTGCGTCGCCAGTTCGCGGGTCCGGCGGGCGACGGTGGCGCGTACCAGCTCCTCTCGGCGCATCACCGAAATCAGGAACACCGCCAGCAGCGTTGAAAACGACAGGCCGACCAGCAGCACGCTCAGCGACTCGATATTCCAGAGCCGGGCCTCCAGCGCGGGCGTGCTTTCCCAGACCACGGTCCAGGTCTGGCCGTAGATGTTCAGCCGCTCGACATAACGGAACTTCGGTTGTGCGCTTGCCGGCGCGCTGCTTTGATAGAACTTCTGAGCCTCGGCAATATGCGGGCCGTCGTAAAGCGAGATCCGGGTCTGCGGATTGGTATGATCCAGCAGTGTGGCCATCATCCTGTCGACGATGATCGGCGCATAGATCCAGCCGACGAAATGCCCACGGCGCCCCATGACCGTGGGCGGGGTTCCCGGCAGATCGTAAAGCGGGGCAAGCAACAGAAAGCCGGAGCCCTTTTTCTGATCCTGCACCAGCGTGACCGGACGGCTGATGGTGACGCGCCCGGTGTCGCGGGCGGTAATCGCGGCCATGCGGCGGTTTTCCTCGGCGGCGACGTTCAGGCCACGCGCGGCGCTGTTCCATTCGATCGGTTCGACATATTTGATCACGAACATTTCTTCGTCATCGCGCGGCGAGGTGATGTGCATGTCCTCGATGCCGTCGGCCCGCGACTGGGCAAGGAAAGCCTCGCCGCCGCCCGGCGGCACCGGAACGATGAAGCCAAGCCCCGTCAGCCCGTCACGTTCGGCGTAGGCGGCCGCGAAGTCGCGCCAGTCCTGAGCCGTCACCTCGTTCGAGGCCTGAAACAGACCAACGCCGCCGCTCAGCCCGTAGGTGAACATTTCCAGCCGGTGCCGCAGGGCATGGGCGGAATCGCGCGCCAGCATTTCAAACTGCGCCTCGTCACTTTGATTGCCAAGGCGCGAGACCTGATGCCAGGCGATGAACGTGGCCAGTACCGAAAGCGCCAGATAGAAGATCGCCTGTCCGCTGAAGCGTGGCATCGGCGTGCCGCGCCAGTAGAGGACGGGCAGGCGGCTCCACGGCCCAAGCAGGGCCACCGGAATCGCCAGCAGCGCGCCGATCACATTGCCCATCCACCAGATCGACCAGTGCCAGCCCATCGCGGCAGGCACATCGGGGGTGGTGACCTTGATCAGCAGGACTACGGCCGTCGGAAGGATGGTGCTGGTAACCGGAATGACCACAAGCACTGCGAACAGGATCTGTCGTGCGCGATTCAGCCGGAGCGGAAAGCCGAACAGCCAGATCAGCGCCCCGGCTCCTGCAAGGGCCTGGAAGGCCGAGGCCCCGGCCTGAATCAGCATGGAGGGCAGCCGACCGTCACCGCCGACATTGGCATAGCCCATGCCGGCAATCAGCATCTGACCAGCCAGCGCGCCGCAGAACACGGCAGGCCAGCACCGCAGGCCAAGAACCAGCAGGCTGGCGACCGCCACGCCGGTACCGCGCAGCACCACGACATCCGGCTCTCCCGACGGGGCAAGCAGGACACCCGTCAGGCAGAAGGCCGCGACGAGCAGCGTCAGCGGGACGAGGCTGGTAATCGGTGCAAGGCCAAATATATTACCCTGTAGGGAAGGCGAGGCGTTCTGGTCGTTTCGGGTCATGCCGAACTTCTTGTCTTAGGCGTGCAGAGCATACACGCCCTGATTGCGGTCTGAAAGCTCCGGTTTCAAGATTTGCCGCTTCATGTCTCTGGGGAGGCATAAATCTGGCATTTCTGCGGTATTCCGGGCGGGCGGGAAAATCCCGGAAATTTGTACCACTCTGCCATATTGTGGCCGCAAATACACACAATTTTCAGGAGAGTAAGTTGAGACATCTGTCCAGCCATGTGTGCTGGCGGGCAGATGCGAAAGCATCCCTCTGGCTGGGCACAATCCGATGAGACTACTTGCTGTCGACGATGACGCGCTGATCCTCGAACTTCTCAAGACCACGCTTCAGGCGAATGGTTACGGGAATATCGTGACTGCTGGCGATGCAAAGGAAGCGGCCGAGATCATCACCAAATCCACCGAGCCGTTCGATGGGTTTCTGCTGGATATCATGATGCCGGGCGTGACCGGGATCGAGCTGGCCCGCTGGATTCGCAAGATCCCGCAATATCAGACCGCGCCGATCCTGATGATCACCTCGATGAGCGAAAAAACCTTCATCGACGCCGCGTTCAAGGCCGGGGCGTCGGATTACGTCACCAAGCCCTTCGATCCGGTCGAAGTGGTGACGCGCGTGCGTCTGGCCGAGCGCCAGTATCAAAGCACGCGGCAGGTGCGCGAAAGCAGCCTTCAGATCAAGGCGCTGAACGCGCAGCTTGAGGAACGGTATCGTGCCGCTCTGTCCGAGCCCGTGGTGCTGGAAGATGTGGACGGGCTGATCGACTACATGGCGTTGCAGAATTACCTTCTGCAGTTGTCGCGCGGCGATTTCTTCGCAACCAGCGTGCTGGCCATGCGGATCGTCGATGTCGGCGACATCTATACCCGCTGCTCGCCCATGCTGTTCCGCGATATCCTTGCCGATGTCGCGGAATGTGCGCTGTCGGCGCTGGCACAGACCGAATGCATCATGGCCTACGCGGGCAACGGCGCCTTCGCCGGTGTCATCGCCTTTGCGGAACAGCACGATTTCGACGACATTGAAATGATGATCAATGTGCTGATCGACCAGCTGGACCTGATCGACGACAAGCAGCAGCCCATCGAGGTGCGCGTGGCGGTCGGCAAGCCGATTTCCGTGGGCATCACGAAATCGGGCCGCGATGCCGTGGCCAAGATGCAGCGCGCGGTCGAGGATCTGACCTGGAACCAGCCGAAGCCGGGCGTGCGCCATGCCCGTCCGTCGACGGCCCGCAGCCTGTTCTCGCGCGTTTTCTCGATGGCATTCTGACGGTCGCAAGAGGAGCGCCATGCAACAGGCCGAAATCATCGCCCGCAAGATCGCCGAAATCCGCCCGCGGTTTCTGGCCGATCTTTCGGCGCGGCTGGATCGGTTTGACGCGCTGCGCGACGAGATCGACAGTGCGGCCGATGCGCGCCCGCTGCTGGACGAACTGATGCAAGGCGCGCACCGTATCGCCGGGCTTGCGGCGACCATGGGGTTCGGGGATCTGGGGCAGCTCTCGCGCCAGACCGAGCTGGCGATTCAGAGCCACCGCAGCACCAGCGCCCTTCGTCCCCCTGCGGCGCTTCTGGATGAAATCGACGATCTTTTGGGCGAAATGGCCCTGATCGTGCAGGGCTGAATCGCGGGGCTTCCGCCCCGGCAGGTTTCCCGACCGGAGCACATGGCGATTGCAGGCGAGAGGGTGTCGTTTGGACATCTTGTCGCAGGAGGGGATCGTGATATCCCTGAAGACGGATCTCGGGCGGGCAGGGGTGCGCCGTCCCGGCCTCCGTCGGCGCCGGATGTCCCCGGTTCCGTCCCTCCTCCTCCTGAAAGGACATCCGGCATGACCACCTATGTGCTGACCGTGCAGTGCGAATCCCGTCGCGGGATCGTTGCGGCGGTTTCCACTTTTCTTGCGAACAGCGGCTGCAACATTACCGATTCCGCGCAATTCGACGATGCGCTGACCGGCAAGTTCTTTGCCCGCATCAGCTTCCGTCCCGAAACCGGCGCCGCGCTGGCTGCGCTGCGCGAGGGCTTTGCCGCCGTGGCAGAACCCTTCGCGATGGACTGGGCAATCCACGATCAGGCCGAGCGCATGAAGGTGCTGCTCATGGTGTCGAACTTCGGGCACTGCCTGAACGACCTGCTGTATCGCTGGCGCATCGGCGCGCTGCCCATCGACATCGTGGGCGTGGTGTCGAACCACATGACCTATCAGAAGGTCGTGGTGAACCATGACCTGCCGTTCCATTGCATCAAGGTCACGAAGGACAACAAGCCGCAGGCCGAGGCGCAGCTGATGGCGGTGGTCGAGGATACCGGGGCCGAGCTTGTGGTGCTGGCGCGCTACATGCAGGTGCTGTCGGATGCGCTGTGCAAGAAGATGTCGGGCAAGATCATCAACATCCACCACTCCTTCCTGCCGTCCTTCAAGGGCGCCAATCCCTACAAGCAGGCTTACGAACGCGGCGTGAAGCTGATCGGTGCGACGGCGCATTATGTCACCGCCGATCTGGACGAAGGCCCGATCATCGAACAGGACATCGTGCGCATCACCCATGCGCAAAGCGCCGAGGATTACGTCAGCCTTGGCCGCGATGTCGAGGCGCAGGTGCTGGCGCGGGCGATCCATGCCCATATCCACCACCGTTCCTTCATGAATGGCAACAAGACCGTGGTCTTCCCGGCCTCGCCGGGGTCTTACGCCTCGGAACGGATGGGCTGAGGCTCAGCCGCCCAGACCGTAGCGCCGCATCTTGTCGTTCAGGGTGCGGCGCGGCAGGCCCAGATGATCGGCCACCCGCAGGGTATTGCCGCGAAAACGGTCCAGCGCGGCGGCAATTTCGCGCGCCTCGAAGGCCGCCACCCGGTCGGCCAGCGTGGTATCGGGCAGGGCGGGCGTGTCGTCGGCGCGCAGATCCAGCAGGCCCAGCGCAAAGGCCTCCGCCGCCGCTTTCAGTTCGCGCATGTTGCCGGGCCAGCCGCGCCTGAGCAACTCGCGCCGGAAGGCCCAGCCCGGCTCCGGGTCGGGGCGGCCATAGCGGCGCGCGGCAAGCTGGGCGTAATGGCTGAAGATCAGCGCGATATCCTCGCCCGTTTCGCGCAAGGGTGGCGTGGCGATTTCGGCGCCTGCAAGGCGGTAAAACAGATCGGGGCGGAAACTGCCCGCCTGTGCCGCCGCCCGCAGATCGGTTTTCGATATGGCGATCACCCGCAGGTCCAGCGCCCGTGCGGTTAACTCGCCCAGCCGCTCGACGCTGCGTTCCTGAAGCGCGCGCAGAAGCTTTGCCTGTGCGGGGGGCGCCAGCGCCTCCACTTCGTCAAGGATCAGCGTGCCACCCTGCGCTGCCTCCAGCTTGCCGGGGCGGGCGGGGCCGGCGCCGGGAAAGGCGCCCTCGGCATGACCGAACATCAGGGTTTCCACCATGCTGTCAGGCAGGGCGGCGCAGTTCACCGCGACATAGGGGCCGCGCGCGCGCGGGCTGCCGTCATGCAGGGCGCGGGCCACCAGTTCCTTGCCGGTGCCGGTCTCACCAGTGATCACCACGTCAATATCCAGCGGCGCCAGCGCCGCGATGCGATCACGCAAGGCGCGGATGGGGCGGCTTTCACCAAGGATTTCCGGCCCGTCCCCGGCCAGCGCACCTTGCAGCCGCGCCACCTCGGCCCGTGTGGCCCGCGCCGCCAGCGCCCGCGCGATGACCATGACGAGATGCGCCGCATCATAGGGCTTTTCCAGAAAATCCTCGGCCCCGGCCCGGATCGCCTCTACCGCATGCACCACGTCGCCGTGGCCGGTCAGCATGATGACCGGCAGATCCCGTTCCGGCAGGGCCTTCACCGCGCGCAGGAACGCCATGCCATCCATGCCCGGCATCCGCAGATCGGTGAGGATCAGCGCGGGCGTCGCGGTGTCCAGCGCAGCCAGTGCGGCTGTCGCGCTTGAAAATCCCTGCGGCGCATGGCCCGCCGCATCCAGCAGATCGCAAAGCGCGGCAAGGTGATCGGTGTCATCCTCGACGATGAACAGGGGCGCGGGGGTCATGCGGCGGCCTCGGCAGTTGCGGCGGGCAGGGTGACGGTGACCTCGGTGCCGCGACCGGGTTCCGAGATCAGCGTCAGCGCGCCGCCGAACTCGCCAACGATGGCGCGACAGATCGACAGGCCAAGGCCCAGCCCCGCGCCGCCGGGCTTGGTGGAAAAGAACGGCTCGGCCACGCGGGGCAGATCCTCTGGCGCGATGCCGGGGCCGGTGTCGGTGACGCGGATGCGGACGGTTTCGCCGGTGCTGTCCAGCGTCACGGTGATCGCGGCGGCCGTGCAGCCTTCCACCGCGTCCAGTGCGTTCAAAAGCAGGTTCACCACCACCTGTTCCATCCGCACCACGCCCGCCATCACCAGTTGCGGCACATCCGGTGCCACGAAAACCGGGTTGACCCCGACGGCACGGGCGCGCGGCGTGACCAGTTCGATGGCCGAGGCGATGACCGGGCCAAGATCGGTCAGCCGCCGCTCACCCGGCTCTTTCCGGCCAAAGCTTTTCAGATGCTTGATGGTGCGCTGCATGCGGCGGATCAGACCCTTGGCGGTGGCGAGGCGCGGGGCGGTGCGGCTTTCACCGGCGGGCAGCGTGATTTCCGCCGCCGTCAGCGTCGCCTCCATCGCGGCAAGCGGCTGGCTGATCTCATGCACGATGGCGGTAGACATGCGGCCAAGGGCAGCCATCTTCTCGGCATGGATCAGGCCTTCCTGCGCCGCGCGCAGGTCGTTCTCGGCCTGCCGACGTGCCTCGACCTCGCGCGCCAGATCGGCGGTGCGTTCCGTCACCATCGCCTCCAGCCGTTCCGATTGCGACAGCCGCAGCGCGAGGATCTGCCGCCGCTGCTGCCAGACCATCGCGGCCCCTGCCAGCGCAAGCGTTGCCAGGGCCGCCACCGCCGCCCAGACGGCAGCCATGGCGGTGATGGTGGCGGAAGGGGTGGCGGCGATCAGGCGCCAGCCTTCAGCGGGCAGCGGCGTGTCGCGCCCGATCCAGCCCGCGCCGCCCAGAAAGCCGTCCGGCGCATCGGCGCGCAACAGGGGCGTCGTCCCGGCGGGATCGGTGCCGACCCAGGTGCGTTCGCGTGCGACCCTGTCCAGAACAGGCTGCGGCAGCGGCGAAAGCGGGCGGTAGAGCCAGTCTGCGCGGCCCGAGAGAAACACCATGCCATCGGCATCCGCCAGCGCGGTTTCCAGCCCGGCAGCCT
The DNA here is from genome assembly GCF_003054195.1 of Gemmobacter caeni. Classification (GTDB taxonomy): domain Bacteria; phylum Pseudomonadota; class Alphaproteobacteria; order Rhodobacterales; family Rhodobacteraceae; genus Gemmobacter; species Gemmobacter caeni. Next base: position 13,985 of record NZ_QBKP01000009.1, read on the forward strand.
GCCATGTCGCCTGCAGGGGTCGCAGGTCGATCTTGACCACCAGTACGCCCCGGCGCGGGCTGTCGATCCGGCGCGACAGGAAATAGCCAGGAATGCCGGTGGTCACGCCGATGGCATAGAACTGGCCCTGACCCCTTGCCATGGCATCGCGGAAATAGGGACGGAAGTTATAGTCCTGTCCGACAAAGCTTTCCGGCCGGTTCCAGTTCGACGCGGCGATGGTGCGGCCATTGGCGGCGATGAGGTAGATATCGGCCCCGGTATGAGCGGCAATGCGTTCCAGATACAGGTTCGCGTCGCCAATCCCGGCGGGATCGGCCAGCGCGGCACGGATGCGCGCATCCTCGCCCGCCACATCGGGCAGGGCGCGGAAGCGGCCAATCTCGGCCTCCACCGCGCGTGCGGTCAGCAAGAGCGACTGGTCCAGCCCCTCGGCCGCCGCCCGGTAGCCCAGCCGTTCCGCCGCCGCGAAAGCCAGTGCGGCGGCGAGGATCGCGGCAAGGACGGGCAGCAGGATCGGGCGGGGTGCGGACATGGGTGGCTCAGCCCTCCGCCAGCAATTGATCGGTGATATGGGCGCCAATGGGCAGGGCCGAGGTGGCGGCGGGCGAGGGGGCATTGCAGACATGCAGCGAATGTCGTCCGCGCAGGAACAGGAAATCGTCGATCAGCCTGCCGTCGCGCGCCACCGCCTGCGCCCGCACCCCGGCGCGGTAGGGCGTGAGGTCGGCGCCGGTGATGCGCGGGCAGTAGCGTTGCACCTTCTTCAGATAGAGGCCGCGCAGCACCGAGGCCGAAAGCTCGGACAGTGCCGGGCCGAGGTTGCGGCCCAGCATGCGCCAGAACCCCGGCCAGCCGAAGGTCGCCACCAGATCGGCGGGCGAGATGTCGGTCTTGGCATAGCCTTCGCGTTTCATGGCCAGCACGGCATTCGGCCCCACGGTGAACCCGCCATCCATCTTGCGCGTCAGATGCACGCCAAGGAAGGGGCGTTCGGGGTCCGGCACCGGATAGATCAGCCGGCGCACCAGATCGGCGGGCTGGTTCCGGATGCGAAAATATTCACCCCGGAACGGGATGATGCGGAAGCCGGGGTCCAGCCCCATCGCCGCCGCCATCCTGTCGGCATGCAGCCCCGCGCAGATCACCGCGCGCCCGGCATGAACCTCGCCCGAAGGCGTGGTCAGCCGGATACCGGCAGCATCTTCGGAGGCTGCGGTGACGCGGGTGTTCAGCCGGATCGCGCCGCCGCGTGCGGTGAACAGATCAGCCATCCGCCGCGCCACTGCGCCGAAATCCACGATGCCGGTATCGGGGGACCACAGCGCCCCGGCGACACGGATATTCGGCTCCCATTCCTGCGCCTCGGTCGCGGCGATTTCGGAAATGGCGATGCCATTGGCCTGCGCGCGCGCCAGCAGGGCGCGCATGCGGGGCAGTTCGTCCTCGTCCGTCGCCACGATCAGCTTGCCGGTCGTTTCATGGGGCAAGCCATGTTCGTCACAGAAGGCGCGGGTGGCCTCGGCACCTTCCCGGCAGAAGCGGGCCTTCAGGCTGCCGGGGGCATAGTAAACCCCGGCATGGATCACGCCGGAATTGCGCCCCGTTTGATGCAGCGCGGGGGCGGCTTCCTTTTCCAGAACCACGATCCGCGCGCCGGGCAGGCGGGATTGCAGGGTCAGCGCGGTGGCCAGCCCAACGATGCCGCCGCCCAGAATGGCAATATCGGCTGTTTCGGTCATTCGGTCGCTCCGCAGGGGGCAAGGCGCAGGGCGCGGCCCGGTGCTGCCCCGATCTCATGGCATGTTCCGGCGCTGTCACACAACCGCCAGCCCGCGCCGGTCGCGCCCGAGGCGGCGAGGTGCAGCTCCGCCTGTTCCGGCAGGTCGGGCACCCAGACCCACCAGCCGTTGCGCAGGACGGCGCCGTCGCCCGGCTCCATCCCCGCGCCGGAGCCTTTGACGGCGGCCTCGGCCAGCCGCAGCCCGGTTCCGGTGATGGCCCAGCTTTCGCGCCAGGTGATCTTTTCAACTGAATGCGTCCAGCTCAGTGTGAAGCCGGGCGAGGCGAGGGCGAGTGTCATCGCCCCCGCGATCAGGCAGGTTGCCATGGCTCAGGCCGGGCGGGCGCCGCGCGCGCGCCACATCAGCGCGGCGAAAGCGGCGCAAAGCACGAAGCCTGCGAGGTCCGAGGCCGGAAGCGCCGCGATCAGCGCCGCTGCCGCCACCATGGCCAGCACGCGTTCCCACACCGCGAGCCTGTGGCCCAGCCAGCCGATGACCGCAGCCCCCCAAAGCCCGATCGCCAGCACCGCTTTCAGCACGATATAGGCGACGGCGGGAATATAGCCGATTTCCGAGGCCAGCGGCCCGCCATCCTGCAACATCAGCGCGGGGGTATAGACCGCCATGAAGGGGATCACGAAACCCGCCGCCGCAATCTTCACCGCGTTGAGGCTGATGGTCAGCCCGCGCTCCTTGGCGATGGGGGCGGCGGCAAAGCAGGCCAGCGCCACCGGCGGCGTCAGATCCGCCAGAATGCCGAAGTAGAACACGAACATGTGGCTGACGATCAGCGGCACGCCAAGTTCCAGCAGGGCAGGCCCCGCGATGGAGGAGGTGATGATGTAGTTCGGGATGGTCGGGATGCCCATGCCCAGCACGATACAGGTGATCATGGTCAGGATCAGGCTGAGGAACAGGCTCTTTTCCCCGACACCCACGATGAACTGGCCGAAGGTATTGGCGGCGCCCGTCAGGGTCATGGTGCCGATGATGATGCCCACCAGCGCGCAGGCGATGCCTACCGGCAGCGCGGTGCGGGCACCATCGGCCAGCGCGTCGCGCACATCGGCCAGCGTCTTGCGGCCTCCCGCGACGAAGATATTCGCGACCACCAGCGCGGCCACTGCCAGCGCGACGATATGGATGCCGAATTTCAGGAAGGCGGCGGCGATGAGGCCCAGCCCGATCCAGAAGATATAGCGGATCGTACCCGCAGGCAGACCCAGCGCCACCGAGGCGCCGAGGATCAGCATGACGGTCAGCCCCAGCCCCACCGTGCCGGCAAACAGCGGCGTGTAGCCGGAAAACAGCAGCCAGACCAGCACCGCCAGCGGCAGGATCAGGTGCCAGCCCTCGCGCAGCGCCTTGCGCGGCGAGGGCAGTTCCGCCGCCGTCAGGCCGCGCAGGTTCATCCGCCCCGCCTCCAGATGCACCATCCAGAAGGCGGCGGCGAAGTAGAGGATCGCCGGGATCAGCGCGGCCTTCACCACCTCGACATATTCGACGCCCAGCGTTTCCGCCATGATGAAGGCGACGGCGCCCATGACCGGCGGCATGATCTGCCCGCCCATGGAGGCCGTGGCCTCCACCCCGCCAGCGAAGGCGGGGCGATAGCCGAAGCGCTTCATCAGCGGGATGGTGAATTGCCCGGTGGTCACCACATTGGCGACGCCCGAGCCGGAAATCGTGCCCATCAGACCCGAGGACAACACGGCGACCTTGGCCGCACCGCCCATCCGGTGCCCGACAAGACCCAGCGAGACATCGGTGAACAGCTTGATCATCCCGGCCTTTTCCAGAAAGGCACCAAACAGGATGAACAGGAAGATGTAGCTGGAGCTTACATAGGTCGGCACGCCATAGATGCCTTCGGTGCCAAAGCCCATATGGTCGATCACCTGCGCGTAATCATAGCCGCGATGATCCAGCGGCGCGGGCAGATGCTGGCCGAACAGGCAATAGGCGAGGAACATCCCCGCGATCAGGGGCAATGCAGGCCCCATCATGGCCCAGGCGGCGGCGAAGGTCAGCGCGATGGCCAGCGTCCCGAAGGCGATGTCGCGCGGCAGCGGATCACCCGCCCGCATCAGAAGCGGCACATATTCCCACCATTGGTAGAACGCGACCGCGACCCCGGCCGCCGCAAGACCCCAGGCCAGCAGGCGGATCGAGGGTGCGGCCCCTTTGGCCAGCGCCAGCAGCGGAAAGCCAAGCAGCATCAGGAAGCCCACATGCACGGCGCGCACGACCTGGCTTGGCATGTCGATCAGATGCGCGGCAGTGGCGATCTGGAAAGCGGAAAAGACAACGGCGATCCAGAACAGCAGCCTGCCCTGCACGGAGGGGGGAAAGCCTTCGGCCAGCGGATCGTGAAATGTGGCGTTCGCAGCCTCGGCCGCGGCGGGAGAGGGGGTGGTCATGGCGTCATGCCCTCGGGGGAAATGGGGTCAGGGGTGCGCAACCGGCGCGCACCGCAAGGCGCGCGCCGTGATCGCAGCGGGCAGGCCGGATTACTTGATCAGGCCGACTTCGCGGTAATACCGTTCGGCCCCCGGATGCAGCGGCAGCGGCATGCCCTGCGTGGCCGTTTCCAGCGAGATGGCCTCGGCTGCCTTGTGCGCCGCCACAAGCTGCGGCAGGTGCTCGAACATCAGCTTGGTCATCTGGTAGACGGTTTCTTCCGGCACATCCTCATGCGTGAGGAAGAAGTTGACCACGGCGGCGGTCGGCACATCCTCGGTCTGGCCCTCATAGGTGCCCGCCGGGATGGTGGCCGGGATATAGGGCGCGCCGATCTTTTCCACCACATCGGCGGGAACGGCCACGATGGTCGTCGGCACCGAGGTCGCCAGATCCTTCAGCGAGGCAACCCCCAGACCGGCCGATTGCAGCGTCGCATCCAGCTGGCGGTTCTTCAGCAGTTCGACCGATTCCGCGAAGGGCAGATATTCGGTCTTGGCCAGATCGTCATAGCTCATCCCCGCGGCGGCAAGGATGGCGCGGGCATTCAGTTCGGTCCCCGATTTCGCGGCACCGACCGACAGGCTCTTGCCCTTCAGATCGGCCAGCGTCTTGACGCCCGCCTCGGACGAGGCCGCGATCTGAATATAGTTCGGATAGGCAGCGGCAATGCCGCGCAGCTTGGACAGCGGCGCCTTGAAGCCCGCTTCCTCGTTGCCCTCCCAGGCCATCTTGACCGAGTCGCCAAGCGCGATGGCAAATTCGCCCTTGCCCTGTTGCAGCAGGTTCAGGTTCTCGACGCTGGCCTTGGTGCTTTGCACCTGGGTGCGGGCGCCCTCGATCCCGTCGCCATAGATTTTCGACAGCGCGACCCCGATCGGGTAGTAGACGCCAGAGGTGCCTCCGGTCAGGATGTTGATGAACTGGTCGGCCTGCACGGCGGCCGGGCTCAGCGCCACGGCACCGGCCAGCATGGCCATGCGGAAACGGCGCAATCCGCCCATGGATTTCGTCATGTGGTATCCTCCCATTGCGGGCCGCATCGGCTGCGGCCTCCGGTTCGGCCCCGTCTCCTCACGGGGTCAACGGGCGAAGGGTTCCACAAAGCGGGCTGGCCTGACAACCGGTCACGGCCGCGTGACAGGCACTTTCGTCGCAATCCGCCGCCAGCGCCGCGGCGGGATTTCGCCAGATCTGGCGCGCGGCCGCTCTTGCCTTCGGGGGCGGCGGGGCTATGGTCGCGCTCCCACATTCTGACGGAGCCATCAGTGATTCAGGACGCCGCGCGCCGCATTCCCCTTGTCATCGCCCGCGAGATCGGGGCGCAGCCCGCGCAGGTCGGGGCCGCCATCGAACTGCTGGACGGCGGCGCCACGGTGCCCTTCGTCGCGCGCTACCGCAAGGAGGTGACGGGTGGGCTGGATGACACGCAGTTGCGCACGCTGGCCGACCGCCTCACCTATCTGCGCGAGATGGAGGCGCGGCGCGCGGCCATCCTCGGGTCGATTACCGAACAGGGCAAGCTGACCGATGATCTGGCCACCAGCATCGCCAGGGCCGAGACCAAGGCCGAACTGGAAGACATCTATCTGCCCTACAAGCCCAAGCGCCGCACCCGTGCCATGATCGCGCGCGAGAACGGCCTTGGCCCGCTGGCCGAGGCCATTCTGGCCGACCGTTCCGCCGATCCCGCCGCGCTGGCGGCGGGCTACATCACCGAGGCGGTGCCGGATGTGAAAGCCGCGCTGGAGGGCGCACGCGACATCGTGGCGGAAGCCCTTGCCGAAAACGCCGATCTGCTGGGCCGTCTGCGCGGGCACATGAAACAGGTGTCCGAGATCAAGGCGGGCGTGGTCGCCGGGAAAGAGGCTGAAGGCGCCAAATTCTCGGATTACTTCGATCACCGCGAGAAATGGGAAACTGCGCCTTCGCACCGGGTGCTGGCCATGCTGCGCGGTCGCAACGAAGGGGTGCTGACCCTCGATCTGGAAATTGATGCCGAGGCTCCGCGCGGCCAGTCACCCGCCGAACGTATGTGCGGCGCCGCGCTTCAGGCGGGTAGCACCGGGGCGGGCGACCAATGGCTGCGCGAGGCGGCAAGCTGGGCCTGGCGGGTGAAGCTGAAAACCTCTCTGACGCTCGATCTGATGGGCGAATTGCGCGAACGGGCCGAGGAAGAGGCGATCCGCGTCTTTGCCCGCAACCTCAAGGATTTGCTGCTGGCTGCGCCTGCGGGTGGCAAGGCCACGATGGGCCTCGATCCCGGCATCCGCACCGGGGTGAAGGTGGCGGTGGTGGATGCGACCGGCAAGTTGCTGGCGACCGATACCGTTTATCCGTTCCAGCCGAAGAACGACCTGCGCGGCGCGCAGGTGGCGATTGCGCAGCTGATCGCGAAACACGGGGTCAAGCTGATTGCCATCGGCAACGGCACCGCCAGCCGCGAGACGGAAAAGATGGTGGCGGACCTGCTGGCGCATCTGCCCGGCGAAAAGCCGGTGAAGGTGGTGGTGAGTGAGGCCGGTGCCTCGGTCTATTCCGCGTCGGAACTGGCGGCGAAGGAGTTTCCGGGGCTGGACGTCTCGTTGCGTGGCGCGGTGTCGATTGCCCGGCGGCTGCAAGACCCGCTGGCGGAACTGGTGAAGATCGAACCGAAATCCATCGGTGTCGGCCAATATCAGCATGACGTGGATCAGCACCGCCTTGCCCGCCAGCTTGATGCGGTGGTCGAGGACGCGGTGAACGCGGTTGGGGTGGATCTCAACACCGCCTCGGCGCCGCTTCTGGCGCGGGTGTCGGGCGTGGGGCCGGGGCTTGCGGAAAGCATCGTGGCGCATCGCGACGCCAATGGCCCCTTCGCCACCCGGCGCGAACTTCTGAAGGTCGCGCGGCTGGGGCCGAAGGCTTTTGAACAGGCGGCGGGCTTCCTGCGCATCACCGGCGGCAAGGAACCGCTGGATGCCTCTTCGGTGCACCCCGAAGCCTATGACGTTGCGCGCCGCATCGTCACCGCCTGCGGCCGCGACATCCGCGCCCTGATGGGGGACAGCGCCGCCCTGAAACGGCTGAACCCGCGCGATTTCATCGACGCGAAATTCGGCCTGCCCACGGTGCAGGACATCCTGTCCGAACTCGAAAAACCCGGCCGCGACCCGCGCCCGAGCTTCAGGACGGCGACCTTCACCGACGGGGTGGAGGATATCAAGGATCTGAAACCCGGCATGATGCTGGAAGGCACGGTGACCAATGTCGCGGCCTTCGGTGCCTTTGTGGATATTGGCGTGCATCAGGACGGGCTGGTGCATGTCAGCCAGCTTGCCGACCGCTTTGTGAAAGATCCGCATGAGGTGGTGAAGGCGGGCGATGTGGTGAAGGTCCGCGTGGTCGAGGTGGACGTGCCGCGCAAGCGCATCGGCCTGACCATGCGCAAGGACAGCGCCGACGCCCGCGACAGTGCGCGGGAACGCGCCGCCGAACGCGGGCCGCAGGGGCCGAAGGGCGGCAAGCCCGCACCACGCGGGCCGATGTCCTCGGGTCCGAAAGGGGGGGCGGGCGGCAATGCCTTTGCCGATGCGCTGAAGGGCAAATTCGGCCGCTGACCGCTCATCCCTGATCACGGCGCTTCGCAACCTGTTCAAAGGATGCGAGACTGAACTTTTACAGTCTTGCGAAAGGATAGGCCATGACACAGCCCAAGGCAACGCTCTGCCTCTGGTTCGACAGCGAGGCCGAGGCGGCGGCGCGGTTTTACGCCGCCACCTTTCCCGACAGCCACATGGGCAGGGTGCATCGCGCGCCGGGCGATTACCCCTCGGGCAAGGCCGGGGATGTGCTGACGGTGGAATTCACCATCTGCGGTCTGCCCTGCCTCGGGCTGAACGGCGGCCCCGCCTTCCCGCAGACCGAGGCATTTTCCCTGCAGATCGCCACAGAGGATCAGGCGGAAACTGACCGGCTGTGGGATGCCATCGTCGGGAATGGTGGCCGGGAAAGTGCCTGTGGCTGGTGCAAGGATCGCTGGGGGATGAACTGGCAGATCACCCCCCGCACCCTGACCGAGGCGCTGGCCGCGGGTGGCGCAGAGGCCGCGCGCGCCTTTGCCGCCATGATGGATATGACCCGGATCGACGTCGCCGCTATTGACGCCGCGCGACGTGGCTGACGAGGAAAGGGGGCTGTCTGCCCCTCGCCCCTGCGGGGCTCACCCCCGAGGATATTTTTCGACAGAAAATTTCAGATGTTCCACTCGTCCATTTTCTGTCCGCAAATATCCTCGGGGGGTGAATGAGCCGAAGGCTCAGAGGGGGGCAGACAGCCCCCCTTTCTTCGTCTCAGGCCGCCGAGCCGCCGATGGTCAGCCCGCCGATCATCAGGGTCGGCTGCCCCACGCCCACCGGCACCCATTGCCCGGCCTTGCCGCAATTGCCGATGCCGGGGTCGAGCATCATGTCATTGCCGATGGCACGGATGTTGCGCAGGGCGGTGGCGCCGTCGCCGATCAGGGTGGCGCCTTTCACCGGGGCGCCGACCTTGCCGTTCTTCACCCGGTAGGCCTCGGTGCAGGAGAACACGAACTTGCCGTTCGTGATGTCGACCTGCCCGCCACCGAAACCCACGGCCCATATGCCGTCTTTCAGATCGGCAAGGATTGCCGCCGGATCGGTGTCGCCGCCCAGCATATAGGTATTGGTCATGCGCGGCATCGGGATATGGGCGAAGCTTTCGCGCCGCCCGTTGCCGGTGCTGGCGGTGCCGGTCAGACGGCCATTCTGGCGGTCCTGCATGTAGCCCGTGAGGATGCCGTCCTCGATGAGGACAGTGCGGTTCGAGGGCGTGCCCTCGTCATCGACCGAGATCGAGCCGCGCCGGTCGGGCAGGGTGCCATCGTCCAGCACGGTAACGCCGGGGGCGGCGATGCGCTGGCCCATCAGACCGGCAAAGGCCGAGGTGCCCTTCCGGTTGAAATCCCCCTCAAGCCCGTGTCCGATCGCCTCGTGCAGAAGGATGCCGGGCCAGCCGGGGCCAAGCACGATGTCCATGACGCCCGCCGGGGCGGGTTCGGCCTCAAGGTTCACCAGTGCGATGCGCAGCGCCTCGCGTGCGACAGGTTGCCAGTGGCCGGGGTCAAGCAGGGTGGCAAGGCCGAAGCGGCCGCCGCCGCCCATGCCGCCCGACTCGCGCCGCCCCGCCTGTTCGACGATGACCGAGATGTTCAGCCGCGCCATCGGGCGCACATCGGCGAAGCGCAGCCCCTCGGGGCGCAGGATCTCCACCTCCTGCAAACCGGCGCTGATCGTGGCGGAAACCTGGATCACGCGCGGGTCGAGGCCGCGGGCATAGGCGTCGATTTCCTTCAGCACGTCGATCTTGGCGGCGAAGCTCGCGTCCAGCATCGGATCGGCGTCGGTATAAAGCCGTGCATTGGTGCCCTTGGGGGGAGGGGCCATCACGCCGCCGCCGTCGCCCACCGCCAGCCGCACGGTTTCGCAGGCGCGGCGCATGGCGGCTTCGGAGATTTCGGTTGAATGGGCATAACCTGCGACCTCGCCCCGGACGGCGCGCAGTCCGAACCCTTCGGAGGCATCATAAGAGGCGGTTTTCACCCGGCCATCATCCAGCACCAGTGCTTCGGAGCGGCGACGTTCCAGAAACAGCTCGCCATCTTCAGCCCCTGCGACAGCCTGTCGCAGTATGGCCAGCGCTGCCGCCTCATCCAGCGACATGTCGAACGGTCGGAAGGCGTTGGCGGTCATGTGAAGTCCTTGATCCATGTCAAACGGCGACCGAGTGTCGCACGGTTTTGCTTGTCGTTTCCTGCCTAATATGGTTTCAACACAAGCAGAAACAACGGGATTCTGCCCGGGCATCGGGCATGGCCGAAAAGCGGACGATAAGCCGCACTTCGAACGGGATAGAAAGATGCGACTCATGAAGAACCTTTCGGGTCTCGCTGCCGGTGTGGCTGCGATGGCCGTCGCGGGCGCCGCCCTGGCTCAGGACCTGCCGGTGCTCGGCCGTCCGGTCGACGGCAAGCTGGGCTTCCAGCCGGCGGCGACGGAACTCGCGGCCGACATCCACTGGCTCGACCACTTCATTCTGGTGATCATCACCGGCATCGTGCTCTTCGTGACGGCGCTGATGGTCTACTGCTTTGTCCGCTTCAACCGTCGCGCCAATCCGAAACCCGCCACCTTCACCCACAACACGCCCATCGAGATTGCGTGGACCGTGGTGCCGATCATCATTCTGCTGGTCATCGGCGGCTACTCGCTGCCGATCCTGTTCAAGCAACAGGAAATCCCGGTGGCTGACATCACCATCAAGGTGACCGGCTACCAGTGGTACTGGGGCTATGAATATGTGCAGGACGGCATCACCCCGGAAAATGACGGCACCGATCCGGTCGCCTTCGAGAGCTTCAAGCTGGAGAAAGACCAGCTGGCGCAATACGGCTACGATGAAACCGACTACCTGCTGGCGACGGATACCGCCGTGGTCGTGCCGGTCGGCAAGACCGTCGTGATGCAGGTGACCGGCGCCGACGTGATCCATTCCTGGACCATTCCGGCCTTCGGTGTGAAGCAGGACGCGGTGCCGGGCCGTCTGGCGCAGCTGTGGTTCAAGGCCGACATCGAGGGTGTGTTCTTCGGTCAGTGCTCGGAACTCTGCGGCAAGGACCACGCCTATATGCCGATCACCGTCAAGGTTGTGTCTGAGGCGAAGTATGCCGAATGGCTCGCCAAGGCCAAGGCAGGCGATGTGCAGCTCTCCTCCATCGCCGCCCCTGCCGCCGTGCAGGTCGCCGCGAACAACTGATAGACTGATGTGACTTTGCGGTCGGGCGGCGGGCCTTCGGGGTGCCGCCGCCCGATCCCACCAGGGGACAGCCGGATATGAGCGATATCCACGCCAACAGCCTCGGCAGCGAGACCGGACCGGCCGAAGCCGGTTTCGGTGATTTCGTGGCGCTTCTGAAGCCGCGTGTCATGTCGCTGGTGGTTTTCACCGCGCTGGTCGGCCTGCTGGTCGCGCCGGTCTCGCTGCATCCGCTGGTGGCCTTCACCTGCGTGTTGTTCATCGCTTTGGGGGCAGGGGCCTCGGGCGCGCTGAACATGTGGTGGGATGCCGATATCGACCAGGTGATGCGCCGCACCAAGGGGCGCCCGATTCCGGCGGGCCTTGTGCAGCCGGGTGAGGCGCTGGGTTTCGGTCTGGCGCTGTCGGGCCTTGCAGTGATGATGCTGTGGCTTGCCGCCAACACGCTGGCCGCGCTGCTGCTGGCCTTCACCATCTTCTTCTATGCCGTCATCTATTCGATGTGGCTTAAACGCTCGACCCCGCAGAACATCGTGATCGGCGGCGCGGCGGGGGCCTTCCCGCCGATGATCGGCTGGGTCTGCGCGACCGGCAGCATCAGCGTCGAGGCGGTTCTGATGTTCATGCTGATCTTCATGTGGACGCCGCCGCATTTCTGGTCGCTGGCGCTGTTCATGAACAGCGACTACGAAAAGGCCGGTGTGCCCATGCTGACCGTGACGCATGGCAAGCGGGTCACCCGCAATCATATCCTCGTCTACACCGTCGCGCTGGTGCCCTTCGCGCTGGCGACCGGCTTTACCTCGATCGGCGGGCCGGTCTATCTGGCGGTTTCGGCCGCGCTGAACGCGGGCTTCCTCTGGGGCGCCTGGAAGATCTGGCGTCGGGACGAAGCCGCGGCCGAGGCCGATGGCTATGCCACCGAGAAAGCGGTCTTCAAATTCTCGCTGCTCTATCTGTTCCTGCATTTCGTGGCGCTTCTGGTCGAGGCGGCGCTGCATTCCTATGGTTTAGGAGGCTGGTGACATGGCCACGCTCAAACCCACCCATGACCTGCATCGCCGCCGCTTTGGCCGCAATGTCGGGCTGGGTCTCGTGCTGGTGGCCTTCGTGGTGCTGGTCTTCGGTCTGACCGTCGTGAAGGTTACGCGCGGCGATCCGATGCAGGCCTTCGATCATGTGGTGCGGCCCGAAATGGTGCCGTTGCCACAGGCCGGCCAGCAGCAGGGGGGAAGCAACTGATGACCAACCGTTCGCCCGGACGCACCGCAGGTCTGCTTGTCGGCGTCGTGCTGACCATGAGCGCGCTCAGCTTCGCGGCTGTGCCCTTCTACAACTGGTTCTGCCGCGTCACCGGCTTTGCGGGCACCACCTCGGTCGCCACCAGCGCACCGGATGTGGTGCTGGACCGTGAGATCCTCGTGCGCTTCGACGCCTCGAAAGAGGCGGGCATGCCCTGGGATTTCAAGCCGCAGCAGCATTCCATGCGGCTGAAGATCGGGGAAACCGGACTTGCCTTCTACGAGGCGCATAACCCGACCGACCGCACCGTGGCGGGCACCGCCAGCTACAACGTCACCCCGGATTCCGCCGGTGGCTATTTCACCAAGATCGCCTGTTTCTGCTTTACCGAGCAGGTGCTGGCACCGGGCGAAACCGCGATCATGCCGGTGACGTTCTACGTCGATCCCGAGATCGTCAAAGACCCGGAAGGCAAATTCGTGCAGGAAATCACGCTGTCCTACACGTTCCACGAAACCGCGCTGCCCGAAAGTCAGGCTGCGCTGGCCGCCCCCCCGACGGGCGCGGTAAACTGACAAGACAACGAGGGACCTCCAATGGCTCACGCCAAGAACCACGATTACCACGTTCTGCCACCGTCGATCTGGCCGTTCCTCGGCTCGGTCGGTGCCTTCGTCATGCTGTTCGGTGCGGTGCTGTGGATGCACGGCTCGGGCCCGTGGATGGGGCTGATCGGCTTTGTCATGGTGCTCTACGTCATGTTCGGCTGGTGGGCCGATGTGGTGAAGGAAGCGCAGGAGGGCGATCATACCCCGGTGGTGCGCATCGGTCTGCGCTATGGCGTGGTCATGTTCATCATGTCCGAAGTGATGTTCTTCGCCGCCTGGTTCTGGAGCTTCTTCAAACACGCGCTTTATCCGATGGGGCCGATGTCGCCCATCGTTGACGGCGTGTTCCCGCCGGAAGGCATCCAGACTTTCGACCCCTGGCACCTGCCGCTGATCAACACGCTGATCCTGCTGTGCTCGGGCGCGGCGGCGACCTGGGCGCACCATGCCCTGGCGCATGAGAACAACCGCAAGGATCTGGTGAACGGTCTGGCGCTGGCCATCATCCTCGGTGTGTTCTTCACCATCCTGCAAGCCTATGAATACAGCCACGCCGCCTTCGGCTTTGCCGGCAACATCTATGGCGCGAACTTCTTCATGGCGACCGGCTTCCACGGCTTCCACGTCGTGATCGGCACGATCTTCCTGACCGTCTGCCTGATCCGCGCGCTGAAAGGCCACTTCACCCCGGAGCAGCATGTCGGCTTCGAGGCGGCTGCCTGGTACTGGCACTTCGTGGACGTGGTGTGGCTGTTCCTCTTCGCCGCGATCTACGTCTGGGGTCAGGGCTGATCTCCGGTGCCGGGTCACGCGACCCGGCGCCCTTCCATCCCGGGCGCGGGCCTTGTAAAAGGCGCGCGCTTTTCTTTTTTCCGAGGCTCCGATGACCCGCCGCATGATCCTGCCGCTGCTGTTCGGCCTTGTCGGCTGTGCCATCCTGATTGGTCTGGGCAGCTGGCAGATGCAGCGCCTGCACTGGAAGGAAGGCGTGCTGGCCGAGATCGAGGCGCGCATTGCCGCCGCGCCGGTGCCGCTGCCCGATCATCCCGAATCCCCGCGTGACCGCTATCTTCCGGTGGTGGCCGAAGGGCGGATGACCGGCGAGGGGCTGAAGGTGCTGGCCTCGCGCAAGCTGGTGGGGCCGGGGCACCGGCTCATCGGTGTGCTGGAGACCGGCGGGCGCCGCGTGCTGGTCGATCTGGGCTTCGTGCCGGATGGTGAACCGCTGGACCTGCCGCAAGGCCCCGTGCGTGTGGTGGGCAACCTGCACTGGCCCGAGGAAAAAGACAGCTTCACGCCCGAGCCGAATCCGGTGACGGGCCTGTGGTTCGCTCGCGATGTGCCGGCCATGGCGGCCAGGCTTGGCACAGAGCCGACACTGATTGTCGCGCGTGAGCCAGTCGTGCCGGAAATCGCGCCGCTGCCGGTCGATACTTCGGGTATTCCCAACGATCATCTGGGCTATGCGCTGACGTGGTTTCTGCTTGCGGTCGCATGGGCGGGGATGACAGTTCTGTTTCTCTGGCGTATCAGACGCCGGAACGCATGAGGCGAGGCGATGCACTATATCTCGACCCGCGGGCAGGCGCCCGTTCTGACTTTCGGCGAAGCGATGATGACGGGGCTGGCGCGTGACGGCGGGCTTTATGTGCCCGAAACCGTGCCGCAGTTCACTGCCGATGACATCGCCGCGCTGGCGGGTCTGCCCTACGAGGAAATCGCCTTTCGCGTGATGCGCCCTTTCATGGGCGATCTGTTTTCGGAAGCCGAGTTTCGCAGCCTGATTGCCAAGGCCTATCAGGGCTTCGGCCATCCGGCGCGCGCGCCGCTCAAGCAACTGGCGCCCAACCATTTCCTGCTGGAGCTGTTCCACGGGCCGACGCTGGCCTTCAAGGATTTCGCCATGCAGATCATCGGCCAGATGATGCAGGCGGCGCTGGCCAAATCGGGTGAGCGCATCACCATCGTCGGCGCGACCAGCGGCGATACCGGCTCGGCGGCCATCGAGGCCTTCAAGGGGCTGGCGAATGTGGATGTGTTCATCCTGTTCCCGCATGGCCGCGTGTCTGAGGTGCAGCGCCGTCAGATGACCACGCCGACCGAGACGAATGTGCATGCGCTGGCGCTGGATGGCGATTTCGATGACTGTCAGGCGCGGCTCAAGGACATGTTCAACGATCATGCCTTCCGCGACGGCGTGCGGCTGGCGGGTGTGAACAGCATCAACTGGGCGCGGGTTCTGGCGCAGGTGGTTTACTACTTCTCGGCCGCGACCAGCCTCGGTGCGCCGCATCGCAAGGTCAGTTTCACCGTGCCGACCGGAAATTTCGGCGACATCTTCGCGGGCTATATCGCGCAGCGCATGGGTCTGCCGATTGCGGAACTGGTGATCGCCACCAACCAGAACGATATTCTGGACCGCGCGCTGAAATCCGGTGTCTATGAGACGAACGGGGTGAAACCCTCGATCAGCCCCTCGATGGACATTCAGGTCTCGTCCAACTTCGAACGCGCGCTGTTCGATGCCTATGGCCGCGACGGCGCCGCCGTGGCGCAACTGATGGACGAGATGAAATCGGGCGGCTTCCGCATCAGCCAGGGCGCGCTGGAAAGCCTGCGCGCCACCTTCGCTTCGGGCCGTTGCTCGGAGGAGGAGACGCTGGCCACCATCCGTGCCGAACGCGCCGCGACCGGCGAGCTTCTGTGCCCCCACAGCGCCGTGGGCGTGAAGGTGGCAGCGGATCATCTGGGCACCGTGCCGATGGTCACGCTGGCGACCGCCCATCCTGCCAAATTCCCCGATGCGGTGGAACAGGCGACCGGCATTCGCCCGGCGCTGCCGCCGCGCATGGCGGATCTGTTCGACCGGCCCGAACGGGTGACGCGGGTGCCGAACGACCTTGCCGCGCTGCAAACCCTCGTCCGCGAAAGGATCGCGCGTTGACGCTTCGCATCACTACCCTGCCCAACGGCTTTCGCATCGTGACCGAGGACATGCCGGGGCTGCAATCGGCCTCGGTCGGGATCTGGGTCACGGCGGGCGGGCGGCATGAACGGGCCGATCAGAACGGCATCGCGCATTTCCTGGAACATATGGCCTTCAAGGGTACTGAAAAGCGCAGCGCCCTGCGGATTGCCGAGGAAATCGAGGATGTGGGCGGCTATATCAACGCCTATACATCGAAGGAAATGACCGCCTATTACGCGCGTGTCCTGTCAGGGGATGTGGCGCTGGCGCTGGATGTGATTTCCGACATCGTGCTGAACCCGGTGTTCGACGCGAAGGAAATCGAGACTGAACGTCATGTGATCCTGCAAGAGATCGGTCAGGCGCTGGATACGCCCGATGACATCATCTTCGACTGGCTTCAGGAAGTCAGCTACCCCGATCAGCCCTTCGGCCGCACCATTCTGGGCCCGACGGAACGGGTGTCCGCCTTTGGTCGCGCCGATCTCCGCCGCTTTGTGGCGGAGCATTATGGCCCGGACCAGATGATCCTCGCCGCCGCAGGCGGGGTGAACCACGACGCCATTGTCGCCCAGGCGACCGAAATCTTCGGCGCCCTGCGCCCGGTCGGTCTGCCGCAGCTGGAAGCCGCGCGCTTCGGCGGTGGGGAGCGGCGCGAGGTCAAGGGGCTGGAGCAGGTGCATTTCGCCCTTGCCTTCGAGGCGCCGGGCTATCGTGACCCCGATGTCTTCACCGCGCAGGTCTATTCCATGGCGATGGGGGGCGGCATGTCCTCGCGTCTGTTCCAGAAGATCCGCGAGGAGCGTGGCCTGTGCTATTCGATCTTCGCGCAATCCGGCGCCTATGAGGATACCGGCTCGATCACCGTCTATGCGGGTACCTCTGAGGACGAGATTGCCGATCTGACAACTCTGACGCTGGACGAGTTGAAACGCGCCGCCGATGACATGACCGAGGCCGAAGTTGCCCGTGCGCGGGCACAGCTGAAGGCCGGGCTGCTGATGGGCCTCGAAAGCCCCTCGGCGCGGGCGGAACGGAATGCCCGCCTGCTGTCGATCTGGGGCCGGGTGCCTGAGGTGGATGAGGCGGTGGCGCGGATTGACGCGGTCTCCACCGCCGATGTCCGGCGCTATGGTGCCGCGCTGACCAACTCGCGAGTGGCGCTGGCGCTTTACGGCCCGGTGGAACGCGCTCCGGGGCTGGAGGCGATCCGCGACAGGCTCGCCGCCTGATGATCGGCCTGAGGGCAAAGCCGCGGATCGAGACGGAGCGGATGACGCTCCGCCTGCCGACGCATTCAGATTACCGTGCCTGGGCCGATCTGCGACAGGAAAGCGCGGCTTTCCTCGCGCCCTGGGAGCCAGTCTGGGCGCATGATCACCTCAGCCGCAAGGCCTTTACCAACCGCGTCTACTGGGCCAAGCGGGCCGAGGCGCAGGGCACGGCACTGCCGGTCCTGATGATCCGCCGCGACGATCAGGTGCTGCTGGGGGCGATCACGCTGGACAATATCCGCCGGGGTCCGGTGCAGGCCGGGACACTGGGTTATTGGGTCGGCGAGCGCTATGCGCGGCGCGGCTACATGCGCGAGGCGATCCGCGCCATCGTGCATCATGCCTTCACCACGCTGGACCTCAGCCGTATCGAGGCCGCCTGCCTGCCGGAAAACGCCGCCTCGCGTGGGGTACTGGAAAAATGCGGCTTCAAATATGAGGGCGTGGCGCAAAGCTATCTGCAAATCGCGGGCCGCTGGCGCAACCATGTGCTTTACGCCAACCTGCGCAGCGACCGCCGCGGTCGCACCGATGCGGGTTGAGCCGGGACAAATTTCTTGCAAAGAAATTTGCAAATTCGTTCATAACGAATTTGCGCGCAGATGGAGAGTGTGATGCTCAACCCCGCCGATCCGGGCTTTCTGGCCAGCCTTCCCGAAGAGCTGCTGCGCGCGGTGCGCCCCGCCGATCTGGAAGAGCCGCGCGGTCGCTGGCAGGGGCAGGGTGGGGCTGTGGCGACCCCCCGCAATACGGCCGAGGTCTCTCTGCTGGTGCGCGCCTGTGCGGCGGCGCGGGTCGGCATCGTGCCGCTGGGCGGTGGCACCGGCCTTGTCGGCGGGCAGGTCATGCCGGAAGGCCCCGTGCCACTGATCGTGTCCTTCGAGCGGATGACCGCGATCCGCGCAGTTCATCCGCAGGAAAATGTCATCGTCGCCGAAGCAGGCGCCATTCTCGCTGACATTCATGCGGCAGCCGAAGCGCAGGACCGCATGTTCCCGCTGACGCTGGCTTCGCAGGGATCGTCACGGATCGGTGGCAATCTGGCGACCAATGCAGGCGGGGTGAATGTGCTGCGCTATGGCAATGCGCGGGATCTCTGCCTTGGCGTCGAGGCGGTGCTGGCCGATGGTACGGTCTTTCACGGGCTGAAGCGGCTCAGGAAGGACAATACCGGCTATGACCTGCGCCATCTGCTGATCGGCGCCGAGGGCACGCTGGGTCTGATCACTGCTGCCAGCCTGAAGCTATTCCCGCGCCCTGCCGTCACTGGCGCCGCGTTGTTTGTGGTGCCCGATCCGCAGGCCGCGCTGGCGCTGCTTTCGCTGGCTGAAAGCCAGTTGCCCGGCATGGTTTCGGGCTTCGAACTGATCCACCGTCAGGGGCTCGATTTCCTTGCCGAAACCCTGCCTGACCTGCGCCAGCCCTTCGCCGTGGCCCCGGAATGGTGCGTGCTGGTCGACATCGGCCTGCCCGCCGCGCTGGATGCGACCGAGGCGCTGATGTCGCTTTACGAGGCGGCGGGGGAACTGGTGCTGGATGGCGTGATCGCGCAATCCGGAACCCAGCGGCTGGAATTCTGGACGCTGCGCGAAACCATCCCCGAGGCCAACCGGCGCGTCGGTTCGATCTCCAGCCATGATATTTCGCTGCCACTCTCGGCGATCCCGGCCTTTCTGGCCGAGGCCGCGCCTGCGCTGGCGCAACTGGGTGATTTCCGCATCAACTGTTTCGGGCATCTGGGCGACGGCAATCTGCACTACAACGTCTTCCCGGCAAAAGGCCGCCAGCGCGCGGAATATGACGGGCTGCGCGAGGCAGTGAAGACCTGCGTCCACGATCTTGTGCATCGGTTCGATGGGTCGATCAGTGCTGAACACGGCATCGGGCGGCTGAAGGTGAAAGATCTGGAAACCTATGGCGATCCGGTGAAGCTGATCGCCATGCGCGCGATCAAGACGGCGCTGGATCCGCTTGGCATCCTGAACCCCGGTGCCGTCCTGCGCGCCTGACGGCATTTTACCTTAGCGTAAATCTCCATGCCGACAGTGCCGCCTGCATATGGCAGGGCGAAAGCGCCCGGATACCGCTGTCCACGGAAGTCGGCATGAGGGGGCTCGATGCCCCCGAGGGCCGGGCGGGATGAGAAAACCCCGCCGGACATTCGATCCGACGGGGCTGGGGTCAGGATTGGGTCACCTGTGCAAGCAGCGCCCGAGGCCGGTTCCGGCCCCATGACCAAGACTTGCACCGATTCGGGTTAAAGGCGGGTTAACTGCGTTGCCTCACAGCCCTTCAAAGGCACAGAGCGCATGGACCTCCATGCCCATCGTCTCCAGCTTGCGACGGCCGCCCAGATCGGGCAGATCCACCACAAAGGCGCAGCCGACAATCACGCCGCCCAATCGTTCTACCAGCTTGATCCCGGCCTCGGCGGTGCCGCCGGTGGCCAGCAGATCGTCGACCAGCAGCACCTTCTCGCCCGGCTGGATCGCATCGTCGTGCACCTCGACCACCGCCTCGCCATATTCCAGACTGTACGCCTGTGCGATGGTCTGCCCCGGCAGCTTGCCCTTCTTGCGAATCGGCACGAAGCCGGTGGTCAGCTGATGCGCCACCGCGCCGCCCAGGATGAAGCCCCGCGCCTCCAGCCCCACAACCTTGTCGATGCGGGTGCCCGCATAGGGGTGCAGCAACTGGTCGATCGCCATGCGGAAGCCGCGCGGATCGGCGAACAGCGTCGTCACATCGCGGAACAGAATGCCCTCATGCGGGAAATCGACGATGGTGCGGATGTAATCCTTGACGGTTTTCGACATGGGGCCTCTCAGAACAGGTCGGGTTTCACTATCATCAGCCAGAACACGCCGACAAGCGCGCCGAAGGCGGGCCAGCCGAGGACGAACCAAAGCCGGAAGGCCCGGACCGCGGCGGCGGGCAGCGGGCCGGGGGCGGTGGCGCGGGCCAGATCGCGGATGCGGTATTGCAGAACGACCACCGGCAGCCAGCAGGCCAGCGCCAGCAGATAGGCGGCATAGGTCAGCAAAAGCCAGCCTTCGTTCCAGCCGCGCCCGGTTTCCTGCACCAGCCAAAGCCCGGTCAGCGGCTGCACCACGCCCGAGGGCAGGGTGAACAGCCAGTCGGCCACCACCACCCCGGCCGCCACATGCGCCACCACCTCGGCCCGGTTCGACCGCATTGCCCAGACCATTGCAAAGGCCATGCCGATGCCGGTGCCGAACAGCACGGTCGAGGACAGCACATGCAGCCATTTCGCCAGCAGGTAAGGCTCCATCATCGTTCCTCCACCAGCGCCAGATGCACCAGCAACAACGCCAGAACGGGCAGGTTCTTCAGAAGCCCGCCGAACGGATCAAGCCAGAGCGCGGGGGCAAGCAGGGACAGGCCAGCCGTATAGGCCAGAACCAGCGTGATCTGTGCCCGTGCCACCAGCGCGGGCCGCCAGTCGCGCAGCAGGGCGAGCCCCAGCGCCAGATCAGCGAGCCCGCCCGCTCGGGCCATGGTCAGCGCCAGCCCTTCGGGCAAGGCAGGCAGGTGAGGCAGGAAAGCGCTGCCCGGCAGGAACAGGCCCAAACCGGCCGAGACCAGCCACATCATCGCGAGTGTCAGCCGGATCAGCGGTTTCAGCAGGTAAAGCCGTGCCTGCCACAGGTCTTGCGTGCCTGCGGGCCGGGCGAATTGAAAGGCGGTGAAGCCGCGTGGACGAACGGTCAGCCGCGCCAGCAGCGGCGCGGGATCGGTCTGCACGCCCTGTTCAAGCTGCCGCAGCGCGGTGGTCGAAACCGGCCCCAGGCGCAGCGCATCGCCGATGTGCCCGGCCAGCCGCGCCAGCCCTTCCGGAACCTGCCAGACCGGCATGGGGCGCAGGCCCAGCCAGCGGCGCAGGCCGGTTGCCAGTTCGGATTGGGTCAGAACCTCCGGCCCGCCGATCTCCCACACCCCCGGCTGTGGCTCTGCCAGCATCCCCGCAATCACGACGGCCAGATCGGCGGCATGGATCGGGTTGAACGGTTGCGCGCCTGTTCCCACGACCGGCGTGACGAAGGGCAGGGCGGCGAAGCCGCGCAGCGCCGAGGTGCCGCCATAGCTGGTCTCTGCCATCACCAGACCGGGGCGCAATACCATGGCGCCAGCGGCCAGCGCCACCTGCTCTGACACCCGGCGCCAGCGGGCGAAAGGTGTGTCGGCCTCGATCCCCACCGCCGACACTTGCAGGCACGGACCCGCCACCGCCGCCAGCACGGCGCGCAGCGCATGGTCATGCACGGAGGCAAAGGCTTGCTCGTTCCCGGTCAGAAGACCAGCGGCATTCACCAGCGCACAATCCTGCACCTCAGCCCAGAAGCCGGGCGCATGGCTGGCCGGATCGGTCAGATCGGCCCGCAGCGTGCGAAAGCCCATGGCCTGCAAACGCTCCACCCGCCGGGCGGAGGCGATGACCTCATGCCCCGCGTCGCGCAGGGCGAAGGCAATATGCCGCCCGATGAAGCCGTCGGCGCCCAGAACCAGAACCTTCACCCGCATCACCCATGCCTTGATCTCACCCCAGACTACCTACGCGACCCCGCGATTCCAAGCGATGCGCCGTCACAGGGCAATTGCGTCTTTTCCCTGTTGCCCTCGCGTGTTACGCGCGTTCCCGCAGGATTCCCTTGAGGGCGCGGCCGATGTATCAGCTCGAGGAAGAGACCGAAGCCGACTGGTGGGAGGTGGAGGCGCTTTACGACCTTTGCTTTGCGCCGGGGCGAACGGCGCTTTCCTCCTATCGGCTGCGTGACGGCGTGGCGACGGTGGCGCCGCTGTGCCTTGTTTTGCGGGATGAAACCGGCACGCTTGCGGCCGCGATCCGCTACTGGCCCGCCGAAGTGGGCGAACATGATGTGCTGCTGCTGGGGCCGGTGGCAGTGCACCCGACGCGGCAGGGTGAGGGGTTGGGCGGCCTTCTGATCAACGAAAGCCTGGCCGAGGCGCGGCGCCTTGGCTGGGAACGGGTGATGCTGGTGGGGGATGCGCCCTATTACAAGCGTTTCGGCTTTAGCAAGCTGGAGGGGGTGGTGATGCCGCCGCCGACCAACCCCGACCGGGTTCTGGGTATCGCGTTGGTGCGCGGGGCCTGGGATGGGGTCACCGGCACAGTGACGAAGGCGCGGTCCTGATCGAAGGCCCATTGCGCAAGGCCGCCGCGCTTCCTACTTTCGGAATATGAGCGACGATCAGTCCCCGGACCCCGCCCCTGAAAGCGCCGATGCGGCGCTGCCCGCGCCCCGGCGCGCGGCCTTCCCCGATTACGAGATTGCCGAGCTTGCCCGGCGTGCGCGCAAGACCAACGGGCCGCTGATGTCGTTGCTGCAAAAGCTGGGCGGTTCGGTGGAGACGCAGATGAACCGGCTGCCCGATGCCGCGCGCAACCGGATCGAGGCGCTGACCATGGCGACGCTGACCCGTGCGCTGGGGGTGGCGGCGCTGGGGCGTCATGCGCCCGATATCGGCCCCGCCGGGGCGCCGCTGGCGGCGGCGATCAGTGGTGCGGCGGGCGGCGCGGGCGGGCTTGCCACTTCCATCGCCGAACTTCCCGTGACCATCACGCTGATCCTGTCGGCCATCCGCAAGGCGGCGGAGGACGAGGGGTTCGACACTGCCGATCCCGCCATTCAGGCAGAGATCCTGCGCTGTTTCGCAGCGGGTACGCCCTCGGGCGGCGATGACGGGGTGAATACTGCGCTCATCGGTGCGCGGCTGACGCTGACCGGACCGGCCCTGCAAAAGCTGATCGCCACGCTGGCGCCGAAGATCGCGGCGGGGCTGAGCCAGAAGCTTGCGGCGCAGGCGGTGCCGGTTCTGGGCGCTCTGTCCGGCGCGGCGGTGAACGCGGCTTTCCTGAGCCATTATCGCGAGCTTGCGCGCATCCGCTTTCGCCTGCTGCGGCTGGCGCAGGAGCATGGCGCCGAACGGGTGGTCGCCCGCTTCAACGCGGCGGCCAGCGTGAAGCCGCTGCTGCGGTCGGACTGATCACTCCGGCAAGGTGGCGAGCCAGCCCATCACCGCCGGGCGCACGCTTTCCACGCCTTCCGCCATGGCCGCGGTGACCACCGCGCGCACCTCGCGCAGATCGACCTGACGCAGCAATGATTTTACCGGCCCGATGGAGGCGGGGCGCATCGACAGCGTGCCGATGCCCAGCGAGGCAAAGACCATGGCCTCGATGGGCCTGCCCGCATCCTCGCCACAGAAGGAAAGCTGGGCGTTGCTTTCCGCGCAGCGATCCGCAATCAGCCGCAGGAAGCGCAGGAAAGAGGTGTTCAGCGTGTCATAGCGGCGGCGCACCCGTTCATTTTCACGGTCGGCGGCGAAGAAGAACTGCTTCAGATCATTGCCACCGATGGAAATGAAATCGGCGGATTCGAAAAACGCCTTGGGCGCGAAGGCCAGGCTGGGGGTTTCCAGCATCGCACCGATGCGCAGGGTTTCGGGCACGGGATGACCCATGGCCGCCTCGCGGTCACGCTGGTGCAGCAATTCATTGCGGGCGGTGACGAATTCCTCATGTTCGGAGATGAAGGGGAACATCACGGTCAGAGGGCGCCCCCGTGCGGCGCGCAGCAGCGCCTGCAACTGCATCCGCAGCACGCCGCGTTTGTCGAGACCGACGCGGATCGCGCGCCAGCCCATCGCGGGGTTCGGCTCGTCCTGCGGCTTCATGTAGGGCAGCACCTTGTCCGAGCCGATGTCCAGCGTCCGGAAGGCCACAGGCCGCCCCTTGGCCGCATCCATGACGCGGGCGTACAGCTTGGCAAGCTCGTCCCGTTTCGGCATCTGGTTGCGGATCAGGAATTGCAGCTCGGTGCGGAACAGGCCCACGCCCTCGGCCCCCGAATTCTCGATCGAGGGAAGATCGGCCATCAGGCCCGCATTCATGTAAAGCCGGGTCACCGTGCCGCAGCGCGATTCCGCAGGCAGGCCGCGCAGGCTGGCATAGCGCTCCTGCGCCTTGGCCTGCATCGCCATCTTGTCGCGGAAACTGCGCACCACCACCTCGTCCGGGCGCAGATGCACGGTGCCACTGTCGCCGTCGACGAGGATCGGATCGCCGTTCAGCGCCTCGGAGGTGATGCGTTCGGCATGGATGATCAGCGGAATGACCAGCGCGCGGGCAACGATGGCGGCATGGCTGCCGACCGAGCCTTCCTCCAGAACCACGCCGCGCAGTTTGCGGCCGTATTCCAGAAGTTCGGCGGGGCCGATGTTGCGGGCCACCAGAATCGGGTTTTCCGGCATGGTCGCGCCGGTGTCCTGCCCCTGTCCGGTCAGGATGCGCAGCAAGCGGTTCGACAGGTCGTCCAGATCGTTCAGCCGTTCGCGCAGATAGGCGTCGGGCACCTGTTCCAGCCGGGCGCGGGCTGCGGATTGTTCCTTTTCCACCGCCGCTTCGGCCGACAGGCCGCGCTGGATATCCTCTTCCATCCGGCGCAGCCAGCCACGCGAGCGGGCGAACATGCGATAGGCTTCCAGCACCTGCCGCTGATCCTTGTCCAGCGACTCCGCGCTCAGCAGATCGTCGATGGAGATGCGCAACTGGCCCACCGCGTCGCGGATGCGGTCGATCTCGGTCAGCGGATCGTCGGCCACCGGATTGGTGACGACGACGCGCGGCTCGTGCAGCCAGACATTGCCCTCGGCCGTGCCTTCCTGCCCGGTGCCGCCGCGAAAGATGCGCGGCTGTCGGTGCAGGGCGCCGGGGCCTTCGCCTTCGCCGACGAAGGCGCCAAGCTCGGTCATCTCGGCCAGCACCATGGCCACGACTTCCAGCGCATAGACCTCGTCATCCGAGAACTGCCGCGCCGTGCGGGACTGCACGACCAGAACGCCCAGCTTTTCCCCGACCCGCTGGATGGGCACGCCGAGGAAGCTGGAAAAGAGTTCCTCGCCGGTTTCCGGCATGTAGCGGAAGCCGCGCTCTGACGGCGCATCGGCCGCATTGACCGGCGTCGCGGTCCGCGCGACGCGCCCGACCAGACCTTCACCCACCTTCATGCGGGTCTGGTGGACGGCCTCTTTCTTCAGCCCCTCGGTCGCACAAAGCTCCAGCGTGTCCTCGTCGCGGAACAGGTAGATCGAACAGACTTCGGTCCCCATGGAATCGGCGATCAGATGGGTGATGCGGTCCAGCCTGTCCTGGCCCTTGCCGGGCAGGGCAAGGCTGTCGCGCAGGCGGCGGAGGAGTTTGCGGCTGTCGCTCTCGCTGCGTTCGGGCATGTTTGGGGGTGCCGTCCTTCTGGATGCCTTTGCCCCCTTTAATCACAGCACGCGGCAAAACGGAACGGGGGAGAGGGTCGCGCCCCGAAGTCACCGCCAACTGCCGCCGATTTGGGCAGTGCCGTCCCCGGACGCATCGCATCCGGCAAGGGATGTGCCGGACAGCCATGGCGTGCAGCGCGATAGACGATGGGAACCGCCGGCAGGTCTTCCCGCGCCTGACCTGCGGACGATTCGGGAATCCCTGGGCCGGTCCTGACTCCGTCCCGCGCCTGCATCCGGCGCGGTCCGTTGCAGATTTGGGGCGCAGAATGAAAAACGCCCCGCAGAGTGCGGGGCGTTCGGGTCAGCTTTGGCCGCGATCAGGCTTTTTCCAGCTCGAACGCATCGTGCAGCGCCTGCACGGCCAGCTCCATATACTTGCGGTCGATAAGGACCGAGATCTTGATTTCCGAGGTCGAGATGACCTTGATGTTCACGCCCTCGTTGGCCAGCGCCTTGAACATCTTGGCGGCAACACCCGTATGGCTGCGCATGCCGATGCCGACGACCGAGACCTTGGCGACATCGGTGTCGATGATCAGCTCGTCATATTTGATGACGCCGGCGGCGCGGGCATCTTCCATCGCCTTCTTGGCGCGCTCGACCTGGTTGATCGGGCAGGAGAAGGTCATGTCGGTGACGGCGCCGGGGTGGCTGTCGTCATAATCCTTCTCGGAGATGTTCTGAACGATCATGTCGACGTTCACGCCCGCCTCGGCCAGCGGGCCGAAGATGGCCTGGGCCACGCCCGGACGATCCTCGATGGTGAAGAGGGTGATCTTCGCTTCCTCGCGCGAGAAGGCGATGCCCGAGACGACTTTCGATTCCATGATTTCCTCCTCGTCGCAGACCAGGGTGCCAGAGTTTTCGTCGGTATCCTCGAAGGACGACAGCACGCGCAGCCGCACCTTGTAGCGCATCGCCAGTTCGACGGACCGGGTTTGCAGCACTTTCGCGCCGAGGCTGGCAAGCTCCAGCATTTCCTCGAAAGCGATCTTGTTCAGCTTGCGCGCCTTGTCGGACACGCGCGGGTCGGTGGTGTAGACGCCATCGACATCGGTATAGATGTCGCAGCGTTCGGCCCCGAAGGCGGCGGCGAAGGCCACGGCGGTCGTATCCGAACCGCCCCGGCCCAGCGTGGTGATGCGGCCCTCGGCAGACAGGCCCTGAAAACCCGCGACCACGGCAACCTTGAAGCCTTCGGCGAATTTCACGTCGATATTCTCGCGCGGGATCGACACGAACCGGGCCGACCCATGCGCGGAAGTGGTATTGATCGGCACCTGCCAGCCCTGCCAGGAGCGGGCGGGCACGCCCATCTCCTGCAGGCGCAGCGCCATCAGACCGGCGGTCACATTCTCGCCCGAGGCCACCACCGCGTCATATTCGCGGGCGTCGTAAAGCTTCGACGTGCCCTCGACCCAGCCGACCAGTTCATTGGTCTTGCCCGACATGGCAGAGACGATGACGATCACGTCATAGCCACGCTCGACCTCGCGCTGCACCTTCTTCGCGGCATTTTCGATCCGCGCGAGATCGCCCACCGAGGTACCACCGAATTTCATAACCAGAAGCGGCATGGCCAACCCCCGTTCTGCCATTAAAACCGCGCGTTCCATACCAGAAGCGGGGGGGGATGCAAGCGCGCTTTCCGATGGGGAAGGCGGTTCAGTCCAGCCGGAAGTTCACCGGCTGCAAGGGTGGCGGCGCGGCTTCGCCCAGATGCGGCGCGAGGCCGATCTCGGCCAGACGGCAGATTGCATCGAGCGGCAGCGCATTCGCTGTATTGCCAAAGGGATGCGCCAGTTCCTCGGTCACCTCGGCCAGGCCGAAGAAAGTATAGGCCACGATCAGCGCGAAGACCGGCGTCAGCCAGCCCGCAGGTTCTACCAGCGCAAGCGGCAGCAGCAGGCAGTAGAGCCAGCTCGTGCGGAAGACCAGCAGGGAATAGACGTAGGGCAGCGGCGTTGCGCGGATACGCTCGCACCCGGCCTGCGCAAGCGCGATGCCGGACAGGCGGGCCGAAAGGGTGCGGGCGCCGAAGCCGTCCAGTTGCCCGTTGCGGCGGGCCTCGGCCAGCAGGCTGTTCATCGCGTCCAGCGTCGCATCCGGGCCTTCGCCCGCTGCCAGCGGCAGGCCGCGCAGCGCACTGCGGTGCAGATGCAGGAAATCACGCATCGACAGCAGCAACTGCATCCGGGTCTCGGTGTCGTCGAGAAACAGATCCGCTTCGCGCGCGAGGCTGCGGCTGTCGGCCAGAAGCCCGCCCCAAAGTTTGCGTGCCTCCCACCAGCGGTCATAGGCCGCATTGTTGCGAAAACCCAGAAACAGCGACAGGGCGACGCCGAATACCGCGAAGGGGGTGGCGCTCAGATGTGGCAGCGGCATGATGTTGTGATCCCACAGCATTGCGGCCACCGCCAGCACGCCCACCAGCGCAAGCTGCGGCGCGATATGCGGCAGGACCGAACCGCGCAGGGCGAACAGCAGCTCTGCCGTGCCGGGTTTTTCGCGCAGGATCATCGCGGCCTCCGTCTTTCCTGCCCTTGGATCGGCCCGAAGCCGCCATCCGTCAAGGCCGGAGCCGACAGGGCCGCGCCTGTCTGCGACGGTCTCAGGCCCGTGCCGCGCCGAAATGGTGCAGCGCAGCCACCGCGCAGGAGGCGAGCCGCGACATCGGGCTGTCTGAACGGGAGTTGAGGATCACCGGCACCCGCGCGCCCATCACCAGCCCCGCGCCTTCTGCATGGCTGATGAAGGCGAGCTGCTTGGCCAGCATATTGCCCGCGTCGATGTCGGGCACGACAAGGATGTTGGCCCGCCCTGCCACGCCGCCCTGCAAACCCTTGGTGCGGGCCGCGCCGATATCCACCGCATTGTCCATCGCCAGCGGCCCGTCGACCAGCCCGCCCCTGATCTGGCCGCGCTCGGCCATTTTCGACAGCAGCGCCGCGTCGATGGAGGACTGGATGGCGGGGGTCACGGTTTCCACCGCGCTCAGCACGCCGACACGCGGCTCCATCCCCAGTGACAGCGCGAGGTCGATAGCGTTCTGGCAGATGTCCATCTTGGTGGTGAGGTCGGGCGCGATATTGATGGCGGCATCCGTCACGATCACCGGCTGCGGCTGGCCCGGCACATCCATGACGAAGATATGGGTGAAGCGGCGGCCGATGCGCAGGCCTGTGTCGCGGTCGAGCATCGGGCGCAGCAGGTCTTCGGTATGAAGGTGCCCCTTCATCACTGCGGCCGCGCGGCCTTCATGCACCAGCTTGCAGGCCATGGCCGAGGCCGCCGCATCGCCCGAGGTCACGTCGATCAGTTCGAACCCCGAAATATCGGCGCCGGTTTCCGCCGCCGCCGTGCGGATCGCGGCCGCCTTGCCGATCAGAATGGGGGTGATCAGGCTTTCCCGCGCCGCCAGCAGCGCGCCGCCCAGTGAATTGGCGTCATCGGGGCAGACCACGGCTGTGGGCAGCGCGGGCAGAGGTCGTGCGCGATCCAGAAGCGCATCGAAATGCCGGTGGCGCTGCACGATGAGGCCCGGAACCTCGATATCGTCGCGGCGGAATTTCACCGTGGGCGCCTGTACCTCGGCCTCGCCCGACAGCAGCAGCGCATCGTCGCCGGTGCGGCGGATCTCGGTCCCCAGACGCAGAACGTTGCCCGCGCACTTTTCCAGCACGGTGACGCGGCAGACCAGTTCATCGCCCGCATGGGCACGGGCATGAAAATCCAGCGTCTGCCGCAGGTAAAGCGTGCCGGGGCCGGGCAGTTGCGTGCCGAGTACCCCGGAGATCAGCGCGCCCAGAAACATCCCCGGCGTGATCTGTTCGGGGTGGCCATCACCATCGGTATCGGCATTGGGCAGGTGCATCGGGTTATAGTTCCCCGAGGCGGCGGCAAAGACATAAAGATCGTCGGGTGTCACCAGCCGCCGGATTTCGGCGCTGTCGCCTGCGGCGATTTCGTCAAAGGTCCGGTTCACCATATGCATCGGCATCTTCCTTGCGTGGGCAGGGGATGGGTGGCCGGGAATCGGGGCGCGGGTCAAGCCGTGGCGCGACGGCAGGCCCATGCAAAAGGCCCGGAGATGCCTCCGGGCCCTGCAAGTCAGCGGAAAGGGAAAGGATCACTCCTTCGCGCGTTCCACATAGCTGTTGTCGGTGGTGTTGATCACGATGCGGGTGCCGACGCCGATATGCGGCGGAACCATCACGCGGATACCGCCGGTGCAGATCGCGGGCTTGTAGCTGGACGAGGCGGTCTGACCCTTGACGACCGGCTCGGTCTCTTCAACCTCGACGGTAACCTTTTGCGGCAGTTCGATCGACAGTGCCA
The DNA here is from genome assembly GCF_003054195.1 of Gemmobacter caeni. Lineage (GTDB taxonomy): Bacteria > Pseudomonadota > Alphaproteobacteria > Rhodobacterales > Rhodobacteraceae > Gemmobacter > Gemmobacter caeni. The sequence goes on from NZ_QBKP01000009.1 coordinate 43,791, forward strand.
CGCCCTCGTGGGTCAGGATCCAGACGCGGATACCGTCGCGCAGGTGGACCTTGGCATCGCCGACGACATCCTCGGACACTGCGATCTGCTCATAGCTCTCGGGGTTCATGAAGTGGAAGCCTTCGCCATCCTCATAGAGGAAGTCGAATTCGTTCTCGTCGACATGCGCCTTTTCCACGCTGTCCACGGTCCGCCAGCGCTCCTGCACTTTCACGCCATCCGAGATGCGGCGCATCTCGACCTGGGTCACCGAGTTGCCCTTGCCCGGATGCACGTTTTCGGCGGCGATCACGACATGCAGCACGCCGTTGAGGTCGATCACGTTGCCCTTGCGGATCGAAGAGGCGATCACTTTAGCCATTGTTACGGTCCTTGGTTGGAATTGAGACAGGCTCTGGCGCCCGGATGGCGAAGCGCCTAAACCATCCGCGACCCGATTTCCAGAGAAAAGCCCGCGAAATGAGCCCGACACCCTGGTGGAACCCCGCGCGCCACGCCGACCGCCGCCCCGCGCTGCTGGCGCGTGCCCGCCTTCAGGCCGCGCTGCGCGGCTGGTTCGCGGGGCAGGATTTCCTTGAGGTCGATCCGGTGGCGCTTCAGGTCAGTCCCGGCAATGAGGCCCATCTGCACGCTTTTGCCACCGAGGCCATTGGCAACGACGGGCTGCCGGTTCAGATGTATCTGCATACCTCGCCCGAGTTTGCGATGAAAAAGCTGCTGTCGGCGGGGGAGGAACGGATCTTTGCTTTCGCGCATGTCTGGCGCAATCGCGAGCGCGGGGCGCTGCACAGCCCGGAATTCACGATGCTGGAATGGTATCGCGTGGGTCAGGATTACACGGTGCTGATGGAGGATTGCGCGGCGATGCTGCGGCTTGCCGCCGAGGCGGCGGGGGTCACCACGTTGCAGCATCGCGGCATCACCTGTGATCCTTTCGCGGCGCCGGAACGACTGTCGGTGGCCGAGGCGTTCGGGCGTTTCGCCGGGATTGACCTGCTCGCGACCTGTGACGGGGCGGAGACGGATGCCGCTGCCTTGCGTGCGCAGGCGCGCGCGGCAGGTATCGAGGTGCGGGATGACGACACCTGGTCTTTCCTGCTGTCCAAGATCCTTGTGGAAAAGGTCGAACCCCATCTGGGCCATGGCCGCGCGACGATCCTTGACCGCTACCCGACCGCCGAGGCCGCACTGGCGCGGCGTTGCGCCGATGACGCCCGCGTGGCGGAACGGTTCGAGATCTATGCCTGCGGGGTGGAACTGGCGAACGGGTTTGGCGAGTTGACCGACCCTGCCGAACAGCGCCGCCGTTTCGAGGCCGAGATGGACGAGAAGCAGGGCATCTACGGCGAACGTTACCCGCTCGACGAGGATTTTCTGGCAGCGCTCGCCTTCATGCCTGCGGCCAGTGGTATCGCACTGGGGTTCGACCGGCTGGTGATGCTGGCGACCCATGCGCCCCGGATCGACTACGTGATCTGGACCCCGGTCGCGGGGGGCTGAACCTGCCGCGCTGTCGCATTCGCGGGCAGTTGCCGCGCGAACGGGCAGGGCAGCTCAGGGTGCCGTAAGGTCATTTCATGTTTTTTGCCCTGTGGTAAGAAAACCTTACCGAATGCCATCTTGCCGCGCAGAAAACGGTTCTCAAACCCGTTTGGGGCCGCTAGGCTGCCCGTCGACACCGATGGCGCGGCAGATCCGGCCGCGTTGTGCAATGAGGAGGAACGGATGGATCGTCGGAAGTTTTTGAGGAATGCGGGTCTTGGCGGTTTGGCAGCCGGGGGGCTTGCGGCACCGGCGCTGGCGCAGGAGGCTCCGAAGGTGACGTGGCGCCTGACCTCGTCCTTCCCGAAGTCGCTGGATACGATCTATGGGGCGGCCGAAGTGCTGTCGCAGCGGATTTCCGAAGCGACGGACGGCAATTTCACCATCCAGTGCTTCCCGGCGGGCGAACTGGTTCCGGGCCTGCAGGCCGCTGACGAGGTGAGCGCGGGCAACATCGAGGCCTGCCACACCGTCGGTTACTATTACTGGGGCAAAGACCCGACCTGGGCGGTGGCGGCGGCTGTGCCGTTCTCGCTGTCGGCGCGCGGCATCAATGCCTGGCACTACCATGGCGGCGGGATCGACCTTTACAACGAATTCCTGGCCGACAAGAACATCTTCGCGCTGCCGGGTGGCAACACAGGCGTGCAGATGGGTGGCTGGTTCCGCAAGGAAATCAACACCGTCGAGGATCTGAAGGGCCTGAAGTTCCGCGTTGGCGGCTTTGCGGGCAAAGTGCTGGAAAAGCTGGGCGTCGTGCCGCAGCAGATCGCCGGCGGCGACATCTATCCGTCGCTGGAAAAAGGCACCATCGACGGCGCCGAATGGGTCGGCCCCTATGACGACGAGAAGCTGGGCTTCTACAAGGTGGCGCCCTACTATTACTATCCCGGCTGGTGGGAAGGTGGCCCGACCGTCCACTTCATGTTCGGCAAGGCCGCCTATGAGGGGCTGCCGAAGAACTATCAGTCGCTGCTGCGTTCGATCTGCCAGGGTGTCGATGCCGACATGCTGCAAAAGTACGACTACAAGAACCCGACCGCGATCAAGAGCCTCGTGGCCAATGGCACGCAGCTGCGTCCGTTCAGCCCCGAGATCCTGAGCGCCTGCTTCGACGCCGCGAATGAGGTCTATGCCGACATGGAGGCCACCAACCCGGCCTTCGCGAAGATCTGGCAGTCGATCAAGGCGTTCCGTTCGGAGAACTACACCTGGGCGCAGATCGCCGAATACAACTACGACACCTTCATGATGATGCAACAGAACGCGGGCAAGCTGTAAGTCTTCCCCGTTTCGTAGCCGGGGGTCATCCGGCGCGAACAACCTCTCCCCCGGTTCGGAAGGACCGGGGGTTTTTCTTTGTCACGGTCCGGGGCGCGATCTGATGTGATGCGCTGAGATGGAAAAGGCCCCTCCCGGTGGGGAGGGGCCTTTGTGCTGTCGCAAGGGGTCGCGATCAGTTCTGCGGCTGGGGTTCCGGTTGCCCGATGGCAGGCGCGCCCAAAGAGGGTTGGCCCAGAGACGGCTGGCCCAGAGAGGGTTGGCCGAGTGAGGGCTGACCCAGCGCGGGCTGGCCGGGGGCGGGGGCCGGAGTGCCGCCGAGATTCGGCTGACCCAGGCCGCCACCCAGGCTACCCGGTTGGCCGAGACCACCACCCAGACCACCACCAAGTCCGCCGCCGCCGAGGCTCGGCATCTGCGGCAGGGTGATGGTGACATTGGTGGTATCCACCGGCTTGCCCTTGTAGTGCATCACCAGCCCCGGGAAGCCGATCACGACGGCCACCATCACGATCTGGATGAACACGAAGGGTACGGCCCCCCAGTAGATCTGCCCTGTCGTCACCGGAGCAGTTTCCTTGCCGGTTACCTTGTCGATGTAGGGCAGACGCGGCGCGACCGAGCGCAGGAAGAACAGCGCAAAGCCGAAGGGTGGGTGCATGAACGAGGTCTGCATGTTCACGCCCAGGATGACGCCCAGCCAGATCAGGTCGATCCCCAGCGCCTCAGCCGGGGCAACAAGCAGCGGGACGATGATGAAGGCCAGCTCGAAGAAATCGAGGAAGAAGGCCAGGAAGAACACCAGCACCGACACCACGATCAGGAAGCCCATCTGCCCGCCCGGAAGCGAGGTCAGCAGGTGTTCCACCCAGAGGTGCCCGTTCACGCCATAGAAGGTCAGCGAGAAGACCCGTGCCCCCAGCAGGATGAACATGACGAAGGCAGACAGGCGGGTGGTCGAGGCGAGCGCCTGGCTGATGACCGGCAGGGTCAGCCGCTTCTTGGCCGCCGCCAGAACCATGGCGCCCACCGCGCCCATGGCGCCGCCCTCGGTTGGCGTCGCAATGCCGAGGAAGATGGTGCCGAGCACGAGGAAGATCAGCGCGAGCGGCGGGATCAGCACGATGATCACCTGTTGCGCCAGACGCGACATGACGCCGATTTTCAGCGCCTTGTCCAGCAGAGCCGCCAGATAGACCAGGCCGATGCCGATGGTAGGCGCATAGATGTCGGCATTGGTGCCGACCTTGGGGTGCAGCCAGTGGAAGGCAGCATAGGACAGTGCCGCGCCGACCACGATGGCCACCAGCAGCGAGGTGACGCCCGAGCCGAGTGTCCGCGCCTCCAGCGGCAGGGCGGGCATCGACTTTGGCCGGAGGATCGACATCACCAGCACATAACCGAGGTAAATGCCGGTCAGCACCAGACCGGGCAGCAGGGCACCGGCATACATGTCACCCACCGAACGGCCAAGCTGGTCGGCCAGAACGATCAGAACGAGGCTGGGCGGGATGATCTGTGCCAGGGTGCCCGAAGCCGCGATGACCCCGGAGGCGATGGAACGGTCATAGCCATAGCGCAGCATGATCGGCAGCGAGATCAGGCCCATCGCGATCACACTGGCCGCCACCACGCCGGTCGTCGCCGCCAGCAGCGCGCCCACGATGATCACCGCATAGGCAAGACCGCCACGAACCGGCCCGAAAAGTTGACCGATCGTATCCAGCAGATCCTCGGCCATGCCGGATCGTTCAAGCACGATCCCCATGAAGGTAAAGAAGGGGATGGCAAGTAATGTCTCGTTCGACAAGACCCCCCACAGCCGGTTCGGCATCGTGTTCAGCAGAGGCCAGTCAAGATTGATCGCCCCACCGGACAGGGGGGCGAGTTCGACCCCGATGAAGAAGAACAACAGCCCGTTCGCCGCCAGCGAGAACGCCACCGGATAGCCCAGCAGCAGAAACACCACCAGTGACACGAACATGATCGGCGCAAGGTTCAGCGCGATGAATTCCATCATTTGACGTTCTCCCGCGCCATTTCCTCACCTTCCAGCGTCGCTGCCGCATGGGAGGACACGAAGGGAGAGGGATCGGGTATCACGCCCCGCATCACCGCGATTTTCTTGATGATTTCAGAGACGCCCTGAAACGCCAGCAGCACGAAGCCTGCCAGCAGCAGGGCTTTGGCGGGCCAGAGGATCAGACCGCCCGAATTGGTGGAAACCTCGCCGATGCGTACCGAGCGCTGTACATAGGGCACCAGATACCAGACCATCAGCAGCACGAAGGGCATCAGGAACAGCAGATGGCCCAGCAGGTCGATCCAGTGCTGCACGCGCCGCGACCACAGGCCATAGACGATGTCGATGCGCACATGTTCGTTCTGTTTCAGCGTATAGGCCGCAGCCAGCAGGAAGGCGGCGCCGAACAGATACCACTGCATTTCCAGCCAGGCATTTGACGAGGTGCTGAACGCCTTTCGAACGATGGCATTCGCCGCGCTGATGATGACGGCAACCAGGATCAGCCACATGACTGATTTTCCTATAAACTCGTTGATACGGTCTATCGCGGCAGAGACTGCCAGCAGGCTCTTCATCTCGTAGATCCCCCCATATAAAGGCGCCTTTGCGGCGCTCATACCTCAGTTTGCCGAAATTGGTAAGAAAAGTTTTCCAAAATCGGGGATCGGGTTTTGCCCTAGCTTCTTTTTCATGGATTTTTGTTCGGAAACCAAGGGGGAAGTGGCGGAAATCCCTCCTGCATTCCGGTTCGGCGACCGCACATGCCGCTGCGGTTCTTGAGTTCCTCCCCCTTCGACCCTAAACCTATGGGACGCAACAAAGGAAGCCATTCATGCGTGTCTCTAGCGATCTTGCCGCGTCGATCGGCAATACCCCCCTCATCCGCCTGCGCAAGGCGAGCGAGCTGACGGGCTGCGAGATCCTCGGCAAGGCCGAGTTCATGAACCCGGGCCAGTCGGTGAAGGACCGCGCGGCGCTGTTCATCATCCGCGACGCCGTGGCGCGCGGCCTGCTGAAGCCTGGCGGCACGATTGTCGAGGGCACGGCGGGCAATACCGGCATCGGACTTGCCCTGGTCGGCGCCTCGATGGGCTTCCGCACCGTCATCGTGATCCCCGAGACGCAGAGCCAGGAAAAGAAGGACATGCTGCGCCTTGCCGGGGCCGAACTGGTGCAGGTGCCTGCGGCGCCTTACAAGAACCCGAACAACTATGTCCGTTATTCCGGTCGTCTGGCCGAAGAACTGGCGCGGACTGAACCGAACGGCGCGATCTGGGCGAACCAGTTCGACAATACCGCAAACCGTCAGGCACATATCGAAACCACCGGGCCGGAGATCTGGGAACAGACCGGCGGCAAGGTGGACGGGTTCATCTGCGCCGTGGGGTCGGGTGGCACGTTCGCCGGTGTTGGCATGGCCTTGCAGCCGAAGGGCGTGAAGATCGGTCTGGCCGATCCCGAGGGCGCGGCGCTGCATGCCTTCTACACCACCGGCACGCTGGATTCGCCCGGCTCCTCGATCACCGAGGGGATTGGTCAGGGGCGGATCACCGCCAACCTCGAAGGCTTCACCCCTGATTTCAGCTATCGCATCCCCGATGCCGAGGCGCTGCCCATTGTCTTTGACCTGCTGTCGGAAGAGGGGCTGTGCCTTGGCGGCTCGTCCGGCATCAACGTGGCGGGCGCCATCCGCATGGCGCGCGAGATGGGGCCGGGCCATACCATCGTCACCGTGCTTTGCGACTATGGCACGCGCTACCAGTCCAAGCTGTTCAACCCCGCCTTCCTGAAGGACAAGGGGCTGCCGGTGCCGGAATGGCTGGACGATGCCGGGCGCCGTCTGCCCGAAGTCTATCAGGACGCCTGATCGCAATGGTTCGTCCGGGGTTCCTGCGGTCACAACCGCTCGCGGTTCTGGCCTTCGTTCTGGCTTTGGCGTCCGGCGTCGGTGCGGGCGCCGGATATGCCCAGGAAGGGCAGGGCACCGATGCGCCTGCTTCCGCAGAAACACAGTCACCCGCAGAAACACCGGCACCCGCAGAACCGCAGGGCCAACCGCCCGCCGAACCGGCGATAGATGCGGCGAAGGTCGGGGCGGGCGCCGCCCCCGCGACGGGAGGGCTGAGCAAGAGCCAGACCGCCGGGTCGACGACCGGCGGCAAGTCGATCACGGTTTCGACGCCTGACAGCGCCAAGGTCGATTACGCGGCCTGGGAACAGATGGGCCAGCGCGCCGACCGCGCTCTGGCCGATGCCAATACCTCGAACAACGGGCTGGAACTTCTGCGTGGCCAGCTTGTTGCCTGGCGCACCAAATTCCAGACTGCGCAGACTGCCAACAGTTCGCGGATCACCCGCCTTCGCGACCAGATCTCTGCCCTGGGGCCGGTTCCGGCCGAAGGCCAGTCCGAGGCGCCGGAAATCGCGCAGCGTCGGCGCGACCTTTCGGAGGAGCTGTCGCGGCTTGAGGCGCCGGGGCGCGCGGCGGAAGAGGCCTATCGCCGGGCCAACGGGCTGATTGCGCAGATCGACGCCGTTTTGCGCGACCGGCAGGCCAAGCAACTGCTCAAGCTCTGGCCCAGCCCGGCCAATCCGGCGAACTGGGAGGATGCGGCCATTGCCGTGCGCGATACCGGCGCAACGATCTGGCGCGACCTGACGAACAACTGGCAGCGCGCCGACCGCCGGGCCGAGATGTTCGATACCCTGCCGGTGATCGGTATTCTTCTGGTCATGGCGGTGGTGCTGATCTGGCGTGGCCGCGTCTGGATCGAACGCTTTGCCAACTGGTTGCAGGGCCCCAGCCGATCCGGCCGCTGGAGCCGCGTGCTTGCCTTCATCGCCTCGCTGGGCCAGATCGTCGTGCCCTCGGTGGGTGTGATCATGGTCGCGGTGGCGGCACTGGCGTCGAAGATGTTCACCGGCATGGCGGCCAGTATGGTCGAGGGGCTGGTGCTGACCGGCATCACCCTGTTCACCGGCATCTGGCTGGCGGCGCGGGTCTTCCCGAAACATCCCGATGATGGCGGCCCGCTGGGCTTTCCGGTGCAGACCCGGATCGAGGCGCGCTTTCATGTGCAGTTCATGGGGCTGCTGCTCGGCCTTGGCTCGCTGGAAACCGCGATCTTCCCGCCTGCGCAGCTGAGCGAAGCTGCGGTTCCGGTGATGAGCCTGCCGTTGCAGCTGTTGCTCAGCCTGACGCTGTGGCGTTTTGGTCATCTGGTGAACCGCTGTGCGGGTCAGCAGGCCAGCGACGGGTCCGTGGCAGGGGCGGCAGATGCCGGACGCTTCCGGCTGAGCCTGATCCAGATCATCGCGAAATTCGTCATCGCACTTGCCGTTGTCGCGCCCGTTCTGGCGCTGATCGGCTACAGCTCTGCCGCCAGCGCGCTGCTGTTCCCGGCCACGGCCTCGCTGTTCCTGATCGGCCTGCTGCTGATCCTTGTGCAACTGATCGGCGACCTCTGGGGCGCCGTGGTGCCGGGTGACGAGGATACCGCCGGGCAGGGGCTGCTGCCGGTGCTGGCGGGCTTTCTGCTGACGCTGGTGTCGCTGCCGGTCTTCGCCCTGATCTGGGGCGCGAGGATCGAGGATCTGGGCGAGTTGTGGAACCGCTTTGCCCAAGGGTTCACCATTGGCGAGACGCGGATATCACCGTCGAACTTCGTCTATTTCCTGATCCTGTTCATCATCGGCTACGGCGCCACCCGGCTGTTCCAGAGCGCGCTGCGCAGCTCGATCCTGCCCAAGACCAAGCTGGATCAGGGTGGGCGCAACGCCATCGTCTCGGGCACCGGCTATGTGGGGATCTTTCTTGCCGCGCTGATCGCGGTTTCCGCCGCCGGGATCGACCTGTCGGGTCTGGCCATCGTCGCCTCCGCCCTGTCGGTCGGTATCGGTTTCGGCCTTCAGAACATTGTGCAGAACTTCGTTTCCGGCATCATCCTGCTGATCGAACGTCCGGTCAGCGAGGGCGACTGGATCGAGGTTGGCGGCGTGACCGGCACGGTCAAGTCGATCTCTGTGCGTTCGACCCGCATCCAGACCTTCGACCGCTCGGATGTGATCGTGCCCAATGCCGATCTGGTCAGCCAGCAGGTGACGAACTGGACGCGGTTCAGCCTGGCCGGGCGGGTCATCGTGCCCGTCGGTGTGGATTACAGCTCTGACACCGAACAGGTGGCCCGCATCCTGCGCGAGATCGCAGAGGCGCATCCGCTTGTGGTGCTGGAGCCGCCGCCCAGCGTGGCCTTCATGGGGCTTGGTGCGGATGCGCTGAACTTCGAGATCCGCATGATCATCCGCGACGTGAATTTCTCGCTGTCGGTTCGGACCGAAGTGAATCACGCCATCGTGCGCCGCTTCCGCGAAGAGGGCGTGGCGATGCCATTTTCGCAGCGCGACATCTGGCTGCGCAACCCCGAGGCGGTGGCCGAGGCGCTGGCCGGGCTGCGGGCTGCGGTGGGCGGTGCCGGACCCGTGGCCCCCGCTGATGGCGACGGCTCTGCCGCGCGACCGCAACCGCGTCAGCGCGACGATATACAGCTTGACCCGCCAGCCGATCCGCGCGCAGACGAGATACCGGATTTCGACGACGGGACAGAACGATGACCGACACGCACACACGCCTGCTGTTCCGCGAGGATGCCTATCTGCGCGATGCGCCCGCGCAGGTGCTGGCGCATACGCCTGAGGGCGGCATCGTGCTGGATGCCTCGATCTTCTATCCCACGGGCGGCGGGCAGCCGGGCGACAGCGGGCGGCTGGAATGGCAGGGCGGCACGCTGGACATTGCGACGGCGGTCAAGGTCGGGCCCGCACAGATCGCGCTGGTGGCGGCAGAGCCGCGCCCTTTGCCTCCGGTGGGCACCAGCCTGCGGCAGTATCTCGACTGGGAGCGCAGGCATCGTCACATGCGTGTTCATACCGCGCTGCACCTGCTGTCGGTCGTGATCCCCCTGCCGGTGACCGGCGGCCAGATCGGGGCCGAGCGCGGGCGTCTGGATTTCGACATGCCCGAACCGCCCGCCGATGTCGGGGCGCTGAATGAGGCGCTGAATGCGCTGATCGACCGCGATCTGCCGGTGGGCGAGCAATGGATCACCGATGCGGAGCTTGCCGCCAATCCGGGGCTTGTGAAAACCATGTCGGTCCGCCCGCCCGCCGGTCAGGGACGGGTGCGGCTGGTGCGGATCGGGCAGGGCGCAGGCCAGGTCGATCTGCAACCCTGTGGCGGCACCCATGTCGCCCGCACGGCCGAGATCGGCCGCGTCGAGATCGGCAAGATCGAGAACAAGGGCCGCCAGAACCGTCGGGTCAGCCTCACACTGGCGGATTGACGCGACAGCGCGTCACAACGGCTGCGCGGGGCGACTGATGCGCTTTCGCGTCAGGGCGCGTTCACAACCCGTCAGGAATGCGGCTCAGCGCCCGCTGAATGATCGGGGGGGCATAACTCATGTCATGCACGGTATCCTGGCGCACGATGGCCCGCCACAGCGCCGGATCATGGGGCAGGCGCTCCAGCACGGCTGCCGTCATCCGGTTCATCCCGTCAATGCGCCGACGCACCAGAAGCGAGAATCCGGGGTAGAAGCGCATGTTCCCCTCCAGCCCGAATTCGAAGAAATTGATGTTCGACTGGTTCTGCCGGTCCTGGCAATAGATCGACACGCCATCGAGATGCTGCCGTACCAGGCCGAAATAGGCCAGCCGGGGGAAGCGGCGCGCATTCGGATTTTCCTGCTGGGCCAGCAGATTTTCCTCGAATCCCTTGAACAGGGTGACCTCGTCGCGCGTGCGGATCAGGGCAACGTTGGTGACGATTTTTCCCTGAAACATGAAGGACTTGCGCCAGAATCTGTAAACCGCGTCCGGCAAGACCTCGGGGTCCACGGGGCGCGATCTTCCGATCAGAAGCTTGTCGCGCATCTCCAGCAGGAAGCGGTCGGGGATTGACCGGCGCAGATCTTCCAGCGGTTCCAGCAGAATGCGCGCATCCACCTCGAAATGGGTGCAGATCCGTGCAAGGATATCGGGACGCGGGAAGGCCTCCCCCGCGAGGTAGCGGTTGAACTGCGTGCGGTTGATCCCGATCTGCTGGCACAGGACCGAGATCGGCGGCCCACCGTCGCAAAGTTCGCGCAGATTGCGGCCGAAGATCGAACGGACTTCGGTCGGTGACAGGGGGGCCTTGGCCATGGGTCAACCCTCGGGCGGTGGTCTGACGCTGTTCAGCGTCACTCCTGAAACAAAATCGCAGGCTTGTCCACGGTATTGATGCGGAATTCCACATGCAGCGTCAAAGAGCCTGTGCATAAATGATTGAAAGGGCAAGCTTGCCCGAAGTTGGCGCAACCTGTTCGGAGACGGAGTGTCAGATGCTTGGGGTCGTGATCTGGAACTGCCATCGCACAGGCCGGGCGATTGTCTGGTGTTCCGATCATCGTGATCTGGCGCATTACGACGGGCCGGCCGCGGGCACTGCACCGCTGCGGATCGATGTCGGGGATCTGGTTGAAATGTCCTTCCTGCCGGACAGCAGCGTGCGTCGCTGTGCCGATCTGCGTTTGATCGAGCAGGGCTACATGCCCGATGTCGTCAGCGAATTGCGCGGTCGCCGCACCGCAATCGCCGCCGCATGACCGAAGGGCGGAGCCGGTGATACAGAACCGCACCGCAGCCCCTTGCACCCGTCCCGGAACTGCGGTTATACGGCTGCAACGGACAGTTGGCCGAGTGGTCGAAGGCGCACGCCTGGAAAGTGTGTAGGCGGGGAACCGTCTCGAGGGTTCGAATCCCTCACTGTCCGCCATCATCATAAAATCTTCTGTGTTTTTATGGTCTTTGGCCGTATTATTGTGTCTCGAATTGTGGTGCAAAAGGTGCATCGTTCTGGGCGTGGCGCAGGAGGTAGCGCGACGCCTTTGGGTGCCGCTGGTCGCGGGTTCGATCCCCGCCGCCCAGACCACGGAATCACGAACGCCAGACTGACTAAACCCCGAAACCCGCACACGAACAATCAGCCGCAAAATTGCGCTGCTGCAACTTTCAGTGTAAAACACTGCAAATTTGCGTGTCAGCTATCAACCAGAGCCTCACAGCCTCGGCAAGCGCCTTATTTTATTGAGGAAAGACGGCTGGCGACGGGTAACGACACCTAGCGACGGATAGGGCAACGCACTCTCTTAAAAACCCCTATGTTTTTGTCGCGTTACAGAAAGCGCGCGCTAGTTGCATCCTACGGCCAGTCGGAGACTTCCCGCCAAAAGGGCACTGTGGCTCGAAAACGCCTTGTATCGTTGGGCTAAACGCGGTTTTCCAACAGAGCGCCCGCAGGAGCCTTCGGAAACCGTCACTGGACTGGTTCGCGCTTTTGGCCCCCTAATTTTGTCCGATGTCCCATCGTGGACATACAGGTAAGCCATAGTGCCAATCTCGCTGCGCCTATCGATAAATGCCTTATTTTATTGGCTTAAGACGGCTCGGGACACCTTACGACAGGTAACGACGCTTCAGGCGTGGCACCGCCTCTTATGGCCCCCTGTTTCTGTCGCATTACATTTCCGCGTCAATCCGCCGCCAAATGGGGGAAAGAATGGTGGAAGCTGACGACGTGAAGTCGCAGATTTGTCAGCTATTTCAATAGGTTAAATGGAAGCAAGTGGCGGAGAGACAGGGATTCGAACCCTGGGTCGGCGCAAACCGACAACGGTTTTCGAGACCGCCGCATTCGACCACTCTGCCACCTCTCCGCGTCAGGGATCGTCGTGGAGCGGGGATTTAACGAAGCATTCGGGGGCTTGCAAGACCCCTTTCACAGAAAAGTTGAAAATTGCGTCAAGTTGCTGGAATGGGGCGGAAATCCCTTCGGGTGCTTGCGTCTCGCGGTGCGATCACGTGAAGATGTGGCCGGGCTGGTTGGCAAAGGCGTGGCGACGGGTTAGCTCTGGACCTGCGGCCCGCAAACGGGCCCGATGTGGCAGGAGGTAGGCCCGTGTCGAAATTCTGCGGCCCCGTGGCGATTCTGGCCGTGATGCTGGCGATGGGGCAGGCGCCGCTTGCCCATGCCGAGGCGCCGACCGGGGCGCCGGCGGCGGGGGCTTCTATTCCGGCCGGGCTGACCGAGCTGACCCGAACCCTGCACATTGACGAGCTGATCGCGGTCATGCGGGCAGAGGGGCTGGACTATGGTGCCGCGCTGAAGACCGAGATGCTGCCCGACAAGGCGCCTGCAGCCTGGGAGGCTTTGGTCTCGCATATCTATGACCCCGGGCGGATGCAGGCCGAGTTCGAGACCGCGCTGGCACGGGAACTCACCGGCGCACCGGAGGTCATTGCGGCTGCGGAGGCCTTCTTCGGCGATGCGCGAGGCCAGAAGATCCTGTCGCTGGAGATCGAGGCACGTCAGGCGCTGCTGGATGACAAGGTGGAGGAGGCCGCGCAGGCCGCCGTCGCCCGGATGGAGGCCGAAGGCGCCCCCCGGCTTGAGGCGCTGCACCGTTTCGCCGAGGCCAATGATCTGGTCGAGATGAATGTCATGGGCGCGATGAATGCCAATCTAGCCTTCTATCGCGGGCTCAATGCGGGCGGTGCCTTTGGCGATGCCATGTCCGAAGCCGACATGCTGGCCGAGGTTTGGGGGCAGGAGGCGCAGGTGCGCTCCGAGGCGGAGGACTGGCTCTGGCCCTATCTCTCGCTGGCCTATCAGCCGCTGTCGGATGAGGAACTGCAAGCCTATCAGCGGTTTTCCGAAAGTCCCGAGGGCAAGCGGCTGAATGCGGCGGTCTTCGCCGCATTCGATGGCATGTTCGTCCGCATCAGCACTGAACTCGGCCTTGCAGCGGGGCGTCAGATGCTGGGCGAAGACATCTGACGCGGGGCCGGTCAGCGGCCGTAGGTCGCGGTCAGACTGGCACTGCCCAACGCCTGTGCGCGGGCCATGAAGCTGATCATCGCGGGGCTGGCCAGCGCGCCTTTGGGCAGGGGCGCGGGCAGGGCGTAAAGCGTGACCGTGTAATGATGCGGCGCATCGCCTTCGGGCGGGCAGGCGCCACCAAACCCCGTGGTCCCGAAATCGGTGGCGGTTTCCACGGCGCCATCGGGCATATGTCCACTGGCGCCCGCAGGCAGGCCGGTCACATCGGCGGGCAGATTGGCCACCGACCAGTGCCACCAGCCTGATCCGGTCGGCGCGTCGGGGTCATGCATCATCAGGACGAAGGCCCCGGTGCCCTCGGGCGCGCCGTGCCATGCCAGATCGGGCGAGATATTGCCGCCGGTGCAGCCAAACCCGTTGAACACCTGATCCATGCCAAGCGTGCCTGTGCCAAGCGCATCCGAGGTCAGCACCATATCGGCTTCGGCGCCGCTGGCGATCAGGCTGGCGGCCAGAAGGACGGGATAGAAGGAACGCATTGCAATCTCCTGTTGCTGGGGATGCGTCCTTCTAGCCGGTCGTGACCCCCGGCATGGCCCCGTTCCGCGCAGGCTCTGCCCCGTTCCGCTCATCCTCGGACAGCGGGAGGCGGATTTCATGCGGTGCAAGGCCGAACCGCGCCCGGAAGCGCGCCGCAAACTGCTGGGGCGAGGCATAGCCCACTTCGGCGGCGATCCGCGACACCGGGAAGGCGGTGCATTGCAGCATCCCCAGCGCCTGCGTCAGCCGGGCATCGCGCAGCAGGACGGCAAAGCTGGTGCCCTCGGCGGCCAGATGACGGCGCAGGGTGGCGGGGCTGCGCGCCATCTGACTGGCGGCGCTGTTCGCCGTCCAGTCGGCAGCCGGATCGGCGGCGATCAGGGCGCGCAGCCGGTCTGACAGCCGGACGGGGCCGGGGGGCGGCAGAACCGCCCCGTCCAGCGCCAGCCACAGCGCCAGTTCCTCCAGCCGCAGCGCCAGCACATCGGCGGGCAGAACCGCGAAAGGCGAGGGCGCAAAGAAACCGCCAAGCAGGGTCGCAGCCGGTTCAGGAAGGGCGGCCAGCGGCATCGGTCTGGCCGAAGCGGGGCGTGGTGTGGCCGGAAGCCGCGCCATCGCCGCCTCGATCGCGGTGCGTGGCAGGGGCAGGGCGCGGGCCTCGTATCCACCGCGACCGTCGGGGATATTGCAAATGGTCATCGGCAATGCCTCGGGCAGCAGGACCAGCCCGCCCTCGGGCACCGCAAGCCGCTGCCCTGCCGTGATCACCTCTTTGACACCACGGCGCACTTCGATCAGCGCGGGCATCGGCGAGACCAGGCTGTGCATCCGGGCCTGCCTGGCCTGCCGGATGATCTGTCCGGGCAGCATGGTCATTGCGGCCACCGGCGGTTGACGGCGGCGGCGGATCGGGTCAGGCAGGGATATGTGTCGGCGCGGATCATGCCCCAGCATACCCCGAAGCCCGCGACAGACAAAGTCCGCCCGCACGGGTGTTGACTTCGTATCCCTGATCCCCGATAAGCGCGCATCCCGAAGGCTCGGTCCGAGTCAGCGGGCTTATTCTCATCTTCGCCCCCGAGGGGCGCGCTGTCCGAGGCAGGGAAACCCGGCAACACCAAACCGGCAACGGGGCGGGGCCACAGGATGCGGAAGTTCGAAAAGGAAAGACCCATGTTCGCGGTCCTCAAGACGGGCGGCAAGCAATACAAGGTGCAGGCTGGTGACATCCTGCGCGTTGAAAAGCTCGCGGCCAATGCTGGCGACAAAGTCCAGTTCAACGAAATCCTGATGGTGGGCGGTGAAACCGTCACCCTCGGCGCTCCGACCGTTGCCGGCGCTGCCGTGCAGGCCGAGGTGATTGCCCAGATCAAGGGCGAGAAAACCATCCACTACGTCAAGCGTCGCCGCAAGCACAGCTCGCAGCGCACCAAAGGCCATCGTCAGCAGCTCACCCTGCTGCGCGTGACCGACGTGCTGTCCTCGGGTGCCGATAAATCGGGCGTCATGGCTGCCACCGGCACCGCCGATGCCCGCCGCGCCGCGCATAACAACGCACCGGCGAAATAAGGAGTAACACCCCATGGCACACAAGAAAGCAGGCGGCTCCTCGCGCAACGGTCGTGATTCGGCCGGTCGTCGTCTTGGCGTGAAGCTGTATGGCGGCCAGGCTGCCATTCCGGGCAACATCATCGTCCGTCAGCGTGGCACCACCTGGTTCCCGGGTGAAGGCGTCGGCATGGGCACCGATCATACGATCTTTGCCACTGTCGAAGGCCGCGTCACCTTCAAGAAGGGCCTCAAGGGCCGCACTTTCATTTCGGTCCTCCCGGTTGCGGAGGCGGCCGAGTAAGCCGAACCGTTACAACTGGCTTGTAACAAGGGGGTCGGCCGAAAGGCCGGCCCCTTTCCTCATTTTCGCCGCCAGTGTGCGGCAGGAAGGGGAAAAAACGGCCATGGCGGCTTTGGCAGCCCTTGTGCCGGAAAGACCCCGGCCCCAAGTCGCGGGAAGGGGGAGAGTTGAAGTTATTCGTGCGATGGGCGCCGGTTTGCGCCCGGGGGCGCTTCGAAGGAGGGAAGCGATGAAGCTGGATGTGATTGCGAAGGATCAGGATTTCACCGGGATCACCGGCTTTGGCCAGGTTGTCGACGGTGTGATCGGCGCAGGCCGTTTCGTGCTGCGCCCGGTCCGAAAATCCGATGCGGGCCTGTTTGCCATGTATGCGGGCGACCGCCGCGTGGCCGAGGCGACCCGCTCGATCCCGCATCCGCTTCCGCCAGGCGCGGCCGAGAACTTCGTGAGCCGTGCCATGGCGCATGACGGGCGCGAAGAGGTCTGGGTGCTGGACGGATCTGCGCATGGTCTGGCCGAGGTCTTGGGCGTCATCAGCCTCAAGCGCATGGACGAGGCGCAGTTCAACCGCGATCAAAGCGAGATCGGTTACTGGGTGGCACCTGCCTTCTGGAACACGGGCTTTGCGTCCGAGGCGGTGCGCGCATTGGTGATGGCCAATCCGCAGAAGAACCGCACCATCTTTGCCGAGGTGTTTCAGGACAATCCGGGTTCGGCCCGTGTCCTGACCAATGCGGGGTTCCAGTATCTTGGCGATGCGGAAACCTTCTCGGTCGCCCGCAATTCCAGGGTTCCGACCTGGACCTACCTGCGCAAGCTGGACTGAGAGGATAGCATGACCCTCTCCGCCCGGCTGAACGCGGGGCGGAGACTGCTCCGCCCCCTGACGATACAGGACGAGGCCGCCGTCGTGGCGGCGCTGTCGCGGATCGAGGTTGCCGGCTGGCTGACCTCGGTGCCGCATCCCTATGGCGTGGCTGACTTCCGCGACTGGCTGGCTACCGCGCCGCAGAACGCGGTCTGGGCCATTGAGGATGCGGGGGTCTTCGTCGGCCTGATCGCCCTGAAACCCGATGGCCCCGGCTACTGGATTGTGCCCGAGGCGCAGGGGCGGGGTCATGCCTCCGCCGCACTGGCCGCCGTTCTGGCGGCGCATTTCGCGGACCCGGAGGCGGGCGACCTGCCCGCGCGGTGTTTTGCAGATAATGCGACTTCGGCGCATGTACTTGAAAAGGCAGGGTTTCGTGAACGGGGTAGGGCGATGCAATTCGCCCGTGCGCGGGGTGCCGAGGTCGAACAGCGAGTGTTCATGCTGGACCGTGACACATGGGCCGCGCGCAATCCGCTGGTGATCGACACGCCGCATCTGCGGCTGGCGCCTCTGGAGGTGCCGCGCGACATTGCGCCGCTGGCCCGGATCGGCGGGCAGGCGGTGGTGGCGCGCAACACGGGCAGCCTCTTGTCTCCCTGGCCCGAGGATGTGGTGCGCGCCTGGGTCGAGGCGCTGCCGTGGCGCGGCTGTCCCGGCTTCAGGCTGGGTGTCTGGCGCAATGGGCGGCTGATTGGTGTCGTGCAGCTTCAGCGCAAGGCATCAGAGATCGGCCTGTTCCTGGACCCCGCCGAATGGGGCAAGGGCTATGCGCGCGAGGCGTTGCAGGCGCTGATCGCCAGTGCCTTTGCCCGTTTCGGCCTGCCGTCGCTGAGTGCCACCGTCTTCGCCGACAACGCAGCCTCGCTGCGGTTGTTGCGGGGGCTTGGCTTCGTTGAGACCGGCCGGGGCGAGGGGGAAAGCCCGGCACGCATCGGCCTGCATCCGACGGTTCTGCTGCGGCTGGACCGCGCGGCTGGAAACGGGCAGGATGCGGCACCATGACCGCACCCTTTGCCATCCGTGACGCCACGCCCGACGATGCCGCCGGTATCGCCGCCATCTACAATGATGCCGTGCGCAACACGACCGCCATTCTGATGGAGGGCGAGGTCGATGCCGCGAACCGCATCGCCTGGATGCAGATGCGCGGGCAGTTGGGCTATCCGGTGCTGGTGGCGGCCGAAGGCGCGGCGGTGCTGGGCTATGCCAGCTTCGGCGACTGGCGCCCGTTTGACGGGTTCCGGGCCACGGTGGAAAACTCGGTCTATGTCGCACCCGAGGCGCGCGGGCGCGGCGTGGCGCTGGCCTTGTTGCAGGTTCTGACAGATCGTGCCCGCGCCTGTGGCAAGCACGAGATGGTTGCCGCCATCACCTCGGAAAATACCGCCTCGCTGCACCTTCATGCCCGCGCCGGTTTCGTGGAAACCGGCCGTATGCCCGAGGTCGGGCAAAAATTCGGGCGCTGGCTGGACCTCGTGTTCATGCAGCGCCGTCTTGACGACCGCGCCGCACCTCCGCCAGCGCCCTGAAACGCAAGCCCTGCTTGCGCCCGCGCGGCTTCGCGGCTATCGCCAATCATCCAATCCCGAAGGGGCTCGCCCATGAAATTCCTCGATCTCTGCAAAGTCTATATCCGCTCGGGCGGCGGCGGATCGGGCTGCGTCTCGTTCCGGCGCGAGAAGTTCATCGAATTTGGTGGCCCGGATGGCGGCGACGGCGGCAATGGCGGCTCGGTCTGGGCCGAGGCAGTCGAGGGGCTGAACACGCTGATCGACTTCCGCTACCAGCAGCATTTCTTCGCCAAGTCGGGCCAGCCCGGCATGGGCAACCAGAAAACCGGCAAGACCGGCGATGACATCGTGCTGAAAGTCCCGGTCGGAACCGAGATCATCGACGAGGACGAGGAGACCGTTCTGGCCGATCTGGTGGAGGTCGGGCAGAAGGTGTTGCTGGCCAAGGGCGGCAACGGCGGCTTCGGCAACCTGCATTTCAAGACCTCGACCAACCGCGCGCCCGCCCGCGCCAATCCGGGTCAGGAAGGGGTGGAGCGCACGATCTGGCTGCGCCTGAAACTGATCGCCGATGCCGGGCTGGTGGGCCTGCCCAACGCGGGCAAGTCGACATTCCTTGCCGCCGTGTCCAACGCCCGGCCGAAGATCGCGGATTACCCGTTCACCACGCTGGTGCCGAACCTGGGCGTGGTGGGGATCGACGGGCATGAATTCGTCATGGCCGATATTCCGGGGCTGATCGAGGGCGCGTCAGAGGGGCGGGGTCTGGGCGACCAGTTCCTTGCCCATGTCGAACGCTGTTCGGTCCTGCTGCATCTGGTGGATGGCACGTCGTCGACCATCACCAAGGATTACCGCACCATCGTGGGTGAGCTGGAAGCCTATGCCGAAGAGCTGGCGGACAAGCCGCGCATCCTTGCGATGAACAAGATTGACGCGCTGGACAAGAAAACCATCGGCACCCGCAAACGCGCGCTGGAGAAAGCCAGCGGCGGGCCGGTGCATCTGATTTCAGGCGCCACGGGCGAGGGCATCAAGGATGCGCTGCGCGCGATCCATGCCGAGATCATGGAAGACCGCAAATCCCGCATGCCGGTGGAGGTGAAGCCGTGGCAGCCCTGATGCAGATCGCCGCGCCCGATGTGCGCGCGGCGCGGCGGCTGGTGATCAAGATTGGCTCGGCCCTGCTGGTGGACCGGCAGAAGGGGCTGCGGCAGGGCTGGCTTTCCGCGCTGGCGCTGGATGTGGCCGAAGCCAAGCTGCGCGGAACACAGGTGGTGCTGGTGTCCTCCGGCTCCATCGCGCTGGGGCGGATGATCCTTGGCCTGCCCGCCGGGGCGCTGACGCTGGAACAATCGCAGGCCGCCGCGGCGGTCGGGCAGATCCGGCTGGCGCGTGCCTATGAGGAAGTGCTGGCGCCGCATGGGATCACCACCGGGCAGGTTCTGGTCACGCTGGAAGATACCGAGGACCGCCGCCGTTATCTGAACAGCCGCGCCACGATGGAGACACTGCTGGGGCTGGGCGTCGTGCCCATCGTGAATGAAAATGACACGGTGGCGACGGACGAGATCCGCTTTGGCGACAACGACCGGCTGGCGGCGCAGATCGCGGTGACGGCGGGGGCGGATCAGCTGATCCTGCTGTCCGATGTCGACGGTTTCTATTCGGCGAATCCGAAGGAAGACCCGACGGCGCAGCGCTTCGATCTGGTGGAGACCATCACGCCGGAGATCGAGGCAATGGCGGGCGATCCGATTTCGGGCCTGTCGAAGGGCGGGATGAAGACCAAGCTGATGGCGGCCAAGACCGCCGTGGCGGGCGGTTGCGCCATGGCGATCATGGAGGGCTCGGTCCCGCGACCGCTGAAGGCGCTGGCGGAGGGTGCGAACCGGACCTGGTTTGTGGCGCAGGCTGATCCGCAGGTCGCGCGCAAGCGCTGGATCAATGCGATGAAGGAAAAGGGCAGGGTCCGGGTCGATGCCGGGGCTGTCACCGCGCTCAGGTCGGGCAAGAGCCTGCTGCCAGCGGGGGTGACAGCGGTCGAGGGTGCGTTCGGCCGGGGCGAGCCGGTGGGGATCATTGGTCCCGACGGCGCGGCGCTGGGGCGCGGGCTGATCCGCTATACGTCGGACGAGGCGCGGGCGATTGCCGGGCATCGGTCAAGTGATATTGCCGGGATCCTCGGGTATGAGGGGCGGGCGGCGCTGGTTCACCGCGACGATATGGTGATCTAGACGCGGAGGGAGATCCCGGGGGCTTCACGCCCCCGGACCCCCGTGGAGTATTTCTGCGAGAAGCAAAAGGGGCTGAGGATGGAAGACGCAGGCAAGCTGATGCAGGAGATCGGGGCGAAGGCCCGCGAAGCTGCGGCGGAGCTTGCCTTCGCGCCAGCCGAAGCCAAACGCGCTGCGCTGCTGGCTGCTGCCGATGCGGTGGCGGCGAGCGTGCCCGCGATCATCGCCGCCAATGCCGAGGATCTGGCCTATGGCGCCGAAAAGGGGCTGACGCCCGCCATGATGGACCGGCTGACGCTGGACGAGGGCCGGATCGGGGGCATCGTCGAGGGGCTGCGCGCCATTGCCGAACAGCCTGATCCTGTGGGGCGGGTTCTGGCGGAATGGGACCGGCCGACGGGCCTGCATATCCAGCGGGTGGCGACGCCTCTGGGCGTGATCGGCGTGATCTATGAAAGCCGCCCCAATGTGACGGCGGATGCGGGTGCGCTGTGCCTGAAGGCCGGGAATGCGGTGATCCTGCGCGGCGGGTCGGAAAGCTTTCATTCCTCGCGGGCGATCCATGCCTGCATGGTGGAAGGGCTGCGTTCCGCCGGTCTGCCGGAAGCGGCGATTCAGCTGGTGCCGACACGCAACCGGGCCATGGTTTCGGCCATGTTGCAGGCCGTGGCGTTCATCGACGTGATCGTTCCGCGTGGTGGCAAGGGGTTGGTGGGCCTTGTGCAGCGTGAGGCGCGGGTGCCGGTCTTCGCGCATCTGGAGGGCATCTGCCACATCTATGCGGACGGGGCCGCCGATCTGGAAAAGGCGCGGCGCGTGGTGCTGAACGCCAAGACCCGGCGCACCGGCATCTGCGGCGCGGCCGAATGTCTGCTGATCGACCGGGCCTTCTATGCCCGCCACGGCGCGGTGCTGATCGAGGATCTGGTGAAGGCGGGCGTCGAGGTGCGGACCGAGGGCGAATTGCTGGCAGTGCCGGGCACGGTGCAGGCGGCGCCCGAAGACTTCGGGCGCGAGTTTCTGGACATGATTATCGCGGCGAAGCTGGTCGATGGCGTGGACGGCGCGATTGCCCATATCCGCCGCTATGGATCGAGCCATACCGAAAGCATCCTGACCGAGGATGATGCGGTGGCGGCGCGGTTCTTCCAGCGGCTCGACAGTGCGATCCTGATGCGCAACGCCTCCACCCAGTTCGCGGATGGCGGCGAGTTCGGCATGGGGGCGGAAATCGGCATCGCCACCGGCAAGATGCATGCGCGCGGCCCGGTGGGGGCCGAGCAACTGACCAGCTTCAAATATCTGGTCACCGGGGATGGCACCTGCCGCGCCTGAGGGGCGCGGCAGAAGGTTTCAGCCGAGGATGAAATCACCGGCGCGCAGGGAAAGCGCGCTGTTGAGCAGGATCACCAGATCCGCCGCGCCGTCACCGTCGACATCGCCCTGGATCTCGGTTTTGCCGCCGGAGGTTTCGTAGCGCAACTGGCCTGCCTTTTCGGTGAAATCCTTCTTGCCGATGAAGGCGAAGGACTGGTTGCCATTTGCCGCCGCATTGGCGTCGATGGCGCTGAGGTCGATCCGGTCGCCCTGCTTGCGGCTGAAATCGAGGATTGTATCGGCAAATTCCTCGGTGCTGTCGGCGACGCTGGTAAAGACGAAACGATCCGCCCCGGCATTGCCGCGCAGCATGTCGGCGCCTTCACCGCCGGTCAGCGTGTCACGCCCGCCGCCGCCGGTCAGCGCGTTGTCCTCGCCATCGCCGGTCAGGCGGTCGGCGCCGCGTCCGCCGGTCACATCCTCGATGTCGCGCAGAAGGAAGGTGCCCTGCGCCGAGGTTGCGTTGCCGCTGGAAAGGTCGACCGTCAGCGATTTGGTGAAGGCCGAGAAATCGACAAGATCGCGGTCCTCGTCCTCCGGGGTGGAGATATTGCCGCCGCCTCCGACCACGACAAGGGCGGTCGGATCGGCCTGCTGTTTCACCACCAGCACATCGGCATCGCGGCCCAGAGCCACGAAAGAGGCGCCGCCGCTGCCCAGCACCACCTTGTCCATGCCGCGCCCGGTGTTGATCGCGTCGACATAGTTCACCCCGGTGGTGATCTGGTCATTGCCGCGCCCGCTGTAGAGGGTTTCGATCTCTCCTGTGGCAGTGATCGTGTCGTTGCCGCTGCCCGCGCGAACCGAGCTCGCGCCGCCCGCGCCGATGCTGGCGAAATTGTCCCCCTCGCCGAGGTCGATATACATCACCCCGGCATTTCCGGTGGTCACGCGGTCATTGCCCTCGCCGGTGGCGATGAAGCCGATCCAGTTCTTGCCGGTCGTGATCGTATCGTTGCCGTTGCCGGTGGTCAGAAGCTGCACGTCGCTGCGGGCCAGCTTCACCACATTGTCGCCCGCGCCGTCCAGGCGGATGGTGGCAATGAAGCGGCCGCTGCCCTTTGCGGAATCGGTGAGCGTCACTCCCAGATCGCCGCCGGCCTGAATGAGGTTGGTGCCCCAGTTGTTTCCGGTCAGCGAGATCTTGACCGTGGCAAGGCCGCTGTCATCCGGTTTCCAAAGCTCAAGTGCCTTCAGATGTCTGTCGGACCACACATATTCATCAAACCCGATGCTGAAATCGGTCGAGCCGTTCAGGGTCAGGCTCAGGTTACCATCAAGCGTTGCCATGTCTCTCTCCCTCGCGCTTACAACAGGCATTATTCATGCCCGCCCTGCGGAAGGAAGAAAAAAAGGGTTTTCAGAAGCTCAGCCGGATTTCCCCGTCCCGCGTCTCGACCCCGAGAGTGCGGCCAAGCCGGGTCAGTTCGTCCGGCACGAGGGCAAACTGCACCTGCGCGGCGGTGATCTGGTGCCGGGCGCCGGGGTTGGAAAGCACCTCCCACAGATCGGGGTCGATCCGCAGCTTCGGGCCCAGCCCGAGGATATGCCAGCCCCGGTCGTCGCGCTCGATCCGGATGCGGCCACCATGCACCATGGCGGTTTCCAGGCACATGATCAGCAGGAAGGCCAGTTTGACTTCGCGGCGGGGCATGTCCTGCGGTCCCGTCCAGTCAAAGCTCAGCCGGCTGCCGCGCGCCAGATCGGCCAGCAGCGCCTTCACCTCGGGCCGTCCAAGCCGCTGATCCCCGGTGCAGGCCCCGAAGGCGATGCGGAAGAAACGGATGCGCGCATTGGCATGGCCCACGCTTTCGGCAATTAGCGCGATTTCCGGCCCCGGCGTGCCGCCATCCAGCATGAGAAGCTCGACCCCGTTGCCGATCGCGCCGATCGGGCTGATAAGATCATGGCAGATTCGGGAGCCCAGAAGGGCACTGAGGTCGGGGCGGTCCGGCATGGATGTTCCTGACAGAGGACGGAGGGCAGGGAACGGAAATGCAACTGGGACTGAATGCACTGCTGGAGCCCGGCATGCTGGTACGCCACCCGCAGGAACCCGACTGGGGTCTGGGACAGGTCCAGTCGAATGTCGGAGCCCGGATCACCGTGAACTTTGAACACCGCGGCAAAGTTGTAATAGACGGGAGCCGCGTCACCCTGGAGCGTGTATTCGATTGATATAGCTTTATATCTCGAAACACCCCGGCGCAACTGGTGATTGAGCCGCAGAGGCGGGCCGCTTGCATTGCGCGGCCCCAGCGCCTAAAGCCGGTTCGGGCCGGAACGGACGAGGGAGCGCCGGATGAAGACCGACGAAAGCTTGTTCGAGGTGCGGCTTGCGGCCGATGCGCGCGACCTGCGCGCGGCGCAGCGCCTCCGCTATGAGGTGTTTGTCGGGGAAATGGGCAGCGACGGGCCGATGGTCGATCACGCGGCGCGGCTGGAATGCGACGATTACGACGATCTGTGCGATCACCTTCTGCTGATCGACCGCAGTCGTGATCCCGAACGGCTGGAAGATGTGGTGGGCGTCTATCGGCTGTTGCCGGGCGCGCGTCTGCCCGAGGGCCGGGATTTCTACTCGGAGCAGGAATTTGACCTTGGCCCCTTGCTGGGCGGGGGGCGGCGCCTGCTGGAACTGGGCCGTTCCTGCGTGCATCCCGATTATCGGGGCGGGCCTGCGATGATGCTGATGTGGAACAAGCTGGCCGAGTATGTGCTGGACCGCGACATCGACCTGATGTTCGGCACGGCGAGCTTTCCGGGCACCGATCCCGCCAGTGTGGCCGAGCCGCTGGCCTACCTTTACCGCCACCACCTTGCACCCGAGGGGCTGCGCCCGGTGGCGCGTGCCCCGCACCGGCTGGAGATGGACGCTCTGCCGCCCGAGGCGGTGGACCGCCGCCGCGCCATGCAGGCGACACCGCCGCTGATCAAGGCCTATCTGCGGCTGGGGGGCTTCGTCGGGGATGGTGCCTGGATTGACCATGAATTCAATACCATCGACGTGTTGCTGGTGATGGACACTACGCAGATGTCGGCACGGCACCGCGACTATTACACCCGCCGTCGTGGAGACGAAGCATGAGCTCCTGGCACGAGGCGCGGCTGGAACCCGGCCGCATCGGACCGCTGGGCTGGGGGCTCGTCGGGCTGCGGGGGCTGGCACTCGGGGCAGTGACCTATGGCTGTCTGGCGATCTTCCTGCTGGTACGGCTGGTCGAAAAACCGCTGTTCGGCCTGCACCGCCCGATCACGCCCTGGATCACCCAGTTCGTCTGCCGCGCAGGTCTTGCCATCATGGGGTTCGGCTATAGCGTGACCGGGCGGCCGATGCAGGGGCAGGGCGCCATCGTGGCCAATCATGTCGGCTGGCTGGACATCTTCACCCTGAACGCCGCCGACCGGGTGTATTTCGTATCGAAGGACGATGTGGCGAACTGGCCCGGCATCGGCATCCTGGCACGCGCCACCGGCACCATGTTCATCAACCGCCGCCCTGCCGAGGCCAGGACCCAGCAAGAGATGATGGAGACGCGGCTGCGGGCCGGTCATCGGCTCCTGTTCTTCCCCGAGGGCACCTCGACTGATGCGACCCGGGTCTTGCCGTTCAAGACCCCGCTGTTTCAGGCGTTTTTCACCCATGGCATGGACCGGGTACTGCATATCCAGCCAGTGACGGTGGTCTATCATGCCCCCGTGGGCCGCGACCCGCGCTATTATGGCTGGTGGGGCGACATGGATTTTGCGGGCCATCTGATCAAGGTTCTGGCCACCCCCCGGCAGGGCCGTGTCGAGGTGATCTTTCACCCGTCCGTCCCCGTCGATGCCTTCGCAGATCGCAAGCAACTGGCGGCCTATTGCGAAAGGGTGATCCGCACCGCGCATCCGCTTGCGCAGACCGCCGAAATCCACGCGGAATGACGTCGGAGCGACGCGGATCGGCTATTGATCAAATCGCGGTGCTGCCCCATGTTCCGCGAGATCACGGAGGGCAGGCGATGGACGACACAGGGCAGGACCGGGGCGAGGCGCGGAAAATTCCGACGCATGAGCTCACCTATCTGCGGCTGCGCGACATGGTGCTTTATGGCGTGCTGCTGCCGGGACAGCCGGTTACCATCCAGGGTCTGATCCGCGATCTGGATGCGGGCATGACCCCGGTGCGCGAGGCGATCCGCCGACTGACCGCCGAAGGGGCGCTGGCGCTTCAGGACAACCGCCGCGTGACCGTGCCAAGGATGACGCCAGATCTGTTTGGCCAGCTGGTCCATGCCCGTCTGGCAATCGAACCGAAGCTTGCGGAACTGGCCGCCCCCCGGCTGACGCCCGAACGCATTGCCCGGCTGGAGGCGATCGACGCGCTGATCGAGCCGGCGATCCGGGCGGGCGACGTGCAGGAATACCTGCGTCAGAACCACGCCTTCCACTTCACGCTGTACGAAGCAGCCGGGGCAACCGTGCTGGAAGACATCGCCCGCTCGCTCTGGCTTCGGTTCGGGCCGTCGCTGCGGGCCGTTCTGGGGCGCTATATCGAGAATGGCCTGCCGGACCGTCATGCCGATGCCCTGGCTGCAATGAAGGCGGGCGATCCGCAGGCGCTGGCCGAGGCGATCCGCCTCGACCTGACGCAGGGGGTGGAACAGGTGCGCGACGCGCTGGCGGAAACCGCCTGAGGCTCAGGCGGCCTGCGCCGCCCCAGCGCGCAGCAGCATGCCGAACAGGTCGCGCGGATCATCCGGGTCGGCGATCATATCAAGGTTCTGATACAGGCCCGAGGTGCGCAGCCGCGAATGGACGTAGCGCAGCGCGCTGAAATCCTCGATGGCGAAGCCCACGCTGTCAAACAGCGTGATCTGCCGCGCATCGGTGCGTCCCGCCGCCTGACCGCCGATGACCTGCCAAAGCTCCGTCACCGGATGATCGGCCTCAAGCTGCTGGATCTCGCCCTCGATACGGGTTTGGGGCGGGTATTCGACGAAGATGCCCGACCGCAGCAGGATGTCGCGGTGGAGTTCCGTCTTGCCGGGGCAATCGCCGCCGACCGCGTTGATATGCACGCCGCTGCCAACCATATTGTCGGTCAGGATGGTGGCATATTGCTTGTCGGCGGTGCAGGTGGTCACGATCTCCGCGCCTTCCATGGCCTGTTCGGCACTGGTGCAGGATACGACGGTCAGCCCGCGCCCCGCCAGATTGCGGGCGCATTTCACGGTCGCAGCCGGGTCGATGTCGTAAAGCCGGATCTCCTCGATGCCGCAGACTGCCTTGAAGGCCAGCGCCTGAAACTCCGCCTGCGCGCCATTGCCGATCATCGCCATCACCCGCGCGCCCTTCGGCGCCAGCCATTTCGCTGCCATGGCGCTGGTCGCCGCCGTGCGCAGCGCCGTCAGCAGGGTCATTTCACTGAGCATCAGCGGATAGCCCGTTGCCACATCCGCCAAAAGACCAGATGCTGTAACGGTTTGCAGGCCTTTCTTCATGTTCGACGGATGGCCGTTCACATATTTGAACCCATAGGTCTCACCATCCGAGGTCGGCATCAGCTCGATCACGCCCACCTCGGAATGGCTGGCCACGCGCGGGGTCTTGTCGAACAGCGGCCAGCGCAGGAAATCGGCCTCGATCTCGGCTGCAAGCTCGGCCATCATGCGTTCAACCCCGATGTGAAGAACAAGCTTCATCATGTTGTCAACGCTGACAAAAGGCACAAGAGCATTGCGGGAGGGGGCGGTCATGTCATCTCTCTCAGGTAAAGCTGCGGGTCGGACGGTCGAACACCTTGCGGCCCATCAGCGAGCCGACCAGATCGACCATCAGCTTAGCGGTGCGGCCCCGGTCGTCGAGGAAAGGGTTCAGTTCCACAAGGTCGAGCGAGGTCACCAGCCCGGATTCGTGCAGAAGTTCCATCACCAGATGCGCTTCGCGGAAAGTGGTGCCGCCCGGAACAGTGGTGCCCACCGCAGGCGCGATGGAGGGGTCTAGGAAATCGACATCGAGGCTTACATGCAGCATCCCGCCCGCCTCGCGCACCTTGGTCAGGAAGCTGCGCAGCGGTGCGACGATGCCATGTTCATCCAGCACCCGCATGTCATTGATCGCGATATCATGTTCCAGCAGCGCCGCATGTTCTGCCGGATCGACCGAGCGGATGCCGTAAAGACAGATGCGGTCTGCCGGAATCGGGGCCGGGAAGGGCGGGAAAGCGTCGAACCCGTCGCGCCCGGCGATATAGGCGACCGGCGTGCCATGCAGATTGCCGCTGGTCGTGGTCATCGGCGTGTGGAAATCCGAATGCGCATCCAGCCACAGCAGGAACAGCGGCCGCCCGGCCCGGCGTGCATGGGCCGCCGCCCCGGATACTGACCCCAGCGCCAGCGAATGATCGCCCCCCAGAATCACCGGCATCGCGCCTTCGGACAGCGCGTCATCCACACGGTCCGCCAGAACCTCGGTCCAGCCCAGCGTCTCGGGCAGCTGATCCACCGCCGGGTTGGCGCAAACGGCCTCCTGCAGATCTGGCAGGGCGACGTCGCCCCAGTCCTCGACCCCATGGCCCAGATCGCGGATGGCGCCGGCAATCCCCGCCACGCGATAGGCCGCCGGGCCCATCAGACAACCGGGGCGGCGCTGGCCGGAATCGACGGGCGCGCCGATCAGAATGGTCCGTGTCATGGCAAATCTCCTGTTCCGACAAACATGTTTTCACTTTGCGGCAGCATCCAGCGGCATTATGAGCATTATGCGCGAAGAATTCAGCGGGATGAAAAGGAAAACCGTCGAAATGGACGAAATCGACCAAAGGCTGATCGCTGAGTTGCGCCGGGATGGCCGGGCGGCCCTGTCCGAACTTGCTGATCGCCTTGGCCTCAGCCGTGCCACGGTGCGCGCCCGGATGGAGCGGCTGACCGCACGGGGCGAGATTGCTGGGTTTACCGTGCTCACCCGCGCCGATGTCACCGCTGCCCCGGTGCGCGGGCTTATGATGATCGGGATCGAGGGGCGCGGCGGCGAAAAGATCATGGCGCGCCTCGCTGGTCTGCCTGCCGTCATGGCGGTGCATTCGACCAACGGCAAATGGGATCTGATCGTGGAACTTTCGACCCAGACGCTGCTGGAACTCGATGAGGTGATCCACCGCATCCGCAATATCGAAGGCGTCACCACATCCGAGACCAACCTTCTCCTCTCCACCCGCAAGGCGGGCCGACGCTGATCATTTTCTGTCCACAAATATCCCGGGGGAATCGCGCGGCACGCGCGATGGGGGCTGGCCCCCAAATCTTTTCAACGAAAAGATTTACAAATTTCTTCAAAGAAATTTGGGCGCGCCGGTTGCGACGCTTGGGCGCAGCCCCATGGCGGCGCGCGGCGTCTTGTCCTATGATCCCGCCTGCAAGGGAGACGCGCATGATTTCAGAGCTTGGGCATTTCGCGCTGGTGCTGGCACTGGCGGTGGCCGTGGTACAGGCGGTGGTGCCGCTGATCGGGGCGCAGAAGCGCTGGTCGGGGTGGATGGCAGTGGCCGATCCGGCGGCGGTCGTGCAGTTTGTGCTGATCGCGGTGGCCTTCGGGGCACTGACCTGGGCTTTCGTGACCTCGGATTTCTCGCTGCGTCTTGTGGTGCTGAACAGCCATACCGACAAGCCGATGCTCTACAAGGTCTCGGGCGTCTGGGGCAACCATGAGGGGTCTCTGCTGCTCTGGGTGCTGATCCTTGCCGCCTATGGCAGCGCGGCGGCGCTGTTCGGCGGCAACCTTCCCGCAACGCTGAAGGCGCGGGTTCTTTCGGTGCAGGGGATGATCGGGGTGGCTTTCCTCGCGTTCCTTCTGTTCACCTCCAATCCTTTCCTGCGTCTGGCCGAACCGCCACTGAACGGTGACGACCTGAACCCGCTGCTGCAAGACCCCGGTCTCGCCTTCCATCCGCCCTTCCTCTACCTCGGCTATGTCGGGCTCAGCATGGCGTTCAGCTTTGCCGTCGCGGCGCTGATCGAGGGGCGGGTTGATGCCGCCTGGGCACGCTGGGTCCGGCCCTGGACACTGGCGGCTTGGATCTTCCTGACCATCGGTATCGCGCTGGGGTCGTGGTGGGCCTATTACGAGCTTGGCTGGGGTGGCTTCTGGTTCTGGGACCCGGTCGAAAACGCCAGCTTCATGCCCTGGCTGTTTGCCGCGGCCCTGCTGCATTCCGCCATCGTGGTGGAAAAGCGCGAAAGCCTGAAGGCATGGACGATCCTTCTGTCCATCCTCGCCTTCGGATTCTCGCTGATCGGCACGTTCATCGTACGCTCGGGTGTCATCACCTCGGTCCATGCCTTTGCCAATGACCCAGAACGTGGCGTGTTCATCCTGATGATCCTTGGTGTCTTCATGGGTGGCGCGCTGACGCTGTTTGCCGCCCGTGCCGGCGCGATGGAGGCGAAGGGCATCTTCGCCATGGTCAGCCGCGAAAGCGCGCTGGTGGTGAACAACCTGCTGCTGGCAGTTGCGGCCTTCGTGGTCTTTGTCGGCACGATCTGGCCCTTGGTGGCCGAGATGCTGTGGGACCGCAAGCTGAGCGTCGGCGCCCCGTTCTTTGACGCGGCCTTCTCGCCCTTCATGATCGGTCTGGCGGTACTTTTGCCCATTGGCGCGATGCTGCCGTGGAAGCGGGCCGAGGTCGGGCGCGTGTTCCGGCAACTGATCCCCGCGCTGATCCTGGCAGTGGCCTGTGGTTTGCTGGCCTGGGCGCTGGAAACCGGCCGTTCGGCGGTGGGGCCGGTGGCGGCGGCGCTTGGCGCCTGGCTGGTGTTCGGCGCGCTGACCGACCTTTGGGCGCGCACCGGGCGTGGCGCGGTCCGCGGGCGCCTGCAACGCCTTGGCCGTCTGCCGCGCGCCGACTGGGGCCGCGTGACCGCCCATGCCGGGCTGGGCGTCACGATGATTGCGGTCGGCGCGATGAACGCCTGGGCGACCGAGATCATCAAGGTCGTGCAGGTGGGCGAAAGCTTCCCGCTGCATGGCTATGAGGTGACGCTGAACAAGGTTGAACAGGTCGAGGGTCCGAACTACCTGTCCACCATGGCCGAGATGGCGGTGCGCCGCGACGGGCGCGAAGTGGCGGTGCTTTACCCCGAAAAGCGCGTCTATCCGGTGCAGGCCATGCCGACCACAGAAGCCGCGCTGGATTACGGCTTTTTCCGTGACATCTATCTGGTGATCGGCGATCCGCAGGATAACGGCGGCTGGGCGATCCGGGGCTACTGGAAACCACTGGCGAACTGGCTGTGGATTGGCGCCGCGCTGATGGCGCTGGGGGGGCTTCTGTCCCTTTCGGACCGCCGCTACCGCGTGGCGGCAGGGGCAGCCCGGCGCGCGGCTGCCCCGGTCGCGGCGGAGTAACGCGATGCGCCTGATCCTTGCCCTGTGCCTGTCGCTTCTGGCCTTCCCCGCGCTGGCGGTCCAGCCGGACGAGGTGCTGCCCGATCCGGCGCTGGAGGCGCGCGCGCGCGCTATCTCGCAACTGCTGCGCTGCCCGGTTTGTCAGGGCGAGAATATCGACGATTCAAACGCCGACATCAGCCGCGATCTGCGCCTTCTGGTGCGGGAACGGCTGGTGGCTGGCGACAGCGACGACGCGGTGATCGACTTCGTGGTGGATCGCTATGGCGAGTTCGTGCTGTTCGAACCGCGCGCCACCGGCTCGAACCTTGTTCTCTGGCTGGCCGGTCCGGGGATGCTGCTGCTGGGCGGGATCGCCGCCTTTGCCTTCCTGCGCCGCCGCGCGGCCCAGCAGACCGAGGCGCTGAGCGCCGAGGAAGAGGCCCGGCTGAAAGAGATTCTGAAAGAGTGACGCGCCGTTCCGCTTTCCCCCCGGTGCCCGGCGGCTAATCTGCCGGGCAAAGGAAAGGGAGGCAGAATTGGACCCGATCATTCTGGAAGAACAGGGCGGCATCGCCACGATCACGCTGAACCGGCCGCAGGTGATGAATGCCCTGTCGTCGGAGCTGCGCAAGCAGATGCTGGCCGCAATCCGGCAGGCCGAATCCAGCGCCCGCGTCATCGTTTTCTCCGGCGCCGGAAGGGCTTTCTGCTCCGGTCAGGATCTGGCGGATGCACAGGGTATGGGCACCGACGTCCCGTTCGAGAAAATCCTGAACGAGGAATATGTGCCGCTCCTCAATGCGATCTATGATTGCCCGGTGCCGACCATCGCCGCTGTCAATGGCGCGGCGGCCGGGGCGGGCGCCAATCTGGCGTTGGCGGCGGATGTGGTGATCGCGGCGGAAAGCGCGAGCTTCGTGCAGGCCTTCACCCGGATCGGCCTGATCCCCGATGCGGGCGGCACCTGGTGGCTGCCGCGCCAGATCGGCGCCGCGCGGGCAATGGGCGCCTGCCTCTTCGCCGACAAGGTCACGGCGCGGCAGGCAGAATCCTGGGGCATGATCTATGAATGTGTGGCGGATGACGCCTTTACCGCCCGTGTCGCCGAACGCGCGACCCATCTGGCCAACGGCCCGACCGCGGCCTATCGCGCGCTGAAACAGGCGCTGCGCGGGTCGCTGTCGAATGACCTGCAAGCGCAACTGGCGCTGGAGGCCCGGCTGCAGGAGGCGGCAGGCAAGACCACCGATTTCCGCGAAGGGGTGGCCGCCTTCCTTGAAAAGCGCCCGCCGCGCTTTACTGGGGCATGAAGCAAGGGCTGCCCCGGCAAGGGGCAGCCACCAGTCGCTCAGGCGCCGCGCGACAGCGCCGCAACGCCGGTCCGCGCCACTTCCCGCAGACCCAGAGGCCGCATCAGCTCGGCGAAAGCGTCGATCTTCTCCGGCGTGCCGGTCATCTCGAACACAAAGCTTTCCAGCGTCGAATCAACCACATTGGCGCGGAAGATCTCGGCCAGACGCAGCGCCTCGATCCGTGCATCGCCTTTTCCGGCAACCTTCAGCAGCGCCAGCTCGCGTTGCACCGCCGGCCCCTCGACCGTCAGATCGTTCACCGCATGCACCGGCACCAGACGGCCCAGCTGCGCCTTGATCTGCTCGATCACCTGCGGCGTGCCGCGCGTGACGATGGTGATGCGGCTGCGGTGGCCGGTATGATCCACCTCCGCCACGGTCAGACTGTCGATGTTGTAGCCACGGCCCGAAAACAACCCGATAACGCGGGCCAGAACCCCGCTTTCGTTATCGACAAGCACGGCCAGCGTATGGCTTTCGATCACCTCGGCATAAGGATCGCGGAGGTCGTAGGCGGAATGGCTCGACGAGCCCTTGGTGATATTGAGCGCCGACATGGGGGCTCCCTTTCATTTTCTGTCTGAAAATATCCTCGGGGGGAAGGGGCGCGCTTGCGCGCCCCTGTCGGGGGGCAGACAGCCCCCCGTGCAAGGGTCACACCAGCACCGCGCCGCCAGCCTTGATCACGCCCTGCGTCTCGGCCTCGCCCAGCAGCATCTCGTTATGCGGCTTGCCCGAGGGGATCATCGGGAAGCAGTTCTCGTGCTTCTCGACCAGACAGTCGAAGATCACCGGCCCGTCGTAGCGGATCATTTCCATGATCGCATCGTCCAGATCCTTCGGGTCGCTGCACTTGATGCCCTTGCAGCCGAAGGCCTCGGCCAGTTTCACGAAATCGGGCAGGCTTTCCGACCAGGAATGGCTGTAACGCTCGCCATGCAGCAATTCCTGCCACTGACGCACCATGCCCAGCCGTTCGTTGTTCAGGATGAACTGTTTGACCGGCGCGCGGAACTGCATCGCAGTGCCCATTTCCTGCATGTTCATCAGCCAGGACGCCTCACCCGCCACGTTGATGACCAGCGCCTCGGGGTGGGCCACCTGCACGCCGATCGAGGCGGGCAGGCCGTAACCCATCGTCCCCAGGCCGCCCGAAGTCATCCAGCGGTTCGGTGCGTCGAAGCCCAGGAACTGTGCCGCCCACATCTGGTGCTGGCCGACCTCGGTGGTGATGTAGCGATCCATCCCCTTGGTCAGCGCCTCCAGCCGTTGCAGCGCATATTGCGGCTTGATTGTCTTTTCGCTGTTCTTGTAGTCGAGGCAGTCCACGGCTTTCCATTCCGTGATCTGTGCCCACCACTTCGCCAGACCTTCCTTGTTCACCTTGCGCCCGCGCGATTTCCAGATGCGGAGCATATCCTCCAGCACATGGCCCACGTCACCGACGATGGGCAGATCGACGCGGATCACCTTGTTGATTGACGAGGGGTCGATGTCGATATGCGCCTTCACCGAATGCGGGCTGAAATCGGCGACGCGGCCGGTGATCCGGTCATCGAAGCGGGCGCCGATGTTGATCATCAGGTCGCAGCCGTGCATCGCCAGATTGGCCTCGTAAAGCCCGTGCATCCCCAGCATGCCCAGCCAGTTCCTGCCGCTGGCCGGATAGGCCCCCAGACCCATCAGGGTCGAGGTGATGGGGAAGCCCGTCGCATCCACCAGTTCGCGCAAGAGCTGGCTCGCGGCGGTGCCCGAGTTGATGACGCCGCCGCCGGTGTAGAACACCGGGCGTTCGGCCTTCTCAAGCAGTTCGACCAGTTTCGTGATGGCCTCGATGTCGCCCTTCACGCGCGGCTGGTAATGCGAGGTCTTGATCTTCTCGCGCGCCACATATTCGGCCTGGGCGAATTGCACATCCTTCGGAATGTCCACCAGCACCGGGCCGGGACGGCCCGAGGTTGCCACATGGAAGGCGGTATGAATGGTTTCCGCCAGTTTCGCGGTATCCTTCACCAGCCAGTTCATCTTGGTGCAGGGGCGGGTGATGCCCACGGTATCGGCTTCCTGAAAGCCATCGGTGCCGATCATGAATGTCGGCACCTGACCCGACAGCACCACCAGCGGGATCGAATCCAGCAGCGCATCGGTCAGCCCGGTCACCGCATTGGTGGCGCCGGGGCCGGAGGTCACCAGCACCACCCCCGGTTTCCCGGTGGAGCGGGCATAGCCTTCGGCCATGTGCACCGCGCCCTGTTCATGACGGACGAGAATGTGCCGGATGTCGTTTTGCAGGAAGAGTTCGTCATAGATCGGAAGCACGGCGCCGCCGGGGTAGCCGAATACGACCTCGACCCCCTGATCCTTCAGCGCCTTCACGATCATCTTTGCGCCCGTCATGGCGCTCGCATTCGCCTGAGTCATGTTCTCTTCCTTCTTGCCGCTTGCACCGCGGCTGGCACGTTCTTGCCGCGATACCGCGGCGGGCACTTCTTGCCGCAATATCGCGGCGGGCACGGGTATGAAAAAGCCCCCGGAGTTTCCTCGGGGGGCGCATGGGGAACCGAGATGGTCTGCCGTTACCGGCCCATGCGCCCAATCCCTACGATGACGAGAAGCGACATCATGTCGTGTCCCCAGTGGCTTGATTCAGTGCAGCGGACCTTATGAGCGGCGGCGGGGGGCGTCAATGGCAAAAATCCAAGAAAAATGTCGCAGTGACGCAGAAAGTTGAACTTTTATTGCGTTTACTGGCAATTAATGGAAATAACTGCAAAATACATGGGTCGGGGAAGGGGCGAGTCGCCGCGTCATGCAACCTTCGCAAGGCTGTAACCCCCGTGTCACCTCCGACTGGCAGTCAGCCGGAAGGGTCCCCGAAGGTGACGGAGGGGCGCCGATCCAGCCTTTCAGGAGCCAGTGATGACCGACCGCTTTTCCTTCGACGACTTCGACGAGGCCCGCAGCCCGCGTGCCGAAACCACCGATTTCGACCGTATCGTGGCGAGTGGCCTGTCGCGTCGCGGCTTCCTGACCGGGCTCGTGGCTTTCGGCTCGGGTGCCAGCGTCATGGGCAGCCTGCTGCGCGGCACGGCGGCAGAGGCCGCGACCGCCCGTTTCGCCTTCACGCCGATCCCGGTCGCCACCGATGGCACCGTACATGTGCCGGAAGGCTATGAATGGAAGCCGGTGGCGCGCTGGGGTGATGCGCTGTTTTCCGATGCACCGGCCTATGACGCGGCAAAGGGCGTGCCCTCGCAGGGGGCCGACCGGGTGTTCGGTGAAAACACCGACGGGATGGAGCTGTTCAATATCGGCGGCCATCAGGTCATCGCGGTGAACCATGAATATGTGAACCCCGAGATCAACCTGCCGGCGGAGCAGGAGGAAAAGGTCAAGTCCGAGGCCGATGTGCGCCTGCTGCAAAACCTGCAGGGCGTGACGGTGATGGAAGTCGCGGAAGGGCCGGATGGCTGGGCCATTGTGCCCGACAGCCCGTTCAACCGCCGCATCACCCATCTGACGCCGATGCGCCTGTCCGGCCCGGCGGCGGGGCATGAGCTGCTGCGCACCCCGGCTGATCCCGCTGGCACCGAGGTTCTGGGCACGCTGAACAACTGCGGCGCAGGCAAGACGCCCTGGGGCACCTATCTGACCTGCGAGGAAAACTTCAACGGGTACTTCGGTGCGACCGATGTCGGGGCAAAGCTGCCCGAAGCCTTCGCCCGGTACGGGATCGAGGCGGAATCGGTCTATGGTTACGAACAGTTCGATCCGCGTTTCGATCTGGCGAAGAACGTGAATGAACCCAATCGCTTCGGCTATGTGGTCGAGATCGACCCGGCCGATGCCACCTCGAAGCCGGTGAAGCGTACCGCCCTCGGCCGCTTCAAACATGAAAACGCCGCCTGCACCCTGGCGCGCGACGGGCGCGTGGTGGTCTATCTGGGCGATGATGAACGTGGCGAGTTTCTGTACAAATTCGTCTCGACCGGCGTTTACGCCCCCGGCGCGCCGACCGATGCGCTGCTGGATGAAGGCCAGCTTTACGTCGCCAAATTCGCCGAGGACGGCACCGGCAAGTGGCTTGCCCTGACGCCCGAGGCGACCGGCATGACGGCGGCGGAAATCTGCATTCACACCCGTCAGGCCGGGTCGAAGGTTGGCGCCACCACCATGGACCGCCCGGAATGGGTGGCGGTGAACCCCCGCGCGATCGAGGCCTATTGCGCCCTGACCAACAACAAGAACCGGGGTATGAAATCCAATGCCGGTGGCGACGAAACCCCGGTGGGCGGTCCGAACCCGCGTGCCGAAAACCATTATGGCCAGATCGTGCGCTGGTATCCGGCGGACGAGGATCACGCGGCCGACAGCTTCCGCTGGGATCTCTTCGTGATGGCGGGCAACCCCGGGGTGCACAAGGATGCCTATGCCGGATCGTCCAACATCAACGCGGGCAACATGTTCAATTCGCCCGATGGGATGATGTTCGATCAGACCGGAATGCTGTGGATCCAGACCGATGGCGAAGACAGCAACGAGGGCGATTTCGCCGGGCAGGGCAACAACCAGATGCTGGTCGGTGACCCGGCCTCTGGCCGGATCGAGCGGTTCCTGACCGGCCCCAAAGGCTCGGAGGTGACGGGCATGACCTTCTCGTCGGATCGCCGCACGGTCTTTGTGGGCATCCAGCATCCGGGTGGCGATTTCCCTGATATGGCAGGTGGCCTGCCGCGCTCGACCCTTATCGCCATCCGCCGCACCGATGGCGCGACGCTGGCCTGAGCGTTAACGCATGGTACGAAAGGGGCCGTCGCAAGCGGCTCCTTTTGCTGTGACTGGCAGAGCGTTGTGCCGGATGACCTGTGGGTAAGCGTGCCGTGTCAGCCGTGCAGGGCAGGCGGCCCGAGCGTTACCGCGCCCGACGCGCCATGCCGAGAGAGCGGGGCGCCGTCTCCACAAACCCGAACTTTTCGTAAAGCTTATTTGCCGGAACGTCGGCGATGAGGCTGACATAGGCTGATGCGGGAAGCCGGGTTGTGACAAACTCCATCAACTCCCCCATGATCGTCTTGCCCAGCCCCTGTCCCTGATCCGACGGGGTCACGGCAATATCCACGATCTGGAAAAAGCACCCGCCGTCCCCGATCAGCCTGCCCATGCCTGCGACGCGGTCGCCATGCTCAAGCACCACGGCAAAGACTGTACCGGCGAGGCCTTTCGTGGCGGCCTCTTCGGAAAACGGGCTCAGGCCCGCCTCTGCGCGAAGCTGCATATATTCGCCGACAGTGGGTGTCCGCCTGACAACCTTGTAGGTGTTTCCGGCCATGTTCGGCTTCCTTTCGGGATCGGTTTGCACTTGCAGAAACAGCACCCTAGTGAGTTTGGCTGTCGACTGCAAAGGTCGCGGGTCCTCTTTTGGGTGTCCGGCAGAGGTTCCATTCAATCCTGCCAGCCTGAGGTCTCCGACCCGCCCCCGAACCTCCGGCTGCTATAGCGCCCGCGGTCAACCTTTGCTAATGCCTCTCGAAAGATCATCTGGATACGAAAGACTTTTCCAAGGGGGATAAACATATGACAATCAGGAACTTTTATCTCCTGATGGCGATTGTCGGGACCGGGGTGCCATGGTTATTCTTCGGCTCTTTTTTCGCGCAGCACGGGCTCGCGCTTCCGCTCTTTATTCAGTCGCTGTTCGCAAACGGGCCCGCTGCGGGCTTCTCGGCAGATGTGCTCATTTCGATTCTGATATTCTGGGTATGGTCCTGGTCTGACGCAGCGAAGCACAAGGTCGAGCGGTGGTGGCTGGTTCTGCCCGCAAGTTTCTTCGTGGGTCTTTCGCTGGCGCTCCCGCTCTACCTGTATCTGAGAGAGCGGGACTGACGAGGGCGACCATCAGTCCCGCGCTCCAGTTCATTATGGGGGGCCGATCCCCCCGAGTATTCCATCCCGCGAAGCGCTGGCCTCGTGCGCTCCGTTCAGATGGCCTCAATGCCGTTGCAGCAGATCCCAGCGGTTGCCGAAAGGATCGCGCCAGACCGCGACGGTGCCATAGGGTTCGTGGCGCGGGGCTTCCTCGAAGATGGCGCCTGCGGCCAGAAGGGCGGCGTGGTCGCGGGCGAAATCGCCGGTTTCCAGAAACAGCCAGACCCGACCCGCGCCCTGCCTGCCGATGGCGGCGCGCTGTTCCTCCGTGTCGGCGCGGGCCAGCACCAATACCGGGCCACCGCCGGGCGGCGCGACGGTGATCCAGCGTTTGCGGCCCTGATCGACATCCTCGATCAGCCGGAAGCCGAGCCTCTGGACATAAAACGCCAGCCCCGCCGCGTAATCCGGCACGATCAGCGCCAGCGCGGCGATGCGCGCATCCGAAAGCGGTGCGGTCATTCGTGATGGGGGCGGGCTTCGGGCAGGGCGATGCGCGCCACCTGTTCGGCGATCGGGTCGACGGACAGCGGGTGCAGTTCCGCCGTGTGATCCTCGGGGCTGCCGATGTCCTGCCACTGGCCAGCCTTGTAAAGCTCCAGCGCGGCGAAATTCGCCTTGTAACCCATCTTGCGGCTGCCCGGCACCCAGTAGCCCAGATAGACATAAGGCAGCCCGGCCTCGCGCGCGATCTCGATATGGTCAAGGATCAGATAGGTGCCCAGGCTCTGCGCCGTCAGGTCAGGGTCATAGAAGCTGTAGACCATGCTCAGCCCGTCATCGAACACATCGGTCAGACAGACGGCGGCCAGCGGCCGGGCGCGGCTGCCATCCCCGGCGGGGCGGGTATATTCGATGACACGCGACCGGATCGGGGTTTCCTCGATCATCGCGGCAAATTCGAAGATGTCCATGTCGGCCATACCGCCATCGGCATGGCGATGATCCAGATAGCGACGGAACAGCGCGAACTGATCTTCGGTCGCCCAGGGGCTTGTGGCGTTGCGGCGCAGATGGGCGTTGCGGCGGAGGATCTTGCGCTGCGTGCGGTTCGGTTCGAAATCCGCGACGCGGATGCGGGCCGACAGACAGGCAGAGCATTCGGCACAGGAGGGCCGGTACAGCACGTTCTGGCTGCGCCGGAACCCCTGCTTGGACAGCGCATCATTCAGCCGCTGCGCATGTTCGCCCTGAAGGGCTGTGAACAGCTTGCGCTCCATCCGCCCGTCCAGATAGGGGCAGGCTTGTGGGGCCGTCACATAGAACTGCGGCGCGATGGGGACCGTGTGGCGCATCTTGGCGGGCGGGCCTGTCCGGTTGCGGGATGGGAAAGGGCTTTGTCGCGCGAAGCCTAGCAAGCCCGCGCCCGCTCGCCAAGACCGGATTGCGAGAGGATGAAAAGCCGGGCAGTGGCCCGGCTTTCGTCAGGGTTCAGCGCGGACGGTTGATCGCCACCGTGCCCAGAACGTGATCGCTGAGCCCCTGACCGCGGGAGGAGGTCGCCATCAGAAAGACCGACAGCACCTGAACCAGCAGCGTACCGATGGACAGCGTGTAACCCAGCGTGTGCAGGAAGGCATGGGCGAAATCGAATTTCTCGCCATTGCGGGTCAGGAAGGTGATGTTCATCAGCCGCATGCCGGGCGTGGCCGAAGAGGAGGCCAGCGTCAGCACCCGATAGGCAAAGCTGACACAAAGATACAGCAGCGGCAGGAAGAACAGCGCCGTGAAGGCGGTGAATGGCACGATCATCGCAGTGATGATCGCGGTCAGGATCACATCCACCACCCAGGCAAGGCCCCGCTTCATCGTCACGCCTTCATAGAATTCGGCGTGGCGTTCGGGGTCGGGCAGGAAGTGGTCTTCGCTGTTGGCATACATCGGCGGCGGTCCTTGGTTCGGGCCTCGGTTCGGGGAAGGGCGGGGGCCGAAGCCCCCGTCCTGTGGATCAATACGCGCCGGGGGCTGCCGGTTCCTCGGCTTTGGGTTCGGCGGCACGGCGGGCGCGTTCATCCATGAAGCTGTCGAATTCCTGCTTGTCCTTGGCTTCGCGCAGGCGTTGCAGGAAGCTTTCGAAAGCCTCTTGCTCGGTTTCCAGCCGCTTCAGCGTTTCGGCCTTGTAGGCGTCGAAGGCGGTATTGCCCGAGCTGCGGAAGGCGGCATGGTCATGGTGATGGTGGCGGTGACGGCAGAACATGGTGTCATCCTTTCGGTCGGAGTAGCTGGAGGATCTGAACTTGCCGGCGAAGATCATGTAGGCCAGCAGCGCGAGGCCCACGGGCCAGACGAAGATGAAGCCCAGCACCATGGCGGCGATCCAGGCGAGCTTGCCGCGCTGGTCCAGCCAGCCTTCGGCGCGGCGGAAGATGTTGGTGGGGCCGCTCGGCACGGCGGTGGAGGTGGCGTAGGACATGGCGGTCTCCCGGTTGCGTTGGATGTGAATTGCTTTCACATGATCCGAGATGCGCATGGGACGCCCCCGCTTCAAGGGCTGATGTGAAAGATTTTCACATTTTTATCTGACGCAGGGGAAGCCGGGTCGCCAAGTGCTTAATGCGGCAGGCTTTTCGACATCAGATTGATGACCGCGACCCCGGCGATGATCAGCCCGAGCCCGGTCAGGGCCCAGAAATCGAGGCTCTGGCGCAGGAAAACCACCGAAACGGCGGCGATCAGCACGATGCCCATGCCACTCCAGATCGCATAGACGATGCCAACGGGCAGAACACGCACCGCCAGTGACAGGCAATAGAACGACACCCCATAGCACAGCGCCATGATGACGGTGGGCAGGGGGCGGGTGAATTGCTGTGTCGCATTCAGAAGCGAGGTGCCGATGACCTCCAGCGCGATGGCGAAGCCAAGGATGGCATAGGTGGCGGGCAGGGTCATGGCGCGTCCTTCCGGGTGCGGGCAAGAAGATGAGCAAACAGCGCGTCCGGCCCCGGCGGCACGGGGACCGATCCGAAGACGCGCGACATCCAGTAGCCGTCGGCCGCCAGCCGCACCGCCACCAGCGCGGTGTTGCTGTCCGTGTCGGCATGAACCGCCATCTGCGCGGCAATCCAGTCGCGCCACAGCCCGGCCAGTGCCGTATCGGCAAGGCTGCGCAGCGAGGGCGCGGCCCAGGGGCTGTGCGGGCTGGCGGGATGGAAGATGCAGTGCAGATAGGCGCGGGTCAGAACGCCGTGCCCCCCTGCATCCTTGGCCAGCGCCGCCTGAAACTCGGCGTCGATCCGGGCAAGGATTTCTGCCGCTACCGCCTCGACCAGCCCCTGACGATTGCCAAAGTGGTGAAAGAGAGCGCCTTTCGTCACGGCGGCTTCAGCCGAAACCGCAGGCAGGGCCAGCGCCGCCAGCCCCTCGGCCAGCGCCAGCCGCACGCCTGCGTCCAGCAGGGCCTGCCGGGTGGCCTCGGGCGTTTTAGGGCGGCGATGGGCGTCTGACACGGCGGAGCATCCGGGGATTTCCCCAGAAAGATACCGTAGGGTATGTTTTCGTCAAGCCGTGAAATCGGCCAGTTTGGCGCCGGTGATGCGCAGCAGTTCGCCCGGCTCGATGGGGAAGATGTGACGCGGGGTGCCCGCCGCCGCCCAGACCTGCGCGAAATCCATCAGGCGGGGGTCAAGGAATTCGGGGCTGGGTGTCAGATGCCCGACCGGGCTGACCCCGCCGATGGCAAAGCCCGTCACCGCACGCACTTCCTGCGCATCAGCGC
Source organism: Gemmobacter caeni (assembly GCF_003054195.1). Classification (GTDB taxonomy): domain Bacteria; phylum Pseudomonadota; class Alphaproteobacteria; order Rhodobacterales; family Rhodobacteraceae; genus Gemmobacter; species Gemmobacter caeni. The sequence goes on from NZ_QBKP01000009.1 coordinate 86,267, forward strand.
GACCCAGGGGCTCCCCGGCGAGGGACGAGGCTTTGACCGCGTCGATCCGGTTGCCGCCCGCCGTCAGGAACAGGTAAAGCCGCCCCGAACCTTCGCCCCGGAACAGGATGGATTTCACGATCTGGTCCAGCGCGCAGCCCGCCGCCGCGGCCGCCTGTTCGGCAGTGCGGGTTTCGGCGGGCATCTCGACCGGGCGCGCGGCGACCCCGGCGGCCTCCAGCGCAGCGGTGACACGGGCAAGGCTTTTCGACATCGGCACATCCTTCGCAGGGCACAGGGGGGATACGGCCATTCCCGGTGCGGCGGGTCAAGGGGGCGCAGGGTCGGTTCCGCCCGTTGACGCGGGCGTGGCCGGGCGCCATGGTCGCGGCATGACACAGACGCATTTCGCCGCCCGCCTGACCCGCTCGCCCATCGCTTTCGACCCCGAGGCCGGGGCGGATGCCGCCGCGAGTTTCGCCGATCTTGCGCCCGAACTGCGCGGGTTGCTGGCCGGAACGGCGGGCTGCTCGCCCTATCTGAAAGGGCTGATGGGGCGCGAGGCCGACTGGCTGCGCGCCGCACTTGCCGGGGCGCCGGAAGCTGCCATCGAGGCAGTGCTGGAGGGGCTGGACGAGGTGCCGCTGGACGGCCTGGGCAGCGCCTTGCGGCAGGCCAAGCGGCGGGTGGCGCTACTGACCGGGCTGGCCGATCTGGGCGGCGTCTGGCCGCTGGAGGCGGTGACCGGCGCGCTGTCGGCGCTGGCCGACCGGGCGGTGGACCTCAGCCTCAGGCGGCTGGTGGCCGATGAAATCCGTCGTGGCAAACTGCCCGGTCAGCGTCCCGAGGATGCCGAAACCGCCGCCGGGATGGTGGTGCTGGCCATGGGCAAGGGCGGTGCGGGCGAGCTGAATTATTCGTCCGACATCGACCTCGTGTGTCTGTTCGATCAGGACCGTTATGGCGAAGACTGGCAGGAGGCGCGGATGGGATTCATCCGCGTGACCCGCAAGATGGCGGCGCTGCTGTCCGACATCACGGCCGAGGGTTATGTCTTTCGCACCGACCTGCGGCTGCGGCCCGATGCGGCGGTGACGCCGGTCTGTATCTCCATGGCGGCGGCGGAAGCCTATTACGAGGCGCAGGGCCGCACCTGGGAACGCGCGGCCTATATCAAGGCGCGGCCAGCGGGCGGCGATCTGGCGGCGGGGGAGCGGTTCCTCAAGGCGCTGGTGCCCTTCGTCTGGCGCAAGCATCTGGATTTCGTGGCGATTCAGGATGCACATGACATGCGGCTGCGCATCCGCGATCATCGCGGGCTTCACGGCCCCATCTCGATCGAGGGGCATAACATGAAGCTCGGCCCCGGCGGCATCCGCGAGATCGAGTTCTTCACCCAGACCCGGCAATTGATCGCGGGGGGGCGCGACCCGTCCTTGCGCGACCGGACCACGGTGGGGGGGCTGGCCGCGCTGGCGGCGGCGGGCTGGGTGCCGGGCGAGGTGACGGACGAGCTGACCGCGCTTTACCGCGCGCATCGGGAAATCGAGCACCGCTTGCAGATGGTCGCCGATGCCCAGACCCATGACATGCCGAACAGCGCCGAGGGTGTCGCGCGCATCGCGGCCTTCTGCGGCGAGGGCGATGTGGCTGCCTTCCGGGCAGCGCTGAAGGCGCGGCTGGAACGGACCGAGGCGCTGACCGAGGGTTTCTTCGCCCCCGGCGCCGCCGAGGAAGGGCCGGAGCTTTCGGACAGCGCGCGCGAGATCGTCGATGGCTGGCGCGCCTATCCGGCGCTGCGATCGGAACGCGCTGTGCGCATCTTCAAGCGCCTGCGTCCCACGCTGCTGCGCGCGCTGCAAAAGGCGGCGAACCCCGACGAGGCGCTGCTGGCCTTTGACGGGTTCCTCAAGGGCCTGCCCGCAGGGGTGCAGCTTTTCGCGCTGTTTGACGCCAATCCGGTGCTGGTCGATCTGATCGTGGACATCGCCGGCACGACGCCCGCGCTGGCGCGTTACCTCAGCCGCAACGCCGGGGTGCTGGATGCGGTGATCGGCGGCAGCTTCTGGGCCCACTGGCCCGGCACCGCTGACCTGCGTGCCAACCTGACCGCGACGCTGGGGGAGGTGGCGGATTACGAGGCGAAGCTTGATACCGCGCGGCGCTGGATGAAGGAATGGCACTTCCGCATCGGCGTGCATCACCTGCGCGGGCTGATCGACGCCTTCGAAGCCGGGAAAAGCTATGCCGATCTGGCGGATGCCATCGTGGGTGCGCTCTGGCCCGTGGTCAGCGCCGAATTCGCCCGCAAGCACGGGCCTGCGCCAGGGCGCGGGGCGGTGGTGCTGGGCATGGGCAGCCTTGGGGCCGGGCGGCTGAACGCCGGATCTGACTTGGACCTGATCGTCATCTATGATGCGCAGGGCGCGGAAAACAGCGAGGGGCCGAAGCCGCTTGCGACGCGGCCCTATTTCGCCCGGCTGACGCAGGCCATGGTGACGGCGCTGACTGCCCAGATGCCGGAAGGGCGGCTTTACGAAGTCGACATGCGGCTGCGCCCCTCGGGGCGGCAGGGGCCGGTGGCCACCTCGATCACCAGCTTCTGCAGCTACCAGATGGACGAGGCCTGGACATGGGAGCATCTGGCCCTGACCCGCGCGCGGGTGCTGGCGGGTGATCCGAACCTTGCCGCTGATCTTGAGGGGGTGCGGCGCGAGGTGCTGGCGGCCAAGGCGGGCGGCGACAGCGTGCTGTCCGATGTGGCCGAGATGCGCAAGCGCCTGCAAGCGGCCAAGCCCCCGGCCGGCTCGTGGGAGGCGAAGAACGGGGCGGGCCGCCTGATGGATATTGAGTTGCTGGCGCAGACCGCCTGCCTGCGCGTGGCCGATCCGGCGCGGCGGGTGGAACAGCAACTGCGCGCGGGCGTAAAGCGCGGTTTCCTGTCGGTTTCCGACGAGCAGGTGTTGCTGGATGCCTACAGGCTTCTGTGGCGGTTGCAGGCGGGAACGCGGCTTCTGACCGACCGGACGCTGGACCTCGACACTGTGGGCGAGGGCGGACGCGCCTTTCTGGTGCGCGAGACCGGGGCGGCAGACGGCGCGGATCTGTCGGCGCGGCTTGAGGCGGCGGTTGCCGCGGCGGCGGCGGTGATCGACGCGCGGCTGGGAGAGACGACAGATGCAGCTTGAAGAAGCGGACCCCAAGGGGCTGATACGCGAAAGCTATAACATCGACGGGATCACCGACGGCGAATGCCGGTCGATCTTCATCGACTGGGCGCTGAGCCTGCGCGCGGGCACCGAAACGCCCGAGGCGCTGAGCGTGCTGCTGGCGCGCTATGGCGCGGCGGCGGATCACCCGATGACGGCAATCCTTGAAGCCGCGCGGGCCGCGCCCGAAGCGCCGCGCCGTCGCGGTGGCCGCATCGGCCGCATGGCGGGCTGAGCCCCATCCGGCGATCTGTCGCGGACCCCCGGCGCTTCGCCCGGTTCTGCCCGGTTGAACCTGCCCGCGTTTTCCGACATTTTGCGCCACGACAATTTCGCCGCCACCCGAAACAACGACAGGGACAAACCCGATGACCGCCGACACCGCCCATCCGCCCGTGAAATACAGCCGCGTCATGCTGAAAATCTCGGGGGAGGCGTTGATGGGCGATCAGGGCTTTGGCCTGCATCCGCCGACCGTGGCCCGCATCGCAGCCGAGGTGAAATCGGTCCGCGATCTGGGCGTCGAGGTCTGCATGGTGATCGGTGGCGGCAATATCTTCCGTGGTCTGGCCGGATCTGCGCAGGGGATGGAACGCACCACCGCCGATTACATGGGGATGCTCGCCACCGTGATGAACGCGCTGGCCATGCAATCGGCGCTGGAGCAGATGGGGGTCTTTACCCGCGTCATCAGCGCCATTCCGATGGATCAGGTCTGCGAGCCCTATATCCGCCGCCGCGCGGTGCGGCACCTTGAAAAGAAGCGGGTCTGCATCTTCGCCGCAGGCACCGGCAACCCCTATTTCACCACCGATACGGCTGCCACGCTGCGCGCCAATGAAATGGCCTGTCAGGCGATCTTCAAGGGCACCAAGGTCGACGGGGTTTATGATAAGGACCCCAAGAAACACGCCGATGCGAAACGCTACGATCATGTCAGCTATGACGAGTGTCTGGCGAAACATCTGGGCGTTATGGATGCCTCGGCCATTGCGCTGGCCCGCGACAACAACCTGCCGATCATCGTGTTCTCGCTGGATGAGCCGGGCGGCTTCCGCGGCATTCTGGCCGGGCAGGGCACCTATACCACTGTGCAGGGCTGATCCGGCTTCCGGGCGGCAAGGCGTCGCCCATCGCGCCCCTGCGGCGCGCATCCCCCTATATCCAACGGCGCCGCCTGCTGTTATAGAGGCCCGAAACGGCGCCCGAGCCGAAAGATGAGGACCCCATGTCGCACGACGAAATCGAAATCGACCTCGACGACCTGAGCCGCCGCATGGACGGCGCCATGACCGCCCTGAAGATGGAATTCGCCTCGCTGCGCACCGGCCGCGCCTCGGCCCAGATCCTCGACCCGATTCAGGTGGAGGCCTATGGCCAGATGACCCCGATCAACCAGCTTGGCACCGTGAACGTGCCCGAGCCGCGCATGGTCGTGATCAATGTCTGGGACAAGGGCATGATCAACAAGGTGGAAAAGGCGATCCGCGAATCCGGTCTGGGCATCAACCCGGTGACCGACGGGCCGCTGATCCGCCTGCCGATCCCCGAACTGAACGAAGAGCGCCGCCGCGAACTGACCCGCGTCGCCGCGCAATATGCCGAAAGCGCCAAGGTCGCCATCCGCAACGTGCGCCGCGACGGCATGGACCAGATCAAGAAGGCCAAAGGCTCGGGCATGTCCGAGGACGACCAGAAGATGTATGCCGACGAGGTGCAGGAGCTGACCGACAAGGCCATCGCGCAGGTGGACAAGGCGCTCGAGTCGAAGCAACAGGAAATCATGCAGGTCTGACGACCTGCATCCGCGCCAGCGAAAGGGCTGCTCTTGGCCGCCAGCGACACATCCGCAACCGGCCCGCGTCATGTGGCCATCATCATGGACGGCAATGGCCGCTGGGCCACCAATCGCGGCTGGCCGCGGCTGGTGGGGCATCGCAAGGGCGCCGAGCGGGTGAAGGAAATCGTGCGCTGCGCCCCGGATCTGGGCGTGAAATGGCTCACGATCTATGCCTTTTCGACGGAGAACTGGAAGCGTTCGACCGAAGAGGTGCTGGGCCTCATGTCGATCTTTGCGCGCTACATCGAGCGCGAGGCCGACCGGCTGGCCGCTGAATCGGTGCGGATGCGGTTCATCGGGGATCGGTCGCGGCTGGATCCGAAGCTGCAAAAGCTGATGGCCGGGATCGAGGCTCGGACGGCGGTCTATGACCGGCTGAACCTGACGGTTGCCATCAACTATGGCGGCCGGGACGAAATTACCCGTGCCGCGCGCGATCTGGCGAAGGCGGTGGCGGCAGGGCTGGTCGATCCGGCGCAGATTACCGAGGCGCATCTGACGCAGCATCTGGATACCGCCGATCTGCCCGACCCCGATCTGGTGATCCGCACCAGCGGCGAGACGCGGACCTCGAATTTCCTGCCCTGGCAGGCGGCATATGCCGAATACGAGTTCACGCAAACGCTCTGGCCCGATTTCACGCCCGAGGAACTGGGCCGCATCCTGAGCCGCTTTGGCGTGCGGGAACGCCGCTTCGGCGGGGTCTTCGGCGCATGAGCGGCGCGAACTGGGCCGATCTTCGGGCACGCAGCCTGTCGGCACTGGTGATGCTGGCGGTCGGCGCCGTCGCGATCTGGCTGGGCGGGTCGGTCTATCTGCTGCTGATCCTTGCAGCCGTTGCCGCGATGCAGTGGGAGCTGTGGCGCATGACGCTGGGGCAGGGCCGGGATACCCCGCTCTGGGCCGGTTACGGGCTGGCCATCCTGCTGGCCGGGGCGGCGCTGATCTGGCTGCGCGGTCTGCCGAACGGATTTTTGCTGATCTGCTGGTTGCTGGCCGTGGTCATTGCATCCGATGTGATGGGTTATTTCGCGGGCCGTGCGCTTGGCGGGCCGAAGTTCTGGCCGCGCATCAGCCCGAAAAAGACATGGAGCGGCACAGTCGCGGGCTGGATCGGTGCGGCGCTGGTTGGTGTGGTCTTTGCCGCGCTGGACCGGGGGACGGGTCCTGGCCTCGTGCTGCTGTCGCCGTTTGTGGCTTTCGCCGGGCAGATGGGCGACATTGCGGAAAGCGCGATCAAGCGGCGGGCAGGTGTCAAGGACAGCTCGAACCTCATCCCCGGTCACGGCGGTGTGCTGGATCGGTTTGACGCGCTGATCTTCGCGGCGATTGTTGTCGGCGCGGCGGCGCTGTTCCTTTTCGGTGCGGGGCACTGACATGCGGCGCATTTCGGTTTTCGGCGCCACCGGCTCGATCGGCGAATCCACCTTCGACCTGATGATGCGGGCGGGCGGGCCGGAGGCGTTTCACACTGTCGCGCTGACCGGCGGGCGCAATGTGACCCGGCTGGCCGAGATGGCACGCGCCCTGCGGGCCGGGGTGGCGGTTACCGCGCATGACGACTGTCTGCCCGCCTTGCGCGACGCGCTGGAAGGCAGCGGCATTGCGGCGGCGGCGGGGTCTGAGGCGCTGCTGGAAGCCGCAGACCGCCCGGCGGACTGGGTGATGTCGGCCATCGTCGGTGCGGCAGGGCTGGCACCGGGGTTCCGGGCGCTGCGCCATGGCACCACGCTGGCGCTCGCGAACAAGGAAAGCCTTGTGACCGCCGGGCCGCTGCTGATGGCCGAGGCTGCGCGTCATGGTGCGCGTATCCTGCCGGTGGACAGCGAGCACAGCGCCATCTTTCAGGCGCTGGTGGGCGAGGATCTGGCGGCGGTGGAACGCATCGTCCTCACCGCTTCTGGGGGCGCGCTGCGCGACTGGCCGCTGGACAAGCTGGCGAAAGCCACGGTGGCCGAGGCGCTGGCGCATCCCAACTGGTCAATGGGGCCGCGCATCACCATCGACAGCGCCTCGATGTTCAACAAGGCGCTGGAGGTGATCGAGACCCGCGAATATTTCGGTGTCGCGCCGGAGCAGATCGAGGTCATCATCCACCCCGAAAGCATCATTCATTCCATGGTGGGTTACCGCGACGGTGCCATCATGGCGCATCTGGGGGCGGCGGACATGCGCCATGCCATCGGCTATGCGCTGAACTGGCCCGAGCGTGGCGAACTGCCGGTGGCGCGGCTGGATTTCGCGGCCCTCGGTCGCCTGAGTTTCCGCGCGCCGGACGAGGCGCGCTATCCGGCGCTGCGGCTTGCGCGCGAGGTGATGGCGGTGCGCGGCCAGGCGGGTGCGGCGTTCAATGCCGCGAAAGAGATCGCTCTCGACCATTTCATTGGCGGAGGGGTGGGGTTTGCCGATATGGCGGGAATCGTGGAAGACACGCTTGCCGCGCTTTCGCGCGAGACCGGCCTTGGAAATGCCCCGATGAGCCTTCAGGAGGTTCTGGCGGCGGATCTTCGTGCCCGTGCCCTGGCGACCGGCATTGCGTCGGATCTGGCGGCGCGGCGCGCGGGCTGAGGCCCTCGCCCGACTGCCGCACGCCGGACGATTGAGGAAAGGACGAAGGTTTGGACATTCTCGCACTGATGCCCGGTTTCGGAAATCTGGCCCTGACGGTGCTGGCCTTCGTTCTGGCGCTGTCGATCATCGTGGCGGTGCATGAATACGGCCATTACATCGTCGGCCGCTGGTCGGGCATCCATGCCGAAGTGTTCAGCCTGGGATTCGGCCCGGTTCTGCTGAGCCGGGTGGACCGGCACGGCACGCGCTGGCAACTCGCGGCACTGCCCTTCGGCGGCTATGTGAAATTCCTTGGCGATGCCGATGCAGCCTCGGGCAAGGATGGCGAGGCGATTGGCAGGCTGTCCCCTGCCGAGCGGCGCCATACGATGCATGGCGCGCCGCTTTGGGCGCGGGCGGCCACTGTAGCGGCGGGGCCGGTCTTCAACTTCATCTTTTCGGCGCTGGTATTTGCAGGCTTCTTCTGGGTCAGCGGGATCGCCACCGACGAGCCGCTGGTGGGCAAGACCAAGGCCTTTCCCTATGATGGCCAGCCGCTGCTGCCCGGAGATCGCATTCTGGCGCTGGAGGGCACGCCGGTCACCACGCTGGAAGAACTGATGGCGCGGGGCAATGCCCTGCCACCGGCGCCCAACGCGGATTACCGCGTGCTGCGCGACGGGGCAGAGCAGGAGATCATTGGCCCGCATCCCTATCCGGCGCTGGTGGATTCGGTGCAGCCCAAATCGGCGGCGGATGAAAGCGGTATCCTGCCGGGCGATCTGGTGCGGGCCATTGACGGTACTGCGGTGCAAAGCTTCGGCCAGATGCGCGAAATCGTCGGCGCCTCGGAAGGCCGCACGATGGTGCTGACCGTGCAGCGGGGCAGCGAATTGCTGGACCTGTCGCTGACGCCCCGCCGCGTTGACCTGCCGCTGCGCGAAGGCGGATTCGAGACGCGCTGGCTGATCGGGCTGACCGGCGGGCTGGCCTTCGGGCCCGAACTGCGCACCCCCGGCGTGGCCGAGGGGCTGGGTCTGGGCGTGCAGCAGGTGGGCCTTGTCGCACGCACCAGCCTGTCGGGCCTGTGGCACATGATCACCGGCGCGATTTCGTCGTGCAACCTGCAAGGTCCGCTGGGAATCGCCGAGGCCACGGGCACGGCGGCTTCGCAGGGGATCGACAGTTTCATCTGGCTTGTGGCGCTGCTTTCGGCGGCAGTCGGGCTGATGAACCTGCTGCCGGTGCCGGTGCTGGATGGCGGCCATCTGGTGTTCTACGCCTGGGAAGCGGTCATGCGCCGCCCGCCCTCGGATGCGATGTTGCAGCGACTGATGTCGCTGGGGCTGATCGTGGTTCTGGCGACCATGGCCTTCGGTCTGACGAACGATCTGTTCTGCCGCTGAGCCACGCTGAGGCGGTTCCGGGCCGCCCAAATCATGCCACAATGGCGCGATATCACATCCTCGTGTCGATATGAGGTGTGACATGCAAACCGTCATGAATGGCTATCGCGGCTTGTCCTATCTGGTCGGTCTCAACTGGGACTGGCTGTTCACGCTTGGCACCGTTCTCGTGGGCCTTCTGGCCGGGGCCTTTCTGGGCACCCAACTGCTGCCCGCGTTCTGACGCCGGGTCAGGTTTCGTGCCCGCGGCTGACGGCGGGCACGACAGGGCTGGTGCCCGAGACCCACAATGCCCCTAGAGATAGCGCCGAGTCTTTTGACAAGTCCCGCCAATCCCGCTAGTCAGGTCCAGGAATTTCATTCAGGTGTGGGACCGGCCATGGATCAGGCACAGCGCGCAACGAAAGCCCGGAACCGGGGCAAGTCTGTTCTGATGCGCAGTGTCGCCGTATCGGTTTTTCTTGCGGGGGCAATCGTTTCGCAGCCCGCACTGACCCCGGCACTGGCGCAAGGGATCAACCTGACGCAGGTGACCGTGGAAGGAAACCAGCGCGTCGACAATACCACCATCCTGAAACTGGCCGGAATCGGTCGCGGGCCGATCGGGGCCGCGCAGCTGAATGACGCCTATCAGGGGCTGCAAAATTCGGGTCTGTTCGAGGAAGTCTCGGTCGAGCCGCAGGGCTCGCGGCTGGTTATCCGGGTCAAGGAATACCCGATGATCAACGCCATTTCCTTCGAGGGCAACAAGCGCCTGAAGGACGAAGTGCTGTCCGAGGCGATCCAGTCCAAGGCGCGCCGGGCCTACTCGCCCGCGCTGGCCGAAGCCGATGCCGCCTCCATCGCGGAAGGCTACGAGGTGCAGGGTCGCCTTGCTGCCACCGTGACGCCGAAGATCATCCGCCGCTCCGACAATCGCGTCGATCTGGTGTTCGAGATCACCGAAGGCAAATCGGTCGAGATCGAGCGTCTGGCCTTTGTCGGCAACCGTGCCTTCAGCGACCGCCGCCTGCGGCAGGTTCTGCAAACCAAGCAGGCGGGTCTGCTGCGCACCTTCATCCGCCGCGATTCGCTGCAACCGGAACGGCTGGATGTCGACAAGCAGTTGCTGCGGGATTTCTACCTGTCGCGCGGCTTCGTCGATTTCGAGGTGCTGGATGCCGCCGCCGAAGTCGCGCGCGAGCGTGATGGCGTGTTCGTGACCTTCTCGGTTCGTGAGGGGCAGCAGTTCAGGTTCGGCAAGATCACCACCGTCAGCGAGATCGAGGGGCTGGATGCCGCCCCCTATGACGCGGCGCTGAAGGTGAAATCCGGCTCGGTCTATTCGCCGGGGGTGGTCGATACCAACATTGCCCGTCTGGAAAGCCTTGCGCTGAAGCAGGGGCTGAACTTCGTCACCATCGAGCCGCGCATCACCCGGAACGACCGGGATGGCACGCTGGATATCGCCTTCACGCTGGTGCGCGGACAGAAAGTGTTCGTCGAGCGTATCGACATCGAAGGCAACACGACCACGCTCGACCAGGTGGTGCGCCGCCAGTTCCGCACGGTCGAAGGCGACCCCTTCAACCCGCGCGAGATCCGTCAATCGGCCGAGCGTATCCGTGCGCTGGGGTATTTCGCGGATGCGAAGGTCAATGCCGAACCCGGCTCGGCGCCGGATCAGGTGGTGGTCAACGTCGATGTGGAAGAACAGCCCACCGGCTCGCTGTCCTTCGGCGTGTCCTATGGGGTGCAGACCGGCGTCGGCCTCAGCATGGGCCTCACCGAGAACAACTTCCTTGGTCGTGGGCAGACCCTGGGCCTGAACATCAGCTCGGGCACCGACAACGCCAACAGCTCGATCACTTTCGTCGAACCGGCCTTCCTTGGCCGTGACCTGAAGTTCAAGTTCAACGCCTATTACAACGAGACCGACAATCAGGATGCGACCTATGACACGCGCCTGATCGGTATTTCGCCGGCCATCGAATTCCCGGTCAGCGAACTGGGGCGGCTGGAACTGCGCTATACCCTGAAGAATTCCAAGCTGCTGGACCTGCGTCAGGCGGTGGCGGATGATCCGGCGACCCTCGATGTTGATGAAACCGTGGTGGCGACCACGCCGATCATTCAGCGGGATGCGGCGCGGGGCAACATGATGTCGTCGGGGGTGGGGCTGAGCTACACCTATGACAACCGCACCAGCGGGCTCAATCCCAATGGCGGTGTGTTGCTGCGCTTCGGTCTGGATTATGCGGGGCTGGGCGGCGATGTCGAAAGCGTGACCGCCAGCGCCCTGGCCGTGGCCGAACAGAAGGTCTGGAACGAGGAAGTCACGCTGCGCGCGATCTTTGAAGGCGGCGCGGTGCATATGCTGGACGGCGACAGCCGCGTGACCGACCGCTACTTCGGCGGTGGCAAGATTCGTGGCTTTGAACGCGGCGGTCTTGGCCCGCGCGATCTGGCGACCGATGACGCCCTGGGCGGCAACCTGTTTGCCGTCGCACGGTTCGAAGCCGACTTCCCGCTGGGCCTGCCCGAGGAATACGGCATCACCGGCGGTCTGTTCGCCGATTTCGGCTCGGTCTGGAGCCTCGATGACGTGGCCGGGGCCAGCGGCACGGTGGATGACGGCTTCCACCTGCGCTCGGCCGTCGGCTTCTCGGTGTTCTGGAACACGCCGATCGGGCCGCTGCGCTTCAACTTCGCCAAAGCCATGTCGAAGCAGAGCTACGACAAGGAACAGGTCTTCGACCTGACGATCTCGACGAAGTTCTGATCATGGGGCGGGGCCTGCGACAGGCGCTTCTGGCGCTTTGGGCGGGTCTTTCGCCCGCCCTGTGGGCCATGCCCGCCCTGGCGCAGGAGGGTCAGCCCGGTCCTGTCTTCAAAAGCCAGCTTGCCGTGGTGCAGCAGGACCAGCTTTTCGCGCGCACGCTTTATGGCAAGGCGGTTCAGGCCCGGATCGAGGCGGCCCGGCAGTCGCTTCTGTCAGAAAACCAGCGCATCGAGGCCGGTCTGGAAGCGGAAGAACGTGCGCTGACCCAGCGCCGCCCGACGATGACACCCGCCGAGTTCCGCAAGCTGGCCGATGCCTTCGACGCCAAGGTTGAGGGCATCCGTTCCGCGCAGGAGGCCAAGGGCCGCGCCGTGGCCCGCCAGGCCGAGGAGGACCGGCAGCGGTTCTTCCAGACCGCCTATCCCGTTCTGGCGCGGCTGATGGCGGAAATCGGTGCCGTGGCGCTGATGGACAAATCCGATATCATCATCTCGCTGGAAGCGATTGACGTGACGGACCGTGCGGTGGCGCGGATCGACAGCACGCTGGGTGACGGGTCGGCGAGCGAGGCCCCGGCCGAGGCCCCGGAACCGTCCGATGCGGGCCAGCCCGAACAATGACACGCGGGCTGCCGGTACGGCGGCCCCTGAGAGGAGTGATCGATGACCGCAACCGAGACCGCGCCGCAGACTGCTGATATCGCGCTGATCCAGCGCATCCTGCCGCACCGCTATCCGTTCCTGCTGGTCGACAAGGTGCGTGACATCTATGTCAACGAAAGCTGCGTCGGCATCAAGAATGTCACGATGAACGAGCCGCAGTTCACCGGGCATTTCCCGGAGATGCCGGTGTTTCCGGGCGTGCTGATCATCGAGGCGATGGCGCAGACTTCGGGCATTCTCGTCGGTCTGTCGATGGATCTGGTCGACAAGAATGCCAAGGTGTTCTTCATGGGCGTCGACAAGGTGAAGTTTCGCCGCAAGGTTGGCCCCGGCGACGTGCTGGAACTGCATGTGAAGGCGGTGCGCGGCGGCGGCCGGGTCTGGAAATTCGAGGGCCGGGCGATGGTCGGCGACGAACTGGCCTGTGAGGCCGAGTTCATGGCCATGTTTGACGTGCCGAAGGCCTGAGCGGATGTCGGACGCGCGCATTCATCCCATGGCGGTGGTCGAACCGGGGGCGCTCATCGGCCCCGGCTGTGACATCGGCCCCTTCGCGGTGATCGGGCCGGAGGTTACGCTTGGCCCCGGCGTGGTGGTGAAGCCGCATGGCGTGGTCACTGGCTGGACCGAGGTCGGCGAGGGCACGGTGATCTTTCCGGGCGCCGTTGTGGGCGAGGTGCCGCAGGATCTGAAATACAAGGGGGAGCGCACGCGGCTGATCGTCGGCAAGCGCTGCCGCATCCGCGAGGGTGCAACACTGAACACCGGCACCGAGGGTGGTGGTGGCGTAACGCGCGTGGGCGACGATGTGCTGATGATGACCGGCAGCCATGTTGGCCATGACGCGATCATCGGCGACCGCGTTGTCATGGCCAATCAGGCTGCCATCGCCGGGCATTGCCATATCGGGGATGATGTCATCATCGGCGGGCTGTCCGGCGTTCATCAATGGGTCCGCGTCGGGCGTGGTGCCATCATCGGTGCAGTGACGATGGTGACGAATGATGTGCTGCCGCATGGTCTGGTGCAGGGACCGCGCGGCGTGCTGGATGGGCTGAACCTCGTGGGGCTGAAGCGGCGCGGGGTCGAACGGTCGGAAATCACCGCGCTGCGCGCCGCCTATCAGATGCTGGCGCAGGGTGAAGGGTCTTTCCTCGACCGCGCGCGCCGTCTGGCGGATGAAACCGACAGCCAGCATGTGCGCGAAATGACCGATTTCATCCTGTCTCAGACTGACCGCAGTTTCCTGACCCCGAAATGAGCCGCACCGCCATCATTGCAGGCGCCGGGCACTTGCCCGCTGCCCTTGCCGCCGCGCTGCCGTCACCACTGGTTTGCACGCTGGACGGTTTCACCCCCGCAGGGCTGGCCGTGGATCAGCTGTTCCGGGTGGAACGGCTGGTGCCCTTCCTGCGCGCGCTGGAGGATGCGGGCGTGACCCGTGTGGTCTTTGCAGGTGCGGTGCAGCGGCCAAGACTGGACCCGTCGCTGTTCGATCAGGGCACCGCCCAGATGGTGCCGCGCCTTCTGGCCGCGATGCAGGCGGGCGATGATGCCACCCTGCGCGAGGTGGTCGCGATTTTCGAGGAAGCCGGATTCGCCGTTGTCGGCGCGCAGGAGGTCGCGCCCGATCTGGTGCCGGGGCCGGGCATCCTGTGCGGAACGCCGGGTGCCTCCGATGAGCGCGACGCCGCGCGGGCCGCTGCCATTGTCGCCGCGCTCGGGGCCGTGGATGTGGGGCAGGGTGCTGTGGTGGCACAGGGGCTGTGCCTTGCGGTCGAGGCGTTGCCGGGCACCGATGCCATGCTGGACTGGGTGGCGCAAACCGCCCGCCGTCCTGACCCGAATGGCGCGAAAGGCGTGTTCTACAAGGCGCCGAAACCGGCGCAGGATCGGCGCATCGACCTTCCGGCGCTGGGGCTGGAGACGCTGAAACGTGCCCATGCCGCCGGGCTTGCAGGGATTGCCTTCGAGGCGGGCGGGGTGATCCTGCTCGACCGTACGGCGATGATTGCCGAGGCAGACCGGCTGGGCCTGTTCCTCTGGGCGCGCGAGCCATGAAGCTGTTCCTCGTCGCGGGCGAGCCTTCCGGCGACCGACTGGGGGCCGCGTTGATGGCGGGGCTGAAGGACCTCGCGCCGGGTGTCCGTTTTGACGGGGTGGGCGGCCCACTGATGCAGGCCGAAGGGATGCAAAGCCTGTTCCCGATGGCTGAGCTTTCGGTGATGGGCATTGCCGAGGTGCTGCCGAAATATCGCCACCTGAAGCGGCGTATCCGCGAAACCGCCGAGGCCGTGCTGGCCAGCGGGGCGCGGGCGTTGATCACCATCGACAGCCCCGATTTCTGCCTGCGCGTGGCGCGGCTGGTGAAGGCGGCGCGGCCCGACCTGCGGACAATCCACTATGTCGCGCCCTCGGTCTGGGCCTGGCGGCCGGGCCGGGCGGCGAAGATGGCGACGGCGGTCGATCACGTTCTGGCGCTGCTGCCCTTCGAGCCGCCCTATATGACGGCGGCGGGGATGAGCTGCAATTTCGTCGGCCATCCGGTTGTGGCTGAACCGCTGGCGACGGAGGTGGAGCGTGCGGCCTTTGCCGTTGATGGTCCGTTGCTGCTGGCCCTGCCCGGATCGCGTCAGGGCGAGGTGCGGCGGCTGGCACCGGTGTTGGGTGCGGTTCTGGGCCTGTTACGGGCGCGTCATCCGGGCCTGCGCGTGGTGCTGCCCACCCTGCCGACGGTAGAGCCTCTGGTGCGCGAGGTGACCGCCGAATGGCCGGTGGCACCCGAAATCGTGCTGGACCCGGCCCGCAAGCGTGGCGCCTTTGCCGCCGCTGATGTGGCGCTGGCGGCCTCGGGCACCGTGTCCCTGGAGCTGGCGGCCAATGGCTGCCCCATGGTCATTGCCTATCGCCTGCATCCCGTCAGCTTCTGGCTGATGAAGCGTGCGGCGCTGATTGATACGGTAACGCTGGTCAATCTGGTGTCCGAGACGCGGGCGGTGCCGGAATTCCTTGGCCCCGCCTGTCTGGCCGAAAACATCGCCCCCGCCGTACTGGCCCTGCTGGCACAAGGCCCCGAGCGCGCGGCGCAGGAGGCGGCGATGCGCCTGACGATGGAGCGTCTGGGCAAAGGTGGCGAGCCGCCCGGCCTGCGCGCGGCGCGCTCTGTGCTTTCGGTGCTTTAACGCCCGCGCCAGATCCAGCCGCCGCCGAGGATGCGGCTGCCTTCCGGCGCATAGAACACGCAGGCCTGACCTGCGCTGACGCCATCCTCGGGGTTCAGCAATTCCACCTCTGCCTCGGTGGCAGAGATGGGGCGGATCACTGCCGGGCGCGGCGGGCGGGTGGAGCGGACCTTGACGTTCACATGCCATTCCGCCCGGCTGTCAAAGGGTGTATCGCCCAGCCAGTTGACCTCGCGCACCGGCACGATGCGGGTGGACAGCGCCTCTTTCGGGCCGACGATCACACGGCGACTGTCGGGGTCCAGCCGTACGACATAGACCGGATCGCCCAGACCGCCGATGCCCAGCCCCTTGCGCTGCCCGATGGTGTAATGGATCACGCCGCGATGGGTGCCCAGCACGCGACCCTCCAGATCGACGATCTCGCCCGGTTCGGCCGCGCCGGGGCGCAGCTTTTCGATCACAGCGGCATAATTGCCGTTCGGGACAAAGCAGATGTCCTGGCTGTCGGGCTTGTCCGCCACCGGCAGCCCGTATTTCGACGCCAGCGCCCGTGTTTCCGCCTTCGAGGCCAGATGCCCCAGAGGGAAACGCAGGTAATCGAGCTGTTCCGGCGTGGTCGAGAACAGGAAATAGCTCTGGTCGCGGTTGGCATCGGCGGCGCAATGCAGTTCCGGCCCGGCCGCGCCTTGCATGCGCTGGATGTAATGGCCGGTCGCCATGCAATCGGCCTCCAGATCCTTCGCCGTGGCCAGCAGATCCTTGAACTTCACACGCTCGTTGCAGCGGATGCAGGGCACTGGCGTCGCGCCGGCCAGATAGGCATCGGCAAATTCCTCGATCACCGCCTCGCGGAAGGTGTTCTCGTAATCCAGGACGTAGTGCGGAAAGCCCATCGTCTCGGCCACGCGGCGGGCATCATGGATGTCGCGTCCGGCACAGCAGGCCCCCTTTTTCGCCAGCGCCGCGCCATGGTCGTAAAGTTGCAGCGTCACGCCGACAACGTCATAACCCTCCTCCTTCAGCTGCGCGGCCACCACCGAACTGTCGACGCCGCCCGACATGGCAACGACGACGCGCGTCTCGGAGGGGGGCTTTGCGAAGCCCAGGGAATTCAGCGGATGGTCCAGCATGACGGAGCTCTGGCAGGATCAGGGAAAGTTACGCGCAATATAGGAAAATGCGCGACACTCTCAACCCGTCGCTTCACCAAGGCTTAAGCCTGTCGGCCGAAACTTCGCGTGATAGACGAGGGGAATGCCATGTATCTGAAACGTGTCCACGGGCCGCGGCAGGTCACGCTGCCGGATGGCTCGATCCTGACCCGCGCCGATCTGCCACCGCCGGAGACCAGTCGCTGGGTGGCCTCGCGCAAGGCAGTGGTGGTTAAGGCGGTGATCTACGGGCTTCTTCCGCTGGCCGAGGCGCTGGAACGCTATGCCCTGTCGGAAGAGGAATTTGCGCTGTGGCGTGCCGCAGTCGAACGCCATGGCGAGAAAGCCCTGAAAGTGACAGCCATCCAAAAGTATAGACAACTTTAGATTGTTTTCTGCGCAACCTATGTCACAGTAACCGCTAGTTAACCATTGCCCTCCAGTATCGTTAACAACCCTGGCGCTGAAGCGGAGAAGACAGAGATGCGCATTTTGCTGGTGGAGGATGACCCGACGACCTCGCGCAGTATCGAACTGATGTTGACCCATGCGAATCTCAACGTCTATTGCACGGATCTCGGCGAGGATGGCATCGACCTGGCCAAGCTCTATGACTACGATCTGATCCTGCTGGACATCAACCTGCCGGACATGAGCGGGCATGAGGTCCTGCGGCAACTGCGCCTTGCACGGGTGGATACACCGATCCTGATTCTTTCTGGCGCGGACGATACCGACAGCAAGCTGAAGGGCTTTGGCTTCGGCGCGGATGACTACATGACCAAGCCTTTCCATCGTGAGGAACTGGTGGCGCGTATCCATGCCATCATCCGCCGGTCCAAGGGACATTCGCAATCGGTGATCCGTACCGGACGAATCTGCGTCAATCTGGATGCCAAAACTGTGGATGTGGATGGCAAGACCGTGCATCTGACCGGCAAGGAATATCAGATGCTGGAGCTGCTGAGCCTGCGCAAAGGCACCACGCTGACCAAGGAAATGTTCCTCAACCACCTCTATGGCGGTATGGATGAGCCGGAGCTGAAGATCATTGACGTCTTCATCTGCAAGCTGCGCAAGAAACTGGCCGAGGCGACGGGTGGGCAGAACCACATCGAAACCGTCTGGGGCCGTGGCTATGTGCTGCGCGACCCGCTGCCCGATGATCTGGGGCGGCGACTGGCGATGGGGGCGTGAGGCGCGCGCTTTACCTTGAGGGGCTGGCGTCCTAAATCTGGCGCAAAGCCGGAGGGGAACATGGCCACAGATCAGCCTGTCGATCGTATGACCGAAGCCGAAGCTCAGGCCGAACTGGCCCGGCTTGCCGAGGCGATTGCCAGGGCGAATGAAGCCTATCACCGGCAGGACGCACCCGAGATCAGTGATGCGGATTACGATGCGCTGAAACGCCGAAACCTGGAGATCGAGGCGCAGTTCCCGGCGCTGAAACGTGCCGACAGCCCCTCGGATCAGGTTGGCGCCCCGCTGGCCGAAGGCTTTGGCAAGGTCCGGCATGAAGTGCGGATGCTCAGCCTTGAGAATGCCTTCGAGGATGCGGATGTGACGGATTTCGTGACCCGCATCCGCAGTTATCTGGGCCATGAAGGGCCGCTGAGCTTCACTGCCGAGCCAAAGATCGATGGCTTGTCACTATCGCTGCGCTACGAGGGCGGTGTGCTGGTGCAGGCGGCAACGCGCGGTGATGGCGAAACGGGAGAAAATGTTACCGAAAACGCGCGTACAATCGCCGATATTCCGCACCGGCTGATCGGCGCCCCCGATGTGCTGGAGGTGCGGGGCGAGGTTTATATGCGCCACGCCGATTTCGCCGCGTTGAACGCACGCGCGGCCGAGGCGGGTGAGAAAACCTTTGCCAACCCGCGCAATGCCGCCGCCGGTTCGCTTCGGCAACTCGATGCAACGATCACCCGTTCGCGTCCGCTCAGCTTCTTTGCCTATGCGTGGGGGGCGCTGTCGGAACCTCTGTCGGAAACCCAGTCCGGCGCCATCGAGCGGCTGGCGGCGCTTGGGTTTCGGACCAACCCTTTGACACGGCTCTGCCTGACGGTCGAGGAAATGCTGGCGCAATATCGCAGCATCGAGGCACAGCGCGCGACTCTGGGCTATGACATCGACGGTGTCGTCTACAAGGTCAACGATCTGGCGCTGCAACGGCGGCTCGGGTTTCGCGCGGCAACCCCCCGCTGGGCCATCGCGCATAAATTCCCCGCCGAACTGGCCTGGACGCGGCTGGAGGCGATCGACATTCAGGTTGGTCGCACCGGCGCGCTGAGCCCTGTCGCGCGGCTGACGCCGGTGACGGTGGGCGGCGTCGTCGTCTCCAACGCCACGCTGCATAATGAGGATTATATCGCGGGTCGCGATTCCTCGGGCGCGCCGATCCGTGATGGCAAGGACATCCGCATCGGTGATTGGGTGCAGGTCTATCGGGCGGGGGATGTAATTCCCAAGGTGGCTGATGTCGATCTGGCGCAGCGCCCCGAAGAGGCCGCGCCCTATACCTTCCCCGAAACCTGCCCCGAATGTGGCAGCCCCGCGATCAGGGAGCCGGGCGATTCGGTCCGCCGTTGCACGGGCGGCCTGATCTGCCCTGCGCAGGCCATTGAAAAGCTGAAGCATTTCGTCAGTCGTGGTGCTTTCGATATCGAGGGCCTGGGGGCAAAACAGATCGAGATGTTCTTTGCCGACGATCTGCTGCCGGTGCGTGCGCCTGCCGATATCTTCACCCTTCAGGACCGGGACACCCGCAACCTTGCGAAACTGGCGAACCGCGACGGGTTCGGGAAGCGCAGTGCCGAAAAGCTGTTCGCAGCCATCGACGACCGGCGCCGCATCGCATTTGAACGCTTCCTTTTCGCGCTTGGCATCCGCCATCTGGGCGAGGTCGCGGCCAAGGATCTGGCCCGGCATTACGGCAGTTGGGCCGGGCTGGCGCAGGCCATCGACGCCGCGCATCCGGCTGCGCTCCTGCACCTGAAAGCGGATGAGGCCGAGGTGGCAGAGCGCGCGGCGGCGGCTGAAGCAGGTCGCCGGGCCGAGGTTTCGAAGGCGCGGGCGCAGATCATGGCGGAAGCCAGCCCCGAGGCGCGCGCGGCATGGGAGGAAATGCTGTCGATTGAAGGGGTTGGCGCAGTTCTGGCAACCTCTCTGGTGACCACGCTTGCGGCGGGCGGGCATGAGCGTCAGGCGGTCGAGGATCTGGTGGCAGAGCTGGCCGAGATCATACCGCCCGAAGCCCGCGCAACGCAAAGCCCGGTTGCCGGGCTGACTGTCGTGTTCACCGGCACGCTGGAAAAGATGACTCGGGCCGAGGCCAAGGCGCGGGCCGAGGCGCTGGGGGCCAAGGTTGCGGGATCGGTCAGCGCCAAGACCGATCTGCTGGTGGCTGGTCCGGGTGCCGGCTCGAAGGCCACGCGGGCGGCGGAACTCGGCGTAAGGGTGATTGACGAGGAGGAATGGCTGGCCCTGGCGGGCGCCGCCGGATGAGCCGCCCGCCCGAGCTTTTCCCGCTGTTTGCCGATCTGGAGACGCTGGAAGGCGTCGGCCCCAAGACGGCGAAGGCGATGGCCGGGCTGGGGGTTGAACGGCCGAAGGACTTGCTGTTCCTTCTGCCGCATTCCGGGGTGGACCGCAGCCGCCGCGCCTCGGTCCGTGATGTGGTGCCGCCTGCGGTGGTAACGGTCGAGGTGACGGTGGGCAGCCATTTTCCGCCGCGCCAGAAAGGGCGGCCCTATCGTGTGGCGGTGAAGGATTCGGCGCTGGAATTCCAGCTTGTCTATTTCCATGCGCGCGGCGATTTCCTGTCGCGGCTGTTGCCGACCGGGCAGCGCCGGATCGTTTCTGGCCGGGTGGAGCTGTTCGACGGCATCGCGCAGATGGTCCACCCCGATCATGTGTTGCGGCCTGAAGAAGCGGGCGATCTGCCAGAGTTCGAGCCGGTCTATCCGCTGGTCGCCGGCGTGACGCAGAAGGTTCTGGCCAAAGCGGCGCAGGCGGCAGTGGCGCGGGCGCCAGAGCTGGCAGAATGGATCGACGGGCCGTTGAAGCGACGCGAGGGCTGGCCGGACTGGCACGCGGCAGTTCAGGCCGTACATGCGCCGGAAAGTGCCGCCGATCTGGCGCCTGCAGCTGCGGCGCGGGCGCGGCTGGCCTATGATGAGTTGTTTGCCCATCAGGTGACTCTGGCGCTGGCGCGGATGCGGGCGCGGCGCGGTAAGGGGCGTGCCTCGGTCGGAACCGGGGTTTTGCAGCGCAAGGTATTGGATTCACTTCCTTATGGACCGACAGGGGCGCAAAGTCGGGCCGTGGGCGAGATCGCGGCCGATATGGCCTCTGGCCTGCGGATGAACCGGCTGTTGCAGGGCGATGTCGGCGCGGGCAAGACGCTGGTCGCGCTGATGGCGCTGCTGGTCGCGGTGGAGGCGGGCGGCCAGGGCGTGATGATGGCGCCGACCGAGATCCTCGCCCGGCAGCATCTGGAGGGGCTGCGACCGCTTGCCGAGGCGGCCGGGGTGCGGCTTGACCTGCTGACCGGGCGCGACAAGGGGGCGGAGCGTGCGGCGAAGCTGCGCGCGCTGGCCGAGGGCGAGACGGACATTCTGGTCGGCACCCATGCCGTGTTCCAGAAGGATGTGCAGTTTCATGACCTGCGGCTGGCGGTGATCGACGAACAGCACCGTTTCGGCGTGGCGCAGCGGATGGAGCTGGGCGCAAAGGGGGCGGCGGCGGATGTGCTGGTGATGACCGCGACGCCGATCCCGCGCAGCCTTGCACTGGCGAGCTATGGTGACATGGATGTGTCGGTGCTGGATGAAAAGCCCGCCGGGCGCAAGCCGGTCAAGACGGTGATGGTCTCGACGCAGCGCCTGGATGAGGTGGTGGCGCATCTGGCGCGCGCGGTGGCCGAAGGGCGGCAGGCTTATTGGGTCTGTCCGCTGGTGGAAGACAGCGAAACGGTCGATTACGCCAGCGCCGAGGCGCGGTTTCAACATCTGCGCGCCGCCCTTGGCGATTGTGTCGGCCTTGTGCATGGCCAGATGCCACCCGCCGAGAAGGACGCGGCGATGGCGCGATTTGTCGCCGGGGAGATCAGCGTTCTGGTGGCCACGACGGTGATCGAGGTGGGGGTGAACGTGCCCAATGCCTCGATCATGGTGATCGAGCGGGCCGAGATCTTTGGCCTCGCGCAGTTGCACCAGCTGCGCGGCAGGGTCGGGCGCGGATCGGCGGAATCCACTTGCCTGCTGATGTATCAGGCGCCGCTGAGCGAGGGCGGCGAGCGGCGGCTGACCACGTTGCGCGATACCGAGGACGGTTTTCGTATTGCCGAAGAAGATCTGGCGATGCGTGGCGCCGGCGATCTGATTGGCACGGCGCAATCGGGCCTGCCACGGTTCCGGGTCGCTGATCTGGAACGGCAATCGGCGCTGATGGAAATTGCACAAAGTGATGCGCGGCGGCTGCTGGCTGAAGATCCGCAGCTGGAAAGCCCGCGCGGCCGGGCGGTGCGCCTGCTGCTGTGGCTGCTAGATCAGGATCGGGCGATCAGGCTGATTTCTGTGGGTTGAGCTCGCCTTTCTGTGTTGGAACCCTGGGGCGCGCTCTGGCGTTCTCTCTTTATGTTCACGGATGTTCTCAAAAAGTTCTTTACAGGATGTGAATCATGTGAGAACAATAATGGAACAAACGACAGGAGGTTCCGATGCTGAAGGAAGTCAAAGCCATCATCACCCGCTCCCGCGCAACTTTGCTGGAGGATGCCGCCGGGGCGGTCTCGCTGTTCGTTCTCTTGATTGTCGGCCTGAATCTGCCAGGCCTTGCCTGAGCCGCTGACACTGCCGGTTTTTCACTGCCTGCGGTCTGTTAAGGGCGCATCGACCCCAAGCGATGCCCGCGTCACTGTCCCCGACGCACCTGCCTGCCAGACACGCCACTCACCGCCGCAGCATGACTGCGGCGGTTTTTTTTTATGCGGCCTCTGCCGCCGTGATGGCCTCTGCCAGCGCCTCGATCGCCAGCAGGATCGAAGCGTGGCGGTTCTTGTAATCCCGCGCGGGCAACAGCACTTCGAACCCGGCGAAAGCGCCCGAAGGCGGTGGCGCCCCGTCCTTCAGCATGGCGCGCAGCGCGTCCCGCGCAGCTTCAACCTCAGCCCGGTTGCGGCCGATGGCGGCACCGCCCACCACGGCGGCCGAGGCCTGACCCAGTGCGCAGGCCTTCACGTCCTGCGCAAATTCCGCGACGCGGCCATCCCGCATCACCACATCTGCCGTGATGGTCGAGCCGCAGACCGGCGAGCGGCGGCGCGCGCTGCCCTGTGGCGCGGGCAGGCGGCCCAGATGCGGGATGTCGGCGGCCAGGGCCAGAATCCGGCCGGAATAGAGTTTCACAAGATCGCTGTCGCTCATCGCTTTTCTCCGCCGCTGTCCCCGCATAGATAGACCTGCAACTGCGGCAATGCAAAGGAGGCGCCGATGCCATTCGATCCGGCTGGCCTAAAGTATGATGCGAACGGTCTGATCCCGGCCATCGCGCAGGACCATGCCACGGGCGAGGTGCTGATGATGGCCTGGATGAATGCCGAAAGCCTGAAGCGCACGTTGGAAACCGGGCAGGTGACTTATTGGTCCCGCTCGCGTCAGGGGTTCTGGGCCAAGGGCGAGACCTCGGGCCATGTGCAGCGGCTGGTGGAGCTGCGGGTGGATTGTGACCGCGATTGCCTGTTGATGCAGGTCGATCAGATCGGACCCGCCTGCCACACCAACCGGCGGTCGTGTTTCTATACTGCGATCCGCGACGGGCAGGAGGTGGTGACCTCGGACCCTATCGCCTGAGGCAAAGAAAAAGGCCGCGCGGAACCCGCGCGGCCTTTTCCATTCTGTCGGTCGGATCACTCGTCCGAAGCGGCAGCGCCCACTTCGTCGAACAGTTCCGCGATCTCGAACTCGGCCGCGGCTTCCGCTTCGGCTGCGAGTTCCTGGATCGACTTGCCCGAGGCTTGCAGTTCGGCTTCTTCGGCCGAACGGGCGACGTTGATCGTGATGCGCACCGAAACTTCGGGGTGCAGAACGACGGTCACCGAATGCAGACCCAGATCCTTGATCGGACGATCCAGAACGACCTGACCGCGCGCGACGGTGAAGCCGCCCTCGGTCGCCGCATCGGCCACGTCACGGGTGGTGACGGAACCATAGAGCGCGCCGGAATCCGAAGCCGAACGGATGACGATGAACGCCTGACCGTCGAGCTTGGCGCCCACGGCTTCGGCTTCTTTCTTCGTTTCCAGGTTCTGCACTTCGAGTTGCGCCTTGCGGGCCTCGAAGGATTTGATGTTCGCGTCGGTGGCGCGCAGCGCCTTGCCTTGCGGCAGCAGGAAGTTCCGGCCGTAGCCGTCCTTCACCTTCACCACATCGCCCATCTGGCCCAGCTTGGCCACGCGCTCAAGAAGGATGACTTGCATCGAAGTATCTCCTTATTTCACGGCATAGGGCAGCAGGGCGAGGAAGCGGGCGCGTTTGATGGCCTGGGCCAGTTCACGCTGCTTCTTCGCCGAGACGGCGGTGATGCGCGACGGAACGATCTTGCCACGCTCGCTGATGTAGCGTTGCAGCAGACGCACGTCCTTGTAGTCGATCGCCGGGGCATTGTCGCCCGAGAAGGGGCAGACTTTCCGACGGCGGAAGAAGGGTTTGTTCGCCATGATGATGGTCCTTTCCCTGTCAGATCAACGACGACGGTCGCCGCCGAAGCTGCGCTCGCGGCGTTCGCCACGTTCGCCTTCCGGACGGTCCCCACGGTCACCGCGATCGCCACGGTCCCCACGCTCGCGCTCGTCGCGCTTCTGCATCTGGACCGACGGGCCTTCGGCGTGCTTTTCGACCTTGATGGTCAACACGCGCATCACGTCGTCATGCAGGCGCATCAGGCGTTCCATTTCCTGCACGGCAGCGGCGGGCGCGTCCGATTTCAGGAAGGCGTAGTGGCCCTTGCGGTTCTTGTTGATCTTGTAGGCCATCGTTTTGACGCCCCAGTATTCGTGTTCAACGACTTTGCCGCCGTTGTCCGCGAGGACCGTGGAGAAATGATCGATGAGACCTTCGGCCTGCGCGTTGGACAGATCCTGACGCGCGATCATGACATGCTCGTAGAGAGGCATGTAAGCTCCGTATCATAGGCGCATTTCATAGGGCGGGCCTTTTCGCCTTCCGCGGCCCGTCCACGAGAGGCTGCGCCGGTTCATGGGTCATGCGGAAGGATGGGCGTCCTTACACAGGATTGTGCTTTGGCGCAAGCAAACTTCCGGGGAGTTGCCGGAATTCCCGCCTGTCAGGGGCTGTCGGTGGCATGATATGGCATATCAGCGGGGATTTTTGTCTACAGGGAACCATCTCCGGTGCAGGTGGTTGCCCTTTGGCCCACCGCAAAGAATCGAAAGAGGATAGGCATGAACCGTATTCTGAACTGCACGACGGCACTGGCCGTCGCTCTGGCTGGCATCAATCCCGCAGCCCTGAGCGCGCAGACCCGTGTCCAGGTCCAGGGGCAGACCGTGGTCTGCCTGCCCGACAAGAAGACGGCCTGCCCGGATGGCGCCAACTGCATCGTGGTAAAGAACCCCGCGAATTGCGAGAAGCGCGCCTTCGAGAAATTCGGTGGCGGCTCGCCTGAGCGCAAGAACGGCGAAGGCGCCGAGCAGCCGAAGAAGAAAAAAGCTGCTGCCGAGCAGGATGCGGCGCCTGCCAAGAAGAAGGCGGCGGATGAGCCGGTGAAGAAGCAGAAAAAGGCGGCTGAGGAACAGAAACCCGCCAAGGAGAAGAAGGCCGACAAGCCCGTAAAGGAGAAGAAGGCCGAGAAGAAAGAGAAGAAAGACGACAAGAAGGACAAGGTAGTCCCGAAGGCACCCACGCGCAGCGAAGCCGTCGCGCCGGTCGAGGAGCCGCAGGTGAAAGTGCCCAGCGGCGCGCCGCGCAGCTCGGACAACGACAATGCGCCGACGCTGGCGCCCGATACGTCGGTCAACACCGCCAATACCGCCCCTGCCGAACAGAAGCCGCGCAAGCCGCGCAAGCCGCGTGCCGAAGAGGACCAGGCGATTCTCGATGTGCTCGGCTCGGAACCCGCCGCGCAGCAGGCCGACACCACGCAGAAGGATGGCACCAAGAAGCGCCGGAATTCGAAGAAGCCCGAAAAGCCCGAGGCGGCTCTGGTGCCCTCTGGCGCGCCGCGTTCCGGGGATGATGGCCCGCAGGTCACGGAATCCCGCGTAACACGCGAGGATCGCCGCGACGCCAGCCGGGATTATGACACGCCGGTGATCGGTGACCAGCAGACCGCCAAGAAAGACAGTGGTGGCCTCTCGAAACTGGAAAAGGCCGGGCTTCTGGCGCTTGGCGCGCTGGCCGTCGGGACGCTGCTGAAGAACGGCAACAAGGTCGTGTCGAACACCGGCGACCGGGTGGTCGTTGACCGGGGCTATGGCGATTATGTCGTGCTGAAGGATGATGACGCGCTGATCCGCGAACCGGGCAGCAATGTGCGCACCGAAACCTATCGCGATGGCTCGACCCGCACCACGGTGGATCGCGCCGATGGCACGCAGATCATCACCATCCGCGATGCCTCGGGCCGGGTGCTGCGCCGGGCGCGCATCAATCTCGATGGCAGCCAGACATTGCTGATCGACGATCTGAGCGACCGCGTGCAGGAAGTGGACGTGACGCGTCTGCCGAAGCCGCAGCCGGGTCTTGCCATCTCGACCTCGGGCGAGGATGCGGCGCTGCGTGCGCGCATGCTGAGCCTGCGCGCGGCGGAAGCGGGACGTTCGTTCAGCCTTGCGCAGATCCGCGATTATCCGGAGGTGCGGGCGCTGGCGCCGACCGTGGATGTCGACAACATCACCTTCGAAACCGGCTCTGCCGCGATCCGGCCTTCGGAGGCGGAAAAGCTGTCGCAACTGGGAGAGTTCATGTCCCAGATGATCGAGGAAAACCCCGGCGAGATGTTCCTGATCGAAGGTCATACGGATGCGGTGGGGGATGCTGCCTATAACCTCGCGCTGTCGGACCGTCGCGCCGAAAGCGTGGCGCTGGCGCTGACCGAATACTTCGACGTTCCGGCAGAGAACATGGTTGTGCAGGGCTATGGCGAGGGCGAGCTGCGCATCGCTTCTGCCGGAGACGAGCCGCGCAATCGCCGGGCTGTTGTGCGGATGATCTCGCCGCTGATGCGTCAACTTGCCTCGAACTGAGGCAGGACAATTTGACCAAAATCAAGGTGGCAGGGCTTCGGCCCTGCCATTTTGCTTTTGCGCGGGTTCTCCCTGTTCTCCGCGCGGGCCTGCCCGGCAATGCTCCGAAGCCGGACACCGGGCGCCGCCGGGCCTCCCCCCTGCGGCGCCTGCTTTTTTGCTGCGGCGCGCGCGTGGCTGTGGCACCTTCGTCGCATGGCAGGCCACCCCGTGCTGGGGCTAGCTTGGGCCACAGGCGGGAGGGCAGCATGGAATTCCGGCACGATCAGATTCCCGAAATCGCGCTTGACTGGCATCGCGGCGGGCGCGGTGCGGTTCTGGCCACCGTGGTTGAAACCTGGGGCTCGGCGCCGCGCCAGCCCGGTGCGCAATTGGTCATTGACGGGCAGGGTGCGATCATGGGTTCCGTCTCTGGCGGGTGCGTCGAAGGCGCGGTGATCGCCGAGGCGGAGGAGGCGCTGCGCGACGGCAAGCCCCGGCTCCTGACCTTCGGGGTCAGCGACGACACCGCCTTTGCCGTGGGTCTGGCCTGTGGCGGCACCATCCGTATCCTGCTGGAACCCGTGGGCGTCGCGCTGCCCGAGGCCATGCTGGCCGAAATCGTTGCTGCCCGCGCAACCCGCCGCGCCCTGGCCTATGCCGTGCATCTGGAAAGCTGGGAACGCCGTCTGGTCGACGGGCCGGGCGATGCCTTGTCGGCCGCGGTCGCCACCCGGATGCGTGCCGACCGCTCCGGTCCAGAGGAGGACGGCTGGTTCATCGCCATTCACAACCCCGGCCTGCGTCTGGCTATCGTGGGGGCGGTGCATATCGCGCAGCCACTGGCACAGATGGCGCGGCTGTGCGGCTATGACGTCAGCATCATCGACCCGCGCGAAACCTTCGGTTCCGCCGCGCGCTTTCCCGGCGAGGTGATCCGTGACGACTGGCCGGACGAGGCGCTGGCGGCGCTTGGTCTGGATGCGCGGACGGCGGTTGTGACGCTGACGCATGACGCCAAGCTGGATGACCCGGCCATCCGCGCCACGCTGGGCAGCCCGGCCTTCTATCTGGGCTGTCTCGGCTCGACCCGCACCCATGCGAAACGCGTGGAACGGCTGCTGGCTGCCGGGTTTGACGCGGGCCAGATTGCGCGCATCCATGCGCCTGTCGGTCTGGCGATCGGGGCGAAAAGCCCGGCGGAAATCGCGGTTTCGGTCATGGCCGAGATCACCCAGGTTCTGAGGCAGGGCTGATGCAGTTCGGGCCGGTGTCACTGACCGAGGCTGAGGGCGCCATTCTGGCGCATCGGGTGGATACGGCGGATGGGCCTTTGCCCAAGGGCGCCCGGCTGGATGCGATGGCGCTGGCGCGTCTGGCGGCGGCGGGGCTGTCCGAGGTCATCGTGGCTCGCCCCGACACCGGCGAAATCGGCGAGGATGCGGCGGCGGCCCGGCTGGCGGAGGCGCTGCTGGCCGGGGCGGGCGGCCTGCGCGGTGGCGGGGCGGCGACGGGGCGGGTGAACCTTCATGCCACCGGGCCTGGGCTGTTGCGTGCCGATGTCGCGCGGATCGACGCGCTGAATGCGGTGCATCCGATGATCACGCTGGCCACACTGCCCGATCTGGCGCGGGCAGAGCCGCGCAGCATGGTCGCGACCGTCAAGATCATCTCTTACGCCGTGCCCGAAGCCGCGCTGGAGGCGGCCTGTGCCCATGCAGCCGGGGCCTTGCGGCTGGTCCCCCCCGTGCTGACACGGGCGGCGCTGATCGAGACGGCGCTGCCCGGCGCAGAGCCGCCAGCCCCCAAGGGGCGCGAGGCGCTGGCGCTGCGGCTTCGGCGGCTGGGTGTGGCACTGGCACCGCGTTGCATCGTCCCGCACCGGACCGCGCCTCTGGCCGGGGCATTGACCGACGCGCTGGCGGAAACGGATGCGGAGATCCTGTTCATCCTCACCGCCTCGGCCACATCTGATCCCGCCGATGTCGCCCCCGCCGCGCTGGTAGCGGCGGGCGGGCGGCTGGAGCGGTATGGCATGCCGGTCGATCCGGGGAACCTGTTGTTCATTGGCGCGCTTCATGGCCGCCCGGTGATCGGCCTGCCGGGCTGTGCCCGTTCGCCTGCGCTGAACGGGGCGGACTGGGTGCTGGAACGGGTGATCTGCGGCTTGCCGGTCGGGGCGGCTGACATTGCCCGGATGGGCGTCGGCGGTCTTCTGAAGGAAATCGCCGCTCGGGGCCGCCTGCGCGAGGCGCCGTCGGAGTAAACCGGGTAGCGCTGACAGCAAAACGGGGGCCGGAAGGCCCCCGCTGTTTCTTCTGCCGGTCAGTCCCGCTTACTTGGGCGCGATCATCATGACCATCTGACGGCCTTCCAGCTTGGGCATGGATTCGACCTTGCCAGCCTCCACCACGTCTGCGGCGACGCGGTTCAGCAGTTCAAGGCCAAGTTCCTGGTGGGCCATTTCGCGGCCACGGAAGCGCAGGGTGATTTTCACCTTGTCGCCTTCGCCAAGGAACTTCAGCACCGCTTTCATCTTGACGTTGTAATCATGGTCGTCCGTGCCGGGACGGAACTTGATTTCCTTGATCTCGATGATCTTCTGCTTCTTGCGGGCCTCGGCTTCACGCTTCTGCTGTTCGTATTTGAACTTGCCGAAGTCCATGATCTTGCAGACCGGGGGTTCCGCGTTGGGCGAAATCTCGACCAGATCAAGCCCGGCTTCTTCCGCCATGGCGAGGGCGCGGGCGGGCGTCACGACGCCGACGTTTTCGCCGTCTGCGCCGATGAGACGGATTTCCGGCGCGCGGATGCGGTCGTTCACACGGGGGCCCGTATCGCGTTGCGGCGGGGCGTTGTGGGGTCTGCGGGCTATGGCTTCGGTCCTTCTGCCATTGGAATTATGGGCGCAAAATAGTCTCGCGCCCCGGCCAGTTCAACCGGATTCGACGGATCGGAGGGATCGTCGCGGTCGCTGGTGCAGGATACGGCAATTTCCCCTTCAAATTGCGGCGCCAAACCCCCATCTGGGACGGGAGTGCCAGATTTCGGTGCCACAGGAAGGGACACGACTATGAACAGCAAGGTCATCATTGGCGGTGTGGTCGTCGCGGCTGCTGCTGCGGGCTACTATTTCTTCGGTCAGCAGGCCCCGGGTGAAGCCGAGAAAGCTGCGGAGACCGCGACGGAGGCGGCGCAGACCGCAGCCCAGACGGCCGCGACCGAAGCCGCGACCGCGACCGAAGCTGCCGCGGATGCGGTGGAAGGTGCGGGTGAGGATGCGGCGCGTGCGGCGGCGGAAGCTGCGAATGCGGCGGCCGAGGCCACCCAGCAGGCGGGTGACGCGGCGGCGGCTGCTGTCGGGGCGGCCTCTGACGCGGCAGCGGATGCGGCGGGCAAGGTGACCGGCGCGGCGGAAGAGGCGACGGCTGCGGCAACCGAAGCTGCGGCAGGCGCTGCCGAGGCCGCGAAACAGGCGGCGGAAGCGGCGGAAGGTGCGGCGAAGGCAGCGGCCTCCGAAGCGGCGCAGGCGACCGGGCAGGCGGTGCAGGCCGCAGGCGATGCTGCGGCTGCGGCGGGTGAGACCGCGGGCACCATGGCTGACACTGCTGCCAAGACGCTGGAGGGCGCGGCCAACAGTGCCGCCGCGACAGCCGATGCAACGGCGGGCGACACGGCTGACGCCGCGCAGGATGCGGCGGCTGCTGCCAATGATGCTGCCGCAGCGGCCAATGATGCGGCTGCAGGTGCGGTGGCCGATACCGCCAATGCTTTCGATCCCGCGACGTTTGACGCGGCCAAGCTGAACGGCCTGATTGATGCCTCGACGCTGGATGATGGCACCAAGGCTGCGCTCAAGGCGGCAGTGGATGGCGCAGCGAAAAATCCGGCGCTGGTGGAGGCGGCGCTGAAACAGGTGAAAACCGCGCTGGGGATGTAAGCCCCGATCAAATGGAAACGCCGCGCGAAACCCGCGCGGCGTTTTTGTTTCAAGGACTTGTGGCGTGACCCTTAGACGCCATCCCCCACGAAGGCTTTCTCGACCACATATTCGCGCGGTTCGGAATTGGCGCCCTCACGCAGACCAAAGCTTTCCAGCACCGCCATCACATCCTTGTTGAACGCAAGGCTGCCGCAAACCATCGCGCGATCCGTCGCCGGGTCCATTGGCGCCAGCCCCAGATCGGCAAACACCTTGCCCGAGGACAGGTTGTCAGTGATCCGGCCAGTATGGTGGAAGTCCTCGCGTGTGGTGGTGGGGTAGTATTTCAGCTTGCCCGCCACCAGTTCGCCGATCAGCGGATCATCGTGCAGGCCTTCCACCAGTTGCCGGCCGTATTCCAGCTCGGCCACGGTGCGGCAGGTGTGCATCATCACCACTTCGTCGTATTTCTCATAGGTCTCCGGGTCGCGCATCAGGCTGGCAAAGGGCGCGATGCCGGTGCCGGTGGCAAGGAACCACACCCGCTTGCCCGGCAGCAGCGCATCATGCACCAGCGTGCCCACGGGTTTGGGGCGCAGGATGATCTCGTCCCCTGGCTGGATATGTTGCAGCTTCGAGGTCAGCGGGCCATCCGGCACCTTGATCGAGTAGAACTCCAGCTCTTCGTCCCAGTTGGGCGAGGCAATGGAATAGGCGCGCAGCAGCGGTTTGCCGTTGTCGCCCATCAGGCCGATCATCACGAACTCGCCGGACCGGAAGCGCAGGCTTTGCGGACGGCTGACGCGGAAGGAAAACAGGGCATCGGTCCAGTGCTTCACCGACAGCACGGTTTGCGCATCGGGCAGGTGGACCTTGGTCGCGGCGGTATCGGACACGGGTTTTTGCTCGGTCATGGAATATCAAATCCTGAATATGTCAGGTGGAGGCCAGAGAAAAGCCCGGATTCAGGCCCGCAGCCGCGACTGATAGTCATGGGCCTGCCAGTCGGCGCGGAATTTCCACTGCGGCTCCGGCTGGCGGGCGGCCAGATCGTCGGGGATCTCGACCGAGTCGAAGCCGACGCGGCGGGCCATGGCATATTGATCGGCGATGACATGGCCAAAGGCGCGCAGCTCGCCCTTGTAGCCCATCATGCGCAGGCGGCGGCCGATGGTGAAGGCGCGGCCATCGCTGAAGGCGGGGAAGGCGACGCGGATCAACGCAATCGCTTCCAGCCGGTCTGCCAGCGCTGAAGGATCATCAGTATGCGCAAGGTCCAGTGCCGTCGCGGTGGCCGCGGCATCAAGACCGGGGTTCTGGCTGTCGGCCACGGGGGTGAAGCCGGTATCGGTGACGATCACGCTCATGCCGCGTTCTCCTCGGTGGTGCCGCCGCGCACGGCGCGGCCGTTGATGAAATGGATGCCGCATTCGGTTTTGGCGCTGCCGCGCCAGCGGCCCGCACGCGGGTCTTCGCCGGGTTTCACCGGGCTGGTGCAGGGCGCGCAGCCGATGGAAGGGTAGCCCTTGGCGACCAGCGGATGCCGGGGCAGGCGGTTGTTGACGATGTAATCCTCAAGATCCTCGCGACCCCAATGTGCCAGCGGATTGACCTTGATACGGGTTTCGCCCTCGGCCTCGAAGAACTCGACCTCCTGCCGCGTCGCGCCCTGATAGCGCTTGCGCCCGGTGATCCAGCCGTCGAAATCCTTCAGGGCCCGTTCCAGCGGCTCCACCTTGCGGATGGCGCAGCAGGCATCGGTGTTGAACTGGTGCAGCGTCCCGTCGGGATCGTCGAATTCCACCTTCTTGGGGTGCGCGCGGATGGTGCGGATGTCGCAAAGCGCCAGTTTCTCGGCCAGTTCGCGCTGATATTCCAGCGTTTCTTTGAACAGCATCCGCGTATCGACAAACAGCACCGGCGTTTCCGGCGCGATGACGGAAACGAGGTGCAGCAGCACGACCGATTCCGCCCCGAAAGAGGACACCAGCGCCACGCGCCCCAGATCGGGGTCACCCAGCGCATGTTCCAGAACGGCAGTCGCGCCGTGATGGCGATAGCGGGCGTTCAGCGCGGCGACCCTGTCGGCCACCGTACCGACCGGCCCCGAGGTGTCACGCGGCATCCCGGTTTCCTTCCCCCGGATAAAGCGCCGCCTTGAAGGGCGGCAGGCCCACCCGGCGATAGGCTTGCAGGAAGGTTTCTTCCGGGCCTTCGCGCAGGTCGAGATAGGCGAGAACGATCCGCTCGATCGCGGGCACGATCTCGTCATAGGCGAAGCCCGGACCGGCACGCTCACCGATCACGGCATCTTCGGTGCCGTCGCCACCCAGGGTGATCTGGTAATTCTCCACCCCCGCGCGATCCAGACCCAGAATGCCGATATGGCCGACATGGTGATGACCGCAGGCGTTGATGCAGCCCGAGATCTTGATCTTGAGCGGCCCCACGTCATGTTCCAGCTTCAACGCGTCGAAGCGGGTGGCGATTTCCTGCGCGACCGGGATGGCGCGGGCGGTGGCCAGTGCGCAGTAATCCATGCCGGGGCAGGCGATGATGTCGGAGATCAGCCCGACATTGGCGGTGCCCAGCCCCGCCTGCATCAGCGCGGCATGCACCGCCGGCAGGTCCGATTTGTGGACATGCGGCAGGATGACGTTCTGTTCGTGGCTGACGCGCAGCTCGTTATGGCCGTAACGCTCGGCCAGATCGGCCATGACACGCATCTGGTCGGCAGTGGCGTCGCCCGGCGTCTGGCCATGGGCCTTCAGGCTGATCGTCACGATGGCATACTGGTCGTTGCGGTGTTTCGCCAGGTTGGTATCGGCCCAGGCGCGGAACACCGGATCGGCCTTGTAGAAGGCGTCATAGGCCTCGACCGGCGCATTGCGGAAGGCGGGCGGCGCGAAAGCCGCGCGGATGTCGGCCAGCAGCGCCTGATCGTTGCCGCCGAACAGCGGGCGCAACTCGGCAAAGCGCGCCTCGATCATGCGGGTGATTTCTTCCTTGCCGGTCTCGTGCAGGGTGATCTTGATGCGCGCCTTGTATTTGTTGTCGCGGCGGCCAAGCGTGTTGTAGACGCTCAGCACGGCCTCGACGTAAGGCAGCAGATCTTCCACAGGCAGGAAGTCACGCACGGTCATGGCGACCATCGGCGTGCGGCCCAGACCGCCGCCCACCAGCACCTGAAAGCCGGTCTCGCCCGCGTCGTTCTTCACGATGCGCAGCCCGATGTCATGCGCCGCCGTCACCGCACGATCCTGCGCGGCGCCGGTAATGGCGATCTTGAACTTGCGCGGCAGGAACTGGAACTCCGGGTGGTCGGTCGACCACTGGCGCAGCAGTTCGGCATAGGGGCGGGGGTCTTCGATCTCATCCGCCGCGGCGGCGGCGAAATGGTCGGCCGTCACGTTGCGCACGCAATTGCCGCTGGTCTGGATGGCATGCATCCCCACATCGGCCAGCGCCGACAGCATCTTCGGCACGTCCGACAGTTTCGGCCAGTTGAACTGGATGTTTTGCCGCGTGGTGAAATGGCCATAGCCCTTGTCCCAGGTCTGGGCGATATGGGCCAGTTGCCGCATCTGGCGCGGGTTCAGCGTGCCATAGGGGATCGCCACGCGCAGCATGTAGGCGTGCAGTTGCAGATACAGCCCGTTCATCAGGCGCAGCGGGCGGAACTCCTCTTCCGTCAGGCTGCCGTCGATGCGGCGTTCGACCTGATGGGTGAATTGCGCCACGCGGGTGCGAACGAAGGCTTCGTCGAATTCGGAATAGCTGTACATGATGCGGTCCGGGGCTGGCTGGCTGCGGTCAGACGAGTTCGGCCTGCTTGCCGAGGAAGTAGTTGGACGGGCCACGGGTGCGGAACACCTCGCGGAAATGGGTGGGTTCCGGGCCATTCGGGCCTGCCTTGGCATCGGCCAGATAAGCCCCTACAGCAACGGATTTCTGCGCCATGGCATGCAGCAGGCGCAGCTGCGCATGGGCTTCGTCCTCGATCAGTTCCGCCTCGTGATGCAGGCGGGTCCAGCGGTCGTCGGCGGTGAGATAGATCACGTCGCCCTCGATCAGCGCATTGGCGGTCACGACTTTCGGGGTGAAGCGGGCCATTCGATCCTCCGGCACTTGCGGTTTCTGCATTGCA
Source organism: Gemmobacter caeni (assembly GCF_003054195.1). Classification (GTDB taxonomy): domain Bacteria; phylum Pseudomonadota; class Alphaproteobacteria; order Rhodobacterales; family Rhodobacteraceae; genus Gemmobacter; species Gemmobacter caeni. The sequence continues at coordinate 121,325 of NZ_QBKP01000009.1, forward strand.
ATATAGGATATTTTCCTAGTTTCGCGCCATATGGGCGGATAGATAAGGAAATCCGTTCCGAATGGGCGGCGATGTGGGACGGGGTTCCACGAAACAGGAGGAACAGGGAATGTCGGCCCGGCTGGACGAGATGGACAGGAAAATTCTTGCGGAACTGCAGGAAGATGCCGAGCAATCGCTGGATGAAATCGCCCGAAAGGTGGGGTCTTCCAAGACCCCGGTGTGGAATCGCATCCGCAAGATGAAAGAGACCGGGGTGATCATCCGGCAGGCCGCGCTGCTGGACCCCGAGGCGCTGGGGCTGGAGGCCTGTTTCTTCGTGCTGATCCGCACCTCGGAGCACGAGGCCGACTGGCAGCGCCGCTTCCTGCAAACCCTGCGCGAACGCCCCGAAGTGCTGGAGGCGCATCGGCTGGCCGGCGACATCGACTATATCCTGAAGGTTCGGGTGAAGAACGCGCGGGCCTATGACACCTTCTATCAGGCGCTGATTTCACAGGTGAAAATCCACAACGTCACGGCGCTGCTTTCGATGGAGGAAATCAAGGCGACGACGGCGCTGCCGCTGGGCTGAAATGCAAACGGCGGCCCTGCATGGGGCCGCCGTTCCGCGATTTCAAGCCGGGATCAGAGCAGGGCCTTGGCCTGTGCCACGGCATTGTCGGCGGTGATGCCGAATCCCTGATACAACCGCTCTGCCGGGGCCGAGGCGCCGAAGGAGGACATGCCGACGAAAGCGGCTTTGGCCTCTTTACCGCGCTCGCCCAGAAGCCAGCGGTCCCAGCCCTGACGCACGCCTGCCTCGACGGCGACACGCACCGGACCGGCGGGGAGCACCTTCTTGCGATAGGCCTCGTCCTGCGCGGCGAACAGTTCCATGCAGGGCATGGAGACGACGCGGGTGCCGATACCTTCCGCCTCCAGCGTCGCGCGGGCCTGCATGGCGATTTCGACCTCGGACCCGGTGGCGATCAGGATGACCTGACGCTTGCCCGTCGCCTCGGCCAGCACATAGGCACCGCGCGCCGACAGGTTCTGGTTGGTGTGCGTGGTGCGCACCGGGGCCAGACCCTGACGGCTGAGCGCCATCACGCTCGGCGTGGTTTTCGATGACAGCGCCAGTTCCCAGGCCTCAGCCACCTCGACCAGATCGGCGGGGCGGAACACCCAGGTGTTCGGCGTCGCGCGGGAAATCGCCAGATGCTCGACCGGCTGGTGGGTCGGGCCATCCTCGCCCAGACCGATGGAATCATGCGTCATCACATAGACGACCGGAATGCCCATCAGCGCCGACAGACGCATCGAGGGGCGGGCATAGTCGGTGAAGGCCATGAAGGTGCCCGAATAGGGCCGCACGCCGCCATGCAGCGCCATGCCATTCATCGCCGCGGCCATACCGTGTTCGCGGATGCCCCAGTAGACGTAACGACCCTTGCGGTTCGTCGGATCGAACACGCCCAGATCGGCGGTCTTGGTGTTGTTCGACCCGGTCAGGTCTGCCGAACCGCCGATGGTTTCCTGCGCGATCGGGTTCACCGCCGCCAGCACCACTTCCGAGGCCGAGCGGGTCGCCATCTTCTTCGGCGTCTCGACAGCGGCTTTCTTCACGCCACGGATGGCCGACACCAGCTTCGGCGCCGGATCGCCTGCGAAGATGCGGGCGAATTCGGCCTGCTTGCCCTGCGGCAGCGCGGCCAAACGCTCAGCCCAGGCGGCGCGGGTGGCCGCGCCACGGGCACCGATGGCCTCCCATGCCGATTTCACATCGGCCGGGATCTCGAACGGGCCATGCTCCCATCCATAGGCGGCGCGGGTATCGGCGATCAGCTGCTTGTCGGTCAGCGCGCCATGGCCTTTCGACGTGTCCTGCGCCGACGACCCCAGCGCGATATGCGTCTTGCAGGCGATCATCGCCGGGCGGGGCGAGCGCTTGGCCTTGTCCAGTGCCGCGTCGATTTCCACCGGATCATGGCCGTCACATTCGAACACATCCCAGCCCGAGGCGGCAAAGCGTGCCTTCTGGTCGGTCACATCCGACAGCTCGACCTTGCCGTCGATGGTGATGCCATTGTCATCCCACAGCACGATCAGGCGCGACAGCTGATGTTTGCCCGCGATGCCGATGGCTTCCTGGCTCACACCTTCCATCAGGCAGCCGTCGCCCGCGATGACATAGGTGTAGTGATCCATCACCTTGGCGCCCCAGCGGGCGCGCAGGCTTTCCTCGGCCATCGCGAAGCCCACGGCATTCGAGATGCCCTGACCCAGCGGGCCGGTGGTGGTTTCCACCCCTTCCATATGGCCGAATTCAGGGTGGCCCGCCGTGCGGGCGCCCCATTGGCGGAAGTTCTTGAGTTCTTCAAGGCTGGCCTGCTTGTAGCCCGTCAGGTGCAGCAGGCTGTAGATCAGCATGGAGCCATGGCCCGCCGACAGGATGAAACGGTCACGGTTGGGCCATTTCGGATCGGTCGGGTCGAAGTTCAGGTGTTTTTCGAACAGCACCGTCGCCACATCGGCCATGCCCATCGGCATGCCGGAATGGCCGGAATTGGCGGCCGCCACCGCATCGAGCGTCAGCACCCGGATGGCGCAGGCTTTCTTCCAGTGGTCGGGGTGCTGGGCGCGCAGGCTCGCAATATCCACGGCGAGGATCCTCGTTGTTGCGTCGGTTCGCTTCGGTCCATATCAGCCCGGCGGGCAAGATCAAGCTTCGCAAGGCGCATGGGCGGGCTTTTGTCCGCAAGTGCTTGGCGGATAAGGATCTGCCGTTTTGGGGGCACATTCCCGGCGATGTTTGCGCTAAGATCGAATGAAACGACGCGCCGGGGCGATTCGTGCAAATGCACCCGTCTCGGCACAGACGGCAAGCAAGGGCAGAATGACATGAACGATTTGGCAGAGCTGGAGCGGCGCATTTCCGCGGCGCTGACACGGATCGGGGCGGGGATCGACAGGCTGGGTGCCACGCCCGCCGAACCCACCGCCGCCACCGGGGCCGGGCCGGATACGGAAGAGCTTGCCCGCCTGCGCGAACAGCTTGAGGCCGAACGCACCACCAATGCACAACTCACTGCCCGCCTGCGGGCCGTGAAGGCGCGCGACAACAAGGCCGGTGCGGCGCTGGAACAACGGGTCGCGGAACTGACCCGGCAACTGGATGCGCAGGGGCTGGAAGCGCAGCGCATGAAGAAGAACATGATCCAGTTGCGCGAGGCGCTGCGGATGCTGCGGGAAGAGGCGCAGGAGCGTGTCGAGGCGCATTTGATCAACAAGGCCATGCTGGCCGAGCTGGAATCGCTGCGGTCGGAACGTGCGGCAGAGGCGGCAGAGCTGGCCGAAATCCTGTCGGAGATCGGGCCCATCGTGCGCGCCGCCGCCGGGGACGAGGCGGCCAGCGCCGAAGACACGAAGGAGGCCACGGATGCCTGAGATTGATATTACCATCGCAGGCCGCAGCTTCGCCGTGGCCTGTCAGGCGGGCGAAGAACATTTCCTGCGTTCGGCCGCCGCTATGCTGGATGCCGAGGCGCAGCCGCTGGTGGCGCAGATGGGGCGTCTGCCGGAAGGGCGGATGCTGCTGATGGCCGGGCTGATGCTCGCTGACAAGACCGCCGCGCTGGAAGACGAGATGCGCGCCCTGAAGTCTCGTCTGGCCGAGCTTGAGGCCCGCCCCGCGCCCGAGCCGCAGCGGATCGAGGTGCCGGTGATCCCGCCGCAGGTCGAGGAAACGCTGGCCGAGATTGCTGCGCGGGCCGAGGCGCTGGCGCAGAAGCTGGACGAAAACGCCCCGGCTGTGGGCTGAGGGTCAGCCCACCCGCCGCAGCCGCCGCCAGTGCGGCACCGCCAGAACGGCCTGAACCAGCGCCAGCGCCGCGCCTGCCGCTGCAAGAGCGACGAAGGCGCGCGCGAGAACCTGCATTTGCGGCAGGGCCTGCGCCCTGAATTCGGCGGCGGTTCCCGCCTCGACAAGCCTGGGTCCGATGGCAGAGGCCACCGTGGCGCCGTTGCTGATGGCGCGACCCGGCTGTTCATACCAGATCGTCGCCAGCATACCGCCCCTGAGCCCGCAGCCGCCGAACCCGTCCTCCAGCGGTGGCAGGTCGCCGTAATCGCGGGATTTCGCGGGCAGGTGCAGCAGCGCGCTTGGACCATCAGTCAGTTCAAGGTGCACAAGGCCGGGCAGCCGGGACTTGACGTTGCTGTTCCCGGGGGGCACGGCACCCGAACGGGCATTGCAGGGCAGGCGGATAACCTCCGCCGCAGCCATTCCGAGCGCGGGCAGAGGCGCCACACGCCCCTCCAGCAGAAAGCCGTTCACATAGGCGCCGCGCGGGCCTTCCAGCAGGGCCAGGATATCCGCGGTGCTGCGCGCAACCGGGGCATCGGTCAGGCCCAGCCACCAGTCAGCCGTGCGCCACAGACTTCCCGCCGCGATCAGCGCGACCCCCAGCACCAGAGCCGAGAGGACCGGCACCGCCAGCGCGCGGTCACGCCCCTTCAGTTTCGGATAGACCAGCCGCAGCAGCAGGTGCCCCAGCCCCAGCGGCAGGGCCAGCGCAGCGGCGGCGGCAAGGTTCGGCTCGAACACATCGGTCCGGTTTCCGGTCATCACCAGGGCCACCACCAGCCACAGTGCGGCGCCCGCCGCCGCCACCGTCCATTTCCAGCTGAGCCGGGCGAAGGCCAGAAACAGCAGCGCCGAGCCTGCGGCAATGGCCGCCAGAATCGCTTCGATCCCCATGAAATGAAAAACCCTGTCTGCAATCACTGCGGACAGGGTTCAGGGCTTTGACCTGAAGGTCAACGCAAAATGCGCCTCAGGCATTCGCCTCGCGGATCTTGTCGGCGGCTTCCTTGTTGAAGCCGATGCCATTCGATTCCAGCAGCGTGTCGAGTTCGCCCGAAATGGTCATTTCGGTCACGATGTCGCAGCCGCCGACGAATTCGCCCTTCACATAAAGCTGCGGAATGGTCGGCCAGTCGGAGAAATCCTTGATGCCCTGACGGATCTCGGCATCGGCCAGCACATTCACATCGGCGAAATCGACGCCCATGTAATTCAGGATACCGGCCACACGGGACGAGAACCCGCATTGCGGCATCATCTTGGTGCCCTTCATGAACAGCACCACGTCGTTTTTGGTGATCGTCTCGCGGATCTGGTCCTGCGCGCTCATCTTGCGGTTCCTTTGCATCGCTGGGGCCTTGCCCCGGTCTCAAGCGTTAATCTGTCTGTCTGATCCGGCGAAGCATCCTGCGCTGGATGCGGTTCGCTCTCCGGGTGAGTGCGTCGTTCCGGGCCATGGCTGCCGCGAAACTTGCGTGGTCTATCGCCTCTGTCCCAAGCTCTGGCTTGTGGTCTGGAACTTTCGGTTCCTCGCGGGGAGCGAGGGGCCGGTATCTGCCCCGCCGCCGCATCTGGGACAGCCAGACCAGCGCCACGATCCCGAGCAGAACCGCCAGAAACCAGAGTTTCGGCGTCACGCCTGTTACTCCGGCGCCTTGGTGGTCAGGGCGAGGGCATGCAATTCGCCATGCGCCCCATCCATCTTGCCCTTCAGGCTGGCATAGACGGCGCGCTGCTGTTGCACGCGGTTCATGCCCTTGAAGCTGGCGTCCACCACCTCGGCCGCCCAGTGATTGCCGTCTCCGGCGAGGTCGGTAATGGTGATCTGCGCATCGGGAAAAGATTCCCGGATCAGCGCCTCGATGTCCTTGCCTTCCATGGGCATGTGGGTGTCTCCTGTCCTTCCCGTCCAATCTAGGACGAGCGGACGGGGGCTGCAAGCGGTGGCCATGGGCCGCGTGTCTGCCATTCGCGTTCCAGCATGGACATAAAGACACAATCCACCCAGTCCCCGCCGGGCCGCTGCCAGCATTCGCGCCAGACGCCCTCGTGCTGAAACCCTGCGCTTTCGAAGAATCGCAGGGCGCGGCTGTTGTCGGCGGTGCAGTCAAGGCCCAGCCGATGCGCCTGGCGTCTGGTGAAGACCTCTGTCATCAGCGCCTCCAGGAAGGAGCGGCCAAGGCCCGGGCGGCTCACGGCAAATTCGCGCAGTCCCAGCACACGGGGCAGCCATTCGACAATCAGTGCAAAGCCCACGGGTTCGGTCGCATCGAGCCAGAGCAGCAGGTCGCCAACGGCAATCGCTTCCTCGATCTGGCCCTCGGCGGGGGCATCGAGGAAGACGCGATTGTCAGCGCGCAGCCAGAGGGCGCGGATGAATTCCGCGTCCAAAGGCTGCGCGACACGGATCATCCTTCGATGGCCGCGGCGAAGGCACCGCGATACAGCGCCGAAAGATCGGCCAGAGCGGCGCTGTCTGCGCCAAAGTGGACGGTATCGCCGCCAAAACGACCGACGCGCAGGACCGGGACGCCGGTGGTCAGCGCGGCGGCTTCCAGCGCGGCGGCGCCTGCTTCGGATGCGGCCACCAGATAGCGGGCCTGATCTTCACCGAACAGCGTCGGAATATCGCCTGCGTCCAGGGCCACGCCAAGGCCCGCACCTTCGGCCATTTCAAAGGCCGCGAGTGCAAGGCCGCCGTCGCCAAGGTCGGTCGCGGCGCGCAGCGCCTTGCGGTTGGCGCGCAGGAAATCGCCGTGGCGCTTTTCGGCTTCCAGATCGACATGCGGCGCGTCGCCCGTCTCGATCCCGAAGGCCTCGGCCAGCAGGGCGGACTGGCCCAGATGGCCGAAGGTTTCCCCGATCACCAGCGCAACATCGCCAACGACGGGGCGACCCGCGATCAGGTCGTCCAGCGAGGCGAGCAGACCCACGGCGCCGATCGTCGGCGTCGGCAGGATCGGCTGGCCATCGGTTTCATTGTAAAGCGAGACGTTGCCCGAAACGATGGGCATTTCCAGCGCCGCCACAGCCGCGCCGATACCTTTGATGGCGCCGACGAACTGGCCCATGATCTCGGGCTTTTCGGGGTTGCCGAAATTCAGGTTGTCGGTGGTGGCCAGCGGCAGGGCGCCGACGGCGGTCAGGTTGCGGTAGGCCTCGGCCACCGCCTGCTTGCCACCCTCGAACGGGTTCGCCTTCACATAGCGCGGCGTCACGTCGCTGGTGAAAGCCAGCGCCTTGGCCGTGCCATGCACCCGCACCACGCCCGCTGCCATGCCGGGGCGGACAACGGTATCGGCGCCGACCTGGCTGTCATATTGTTCCCACACCCAGCCCTTATGGGCATAGGTCGGGCTGCCGATCAGCGCGCGCAGCGCGTCAATGGCACCGATGGCGGGCACATCGCCAAGCGCGGCGGCGGTCGGGGTTTCCACCCACGGACGGTCATATTCCGGCGCGCTGGACGACAGTTTCGACAGCGGCAGATCGGCCTTGACCTCGTTGCCGTGCAGGATGAGGAAGCGGTCTTCCGGGATCGTCTCGCCCACGATGGCGAAATCCAGATCCCATTTTTCGAAGATCGCGCGGGCCACCGCCTCTTTTTCCGGCTTCAAGACCATGAGCATCCGCTCCTGGCTTTCCGACAGCATCATCTCATAGGCGGTCATCGCCGCTTCGCGCTGCGGCACATGGTCGAGGTTCAGCCGGATGCCCAGACCGCCCTTGTCGCCCATCTCCACCGCCGAACAGGTGAGACCCGCCGCGCCCATATCCTGAATGGAAATCACGGCGCCGGTTTGCATCAACTCAAGGCAGGCTTCCAGCAGGCGCTTTTCGGTGAAGGGGTCGCCGACCTGCACGGTGGGGCGTTTTTCCTCGATGGTCTCGTCGAATTCGGCCGAGGCCATGGTGGCACCGCCCACGCCGTCGCGGCCGGTCTTGGCACCAAGATAGACCACCGGCATGCCGACGCCCGAGGCCGCCGAATAGAAGATCGCATCCGCATCGGCGAGGCCGGCGGCGAAGGCGTTCACAAGGCAGTTGCCGTTGTAGGCGCGGTGGAACCGCACCTCGCCGCCGACGGTGGGCACGCCGAAGGCATTGCCGTAACCACCGATCCCTTCAACCACACCCTTCACCAGATGCGCGGTTTTCGGATGCGAGGGCAGGCCGAAGCTCAGCGCGTTCATCGCGGCGATGGGGCGGGCACCCATGGTGAACACATCGCGCAGGATGCCGCCGACGCCGGTGGCCGCGCCCTGATGCGGCTCGATGTAGGACGGGTGGTTATGGCTTTCCATCTTGAAGATGACGGCCTGACCGTCGCCGATATCCACCACGCCCGCATTTTCACCGGGACCGCAGATGACCTGCGGGCCGGTCGTCGGCAGGGTGCGCAGCCATTTCTTCGACGATTTGTAAGAGCAATGCTCATTCCACATGGCCGAGAAGATACCCAGCTCTGTGAAGGTTGGCTCGCGGCCGATGATTTCGAGGATGCGCTGGTATTCGTCGGGCTTGATCCCGTGCGAGGCGATCAGCTCGGGAGAGATGGCTGGTTCTTGCATGGCGGCGCCCTGTCGTGATGCGTGATGCGGGCTTCTTTAGGGGAAGGCGCGGCCCGAGGAAAGGCCCGTTACCGGCCTGAGGGCGGCCTTGCGGCATTGCGCTGGTCCCGGGTGAGGATTTCAGGCCGCACTGCAGGCGTGCGGCTGTCGCGAAAGAACGGGTTCTGTCGCCAGCTTCCGGTGATCTTCGCGGGAAGCGCGCGGGCCAGCAGGCCGAGGATGGCGCCGAATGTGCCGTTCGGTTTCACCGGGCTGTGTGCGGCAGCCGTATTGGCATGGCAGGTCACCGGGCCGAACCCCGCCTGACCGGGTTTCAGGATCGCCGCGAAGAACGGCAGGCCCATATGCGGCAGCGAATTGCCGATGGGCGCACCGCAGCAGCCCGCATACCAGCGCATCAGCCCTTTCGGCCCCAGACGCAGGGCCGCCAGCCGGTCATATCCGGCGGTGAAGCGGATGTGCTGCGGCAGGGTCTGGAAAATCTCGGTGCCGCCCCGGGCATCCAGCCAGATCGCATCGGCCTTCAGGTGGCGCACAAAGCTCTGGCAATCGGCGCAGTAGCATTCAACATGCGTGCCGGGGGCGGTTGGTGCGATTTCCCACTGCATCGTGCCGCAGGTGCAAAGGAATTGTCGGGGATTGGTCATGTGTGCCTCCGTCATGCGGGAGAGCCTCCCATATTCCGCAGGCAACCGCCCGAATAATCGGCAGAGCAAAAAAAAGGCCGAGCAGAAGCTCGGCCCAAGTCCAACAGGGAGGTATGAAGCCGACAAGAGAGAAACTCGATTGCCGTCTTCAAGACGCCATTTATGTGGGCAGATCGCACGGATCAAGGGCAATCATGCCGCAGGTGCAGCATGGCCGTCATGCGCTCGCTGCATGGCTGGCCAAACATGCCCCGCAAGTGCTTAATTTTGGTGCGTTTTACGAAAAAGCTGGATCTCTTCGGTAACGAAATCCCGGAAGGCGGAAACCCGCTTCGAATGCCGCAGCTCCTCGGGGTAGGCGAGGAAGACCGGAACCTCGTTTGAATCGACATCCGGCAGCACCCGTACCAGATGCGGAAAATCTTCGGTGATGTAGTCAGGCAGGACGCCGATGCCGATATGGCTGAGCACCCCTTGCAGCACGCCGAAGTAGTTGTTCACCGTGAAGGTCGACGGGATGTCATAGCTCATCAGTTGCGCGACCAGCGCGGCGCCCGCTGCCACCTGCGACGTGCCCGCGTGCTGGCAGATCAGGCGATGGGCGCTGAAATCCGCCATGGTCGAGGGCGTGCCATGTTCGGCCAGATATTCAGGCGAAGCGTAGAGCCGCATGCGAATGTTCATCAGCCGGCGGCGGATCAGATCGGCCTGGCTCGGCTCTTTCATGCGGATCGCCACATCGGCCTCCCGCATCGGCAGGTCCAGCACACGCTCTTCCAGCATGAGGTCGATCTTCAGCGCCGGATATTTGCGGTAAAGCTTCACCAGACGCGGCGCCAGCCACAGCGTGCCGAAGCCCGTGGTAGTGGTGACGCGCAATTCGCCAAAGACCTCATCCTCGCTGTCGCGGATGCGGGCGGCGGTGGCTTCCAGCCGTTTGACCATCGCGGTGGTGGCGTCGAACAGCAATTCCCCCTGTTCAGTGAGAATCAGCCCCCGCGCGTGGCGGTGGAACAGGGTGACATTGAGGCTTTCCTCCAGCGCCCTGATCTGCCGCGAGACGGCAGACTGGCTCAGATGCAGGGTATCCCCCGCATGGGTCAGGCTGCCCGCATCGGCAACCGCGTGAAAGATTCTGAGCTTGTCCCAGTCCATCGTGAAACTCTTCTTGTTTTTTGCACCGCTAACATTACCGCAGGTAAATAGTCACGCTTTTGTGCCTGTAAACGGCAAACCGGCGGAAATTCCCGCTTTGTAGGTCAGCATTTTTGACCTATCATGGCGGATATGACCGTTTTGCAAGGGAGGTGCACAATGGGCGTGCAGAATGTGATCCGCAAGGATGTGTCGCTGGCCGACAGGTATGACCTGACGAAATCTCCGGTCCTGCTGAACGGGACGCAGGCCCTTGTGCGCGTGATGCTGATGCAGGCGGCGCGGGACCGGGCGGCGGGGCTGAATACCGCCGGCTATTGTACCGGCTATCGCGGCTCGCCGCTTGGGGCGGTCGACCTGACCATGAGCAAGGCAAAGCGCGAGTTGGAGGCGGCGCAGATCCTGTTCCAGCCGGGGCTGAACGAGGATCTCGCCGCAACCGCGATCTGGGGCAGCCAGCAGGCCGAACTGCGGGGCGAGGGCAAGCATGATGGCGTCTTTGCCCTGTGGTATGGCAAGGGACCGGGGGTGGATCGCACCGGCGACGTAATGCGCCACGCCAATATGGCCGGGACCAGCCGCTTCGGCGGGGTGCTGATGGCGATGGGGGACGATCACACCGGCGAAAGCTCTACCGTGCTGCACCAGTCCGACTGGGCGATGGTCGATGCCTATATGCCCGTCGTCAGCCCCGCAGGCGTGCAGGAGGTGCTGGATTACGGGCTTTACGGCTGGGCGCTGAGCCGGTTTTCCGGGCTCTGGGTCGGCCTGAAAACCATGAAGGACACGGTGGAGGCGACGGCGGTGGTCGATGGCGACCCGTTCCGCCTGAGCTTTATCACGCCCGATTTCCGCATGCCGCAGGGCGGGCTGAACATTCGTCTGGGCGATACGCCTGTCGCGCAGGAAGCGCGGATGATCGACTTCAAGCGCTTCGCCGCCGAGGCGTTTTCGCATGCCAACGGCATGGACAAGCGCATGTGGGGCAAGCCCGGCGCCCGGATCGGTTTCGTCGCGGCGGGCAAGAACTGGCTCGATCTGACCCATGCCATGAGCCTGCTGGGCCTCGACGCGACTGAGGCCGAGCGTCTGGGCGTCACCACCTACAAGGTTGGGCAGACATTCCCGCTGGACATGAAGGGCTTCCACGACTGGGCCGAGGGGCTGGAGGTCATTGTCGTCGTCGAGGAAAAGCGCAAGCTGATCGAGGTGCAGGTGAAAGAGGCGATCTTCGACGATCGTCGCGGTCGCCGGGTGCTGGGCTGGAAACACGATCGCACGCATGAAGAACTGTTCCCGACCCGCTTCGCGCTGGACCCGCTGCATATTGCGGAAAAGATCGGCGGCATCCTGATTGAAGAAGGGCGCGGGACTGAGGCAGTGAAGGCCGGGCTGGCCCGGATTTCCGAGGCGCGACGTGCGGACAATGCCCGCGATCTTGCGGCGCGTCTGCCGTATTTCTGCTCGGGCTGCCCGCATAATTCCTCGACCAAGGTGCCCGAAGGCAGCCGCGCCTATGCCGGGATCGGCTGTCACTATATGGTGCAATGGATGGACCGCTCTACCCAGGGCTTTACCCATATGGGCGGCGAGGGGGCCAACTGGATCGGCGAGGCGCCGTTCTCCAAACGTGAACATGTGTTCCAGAATCTTGGCGACGGCACCTATAACCATTCAGGTGTTCAGGCGATCCGGGCTGCTTTGGCCTCGGGCACCAATATCACCTACAAGATCCTGTTCAACGATGCTGTCGCCATGACCGGCGGGCAGTTCAACGAGGGCGGCCTGACCCCCGACCGCATCGCGCGTGAAGTGCTGGCGATGGGCGTCAAGGAACTGGCGCTGGTTTATGACCCCAAGGAAGACCTTGATCTGTCGAAGTTTCCTGCCGGTATCGCGCGCCATACGCGCGACGAGATGGAAACCGTACAGAAGCATCTTGCCACGGTGCCGGGTGTTTCGGTGCTGCTGTATGTGCAGACCTGTGCAGCCGAAAAACGGCGGCGGCGCAAGAAGGGCAGTTTCCCCGAGATTGATAAACGGGTGTTCATAAACACCGATGTCTGTGAGGGCTGTGGCGATTGCGGCGTGCAGTCGAACTGTGTTTCCGTGGTGCCGGTGGAAACTGAACTGGGCCGCAAGCGCGCGATTGACCAGTCGTCCTGCAACAAGGATTTTTCCTGTCTCAACGGCTTCTGCCCGTCCTTCGTGACGCTGGCGGGTGCAAAGCCGCGCAAGGCGGCTGCGAAGGCGCTGGATCTGCCGGACATGCCCGAACCTGTGCTGCCGGTGATCAATGGCACACATAACATCGTCATCACCGGCGTCGGCGGAACCGGGGTGGTGACCATTGGCGCCATCCTTGCCATGGCCGCACATATCGATGGCAAGGGCGCGGGCATGATGGAGATGGCGGGCCTCGCGCAGAAGGGCGGCGCCGTGCATATCCATTGCCGTATCGCGGAAAAGCCTGCTGACATTTCGGCGATCCGCGTGGCGGTGGGCGAGGCCGATGCGGTGATCGGCGGGGATCTGGTGGTGACGGCGGGGGCCAAGACGCTGGGCCTGATGACCACGGGGCGCACGAAGGCCGTGGTCAACGACCATGAGATCGTGACCGGCGAGTTCACCCGCAACACCGAATTCCGTATTCCGCAAGAGGATTTGCGCGTCGCTCTTCAGGCGCGGCTGCAACAGGCGGTGCGGTTCATCGACACGACCGAACTGGCGCGCGTGGCGCTGGGGGATTCGATCTTTTCCAACATGGTGCTCTTGGGCATGGCCTGGCAGGCGGGGCTTGTGCCGCTGACGCTGGCGGCGCTGCGCGAGGCGGTGCGACTGAACGGCGCGGGGGTGGAGGCCAATATGCGCGCATTTGACCTTGGCCGCTGGGCAGCCGAGAAACCGAAGGAGGCCGCCGCGCTGCTGGTGCCCGAGGCCAAACCACAGGTCGATCCGGTGGCCTTCCGTGCCGATCATCTGCGCGCCTGGCAGGATGACAAGCTGGCCGCGCGCTATCTGGCGGCGGTGGCGGCGGCGCCGGAAAGCCTGCGCGACTCTGTGGCAAAAGGCTATCACAAGCTCTTGGCATATAAGGACGAATACGAGGTCGCGCGGCTGCATCTGCAAACGATGGCGAAGGCGCAGGAACAGCTTGAGGGCAGTTTGCGCCCGACCTTCCACCTCGCCCCGCCGATCCTTGGCGGCACCGGGGCGGATGGCCGGCCGAAGAAACGCGCCTTCGGCCCCTGGGTGCTGCCGCTGTTCCGCTTGCTCGCCCGGATGAAGGGTCTGCGCGGCACCGCCCTCGATCCGTTCGGCCGCCACCCCGAACGCCGTATGGAACGCGCGCTGATCGCGGAATACGAGGGCGACATGGCGGCGCTTCTGCCCCTGTGCACCCCCGCGACGGAACCTCTGCTGCGTGAGTTGCTGGAGCTGCCGCTGACGATTCGCGGCTATGGTCCGGTGAAGACGGCCAACGCCGAAAAGGCGTCCAGACGGCGGGCCGATCTGATCGCGCAAATTCGCGCGGGTGGTGACAGCGCGCCGCGTCTGGCGGCCTGAGCGTCATCGCGTTGTAACCTTTCTGTCGTTTGCCTGTGGCGACGACAGAAAGGGAACGCGCATGAGTCTGGTCGAAGCACAGCGGAATGTCAGCCGCGATATCTCCTATGCCTCGGCCGCGCGGTCGCGGGGCGGGCGGGCGCTGATCCGGCTTCTGGAAAACGCGACCGGACGGCCGCGCGTGATCGCCCGCGCGGCCGGATATGAGGCGGCGATGGCCGCCGGGCAAAGCTTCTGGCAGGTGATGCCCGAAAAATTCGGTCTGCGGCTTGAGGTTACATCCGGTTCTTTAACCTCTGTCCCGGGCTCCGGCCCGCTGGTGATGATTGCCAATCACCCTTATGGCATCCTTGACGGGCTGATGATGGGCAATCTGCTGGATGCGTTGCGCGGAGATTTCCGCATCCTCGCCAATTCGGTTTTAGTCAAAGCGCCCGATCTGCGGCGGGTGATCCTGCCGATTTCCTTTGACGAAACCCCCGAAGCGGTGGCGCTGAACCTGCAAACCCGGCGCACGGCGCTGGACTATCTGACCGGCGGCGGGGCCATCGGCATCTTTCCGGGGGGCACCGTCTCGACCGCCGCGACTCCGTTACGCGCCCGACCGATGGACCCCGCCTGGCGCAACTTTACCGCAAAGCTGATCCAGCGCAGCGGCGCGACAGTGGTGCCGCTGTTCTTTGAGGGCGAGAACAGTCGCCTGTTCCAGATTGCCAGCCACCTGCATTACACGCTGCGGCTGGGGCTGCTGATCAAGGAGTTCCGCGCCCGGATGGACCAGCCGGTGCGGGTGGCTATCGGCCAGCCGATCCCGCCGGATCGTCTTGCCACCTTTGGCCCGGACGCACGCGGGATGATGGATTTCCTGCGCCGTTCCACCTATGAGCTTTCCCCGAGGCCGGTCGACTCGTATGCTTATGGCTACGAGTTCGAGGCGAAATACAAATCCCGGCAAGGGGAGGGCAGCGATGGCGGTAGGCGTGTTCGATTCGGGGCTGGGGGGGCTGACCGTTCTTGATGCGGTGGCCCGGCGTCTGCCCGAGGTTCCCTTTGTCTATTTCGGCGACAATGCCCATGCGCCTTACGGGGTGCGGACGCATGACGACATCTTCAACCTGACCTGTGCCGCGGTCGAGAGGCTGTGGGCCGAGGGATGTGATCTGGTGATCCTTGCCTGCAACACCGCCTCTGCCGCCGCGCTGAAACGGATGCAGGAAACATGGCTGCCCGCCGACAAGCGGGTGCTCGGGGTGTTTGTACCGCTGATCGAGGCGCTGACCGAACGGCAATGGGGCGATAACAGCCCGCCGCGCGAGGTCGCGGTGAAACATGTGGCGCTGTTTGCTACCCCAGCCACCGTGGCCAGCCGCGCATTTCAGCGCGAACTTGCCTTCCGCGCCATCGGTGTCGATGTCGAAGCGCAGCCCTGTGGCGGCGTGGTCGATGCCATTGAGCAGGGCGATGAGATTCTGGCCGAAGCACTGGTGCGCAGTCATGTCGAGGCGCTGAAGCGCCGGATGCCGCATCCCGAGGCGGCGATCCTGGGTTGCACCCATTACCCCTTGATGCAGAACGCCTTTCAGGAGGCCCTGGGGGCGGATGTGCAGGTGTTCAGCCAGGCCAATCTGGTGGCGGAAAGCCTTGCCGATTATCTGGCGCGGCGGCCGGAGTTCATCGGCTCCGGCACCGAGTCGAAGTTCCTGACCACAGGTGACCCGGCGAATGTGTCTTCCAAGGCGACGCAATTCCTGCGCCGCCGTATCGCTTTCGAGGCGGCATGACGCCGTTTGACGACTGGCAGGCGGCGCGGCTGGCGGCGCTGGTGGCCGAGGATGGCTGGCTGAACCTGACCGACCGGCTGGAATTGCAACCCGGCCGCTGGACAGTGGGCAGCGGCGCCGGCAATGACCTGCGCCTGTCGGTCGGGCCGGAGCGGCTGGGCCTGCTGGAACTGGCGCCCGATCTGGCCGCGCGGTTCGAAACGGTCGACGGTGTGGAGGATTTCATGCCCGGCGCCGGGGGCTTCCCGCTGCAGCGGGTGCCGCCGCTCTTGCTGGAACTGCATATCGTGGAGGGCGCCCCGGCACTGCGCGTGCGGCAGATCGACCATCCGGCGCGCGCGGGCTTCGCTGGCATCGAGCGGTTTCCCTTCGATCCGGCCTGGGTGATCGCCGCCGACTGGCTGGCGCTGGAGGTGCCGATCACCCGGCAGGTCGAGATGGTGGCAGGCCGCAGCGATGCGGTGACGCAGACCCATGTCGCGCGGTTCAGCCATGAGGGGCAGAAGGTCAGCCTTGTTCCGACCCATGTGAAGGGCGGCAAGCCGATGTTCGTGATCCGCGATGCCACCTCGGGGCGTGAAACCTATGGCGCCTCGCGGTTTCTGATCGGCGAGGTCGAGGGGAACCGCGTCTGGCTTGACTTCAACCGCGCCTTCAACCCGCCCTGCGCCTATACCGAATTCGCCATCTGCCCGCTGCCGCCACCTGAGAACCGGCTGTCCTTCGCCATTCGTGCCGGGGAACGTGCCCCCAAGGGCCACTGAGCGCTTGCATTGCGCCGCGACCGGCCGCAAAGAAGGGGCGATTTCCAGTCAGGGAGACCGCCATGAAAAAGCGCATCGCCATCCTCGGGGCATCCGGTTACACCGGGGCCGAGCTGGTGCGACTGATCGCCACCCACCCGCAGATGCAGATCGTCGCGCTTTCGGGCGACCGCAAAGCGGGCATGGCCATGGCCGAGGTCTTTCCCTTCCTGCGCCACATGGATCTGCCGAAGCTGTGCAAGATCGACGAGATCGACTTTTCCAAGGTCGATCTGGCCTTCTGCGCCCTGCCGCATGCGACCTCGCAGGCGGTGATCAAGGACTTGCCGCGCGATCTGAAAATCGTCGATCTGTCGGCCGATTTCCGGCTGCGCGATGTGGCGGAATACGAGAAATGGTATGGGCAGCCCCATGCCGCGCCGGAGTTGCAGGCCGAGGCGGTCTATGGCCTGACAGAGTTCTATCGCGAGGACATCCGGTCCGCCCGGCTGGTCGCGGGCACCGGCTGCAATGCGGCGACCGGACAGTTCGCGTTGCGCCCGCTGATTGAGGCAGGCTGCATTGATCTGGATGACATCCTGCTGGATCTGAAATGCGGTGTTTCGGGGGCCGGGCGGTCACTGAAGGAAAACCTGCTGCATGCCGAGCTGTCGGAAGGCACCCATGCCTATTCGGCGGGCGGCAAGCACCGGCACCTTGGCGAATTTGATCAGGAATTCAGCAAGATCGCTGGCCGGCCGGTTCTGGTGCAGTTCACCCCGCATCTGGCGCCGATGAACAGGGGTATCCTCGCCAGCATCTATGTGAAGGGCGATGCGAAGACCGTCTGGTCCACGCTGGAGGCGCGTTATGCGCTGGAACCCTTCATCGAGGTGCTACCTTTCGGCGCACTCCCCTCGACACGGGATACCCGCGGCTCCAATTTCTGTCATATCGGGGTGGTGGGCGACCGGGTGCCGGGGCGCACGCTGGTGGTGGCGACGCTGGACAACCTGTGCAAGGGTTCGTCCGGTCAGGCGATCCAGAATGCCAACCTGATGCTGGGGCTGGAGGAGACTGCGGGGCTGATGCTGGCTCCCGTCTTCCCGTAAGGAGACGACCATGAAGGGGCTGAAGAAAACCCGCCGCATCCAGATCATCGCGCTGGCTTTCGTCGCGCTGGCCGGATCGACCGCGCTGATCGGCTATGCGATGCGTGACGGCATCAATTTCTTCCGCGCCCCGGCGCAGGTGGTGGCCGACCCGCCGCAGATGGACGAGGTGTTCCGCCTGGGCGGGCTGGTCGAGGATGGCTCGCTGGTGCGCGGGCAGGGCGAGACCATCACCTTCCGCGTCACCGACGGCGCCGAAAGCATCCCCGTCGCCTATACCGGCGTGCTGCCTGACCTGTTCAAGGAAGGCCAGGGCATGATCGGCACCGGCAAGATGGTGGATGGCGTGTTCGAGGCGACCGAGATTCTGGCAAAGCATGACGAGACCTACATGCCGAAAGAGGTGATCGACGCGCTGAAGGAACAGGGCGTCTACGAAGACCCGAACAAGCAAAGCGGATCGTAACGCGCGCCTCCTTTCCGGCCGGTTAATCAGTCTGGCCCAGCCTGTCCCCATGTTTCACAGGGGCAGGCCATGCAGACCGTCAAACAGATCGCAGAAGAAATTGTCGCCCGCGAGGGCGGCTATGTGAATGACCCCGCCGATCCGGGCGGGGCGACCAATCACGGTGTCACCATCCATACCCTGCGGCGTCTGGGGCTGGACCTTGATCGCGACGGGCAGGTGACAGCGGCGGATGTGCGTCGCCTGACCCGCGCGCAGGCGGTGGAGATTTACCTCAGGCATTATTTTGAACGGCCGCGTCTGGCGGAATTGCCCGTGGCTTTGCAGGCCAGCGTCTTTGATATGTATGTCAATGCCGGTTCCAATGCGGTGACGATCCTGCAACGGCTGTTGACCACGCTGGGCTGGCCACTGGTGGATGACGGCGTGATCGGGCCGAAGACGCTGGCGGCCGCACGGCTGGCGGCTGAGGCTATGCCGAACACGCTGGCCGACGCCTTTGGTGTGGCACGGCGGAATTATTACTATGCGCTTGGCGATGCGCGGCCTGTCAGCCGCAAATATTGTCGCAGGCGGGATGGCGGCAAGGGCGGCTGGATCGTGCGGGCCGAGGCGTTCATCCGTCCCGAGCTTCATCTGACCGAGGCCCAGCACCGCGCGCGGGTGGCATCATGGGGCTGAACCTTCTGTCCGACACCGCCCGTCTGCGCCGCATTGCCGAACTGGTGGCGCAGGGCGACGGCCCGGAACTCAGCGCCCGGATCGATCTGATGAACCGTGCGATCCGGCCGCTTTCGGTGCTTTCGGTCTTTGCGTTGGTCGCTTCGGCCTTTCTGGACCCGGAGCGTTACAGCGCCGGAATGGTTGCGCTGGCGGGCACGCCCTGGCCTGTCTGGGGCATCGCCGCGCTGATTGTGGCCCTGCATTTCCTGACGCGCGGCACCGGAACACCTGCCCGAACTTGACCCGCCTTCCGGCCTCTGGCATGTGCCGGAGGGATAGGAAGGACGTGCAAGATGAACCTGTTCACCGAACTGCGGAACCTCGTCGTGGCCGAGCTTGGAGCGATGGCCGCTTCCGGCGCGCTGCCCGAGGGGCTGGACCTTGGAGCCGTCACGGTCGAGCCGCCGCGTGATGCGGCCCATGGCGACATGGCGACCAATGCCGCCATGGTGCTGGCCAAGCCCGCCGGGATGAAGCCGCGCGACATCGCGGATGCGCTGGCCGCCCGTCTGGCGACCGATCCGCGCATCGCGGCGGCTGAGGTGGCGGGGCCGGGTTTCCTGAACCTTCGGCTGCAACCGGGCGTCTGGCAGGGGCTGGTGAAGGCCATTCTGGACGCCGGCGCCGATTACGGCCGGTCCGATCTGGGCGCCGGGCAGAAGGTGAACGTTGAATTCGTCTCGGCCAACCCGACCGGCCCGATGCACGTGGGCCACGTGCGGGGCGCGGTGGTGGGCGATGCGCTGTCGAACCTGCTGGCCTTTGCGGGCTGGAACGTGACGCGCGAATATTACATCAATGACGGCGGTGCACAGGTGAACGTGCTGGCACGGTCGGCCTATGAGCGCTACCGCGAGGCCAATGGGCTGGAGCCGGAAATCCGCGAGGGGCTTTACCCCGGCGATTACCTGATCCCGGTAGGCGAGGCGCTTAAGGCGAAATATGGCACCAGCCTGCTGGACCAGCCTGAATCCGTCTGGCTCGACGATGTGCGAGAATTTGCCACCGAGCAGATGATGCAGATGATCCGCGAGGATCTGGCGGCGCTTGGCGTGCGCATGGATGTCTATTCCAGCGAGAAGGCGCTTTACGGCACCGGCGAGATCGAGGCTGCGATCGAAACCCTGCGCGGCATGGGCCTGATCTATGAAGGCGTGCTGGAACCGCCGAAAGGCAAGACCCCCGAAGACTGGGAGCCGCGCGAACAGACGCTGTTCCGCTCGACCGCGCATGGCGACGACGTGGACCGTCCCGTGATGAAATCGGACGGGTCGTGGACCTACTTCGCCCCCGACATCGCCTATCACTACAACAAGGTGCGGCGCGGCTTCGATCAGCTGATCGACATTTTCGGCGCCGATCATGGCGGCTATGTGAAGCGGATGAAGGCTGCCGTTTCGGCGCTGTCCGACGGGCGGGTGCCGCTGGACATCAAGCTGATCCAGTTGGTGAAGCTTTACAAGAACGGCGAGCCCTTCAAGATGTCGAAACGTGCAGGCACCTTCGTGACCCTGCGCGATGTGGTCGAGGAGGTGGGCGCCGATGTGACACGCTTCGTCATGCTGACCCGCAAGAACGACATGGCGCTGGATTTCGACTTCGACAAGGTTCTGGAACAGTCGAAGGACAATCCGGTTTTCTACGTTCAGTATGCCAATGCCCGGATCAACTCGGTCCTGCGGAAGGCACGCGAAGCGGGTGTTGCGGTGGATGACGCGACGCTGGCGGGGGCGAAGCACGACCTGCTGTCGCATCCGGCGGAACTGGCGCTGGTGGGCAAGCTGGCGGAATGGCCGCGTCTGGTGGAAATCGCCGCGCGCGGCAATGAACCGCATCGCGTGGCCTTCTACCTTTATGAGCTGGCATCGGACCTGCATGGCCTGTGGAACCGGGGCAATGACGAGCCTTCGCTGCGCTTCGTGCAAGAGGATGTGACCGTTTCGCAGGCGAAAATCGCCCTGGCGCGGGCCGTGGGCGTTGTGATTTCTGCCGGTCTTGCTATTTTGGGGGTCACGCCGGTCGAGGAAATGCGCTGACAAAACGCGCCCCGCCGGTCACACAGGCAAAGACGCGACGGGCTTCGTGCCCGTGCGCCGGGGCAGAGAATGGCAGACGTGGATTACGACGGCTATGATTCCCGCTATGATGCGGGGCAGGGAACTGAGGCCCGCCGGGGCCGCCGCTGGGTCAATCTGACCGGCGGGCTTGTCTCGGTGGCCTTGTTGCTGGGGGCGGGCTGGTGGGGCTATCGCATCGCCATGCGCGATGTGATGGGCATTCCGGTACTGAAGGCCGCCGAAGGCCCGGCGCGGGTGGCCCCAGACAATCCGGGCGGTGAGATTACCGCCTATCAGGGTCTTTCGGTCAATGATGTTGCAGCCGTGGGGGTTGCAGCCCCGCTGCCCGACGAGATCGTTCTGGCCCCGCGCCCGGTGGAATTGTCACAACAGGATACGCCCGGCCTTGCCGCCGAGCCGCCGCCCGAGCTGGTGGCCGCAGCACCCGAGCCGCCGGTGCAGCCGCTGTTGCCGTTGCCGGAGGCCGAGGCGCCGACATCAGCCAATCCCATGCCCGAAGCACTGGCCGCCATGTCGGATGCGGATCTGCCGCTGGACCCGCTGACCTCGGTCGGGCCGCTGGGCGATCCTGCCACTGACGCGGCTTCCGATGCCCCGGCGGATGTGCTGGCGCTGGCCGATCAGCTTGCCGCCGGGGCCGCGCCTCTGACCCCGGCCAACCCGGACGCCATCCCGTCCGAGCCCGAAGCTTTCGTTCCGGCGCCGGTGGTGCCCGGTGGTATCGGCAAGTCGCTGCTGCCTCTGGCCCGTCCGGCCGGGCTGGCCCCGGCCAGTGCGGCGCCTGTTGCCAATGCGGTGACGGCGGCGCTCACCGCCGCCACGGCCGAGCTTGACCCCGCGACGCTTGCACCCGGCACCCGCCTTGTGCAGTTTGGCGCATTCGACAGCGCCGACGAGGCGCGCGCGCAATGGGACAAGCTGGCCGGTCGCTTCGGTGATCTGATGCAGGGCAAATCACGGGTGATCCAGTCTGCGGAAAGCGGTGGTCGCACCTTTTACCGCCTGCGTGCCGAGGGCTTCGCCGACGAGGATGATGCCCGCCGCTTCTGCGCTGCCATCACCGCTGAAGGCCCGGATTGCATTCCGGTGGCCGTGCGATGACCCACGGTGCCACGGTCTTCGGTTGTGCGGGGCCGGTGCTGCTGCCCGAGGAAAAGGCTTTCTACCGCGCGGCTGATCCGCTGGGGTTCATCCTCTTCGCACGCAATGTCGAAACGCCTGAACAGGTGGCCCGGCTGGCCGCTGATCTGCGGGATGCTGTGGGGCGTGATGCGCTGGTTTTTGTTGATCAGGAAGGCGGGCGCGTGCAGCGCCTGCGCGCGCCGCACTGGTCGGAATGGCTGCCGCCGCTGGATGCGGTGGCCCGCGCCGGGGCAGGGGCTGCGCGCATGATGTGGTTGCGCGCCCGTCTGATTGCAGCGGAACTCCGCGCTGTCGGCATTGACGGCAATTGCGCGCCCTGCCTCGATATTGCGACCGATGTGACCCATCCTTTTCTGCGCAACCGCTGCTATGGCACCGATCCGGCGACGGTGATCGCCATGGGACGCGCCACGGCTGACGGGCATCTGGCGGGCGGCGTTCTGCCGGTGATGAAGCATATGCCCGGCCATGGCCGCGCCAGTGCCGACACGCATCACGATCTCCCGACAGTTGCCACCGATGCCGATACCCTGCGCCAGACGGATTTCGCGGCGTTCCGCGCATTGAACGATCTGCCTGCCGCCATGACGGCGCATATCGTCTTTTCGGCTTTTGACAGCGAACCGGCGACCTGTTCCGCCGCCATGATGCGGGTGGTGCGTGAGGAGATCGGCTTTGGTGGTCTGATCCTCTCGGACGATCTTAACATGCAGGCGCTGCCCGGCACCCTGGGCGAACGCGCCGCCCGCGCCGTCGCGGCGGGTTGCGACATCGCCCTGCACTGCAAGGGCGATATGGCAGAGATGCAGGCTGTAGCGGCCGCTGCGGGGCAGCTGACCCGTGAGGGGCAAGCGCGGGCAGAAGCCATGCTGGCCGCCCGCAAGGCGCCTGAACCTGCCGATCTGCCGGTCCTGCGGGCCGAACATGATGCGCTGATCGGGGGGGCGGATGGCTGACGGCTGGGAGGACACCGGGCCAGAGCGGCTCAGTGTCAGCGACCGGCTGGCGGCAGAGGCGCTGATCGTCGATGTCGACGGGTTCGAAGGCCCGCTTGACCTGCTGTTGACGCTGTCGCGCACTCAGAAGGTCGATCTGCGGCGCATTTCTGTGCTGCAACTGGCCGAGCAATATCTTGGCTTCGTGGATCGCGCCAAGGCGCTGCGGATCGAACTGGCGGCAGATTATCTGGTGATGGCGGCCTGGCTCGCCTATCTGAAATCGCGTCTGCTGCTGCCCCCCGACCCGACCGAGGAAGGCCCCAGCGCCGAGGAACTCGCGGCCCATCTGGCCTACCAGCTGGAGCGGCTGCAGGCGATGCGCGAGGCGGCAGCCCGGCTGATGGCCCGTGACCAGCGGGGGCGTGACTTCTTTGTGCGCGGTCTGCCGGAGGAGGTGATCCGCGCCCGCAAGGTGACTTATACCGCTTCGCTGATCGACCTGATGCGCGCTTATGCCCGCATCCGCACCAAGGATGAATTCCGCCCCTTCGTGATGGACCGCGACGACGTGTTCACCATGGAACAGGCGCTGGAGCGGTTGCGCGGCCTGATCGGCTATGCCGCAAGCTGGTCCGACCTTGAAAGCTGGCTGCCCGAAGGCTGGGACCGCAATCCGATGCGCCGGCGTTCCTCAATTGCAGCACATTTCGCGGCTATCCTGGAAATGGCGAAACGGGGCCAGGTCGATATCCGGCAGGGGGAAACCTTTGCTCCGATCCAGATTCGCCGGAAGGACGGCGCATGAGCGAATCGCAGGAAAAAAGCCTTTTCGATGCTCCGCCCATTGCGGAGCAGGAGCGTATGGTCGAGGCGATCCTGTTCGCCGCCACGGAACCCGTCTCGGTCGCGGAACTGGAAAAGCGCATGCCACACGGCTGCGACCCGGCCGAGGCACTGGCCTATCTGCGCCGTCGCTACGAAGGGCGCGGCGTGCGGCTGGTGCGGGTGGGCGATGCCTGGGCCTTCCGCACCGCGCCTGACCTTGGCCATCTGATGCAGAAAGAGGTGGTTGAGCAACGCAAGCTCAGCCGCGCCGCGATCGAGACGCTGGCCATTATTGCCTATCACCAGCCCGCCACCCGCGCCGAGATCGAGGAAATCCGCGGCGTCGCCGTCAGCCGCGGCACCATCGACCAGTTGCTTGAGATGGAATGGATTCGCCTGGGCCGCCGCCGCATGACACCGGGGCGCCCGGTGACTTTCGTTGTCACGGAAACCTTCCTTGATCACTTCGGGCTGGAATCGGCCCGCGACCTGCCGGGGCTGAAGGATCTGCGCGCGGCTGGCCTGCTGGACAACCGCCCGCTGCCCGGCTCGATGCAGCGCCCCGATGAAGACGATGAAGACAGCCCCACCGGCCAGACCGAACTATTCGAGGATTGACGCCATGGATGCAGGACGGATCTTTCAGCAGATCTTCAACATGATTTTCCGCCGCGCGATGAATACCGCGATCAACAAGGGCATCGACCATGTGGCGCGCAAGGGCAAGCCGCCGGGGCAGATGACGGCGGACGAACGCAAACAGGCCAACGCGGCGCGCGACATGACCAAAAAGGCCCGCCAGGCGGCCCGCATCGCCCGCCGTCTGGGCCGCTGAGCCGCATTTTCTGTTGAGAAGTATCCTTGGGGGAGGTGCCGTGGGGGCGGGCTGCCCCCATGGCACATTCAAGCCCGCTCAGGTGCGGAAATGCTTGGCAAGCTTCAGACCCTGCCCCTGATAGTTCGAGGCGATCCCGGCGCCATACAGTGTCTCGGGCCGCTCTGACATCCGCTCATAGACCAGCCGCCCCACGATCTGCCCATGCTCCAGCACGAAGGGCGCCTCGTGGCAGCGTACCTCCAGCACACCGCGCGAGCCTGTGCCGCCTGCCGCCGAATGGCCGAAGCCGGGGTCGAAGAAGCCTGCGTAATGTACGCGGAACTCGCCCACCATCGCCAGATAGGGTGCCATTTCGGCGGCGTAATCCGGCGGGATCGTTACTGCCTCGCGGCTGACCAGAATGTAGAAGGCACCGGGATCGAGGATGATCCTGCCGTCGCGGCTGCGGATTTCCTCCCAGAACTCGGCGGCCGGGTAATGGCCGATCCGGTCAAGGTCGATGACGCCGGTATGGGGCTTGGCGCGATAGCCCACCAGATCATCCGGCCCCGGCCGCAGATCGACGGAAAAGCCCAGCCCTTCCGAGATCACCGCAGGCCCGTTTACCAGCGGTTCGCGCCCGTGCAATGCGGTGAGGTCCGCATCCGACAGCACGGCCTGACCGTGGCGGAAGCGGATCTGGTTCAGCCGTTGCCCGGCCCGCGCCAGGACAGAGAAACTGCGCGGGCAGACCTCGGCATAAAGCGGGCCGCTGTAGCCCCCGGCGATGCGGTCGAACTCCACCCCGCCATCGGTGATGGTACGGGTGAGCAGGTCGAGCCGCCCGGTCGAGCTTTTGGCATTGGCGACGGCGGTGATGCCCTCGGGCAGCGCCAGCCGCTCCATCAGGGGAATCACATAGACGCAGCCCTTTTCCAGCACCGCACCGGCGCTGAGGTCCATGCGATGCATCTCGAATTCGGTGATCCGTTCGGCCACGCTGCGGCCCTGACCGGCGAGGAAGGAGGCGCGAACGCGATAGGCGACATCACCCAGACGCAGGTCGAGACTGGCGGGCTGGATCTGTTCGGGAAGGATGGGCCGGTCGGCGCCGATCACGCCATCTTCGATCAGGCGGCGCAGGGTTTGCGCGGGCAGAACTCCGGTTTCAGTCACGCCATCCCCCGTGCATGGATCAGATACGAAAAAACCCGCGCCTTGTTTCCAAGGGCGGGCTTTTCTCGGTGGTCGGGCCGGCGAGATTCGAACTCGCGACCTTCCGCCCCCCAGACGGACGCGCTAACCAGGCTGCGCCACGGCCCGACTGCGCGGATACATAACGATAATTCCGGCGGGGGCAAGCGCCAAATCGCATCGTGGCAATTTATCCGCGCCGCGTCCGGCGGATCGCCTCCAGCCGCGCCTGAAGTGCTTGCAGACGCGGTTGTGCAGTGGTCAGTGCGGCCGCGCTGGCCATGCGGGCTTCTGGCGTCAGGCTCCGCAGAATCGCCGGAAGCCAGACCGGGTCCGATTCGGGCGGCGGGGCAGGTGGCGCCGCCCCGGCATTGGCGCTGGCCCCGGACGATTCGGCCCTGGTAGAATCGTCGGGCTCCGCCGCGGCTGTGTCTTCGGTCGGGCCGGGGTCCGTCTCTGCCGCTTCGGCCATCAGGTTTTCAGCCGGTGCGGCGGTTTCGTCCCCCTCGTCGGGCACCTCCCCGAAATCGAAAAGCGAGGGCTGGTCATCTGGCTGTCTGGGCATGTCCACCGCCGTCGTCATCTCGGGATCATCGGGTGCCGCGGCCTCGGCGGGCGGTGGCGCTTTCGGCGCGGCGCGGGCGGCGGCGGCCATTTCGGTGGAGATGGCCGCGATTTCCTGCCAGTCGTGCAAAGACACGACCTCGGCGACAGGCGGGGCATCATCGGTCGCATCCAGGGCCGCGTCAAAAGCCTCCAGATCGTCGGAAACATCCGTGCCCGACAGGCTCGCAACATGGCGAACGCCTTGCTCGCGCAGAATTTTCTGCACACCGCGAATCGTCATGCCTTCGTCGTGCAGAAGTTTGCGGATGCCTTGCAGCAGCGCGACATCGGTGGGGCGGTAATACCGCCGCCCCCCGGCACGCTTCACCGGCTTGATCTGCGGAAAGCGGCTTTCCCAGAACCGCAGCACATGGGCCGGGGTTTCCAGCTGATCGGCCACTTCGCTGATGGTGCGGAAGGCATCGGGCGATTTCTCCATGCCCCAGGCCCCTGTCAGCCTTTCGTGCCGCTGGCGACACGCTCTTTCATCAGATGCGACGGACGGAAGGTCAGCACGCGGCGCGGGCTGATCGGCACTTCATCGCCGGTCTTGGGATTGCGGCCCATGCGGGCCGACTTGTCGCGCACCGAGAAGGTGCCGAAGGACGAAATCTTGACCGTCTCGCCGCGTACCAGCGCATCCGAGACATGCTGGATCACGGTTTCCACCAGTTCGGCGGATTCATTGCGCGACAGCCCCACCTCGCGGAAGACGGCTTCGCTCAGATCCATGCGCGTCAGAGTCTTTTCACTCATTCCCAAATCCCCCCCGGGTTTTCAGGAAGATTGAGGGCATTGGGTTTTCGAGTCAATATCAACCACTTGTGCGGGCAAGTTCAGATGGCGTTCCCGGGGCCAATCCGGGGCAATATGGCGGTATCCTGCGCAGGTTGCGAACAATCACCAGCGCAGGACGACCGAACCCCAGGCCAGACCGCCGCCGATCGCCTCGGTCACAACCAGATCGCCGGGTTTGATCTGCCCGCGCGTCACGCCGACTGACAGCGCGAGCGGGATCGAAGCGGCCGAGGTATTGCCGTGGTCCTGCACGGTCACGACCACACGGTCCATCGGCACCTGCATCCGCTTGGCCGTGGCCTCGATGATGCGGATATTGGCCTGATGCGGCACGATCCAGTCCACATCCTCACCGCTGAGCCCGATCTTCTCCAGCGCGGTATGGGCGGTTTCGGCCAGCTTTTCGACCGCGTGGCGGAACACTTCCTTGCCCTGCATGCGCAGATGGCCGGTGGTGCCGGTCGACACCCCGCCATCGACATACAGTATATCGCGATGCCGCCCGTCGGAATTGAGGTCGACCGACAGGATGCCCCTGTCGGCAGGGGTGCCGGACCCGTCATGCGCCTCAAGCACCAGCGCGCCCGCGCCGTCACCGAACAGCACGCAGGTGCCCCGGTCGGTCCAGTCCATCAGGCGGGAAAAGGTCTCGGCCCCGATCACCAGCGCCCGGCGCACCTGGCCCGAGACGATCAGCGCATTGGCATTGGCCAGCGCATAAACGAAACCGGCACAGACCGCCTGGACGTCATAGGCGAAACCGCGCGTCATCCCCAGGCGTGCCTGCACCATGGTGGCGGCGGAGGGGAAGGTCAGATCGGCGGTCGAGGTGGCGACAACAATCGCGTCAATATCGTCGACCGTCAGCCCGGCATTGGCCAAAGCCGCCCCGGCCGCGCGGGCGGCAAGGTCCGAGGTCGTCTGACCCTCGGCCGCGAAATGCCGCCGCTCGATTCCGGAACGGGAGCGAATCCATTCGTCTGACGTGTCGATGGTTTTCTCGAATTCGGCATTCTGAACCACCCGCTCGGGCAGATAATGCCCGACGCCCTTGACCACGGCCCTGATTGTCATTCCTGCCCGCCTCCTTCGACGGCGGCATCCTGCCCCGCGCGTCCGGCGGATGCAACCCGGGCCGCCAGCCGGTCGACAAAGCCCGAACGTGCCAGCTGCGCTGCCAGACGGATCGCGGCGGAAACGCCGGTCGCATCGGCGCCGCCGTGGCTTTTCACCACAGTGCCGTTCAGGCCAAGAAATACCCCGCCGTTCACCCGGCGCGGGTCGATCCGCTTTTGCAGGCGCTTCAGCGCCCCCAGCGCCAGCAGCGCCCCCAGCTTCGACAGAATACCCGAGGCAAAAGCCTCGCGCATGAAATCGGAGGACAGCTTCGCGGTGCCTTCGCCGGTTTTAAGGGCGATATTGCCGGTGAACCCGTCGGTCACGATGACATCGACACGGTTTGACGGAATGTCGCCGCCTTCGACGAATCCCACGAAATCGAACTCCGCAGCATCCTGCGCGGCGAGCATCCGGTCATGTGCCAGCTTCAGTTCTGCCCGGCCCTTGTGTTCCTCGGTGCCGACGTTCAGCAGACCGACACGCGGGCGCCGCAGATGCAGCCCGTTGCGCGCGTAGGCCGCGCCCATGGTGGCATATTGCAGAAGATCTTCGGCCTCGGCCTTGATGTCGGCACCAACGTCCAGCATCACATTGAACCCGCCGGGGTTGCGCGAGGGCCAGAGACAGGCAATGGCCGGCCGGTTCACCCCCGGCAGCTTGCGCAGCCGGATCATGCTGACCGCCATCAGCGCGCCGGTATTGCCGCAACTGACCGCAACAGCGGCCTCGCCATCCTTCACGCTGTCGATGGTGGACCACATCGAGGTGCCCGCGCCATGGCGCATCACCTGGCTGGGCTTGTCTTCCATTGTCACCACACGCGGGGCATGGCGAATCTCGCAGCGATCCGCGATCTCGGCATGTTGCGAGACCAGCGGACGCAGCACCGCCTCGTCACCGTGCAGTAGAAAGGCCAGGTCGGCATCGGCACGCGCAGAATCAACAAGACCGGCAACAACCGCTGCCGGTCCGCGATCCCCGCCCATGGCGTCTACCGAAATGATCGTGCGCTGCTGAGCCTGCGCCGGACGTTCGCTTCCGTTCGTCGTCATGGTCGGCCGGGGAGGGGAAGCGGCTTACGCCGCGTCCTCGTCCACGTCGACTTCGGTGGTCACAGCCACGACTTCACGCGAGTCGTAGTGGCCGCAGGCGCCGCAAACGTGGTGCGGACGCTTCAGTTCGCCGCAGTTCGGGCATTCCGACGGGTTGCCGGCGACGAGAGCGTCATGCGAGCGACGCATGTTGCGGCGCGAACGGGTGACTCGGTTCTGAGGGACAGCCATGTCTCAACCTCGGGTTAGTGAGGGGACAAGCCCCTGATTCTGTTCTGGGAAAAGCCAATTTCCGACCCTCTGGCACGGCGGCTTTTCACGGTGTTTGCGAGGCGCGGAACATAGTCGAATTCTGGCCGGGTGCAAGTCTTTTCTGCATCCGTTCCGGGTTCGCGTCACTCGGGTGTCGTATCGCCTTTTCCGAGCTTTTCCGCAAGCCCTGCCAGACCGGCAAAGGGGCGCAAATCCTCGTCGCGCAGCGGTTTTACTCCGGGTGCCGCGAAAACTGCCTCGCCTAGCTCGACATCGGGCGCGCGCGGATACATCGGCAACGCCAGCGCCAGCGCCTCCAGTGCCACCACGCCGGGGTCGACGATCTCTGGCAGCGGTTCCTGCGTGTCATCCTCGGGCATTTCCACCTCGTCCCCTTCGGGCACGGGCATCTCGGCCAGATAGCGGCGCCGGACCTCCTCGCGGATTTCGGTGATGACGGGAACAAGTGTGACGCAGCAGGGCTGTTCCACCACGGCAGCAAGCTCTGCCACCAGTTCCCAGTCGCGACGCCCCACCGGCCGCAGCTCACCCCGGAAGGTCAGTTCCGGGACGGCGGTGATTTCCAGCGCCTGCGCCACGGCGGCGCGGGTGTCGGCGTCGGGTTCCAGCCTGAACCGCGTGGGTTTGCGCGCCGCGAGGGCGGCGATGCGCAGCGGGTGGCTCAGGGCAGGGGTGGTCGGTTCGGTCATTGGTGTCTCCGCAAGGCGGGGCGCGCGTTCCATTCTTGAACAGCGGCCCGACCTTCTGTAAGCCGGAAGGCAAGCCGGCCGGGCGTCATGCCGGAAGCGCGGCATCTGATGCGATCCGGGATAAGTCCCATGCCGGTCAAAGGCAAGGGGCGCCCGGAAGGGACGGGAGAGAACATGGCTTCGGCAGGCAGCAGCATGCGGCGGATCGGGCTCTGGCTCGCGGGGGCACTGGTCGCGGGGGCCATGGCGGCCTGTGCGCCGGTCTATCGCAACCACGGGTATGTGCCGACGGACGACGAACTGGCCGAGGTGCAGGTGGGCGCCGACAACCGTGACAGCGTGGCGGAAAAACTTGGCCGTCCTTCGGCTGAGGGTCTGCTGAACGACGAGGGCTGGTTCTATGTCCAGAGCCGCTGGCGCCACTATGGCGCGCAGGAGCCGCAGGAAATCGACCGTCAGGTCGTGTCGATCACCTTCGATCAGGGCGGCGTCGTGCGCAATGTCGAGCGGTTCGGTCTGGATCGCGGCGAGGTCGTGGTGCTGTCGCGGCGTGTGACCGAAAGCAATATCAAGGGAATCGGCTTCCTGCGGCAGATCATGGGCAATCTGGGTCGGTTCCGCGCCGATCAGTTCCTGCAACAATAGCGCGGGCCGTCATCGGCCCGTCGCAGGCTTGTGGCAAACCGGGCGCGCAAGGCCCGGCAGACGGGCGGGAGGTCGGGGTGCAGCCGTTGCGCAAAGGTCGTCTGGTGGCGCGGGTGGCGCAGGAGGCGGGGGATGTGCAGCGCGCGCAGGCCCTGCGGCAGATGTGCTTTCGCGGCCCCGCTGCGACCGGGCTGGATACCGACCGCCACGATGCCGATTGCCTGCATGTTCTGGTCGAGGATACGGAAACCGGCGCGCTGGTCTGCTGCTACCGCCTGCTGCCGCTGACGGGCGGGGCCGAGATCGGGCGCAGCTATTCAGCGCAGTTCTATGACCTGCGCCCCTTGCACAGCTTTCCCGGCCCGATGGTGGAAATGGGGCGCTTCTGCATCGCGCCCGGTCACCGTGACCCGGACATCCTGCGTCTTGCCTGGGGGGCGATGACCCGGATCGTCGATGCGATGGGGGCGGAACTGCTGTTCGGCTGTGCCTCGTTCCTCGGCACCGATGCCGACCGCCATGCCGAGGCTTTCACCCTGCTGCGCGCAGGCCATCTGGCGCCGCGCCGCTGGTTGCCGCGGGTCAAGGCGCCGCGGGTATTCCGCTTTGCCAAAGCTTTGGCGGGGCGCGAACCTGACCGCAAGCGCGGCATGCTGACCATGCCGCCCTTGTTGCGCACCTATCTGTCGATGGGGGGCTGGGTTTCGGATCACGCCGTAGTGGACGATCAGCTTGGCACCCTGCACGTCTTTACCGGCGTCGAGATCCGCGCGATTCCCGAGGCCCGCGCCCGTGCCCTGCGCATGGTCGCGAGCCCGGAACCCGGAGCGGCTTGACCTGCGGCCCCGGCGCCTTTACCTGCCGCCTATCATGGCACGCGCACCCCTTCTTCAGCTTTCCGGCATCTCGCTCACCTTTGGTGGCAATCCCTTATTTGACGGGCTCGACCTGACTGTGCAACCGGGCGACCGGGTGGCACTGGTCGGGCGCAACGGCTCGGGCAAATCCACGCTCATGAAAATCATGGCGGGGCTGGTCGAACCCGATCAGGGGCTGCGCACCGTGCCCCCCGGCGTCAGCGTCGGCTACATGGAACAGGACCCCGATCTTTCGGCCTATGCCGCGCTGGGCGATTATGCCGCGAGCGGCCTGCCTGCGGATGAAAGCTACAAGGTCGATGTGGTGGCCGAGGGGCTGAAATTCCGCCCCGATACGCCGGTTTCCAGTGCCTCGGGCGGAGAACGTCGCCGTGCGGCTTTGGCTAAGCTCATGGCCGAGGCGCCGGAACTCATGCTGCTGGACGAGCCGACCAACCATCTGGACATTCAGGCGATCCAGTGGCTTGAGCGCGAGCTTTCCGAAACCCGCACTGCCTTCGTGCTGATCAGCCACGACCGTGCCTTCCTGCGCGCGCTGACCCGCGCGACTCTTTGGGTCGACCGGGGCGAGGTGCGGCGGCGCGAACAGGGATTCGAGGGATTCGAGGAATGGCGCGAGCAGATCTGGGCCGAGGAGGATGACGCCCGGCACAAGCTGGAGCGCAAGATCAAGCACGAGGCCAAATGGGCGGTGGAGGGCATCAGCGCCCGCCGCAAGCGCAACATGGGCCGGGTGCGTGCGCTGCAAGACCTGCGGGCGCAGCGCGCCGCGATGATCCGCCGTCAGGGCACCGCCGCACTGGATCTGGACAGCGGCCCGACCTCGGGCAAGAAGGTGATCGAGGCTAGGGGGCTGAGCAAGGCCTATGGCGACAAGCAGATCATCCGTGATTTCGACCTGCGTGTGCTGCGCGGTGACCGGGTGGCCTTTGTCGGGCCGAACGGCATCGGCAAGACCACGCTGCTGAAAATGCTGATCGGGCAGGAAACGCCGGATGCGGGTACGGTGACGCTGGGCACCAACCTGCAAATTGCCGTGTTCGACCAGACCCGCGCGCGGCTGGACCCGGATGCGAGCCTTTGGGAAAACCTGACCGGCGATCCGCTGATGGCGGTTTCCGGCGCGTCGGATCAGGTGATGGTGCGCGGCACGCCCAAGCATGTTGTGGGCTATCTCAAGGATTTCCTGTTCAGCGAATTGCAGGCCCGCGCGGCGGTCAAGTCGCTGTCGGGTGGCGAAAAAGCGCGGCTTCTGCTGGCCAAGCTCATGGCGCAGGAATCGAATCTGCTGATCCTTGACGAACCGACCAACGATCTGGATGTCGAAACGCTTGATCTGTTGCAGGACATCCTCGGCGAATATGACGGCACCGTGCTGCTGGTCAGCCATGACCGTGATTTCATCGACCGGGTGGCGACAACGACCATCGCGATGGAAGGCGAGGGCAGGGCAACCGTCTATGCCGGCGGCTGGAGCGATTATCAGAGCCAGCGCCCGGTTGATGCGCCTGCGCCAAAGGCTGCCGCGCCGAAGCCCGCCATTGCCGCAAGGCCCGACCCCGCGCCGAAGAAGGCCGAGGGCCTCAGCTTCACCGAACGCAAGCGTCTGGATGAACTGCCCAATGTCATCGAGCGGCTGGAACATGAAATCGGCAAGCTGGGTGAATTGCTGGCAACGCCGGACCTCTTCACCAAAGAGCCGGTGAAGTTCCGCAAGGCCTCGGACATGCTGGCTGAACGGCAGCAGGCGCTGGCTGCGGCCGAGGAGGAATGGCTGGAACTGGAAGAAAAGGCCGGGTGATCGCAGGCAATCGCGGCGCTTCAAGGTGCCGTGATGAACTATTGAGTTCAGTTTCGTCAGGCGCCATCTCTGGCCCGACGCGGCGACAAAGACCGCCGTGATGGTAAGGAGAAAGACCGATGAAACGCTTTGCCCTGGCTGTTCTGGCCCCGCTGACGCTTGCCGCGCCTGCCTTTGCGGGTGGGCTTGCAACCCCCGCCCCGGAACCCGTGGTAACCGCTCCCGTGCCGGTCGCGCCGGTGCGCGCCGATGGCAATTGGGGCGGCGCCTACGCCGGTGCGCACCTTGGCTATGCCGATGTGAATGACCCCAATGCCGATGGCGCCTTCGGGGGCGCGCAACTGGGTTATCGCTGGGATCTGGGCACCACCGTTCTGGGCGTCGAGGCCGATGTGTCTGGCACCAATATCAAACCCTCCGCCGGGGGCGGCAAGGTTGATACGCTGGCCCATCTGAAGCTTCAGGCGGGTTATGATTTTGGTCGCACGCTGGTTTATGCGACGGCGGGCGCAGCCTATGCCAAGGGCGATATCGGCGGCACCAATACCTCTGACACCGGCTATTTCGGCGGGATCGGCGTGGATTATCAGGTCAACGACCAATGGACCGTCGGCGGCGAGGTTCTGGCCCATCGCTTCGACAATTTTGACGGAACCGGGCTTGACCCCGATGCGACGACCGCGGCGCTGCGGGTCAACTATCGCTTCTGATTGCCCGTCCGGGCAAGGCAGGGGGCGGCGGGGCGATCCGCCGCCCTTTCGCATGCGGATCAAGGTTTCCAAGCCGCCGCGAAAGCGGTAAGTCGGCGCCATCCCAAAGGGAGAGCGACATGACCACGACGATCCGCCTGCACAACACCCGCACCCGCCAGACCGAAGATCTGGTGCCGCTGATCCCCGGCAAGGTGCGCATGTATGTCTGTGGGCCGACCGTCTATGACCGTGCCCATATCGGCAATGCCCGGCCCGTGGTGGTGTTCGACACGCTGTTCCGCCTGCTGCGCCATATCTACGGCGCGGAGCACGTCACATATGTGCGCAACTTCACCGACGTCGATGACAAGATCAACGCCAAGGCCGCCCAGACCGGCCGCCCGATCCGCGACATCACGGATGAAACGATCGGCTGGTATCACGCCGATATGGATGCGCTTGGCGCCCTGCGCCCGACGCATGAGCCGCGCGCGACCGAATATATCGGCGCGATGATCGCCATGATTTCGGACCTGATCGACCGGGGCCATGCCTATGCCGCCGAGGGTCATGTTCTGTTCGACGTGCGCAGCTATGCCGATTACGGCAAGCTCTCGGGTCGGTCAGTCGATGACATGATCGCCGGCGCCCGGGTCGAGGTGGCCCCCTACAAGCGCGATCCGATGGATTTCGTGCTGTGGAAGCCCTCGGATGATACGCTGCCGGGCTGGGACAGCCCGTGGGGCCGGGGTCGCCCCGGCTGGCATATCGAATGCTCGGCCATGAGCAAGGCGCTTCTGGGCGAGACCTTTGACATCCACGGCGGCGGCATCGACCTGCAATTCCCGCACCACGAGAATGAAATCGCGCAAAGCTGCTGCGCCAACCATTCCGGCCAGTTCGCGAATATCTGGATGCATAACGAGATGCTTCAGGTCGAGGGCAAGAAGATGTCGAAATCGCTCGGCAATTTCTTTACCGTCCGCGACCTGCTGGATCAGGGCTATCCGGGCGAGGTGATCCGGTTTGTTTATCTCGGCACGCATTACGCGCGGCCGATGGACTGGACGCATGAGAAGGCGACGCAGGCCGAAGGCACGCTGCGCAAATGGCGGGCGCTGACGAAAGGCGCGCAGCCGGGGCAGGTGGCCGATGCGGTGGTGGCGGCGTTGGCGGGCGATCTGAACACCGCGGGCGCGCTTGCCGAATTGCACCGTCTGGCGGGTGAGGGCGATGCCGCGGGGCTGCTCGCCTCGGCGCAGCTTCTGGGCCTGCTGTTGCCGGAACTCGGTGGCTGGGACGAGGCCGGGGTGGATCTTGCGCCTTGGGTGAACCGTCTGGCCGGGCTGCGGGCAGAGGCGATGGAGACCAAGAACTTCGCCCCCGTCGATGCGCTGAAAACCGCGCTGATGGCGGCGGGGCTGGAGGTGCGGATGTCGAAAGCGGGGGTGGAGCTGCTGCCCGGCCCCGGTTTCGATGTGGGCAAGCTTCCGGTGCTGGAATGAAACCGCGCGCCTATCTCGACTGGAACGCGACCACGCCGCTGCGCCCTGAGGCGCGGGCGGCGATGATCGCGGCGATGGATCTGGTGGGCAACCCCTCCTCCGTCCATGCCGAGGGGCGGGCGGCGAAATCGCTGCTGGAACGCGCGCGCGGGCAGATCGCCGCCGCGCTCGGGGCCGATGGCGCCGACATCGTGTTCACCTCGGGCGCGACCGAGGCGGCGGCGCTGGCCTGTGCCGGGCGTGACCTGCATTGCGGCGACATTGAACACGAAGCCATCAGCGCCTGGTGCACCCCCGATCTGGCGGTCGATGCGGCGGGGCAGGTGACAGTGACCGACCCGACGAAAACCGCACTGCAATATGCCAATTCCGAAACCGGCATCGTGCAGGCGCTGCCCGAGGGGCTGGCGGTCTCCGACCTGACGCAGGCTTTTGGCAAGCTGCCCTTCGCCTTCAACTGGCTGGGCTGCGACATGGGCATCGTCTCGGCCCATAAACACGGCGGGCCAAAGGGAATCGGCGCGCTGATCCTGCGGCGCGGGCTGGATGTTCCGGCGCAGCTGAAGGGCGGCGGGCAGGAGATGGGTCGCCGCGCCGGAACCGAGAACCTGATCGGCATTGCAGGATTCGCTGCCGCCGCCGAAGCCGCCGCGCGGGATCTTGCGGACGGGGTCTGGGAGCGGGTGGCTGAATTTAGAAATATTCTAGAGTCAGCATTGTCAGCCGCAGAGAATGAGACTATTTCTGTCGGGAAAGGAAGTGTTCGACTTCCGAACACCCTGTGCCTCGTCACCCCCGGCTGGAAGGGCGAGACGCAGGTGATGCAGATGGATCTGGTTGGTTTCGCCGTTTCGGCGGGCTCGGCCTGTTCCTCGGGCAAGGTTCGGGCCAGCCGGGTACTGCGCGCCATGGGGTTTGACGAGACCGCCGCCGCCTCGGCGCTGCGCGTGTCGATCGGCCCCGAGACGACGGAAGAAGATGTGTTGCGCTTTGCCGATGCCTGGACAGCGCAATACCGCAAGGCCCGCAAGCGGGCGCAAGAGGGATAAGGCCATGACGGCACTGGAAACCGAAGACCAGATCGAAGTGCGCGACGGCGTCGACCGCGAGACGATCGAAACCGTGCAGGCCATGGCCGGCAAATACAAATACGGCTGGGAAACCAGCATCGAGACTGAATATGCGCCGAAGGGGCTGAACGAGGATATCGTGCGCCTCATCAGCGAAAAGAACGGCGAACCGGAATGGATGCTGGAATGGCGTCTGGCCGCTTATCGCCGCTGGCTCCAGATGGAAGAACCTCGCTGGGCCATGCTGAACTACCCGGAAATCGACTATCAGGATCAGTATTACTACGCCAAGCCGAAGAGCATGGCGGTGAAACCGAAGTCTCTGGATGAGGTCGATCCGAAGCTGCTGGCGACCTATGAGAAGCTGGGGATTCCGTTGAAGGAACAGATGCTTCTGGCCGGTGTTGAAGGTGCCGACGAGCCGCGCAAGGTCGCGGTGGACGCGGTGTTTGACAGCGTTTCCGTGGGCACGACCTTCAAGGAAGAGCTGAAGAAGGCGGGCGTCATCTTCTGCTCGATCTCTGAAGCGATCCGCGAATACCCGGAACTGGTGAAGAAATACCTTGGCACGGTGGTGCCGCAGTCGGATAACTTCTTTGCCACGCTGAACTGTGCCGTCTTCTCGGACGGGTCGTTTGTCTACATCCCCGAGGGCGTGCGCTGCCCGATG
This sequence comes from Gemmobacter caeni, assembly GCF_003054195.1. Classification (GTDB taxonomy): domain Bacteria; phylum Pseudomonadota; class Alphaproteobacteria; order Rhodobacterales; family Rhodobacteraceae; genus Gemmobacter; species Gemmobacter caeni. The sequence goes on from NZ_QBKP01000009.1 coordinate 158,730, forward strand.
GAACTGTCGACCTATTTCCGCATCAACGCGGAAAACACCGGGCAATTCGAACGCACGCTGATCATCGCCGACAAGGGCGCCTATGTCAGCTATCTGGAAGGCTGCACCGCCCCGAAGCGCGATACCCACCAGCTTCATGCTGCGGTGGTGGAGATTGTGGTGCTGGACGATGCCGAGGTGAAATATTCCACCGTCCAGAACTGGTATCCGGGTGACGAGGAAGGCCGGGGTGGCATCTACAACTTCGTGACCAAACGCGCCGATTGCCGGGGTGCACGCTCCAAGGTGATGTGGACGCAGGTGGAAACCGGCAGCGCGATCACCTGGAAATACCCGTCCTGCATCCTGCGCGGCGATGACAGCCAGGGCGAGTTCTACTCCATCGCCATCGCCAACAATGCCCAGCAGGCCGATACCGGCACCAAGATGGTGCATCTGGGCAAGAACACCAAATCCCGCATCGTGTCGAAGGGGATTTCGGCGGGGCGCGCGCAGAATACTTACCGCGGACTGGTAAGTATGCACCCGAAGGCATTGAATTCGCGGAACTATACGCAATGCGACAGCCTGCTGATCGGGGATAAATGTGGTGCGCATACCGTGCCCTATATCGAGGTGAAGAATAATTCCTCGCGGGTGGAGCATGAGGCGACCACCTCGAAGGTTGATGACGACCAGCTCTTCTACTGCCGTTCACGCGGGATGGACGAAGAGGAGGCCGTGGCGCTGGTGGTGAACGGCTTCTGCAAGGAAGTGCTGCAAGCGCTGCCGATGGAATTCGCCATGGAGGCGCAAAGCCTCGTGGCGATCTCACTGGAAGGCTCGGTCGGATGATCGTCACGACGACCCCAACCATCGAAGGCCACCGCATCACCGCCTATCACGGGCTGGTGGTCGGCGAGGTCATCATGGGCGCCAATATCGTGCGTGATCTCTTTGCCTCGATCACCGATGTGATTGGCGGACGCTCGGGCGCCTATGAAAGCAAGCTGGCCGATGCCCGCGAAGAGGCCACGAAAGAATTGAAAGACCGCGCCCGTGCAATGGGCGCCAATGCCGTTGTCGGCGTGGATCTGGACTACGAAGTGGTCGGGAATTCCATGCTCATGGTGTCGATCTCGGGCACCGCCGTGACTGTCGACTGAGGAAAATCATGCTGGAAATCAACAATCTGCACGTCAAACTTGAAGAGGATGACAAGGTTATCCTCAAGGGCGTGAACCTCAGGGTCGAGGCGGGCAAGGTCCACGCGATCATGGGTCCGAACGGCTCGGGCAAATCGACGCTGAGCTATGTGCTCTCGGGCCGCGACGGCTATGAGGTCACCGACGGCTCCGCCACGCTGGACGGGGTGGAACTGCTGGAGATGGAGCCCGAAGAACGCGCCGCCGCCGGCCTGTTCCTTGCCTTCCAGTATCCGGTGGAAATTCCGGGCGTTGGCAACATGACCTTCCTGCGCACCGCTGTGAACGCGCAGCGCAAGTCGCGCGGGCAAGAGGAAATGAGCGCGGGCGAGTTTCTGAAAGTCGTGCGCGAAAAGGCCAAGGCACTGAAGATCGACGCCGAGATGATGAAGCGCCCGGTCAACGTGGGCTTCTCTGGCGGTGAGAAGAAGCGGAACGAGATCCTCCAGATGGCCATGCTGGAGCCCAAGATGTGCATTCTGGACGAGACTGACTCCGGTCTCGACGTCGATGCGATGAAACTGGTGGCCGACGGTGTGAACGCGCTGCGCAGCGAAGGCCGTGCATTCCTTGTTATCACGCATTATCAACGGCTTCTTGACCATATCAAACCTGACGTCGTGCACATCATGGCGGATGGCCGCATCGTGAAGACAGGCGGGCCGGAACTGGCCCTGGAAGTCGAGAACAACGGTTACGCCGACATTCTGGCCGAGGTGCTGTGATGGCGGTCGCAGAGGCGAAACGCGACGCGGCGGAGGCGCGGCTTTCCGCGCTGGCGCTGCCGCAGGGCGGATGGGCCGGGGCCGCGCGGGCCGAAGCGCTGGCGCGGCTGCGCGCCATGGGCCTGCCCGGTAGGCGGGATGAGTACTGGCGTTATACCGATCCGTCGTCGCTGGTGCAGGCAGACGCGCCCAAGGCTTCGTTGTTCGACCCGAAGGACGAGCCGATGGCCTTTACCGGGTTCGACCGGGTGAAGGTTGTCTTTGTTGACGGTGTCTTCGATCCGGCGCAATCCGACGATCTGGAAGCGGCTGGGGTTGAACTGCTCAGCCGCCAGACGGCGGATATCCACTGGGCGCAGTCGCTGTATGGTGTGCTGGAGGCACGGGGTCAGACCCCGGTGCAACGCCCGCTGGCAGCGCTGAATTCCGCTGCGGCTACAGAAGGCGTTCTGATCCGCGTTACCGGCAGGGCCGTCAAGCCTGTTTCCCTGATTTATCTGCATAAATCAGAAACTTCCGATGCGATGCTTCATCATTGTGTGAAGCTGGAGGAAGGCGCCGAGCTGACTCTGCTGGAAAACGGCCCGGCCGCCGCGCGCTTTAACAAAGTGCTGGAAGTTGAGGTCGCCGATGGCGCCCGTTTCCACCATATCCGTACCCAGGGCCGTGATCACGAACGGCGCGCCGTGACGCATATCTTTGCCCGTCTGGGTCGGGAATCGCTGTTCAAGAGTTTCACGCTGACCGCCAATGGCGTGCTGACGCGCAACGAGGCGGTGATCGAACTGACCGGCGATGATGCGGTGGCGCATGTGGCGGGGGCCGCGGTCGGCGATGGCGACTTCCACCATGACGACACGGTGTTCGTGACTCATGCGGCAGAACGCTGTGAAAGCCGTCAGGTGTTCAAGAAGGTGCTGAAGAATGGCGCCGTCGGCGTGTTCCAGGGCAAGATCCTTGTGAAGCCCGGCGCGCAAAAGACGGACGGATATCAGATTTCCCAAAGTCTGCTGCTGGATGACCATTCGCAGTTCCTTGCCAAGCCCGAGCTGGAAATCTACGCCGATGACGTGAAATGCTCGCACGGGTCCACCTCGGGCGCGATTGACGAGACGGCGCTTTACTACCTGCGCTCGCGCGGGGTCCCGCTGCGTCAGGCACAATCGCTTCTGGTGCTGGCCTTCCTCGCGGAAGCCATTCAGGAGATCGAGGACGAAGGACTGGCCGAAGATATTCGTGCCCGTCTGGAAAGCTGGCTGGCGCGGCACGGGCAGTAAGATGGCGGTCACCTCGGATATCGTCGAAAGCTGGCGGCGCCCCCGCACGGTGCTGCGCCGTCATCTGGAACGCGGCGTGTCCGAGCCTTTCGCCTTCAGCCTGCTGTTCGTCTTTCTGCTGATCGCCTTCATCGCGCAATATCCGGTTGCGGCGCGCGAAACCGTAATGAACCCGGACAAGCCGCTGTCGGCGCAATTGCTGGCTGTGGGGCTGGGGCTGCTGGCGACGATCCCGGTGTTTTACCTGCTGGCGGCAGCGAGCCGTCTGGTGGGGCGTCTGAGCGGCGGGCGCGGCAGCTGGTATGGCGCACGGCTGGCGCTGTTCTGGGCGCTGGTCACTGTCACGCCGCTGGTGCTGCTGGTGGGGCTGGTCGCCGGAATGATCGGGCCGGGTCCGCAACTGACCGCCACCGGGCTGGTGGCTTTCGCCGGTTTTCTGTTCCAGTGGATCATGGGACTGAGCGTGGTGGAACAAGGGGCATGAGCATGTTCGATGTGGCGAAGGTGCGCGCGGATTTCCCGATCCTCGGGCGCGAGGTGAACGGCAAGCCGCTGGTCTATCTGGACAACGGCGCTTCCGCGCAGAAGCCGCAATGCGTGATCGACGCGGTGACGCGGGCCTATTCCATGGAATATGCCAATGTTCACCGTGGCTTGCATTACCTTTCGAACCTTGCGACTGAAAAGTACGAAGCCGTGCGCGGTACCATCGCCCGCTTTCTGAACGCGGGAGACGAAGAGGAAATCGTCTTCGCCTCCGGCACGACCGAGGCAATCAATCTCGTTTCCTACGCCTGGGCTGCGCCACGGCTCCAGCCCGGTGACGAGATCGTGCTGTCCATCATGGAGCATCACGCCAATATCGTGCCCTGGCATTTCCTGCGGGAACGGCAGGGCGTGGTGCTCAAATGGGTGGAATGTGACGCCAACGGCGATCTGGACCCGCAGGCGGTGATCGACGCCATCGGCCCTCGCACCCGTCTGGTGGCGGTGACGCAGATGTCTAATGTGCTGGGCACTGTGGTTGATGTGGCCGCGATCTGCCGGGGCGCGCGCGAGAAGGGCGTGCCGGTGCTGGTCGATGGCAGTCAGGGCGCGGTGCATATGCCGGTCGATGTGCAGGCGATGGGCTGTGATTTCTATGCCATCACCGGGCACAAGCTCTATGGCCCGTCCGGCTCCGGCGCGATCTATATCCGGCGCGAGCGTCTGGCTGAGATGCGCCCCTTCCTCGGCGGCGGTGACATGATCCGCGAAGTGACACGCGATGCGGTAACCTATGCCGACCCGCCGATGAAATTCGAGGCAGGCACGCCCGGTATCGTGCAGCAGATCGGGCTGGGCGTGGCGCTGGATTACCTGATGACGCTGGGGATGGAGAATGTCGCTGCGCACGAACGCCGGTTGCGCGATTATGCGCGGTCGCGGCTCGCCGGTCTCAACTGGCTGAACGTGCAGGGGAATTCAGCGGGGAAGGGCGCGATCTTCTCCTTCACGCTGCAAGGCCCGGCCCATGCGCATGACATCTCGACCGTGCTGGACAAGAAGGGTGTTGCCGTGCGTGCCGGTACCCATTGCGCCATGCCGCTCCTGGAGCATATGGGCGTGGGCGCCACCTGCCGCGCCTCATTCGCGCTTTACAACACCGAGGCAGAGGTCGACCGGCTGGTCGAGGCGCTGGAACTCTGCCACGAACTTTTCGCCTGATTCCGTGTTGCGCGCCCCTGCGGCTTGGTCTATTCAGGCCGCAACGCACCCATAGCTCAGCTGGATAGAGCGTTGCCCTCCGAAGGCAAAGGTCGCACGTTCGAATCGTGCTGGGTGCGCCATTATCTGTAAATTCCAAGACGTTATGCTGGTCGGTTTTTCAGGCCTGGCGCCTGTAAGCCAGCTTTGGGTCAGGCATGCCATTCAGCCACACCAGCGCATATTGGCTGCAAGGCTCAGTTGCCTCGTTCGGAAGACTTGCGAGCTCTGCGAGCAATGCCAGACGAAACGGAAGAGGGGTCCTGTTCGCAAATCGGATCAAGGTCCGAAGCAAGAGCTTGCTGTGCTCGTCGCTGAAACTCCCCGAGGTTCTCCCTGAAAACCGGACAGTGACGGAAGCCGCGATCTGATCTCTGCTGGTCGCCAGGAGGGATGAGGGAGAACATATCGAAACGCCGGAAACATGAAGCGGACTCAGCCACTATCATCTATTGATATCCTGAGAATCGTGCGATCCTTAGCGTGTCTTTCATGCAGATTTTCTGGCTGCCGCAGCAGATTTCGCGCCGCCTTTCGTCACACCCTTAACGTGGCGAGGAACGGTCGGACGGCAGTCAATAGGCCCAGCGGCCGGACGTAGAGCCAAGGGTCCGCCGCATGTCAGCCGGACAGCGTCCTGAGCGAAAAAGCTGGCTTACCGGATAGGCGAAAAAAGCCATCATGTTTCGTCGTTCGTTCTTGATTAAGGTGACTTATATAGACATTGTGTCAGAAAAATTCCCAGAGGTGCATCGGCACATGCAGGCTGACTTTTCCACACTTCTGGCACAAGCCGGATACTCTGTGCCCGAGGCCGCGCGCGTGCTTGGCTATTCAGAAGGCCACATCTATCGCTGGAAACGCGGTGAGGAGATCCCCCGCGACAGCGTGATCCGTCTTCTGAACATGGAGATCGAGCGGCGGCGCGATGCAGGCGATGCGGAAAAGACCTTTACGTTCATCGACCTGTTCGCGGGGATAGGCGGCCTGCGGCGGGCAATGGAGAGCGCGGGTGGGCGCTGCATCTTCACCTCTGAATGGGACAAATACGCCCAGCAGACCTATATGGCGAACTTTCCTGACAACCGGCTTCCGGTGGGCGACATCCGGGAGGTAGACGCCGAAGACATCCCCGCGCATGACGTGTTGGTTGCGGGCTTTCCCTGCCAGCCCTTCTCGATCGCCGGGGTGTCCAAGAAGAACGCACTCGGCCGCGCGCATGGCTTTGACGATGAGACCCAGGGAACGCTGTTCTTCGATGTGCTGCGCATCCTCATGCACCACCGTCCTGCGGCCTTCATGCTGGAGAACGTCAAGAATCTGAAAAGCCACGATAAGGGCCGCACCTTCGAGGTGATCCGCCGCAAGCTGACCGAGGAACTCGGTTACACACTGGAGACCCGGATCATTGATGCCGGGCATTTCGTGCCGCAACATCGCGAACGGATTGTGATGGTCGGCTTCCGTGAAGCGACCGGGTTCAGCTTCGATGACGTGCATCTTCCGACTTACGGGACCAGGCGGATGCGCCATGTTCTGCACCCTGAAAATGGCACGGAGCAGCCCGAGGGGCATTTCACCGTTGGGCCGGATGCTGTGGTCAGCGATAAATACACCCTGACCGACAAACTTTGGGCCTATCTGCAAGGCTATGCTGCAAAGCATAAGGCCAAGGGGAATGGGTTCGGCTTTGGCATGGTCGATGGTGACAGTATCTCGCGCACGTTGTCGGCCCGCTATTACAAAGACGGTTCCGAGATTCTGATCAGTCGGGGCGAAGGCAACAATCCGCGACGCCTCACGCCTCGTGAATGTGCGCGGCTGATGGGCTACCCCGATGACTTCCGGATTCCGGTGTCTGACACTCAGGCCTACAAGCAATTCGGCAACTCGGTGGCCGTGCCTGTATTTGCCGAGGTGGCAAAAGTCATGGCACCACATATCCTCGCACTGACGAGAGCTGAACCGCTTAAGAAAGTTGGCTGACGTTCACGACAGCAGGACCCGCAGCCGAAACATGGCGGCAATCAAGGGGGCTGATACCAAACCGGAAATGCTGATCCGGCGCGGGCTTCATGCGCTTGGTTACCGCTACCGTCTCTACGACCGGAAACTGCCGGGTAGACCAGACATCGTGCTGCCAAAGCATGATGCGGTGATCTTTGTGAACGGCTGCTTCTGGCATGGGCACGCTTGCCCACTTTTTCGATGGCCTGCAACACGGCAGGATTTCTGGCGCGCCAAGATCACCGGCAACATCGAGCGGGACGCCCGGAATATCGACATGCTGATCGTTGCCGGCTGGCGTGTTGCGACGGTCTGGGAATGTGCGCTGAAGGGGCGCGGCAGGTTGCCGTCGGAGGCGGTGATTGACTCCCTTGCCCTATGGATATGTTCTGGCGACCAACGGCTGGATATCGAAGGTCAGCATACAGAAACAGGCGGCCAGATTTGAGCGTGCAGGGTATTTTCGATTTTGACGAGGACGGCGGCGGTCAGGCCGGGCTTCTGACGGACCTGCTCAGCCGGGCTGAGCGGGTATTGCTCAAGAAGCTCTCGAACAATGACCGTGACTGGGCGCGTTATGCCAATAAGCACCAGGCCGGGGTTTATATTCCGGCGGAACAGCGCGAGGGCGGGTTTTTTCCACCGCTGGAGGCCAAACCGCGCAAAGACCCGGATGCGGCCCCGATCCGGGAGGCCTGGTTCGATACGCTCTGGCCACAGGCTTCAGGCGATGAGCGCAATAAACATACCCGGATCGTACACTACACGAGTAAGGGCCCTGAGACGCATATGACACGCCTGCCGAAAGAGTGCTTTGAGCATCTCTCGCCGGCTTCTTTCCTGATGATGGGGCGGTATCGGCAGGGCGAAGATACTGTCTACGAATGCCTGACCATTGATTCCGCCAGCGAGGAAGCGGATCTGCTTCTCCTGCAGCTCGACATCACACCGGATTTCCTGATTGGTGAGTTTGAACCCGCTGAGGTCAGGGCAAAGGAACAGGACCGGGTTCTTGATTTCGCGGAAGAACTGATCGCGGCCTGGAAGGCTGGTACGATCGTCGAGTTCGGCCTCGCCCGTGCTGCCATGCCGAAAACCGAAGAACTGGCCGGGCTGGCGCGCGACCGTTACCTCGAGATCTACGGACTGACCAGCCTCGATCCCTTCGCCATCGAACGCCCGGGTGATGCGCTCCGCGAGATCAGCCGCAGTATCGAATGGGATATGTTCCGAGACTTCCAGCGCCGCGAGCGGGCCGTCGAACTGGTACGCATCGCCCTTGGCGACGCACCGCGCGACATGACCATCGCAGAGATCATCCGGCAGCTGATCAATGAACTGCCCCGGATCGACGCGCTGATGCTGTCGGCCAGCCAGCAGAGGAAATCGAGGGCGGGCTATTCCTACGAACACCATATTGAAGCGATGCTGAGCGGGGGAAAAATCCCGTTTGAAAAACAGGTCGTAATCGAGGCGAAGAAGCGCCCCGACTTCATTCTTCCCTCACTGGCCTTCATCAGCAGCGGCGAAGTCATCGCCGCAACCGGTCTGATCCTGAGTGCGAAGACCACCCTGCGCGAACGCTGGAAGCAGGTTGAGCGGGAGAAAGGCGAGCGCAGGCTTTACCTGACCACGGTCGATGAAAACATCGCGGGCAATGCCATTCAGGATATGGCAGGCATCGGCGTGCAACTGGTGATCCCCGAAAGCCTGATGGACGCCAAAGAGACCGAATACGCCGGACACGCGAATGTGCTGACCTTCCGGCGGCTCTGCGATGAAGTCATTCTGCCGAACCTGAAAGTATGGGTTTAGCAACGAGATCGGTTTTCTGGGATAGGGTCTGCAAGGGGCCGCCCATTGCGCAGCGGAGAAATCGCTGCGTAGCGTCGTATGTATGCCTCAGTCGCGAGCGGCTTGATCTGTGATGCCGTGTCTGCTTTCAGGGTGGTAGCTGCTGAATGTGGGTACGGCGTAGCCCTGGTTAGTTAAGCACTGTTACATCTCCACCTGATGGCAAGATATGCCCGGAGGCGCTACCACTCTGACGATGCCGGCAGGAGGAGGGTCTCCAGGCCCGCGGCACTGCCTTGAGGGCCGAGCCCTCTGCGCTCACCGACCAGAAAGCTTTGTCTTGGGCTGATGCAGGCGTCGGCTGGTGTTCTTGCGGAAGGTGTTGCGGAGACCGTTGCAATCAGGCGGGGTCCATATACCATCCACACAGGACGTTCGCCGCGCTTGTCACGAATGACTGCAGTGCGTCAAGAGAACCAGAATTTATTTAGTACATGTTGAGAATATGTTGTGTGAGGACCGCGCTTGAGGGCCTTAGGTTACTTGCCCACTGCCTTGGGGTGGTGGGGTTTAGTCTTTCGGTTATTCTATAACCTCCGCATCCTCTTCAGCGGCTTTCTTGGATCGTTTTGCTTTCGCCTTTGCGCCAGACTTCGGCTTCTCGATCCAGGCGAAAGCCCATTTGTAGCCGAGCGCGTGCAATTCGCGCGCAGCCTGGCGGAACGACACCAAGCTGAAGAAGGGGAGTTTCGGCTTATCAGATGCAGCAATGACGCTGTAGACGACGGTGAAATCACCACGGGTGAAGTCATTCCCGGAATTCGGAATGATGTCCTGGTAGCCGGTCTGTCCGGTTTCAGCCTGGACTGCGATCACTTCGTTCCGAACGCTGTCGCGCGACGGTGGGTCGGTCGCGAGGACACGTGCGGAGACGGTCCCTTGGCTGAAAAGGTGACTGAGTCGAGACGAGGACGTCTTGTCCTTAACGTGGATCAGTTGACGCTCACGGCCGAGAAAGTCGCAAGCTTCGATCTTGCTCGCCGCACCTGTTGGCTTGATGAGCCGACGGTCTAAGCAGATCATGTCCGCATCCAGACCGGCGACACGCTTGTTGTAGGTCTCTTCTGTCTCGTCAGCCTCAGCGGCAGGCATGTCGACCTTGCTTGTCATGTCGAAAAAATCCTGTACCTCTTTGGCGAGGTTCTGGTCAATCTGGTACCAGCGGCCTCCAGAGAAGACGTAGGTCGTGCCATCGAGTTCTGTTTCGAACACGATGCATTCCCGCAACTTCCACTTCCCACCACAGTCGTGGCCATCATCATCGACTTCGTGGACGGTGTGATTGCGGAGGTCCTCGTCCGAATAGCCGGCTTTCTCGCGCTCCTTCAATGCGTCGAGGTAACCGGGCAAGTCGAGGTCGGCATAAAGCTGCCAGCTGCGAAAACCCTTGTAGCGGATGAGGCTTGATTTCTCAGGGTCGTAAATGACCGGAAACGCGAGGTGAATACCGTCGGTCTCGCCTTCGTCAACCGCCTTCGCCAAAGCTTCAACCAGCCTGGCGTCCAGCTTGTCGATCAATTCTTGCTCGCGGATGTGGCGAATCTGGTCGATCCATCCGAAGTCGGTCTTGTAGTCGGTCTTCTGGTAGATTGCATACGTGTCCGCGCAAGCCTTGGCGAGTTCCGCAATCTCAAGCTTTCGGTTGAGCGTCAGGCCGTCGGTCCCCGCCACATAGGAGCCGAAGCCTGCATCCTTGGGCGTCCCCGCCAGACCACGGACAAGGTCACGCTCGATGTCGATGGCGAAGGCAGTCTGATCGGAGCCCCGGCTGGTCTGCGTACGGCGGGAAAGGGTATTCTCATCCGGTGTCCGAACGTCCGCGCTTTTTAACTGCTTCGGGTCAACCGAGTTGAGAACGACCCGAAGCCCAAAATCCTGCTCGAACGCCGCAGGATCAAGCTTGACGTGACCCATGCCAAAAGACACGGCGAACCAGCGCCCTGACGCCTGGACGAACACGAGTCCGAAGGCTGTGTGGTTGAAAACCTTCTTCTTCTCGTCTTCTGACAGTTCGAGAAATCCCGCCCATTTCGGCGCACCGCCGCCGAGCGTTGCCAATGAAATGAGTGCGCCTTCCAGCTTGTCCCATGGTGTTAGGTCTACACCGTCGCGCACTGCGTCAGCGGGGGCGAGGCGATCTCGAAGTAGGCGAATTGAAAGCTTCTGAGTATTGCTCATTCAGCGGCCTCCATTTCGGACGCGTGAGGAGGCGAGGTGTGCTTGATGGCGATCGTGACGGTCTTCCCTGTTTCCAGCACCTGCCGGACAATCTCGCTGAGTACAGCGGATTGCTCTATCGACGTGCCTACCCACGATCCAGCTACGAGCCCGACAAACTCCGAATTGTTGATTCGACGACCGACGTTCTTGAAGGTCAGAACCTTGCCGCCGCGCGGTCCCTTGAACAGACCAGCGGCATCCGCTCGTTTCCATAAATCGAGAGGCAGATAGATACCCTTGAAGAGTCCCTTGTCGTCGGGGTTGAAGACGACGCGCGGACAGAACTTTAGGAAAAACGGATTGTCCGAGAAGCGGAACCCATCAGGGTGCTCACCGCTTGGGAGCTTCCTGAGCTCGGCCAGTAGGGTTTCCATCCGCTGAACTTCGTCGCAGAACTGATCCTTCGCCCGCCAACGAAATTCCACCTCGTCTTCGCGCTTCTCCATCGCCTTGTATTGGACCATCACGAAGCTGCGGTAGGCTTCGTTGAAGTAGATGAGGTCGGCGCCAGTCTGTTGTTCGAGGGGCAGACGGTTGGCCATGATCACCGTCAACCGCTTCGACGAATCCTCTTCGCTCGCGAACACCTTCGAGCCGTAGTGGGTGGTCTCGCCCATAGCTTCAAAGCCCGGCACGGTCGAGAAGTCGGACAAAAGCATAGCATCTTCCCGAACCTGTGCGCCCGGCAGTCCATCAAGGAAGGATTGCTGTGAAGCGTCCGTCGGGGTCCACGCCAAAAGGTCATCTCGCGACATGCCAGCAATCTCGAGTGCGAGGCCGAGCGTTTCCTTCTGGTAGGCGAGGTTTTCGCGGGCACGGGGCTCGAGCCGCCGCAGCGCTTGGGCGCGGCGCTCGGAATAGCGCGCAAGGCGTGGGCTGACGGTCTCATCGAGTTGCGTGATACGATCAACAAATGCGCCGAGCGACTTTGGTGGGAGCAGGCCGCCTGTTTCCAAGCGTTGCTTGACGTGCCGGGCAACGCGTATGTCGATACCAGCAAGGATCTCATCGAAGCTCACGGGCCGCTTCAGCGGTTGGAGTTCTTCGAGATTCAGCCGGACGAGGCCTGTGCCCGCTGACTGTCCTTTTCGTCCGCCGGCGATGTGAGTGATGAAGCCATCCTCGAAGGACGCGAAGACGGCAAGCGGCGCGCGACGGCTGTGGTCGAAGCGCGGAACAGGTTCCGAGACAAAGGGTTTCGGCGAATAAAACGAACCGCCATGTTCGGCTTCGTTGAGCAGCAACTCTCTCCTTTGCTTCGGGACCCGAAGAATGTAGCCACCAGCCGCCACCATCGTTTTATGTCCTTCTTCGTAGAGCGGGCGCCAAAGCAAAAAACTCCAAAGCATTAAGGCTTACGGCTAGCCGGAAAAGACTCGAGATAATAATCCAATAAGCTTGACTTGTATTGATCGCGTCCGCAACTAACTTTGGTCTTCGCGCTCACTCGAAATAATTTGAAAGTACCCAGGGTCTGCTTTTCGGATGTCGCGTTGCAGAGACTCCGGCTATGGCCAATGTCCGCGATGGGCCGGAGGCGTAGATATTCAAGCGTGCAGAATCCTCCTTGCCCTGAATAAGTTCCCACCGGGTTTCATACGGATTTTGGCAGTCCGTTCCCACCCTGAACGGGGCAGGTCGGGTCACTCTATGTGCAGGCCTGATCAGGCGACGATGTCCGCGTCACCCGGCCTCAGCCGGACCCAAGCGAAAGCAGCGCGCGACGAAATTCCGGCTCGCTTAGCACCACCTCGCCCGCACCAAGCGCCTCGGCGTGGCTGAGGGCGCGGGCGGTTAGGGTCTGGGCGGTCTCGATGGCGCGGGGCAGGGCAAGGCCCCGCCCGATGGCCGACAACGGGATGGCTGGCGTTTCGACTTCCATCATCTTCACCAGAAGTCCGGGGCACTGTCGCCCTTCAAGCGGTTTGCCTTCGAGCTTTGCGACATCATCCGGCGGCAGCCGCTGCCGGGCCGAGCGCTGGACGCAGCTCGATCGTCAGTTGCTGCGGGATGCGGGGCGTTCGCGCATCCTCGACATGGCGCCGGATGCGGATCGGCACCATAGCCGATTTCCGCAATGGCGCGGACCGGATTGATCTTGGGGATGGCCTGCGGTTCTGCGATGTGAACGAGACCTCGATCCCCGGCGTGGTCCGGCTGACTTTCGACGGGGCGCCGGGGCTGTCGCTCACCGTCATGGGGATCACGGCCGCGCAGCTTGGGGCCGAGGATTTCCTCTGACAGGCAACCGTTGCCGGGCGCGGTTCAGATCCGCGCCACGAAGGCCCGGGCCAGCATCAGGCCATTGCGGTCAGCCTCAACCCCGACCCGCGCGGCCTCTTGCGGGTGCCGGTCCAGCCAGCCGGGAGACATGCCTTCCATCACCGCCGGAAATCCGCGCGCCCAGTCAGCCACCACGCCGCGATGCGCCTCGAAATGGAACTGCGTGGCATAGGTGGCCCGGCCCAGACGAAAGGCTTGCTGCGTGGCACCGGCCGAGCGCGCCAGATGAAGCGCCCCTTCGGGCAGGGTGAAGGTGTCGGAATGCCACTGGAAACTGATGAAGCGTTCGGGCAGGCAGCCCAGCACCGGATCGGCGGTTCCCTCCGGGGTCAGTTCGACGCTGCACCAGCCAAATTCCGGCGCCGTTCCGATCCGGTTCTCCGCCCCGAAACCGCGCGCAAGAAGCTGGCTGCCAAGGCAGATGCCCAGAACGGCGCGATCCGCCCCGGAAAAAGCCCGCATCCGGCGGGCGAGTTCGGGCAGGTAGGGGTGGCTGTCATCGGCCCGCGCGTGCTGTTCGCCGCCGAAGACGACCAGCGCATCGTAATCGGCGGGATCAGGCAACTGGCCATCGACCCAGGGCTTGTAGAGCCCGATCCGCGCCGCGGCCTCGTGCAGGGCGACGCCGACCTGACCGTGATGGGTGACCTTCGTATTCTCGACAATGGCGACGCGCATCCTGCCCTCCGTTCCGCCGCGCCATCCTGCACGTCCGGGCGGGACACTCAAGCCCCGCTGGAAAGGGGGCTTTCCGCCCCCTCTTGCCTTCGGCAATTCACCCCCGAGGATATTTGGACCAAGGTAAACGGACCTGCTTTTATCTTGGCAACAATATCCCCGGGGGTGAGCCCCGGAGGGCCGAGGGGGCCGACAGCCGCCTTGCGGCCCCTCCGCCCGCAGCGCGCATGATTTCCCCTTGCGCTTCCTTGCGCCCCGTGAAATGGGGAAGCGCCAAACGATCCCATCCATAGACCCGTTCAGGAGGCTCCCATGGAGATTCGCGAGGCGCTCACCTTTGACGATGTGCTTCTGGTTCCGGCGGCGAGCAATGTGCTGCCGTCCGATGCCGATACGTCCACCTTCGTGACGAAGCAGATCCGCATGAATATCCCGCTGCTTTCCTCGGCGATGGATACGGTGACCGAGGCACGCATGGCGATTGCCATGGCGCAGGCGGGTGGTCTGGGGGTGATCCACCGCAATCTCGACATCGAGGCACAGGCGCGCGAGGTGCGGCGGGTGAAGCGGTTCGAAAGCGGCATCGTCTATTCCCCGATCACGCTGACGCCCGATCAGACGCTGGCCGATGCCAAGGCGCTTCAGGATCGTTACAACGTCACCGGCTTCCCGGTCGTCGATGCCGAGGGGCGCGTGGTTGGCATCGTGACCAACCGCGACATGCGCTTCGCTTCGGATGACCGCACCCCGGTCAGTGTGATGATGAGTGCCGACAATCTCGCTGTGCTGCGCGAGCCGGTGGACCGCGATCAGGCGATCAGCCTGATGAAGGCGCGGCGGATCGAGAAGCTTCTGGTCACCGATGGCAAGGGCAAGTTGACCGGCCTCCTGACCCTGAAGGATACCGAGCAAAGCGTGCTGAACCCGCAGGCCTGCAAGGACGAGCTTGGCCGCCTGCGCGTCGCTGCCGCCTCGACCGTGGGGGATGCCGGGTTCGAGCGCAGCCAGGCGCTGATCGACGCGGGCGTGGACATGGTGGTGATCGACACCGCGCATGGCCATTCAGAGGGTGTCGCCCGCGCGGTGGAACGTATCAAGGCGCTGTCGAACACCGTTCAGGTGGTGGCGGGCAATGTCGCCACCGCCGAGGCGACCCGCGCGCTGATCGGCGCCGGCGCCGATGCGGTGAAGGTCGGCATCGGGCCAGGCTCGATCTGCACCACCCGTATCGTTGCGGGCGTGGGCGTGCCGCAACTGACCGCGATCATGGACAGCGCGGGCGCTGCAGGGGATATTCCGGTTATCGCTGACGGCGGCATCAAATATTCGGGCGATTTCGCCAAGGCCATCGCGGGCGGCGCCTCCTGCGCCATGGTCGGTTCGGCCATCGCGGGCACCGATGAAAGCCCGGGCGAGGTGATCCTGTGGAACGGCCGTTCGTTCAAGAGCTATCGCGGCATGGGCAGCCTCGGCGCCATGGCGCGCGGCTCGGCCGACCGCTACTTCCAGAAGGATGCCGCCAGCGACAAGCTGGTGCCAGAAGGGATTGAAGGGCAGGTGCCCTACAAGGGGTCTGCCGCTGCCGTGATCCATCAGCTTGTCGGCGGTCTGCGCGCTGCCATGGGCTACACCGGAAACCGCACGGTGGCCGAGATGCGGCAGGGTTGCAATTTCGTGCGCATCACCGGGGCAGGGCTGAAGGAAAGCCATGTCCATGACGTGCAGATCACCCGCGAAAGCCCGAACTACCGGATCGGCTGATGCGGGCAACGGGCGATACCCTGCGCTGGGACGGGGCAGAGCTGATCCGGCTTTATGACGGCGCCGTGCGCTTCGGGCAGGATTTCTTTCCCGACCCGCGCGGCACTGCCTTGCCGGACGAAGTTGTCCTGCCGGTGCAGGCCTATCTGCTGCGTCGTCCGGGTGCCGCGCCGCTGCTGATCGATACCGGCTCGGGCGCGCTATATGGCGACAAAGGCGGGCGTGTGGCCAGGGCGTTGGCCGCGCTGGGGCTGGCACCGGATGATATCGGCGATCTGGTCCTCACCCATCTGCATGGCGATCATTGCGGTGGGCTGCTGAGCGATGGATATTCCGCTTCCCGGCTGCATGTCGGAGCGGTGGAAGCCGATTACTGGGCCGCACAGGATCATGCAGCCTCGGGTCGTGTGCTGGCGGAAAACGCCAGCCGCATTCGCCGCGCGCAGGACGGCGAGGAAATTGCGCCCGGTGTCCGGGCCTGGGGCTTGCCCGGCCATACGCCCGGTCAGATCGGGCTGGTGATCGATGATCGCGTGGCGGTGGTGGGCGACATGCTGCACCGCGCCGATATCCAGCTTGCCGATCCGCGGATCGCCACCAAATTCGACGTCGACCCGGCGCAGGCGGTGGCGACCCGTCTCGCCGCGCTGGAGCGGATCGCTGCGGAAGGCTGGGTTTTCTGCGCCGGTCACGCGCGTCTGCCGGGGCAGGAGGAAGGCGCAACGGGCCAGCCCTTCCTGCGGCTGCAACGTGCCGGAACAGGCTGGCAGGCGGTGGCGGCATGACGCCTGCCGCCCGCCTCTCTGCTGCCATCGGCATTCTGGATCGTATTCTGGCGGGCTCACCCGCCGAACAGACGCTGACAAACTGGGGCCGAGCCTCGCGTTTTGCCGGATCTGGCGACCGGAATGCGGTGCGTGATCTGGTGTTCGACGCGCTGCGCTGTCGGCGGAGTTTCGCCGCGCTCGGTGGCGGTGAGACCGGGCGCGGGCTGATCCTCGGCGGCTTGCGTTCGGCAGGGCAAGACCCCGAGAGTTTTTTCAGCGGCGAGGGCCATGCGCCCGCGCCGCTGACATCGGCGGATGCGGGCCAGACGCCCGAAGGTTATGCCGCGCACGATCTGCCTGACTGGCTCGGCCCCCGGATGGAACAGGATCTGGGCACCGATTTCCGGGCAATTGCCGAAGCCCTGCGCCACCGTGCGCCCGTGTTCCTGCGGGTGAATACCGCACGCTGTGCGCTCTCTGACGCGCAGGCTGCGCTGGCGGCTGAGGGGATCGAAACCGTCCCGCATCCGCTGTCGCCCACCGCACTGCAAGTGACGGGCGGCGCCCGCAAGGTGGCCGGATCGGCCGCCTATGCCGATGGGATTGTGGAGTTGCAGGATGCCGCTTCGCAGGCGGTGGTGGATGCGCTGCCGCTGGCGGATGGCCAGCGCGTGCTTGAATATTGCGCGGGCGGCGGCGGCAAGACTCTGGCCATGGCGGCGCGGGCGCGGCTGAAGCTGTTTGCCCATGACGCCGATCCGCGCCGGATGCGCGACCTGCCCGCGCGGGCGAAACGTGCCGGAGCGCGCGTGACGCTGACCGAGGCGCCGCAGGGTCCTTTTGATCTTGTCCTCGCCGATGCGCCCTGTTCCGGTTCCGGCAGCTGGCGCCGCGCGCCCGAGGGCAAGTGGCTGCTGACGCCCGATCGGCTTGCTGGAGTGATCGCGGTGCAGGAGCAGATTCTTGACCGTATCGCCACACTGGTCGCGCCCGGTGGTGTGCTGGCCTATGCCACCTGTTCGCTGCTGCGGGCCGAAAACGAGGCCCAGATCGCTGCGTTTCAGGCCAGATCACCGGGTTGGAGCCTCGCGAGCCAGCGCCGCCTGACCCCGCTGGATGGTGGCGATGGCTTCTTCGTCGCCGTGCTGCGGCGCGATCAGTAAAGCTCGAAACAAAGAGCTGTGGGAGGCCGACGTCGGTTAAGCGGCGGTTAACCTTTTCCCTGCCGAATGGTGCCAGACGATTCCCGGAGAGGGCGGATGGTGGACAGGAACCTTGTGGGCGCAGGCATCTCGCGGCGTCCACTGGCCGAAACGGTGACGGCCTTCGCGCAAAGGCTGGGCCAGGGGGCCTGGCTTCTGCTGGCCGCGGCACTGGGCTGCGCGGTGACGGTCGCTCTGGCGCCGCCGGGGCAGAACCGGCTGATTGCCGCCAGTGTCGGCATGACGCTCTGCCTGCTGGTCCTTGGCCTGCGCGGCATAACCCTGGCGCAGGCGCTGCGCCTGCGTCGGCTGGAACGCGATCTGGGCCTGCTGATGGGGCAGGATGCGACCCCATGTTTTTCCACGGACGGCGTGGGTGTGATCCGTTTTCAGAATGCCGCCGCGCGGGCCAGATTTGGACCCCGCGACGGGACCACGCTGATGGCCTCGCTTCAGGATCACTTCGTCAGCCCGGCTTCGGTGCTTTATCGGCTGCAAAGCCGCGCCATGAACGGCGGCGCCGCGCGCGAGGATGTGGTGACCCGCAATGCCCATACCCGGCTCAGTTGTCACCGGATCGGTCCCACAATGTTCCTGTGGCGGCTGGAGGAATTTCTGGATCGCACGGGCGTCGGTCGTGGTGCTGAAACGCTCAGCCTTCCCATGCTGGTGGCAAACAAGGCCGGGGTAATCCTGTTCAGCAACGAGGCGATGCGGCGGCTCGCGGGCGGGCGCCCCCGGCATCTGGACCGGATTTTTACCACCACGCGCCTGCGCAGCGGCGAGGAGATCGAGGTTGACGGGGCGGACGGCAAGATCCGGGCCATTCTGGCCGAGATCGAGGGGCCGGGCGAACGGCGTGAGATCTATCTTCTGCCGATGCCGGGACAGGCCGAACTGACATCAACCGATTTCGAAACGGTCCCCGTGGCCCTTCTGAAATTCGCGGCGGACGGGGCCCTCATGTCCGCCAATCGCGCGGCGCGCGAGGCGATCGGGCTGGCACCCGATCAGGATATCAGTATTGCCGACCTGTTCGAGGGGCTGGGACGTCCGGTCACCGACTGGCTGGCCGACGTCATGGCAGAGCGTGTGCCATCGGGGGCCGAGGTGTTGCGGCTTGGCACGGCAGAGACAGACCGTTTTTTCCAGATCACATTACGTCGCATCGTCGAAGGCGGCAGACCACTGGCATTGGCTGTCCTGACCGATGCAACCGCGCTCAAAACCTTGGAAGCCCAGTTTGTCCAGAGCCAGAAAATGCAGGCCATCGGACAACTCGCCGGGGGGATTGCCCATGATTTCAACAATCTGCTGACCGCGATATCCGGGCATTGCGATCTTCTGCTGTTGCGGCATGACTGCGCCGATCCCGAATATGCCGATCTGGTGCAGATCCATCAGAACGCGAACCGTGCGGCGAGTCTGGTCGGTCAGTTACTGGCCTTCTCGCGTAAACAGACCCTGAAGCCAGAGCGGCTGGACCTGCAGGAACTGCTTTCTGACCTGACGCATTTGCTCAACCGGCTGGTTGGTGAACGGATCAGTCTGAGCCTGGCCCATGCACCGGACCTCGGCCCGATCCGGGCCGACAAGCGCCAGTTGGAGCAGGTACTGATGAATCTTGTCGTCAATGCGCGGGATGCCATGCCGGACGGTGGAACGATCCGTATCGAGACCGAGGCGTTGACCCTGAAAGAAGAGCTTCGGCGCGACCGCGCCGTGGTTCCGCCTGGCGACTATGCCGTGATCCGTGTGCTCGATACCGGCTGCGGCATATCGCCAGAGAGGTTGCAGAAAGTTTTTGAGCCCTTCTACACAACCAAGCGGGTCGGCGAGGGGACGGGGCTTGGCCTCTCTACGGCCTATGGAATCGTCAAACAGTCCGGTGGCTTCATCTTCGTGGACAGCGAAGTCGGCCACGGCACCGTGTTCCATCTCTATTTCCCGATCAATTCCGCCGGGAGCACGGTACAGAAAACAGCACCTTCTCGTCGTAATCCGGCCCGGTTGGGGGAAGGGGTGGTCCTGCTGGTCGAGGACGAGGCCCCGGTGCGTGCTTTTGCGAGCCGCGCGCTTCGCCTGCGCGGCTATACGGTGCTTGAGGCCGACAGCGCCGAAGCTGCCCTCAAAACGCTGGAAGACCCGGCGGTGAATGTCGATATCTTCGTGACCGACGTGGTGATGCCCGGGATGGACGGGCCAAGCTGGGTCCGGCAGGCACTGGAAACGCGGCCGAATGTGCGGGTGGTCTTTGTGTCCGGCTATGCCGAAGATTGCCTGTCACAGTCGCAGGCGCGCATCCCAAATTCGGTATTCCTTCCGAAACCCTTCTCGCTCAGCGATCTGACCGATACGGTGCAGCAGCAGTTGCACTGAAATATCGGGTGCTTAGCCCTGGCTGGCGACAGTGTCGTATAGCTCGAACTCCATGGCGGCGACCTTGCGCAGCAGCTTTTCGGTTGCAGGGTCCAGCCCGAGTTCCATGACGGGCGAGACATTCAGCCTGGGCAGAAGGATCTCACAGTTCAGCCGGTCCTCCAGAAACTGGATCAGATCCTCGATCCTCTCATAGCGGAACAGTCGGGTCAGACCCTTTTCATTCTTCGGCGCCAGAAACTGCGACTGCGCGCCGACGGCGGCATAGGCGGGTGGGGCATCGGAGCAATAGTCGCGAACAAACTGATCAAAACTGATCCCGGCGGTGCTTTTCGCCGCGTCGCCAATATCCTCGCGCTGACGATAGCGATACCAGCTTCCAAGCCAGTCCAGAGGCTCCCGGATCGTCGCGATCACGTCGAACGGCGCCCCCGCGGCGCTTTCCAGCCAGGGTCCGATAAAGCGGTGATATTTGCGGAGGTTCGCATGTTTCAATTGCGGGGGCCGCTGAATCGCCAGATGAGCAAGCGATTCGAGCGCGGCCTCGATAGCGGTGGTCCCTGTCTTGGGCGTCGCCAGCATGGTCAGTCGCTGGTGCCAGAAAACGAGCATTCCTGCCTCTTTTTTACATCGGGATGCCTCTGACCCCGCCCTTGTAAACTATCTCTTAACCCGAATGGGAAAAAGCTGATTTTACGGAAGAGACAGAAGATTTGTTCTTGTTTTGATCTGGAAAATCTGGAACAAGAGGGGAACAAGCTGCAAAGCGCCCGCACATTGCCCAGACCGTGCGGCTATGGGATAAGGACCGAAGAAATGGCAACGGCAACCCTGCTCGATCTGAACGGAAAGCGCGATATGGACAAGCAGAAGGCGCTCGAAAGTGCGCTGGCACAAATTGAACGGCAGTTCGGCAAGGGCTCGATCATGAAGCTCGGTGCCGAGAACCCGGCGATGGAGATCGAGGCGACCTCGACCGGCTCGCTGGGGCTGGATATCGCGCTGGGGATCGGCGGGCTGCCGAAAGGCCGCATTGTCGAAATCTATGGGCCTGAAAGCTCCGGCAAGACCACGCTGACCCTGCATGTGGTGGCGGAAGAGCAGAAGAAGGGTGGGGTTTGTGCCTTTGTCGATGCCGAGCATGCACTGGACCCAAGCTACGCGCGTAAGCTGGGTGTTAATCTTGATGAACTTCTGATCAGCCAGCCCGACACCGGCGAACAGGCGCTGGAGATCGTGGATACGCTGGTGCGTTCCGGCGCCGTCAGTCTCGTGGTGGTCGACTCGGTCGCGGCGCTGACCCCGAAGGCCGAGATTGAGGGCGACATGGGTGACGCCACAGTTGGCGCGCAGGCCCGCCTGATGAGCCAGGCGATGCGCAAGCTGACCGCCTCGATTGGCCGCTCGAACTGCATGGTAATTTTCATTAACCAGATCCGTATGAAAATCGGCGTGATGTTCGGCAATCCCGAAACCACCACCGGCGGTCATGCGCTGAAGTTCTACGCCAGCGTTCGTCTGGATATCCGCCGCATCGGTGCGATCAAGGAGCGCGACGAGGTGGTGGGCAACTCAACTCGTGTGAAGGTGGTGAAGAACAAGGTGGCCCCGCCGTTCAAGCAGGTTGAATTCGACATCATGTATGGTGAGGGGATCTCGAAAACCGGCGAGCTGATCGACATCGGCGTCAAGGCCGGCGTGGTCGAGAAATCGGGTTCGTGGTATTCCTATGGGGATGAGCGCATCGGCCAGGGGCGTGAGAATGCCAAGAATTTTCTGAAGGCCAATCCCACCGTCGCCATGGAAATCGAAGACAAGATCCGTGCCGCCAACGGGCTCGATTTCCACATGTCAGAGCCCGGCTCGGAAGACGTTGTGGATATGTGATCAAATTCAGTCCGCAAGCGACGACACTCAAGGGGCGGTCTGGTGACGGACCGCCTTTTTGCATGTGCCCGTGCCCTGTGACCCTTGCAATGGTGGACAGCCCCGCGCCACGCCGCTAAACGGATCGCAACAGCATTCCCGCCCTAGGGGCGCAGCCGCGGAGCCTCGACATCATGCCGTCGTTGAACGACATCCGGTCCACCTATCTCGATTACTTCCGCCGTAACGGTCACACGGTCGTGGACTCGAGCCCGCTCGTACCCCGCAATGACCCGACGCTGATGTTCACCAACTCGGGCATGGTGCAGTTCAAGAACTGCTTCACCGGCGTGGAAAAACGCGACTATGTGCGCGCCACGACGGCGCAGAAATGCGTGCGGGCGGGCGGCAAGCACAACGATCTGGACAATGTCGGCTATACGGCGCGGCACCACACCTTCTTCGAAATGCTCGGCAACTTCTCGTTCGGCGATTACTTCAAATCCGAGGCGATCCCTTTCGCATGGGAACTGCTGACCAAGGATTTCGATATCCCGAAGGAACGGCTGCTGGTCACCGTCTATCACACCGATGACGAGGCGGCGAATATCTGGAAGAAGGTCGCGGGCCTGTCTGATGACCGGATCATCCGCATCCCGACCAACGACAATTTCTGGATGATGGGGCCGACCGGGCCCTGTGGCCCCTGCACCGAGATTTTCTTCGATCACGGCGACAAGATCTGGGGTGGCCCGCCTGGCAGCGCCGAGGAGGATGGCGACCGTTTCATCGAGATCTGGAACCTCGTGTTCATGCAATATGAACAGTTCGAGGATGGCTCGAAGCGCGAGCTGGACATGCAGTCGATCGACACCGGCATGGGGCTGGAACGGATCGGCGCGCTGCTTCAGGGCAAGCACGACAATTATGACACCGATCTGATGCGCGCGCTGATCGAGGCTTCGGCCAATGTCACCAACGGCGACCCGGACGGCCCCGGCAAGGTGCATCACCGCGTCATCGCCGATCACCTGCGTTCAACCTCCTTCCTGATCGCAGATGGCGTGATGCCCTCGAACGAGGGGCGCGGCTATGTGCTGCGCCGCATCATGCGCCGCGCGATGCGGCATGCGCATATGCTGGGTGCCCAGGACCCGGTGATGTACCGGCTGGTCCCGGCGCTGGTGCGGCAGATGGGCGGGCATTACCCGGAACTGACCCGCGCGCAGGCCCTGATCGAAGAGACGCTGAAGCTGGAGGAAACCCGGTTCCGCACCACGCTGGATCGTGGCCTTCGGCTGCTGGATGACGAACTCGCGCGGCTGCCGGAAGGCGGCGATCTGCCGGGGGCGGCGGCCTTCAAGCTTTACGATACCTACGGCTTCCCGCTGGATCTGACGCAGGATGCGCTGCGCGAGAAAGGCCGGGCGGTGGATGTCGCCGGTTTCGACGTGGCAATGGAGGAACAGCGCGCCAAGGCGCGTGCGTCCTGGGCGGGCTCGGGCGAGGCCAGGGATGCCGCGATCTGGTTCGAACTGGCCGAGGCGCATGGTACGACCGAATTCCTTGGCTATGACACCGAAACTGCTGAGGGGCAGATCCTGGCGCTGGTGAAGGATGGTGCGGCGATTGGCGATGCGGCGCAAGGCGCTGCCGTGCAGATCGTGGTGAACCAGACGCCCTTCTATGCCGAAAGCGGCGGTCAGGTCGGCGACAGCGGGCTGATCCGCACCGATACCGGCCTTGCGCGTGTGACCGACACCAAGAAGGCTGCCGGTGTGTTCATCCATATGACCGAGGTGGTCGAAGGGTCGATCCTGCGCGGCCAGCCCGCCAAGCTGGAGGTCGAGCACAAGCGTCGCGGCGCGATCCGCGCAAATCACTCTGCCACACACCTGCTGAACGAGGCGCTGCGCCGGATTCTGGGTGATCACGTCGCGCAGCGTGGCTCGTTGAACGCGGCGGACCGGCTGCGCTTTGACTTCGCCCATGCCAAGGCGCTGTCGCCCGAGGAACTGGCGCAGGTCGAGGCGGAGGTGAATGCTTTCATCCGCCAGAACGGTGCCGTGGAAACCCGGGTGATGACCCCGGATGATGCGCGTGGCCTGGGCGCACAGGCGCTGTTTGGCGAGAAATACGGTGACGAGGTGCGCGTCGTTTCGATGGGCACGCTGCCGGGTTCAGGCAAGGGCACCGATGGGCATACCTATAGCCTTGAACTTTGTGGCGGCACCCATGTCGCCCGTCTGGGCGAGATCGGCGCCTTCCTTCTGCTCAGCGATAGTGCTTCGTCGGCCGGTGTGCGGCGGATCGAGGCGCTGACGGGCGAGGGGGCTCTGGCCTATGTCGCGGAACAGCAGAAGCTGCTGGCAGATGTGGCCGCGGTCCTGAAGGCGCCCGCAACCGAACTGGCCGACCGCGCACGCGCGCTGCTGGACGAACGCCGCAAGCTGGAGAACGAGGTTGCCACCCTGCGCCGCGAACTGGCGATGGGTGGTAAATCCGGCGGACCGGAAGCCAGGGAAATCAACGGTGTGAAGCTGATTGCTCAGGTCATGCAGGGGGTTTCCGGCAAGGATCTGCCCGGCCTCATCGACGAGATGAAGGCCCGTATCGGCTCGGGTGCGGTGCTGCTGATCGCTGATACCGGCGCGAAGCCGGCCGTGGCGGCCGGGGTGACGGCGGATCTGACCGATCGCCTGTCGGCGGTGACACTGGTCAAGGCTGCGGCCGAGGCGCTGGGTGGCAAGGGAGGCGGTGGCCGGCCCGACATGGCGCAGGCAGGTGGTGCCGACATCACGCTGGCCGATCAGGCCATTGCCGCCGTTGAAACCGTGATTGGAGGCTGACCCGATGCCGACTGCCCTGTGGATTGCTCATGTGACCGTCACCGACGCCGAAGCTTACGGCAAATACGCCAAGGAGGCCGGCCCGGCCATCGCCGCGCATGGTGGGGCCTTCCTCGCCCGCGGCGGCCGTTATGTGCAGCTGGAAGGCAATGACCGCGCGCGCAATGTGGTTGCCCGCTTCCCCTCGCTGGAGGCTGCCGTTGCCTGCTACAACAGCGACGCCTATCAGGCGGCGCTGGCCCATGCAAAAGGCGCCAGCATTCGCGATCTGTGTGTCGTCGAAGAAGCCGAATGATCTTTGGCGCCGCGCTGCCTCAGACCGGCAGCGCGGTGGTCTCCTTGGTCTCCTCCATCACAAAGCTGGAGGAGACATCGTGCAGTTCGACTCGCGCGATCAGATCCTTGTAAAGCCGGTCGAACGCCTTCACATCCGCCACTCGCGCGCGGATCAGGTAATCCAGATCGCCGGTCATCCGGTAGGCGCCCAGAATTTCCGGCATGTCGCGCGTGGCGCGGGTGAATTTCTCCAGCCAGTCGGGGGTATGACGCTCGGCCCGGATCATCATGAAGACGGTCAGGCCCAGCCCGAGCTTTTCCGGGTCCAGCAGCGCGACACGGGCACGTATCACGCCGCTTTCCTCCAGCGCCCTGACCCGGCGCCAGACCGCATTGCGGGACAGGCCGATCCTTTCGCCCAGATCCTCCAGCGAAAGACTGGCGTCCCTTTGCAGGATGGCGAGGATGCGGCGGTCGATATGGTCAAGTTTCTCCATATTTCGTAGGATCGCGGGAATTGTTCCCGTTTTCAAGCGCGGACAAGGCGTCATGCCATCTTCATTTTTCTGCCACATGCTGTAGGATGCGAGTGCAGAAACCCCGCAATACAGGCGACGACCGGATCAACCGGCCGCAGGAGTGATGTGAATGTGCCGTTGGGCCGCCTATATTGGCGCACCGATCTTTCTGGAAGATATCGTCAGCCGCCCCGGCCATTCCCTGATCCACCAAAGCCAGTGCGCCACCGAATGCCGCACCGCGATCAATGCCGACGGGTTTGGCATCGCCTGGTATGGCGACCGGCCTGAGCCGGGGCTTTACCGCGATGTCATGCCGGCCTGGAGTGACCCAAATCTGCGCAGCCTTGTGGCGACGGTGAAATCCGGCCTTTTCCTCGCCCATGTCCGCGCGTCAACCGGCACCGCAACCAGCCGCAACAATTGCCACCCTTTCACCTGGGGGCGATGGAGCTTCATGCACAACGGGCAGGTCGGCGGCTATGACAATTTCCGTCGCCATGCCGAAATGCTGATCCCCGATACGCTTTACCCGGCACGCAAAGGTGCGACCGACAGCGAGGCCTTGTTCCTCGCGGCCGTGGCGGAGGGACTGGAAGAAGATCCGCGTGGTGCGATGGAACGCGCGGCGGCAGCTTTTATCCGGCTGGCCCGTGAAAAGGGCGATGCCCCGCATTTGCGCCTGACCGTCGCAATGTCCGATGGCCAGCGGCTCTATGCCATGCGCTATGCCACTGACGAACAGGCGCCCAGCCTCTATCACCGCTGGTCCCCGACACGGGGGGGCCGTGCCGTGGTGTCCGAGCCGCTGGAACGCGGCGAACAGGACTGGCTCGAAATCCCGGAGGCCAGCTTCTGTACCTTTGAAGGCGATGGCCTCACGGTCGAACCGTTCCTCCCCTGCCGACTGGCCGCAGCCGCATGAAAAAAGGGGGGCATTGCCCCCCTCGGCTTCGCCTCACCCCCCAGAGTATTTGGACAAGGAGCAAGATGATTTGCTTCTTGCCTGAAATACTCCGGGGGAGCGCCGCATGCGCGGGGGCAGAGCCCCCTTATTCGGCGCGGGCCTGGCGCTTGCGCTCGTGCGGGTCCAGTTCGCGTTTGCGAAGGCGCACGATCTTCGGCGTGACCTCGACCAGTTCGTCATCGTCGATATAGGCAATAGCTTCTTCCAGCGACATGCGGACCGGCGGTGTCAGGCGCACGGCTTCGTCGGTGCCGGAGGCGCGGACGTTGGTCAGCTTCTTGCCTTTCAGCGGGTTCACTTCCAGATCGTTGTCGCGCGAATGTTCACCGATCAGCATGCCGACATAGACGGCTTCCTGCGCGCCGATGAACATCTTGCCGCGTTCCTCGAGGTTCCACAGTGCATAGGCGACCGAGGTGCCGTTCTCCATCGAGATCAGCACACCCTGACGGCGGCCCTGGATCGGACCCTTGTGCGGCGCCCAGTCGTGGAAGATGCGGTTCAGCACGCCGGTGCCGCGTGTATCGGTCAGGAACTGGCCGTGATAGCCGATCAGACCGCGCGAGGGGACGTGGGCCACGATCCGGGTCTTGCCGACGCCTGCCGGCTTCATCTCGACCAGATCGCCCTTGCGCTCGCCCGTCAGCTTGTCGATCACGGCGCCGGAATATTCGTCATCCACATCGACGATGACCTCCTCGATCGGTTCGAGGCGCTGGCCGCCTTCCTCGCGGAAGATCACGCGCGGGCGCGAGATCGACAGTTCGAACCCTTCGCGGCGCATATTCTCGATCAGCACACCCATCTGAAGTTCGCCGCGGCCCGAGACGATGAAGGCCTCGCCGCCGGGGGTGTCCTCGATGCGGATCGCGACGTTGGTTTCGGCCTCTTTCATCAGCCGTTCGCGGATGACGCGCGACTGCACCTTGTTACCGTCGCGGCCTGCCAGTGGGCTGTCATTGATGCCGAACGTCACCGAGATGGTGGGCGGGTCGATAGGCTGGGCGGGCAGGGCGGTATCGACCGACAGATCGCAGAGCGTATCGGCCACGGTTGCCTTGGTCATGCCGGCGATGGTGACGATGTCACCTGCCACCGCCTCGTCGATGGGTTGCTGGCCGAGGCCGCGGAAAGCGAGGATCTTGGTGACGCGGAACTGTTCGATCCGCTCGCCCGTGCGGGTCAGCGCCTTCAGCGAAGCACCGACTTTCAGCGTGCCTGCCTCGACCCGGCCGGTCAGGATACGGCCGATGAACGGGTCGGCCGACAGGGTGGTGGCGAGCATCTGGAACGGCTCACCCGCCTTGGCGAGCTGTTTCGGCGCCGGAACGTGGCGCACGACTAGTTCGAACAGCGCGGTCAGATCCTTGCGCGGGCCGTCAAGGCTGTCATCGGCCCAGCCAGCGCGGCCCGAGGCATAGAGATGCGGAAAGTCGAGTTGTTCGTCGCTGGCGCCGAGGTTGGCAAAGAGGTCGAACACTTCGTTCAGCGCACGGTCGGGTTCGGCATCGGGTTTATCGACCTTGTTCAGCACCACGATGGGGCGCAGGCCGAGGGCGAGTGCCTTGGATGTCACGAATTTGGTCTGCGGCATCGGGCCTTCGGCGGCATCGACCAGCAGCACCACACCATCCACCATGTTCAGGATGCGTTCGACTTCGCCGCCGAAATCGGCGTGACCGGGGGTGTCGACGATGTTGATGCGGTTGCCATTCCATTCGACCGAGGTGGCCTTGGCCAGAATGGTGATCCCGCGCTCACGCTCGATATCGTTGCTGTCCATGGCGCGTTCGCTGACGGCCTGATTCTCGCGGAAAGCGCCGGACTGTTTCAGCAATTCGTCCACGAGGGTCGTCTTGCCATGGTCAACGTGCGCGATGATCGCGATGTTGCGAAGCTCCATCGGAGGGGTCTCTTTCACAGAATGGGTTTGGGGGCGCCTTACAGGAGGTCAGGCGGAAACGCCAGTGAAACCTGTGCAAAAGGCCGGTTCAGGTGACGATATACCAGTCGCGGCGATGGTTCATGGCCACGATGAAATTCAGAATGGCCGCGCCGAGCGCCGACCACAGCACCCTGTCGAGGGGCAGGACAGTGAGAGCAATGAGGAACAGGGTGACGTCGAACCCCAGCTGGACCCAGCCCGCGCGAAGGCCCAGCCGATCTTGCAGGATCAGCGCCACGATGGACACGCCGCCAAGGCTGGAGGCGTGCCGGAACAGGCCCAGCAGGCCGACACCCGCGACCACGCCAAACAGGATCGCGGCGACGGCGGGATGAATGCCGGGAAGCGGCAGCCATGTTACAAGCGCGCTGGCCAGAAGCGAGACGGCGGTGACGGTCACGAAGCTCTTCAGGGCAAAGACTGCGCCGCGCCGCATCCAGGCGAAGGCATAGAAGGGCAGGTTGACGGCGAAGAAGGTCAGACCGAAGTTCCACCCTGTCGCATAAGACAGCAACAGCGCGACCCCGGCGGTGCCGCCTGTGATCAAGCCGGCTGCACGCAGCAGGTGGATACCCAGAGCCGCCTGTATGGCGGCGGCGGTCAAGCCCTGGGCATCTTCCAGCAGCGAGTGGCGTGGGGTGAATTGAAGGTCAGTATTCATGACCTAAATATGCCGCATCGCAGCGAAATGAGCAGCGCGCATTCTGCAAGGCTGCTCTGTGTGCCGTGCAGGGCCAGGCCCGCGGGAGTCAGGCGACGATATAGCGGTCGCGGCGGTGATTGATTGCGATGACCAGATTGACCACCACCGCACCCATGAAGCTGAGCGCGACCGTCGGCACATCCCGCAGGCAGAGGGCGATAGTGAACAACAGCGCATCAAAACCCAGCTGCACCCAGCCCGCGCGAAACCCCCAGCGATCCTGGATCATCAGGCCAAGAATTCCGATTCCGCCAAGGCTCGCCCCGTGGCGGAACAGTGCCAGCAGCGCCGAACCGGAGGCCAGGCCGAACAGCACCGCGCCGAAAACCGGGTTCAGATGCTCAAAGCCGATCCAGCCGGGCATGACCATGCTCAGCCCCGACAGGGAGGCAACGGCGAGGAAGGTCTTGATCGTGAAGGCCGGACCCATACGCAGCCAGCCCAGCAGATAGAAGGGCAGGTTGATTGCAAAGAACACCGGGCCGAACCCCCAGCCGGTCGCGTAAGAGATCAGCACCGCAAGCCCCGCCGTTTGCCCGGTGACAAGGCCCAGATGCGTCAGGATCACGATGCCGAAGGAAGCCATGACGGTACCATAGGCAATCCCTTGGGCATCCTCGATCATCGAATGGCGGCTGACCTTGGCGGTCTGGGTCATTGGGCGCTCCTGTATCGGCGCTGTTGCGCTGAAGCCACGTCAGCAGTGCAGAACGGCCACGTCGGGCGAATTCCTTTGCCCCGGACGGGGCTGCCGTGCAAGCAGGGTCGCATCCGGCAATTCAGACAGGGAGGGCGGATCATGGCTTACAACGCATACGCCCTTTCGACCGGCGTGAACTCGGCAGCAGCCATTGCCCGAGCTTCGCAGCGAACCCGCGTCTTGGCCCGAGCCTGACCGCAGTTCACCGGCCCCATGTGGCCAACCGTCTGAACCCCTGACCGGACTTCTTTCACAAAGCGCGCGTGACGGGCCATTGGCCGTGATGTCGCACCTCTGTCCGGTCATTTTCAACCTAACAGCAGAGGCCGGTTGCGTGATCCGCACCGGAAATCCCATGACCAAAGATGAAAGCCTTCCGGCAATCCATGCCCTGATCCACAGCCTTGGTGCGCGCCGCGTGTTCATCGCCGCCGCGCTGGCGCTGCTGCGCCCCGCACCCCGGCGGCCACTGGCGGCGCAGTTCCAGGATCTTGATGACCGCATGCGCCGTGACATCGGCCTGCCGCCAAAAGCGGCCTCGCCCCCGATGCCGCTGGGGATGCAGCATACGCTGTGGTGAAACGAGAAGGGGCGGCCCGAAGGCCGCCCCGCTCCGGCGTCAGCCCGCCAGAGCCTTGTTGAGGTATTCGTCCACCTTTTCGAGGTAGCCCATGGTGGTGAGCCACTTCTGGTCGGGGCCGACCAGCAGCGCCAGATCCTTGGTCATCCAGCCGTCTTCGACGGTCTGCACGCAGACCTTTTCCAGCGTGGTGGCGAAGTTGGCCAGCGCCTCATTGCCATCCAGTTTCGCGCGGTGCTTCAGGCCGCCGGTCCAGGCGAAGATCGACGCGATGGAGTTGGTCGAGGTTTCCTTGCCCGCCTGATGCTGACGGTAGTGACGGGTCACGGTGCCGTGCGCGGCTTCCGCCTCGACCGTCTTGCCATCGGGCGTCATCAGCACCGAGGTCATCAGGCCCAGCGAACCGAAACCCTGCGCCACGGTATCCGACTGCACGTCGCCGTCATAGTTCTTGCAGGCCCAGATATAGCCACCCGACCATTTCAGCGCCGAAGCCACCATGTCGTCGATCAGGCGGTGTTCGTAATGGATGCCAGCGGCCTTGAACTTGTCTTCAAACTCTTCGGCATAGACCTTGGCGAACAGATCCTTGAAGCGGCCGTCATAGGCCTTGAGGATGGTGTTCTTGGTCGACAGATAGACCGGCCAGCCCTTCATGAGGCCATAGTTCATCGAGGACCGGGCGAAGTCGATGATCGACTGGTCGAGGTTGTACATCCCCATGGCCACACCGGCGGCGGGGGCGTCGAACACATCACGTTCGATCACGGTGCCGTCTTCGCCCACGAATTTCATCGTGAGCTTGCCCTTGCCCGGGAACAGGAAGTCGGTGGCGCGATACTGGTCGCCAAAGGCGTGACGGCCGACGACGATCGGCTGGGTCCAGCCCGGAACCAGACGCGGCACGTTCTTGCAGATGATCGGCTCGCGGAAGATCACGCCGCCGAGGATATTGCGGATGGTGCCGTTCGGCGACTTCCACATCTGTTTCAGGCCGAATTCCTCGACCCGCTGTTCATCGGGGGTGATGGTGGCGCATTTCACCGCCACGCCGACTTCCTTGGTCTTCAGCGCGGAATCGATGGTGATCTGGTCATTGGTGCGGTCACGTTCTTCGATGCCGAGATCGTAATAGAGCAGGTCGACATCCAGATAGGGCAGGATCAGCTTCTTCTTGATGAAATCCCAGATGATCCGGGTCATTTCATCGCCGTCCATCTCGACGATGGGGTTCGCCACCTTGATCTTGGTCATGCGCCTGGCCTTTTCAGGTTGAGGATTCGGATGGAGGCTGCATAAAGGAAAAACTGCGGCAAGGGAAGCCCGGTATGCAATTGCATACCAAAATGCGCCGATGGGTCGGTGCCGCAACGGGGAGTGGGCAGTGAAACGGTTCTGGCTGGCGGGTGTCGTGGCAGCAATCCTGTTCGGGATGCCTGTGCAGGCGGGTCTGTTGCCCAGCCGAGAGGGTATGACCGAGGTTGCGCCGGGTCTCTGGATCGACCGCGCGGCGAAACCGGCGGCGATTGCCCGAATCCGGCGGGATATTGCCGCGGCCGAAAAGGTGGTCGGCAAGGCGCTGGGGGGCGTGGCGCGCCCGGAATGGCTGGTGTGCACCACGCGGGCCTGCGACCGGCGGAACAATTATACCACGCGGGGTATGACCTATGGCTACAGCCTCATCACCGTGAATTCGAAGGGCGCGAAGTCGGCGGGGGTGTTCAGTCACGAGCTGACCCATGCCACGCTGCACAGCGCCATTCCGCCCTTGGGCCTGTTGACCGGCGCCTTGCCGATCTGGTTCGACGAGGGCGCGGCGGTGCTGATTTCGGGCGAGCCCGCGCAGGCAGCCGATGCGGCGGCCTGTGCGGGGCGGCAGGTGCCGCTGCCGCGAAATCACCGCGAGTTTTCCCGCCGATCCGGGGTGAAGGGCGAAGGGGCGCTGGCGCTTTATGTGGCGTCCACCTGCGCAGTGCGCGGCTGGCTGGCGCAGGGGAACACCCTGCGCGACATGCTGCCGCAGATGCAACAGAAGGGGAGGCTGCCCTGATCAGGTGCCAAAGAACGGCGCTGCCTGCGCCCGCACCCAAGGCCAGAGAGCGGGCGCCCCGCGCGCGACTTTCACACCCACGCGGGATTCAAGCTGCGTGGCGGTGACCTGATAGGTGATCCACGTCCCGCCGCCCGACATCAGGTTCGCCATCACCGGCTGCACCCGGTCAAGGCTTTTGGCGAAAACGGCATCGGGGCTCTCAGCCGCCTCAAACTCTTCCCACAGGGCGCGCAGATGGGTGCCGGTGGCGACGGGCAGCAGGCCGAACAGCCGGTCCGCAGCGGCGGCTTCGGCGGCCTGTGTCTGGGTCGAGCCATGCGCCTTGCCATCCGCCGAATGAATCGGCACATCGCCCACGTCGATTTCCACCAGATCGTGCAGGATCAGCATTCGCATCACCCGCGCAATATCGACTGCGGGCGCCGCCTGATCGGCCAGCACCAGCGCATAAAGCGCCAGATGCCAGCTGTGTTCGCCCGAAGTTTCGCAGCGCGAGCCACCCACCAGCGTGGTGGCGCGGGTCACCGATTTCAGCCGGTCCGCCTCGGCCAGAAAGGCCAGCCGTGCGCGCAGGTCGGGGCCTGCGGTGCCCGGACCACCCGCCAGAAGGTCAACCGCATGGGTGTAGAACTCCGGCCATTCCTGCCGGAACCGTGCGGCGCGGCCGGTGGCAAGATTGTCGCGCACGACATCCAGATGATCGGCGGGCGGGCAGGGCGACATCAGCACCTGCAGCAGCGGCTGCGCATGATCCAGCCGCTTGGCCAGGCGCGCGGCGGGTGTCGTGCCCGCCTCGAATTCATCCCAAAGGGCGCGCAATGGTGCGGCCAGATCGGGCGGCGCATGGCCAAAAATCCGGTCTGCCGCCGCTGCCTCGGCTTGTGCGACCTTATCGGGGTTGTCGATCAGATGAATGGGATGGTCGCCGCAATAGACCTCGGGCAGATCATGCAGCACCAGCATGGCCAGCGCCCGGTCAAGCTCGGGCAGACCATGGCCCAGCACCAGCGCCCAAAGCGCCAGATGCCAGCTATGTTCGGCGCTGTTCTCCGCCCGGCTGCCATCCATCAGCACATTGGCGCGGTCCACCGATTTCAGGCCATCGGCGGCATTCAGAAAGGCGAACTGCGCGGTCAGCCGGTCGGTCACCCGGCGGCTCCCTTGCGATGGGCGCCAAGGCGGCGGTTGAGGTAGTCGCGCGCCCGGCGTTCGGCCAGACGCACGCGCACAGCGGTCATGAACGCCTCTTCCATCGAAGGCGAGACGGTGGCGAGCATCTTGGCGACATCGAGATAGAAACGCTCCTGCTCCATCTCGTCCTGTGCGGCCAGAACGTCGCGGGCAAGGGCGTCGGCCAGATCCTCGGTCACGCCCATGTCAGCGGCTGCCTTCCCCCAGACGGCGGGTCACATAGCTGGACACCGTGTCGATCATGGGCTTCATATGCGCCTCTTCATTGCTGAAGAAGTGATCCGCGCCCTCGATCTGTTCGTGGGTGATGGTGATGCCCTTCTGCTCGTGCAGCTTGTTCACGAGGCTCACGGTATCCTTCGGCGGTGCCACGCGGTCGGCGGTGCCATTGATGATGAGACCCGAGGACGGGCAGGGCGCGAGGAAGCTGAAATCATACATGTTCGCCGGCGGCGCCACGCTGATGAAGCCGGTGATCTCTGGCCGCCGCATCAGAAGCTGCATGCCGATCCAGGCGCCGAAGCTGAAGCCGGCGACCCAGCAATGCTTGGCGTTCTGGTTCATGCTTTGCAGGTAATCCAGCGCCGAGGCGGCGTCCGACAGCTCGCCAATGCCCTGATCATACTCGCCCTGGCTGCGCCCCACGCCGCGGAAGTTGAACCGCAGCACGGTGAAGCCCATGTTGTAGAAGGCGTAATGAAGGTTGTAGACTACCTTGTTGTTCATCGTGCCGCCGAATTGCGGGTGCGGATGCAGGACGATGGCAATCGGGGCGTCGCGTTCCTTTTGCGGGTGGTAACGGCCTTCAAGACGGCCTTCCGGGCCGGCAAAGATCACTTCGGGCATTTCGTCGCCTTTACTGTCGTCCGCCCTTCGGAGATTGCGCAATCCGGGCGGTTCCATTAAGTCCCGTCGGGCAAGGCCCCGGGGGTTCAGGTGAGTTAAGCGCCCCTGCCGGTGGCGTCAATGGATTTGGGGGAAGCGGGCGATGAAACTGTCGACGAAAGGCCGCTATGCCATGGTGGCTCTGGCCGATCTGGCGCTGGCGAAACCCGAGGATCTGGTGTCGCTGGCCGAGATTTCGAAGCGTCAGGATATTTCGCTGCCCTATCTGGAACAGCTTTTCGTCAAGCTGCGCCGTGCCGGTCTGGTGGAGGCGGTGCGCGGCCCCGGCGGCGGCTACCGCCTGTCGCGAAGCCCCTCGGACATCCGCGTGTCCGAGGTGATGGAGGCGGTCGAGGAAACCGTGAACGCCATGCACACCGGGGCCGGGGCCTCGGGCGGTGTGTCGGGGTCGCGGGCGCAATCGCTGACCAACCGGCTGTGGGAGGGTCTTTCGGCGCATGTCTATGTGTTCCTGCACCAGACCCGCCTGTCGGATGTGATCCGCAACGAGATGCGCCCGTGCCCTGCCGTGCCCGCGATCTTCCGCGTGGTCGATGAAGACTGAATGACCGAAAGCCAGCCTGTCATGCGCGAGCATCTTTACCTGTTCGACACCACCCTGCGCGATGGCCAGCAGACGCAGGGCGTGCAATTCTCGCTGTCGGAAAAACAGCAGATCGCCCGCGCGCTGGATGCGCTGGGGGTGGATTACATCGAGGGCGGCTGGCCTGGCGCCAACCCGACCGACAGTGATTTCTTCCGCGACCGTCCGCAAACCCGCGCCACCTTCACCGCCTTCGGCATGACGAAACGCGCAGGTCGCTCGGCCGAGAATGACGATGTGCTGGCGGCGGTACTGGATGCGGAAACCCCTGCGGTCTGTCTGGTCGGCAAAACCCATGACTTCCATGTCACCACCGCGCTCGGCATCACCCTGTCCGAGAATGTGGAGAATATCCGCGCCTCCGTGGCCCATGTGGTCACGAAGGGGCGGGAGGCGCTGTTTGATGCCGAACATTTCTTCGACGGCTACAAGGCCAACCCGGATTATGCGCTGGACTGTCTGAAAGCCGCGTTCGGGGCGGGGGCGCGCTGGATCGTGCTTTGCGATACCAACGGCGGCACATTGCCCGAAGAAGTGGGCACCATCACCCGCGCCGTGATCGCGGCTGGCATTCCGGGCGACCGGCTGGGCATCCATTGCCATGACGATACCGGCAATGCGGTGGCCAATTCGCTGGCTGCCGTGCTGGCGGGCGCGCGGCAGGTGCAGGGCACGCTGAACGGCCTGGGCGAGCGCTGCGGCAATGCCAACCTCACCACGCTGATCCCGACGCTGATGCTGAAGGCGCCGTTCCGTGACAGGCTGGACACCGGCGTCAGCGACGCGGCACTTGCGGGGCTGGTCAAGACCTCGCGCATGCTCGACGATATCCTGAACCGGGTACCCCTGCGCAGCGCCCCTTATGTCGGCGCTTCGGCCTTTGCCCACAAGGCGGGGCTGCATGCCAGCGCCATCGTGAAAGACCCCACGACCTACGAACATATCGACCCTGCGCTGGTAGGGAACGAGCGGCTGATCCCGATGTCCAATCAGGCCGGGCAATCGAACCTGCGCGCCCGGCTGGCGGCGGCGGGGATCGAGGTTGCGCCGAACGACCCGCGCCTTGCCCTGATCCTCGACAAGATCAAGACCCGCGAGGACGAGGGATACGCCTATGACGGCGCGCAGGCGAGTTTCGAGCTGCTGGCGCGGCGCGAACTGGGCCTCTGCCCTGAATTCTTCGAGGTGAAACGCTACCGTGTCACTGTCGAGCGGCGGAAGAACAAATACGACCGCATGGTTTCCCTGTCGGAAGCGGTGGTGGTGGTGAAGATCGACGGTCACAAGATGCTGTCCGTCTCGGAAAGCATGGATGAGGCTGGCACCGACCGCGGCCCGGTCAACGCGCTTTACAAGGCGCTGGCCAAGGATCTGGGACCGTATCAGGCCTGTATCGACGACATGAAGCTGGTGGACTTCAAGGTCCGCATCACCCAGGGCGGCACCGAGGCGGTCACGCGTGTCATCATCGACAGCGAGGATGGTCAGGGTCGGCGCTGGTCTACCGTGGGTGTCAGCCCGAATATCGTGGACGCGAGCTTCGAGGCGCTGCTCGATGCGATCCAGTGGAAGCTGATCCGCGATCAGGGCGCCGCATGAGCGAGGCCTGCGCCGAAATCGTGCAGCGCGCCGACCCGGAGCGTTTCGCCGCATTGATGGCTGCGCCGGTGGCGGATCGCCCGGCGCTGGCGGTGCTCTACGCCTTCAATGCCGAGGTTGCGCGTGCGCCCTGGGCGAGCAAAGAGCCGATGATCGCCGAAATGCGCCTGCAATGGTGGCGCGATGCGGTCGAGGCCGCAGCGGCAGGTGGCGGGCAGCCGCATGAGGTCATGACCCCGCTGGGAAATATGATCCGTGACAAAGGCTTGCCGGTCGAAGCTCTGGACGGGATGGTCGCCGCACGTCAATGGGATGTCTGGCGCGAACCACATGCCGATGCCGCCGCGCTGTGGCGGTATCTTGAGGAAACTGGCGGGGCTTTGCTGTGGCTCGCGGCGAAAGCTCTGGGCGCGCCGGACCGGGCGGAGCCCGCAGCGCGCAGTCTGGGCGCTGCGCAGGCCCTGGCCAATTACCTGCGCGCGGTGCCCCAGCTTGAAACGCTGGGACGCATTCCGCTGGTTGACGGGACGCCTGCTGGCGTCGCAGCGCTGGCCCGCGAAGGGCTTGCGCGCCTCGATACAGTGCGCGGCCCTATCCCACGCGGTGCGGCACTGGCCGCCTTCCTGACGCGGCCAGTTCTTGCGTTTGCCGCACAGGAACCCGCACGGGTGGCGGATGGCTCCCTGGATCTGTCCGAGTTCACGCGCCGCAAACGTCTTCTTTGGCAAAGCCTTACCGGGCGTTTCTAACTTCCGGCGGCAAGCTTGCGGCGCTGTCGGATGCCTCCGGCGGGAGTATTTTTTCAAGAAGCAAGACCGGGTGCGCCTTGCTTCTTGCCCAAATACTCAAATCTCAGCCGGGCAGCTTGTCATGCAGGAAGGACAGGGCGACTTGCAGCCCGTCGGGGGCAATGCCGTGACCAGTGCCTTTCATGACATGGCCATAAACTTCGAACCCGGCCGAGACCAGAGCGTCGCCGGCGCGGCCCATATCCTCGAACGGCACGACCTCGTCGGCATCGCCGTGGATCAGCAGGATTGGCGGCTTCACCTGCGCTTCAGCGCCGAGCAGTTCCGGCACCAGCAGGCGGCCCGAGAAACCGACAACGCCCGCCATGGCGCTGTCGCGGCGCGGAGCCAGATGCAGGCTCATCATCGTGCCTTGCGAAAATCCAACCAGGGCAAGGGCTTCGATGCCGATCTTCTCTTCCGCCAGCTTCGCGTCGATGAAAGAATTCAGCTTTTCAAGCGAGACGGCCATGGAGGCCTGCGCCGCTTCTTCCGAAGATCCGTCCAGCCACGGGATCGGGAACCACTGATAGCCGAAAGGGTTGCCGACGCAGGGTTCGGGAGCGTTGGGGCTGTAGAACACGGTATCGGGCAGATGCGGCGCCAGCGGGTCGGCGAGACCCAGCAGGTCATCGCCGTCGGCGCCATAGCCATGGACGAAGATCACCATGGATTTCGCCTTGCCCGATTGCGGCGCCTTGCGTTTCGATTGCAGCATCATCTGATCCCTTCGCGGTCCTTTGCCACACGGTAGTAGGCCCAGAGCAGCCGCGCTGCAACCGCCCGCCACGGTGACCATTCGGCGGCGATCACGCGCATCTCACGTTCATTGGGGCGCTTTTCGAGATTGAACAGCAGCCGCGCCGCCTCCTGCAAGGCGAGGTCGTTATGAGCGAATACATCGGCGCGGCCGAGGCTGAACATAGCGTAGATTTCAGCGGTCCACCGGCCAATCCCTGGCAGTTCAACAAGTTGCGTGATGATCCTGTCATCCGGCATCGCCCGCAGCGCCGGGAAATCCAGCCCCGAATCCGCAAGCGCCCGCGCATAGCGCAGTTTCGGGCGGGAGAGACCGCAACCGCGCAGGTCTTCGTCGCAGGCCGTCTGCACTGCTTCGGGGGTGGTGAAGCCCGCCGCCTCCATCCGGCCCCAGATGGCGCGGGCGGAGGCGACCGAAACCTGCTGGCTGACGATGGCGGACAGGAGTTCGGCAAAGCCCTCGGGGCGTCGGCGCAGCGGCAGATCGCCGGTCAGAGCATGTGCCTCGGCGAATCTGCGGTCATGGCGGCTCAGCCAGTCCATGCCCTCGGCAATATCTGCCGGTCCCTCAATGATACGTCCGACCATGGTTCCCCCGATTTGCCGCAGGTTAGGGGCGCGCTTGCCCCTTGCGCAAGGGCGCACGGGCGGATTAGCTGCCGCCATGAGCGTGACATCCCTTCCGAATGACAGCATCGCCCGCCGCAACATGTGGGTTCTCGTGGCCGCGCAGGCGGTTCTGGGCGCCCAGATGCCGGTGATCTTTACAATCGGCGGGCTGGCGGGCAGCCAGCTGGCGGGCAACCCGTGCTGGGCCACATTGCCGATCTCGCTGACCGTCATCGGGTCCATGCTCTGGGCACAGCCGCTGTCGGCGGTGATGCAGCGCTGGGGGCGGCGCGTCGGTTTCGTGCTGGGCGCGCTGGCCGGGGCGGCCGGGGCGGCGGTGGCTGCCTACGGGCTGTATATCGGATCATTCGCTGTGTTTTCGGCGGCGAGCCTGCTGACCGGCGGCTATATGTCGGCGCAGGGTTTTTACCGTTTCGCGGCAGCCGATGCGGCGTCAGAGGCGTTCCGGCCCAAGGCGATTTCCGGGGTGATGGCGGGGGGGCTGGCCTCGGCCATCTTCGGGCCGCAGCTGGTGAAGCTGACCTCGCAGGCCATGGTCGTGCCGTTCCTTGGCAGCTATCTGACGGTGATCGTACTGAACCTCGTAGGGCTGTTCCTGTTCGGGGCGCTGAAAAGCACCCGTCCGGCGGTGCGCGGGGCCGGGGCAGCAGCGGGGCGCACACGGCGCGAGCTGCTGCGCGATCCGGCGATTATCGTCGCCATGGTCTGCGCCACCGTCAGCTATGCGCTGATGAACCTGGTGATGACCTCTTCGCCGCTGGCGGTGGTGGGCTGCGGCTTCGAAACCTCGGATGCGGCGAATATCGTGTCTGCCCATGTGCTTGCCATGTATGCGCCATCTTTCGTGACCGGCCATATCATCGCGCGCCTCGGGGTGGAGAAGGTGATTGCGCTTGGTCTGCTGATCCTTGCCGGATCGGGGGCGGTGGCCATGTCCGGGGTGAACCTTGAGAACTTCTATATCGCGCTGGTCCTTCTGGGGATTGGCTGGAACTTCGGCTTCATCGGCGCCACCAGCATGCTGGCGGGGCATCACGCCGCGGCAGAGCGCGGCACCATGCAGGGGCTGAACGATTTCGTGGTTTTCGGCGGGGTGTCGATGGCCTCCTTCGCCTCGGGCGGATTGATGAACTGCTCGGGCGGTTCGGTGCAGGCGGGCTGGTCGGCGGTCAACATGGCGATGCTGCCCTTCCTCGTTCTGGCCGGCGGCGCGCTGATCTGGTTTGCGCTGCGCCCGAAAGAGACGCGCTGAGCCGGACATCTGCCGCTTTCGTCATCACGACGTTACAGGGCCCTGCCAGAACCATGCCCGACACTATGGGGCTTGCCTGTCGCCGGACGCGATATATAGTTTCTCCTGTCGGGGCGGACTCCCCGCCCTGACTGCCGGGACGGCAGGCGGGACGATGGCGGAGTCGATGAATGGACGGTGATTTCAGAACCAGTTTCGTGCGGGAACCCGTGGCGTTGCGGCATTACCCTGCGCTTGTGCTGAATGCCGATTATCGCCCCTTGTCCTATTATCCGCTCAGCCTCTGGCCCTGGCAGGAAACCATCAAGGCGGTTTGTCTGGACCGGGTGCAGATCCTCGCCGAATATGATGCGGTGGTGCACAGTCAGAGGGCCGAGTTCCGCATCCCCTCGGTCGTCGTGCTGAAAGAATTCGTCAAACCCCAGAAGCGCGTGGCTTTCACGCGCTTCAATCTTTTTCTGAGGGATGAATTCAAATGCCAGTACTGCGGATCGAAGGGCGATCTGACGTTTGACCATGTGCTGCCACGGTCCAAGGGGGGCATTACGAGCTGGGAAAATGTGGTTGCCGCCTGCTCGCCCTGCAATCTGAAGAAGGGCAACAAGACGCTGAAACAGGTCGGCATGCGCCTGATGCGCAAACCCGTGCCGCCGAGCGCGGAAGAGATGCAGGCCCACGGCCGGCGCTTCCCGCCGAACCATCTGCATGAAAGCTGGATGGATTATCTGTACTGGGATGCCGAGCTGGAGGCCTGAGCAGCTTCTTGCGATGAAAGCGCCACGCCATTCCGCTTTCCCGCAGCGAGTGCTAGACTTGCGGATGCGAAGCGGCTAAAAGGCGGATCGTTAGCGCTAACATACTTGCGGCGCAGCGCCGCAAAGCTGCGAGGAGAGGCCCATGGTTTCACGCGTCATCCCGGTCGAAACGTTCGACCTCGTGATTTTCGGAGCCACCGGCGATCTGGCGCGCCGCAAGATCCTTCCCGGCCTCTATCGCCGCTATCTGGCAGGACAGGTGCCCGCAGACAGCCGGATCATCGGCGCCGCGCGGTCCGCGATGGACAGGGCCGGGTTTCAGGCGCTGGTGCGTGAGGCGATCGAGGAGTTTGTGGCCGGTGACAAGCTGGACCCGGCTGCCATTGCAGAGTTTCTGAGCCGTCTGGACTATGTGGCCATTGATGCCAAAGGGGAAGACGGCTGGCCCGCGCTGGCCGCGCTGATGCGGCAGGGTGCGGTGCGCGCCTTCTATTTCTCGGTCGCGCCCGCGCTGTTCGGCGATCTGGCGGAGCGTCTGCATCTGCATGGCATCGCCGATGCCGACAGCCGCATCGTGGTGGAAAAACCCTTCGGCCGCGATCTTGCCACCGCCCGCGCGCTGAACGAGACTCTGGCCACGCATTTTGCAGAGCATCAGATTTACCGCATCGACCATTATCTTGGCAAAGAAACGGTGCAGAATCTGATGGCAGTGCGGTTTGCCAATATCCTGTTCGAGCCGCTGTGGAACAGCCAGTTCGTTGATCATGTGCAGATCACCGTGGCCGAGACCGTGGGTGTTGAAGGCCGCGGCGCCTATTACGACAAGTCCGGCGCCATGCGCGATATGGTGCAGAACCATATGATGCAACTGCTTTGCCTGATTGCGATGGAGCCGCCGTTCCACTTTGACCCTGATACTGTTCGGGATGAAAAGCTGAAGGTTATCCGTGCTTTGCAGCCCGTTCCTGCCGAGGATATCGTGCGTGGGCAATATCTGGCCACAGGCGGCGCACCCGGCTATCTGGACGATGCGGAAAACCCGGACAGTCTGACGGAAAGCTATATCGCGCTGAAAGTTCAGGTGGCGAACTGGCGCTGGAAGGGCACGCCATTCTATCTGCGTACCGGCAAGAAGCTGCGTGCGCGGGCCTCTGAAATCGCGATCACCTTCAAGGAGCCCCCGCATTCGATTTTTGACGATGCCTCGGGCTGGCGCGAGAATGTGCTGGTGATCCGGCTGCAACCGAATGAGGGCATGAACCTCAAGGTGATGATTAAAGAGCCGGGCCCGGGCGGCATGCGTCTGACGCAGGTGCCGCTGGACATGAGCTTTACCGAGGCTTTCGGGGAAGAGGGCACTGACATGCCCGACGCCTATGAACGGCTGATCATGGATGTGATCCGCGGCAATCAGACCCTGTTCATGCGCGGCGACGAAGTGGAGGCCGCCTGGGCCTGGACCGATCCGATCATCCAGGGTTGGGAAGCACGCGGCGACCGGCCAAAGGGCTATGACGCGGGAGCCTCGGGGCCGGAAGATGCGTTGATGCTGATGCACCGCGACGGGCGGCGCTGGCGGGAGATCAAGGCATGAACTTCGTTGAATACCCTGACCGTGAACTGATGATGCTGGCGCTGGCCGACAAGCTGGCGGGTGAACTGGCGGATTTTCTGCGCCGCGAGGACCGCGCCTCGTTCTGTGTGCCGGGTGGCACCACGCCGGGGCCGATTTTCGACACTCTGTCAGGGGTCGATCTGGACTGGGACAAGGTGTCGGTCTTTCTGAACGACGAACGCTGGGTGCCGGAAGACAGCCCACGCTCCAACACCCGGCTGTTGCGGGAAAGGCTGTTGCGCGGCAAGGCTTTGCGAGCCAATCTTGTGCCGCTTTATCAACCTGCGCCGCAGCCCGAGGATTTTCTTGCGGATCTGGAGGCGCAGCTTGCGCCGCATCTGCCAATCTCGGTCCTTCTTCTGGGCATGGGGGCGGATATGCACACTGCCAGCCTGTTTCCGGGCGCTGATCGTCTGGCCGAGGCGCTGGCCCCGGATGCGCCCGTACTGCTGCCGATGCGTGCCGAAGCGGCAGGTGAGCCGCGGATCACCCTCACGGCGCCGGTTCTGGCAGGGGCCATGCATATCCATATCCTGATCACCGGCGCGGAAAAGCGCGCAGCGGTGGAGCGTGCGGCGGGCATGGACCCCCTTGAGGCTCCGGTCGCGGCGGTGTTGAAGAATGCGACGGTCCATTGGGCCGAGTGACCCGGCGGATTCAGCCAAGAGGATCTTTTGATGACCACGAAATTTGACGCGCTTCTGGCCCATCGCAGCCGGACCGCTGCGACCACGATCAGCGACCTCATGTCGTCGAAGGATCGGGCACAGGCATTTTCGGCGCGGCGCGGCGAAATGCTGTTTGATTTCTCCAAGACACAGATCGACGCAGAAGCCTTTGATCTTCTGGTGAAACTTGCCGAAGGGGCAGGGGTTTCCGACAGGCGC
Source organism: Gemmobacter caeni (assembly GCF_003054195.1). Taxonomy (GTDB): domain Bacteria; phylum Pseudomonadota; class Alphaproteobacteria; order Rhodobacterales; family Rhodobacteraceae; genus Gemmobacter; species Gemmobacter caeni. The sequence continues at coordinate 202,238 of NZ_QBKP01000009.1, forward strand.
GAGGCCATGTTCTCAGGGGCGAAGATCAACGAGACCGAGGGGCGTGCCGTTCTCCATACCGCGCTGCGCAACCTCTCTGGCAGCGTCCTTGTCGACGGGCTGGATGTCATGCCCGAAGTCCGCGCGATCCATGCCCGCTGCGAAGCATTCGCCCGCGATGTGCGCGAAGGCCACTTCACCGGCCAGGGCGGGCGCATCACAGATGTCGTCAATATCGGAATTGGCGGTTCGGACCTTGGCCCGGCCATGGCCTGTCTGGCGCTGTCCCCCTATGCCGACGGGCCGCGGTGCCATTTCGTGTCAAACGTCGATGGCGCGCATATTGCAGATACGCTGAAGCACCTGAACCCCGAAACCACGCTGGTCATCGTGGCCTCCAAGACCTTCACCACGATTGAAACCATGACCAACGCCAATACGGCAAAGGCATGGATGGCGGAAAAGGTCACAAATCCTGCCGCGCAGTTCGTCGCCGTGTCGACGGCCGGTGATAAGACGGCAGCATATGGCATTGATCCTGCGCGTGTTTTCGGTTTCGAAGACTGGGTAGGCGGCCGCTATTCCATGTGGGGGCCAATCGGTCTGTCGCTGATGATCGCCATTGGTCCCGAGGATTTCACTGAATTTCTGCGCGGCGGTGCCGATATGGACACGCATTACCGCGAGGCGCCCTTTGCCGAGAACCTGCCGGTTCTGCTGGCTCTGGTCGGGATCTGGCACAACCAGATCTGCGGTCATGCCACCCGCGCCGTGCTGCCCTACGACCAGCGTCTTGGCCGTCTGCCCGCCTACCTCCAACAGCTGGAAATGGAATCGAACGGCAAGAGGGTCAGCATGGATGGCATTGATCTGCCTTACGAATCCGGCCCGGTGGTCTGGGGAGAGCCGGGGACCAACGGCCAGCACGCCTTCTACCAGCTGATCCATCAGGGCACCCGTGTCGTGCCTTGTGAATTCATCGTGGCGCGAGAGGGTCACGAACCTGCTTTGGCGCATCAGCATCTGTTGCTGGTTGCAAATTGCCTTGCGCAATCCGAGGCGCTGATGCGAGGCCGCAGTCTGGAAGAAGCCCGTGCCATCATGGCGAAGAAGGGTCTGACCGGGGCGGAACTGGAGCGTCAGGCGCGGCACCGCGTCTTTCCGGGCAACCGGCCATCCACTACGCTGGCGATCCCGAAGCTTACGCCCTTCACCCTGGGTCAGATCATCGCGCTTTACGAACACCGCGTGTTTGTCGAGGGCGTGATTCTGGGCATCAACAGCTATGACCAATGGGGGGTCGAATTGGGCAAGGAACTGGCGCTGGCGCTGCAACCGATCCTTGAGGGGCGCGAAAGCGCCGAGGGCAAGGACAGTTCGACCCGGCAACTGGTCGCCTATCTGCGCAGCTAGGAAAAAGAGGGCCGCTCTGGCCCCCCTTCACATCTCACTTCAGTGCGGCGGTCACGATGACCTCGACCCGGTATTCCGGCGCGGCCAGCTTGGCCTCGCCAGTGGCGCGGGCGGGCGTATGGCCCTGTGGCACCCAGGAATCCCAGACCGCGTTCATTTCGGCAAAATCCGCCATGTCGGCCAGCCAGATCTGGGTCGACAGGATGCGGGTCTTGTCGGTGCCCGCTTCGGCGAGGATACGGTCGACCTCGGCGAGACAGGTGCGGGTCTGATCTGCCACGCTGTCACCGGGGTTGCCAACCTGACCGGCCAGCCAGACGATGCCATTGTAGCAGACGCCTTCGCTCATCCGGGCGCCGGTGCCGATGCGTTTGATATCGGTATTCATGCGAGCCTCCTGTGGAACTACAGGCGTCGTGCTAGCCGTTGAACCGGGGAAAGGAAAGCCCGTTCCCGACAGGCTCTGCACCGGGCAGGACACGGGCCGGGACGGGGACAGTGGCGGATATCTGCTCAGCGGAAATTCTCGCAGTTGCGGCATTGGCGGCCGCTGTGCCAAACGGAAGCCGCACCGAAACAATAGACCGTTGACCATGATCCGCCCCCTCAGCGCCGCGCTTCTGGCCCTCAGCCTGATCGTTCCCCCGACTGCCAGTTTTGCCGAACGGCATGAGCCAGCCATCAAGGCCAGCAATGCCCGTGTCAGCACCTCAAACGGTCCGAAGAAGCAAAGCCGCACGGCGCTGCACAAGGCCGCGAAAGAAACCGACCAGCGACGGGCCGAACTGAAGTCTGCCGTCGCGGCGGCGAAGGCGTCGCTGAAGCCCGTGCGTGGCCGTATCTGGTGCGTGCCCTTCGCCCGCGCTGTCACCGGGATCGAGATTCGTGGCAATGCCCGTACCTGGTGGAATCAGGCCGCTGGCAAGTATCAGCGCGGCTCGGAGCCGAAAATCGGTGCGGTGATGAATTTTAGCGGCAGCCGGAAAATGCCGATGGGGCATGTGGCGGTGGTCTCGAATGTCGTCGACAGTCGCCGCGTTCTGGTGGATCAGGCGAACTGGGAACGAAACCGCATCACCCAGGACACGCTGGTGGTCGATGTCTCCGCCCGCAACGACTGGTCGCAGGTGCGCGTCGCCAATCCCAACGGCACCCTCGGCCGCGTCAATCCGGTTTACGGTTTCATCTACCGCTGATCGCTGAATGCCTGTCAGGCCGCAGGGCCTGTGCAGGGGTCACATCGCCAGAGCCAGCCACCCGCTAAGAAGCCCCAGCATCGCGCCGATCATCAGGAACGGCAGGGGTTGGGGTGTTGCTTTGGCCATGACTTTTGCTTGCCGCGACATATCCATTCTCCCACTTCTTTCGCAGGATCAACGCGCCGGACGCATTCGGGTTCCGACGCATTGCAAAATGCAGCGCATTGGACCGTGCCAGGGATGGAGCGCGAAACAGGATATTGGAGCGGGTGAAGGGAATCGAACCCTCGTCATCAGCTTGGGAAGAAAATCGCGCTTCAATGAAATCAATGGCTTGCGCGTGACTTCGGGGATTTCTTCGGGACTTGTCCGGTGACGGAATAGCTGTCCAGCGCGTCCCGCATATCATCGTCCAGAACATGCGCATAGCGCATCGTCGTCTCGATCTGCGTGTGGCCGAGAAGCTTGCTTACCAGCTTCAGGTTGCCGGTCTGGCGCAAGAGTCGGGTGGCGAAGGTGTGCCGCAGATCGTGGAACCGGAAGTCTTCGATTTCCGCTGCGACACAGGCCGCGCGAAACACCTCCATGATGCCGCCGCCCTGGGTGATGCGCCAGCGCGGCTGTCCCTTGGCCTTGTGATTGATGTAGGTCAGCACGAAGCGGGCATGGGGCAGGGTGTCGGCGCGCGGAAGCGATGACAGGAACGCCCGCAACTCGCTGTTGATCGGGAAGAAGCGGGTGCGCTGCCCCTTCTGCACGATCTTGATGCGGCCGGTGTCCAGATCGACCGCGGGCCATTGCATTTCCACCAGCTCGGCCAGTCGCAGGCCGGTCGCCAGCGCCATGGTCGCCAGCGGGTGCAAATCCGGACGCAGTTCATTGAACAGCCGCGCCTGTTCGTCGCGTGTCAGTTCGCGGACACGCTCTTCAGCCTCGGCCACCTGAGCGGATTTCAGGTCCACATCTGCCGGCAGGGTCGCCTTGTGCACGCGGGCCATGTGCCGCATCGCGCGGCCGAGCAATTGCAGTTCCCGGTTCACAGTGCCATTCGCGCAGGTCGCGCGGCGGGTGGTGACGTAGCGCTGCACCTCGGCCATGGTCAGATCGGCAAGGGCCATCTTCGGCTTCAGGATCGACAGCAGCGCCTTGGTCTGTGACAAGGTGGTGCGGGCCGAGGGCTGGTGTTCGGCGATGTCAGCGTAATAGGTGCCCAAGGCCTCGGACAAGGTGAACACGCCGGGCTGCACGGCCTTCCGGTCGAGGCTGTCCCGCGCAGTGACGCGGGCCTTTGCCTCTACCGCTTTGGCCTCTTCGAAGTCCGCCGTGCTGCAAGATCCATGAAATCGACAACCCCTGATCTGGAAGTCATAGTGCCAGAAGCGCGAATTTTTGGGGCGGAATGGCATGTGGTCTTGGCCTCAATGAATGCGTCCAGATCGTCCTGCCGGTAGCGGATCGTGCCAGCCCGCAGCCGCACGAACTTTAGCCCTTCATCCCGCATGCGGCGCAAGGTCTTTGTCGAGACTGTCAGGATCTTGGCCGCTTCGACCGGCGTCAACAGGGTCGGCGTGGTCATGCGGACCTCCTGATTTCTTCGGTCGCATATCCGCCCCATTGCTCCGCCATCGCTGCGGCGATGCCGGGGAAGAACCGCGCACGATCTGCGGCGCGATCTTCGCTCGGGGTAGCCTCATGAATTTCCGGGCGGGCAGTTGACCCGTCCAATGTGCCGGTGCGCGTCAGCTGCGGCAGGCCGCGCAGCCACAGGCAAATTCGCTTCTTCACGTTGTCGGGGCCGTCTTCGGTCGTTCCGAAGTGCCAAGGCTGGACGCTCTGCGCATGCGGCTGAAATCCGATGATCCGCTGTTTCGCGTGGCGGTGCATCACCGGGTTCTCGACTGCGATCCGGTCAATCGGTGCATTCCAGCACGCCGAAAACAGGGCGGCGCCATCTTCAAGGCTGCGCCACATGAAAACCAGCCGCTCGGCCTCGTCCATCTGCGCATATGCCTCGCGCTCGGCCCGGCTGTAGTTGCTGGTCAGCTTGCCCGGAGGGCTTTTCAGCCACCGCACGCCACTGTTTGCAAGTCTGGTGCAGGGTGGGTGCATCACCGCCAGCAGATCCCAGTCCATGTGCAGGTAGTCGCGCACGTCCCCTACAAAATGCCGGTTGCTGCCGTCCTCGGCGGGCTTCAGGTCAACCGACCAAGCATCGTGCCCAAGCGCAGAAAACGCCCGGCGGACCATGCCGCTGCATTCACAGCCGATCAGGACGCGGAGAGGGTCAGGCATGCCGCGCCTCCCCATCGCACTCCGCGTGATGCGCTTCTACAAGCTCGATCACAGCTGGAAATCCACCAAGCGCGTCGGCCGCATCCTCTGCGCTGCCCTTGTCAAACACCATGTTTCTGGCGAGCAGTGTCCGCAGTCTTGCCGCCTCGGCAACCGTCGCGCGCAACTCGCCAAGCGGCACAAGCACGGTGAGGCTGTCATCGCAGATCGCGCGTTCGGCCACGCGGCAGCGGAGGTTTGCCGCGAGGGCGGTGTGGTCTGTGGTGTGGGTGTCAGGCATGGGTGGCCTCGCGGGTTACTTGGACTGGTTGAAAATGCCGGCCGCGAGCGCCGCCAGTAGGACACCATCGCCGTGGCGCGGGTTCGCAAGGATCGGCCTCGCCTTGGCGTCAAACCGTGCCTTCTGGGCCAGCTTCGCATTCAGCTTTTCCTGGCGCTTTCGCGCGGCCGGGCGGGCGTTCTTTCTGGGCATGATGGCCTATCTCCTATCTGGCCCTCTGGATGCCGCCCGGCGTGCGGGCGGTCACCGGAAGGTCAGGCGGTGATATGGCGGACGGCGCGCATCACTGCGTCCTCGGCGTGGGTCTGGGCCAATGCCAGATCGCGGGATGCGAGACGGTCACCCGCCGGGTCCGTCCCGCCAATCTCGTGCAGCTTGCCGATGAAGGCTGCGCCCATATCCTTGACATCCTGCATTTGCGCCTTCTCGGCATCGGTCAGGGTCCGATAGGTGTGCCGCACGGCATTGTTGGCGGTGCGCTGATCGCTTGTGCTGTCGATGGTGTTCATTGGCAATCCTCGTTTGCGTTCCCGGTGCCGCCGGGTCGGTTTGCCTGGATGCCGCCCGGCGTGCGGGCGGTCACCGGAAGGTCAGGTGGCCTTGCGACCCATGATCCACGGCAGGCCGGTTTCTTCGGCAGCGGTGCTGGCGATCTGTGCGAAGTGGGCGCGGCGCTGGTATTCAACGCGATGCCACTGGAAACCGAGGGCGACGGCCCCGCCGCCCACTGCGCGCCAGCGGAACAGGGCGGTGAGCGTGTCGGGTTCTTCACCGTTGTAGATCGGGATGTTCAGCGTGAACCGCTCGGGGATGATCACATCGTTCATCACCTTGGTTTCGCTTTCGAAGCGCAGCTTGCGGTCTCCATTGTCCAGCCGCACGCTGGACTTGTAGCTTTGGCCCACCGTCGCCTCGAAATCGCGGCTGATTTCCACCATGGTCGCGGCCTCGGGATAGCCGACGTCGCTGCTGTTCTCTTCGAGGAACCGCGCGAATTCCTCCTGCGGGTGCACCTTGCCCTCCATCGCATCCCAGCGCTGGAATTCCTCGGACGCGCGCAGCTTCAGCGTGACCGAGTGTTTCAGCGCGCCGCTTTGGCCGAAGCTGTCGGGCATGGCGTTGTGCGGGTGCCAGTCGAGATGCGCCGCGATTTCCAGCGCGTCGAAGTCGGCCACGATAATCGAGCGATCATCGCGGAAGCGGTTGGCATAGGTCACAAGGCTGGCACGGTCATCCACGATGACGCGCTGCGCCGGGATCGCCGGCAGGCGGGTGTCGTCGGGCAGTTGCGACAGGTTGAAGTCGCGCGGGACAAAGACATGCCGGCGCCCGTCGGGGCCGTCGATCACGGGATCGGCGAGGCGCGCGGCGCGGATCGCGGCCTCAAGTTCCTCGCCTGCGCTGATCACGGGCAGCGCAGGCGAGGCAGTGGTTTCAATCTTCTGTGCCATTTGAGGCGTCCTTTCTGGGTGAAAAATCAGGTATCGCTGCCGCGCCGCCGCTCGATTTCATCCTCGATGTCGAGTTGGTTGGGATCGCGCCGGGTCAGGCGACCGTCATCGGTGGCGTAGTAAATGCCGGTGCCGATGGCGCGCTGCGGGCGCTTGATCGACAGGTCGGGCGTGATTTCCAGCTGGCCTGCCTTGTTGACCTTGAAGTTGAACTTCAGGGTTAGGCTGCCGCCCTGGCCGGTTTCGCGGATCGCCTCCATCAACTCGGTCAGACGGCCATCGCCTGCGGCCAGCAATTCGCCGCGCCGAAAGGTCTGGAGGAATTCGAGGAAGTTCAGTTCGTGGCGCAACATTGCGGCGGCTCCGATCTGGGGGTGGGGTTTCAGCGCGTGCATCGCGGGCTCTCCGGTTGGTGGCGGTTCGATCACATCCCCCCGCGTTCGGTGGCCTGATCCAGCACGGCGGGCATGCCAATCGCGTTGGCGATGGCGGTGCGGGCGATTACCAGCGCGCCGCCGGTCATGGTCAGCACCAGCGCGACGGTCGCCGCGAAATGCAGGATCTGCGACCACTGGTCGGCGCGGGCGGCGGCGGTGTTCAAATGGATTTGAGGCGCTTTCATGGGCTTGCCTTCGGTGATGTGGAGGGGTTCGGGATGGGGGCGGCGCGCCGCCCCGCACCGGAGCCTCTCAGGCGACCGCCGGGCGGGCGGTGCGGAGCGGGTCTGGCAGGTTGATC
>NZ_QBKP01000010.1:0-18249 GCF_003054195.1 Gemmobacter caeni
GGGGAAACTGCTTTCCAGATCTTCGCCGGGCTCGCAGCATAAGTCTGCCCTGCGGCTGAGCTATTCCGCATTCAGAAAAACTTTGCGACGGAACCTCCGGCGGGGAGGCGCCGCCCGAACTGCACACAGCGGGGATCCTGCGCACCGCGCGGCTGCTGGCGCGGGGAGAGGTGCTGGTGCCAGCCAGCGCCTTGTCATGAGGCATGAAGGGGCGGTGCTGCCGGAAACAGCCCGCCGGTTCCCTGAGCGGTGACGCCCCCTTCTGCCCCGCGCATCAGGAACAGCGCGTCAAAACCGTGCTCCCGCGCCAGCGCGATGCCCCGGTCTGGCCCAAGCACCATGAGCGCCGTCGCCCAGGCATCGGCCTCGGCGCAGCTTCGGGCCACGACCGTGACCGAGGCGGGCGAGCTGGCCAGCGGCATGCCGCGCTGCGGGTCCATCGTATGTGACAGCCGCCGGCCGTGCGTTTCGACCCAGTGGCGGTAATCGCCCGAGGTTGCCACGGCGGCATCCTGAAGCGCGAGCAGCGACTGGGGGCTGCGCCGTCCGGTCTCCGGTGCCTCGATGGCGATGGTCCAGGCCTCGCCATCCGGGCGCAAGCCAAGCGCCCGCATCTCGCCATCAATCCCGACCAGCGCATCGCGGATGCCATGGGCCAGCAGGGTTTCGGCCAGACGGTCCACGCCATAGCCCTTGGCAATGCCGTTCAGGTCAAGCCGGATGGGCGCAGTCTTGCGGATGCGGCGCTCTGCAAGCTCCAGCGTCGTGAAGGCGGGGGGCCGTTCTGTCGATGCGGCAGCGTGGATGGCTGCGGCGCTGGCGGTTTCGGGGCCGAAGCCCCAGGCCGCGACACTGTCGCCCATGCCGATGTCGAAGGCGCCGCCCGAAGCGCGCCCGATCTCAAGCCCAAGGCGCAGCACGCGACAAAGATGCGCGGGCAGAGCCACCCATTCCCCCTGTGGCGCGGCATTCAGGCGCATCAGGTCGCTGTCGGGTTTCCAGGTCGACATCTGGGAATCCACCTCGTCGACAGCGGCCTGCAGGGCGCGATGCAGCGCCGGGGTGTCAGTGTTCGTGAAGAACAGGGCCGACCAGCGCGTGCCCATGGTTGCGCCGTTCAGGGCGACGCGATTTCCGTCAGTAAACATCTTCGACATAGCGTCCTCCGGCTTTCAGCATGGCAGGGGTCAGCCCGCTCGGGGCCAGGATTTCGGCCAGCGCCTCGGTCACGCCTGCCGCCATGTCCCGGCCACCGCAGACCATGACACGGGCACCCTCGCGGATCAGCTGCGTGACCTGCGCCGCCTCGGCGTGCAGGGCATCCTGCACATAATGCGGTTTCACCCCGCGCGAGACGGCGGTGACCAGCCGGGTCAGACGCCCCTGCGCCTGCCAGTCGGCTATTTCGCTGTGGTAAAGGAAATCGCTGTCAGGATGGCGCATCCCGAAGAACAGGTGGACTGGCCGCCGCCGGTTTGCACGCAGGAAGCCTGCCAGAGGCCCGATGCCGGTTCCCGCCCCGATCAGGATAAGCGGCGCCTTGCCCCGGCCTGGCCGGAAGCCGGGGTTGGGCCGCAGGAAGGCGGTGATGGTTTCGCCCGGATGCAGCGCCGTCAGCCGTGATGAGACAAGGCCGCCCGGATGCTTGCGCACCACGATCTCGACAAATCCGTCGCGCCGCCCGGAGGCCAGCGAGTAAAGGCGTGGCGCGGCGCCATCGTCGGGAAGAATACCGATCAGATCCCCCGCCGAGAACCGGGCAAAGCCTGCGCCGGTCAGCCGCTGCCAGAGGCTCTGGCGGGGCAGGGCAAACCGCAGAATTGCGGTCGGGGCCTGCACCTCGGCGCCATAATCCCGACGTGACAGCAGCGTGAGGGTCTGTGTGCGTGGTGCGACCGGCTGGTGCGACAGTTCCAGCGGCAGTCCAAGCCTCTGCCCCAATGCGCGGCCCCAGCGCGCAAAATCCTGCGGGGACTGACGGTCGACGGTGTCGGGCGGCAGCAACGCCTCCCAGCCCTTCGCGCAGGCTGCGGAGGTGACGGCATTTGCAAAGGCGCAATAGGCGGGAAAGCTGCGGTCGCCAAAGCCCAGAACAGCCATCGGGATTTCAGGCAGAGGCGTGGCACGTTCCAGCCGGTCCAGAAATCCGGCGGCCGAAGCGGGCGCCGCGCCGTCGCCATAGGTAGCGGCGAACAGAAGGATGCGCCGGGCGCGACCATAGGTTTCCGGCGCGAAATCCGACATCGGGCCGACATGCACCGTCTGGCCTGCACGGGTCAGCGCTTCATGCAACGTCGCGGCAAAACCCCAGGTGCTGCCGGCTTCGCTGCCGACCAGCAGGATTGTTTCAGCCTGCGACGCGGGCTGGTTGTCACGGATGCGGGGGCGCCCGCGCCGCGCGGACAGCCAGAGTGCAACCCCCGTGCCCGCCATCACCGGGACGCCAAGCGCCATCAGCCCCAGCATCAGCCCCAGCAGTGCTGCCCCCTGCCCGGTGTGCAGCATGTAAATGGTTTCGGACATCCGCTGCCCGGCGGTCAGATCGGCCCAGGCCAGCAGCGCGCCGGTTCCCTGATCCAGATATCCGGTGCCCCGATCCGTCTTCAGGGTGAAGGCATCCGTCGCGTCACCGGGGTAGGGAAAGCTCAGTTCCCGCAAGGTGCTGACAGGCGTCTGGGTCAGCGTGACGATCTGAGCGGGCGCGATGCCGGTCTGGCCGCTCACCGCCGCAGGAAAGGCGGGCGCGCCGCCGGTCTCGGGCAGCAAACCGAAGGTAGAGGCTGCCATCCACAGCGCCGTGACAGACGACAGCAGAAGACCGGCCACCGCGATCCGGGCGATCTCGACATGCAGCCGCCCGGCCAGCGGGCCGCGCAGGCGGGTGAACCAGTGCCGCAGCCCGCCGGTGCGCCGCGCCACCAGCGCCACGCCCGACAGCGACAGCACCAGCATCGCCGCAGCCCCCGCCGCCATGGCAAGGCGACCGCCATCCCCGAGGAACAGCGACCTGTGCAGGCCCGTCAGCCAGCGCTGGACCTGGCCGGGATCGGCCGAGGCTACCCCCTGCCCGGTTGCCGGGTCGATCACGGCGGCGCCCGGCGTGCCCTGATCGAACCAATAGGCCGTGACCCGCCCTGACGGCGCGCGGCGGATCTGCTCGACCCCCGGATAGGCCGCCTGAACGCGGCCCGCGAGCGTGGCGACCGACAGATCGGCGCTGGCCTGCGGCGCTGCAAGCTGCTCTGCTGCCGGAAAGACGGAAAGCGCGGCGCCACTGAGCGCGAGAAGCGTGACCAGAGCCAGGGCCAGAAGACCCGGCCAGCGATGGAATGCGCGGATCATGGCCCTGCCTCTTACATGTCGTACTGGAAGCTGGCGATGTAGCGGCGCCCCTGCACCGCCTTGCCGGCACCATCGGTGGTCAGCGGAACCGCGATTTCATTGGGGCTGTCGCGCATATCCTCCACCGCCGCGTCGATATGCAGCGTGTAGCCCGCATCAAACAGCGCATCGGCCAGATCCAGCGTGACATCCAGCTTGCGACCTGAGCCCACGCTGGCGCCGGTGATGCCATTCACCTGCGCCGTATCGCCGCCGGTCGCGCGATACCAGTCGCCCAGATGTTCGTAATATTTCGACTTGCCGCCCGCCATCCACAGACTGCCGACATAGGCGCCCGAGGCATCTGTGACGTAATAGGCAAGATAGGCACCTTCGCCGCCATAGGCGTTCAGGGTGGTGCTCAGCGTGACGGGTTTCGCCAGTGCGAGACCGGGCAGCGTAAGCGCCGTGGTCAGGGCCAGCGTTGCAAGAAGGGATTTCATGTGTGGGAGTCCTTTGAGAGATCCGGGGAAGGGTCAGTTCATCTGCGCCTTGGGCGGGGTGCCACTGCCGAACAGCCCGTTCTTCGGCGGGGCCGCGCTGCCTGCCGGGGCGGGATTGGCACCCTGCGCCCCGCATGTGCGATCATCGTCGTCGCAGTCATCCTCCTCGCCATCCTCCTCGTGGTCCTCGTCGTCGTCCCCGCTGACAAGCACGAGGGGGAGCGCCTGCGCGCTGTCGGAGATGCGGGTGGCCAGAGGCTGCTGCACCGGCGCCGTGGGGGTCGGTGTGGCCGCCCGGACCGGGGCACCGATGGTGACACTCAGCGCCGTGGAGGCGACAAGAAGCGCCAGGGTCTTTGTCATGTCAGGGGTCTCCTTTCGTTTGCTCCGTGCAAACTGGGGGCCCGACCTGAGCGTTACCTGACGGCGTGGCCTTTCCTGCTTCAGCTTGCCGTCAGGCAGGGGAAGGGGAAGATCGTTCCGGGGACACCCGGCATGTGATAGAAGGCAAGGATGACGCCGCCTCGTCGCATCTTCACCCATCGGATAACCGATCACGGCTCCGACAGCCCTTCTGTGGCCGGTTCAGAGATTTTCCCCTACTGGAGCTTTACCAAAACGGCTCTGGCGATCTGCGCGCTGCGAATGGTGGAACAGGGCCTGCTGTCGCTGGATATGCCCCTCGCCGGGCACGACTTCTCGCTGCGTCAGCTGTTGAACCATACCTCCGGTCTGCCGGACTACGGTGCATTGCCCGCATACCGCGAGGCGGTCGCCCGGAACGAGGAGCCATGGCCCGCAACCCGGCTGTTAGAGGTAGCGATGGCACAGGGTCGTCTGTTCGGGCCAGGTGCAGGCTGGGCCTATTCCAACGTCGGCTATCTGCTGGTCCGCGATCTGACAGAGCAAGCCTCGGGTCAGTCTTTTGCGCAGAATATCAAGCTGTTGATTTGTGATCCGCTGGGGTTGGGCAGCATCGCGCTGGCAAGCTCGCGCCAGCAGTTCGGCCGGGTTTTGTGGGGTGGCGCACAAAGTTATCATCCGGGCTGGGTTTATCATGGGTGCCTGACGGGAACCGCCGCAGATGCCGCACGGCTGTTGCATGGTCTGTTCGCGGGGCGGCTGCTAGGGCCAGAGATGCTGGCGCAGATGTGCCAGTGTCAACCGCTTGGCGGCGCCCTGCCGGGCCGTCCCTGGACAGAGTGCGGCTATGGCCTTGGCGTGATGAGCGGAAGCTGGGGGGCTGCCGGGCGGGTGATCGGCCATACCGGCGGCGGGCCGTTCAGCGTGAATGCGGTATATCATTTCCCGGATATGGACCAGCCCCTGACCGTTGCCAGCTTCACCGACGGACAGGAGGAAGGGATCGCCGAACATGCAGCGGCGGCCAGGGCGCATCCTGCCTGATGTTGCACCTGCCGGTCAGTCCTCGTCGGGCCCTTTCTGCCTGTGAGAGGCATGATCGCCGTCCTCGTATTCCAGTTCGATCACCTCAAGCGTGGCGGGATCAACCGTCACCTCGATCTGGCGGCCCGCCGCGTCGCGGCCCTTGATCTCGTAACAGCCGTCGTCGATCTTGATGCGGCGCACCGTCCAGCCCTTTTCGACCGCCAGCCGCGCCACGGCATCACGGGGGTGCCAGTCCGCCATCGGCACATGGCAATCCCGCCCCGCCTGGGCAACGCCAGCCGGAAATGCGACGAGAAAGCCAAGAATTGTCAATGTCTTCTTCATGGGCCAAACTCCTCGTCACGGCCAACCGTGGACTGTCATGCCCGGCAAAGCTGACAGGAGCCTGAAGCCCCCTGCGCGGAAACGTCAGCTTTGTGTCAGTCTGCCCGGTCAGGAAGGGGCGGTGCAAGAGGAACGGAACGACAAATGCGGCTGCTGCTGATCGAGGATGACACGGTTCTGGGCGCGGCGGTGCGCGACCAGATCGCGGCGGATGGCCAGTCGGTTGACTGGGTGACGCGGCTTGACGCGGCGGGTGATGCCCTGCGCGGCACGGCCTATGATCTGGTTCTGCTTGACCTCATGTTGCCCGATGGGCGCGGGATCGTCTTTCTGCGCGCGCTGCGGGCGCGGGGCGATGTGACACCGGTCATCATTCTCACTGCGCTTGATCAGGTGTCGGACCGGATCGAGGGGCTGAATGCCGGGGCCGACGACTATCTGGTGAAACCTTTCGACCTTGCCGAGCTTTCGGCGCGGATAGGATCTGTGGCGCGGCGCTATTCCGGCAATCCCAACCCGATCATCAGCCATGGCGCGCTGGAGATCGACCTTGCCGCCCGAAGTGTGCTGCGCGATGGCAAGGCCGTCGCGCTGACCGCCCGCGAATGGGCACTGTTCGAGGCCCTGCTGGCCCGCCCCGGTCAGCTTCTGTCCAAGGCGCAGCTGGAAGAAAAGCTGTATGCCTTCGATGCCGAGATCGAAAGCAACACGATCGAGGTTCATGTCAGCCGCCTGCGCAAGAAGCTGGGCGCCACGGTGATTGAGACCGAGCGCGGCATGGGTTACCGGCTGGGCAAGCCATGAGACTGCCGCGCAGCCTTCAGGCCCGGCTCGGTCTGTCGGTCGGTCTGGTGCTGACCCTGTTGTGGCTGCTGGCCGCCACCATCACGGCGGTCATTCTGCGCGGTGAGATGGACGAGGTGTTCGACAGCGCCCTGCGCGAAACCGCCGAGCGCATCCTGCCGCTGGCGGTGACCGATATCGTCGGGCGCGAGGATGAAGGCGTGACGCAGCACCTTGCGCCGATCCGCGAGCATGACGAGTTTTTCACCTATGTCGTGCGGGATGCCGAAGGGCGTATCGTGCTGCAATCCCATGCCGCCGACCCGGCGGTCTTTCCGCCCTACGAAGGGACGGGATTCCATGATACCGCCACGCATCGGCTGTACAGTGATGCGGCACTTCAGGGCACGGTCCGGATCACGGTGGCCGAGCCTCTGGCCTATCGGGCCGAGGTAGCGCGCGAGATCCAGCTCGGGCTTGCGCTGCCGCTGTTCATCCTGCTGCCCGCTGCGCTGGCGGCGATTGTGCTGGCGGTGCGTTTCAGCCTCGCACCGCTGCGCCGGTTCCGCAGCCGGCTGGAGGCGCGGAGCGCCCGTGACCTTTCGGCGGTGCCCGCGACGGATCTGCCGTCCGAGATCAACCCGCTGGCCACCACGCTCAATCATCTGCTGGACCGGCTGCGCGCGGCCTTCGAGGCCGAGCGCAGCTTTGCCGCCAATGCAGCGCATGAGCTGCGCACCCCGCTGGCCGGGGCCATCGCGCAGGTTCAGCGCCTGCGGTCCGAGACTGCCGATGCAGCGGCACGCGACCGGGCGGGGCAGATCGAAGCCACGCTGAAACGCCTGACACGGCTGTCAGAGCGGCTGATGCAGCTTGCGCGGGCCGAAGGCGGGCGGCTGCGGCTGGATCACGCTGCTGATCTGCGGCCGGTTGCCCGTGTCATGGTCGAGGATCTGGGCCGCACCGCCGCGCCCGGCCGCATTGTCCTGACGCTGCCTGAAACGCCGGTGCTGTCGGACCTTGACCCTGATGCTTTCGGCATCCTGTGCCGCAACCTTGTCGAAAATGCCCTGCGGCACGGATCTGATACCGCCCCGGTCAGCGTAGCGCTGACCCCGGACGGGGTGTTGACCGTTGCCAATGACGGGCCAGTAGTGCCGGAGGAGGTATTGGGCCGCCTGACAACCCGGTTCGAACGCGCAGGGGCCAATGGTGATGGCAGCGGGCTGGGGCTGGCCATCGTGGCTGCCATCGCGGATCGCGCTGGCAGCGCGCTTGTCCTGACCTCGCCACGTCCGGGCACGCTTTCGGGCTTTCAGGCCGCGGTGCGCTTGCCACGGCAACCCATGCCCGAAAGGTGATGTTTTCGGGGTTTCTTGCAGTAGTGATGTTTTTGGGGTATTTCTGAAAATCTACGTTCTCATCACCTTGCGGGGCGGAGCCATGCAGACCCAGATCCTTCGTGACGCAACCAGCCTGACGCAGGCGCTGCGCAGCCGCCGCCGTGCGCTGGGGCTGACCCAGGAAGAGCTTGGCCAGCGCGCCGGGCTTGCGGCAAAGCATGTGTCGCGGATCGAGAATGGCACGCATGAACCCAAGGTATCGACCCTTTTCGCGCTGATTTCCGCCCTCGGGCTGGACCTTGTGCTGGGCGAGGCGGGCAAGGTCGCGCCTGCCCCCTCCATCACGGATATCTTCTGATGGGGCGCCCGCCGGTCACGCGGCGGCTGGATGTCCGCATCAACGGACGGCTGGCCGGAGAATACCGCTATACCCCCGCGGGCGGGGTGAGCTTTGCCTATGACGCCGACTGGCTGGCATGGGAATTTGCCTTCCCGATCTCGCGCCAGTTGCCGCTGATGGCGGGCAATCAGTCAGGGGCACATGTCAGCGCGGTGTTTGAAAACCTGCTGCCCGACAATGCCGATCTGCGCCGTCGTATCGCGGAACGGACCGCCGCGCACAGCGACCGCCCGCATGACCTGCTGGCCGCCATCGGGCGGGATTGCATCGGCGCGATGCAGTTCCTGCCGCAGGGCAGCGATCCGGGCGATCCCTTCCGCATTGAAGGGCTGCCGCAGGACGAGGCGCAAATCGCAGCCACGCTGCGCGAGCTTGCCACCGCGCCGCTGGGCCTGCACGCGGATGAGTCCTTCCGCATCTCGCTGGCCGGGGCACAGGAAAAGACCGCCTTTCTGTGGCAGGAGGGCCGCTGGCTGAAACCCGTCGGGCTGACGCCCACCACCCATATCTTCAAACGGCGCATGGGGATCGTGTCGCACGGGATCGACATGACCGACAGTGTCGAGAATGAATGGCTGTGCCTGCGTCTTGCCGCCGCGTTTGGCCTGCCGGTAAACGAGGCGCGGATCGAAAGCTTCGGGGATCAGACGGTTCTGGTCGTCACCCGCTTTGACCGCACGCTCCGTCCGCGTGGTGGCATCCTGCGCCTGCCGCAAGAAGATTTCCTTCAGGCTCAGGGGCTTGAATCAGCACAGAAATATCAGGAGCATGGCGGTCCGGGGATGCAGGACGCTCTGCATCTGCTGGAAGGTTCGGCCGAACGGGCGGGCGATCAGCTACTGTTTCTGAAAGCCCAGATCGTGAACTGGTTGCTGGCGGCCATCGACGGACACGCCAAGAACTATTCGGTCTTCCTCGGGCCGGGCGGGTTTCGGATGACCCCGCTTTACGACATTCTCAGCGCCGCCCCTGCCATGGGGTCCGGCGCCTTCCGTCACCGCGAGTTGCGGCTGGCCATGTCTGTCGGGCGCAGGCGGCACTACCGGCTGGATCAGATCCAGCCCCGGCATTTCGACGAAACGGCTGCGCGCGCACGGGTCCCGCCAGAACTGCGGCGCCGGGCGTTCGCCGATCTTGTGGCGGCGGGCCTTCCCGCCATCGAACGGGTCGCAGATACCATGCCGGTCGGCTTTCCCGAACGGGTCGCGGGGCCGATCCTCGATCATGCGCGCAACCGCATGGCGCTTCTGGAGGCGCAGACCGGGGCAGGTCTGGTCACTGGCCACTAGCCCGTTCAGATCAGCTGCAGCGCTTGCAGACGCTGCTGTGCCTCAGCGCAGATCGCCTTCAGATGCCCGGCCAGCCGCCCGGCGGTATCGACCCACGGCCGGTCCACCGGATGCAGGGCCGAAACCACAAAGCCGGGTGCCTGCGCAAATGCGCGCAGCACAACCCGATCCCCCAGGTAGCCGAGCGCGGTCAGGGGGTTGAGGATGCTGACCCCGATGCCGCTGCGCACCATCTCGCAGGCGCCGTTGGCCGATTGCATGGTGACCGGCAGGCGCCGGGTCACCCCTGCCTCGTCGAACAGCCGGTCGAGGATCAGCCGGTAGGGATCTTTCGGTCCCAGCGAGACAAAGGCCTGATCCTCGAAATCCTGAAGGTGCAGCGGCCCCGTGCCACTGGCCAGGGGATGCCCGGCAGGGATCAGGCAGACCTGGCGAAACAGTCCCAAAGGGATCACCTCGGTCGTGGGATCATCATATTCTCCTTCGATCAGGCCAATGTCGAAGTTGAACCCCGAAATGGGCGACTGGTTGCGCGGATCGCCATTGTCTATCTCAATGGTCAGGCCCGGCGCCTCGCGGTGCAGCCGCGCCACCGCCTCGGGCAGCAGGCTTTGCGCGAAGGTCGGCAGGGTCGAGACCTGCAGAATCTCGCCAGAGGCGGCGCGCATCCGGTGCAGCGAGGCATTGATCTTGTCGAGGCCGGAATAAGCTTCTTCGATGGCGTGATAGAGCTTCAGCGCCCGTGCCGTCGGGTGCAGCCGCTGCCGGCGACGTTCGAACAACTGGAAACCGACCGAGGCTTCCAGCCGCAACACCTCGCGCGTCAGGGTGGGCTGCGACGATCCCAGCGCAGCCGCGGCGGCCGTGACGGTGCCGAACTTCACGATGGCGCGGAACACGTCGACCTGCCGCAGGTTCAGTTCTGGTTTCACGGGGACCTCCGATCATCGCCGCCATTCATATCCATAATGAATGAACTTCCATAGCCTTTTCTATATCCCCCGCCGCCACCTGCCGCTTAGCATTCCGTCAGGATCTCGTCGTCTTTTCAGCCGGGAACGCATCTTGTGACCATGCCAGCCGAAGCCAGCACCTTTCGCCTGAACCGCGCCGCGCAAGCCGGGCTGGATGCCCTGTTGCGGGAAGCCGGGGGGACCTTCGGGGCCGGGCAGGTGGCAGTTTGTGCCGTGCTGAACGACCGACCGCTGGTCGAGGCCGATCCCGGCCCCTTCGCCGCGCAACCTGTCTGGGAGCATCGCGGCGATGCACAGATCTATCCGGCCTCGGTCTGCAAGATGTTCTATCTGGCCGCGCTTGCCGCTTTCGAGGCCGGGGGCCGCCTTGCGCTGGATGACGAGGATCATCGGGCCACCAAAGCGATGATCGGCATATCCTCGAACGATGCGACCACCTATTTGCTGGGTCGTCTGACAGGCGCTTTCGATGGCCCGGTGCTGGACCCCGCCGCACTGGAGGAATGGGTGACTGCGCGCCATCAGGTGCAGGACTGGCTGGAGGGGCTGGGCCTTCCGGCGCTGGCGGGCATCCATCTGATTCATTCGACCTATGAGGACAGCCCCTATGGCCGCGCCCGTCAGGCGCGTCAGGTGCGGCCCGGCAACCAGCTTTCCGCCCGCGCCTGCGCCGCGATGCTGCATGAAATGCTGCGCGGTGCCTTGCCTCGGCGTGACTGGATGGCCGGGCATCTGTCGCGCGACTGGCAGCGCACCGCGGCCCCGGACCCCGAGGGCGACCAGGTTGCCGGTTACCTGACCGGCGGCATTCCCGATGGGTTTCGCGTCTGGTCCAAAGCCGGGCATACCTCGTGGACGCGGCATGATGTGGCGGCGATTTCTGCCCCCGATGGCCGTTCGGCCACGCTGGCGGTGATGACGGAAGGCCCTGCCGCTGCCGCCCATCCGGGCACCCTGCCCGCCTTCGCCCGCGCCTTCATCGCCGAAGCCTTTGGCTGACCCTTCAAAGACAACAAGCAAGATACACAACAGGAAGCTGACCATGACCCATTCGCCCGCGTCCCTGATCCTGAGCCGCCGCCGCATGCTGGCCGCCATGCTTGCCAGCACTGCGGCTGCTGCCACCGGCCTTGCCCCCTTCGCCGCCCGCGCGCAGGAGGCGGGCACGCCGCGCCCGGGCGGCAAATTGCAGATGGTGGCGCCCTTCGGTTCGGCGCTGCAAAGCCTTGACCCGCATGCCACCTATGAATCGCAGGACATGGCGGTGTCGAAAGCCCTCCACCGCTCGCTGTATAACTGGGATTCGGCGACCAATTCGGTCGTGCTGGAACTGGCCTCCGAGGTGCAGGTCAGCGAGGATGGCAAGACCTTCACCTACAAGCTGCTCGACAACATCTTTTTCCACAACGGTCGCCAACTGGTCGCCGATGATGTGATCTGGTCCTATTCGCGCATCCTTGCGCCGGGCAGCAGCCTGTCGGCCATTTCCAACCTGCAAAACATCCTTGGCGCGCAGGATTATCTGGACGGCAAGGCCGATCATGTGGCGGGTCTGGCGAAGATCGACGACATGACCTTCTCGATCACCTTCGAAAGCTTCGCCGATCCCGGCTATCTGCTGTTCGAGGCGGTCACGGCGATCCTGCCGCGCGAGGCGGTGGAAAGCGGCGCCTTCCTGTCGAATCCGGTCGGCTGCGGCCCCTTCACCTTCGTTGAACATATCGAGGGTTCGCGCATTTCGGGCAAGAAGTTCGACAAGTATTTCAAGCCCGGCAAGCCTTATGCCGATGCCATCGAATTCACCATCACAGACGATTATTCGGCACTGGATGTGGCTTTCCGCGCGGGCGAGGTCGACGCGACCGTTCTGTCGGAAAACGGCTATGTGATGTATGCGCAAGACCCGGATCTGTCGAAGGGTCTGATCGAGATTGCCGAGATGTTCACCCGCCACATGGGTATGAACCTCGACATGAAACCCTTTGACGATGTTCGGGTGCGGCAGGCGATCAACTATGCGGTGGATCGCGACATCATCATAGAAAAGCTGTTGAAGAACAAGGCGTTCAAGGCGGTGGGCTGGCTGCCTACGCCGTCTTCGGGCTTTGATCCCGACCGCAAGCCCTATGCCTTTGATCCCGAAAAGGCCAGGGCGCTGCTGGCCGAGGCCGGGCTGGCCGATGGCGTCAGCTTTGAAGCCTGGGTGACCGATGCCACCTCGTCGCTGGGCGTGTTGCAGGCCATGACCCCCTTCCTTGCCGCCGTGGGCATCACCGTGACCCCCAAGGTGGTCGAGGCCGGCGTGCTGGTCGAGGCGATCAACAAGGGCGAGGCCCCCGCGTGGTTCCGCTCCAACGGCACCGGGCCGGACCCGATTTCGGCGCTGCGCAGCTTTGACAGCCGCCGCCCGCGTTCGACCAACCGGGCGGGCTTCAAGGATGCGGCCTATGACGCGATGCTGGACGAGGCCATGGCGACGGTCGATCCGGCCAAGCGGATTGAGCTGGTGAAGAAAGCCGATGCCTATATCTTCGAACAGGCGCCGGTCTGGTTCCACAACTACAACAAGGCTGTGCTGGCGACGCAGCCCTGGGTGCATGGCGTCGATGCCAATGTGACCGAGGCCGCGATCATCGAGGTCGATCAGGTTTGGCTGGACGAGAACGCGCCTTCGCGCTGATCTGCCTGCCGGGGGGCGGCTGACCGCCCCCCGACCCGCTTTTCCTAGCCCGTGGGTCCGCCATGCTGAATGTCCTGCTCAGACGGCTTGTTCAGGCCGCGCTGACTGTCTTTGTCGTCATCACCCTTGTCTTCCTGCTGTTCAGCGTGATTCCGGGCACCTATGCCTCGTCGCTTCAGGCCGACAAGCGCGATGTCTCTGCCGAGGTACTGGAGCGGATCGAGACCGAGCTGGGTCTGAACGATCCGCTGCCGCAACGCTTTGGCCGCTACATGGCGGGGCTGGCGCAGGGCGATCTGGGCATCTCCTACGCCACCAAGCGCCCGGTGGCCGACATGCTGGCGGGGCGGATCTGGGCGTCGTTCCGGCTGGCGTGCGGCGCGATCCTGTTCGCGGTCTGCATCGGACTGCCGCTGGGGTTCTTTGCCGCGATGCGCCGGGGAACCTGGCTCGACACCGCCACCATGTCGCTGGCGGTATCAGGCCTCTCCATCCCGGCCTTCTGGGCGGGGCTGGTGCTGATGTATCTGTTCTCGCTGAAGCTGCACTGGCTGCCGACCTTCGGCTATGGCTCGGGCGGGCTGCGTCACCTGATCCTGCCCGCCATCACGCTGGGCATCGCGCCCATGGCGCTTCTGGCCCGCACCACCCGCGCCGCCGTGCTGGAGACTCTGAACGCCGATTTCATCCGCACCGCCCGCTCCAAGGGCATGTCAGAGCGGCGACTTGTGCTGCGCCATCTGGCGCGGAATGCCTTCGTGCTGGTGCTGACCACGATCGGGCTGCAATTCGGCTCGATGCTGGGTGGGTCGGTCGTCATCGAAAAGCTGTTTGCCTGGCCGGGCGTCGGCTCGCTGCTGATCGATTCGGTCGGGCTGCGGGATCTGCCTGCGGTTCAGGGGGCCATTCTGGTGATCGTGCTGTTCTTCCTTCTGATCAACACGCTGGTCGACCTTGCCTATCTGGTGGTCGATCCGCGCATCCGCTACCGCTGAGGAGGCACCATGAAAGCCGGAGCCAACCTTTACGTCGGTGGCGGGATCATCCTGCTGATTGCGGTGCTGGCAATCTTTGCCCCGCTGATCGCCCCTTATGACCCCATCACCTCGGCCAATCTGATGTATGCCGAAGAGCCGCCCGGCGCCCAGTTCTGGCTGGGCACCGACGAACAGGGCCGCGATATCTTTTCCCGCATGGTCTATGGTGCGCGGATTTCACTGTTCATCGGTCTGGCGGTGCAGGTGATGAACACGGCCATCGGTGTCTCGCTCGGCCTGTCGGCCGGCTATATCGGCGGCTGGTGGGACGAGATGGTGCAGGGCCTGACCAACCTCATGCTGTCGATCCCGACCATTGTTTTTGCGCTGGCGCTCATGGCGATCCTCGGGCCGGGGCTTCTGAGTCTGCTAATCGCGCTTGGCATGACCGACTGGGCCTACAGCTGCCGGATTTCGCGTGCGCAGGTGCTGACGCAGAAGTCGCTGAACTATGTGCAATCGGCCCGCACGATGGGCTTCGGCCCGCTGCATGTGATGTTCCGCGAACTGCTGCCCAATATCGCGGGCCCGCTGATCGTGGTGGCCACCATGGGTGTCGGTTCCGCCATCATGGCGGAGGCATCGCTGTCCTTTCTGGGCCTTGGCGTGGTGCCCCCGAACCCGAGCTGGGGCGGCATGCTCTCCTCGGCGCGAGAGCAACTGATGGTCGCGCCCTGGGTCGCCATCTTTCCGGGGCTGGCACTGTTTGCCGCCGTTCTGGGATTCAACCTTCTGGGCGATGGTCTGCGCGACCTGCTGGACCCGCATGGAAAGGGCCGCAAATGACCGAAACGGTTCTGGACGTCCGCGATCTTGCAATCAGCCTGTGTGACGGTCCCACGCCCGTCGCGGCGGTCGAGGGCGTTAATTTCAGCATCAACCGGGGCGAGGTTTTTGGCCTCGTCGGCGAATCCGGCTGCGGCAAGAGCCTTTGCGCACTGGCTCTGGCCGGGCTTCTGAAGGCGCCCATGGCGATCAGCGGCGGGCAAATTTTGCTGGAGGGTCGTGATTTGTCTACCCTGCCCCCGCACGAGATGCGCCATCTGCGCGGCAACAAGGTGTCGATGATCTTTCAGGAGCCGATGACCGCGCTCAACCCGCTGATGACGGTGGGCGACCAGATCGGCGAGATGTTCGTGCTGCATCGTGGTCTGACCGCCCGCGCCGCCCGGATGAAAGCCATCGAGGCGTTGGAACAGGTGCAGGTCTCCAGCCCCGAACGGCGCATCAATGCCTATCCGCATCAGCTTTCAGGCGGGATGCGGCAGCGGGTGATGATTGCCATTGCGCTGGCCTGCGATCCGGCCCTGCTGATCGCGGACGAGCCGACCACCGCGCTGGATGTCACCATTCAGGCCGAGATCGTCGAACTGGTGCTGGACCTCTGCCGCGCGCGGGGCACGGCGGTGATGATGATTTCGCACGACCTCGGGCTGGTGGCGCGCATCTGCAACCGTGTGGCGGTGATGTATGCGGGCCAGATCGTCGAACAGCGCAGTGCAGGGGATATCTTCACCGCCCCGGCCCATCCCTATACCCGCGGGCTGGTCGATGCCCTGCCCCGGCTGGGGCGTCGGCTGGAGCGCGGGCAGGAACGGCTGACAGAGATCGGGGGCGTGGTGCCTGCGATCCGCGATTTCCCGCAGGGCTGCCGCTTTGCGCCACGCTGTGGCCGCGTCACCCCTGAATGCGGTGCGGCGCCCGTTTCGATGACCGATCTGAACAAGGGGGGCCGGGTCCGGTGTCTGCATCATGTCTGAGGCTGCAATGATCCCCGAAGCCGAACCCCTGCTGTCGGTACAGGGCCTCAGGGTGCATTATCCGGTGCGGCACGGCTGGCGCGGCAAGCCACTTGCCGTCAAGGCGGTGGATGGGGTCGATCTGACGTTGCACACGGGCCAGTGCCTTGGTCTGGTGGGGGAAAGCGGCTGCGGCAAATCCTCCATCGCGCAGGCGCTGCTGGGTCTGGTGCCCGCCACCGAAGGCGTGATCCGGCTGGACGGGCACGAGATCACCGGCAATGCGCGGGTTCCGGCCATGGCGCTGGCGCGGTCGGCGCAGATGGTGTTTCAGGACCCGATGTCGTCGCTCAACCCTCGCCAGACCATCCGCGAGATCCTGTCCGGCCCGCTGCGTCTGCATGGCATGACCGACCGGGCCGAGCGTGAGGCCCGTGTGGCCGAGATGCTGTCGCTGGTCGGCATGGCGCCGGAAGTCGCCAGCCGCTACCCGCACGAATTTTCCGGCGGCCAGCGCCAGCGGCTGTGCATCGCACGCGCGCTGATCCTGCGGCCGAAACTGGTGATCTGCGACGAACCCGTGTCAGCGCTGGACGTCTCGATCCGGGCGCAGATCATCAACCTTCTGCTGGAGCTGAAGGACAGGCTGGGCATTGCGCTGTTGCTCATCTCGCATGATCTGGGCGTGGTCGAACACATGAGCGACCGGATCGCTGTCATGTATCTGGGCAGGATCGTCGAGGAAGGCGGCTGGCGCGAGATTTTCACCGCCCCCGCCCATCCCTACACGCGCGCACTGATCTCCGCGATCCCCGATCCGATGCACCGTGACCGGGCGCCCGCCCGGCTGGGGGGGGAAATTCCCAGCCCGCTCAGCCCGCCGGAAGGCTGCGCCTTTCACCCGCGTTGTCCACTGGCCATGCCCCGCTGCCGCAGCGGGGACGGACCCGAATTCACCCGCATCAGCGCCGATCATCGGGCGCGCTGTCATCTGCTGCAAACCGGAAACCCCCATGTCTGAGCTTTTTGCCGCCCCCATTCCCGAAATCGGGCCGGATCTGATCATCACGGTGCGCGCGGGGGATGATCCTGCCGCCCCGCATCGTGGCACGCTGACCATCGGTGACTGGTCCGTGCCCTGTGCCGTCGGCCGGTCGGGCATCGTCGATCCGGCGCTGAAACGCGAGGGCGATGGCGCCACCCCGGCAGGGCGCTTTGCCCTGCGCTACGGGTACTACGAGCCGGGCGTCTTTGCCGACGCCGAAATGGCCGAAATGGCCTTTCCGTTCAAGCCCAAGCCAGACAGCTATGACTGGATCGAGAACCCGGCCAGCCCCGATTACAACCGGATGCGCGCCCGCAGCCATAACGAGCCGCCGCCCGCCCGCGCGCCGAAGTTGTTCGACATCTTCATCCCGCTGGGCTGGAACGATGCGGTGCCGCGCGCGGCCGGGGGCAGCGCGATCTTCCTGCATGCCGCCCGCCCCGAGATGACGGGCACCGCCGGTTGTGTCGCCGTGCCGCATGACCAGTTGCTGAACCTTGCGCGCCGCCTGCGGCCCGGCATGATCATCGACATCGCCGCGCCCGATCAGACGGCAGGGCCGCTTGCCCTGCCCGACAGTCTGGAAAGCGTCAGCTTCCACAGCCTGCGGCCCGGCCCGCGCGTCATCGTGACCGGCGCCGTCCATGGCAACGAGGTCTGCGGGCCGAAGGCTATTGCCCGGATGATCGCCGAGTTCCGCAGCGGGCGCCGCAAGCTGCTGTGTGGCTCGGTCACCTTCGTGCCGGTGGTCAATGCCCTGGCCTATCGGCTTGACCAGCGCGAGGGTGAGCGGAACCTGAACCGCAACCTCCGCGACTATCCGGTGCCGCAGGTGAACGAGGACCGGGTGGCGAATGTGCTGTGTCCGCTGCTGCGCGCCCATGACGTGCTGATCGACCTGCATTCCTTCGGGTCGGAAGGGCCCGCCTTTGCGCTGTTTGGCCCCGATGCGCCGGGCGGCGCGCTGGAACCCCATGCCCGCCCGGACGAGGAACGCCGCCTGATCCGCGCGCTGGGTCTGCCCTTCGCGGTGCAGGGCTGGATGCCCGCCCATCTGAAGGCGCTGGCGCAGCAGGGCCGGGCGCAGGACATCGCTCATGCCGTCGGCACCACCGAATTCATGCGGTTTGTCGGTGGGGCTGCGATCACGGTGGAATGCGGTTCGCACAAGGACCCGGCCTCGGTCGGTGTGGCCTATGACGTGATCGCACGCGGTCTGGCGGCACTTGACATGATCATGGCCGAAGCAGGCCCGCCGCCGCCCCCGCCGCAGATCCTCCAGATCGGCGATGCGATCTTTGCCGAAAGGGCTCTGTTGCAAACATGGGGCACGGCCGCGCGGCGTCACCCAGTTGGGGGATTAGGCAGCATTGGCGAAATGCTTATTGAGCATAATCATGG
>NZ_QBKP01000010.1:18346-160157 GCF_003054195.1 Gemmobacter caeni
GAAAGGGCTCTGTTGCAAACATGGGGCACGGCCGCGCGGCGTCACCCAGTTGGGGGATTAGGCAGCATTGGCGAAATGCTTATTGAGCATAATCATGGTTTCGGTCAGGGCCGAGGGTCCAATTCCGAATGCTCTTTCAACCAGGCGCACCTCCCCCATGATACCTGGCTGCAGGCACCATGCCTGGGCCTGTCCTTTGCGTAGGGCGCGCATGACCTCGAAGCCCTTGATCGTGGCGTAGGCCGTTGGCATCGACTTGAAGCCACGTACCGGCTTGATCAGCATCTTCAGCTTGCCGTGGTCGGCCTCGAGCACGTTGTTCAGATATTTCACCTGCCGGTGCTCGGTTTCCGCCGCCAGTTTGCCTTCGCGTTTCAGCTCAGCGATTGCTGCGCCGTAGCTGGGTGCCTTGTCGGTATTGAGTTTGGCCGGCTTTTCCCAGTCCTTCAGGCCACGAAGAGCTTTGCCCAGAAAGCGCTTCGCCGCTTTGGCGCTGCGTGTCGATGACAGATAGAAATCAATCGTGTCGCCCCGTTTGTCGACCGCCCGGTACAGGTAGGTCCATTTGCCCCGCACCTTTACGTAGGTCTCATCCAGACGCCAGCTCGGATCAAAGCCGCGCCGCCAGAACCAGCGGAGACGCTTCTCCATCTCCGGCGCGTAGCGCTGCACCCAGCGATAGATCGTCGTATGATCGACATCGATCCCACGCTCGGACAGCATTTCCTCGAGATCACGGTAGCTGATGCCGTATCGACAATACCAGCGCACCGCCCATAGGATGACCTCGCCGGTAAAATGCCGTCCTTTGAAATCGTTCATCGCAACTGACCTTGACAGTACATGAGCCCAATCTTGGAAACCGTGTCAGAGTTTGCAACAGAGCCCTCTCAAGTATGTGGAGTTCAGGCGACTTCATTGTTCAACCAATTTCGATGATGCTGCGTTGTCGCAAAAATTCCAAAACCCGCGACAGCTTTCTTGTCGCATAATAGGGATTTCCGCGACGGTTTGCACGAGGTAGATTCCGGGCATGTCGCCCACGAGGAAGCCCCTGCCCTTGCTTATCGGATATGCCCGCGTCTCGACCGACGGCCAGACTCTCGACCAGCAGCGCGCGGCGCTGAAAGCGGCCGGCTGCAAGCGCGTGTTCGAGGAAAAGGCATCCGGCGCGCAGCGCGGCCGCCGCGAGCTGGCGAAGATGCTGGACCATTTGCAGCCCGGGAACGTGGTGACGGTGACGCGGCTTGATCGCCTCGCCCGATCGACGCGCGATCTTCTCGACATTGCTGAGCGGATCGGCCACGCCGAGGCCGGCTTGCGTTCGCTGGCCGAGCCGTGGGCCGACACGACGACGCCGGCCGGGCGCATGGTGCTGACTTTCTTCGCCGGCGTTGCCGAGTTCGAGCGCAGCTTGATCCATGAGCGCACGAGCGCCGGCCGCGCGGCGGCGAAGGCGAAGGGCGTTCGGTTCGGCCGCCCCCCTGCCCTGTCGGCCGAGCAGATCGCACACGCCCGCCAGCTCATCAGCGAGGACAAGAAGCCGGCCGAGGTTGCCCGGCTCTTGGGTGTGCATCGCTCTACCCTCTACCGGGCCATAGAACGCATTGACGTGGATACGCATTGACGCAACTACGTTTAGTCGCCCGGCCCTAGAAGTAGTGCCTTTCTCGCCCCCTTACGCAAAGGGTTGCAGAATCGGGCGATTTCGTCTCTTCATGTAGACATGGCGAGTCGCACCCGAGAACAAGTTAAGCTGGAAAGTGTCCGAAACCTGCGCGCCCGTTGGCGCGCGGAGGGCCGGATTCTTGTGCAGGCCGATCTGCCCGGCGAGCTGGTCGCGGCGATTGACCGCCTGAAGGACGACGCGGGCTTGCGAGGGCGCGCGCCGATCATCGAGGAAGCGTTGAGGTTCTATATCGAAGCGAAGCAAGGGACATAACGGCAAAACGCCCGACCGTTGGCGCGGTCGAGCGTTTTATAGGCCGTCAGACACACCGTAGAGCCGGGGCCATCAAAGTCTCCCCTTATCTACGCTAGAGCACTCCAATTCGCAAGATTGATTCTTGCGGAAACGGGGAAAGCTGTGCCTGCCGTCCGCGCTGTCATGTCCTTCAAAAGGAAGGACGAGGGCATATGTTGAGGACGCACTACGCGGCCGCGATCGGCTGCGCGCGCGGGAACGCGCTTGATGAAATCATGCGGGAGGTTTGGACTCGATACGGCGCGGGCCAGCTCACCGACGACGAGGCCGGCGAGCTTACGACGCTCGCCCATGAGCGCCGGGCCGCCCTGCGGGGATCGGGACAGACCGCGCTAGGGTTGATCTTTCCGCCCCCTGCCCCACGCTGCCCGACACCAGTTCGCCGGCATAGCCATATCCGGGGACGATCGGAGGGCCGCATATGGCGGCCGACGACGCGCAAGGACGTGCAGGCGATCTTGAAGGCGGCCGAAATCTACAACGAGGCCGGCTTGCACGAGAAGGGCGAGCGCAGCGGGCCGCTAGGATCGGTGGCGCTGGACGTGCTGCGGCTGTTCGTCAATCTCATCGACTTCCGCACCGGCCGGCTTGAGCCGTCAATCACCACGATCATGGATCGGCTAGGCCGGTCGCGCGATACGATCGTGCGGGCGCTGAAGAATCTGCGGGCGCATGGCTTCATTGACTGGCTGCGGCGCTATGAGCCGACCGGGAACGAAGGGCGCGGCCCACAGGTGCAGCAGGCCAGCAACGCCTATCGCCTGTCCCTGCCGGAGAAGGCCCGGCAGTTCCTTGGACGGTTCGGCAAGGCTCCACCCCCGCCCGCCGATCATGGACAGGATCAGCGGGCTTGGAGCGAGGCAATCGACGCCTACAAGACCACCCTGCCCCTCGATGAGCGAACGCAGATCGACGCCGGCGATAGCCCGCTAGGACAGGCCCTTGTGCGCATGGCGAAAAACTTCATGAAACGTGAGTCCGATAACCAGACTGAATCCCCATCTGATCTTTATCTAAGAGGCAAAACATAAGCGGTCGCCGCTGTTCGGGCTGCTTACGCAGCCCTGCGGCGGTTCCGGCCCGCGTATAGGCGGGCCGGGAAACGGCACCCCCACTACCTAATCCGCACCGCTCGCGCCTGCGACCAGCGTCCTATGGCTTTCGAGAGGGAGTGAAGGGCAAGGTCGGCGCTTAATTATTTACGTTAATACGTATTGACGTGTAAACGTATTACCTTGATAGAAGGCGATGGCGGCGGCCGGGAAAACGTGCTAGAGTGTACACAATTCAACACACGGAGGCGATTCCATGACCGCCAGCACCACCATGACGATTCGGGTTAGGCCCGATGTGAAAGAAAAGCTCGACCGGATCGCGAACGACACGCAGCGAAGCAAATCCTTCCTCGCCGGCGAGGCCGTCGCCGCCTATGTCGATCGCGAGCTTGAAATCATCGACGGTATCAAGCGCGGCATGGCTGATGCAGCGGCCGGCCGAGTGATCCCCCATGCGCAGGCCGTCGCGGAAATGCGTGAGGTTATCGAGGAAGCGAAGCGCCGGAAAGCCGCGCGCGGATGAGGCCGGTTGTCTGGTCGATTGAGGCGCAGCGGGATAACCTCGAAATCCTGCGCTATATCGCAGAGGACAACCCATTCGCCGCCGAACGGGTCGTGGATGCGATCGAGGACGCCGGGAACAAGCTCGGCGAATTTGCGACCGGCCGGCCGGGGCGGGTGAGCGGAACCTATGAAAAGTCCCTCGCCCGTCATCCCTACATCATCGCCTATGAGCTGCGGGACGTGGGGGGCCGGGAAAGCGTCGTGATCGTGCGCGTCATCCACACGTCGCGCGACTGGCCGGCCGAGGAATGGCCGCACTAGCTTAAAGACGTAGTAACGTCCTTAGCTATATGCTTCAATACGTATTCACGCAAAGAAGGATTGACGCATGAACGTCATTGCGTTTTTGAGCCAGAAGGGCGGGAGCGGAAAAACCACGCTTTCGGTTCATACCGCCGTGGCGGCCGAGGCGACCGGCGAACGGGTTTGCGTCATCGACGCGGACCCACAGGAGAGCGCGACCGCATGGGCGAGCGCGCGGGAAGCCGGAACGCCGATCGTCGCCACGGCGCAGGCCGGGGAGCTGGACGCCGCGCTTAGGGCGGCCGAGGGCGAGGGCATGACCTTGGCCGTAGTGGACGCCCCGCCCCATGCCGCCCCGGCGGCCGGCCAGATCGCCCGAAGGTCGGAGCTGGTCTTGATTCCGGTCAGACCGTCCGCGTTTGACCTCGCTGCGGTCCCGGCCGCCGTCGAGATCGTGGCGGCCGCGAAAGTGCGCGGCGCGTTCGTCCTGTCTGCCTGCCCGTTCCGTGCGCCCGAGATCGGGGAGACGCGCGCGGCGCTGGAAGCCTACGGACTGCCGATCGTTCCCGGCGAGATTACCGACCGGCGCGCGTTCGCCCGCGCCGTCACGACTGGCAGCGCCGTGACGGAGTTCGAGGCCGAAGGGAAAGCAGCGGAGGAAATCCGGGCTTTGTGGGCGTGGATTAAAGGCACGTTAGAACGTAAATAGCTAAATACGTAAGCGCGTATTGAAGGAGCGAAACCTATGGCAAAGAAAGCAACCGGCCTCGCGGCCTTCACCCGCCCGAAGGCCGGCGCGGAGGCCACCAGCCTTGCAGCGATCGAGGACGATCGCCCGGCCGTGGAAATCCCGACGCCGAGGCGAAAGAGGGGAGGGGGCGAGACTGTCGCGCTTACGGTCAAGGTCCGGCGATCGGACTGGCAGCGCCTTCGCCAGCTCGCGGATGCAGAGGGAACGACAATTCAGGCGATGGCCGAGGCCGGGCTTTCGGCGGTTCTGGCACAGCACGGATTGCCGCCGATCGAGCCTTATGCACGTTGATACGTAAATAGCTAAATACGCTAATGCTTGCGCGCGTGGCCCGCCCCCCGGCCGTCCCTACGGCCCTAGATGATGAGAGCGGGCCGGCCGGGGGGCTATCGTCGCGGCCGTGGCGTTTCCCTGAATAGAGCTTGCACCAGGTCGGCGGGTGGATCGCGGCGCAAGCCGCGCCGGCCCGGAGGCGAACGCGCTCCCCAATAGCGCCGTAGAGAGCCGGAGGGCCGTTCGTAACAAAGTCCCGGCGCTATGCGCCGGGTCCGCTTCTTGTCACGTCAGGCAGCGTCATACAGCCCCCGGAACTCTGCATCGGCATAATAGGCGAGCTTGCCGGCGACGATCGGCCGTTGCCCGGCGAGGAACAGCAATTCGACATGCTGCGGCAGGTTGCGGACCTCATCGGGGGTCAGCAGCGGGCGGGCCGTGTGTTGCTCGCCGTAGGAGATGCCGGATTTATCGGAATCGAGCGCCCGGCTCATGGTCTGGAACACAACGGTTTCCTGCCCGAGCAGATCGGAGACAAGCCGGGCGCTGTCGTGATCGTTGACGCCGAACACCTGTAGGACGCCGGCATTTGACAGGAAGGTGCCGGCGCGTTGCCCGTAGGTGGCGCGGAGCTGGTGAACGTCTTGCAGGATCGGCCAGAGCTGGACGCCGTAGCCGGCCATGAGGCCCATTGCGCGCTCGACGGGGGCCAGATGGCCGAGGGCGGCGAACTCATCGAGCAGATAGAGGACCGGCACGGCCGGCTTGGCGGGATCGCGGGCCATGTCGGTGAGGCTTTGCGCGACGAGCAGGCGCAGCCAGCGGGAATAGGTGGCGAGCCGATCGGGCGGCAGGACGAGGAACACCGAGACGTTGCGGCGCTTGAGATCGGCAAAGCCGAAATCGGATCGGTCGAGGACGGCGACCATGCGCGGGCTGTCGAGGAAATGGGTATGGCGCTGCGCGGCCGAGAGGACGCCGGCCGCCTCGCGGTCGGATTTGCCGAGGTGGCGGTTTGCAGCGCGGGCGATCAGGCCGGAGGCGGCCGTTGATGCCTGCATGTCCTTCAGGAGCGCCGCGAAGGCTTCAGGGGCGAGGGTGAGATATTCGCGCAGGGTGGCGAGGTTCCGCCTGTCGCGCGGCGCGCTGGCGGCAATATGG
The DNA here is from genome assembly GCF_003054195.1 of Gemmobacter caeni. Lineage (GTDB taxonomy): Bacteria > Pseudomonadota > Alphaproteobacteria > Rhodobacterales > Rhodobacteraceae > Gemmobacter > Gemmobacter caeni. The sequence continues at coordinate 24,378 of NZ_QBKP01000010.1, forward strand.
AGGATCAGGCCGGCAATGAGCGCCTTGGCTTCCTCGTTCCAATGCGCTTCGCCGGCCATGCCCGGTTCATCGAACACGAGGGCGTCGGCCAAGGTGCTTGCATCTTCCGCGACATCGAGGCCGGCCGGGTCGAGCTGGTCGAGGGGATTGAAGGCGGCCGAGGGCTGGCCGGTGACGCCGAAGGGGTCGAGGACATGGACCGGGCCGAATTGCTGGCGGGCGCGGCCGGCGATCTTGGCATTTTCGCCCTTGGGGTCGATGCAGATCACGGAGCGGTCGGCGGTGAGCAGGTTGGGGATGATGGTTCCCACCCCTTTGCCGGTGCGCGTCGGTGCCATCGTCAGCAGATGGGCCGGGCCGTCATAGCGCAGGAGCTTTCCGGTCTTGCCGTCGCGGCCGATCAGCAGGCCGGAATCGGCGCGGGCGAGGGCGGCGGTTTCCTTGTCGGTGGCGAAGCGGGCCGAGCCGTGGGTTTCGCCGTCCATATCCCCGAAATGGATAATCAGCGGATTGGTGAGGAAGCGGAAGGCGAGCGCCAGCAGCACCAGCAGCGTGACGAGATCGAGCAGGAGAACCGGAACCGAGCCGACGCGAAAGCCGATTTGTTCGAGAGCGAAGCGGCCGCCGAAGCCGACGACGAACAGGACGATAACAAGGAGGAACAGAAGCCCGAGAAGCGGTTTCCAGATGCGGAAAGGTGCGGCGAGCAGAGCGACGAACGCCCATAGCGGATCACGCGCGGCCTGCCGCACCATGTTCTTGAACGCACCCCATGCAAGTCTCGCCTGACTCATGCGGCCGTCCCCCCGGCGCTGCCTGTCGTCTCCCCGGCCGGCGCGTTGTCGATCAGGTCGGCAAACAGTTCCTTGTCACCGGGGCGCGTCAGGAAGTCGGGCAGCTCACGCTTGAGCCATTCGCCCAAGCGCCGGGAAAATTCTTCATCCTTGCCGTGTTCGAGGCGATGCAGGACGAGCGCGCCGAGCAGCACCTTGCGGCGCGTGTCGTTGGCGCGTTCCTGCTTCGACAGACGGGCCTTGAGCGTGGCACGCTGCGCATCCAGTTCGGCCAAGCGTTGTTCGATCGTTTTGCGCGCCATTCCTCAAATCTCCTTTTCCGGTTGTTCGCCTAGACTATCATTCCCGACCGTCTTTTCCAGCGTTTGCCTGTTGCGCTTGAGTTTTCAGCGGTTTTGCAGCACAATTCCGGCCTCAGTTCATTGCATCGACCTTGCCGCGAGCGCCACACCGATCAGCGAAAGAGCGTAGCGATTGAGTTGAGAAGGGCGCACTTACGAGTTACTGCGTAACTCAGCGCGCCGCCAGCTTGGAGGCTGGCGGGAAAGGCGGAAACGGGATCGAGGCAACGGGTTGGCAATCTACCATTTCAGCATGAAGCCAGTTTCGCGGGCGGGTGGCCGTAGCGCCGTCGCCTCAATGGCTTATCGTGCCGGGGAGAAGCTGACCAACGAGCGCGACGGGATCACGCACGACTACACGGCCAAGCAGGGTGTTGAACATGCCGAGATCGTCTTGCCGGAAGGCGTGAACGCCGATTGGGCGCGGGATCGGTCGGACTTGTGGAACGCCGCCGAATTTGCCGAGAAGCGGAAGGACGCTCGCGTTGCGCGGGAGTTCGAGATTGCCTTGCCGCATGAGCTTTCGGCCGAGCAGCGGCTAGAGGCGGCGCGGGAGATGGCGCAGGAGCTGGCCGACCGCTACGGCGCGGCCGTGGACTTCGCCATTCATGCGCCGCACGAGGCGAGCGACGTTCGCAATCACCATGCCCATTTGCTTATGACCACGCGGCAGGTGACGGAGGGCGGGTTAGGCGACAAGACCTATCTTGAGCGCGAAAACAAATGGCTGTTGGCGCACGACCTGCCGACGACCGATATGCAGCTCCGCGACCTTCGCCAGAGGTGGGAGGGGATCGCCAACGAGCGCCTTGCGATGGCCGGGCTAGATATTCGCATTGACCATCGTTCGCACATGGAGCGCGGGCTAGAGATCGCGCCGACCGAGCATATGGGCGTCCATGCCACGCAGATGGAGCGGCGCGGCCTCGACGTGTCGCGGTCGCGGCTGGACGAGGAAGCGGCCCGGCGCAATGCCGAGCTGATCCGAGAGAAGCCCGAGCAGGTTCTAACCCTCATCACCGGCGAAAAGAGCGTGTTCGACCGGCACGACGTTGCGCGGGCGCTGCATCGCTACATCAACGACGACCCGCAGGAGTTCCAGAGCGCCTTTGCGAAGGTGATGGCCTCGCCGGCGCTGGTCGAGTTGCAGCCCGAGCGCGCGGACCCGGCAACGGGCGAGATCGAGCTTGCGCGGTATTCGACGCGGGAAATGGTCGAGATCGAATCCGGCATGATCGAGAGCGCGCAGCGGATGCACGGCGCGCATGGTCATGGCGTCGATCGCCGGCATGTCGAGCGGGCGATAGATCGGCAGGACGCCGCCATTCAGCGCAGCGCCGGCGATGCTTCCGCCCGGCTGTCGGACGAGCAGCGCCGGGCGATCGAGCATATCACCGGGCCGGAGAGGATCGCGGCCGTTGTCGGTTATGCCGGCGCTGGCAAGTCCACCATGCTCGCGGCCGCGCGCGAGGCGTGGGAGGCCGAGGGCTATCAGGTCCACGGCGCGGCGCTGTCGGGCAAGGCGGCCGAGGGCTTGGAGGAATCTTCCGGCATCCAGAGCCGCACCCTCGCGTCATGGTCCCGCGGTTGGGAGAACGACCGCGGCACACTCGGCCGCGGCGACGTGTTCGTGATCGACGAGGCGGGCATGGTCGGGAGCCGCCAGCTCGCCCGCTTCGTTGGCGAGGCCGAGGCGCGCGGGGCGAAGATCGTCCTTGTAGGCGACCATGAGCAGTTGCAGGCGATCGGGGCGGGCGCACCGTTTAGGGCGATCACGGAGGAAATCGGCCATGCCGAGCTGTCCGAGATTCGCCGGCAGCGCGTGGACTGGCAGCGGGAGGCGTCGGTTGACTTCGCCACGCACCGGACGGCCGAGGGGCTGGCGGCCTATCGGGATCGCGGCAATATCAGCTTTGCCGAAACCGGCGAGGACGCGCGGGGTCAGATCGTGCGCGACTACCTTGCCGATCGCGACGAGCGCCCGGACGGCACCCGCGTAGCGATGGCGCATCGCCGGGCCGATGTTCGCGCCATCAACGACGCGATCCGGGCCGAGCTACAGGACCGGGGCGAGCTGGCGCAGGGCGAGGACGCCGGCGCGCTGACCTTCCAGACCAATGACGGCAAGCGGGAGTTCGCGCCCGGCGACCGCATCGTGTTCTTGGAGAACAACCGCGACCTTGGCGTGAAAAACGGGATGCTAGGCACGGTCGATCATGTCGAGCCGGGCCGCATCATTGCCACGCTCGACGGCCGGGGCGGCGATAGTGTTTCCGTGCCGATGGGCGATTATCAGGCGATCGACCACGGCTATGCGACGACGATTCACAAAAATCAGGGGGCGACGGTGGACCGCGCCTATGTGATGGCGTCGGGGACGATGGACCGGCATCTAACCTATGTCGCCATGACCCGGCATCGTGACGGGGTGCAGCTCTACGCGGCACAGGACGAGTTCACCAATGCCGGCCGGCTGGTCGAGCATGGGGCCGCGCCCTATGAGCATGACCCGCAGAAGTCCGACAGCTATTTCGTGACGCTGGAAAACGACAAGGGCGAGCAGCGCACCCTATGGGGCGTCGATCTTGAGCGCGCCATGAAGGAGGCCGCGCCCGAGATCGGGGAGAAGATCGGCCTACAGCATGAGGGTTCCACCCCCGTCACCTTGCCGGATGGGACGCAGACGCACCGCAACACATGGAAGGTTCAGGACGCCGGCGAGCTGGCCTATAGCCAGCTAGAGCGCCGCCTGTCGCGGTCGGGCGTGAAGGAAACGACGCTCGACTATACCCGCGACTTTGCCGAGCGGCGCGGGATCGCGGAGCAAATGGGCGTCCGCAGCGAGATCGAGATTCCGGCCGAGCGCACCGGGCTACGTGCGGAACGGGAGTCGACGGCCGGGGATCATGCCCTTGATCGGAGATCCTCGCAAAAAGTTCGCGCGGATCTCGCGCAGGATCTTCGTGCAGATCCGCGCGAGGATCTCGCCGGCGATCGACAGCAGCGCCAACGGCCGTTCGAGGGCCTGAAACTCGGCCGCCGCGCCGCGCCCGAGAGCCGCGAGCCAGACCGCGCCGGCGCGGACGGCCCGCAGATCGACCAGAAACGGCCGCAGCAGGCCGAGAAGCAGCGGCGCGGTATGTTCGCCGGCCTCAAGCTCAATGCGCGTCCTGCCCCCTCACAGGAGCGCACAGAGCGGCCGGAAAGGGAAGGGAGCTTGCGGCAGGCGCCTGCGCCCGACCGGCTGGCCGAGCGGGCGCGGGGGCAGTCGCCGCTTGAGGCCGCCGTTGACCGCTATTCGCGGGCCTATCAGTCGATCGACCAGCACCGGCGCGAGGGCTTGCCGGTCCTCGACATGCAGCGGCAGGAAATAGGCGATGCCGGCCGGCAGCTCGACCAGGTGCAGGGCGGCATGAAAGATTTGCTGCGCTCGACGTTGCAAAACGACCCGGCGACGGTGCGCGCCATGACCGAGCTTTCCGGCCGGGAGCGTGTCGCGCAGGTTATCGACGGGATGAAGCGCGAAAACGCGGCGCTGCAAGACCCGAATATCAGGGCCGAGCGGTTCGTTGAACGCTGGCAGGAGCTACAGGGCCAGCGCCGGGAGCTTCGCGGCTGGCAGCACGACGATGCCCGCGCCAAGGTCGAAAGCCAGATGAACGGCATGACCAAGAGCCTTGAGCGTGACCCGCAGGTAGATTCCATCCTGCGCAATCGCCGTCAGGAACTCGGAATCGGGCAGCAGCAGCGCCGGGGGCAGAGCATCGCCCACGAGCTGCAAGAGGAAATGTCACGCAGCCGGCAACTTAGCCGGGGCATCGGTTTGGGAAGGTAGGCACGGAGAATATGGCGGAGCTGGACGACGACAGGGAAGGAATCGAGCCGGAAGCACTGGACGAGGACGCCGGCGACCCGGCCGCCGCGTTCGACGCGCTCCGGCGCACGATCGAGACGCAGGGCGCGCAGATCGGCGCGGAAATGACCGTGATGCGGCGCGGGCTGGAAGCGGCTTTCGACCAGCTCGAAAAGATCGAGCCGGCGCAGGACTACAAGCCCCAGCTCGCCCAGCTCGTGCAGGCGCTCGACAATGTTGCGGAGCGGCTGCACGGCGTAGAGCAATCGCCTATTCTCCGGCAGGGTGCGACACACTATGCGGCGCTCCTCGAGCGCAGCGGCGAGGCCCTGATACGCACCGCCGCGCAGCAGCTCGAGCGGCAGGCGTCCGACCTCGAGCGCGCCGGCCGGAACCTCGCCGCTCATACGAAAAGCGCCTACGACCGGAAAAGTCAGGATTTCCGCATATGGATGGCCGGCCTTGTCGGGCTGTTCGTCGGCATATTCCTGATTTTGCTGTTGCCGCGTTTCCTGCCCTTCTCGGCCGACACCCATGTTGCGGCGACCGTCATAGGTCAGGACCGATGGAACGCCGGCGTCACCATGATGCGGGTGGCCGATCCCCGAAGCTGGCGCGGCGTGGCCGATTCCTCGCAGCTCGTGCGCGACAATGCCGAGGCGATCGGGCAATGCGCCGAGGCCGCGCGCACGGCCGGTTCAGATCAGCAATGCACCATCACCGTGAAAGCGCCGGCAGCACCGGCGCAGTAGGGTTGTGGGGGGACACCAGTTATTTCGGGAGGTTTTCTTCCGCCTCAACAGGTCCGGCGGCCATCGCGACGAGGCGCGCCGCGATACGCTTGCGCAGTTGCTCGGGGAGCGGGCGCGACGACAGCGCCTCGTGAATCCACAGCCCATCGGCGGCAAGGCGCGAAATGAACCTGTCCAACTCGGCAGCGTCGTTTCCAATCGGCGCAGGAGGTGCCCAGCGGTCGATGACCTGTTGCCACAGATCGCCAAGCTGCCGATTGTCGGAGCTTTCCAGCATGAGCAGTAGTTCGACCCGCCGGGCAGCTCTTGCGCAGGTGTTGATGTAGGCGGCGTGTCGTTCGGCGTCTGTCGCCCTGTCCGAGGTGTTGCCGGCGCTCGCTTCCAGCTCCTGTTCCCATGAGCGAGTCAGATGCTCATGGGTGGCGAGGATCAGGGCTTCGCGCGACGGGAAATGATACAGAAGGCCGGCGCGTGTCATGCCGGTTTCGAGCGCTACGGCGTCGAGGGTGACGGCGGTGAGGCCGTCACGCTCGATGATGCTCACAATGGCTTCAAGCACTTCGAGGCGCTTGCTGGCTCTCGCCATGTCGGCTTCCTTAGTGTTGTGTGGGATAGGCTGACGATTGCGAGCCGGGACCGTAGCGCCGCAACAGGATGCCGGTGATCAGGGCACCCACGGCCAGAACACCCGCCGCCACGTACATGACGACCGTATAGGCGTGGTCGAATGCGATTCCTGCCGCTTGACGCACGACAACACCATCGGCCCCCGCCTCGTTGGCAAAGACCAGCGCCGACGCCATGCTGTCGCGGGCCGCTTCCGAGGTTCCGGCGGGGAACACGACGTTGACCGTATAGAGGTAGGCCAAAAGACTTCCGAGAATTGTGACAGCGAACAGACTGCCAAACTCGTAGGACACTTCCTCGACCGACGACGCCATGCCGGCGCGATGCACAGGCACATTGCCCACAATAGCCGTTGATGCCACCGACATTGTTGCACCTACGCCGGCACCGGTCAGCGCCAGACCGGCGATCAGCCAGCCAAGGCCATGAGTGATGCCCCATGTCGCAAGCAGGACCGCCAGCGATCCCGCCGCAAGCCCGCCAGCTATAAGGATACGTAGGCCAATACGATGCAGGAATGCACCACCGAGCAGCGCAGTCGGCAATGATCCGAGCGCCGCCGCCGAAACCAGCATCCCGGCTTCCAGCGGCGTGAAGCCCGCAACGAGCTGGAAGCGTTGCGTCGTAGCAAGCTCAACACCGCCGATGGCGAACAGGGAGAACGCGGCCGCTAGAACGCCCGATGTGAACGCGGCATTGCGGAAGATCGAGAAGTCGAGCAGCGGGAACGGCAGGCGCAGTTGCCGGCGGACGAACAGCGCTCCGGCGAGGATGGCAACCAGCAGCGAAATAGCGGGGACGGCCCACGACTGCCCGGCATGGGCAGATTCCTTGATCGCGATCACAAAAGCCGACAGCGCCACCAATGCCTGAAACGACGACACCACGTCCCAAGGCTTGGTCGCATCGCCGGCCACCTTCGGCGCAACGATCAGCGCCGAAATGAAGGCAGCGACCACTACCGGCACATTGATGAGGAACACCGACCCCCACCAGAAATGGCCGAGCAGAAAACCGCCGATGATCGGTCCGAGCGCAGCGCCGACGACCGACAACGACCCCCAGATCGCAATGGCGATGTTGCGTTCCCGGTCATCCTCGAAGGTGACGCGGATGAGGGCGAGTGTCGCGGGCATCATCGCCGCCGCGCCGACCGCCAGAAAGGCCCGCGCCCCGATCAGGATTTCCGCTGTAGGCGAATAGGCCGCCACAATCGACGCGACACCGAACAGCACGAGGCCGATGAGGAACATGCGCCGGTGACCGATCCTGTCACCCAGCGTCCCGGTGCCGAGCAGCAGGCCGGCCATGACGAGGGGGTATGCGTTGATGATCCACAACCCTTGCGTTGCCGTCGCGCCAAGCTCGCGCGTCAGGGTAGGCAGGGCCGTGTAGAGGACCGAATTGTCCAGAACGATAAGCAGGAGACCGGCGGCGACGGTCACCAGAAGAACCCAGCGGTTCGAGTGGGCGGCAGGCATGATAGCACCATTCAGTGAGAGTAGCCAAACTTTACAGACAAGTTAGTAAAGTATCAAGCGCCTGCCCGTGAGGAACTTCAGACAATGGCCGACAGCGGGGCTTCGCATTCCGGGGCGCGATCAATTTGTCGCGAAATTCCTGATTTTTGCGACAAAATCGCCGGCGCTGATTTTGCAGGGAAAAATCTGTCGCAAAAATCAGGTGCGAAAGTCAAACTTGTGCGACTGACTTTCGCGACACGTCGCGGCCCGGATTCCGCGCCGCTGCGGACGTGGTGCAGGTTTCAGGATTTGCGCGACATAAGGGGCGCGAAGGAATTTAATTCTGGATCACCAGATCAAAAGACCTTGGCGGGCAGACGCGCTCGAAATAGTAGCTTTCAACATCGTCCCAAACAGCGTGCCACGCGGCTAAAAAGCCCTCCGCGCCCTGTTCGCGCGCAGCAGTCCGTTCATGCCGCACTTTGGTCGGCACATCCACGATCACGGCGAGGTCGATCAAATCCCGAAGGAACGGAGATGCGGAATAAGCTCCTTCGAGCAGAATCGTGGGCGCTGGCGCGACTTCGGTAAATTCGTTCTTGAGGCTGTAAGTGCCATCCGGGCCTAGTCCCTGCATGAAGTCGAAAGCTCGCCACTGTGCAGGTTCCCCCTTGCGTAGAGGCTCTATTGCCTCGCGAACGCGGTCCCACTCAAAAACGCGATTCAACCGCTCCGCCACGGTTTTGTGAGGCCACTCGGATTCGGGAACCTGCGTTTGATAGAAATCATCGAGCGTAACCAAGGCTATGTCGGTCAGCTTCGCCAACCTTGCCGCAATCGTTGACTTACCGGAGCCGCTTCCCCCGTCAAGCGCCACGACAACAGGACGTGCGAGTTCGGCGCGGAGGGCTTCTATTCTCTCAAGGGCTCTGTTGCAAACATGGGGCACGGCCGCGCGGCGTCACCCAGTTGGGGGATTAGGCAGCATTGGCGAAATGCTTATTGAGCATAATCATGGTTTCGGTCAGGGCCGAGGGTCCAATTCCGAATGCTCTTTCAACCAGGCGCACCTCCCCCATGATACCTGGCTGCAGGCACCATGCCTGGGCCTGTCCTTTGCGTAGGGCGCGCATGACCTCGAAGCCCTTGATCGTGGCGTAGGCCGTTGGCATCGACTTGAAGCCACGTACCGGCTTGATCAGCATCTTCAGCTTGCCGTGGTCGGCCTCGAGCACGTTGTTCAGATATTTCACCTGCCGGTGCTCGGTTTCCGCCGCCAGTTTGCCTTCGCGTTTCAGCTCAGCGATTGCTGCGCCGTAGCTGGGTGCCTTGTCGGTATTGAGTTTGGCCGGCTTTTCCCAGTCCTTCAGGCCACGAAGAGCTTTGCCCAGAAAGCGCTTCGCCGCTTTGGCGCTGCGTGTCGATGACAGATAGAAATCAATCGTGTCGCCCCGTTTGTCGACCGCCCGGTACAGGTAGGTCCATTTGCCCCGCACCTTTACGTAGGTCTCATCCAGACGCCAGCTCGGATCAAAGCCGCGCCGCCAGAACCAGCGGAGACGCTTCTCCATCTCCGGCGCGTAGCGCTGCACCCAGCGATAGATCGTCGTATGATCGACATCGATCCCACGCTCGGACAGCATTTCCTCGAGATCACGGTAGCTGATGCCGTATCGACAATACCAGCGCACCGCCCATAGGATGACCTCGCCGGTAAAATGCCGTCCTTTGAAATCGTTCATCGCAACTGACCTTGACAGTACATGAGCCCAATCTTGGAAACCGTGTCAGAGTTTGCAACAGAGCCGCCGAAAGCGATGACGATCGTCTGTTGCGCAGCTTCGTCACCGGCGAGCCGGTCCGCGCTGGCGAGGTGATCGGTCAGCGTGCGGACGGCAGCCCGATCACCGCGCCGCATGACGGGGCGGTGATCTTTGCCAGCGGCAAGGTGAAGGCAGGAACCGAGATGTGCTTCCTCTGCCTTCACGGCGCCGCCGGGTAGTGGCACGGTCAGGGCTGGCGGAGTTCGCGAAACAGGGCCTGCAGCTTTTCATAGGCGGCGAAACGTCTGTCGTGCAGGGCGCGGCAGGCCGGGTCCGGCGTGATCGTCTCTTCCGCCACCGACATCGCGGCCATGGCCGTCGGCAGGTCGGGCCGGGCGCCATCTGCAATCGCGGCAGTCATCGCCGCGCCCAGCAGGACCGGCTCTTCCGTCGCGCAAACCGCGATGGCGGTGCCACTGGCATCGGCCAGCAACCGCCGCACCAGCGCACTGCGCCCCGCGCCGCCGCTGATCACCACGGTTTGCAGATCGGCGCCGCCCGCCTTCAGCGCGGCAACGATCTGGCGAAGCCCATAGCCGATGGCGCAGATCCCGGCGAGGTAAAGCGCGATCAGGCTGTTCTCGTCTTCCTCCAGCCCGAGGCCCGCGATAATGGCGCGGGCGCCCGGATCGGCGAAAGGCGCGCGGTTGCCAAGAAATTCCGGAACCACATGCAGATCATCCAGCAGACCGGCAAGTGGCCGGTCCACCAGTGCGCGCGCGGCCTGTGCCTCGATCCAGCCGACAAGGCCGTGCCCGGCGGCTTCGGCCTGCCGCGTTGCCTCCGGGGCCAGCGGATGCAGTCGCACCAGATGATCTATCGCCGCCCCTGCCGCAGATTGCCCACCTTCGCTCAGCCAGAGACCGGGCACCAGTGCCGAGAAGTAAGGCCCCCAGACGCCCGACACGAACGCCGGCTCAGCCGAAACGTTCAGCGTGCAGGCCGAGGTGCCAAAGACATAGGCCATGCGCTGAGCCAGATCGCCCGGCAGGCCCTGCGCCCCCAGCGTGCCCACCGCCCCGGCATGGGCGTCGATCAGCCCCATGCCCACGGCCACCCCGGCCGGAAGCCCAAGCTCCGCCGCGGCTGCGGCCTGCAGCGCGCCGGGAATGGCGGTGCCGGGCGGGCGGATCTCCGGCCCGATGCGGGCAAAACCCGCCTCCGCCAGATCCGCGAGGCCGATGGCCCGGAAATAGGAGGCATCCCATGCCTGCTCATGCGCCATATAGGTCCATTTGCAGGCCACCGTGCAGGTGGATCGCCACAGGCTGCCGGTGGCTTTCCACGTCAGGAAATCCGTCAGATCCATGAAATGCGCCGCCCCGGCATAGGTGTCGGGCAGATGCTCTTTCAGCCACAGAAGCTTCGGCGTCTCCATCTCGGGTGAGATTCGCCCGCCCACATGGTCAAGCACCCGATGGCGGGTGGCGTTGATCCGCCCGGCCTGCGCCTCGGCGCGGTGGTCCATCCAGACGATCACATTGCGGTCCGCCTCGCCTGCGTCATTCACTGGCAGGGGACGGCCTTCAGGGCCAAGGACGACCAGCGAGCAGGTCGCGTCAAAGCCGATGCCACGCACAGCCTGCGGCGACCGGCCCGACAGCGCCAGCGCACTGCGCGTGGCCTGACACACCGCTGCCCAGATATCCGCCGAGGATTGTTCCACATGATGCGGCCTGGGGCGCCAGATCTTCAGCGGGTGGCTGGCGGTCGCAAGCAGCTGTCCGCTTGCGTCAAAGACACCGGCCCGCGCACTGCCGGTTCCGACATCGACGCCGATGTAACAGGCCGGGGTCATCACACCCTCCTTACAGGTCAAGATTGCGGGGCACGATCACCAGATCGCGGATCGTGACATTCGGGTCGCGGGTCAGCATGAATATCACCGCCTCCGCCACTTCGGCGGGCTGCATCAGGCTGCCTTCGGCCAGGGCCTGCTCCAGCTTCTCGCGCGGCCAGTCGTCAATCAGGGGCGTCACCACCGGGCCGGGCAACACCGCGCCCACACGGATGCCCTGCCCCATCACCTGCCGCCGCACGGTGTGAACGAAGGCCTGCACCGCGAATTTGGAGGCGGTGTAGATCGGCTCCCAGATCACCGGCACCACCCCCGCCACCGAGGAGGTCATGATGATGTCGCCGGAACCGCGCTGCACCATATGGCCCAGAACCGCATGAACCGAGCGGAAGGCCGCGTTGATGTTCAGGTTCAGCACCCGGTCCCAGACGGCGGGGTCGCCCCCGGCCACCGCGCCGCCGACATAGGCCCCGGCATTGGCGTGGAAGATGTCCAGCCCCGATGCCCGATCCAGAATGGCGGGCATCATCCCGGCCACGCTTTCGGCGTCCAGCAGATCGACGACCAGCGGAAGGGCCGCAGGCCCGAGTTCGGCTACCGCCCGGTCCAGCGCAGCGGCATCACGGTCGATGAGGAAGGTTCGCACCCCGGCCCCCACCAGATGCCGCGCACATTCCAGCCCGATCCCCGAGGCGGCCCCGGTGATTGCCGCTGTCTTTCCGTTCAGTGTCTGTGCCATGTCGCTTTATCTCAATGGGGGGTGCCGGGCTGATCCGGCAGGTCGCTTGCCGGAAACAGGCGGACATCGGCGGGGGCGAAGGAAAAGGTGATGTCCTGCCCCGGTTGCAGCTCCAGGTCGCCGGGCACGACGGCCAGAACGGACTGGCCGCTATGCAGGCGCAGATTGACCACGGTTTCCGTGCCCATCCGCTCCAGCAGGACAACATGGCCGTGCAGGGGGCTGCGGTCTGCGGCCTGATCCGGTTTCAACGCCTGCGGACGAATGCTCAGAATGGCCGGGCCGGGCATGGTGATGCGCCCGGCGGCCACCGCCACCGGCCCGACCCCGGCGGCAGAGACCTGCGCCATGCCACCACTGAGACTGTCAACCGTCACCGGCAGGAAGTTCATCCGGGGGCTGCCGATGAAGCCCGCGACAAAGGCGTTGCAAGGGTCGCGGAACAGGTCGATCGGGCGGCCGACCTGCTGCACGATCCCGCCGTTCAGCACGACGATCCTGTCCGCCAGCGTCATCGCCTCGACCTGATCATGGGTCACATAGATCATCGTCGCGCCCAGATCGCGGTGCAGCCTGGCAATCTCCATCCGCATGTCCATGCGCAGCGCCGCGTCGAGGTTCGACAGCGGCTCGTCGAACAGGAAGACCGAAGGTTCGCGCACGATGGCACGGCCGATGGCGACCCGCTGGCGCTGGCCCCCGGAAAGCTGGCTGGGCTTGCGGTCCAGAAGATGTGTGATTTGCAGGATCTCGGCGGCGCGGGCAACGCGGGCGGTGGCTTCGGCGCGCGGCGTCTTGCGCAGCGACAGTCCGAAGCCCATGTTTTCGGCCACCGTCAGATGCGGATAAAGCGCATAGGACTGGAAGACCATGGCAATGCCCCGGTCGCGTGGTGACAGGTCATTGGCGCGCTTGCCACCGATGTCGAGCGTCCCGTCCGAGATCTCCTCAAGCCCCGCAATCATCCGCAGCAGCGTGGACTTGCCGCACCCGGAAGGTCCCACGAAAACGACAAACTCGCCGTCGCGGATTTCCAGATCCACGCCCTTGATGACGGAATGTCCGCCGTAATCCTTCTTCACACCTGTAAGCCGCAGATCGGCCATGGTGTCCTCCGTTGTTAGGCAGGTGACGGGCCCCGCAGGCCGGGGCCCTTTGTCGGCGGGTCAGCCGGGAATGGCGACCGCCTCGGTCTCGGGGGTCAGCCGCTCGCCCATCAGGCCGCGCAGATAGGCACCGTGGGTCAGCAAGTCGCGGCGCAGGGCATGAATATCAACCTCATGTGGCCGGATATCCTGCCGGATCGCCAGCGCGGCGGCGCGACCCGCAGCCTCGCCCATCGCCATGCAGGTCGCCATCACACGGATCGCACCCATCGCCTCATGCGTGGTGGAAATCGCGCGCCCGGCCACGATCAGGTTTTCCACCCGCTGCGGCAGAAGCGAGCGATAGGGGATGTCATAGCAATCCCCGCACCAGATCAGGGTACAGCCTTCGTCGCCGGGGCGGTGAATGTCGATGGGGTAAGAGGCAACGGCAATCGCATCCTCGAAATGGCGGCACCCCAGGACATCCTGTTCGTTCATCACATAGCGCCCGACGATGCGCCGGGTTTCGCGAATGCCGAGGAAAGGCGCGGTCTTGGTAAAATGCGCCTTCTCGAACCCCGGAACATAGTTGACCAGATATTCCACGATATCGTCGATCTGCCGCCGGGCCACGATCTCGCCATTGGACAACGAGCGGGCATCGGTGCCATCGGTGCCCGCGACGCGGGTCATGTTGATCCAGGCCTCGCCTTTCTTCAGCCCTGTGATGATGATCGTGCGCTCGTTCGGAATATCAAGATCGCGCTCCTGCCTGGCCTTCGCCATCAACTCGCGCAGACCCACCACGATGAACTGGTGGTTCTGGCCGAAGTAATCAGCCGGAATGAAATCGGTCAGATAGGTGCGCGCCTCTTTCGGGGCATTGGCGATGGCCATGCGCAGCTTGTCGGTATCCACGTCCGACAGACAGAACATCAGCGTGGGCGGCTGCATCCCGCCATGTTCATTGCCCTTTTCGGTCACGACCCCGGCGCGGTGGGCCACATCTGCATCGCCGGTACAGTCGATCACGACGCGGGCCATCACGGCGCTGCGCCCCGATTTGCTTTCGGTGATGACGCCCCGGATCGTGTGGTCGTCCTCATCCATCACCACGCCCGCGACGAAGGTGTAGAACACCACATCCACCCCGGCTTCCGTCAGCATCTCAAGGCCCACGGTCTTGACGGCCTCGGGTTCCACCAGTGTGATACCCATATGCAGCGGGCAGGCCCGGTGTTCCGAGGCCGCCTCGCGCGCCTTCAGCCGGTCGATGAATTTCTGTGGCAGCCCTTCGATGATCTGGTTGCCCTTCTGCCCAAGGAAGCCCAGCACCGGCAGGCCGATGGTCATGTTGCCGCCGACGAAGCTGCGGCTTTCCAGCAGACCGACCCGCAGACCGCTTTCCGCCGCTGCCAGCGCCGAAGTCAGCCCCGCCGGGCCGCCGCCGACGACAAGCACATCATAGTCCGCGCTGACGGGGATTTCGCGGGCGGGTTCGTGGATGGTGGCAGTCTGTGCCATGTTTCGCAGATCCTGATCGTGGAATTCGGAAAAGGGGAAGGACGGCGGGGCCATGACAGCCCCGCCCGAAGCCTGAGGGTCAGGGCAGCAGCGGTGCCACCCGTTCGGAGATCGCGGCCACCGCCTCGGCCGGGGTCTTGCGGCCCATGACGGCAAGCTGGACTTCCTCAAGGAGCAGCGCCTGCGCGCGGGCGGCTTCGGGGAAGGGCGGGAAGGCACCGCGCGCATTGGCCAGCGCCTCAGCCTCAATGGCGGCCAGCGGGTTCTTCTCGATCAGCCTGGGGTCCGAGAAGGTCGAGACCCGCGCCGCGCCATTGCCGTTCAGCGCCATGCCCAGCGTGGTTTCTGGTGAGGAAACCTGCCTGATGTAGCTCCAGGCCAGATCCTTGTCCCTGGCATTGGCCGGGATCACCATGGCCCAGGCCTCCACCACCGCCGCCATCGGAGTCTTGCCGACCAGTCCCCCCGTCACCGGGAAGCCCACCGCCTTGATGCGGCCGGGGAATTTGGATTGCTCAGGATTGTTGAGCTGCGCCGCACGGGCAAAGGGCAGCACGGTGAAGGCTGCACGCCCCTGCTGCATCCAGGTGACCTGATCGTCATTCTTGGTGGTGGCATAACTGCGTGGCAATGAGCCGTCGGCGAACATTCCCGCAAGCACCGTCAGTGCCTGTTCCATCGCGGCGGGATCGGGCAGCAGCCTGAAATCCTGCGTGAGGAAATCGCCACCGAAAGCACGGGCAAACATCACCGGGAAGACCGCCAGATCCGAGGCCAGCACCATGCCGGTCGCGATCTTGTCGGCCGAAATCTTCTGCGCCTGCGCGACCAGCTCCTCCAGCGTGGCGGGCGGTGCGGTGAAGCCCGCCTGTTCCAGCAGATCTTCGTTGTAGAACAGCGCCTGCGTCGCCGTGCGCACCGGAATGCCGATCAGCTTGCCGTCGATGGTCATGCCTTTGATCAGACCGGGGGCCAGATCCGCGAAATCGGCAATCGGGTCTTTTTCCTGCCAGCCATCCAGCGGCTCGAACAAACGTGCGATATCCGAGGTGGGGCGGTTGTCGACCATGTAGCCCAAGCTGAATTCGGTTTCCGGCAGGCTCGCCTCGCGGAACAGCCGGTCCATCAGCGGGTTGGAATCGAAGGTGGTGAAGGCCAGATCGGCGTCATTGGCCGTTTTCCAGCCCGCCATCAGATCGCCCTCACCCTCGCCCAGAACCGCCTGATGGACCCGGTGACTGAGGATATTCAGCACCTTGCCCGCCGCAAGGGCCGGGGCGGCCGCCAGCAGCGCCAGCGTGCCGGTCGCGCTGGCCAGAAATCCACGGCGGTTCATCTGCATCGGTCTTGTCATGGTGTCTCCTCCCAGAAACATGGATCAGCCTTTGGTGGCACCGGCGGTCAGCCCGGCCACGAGGTAGCGGTTCATCAGGATCACGAAGGCCAGAACCGGCGCGAGCTGGACGGTCGAGGCGGCGAACAGCACGCCCCAGTCCACCCCGTCGATCGAGCCGATCATCTCGGAAATCACGAGCGGCGCGGTCTTGGCATTGGTCCCGGTGAAGATGAAAGCGAACAGGAATTCGTTCCAGGCGAAGACGATCACGAAGACCGCCACCGCAAGGATACCGGGCGCCGCCAGCGGCACGATCACCCGCCACAGGATTGTAAGCCGCGATGCACCGTCGATGGCCGCCGCCTCGTCCAGATCGCGGGGGATCTGGTCGATGAAGGTGCGCATCAGCACCGTGCCCAGCGAAACGAAGAAGGTCGCGTAAAGCACGATCAGCACCAGATGGGTGTCGGCCAGCCCCAGACGGTTCACGATGGGAAACAGCGGCAGCGTCACCACGATGGGCGGGATCAGACGTACCGCGATCAGCGCGACGACCGACAGGTCCAGCCAGCGCGCGGCATGGCGCGAAAAGGCATAGCCCGCGCAGGTCGAGGCCACGACGGCCAGCACCGTCGCCCCGATGGTGATGAGGAGCGAATTCCAGAGCCCGCGGAAGAATACCCCCCATTGTGCCCAGAGCGTCGCGTAATGCTGCAAGGTCGGCTCGAAAACCCATTGCGGCGGCACGGCGAAGATGTCCTGTCCCGGCTTCACCGACGAGGCGACGATGAAGACGATCGGGAACAACGACCAGACAAGGATCGCGGCCACGGCCAGCGTCTTGCCAATCGGAACGAGAAGGGATTCAGCGCGCATTCTTCACCTGCCGACGCAAGAGCCAGATATAACCGGATGCCAGCACCAGAGAGGCGATCACCATCAGCAGCGCCGTGGCCGAGGCGGTGCCGAAAGCGTTGTAGCTGAACGCCTCCTGATACAGATAAACCGCCACCACTTCGGTCGAGCGGGCCGGGCCACCCCCGGTCAGCAGCCAGACTTCGGAAAACATGCGGAACGCAAAGATATAGCGGAACAGCAGTGCCACGATGATCGCCGGCCCCATCAGCGGCAGCGTCACCCGCCAGAAACATTGCAGCCGCGTGGCGCCGTCGATCCGCGCCGCCTCGTACAGGTCGGCAGGCATGGCCAGCCGGGCCGCATAGAGGATGACGAAGGTGAAGGGCAGATGCATCCAGATGGTCAGCAGGATGATCATGATCATCGCATGGCTGGGCTCGTAGGACCATTCGAGCACGGGCAGACCCAGCGCCTGCAAGGCAAGCGTGACCGGGCCGATGTCCAGATCGAACAGAAAGCGCCACATCGCGACCGCGACCACCTCGGACACCGCATAGGGCGCCAGAACGGCAACCAGCAGGAAGCGGCGGAACTTCACCCCGCTGTTGCACAGCAGCGCCATCCCCAGCGCGACAAGCATTTCCAGATGCACCGCGACCACCACGATGATCACCGTGTTCCACATTGCACTGCGGAACGCCGGGTCCGACAGGACGCGCAGATAATTCTGCCACCCGACGAATTCCGGTGCCTGACCGAAGCTCGACAGATGAAAGCTCAGCCAGACGACATAGAGCGCTGGCAGGATCACGACGCACAGCAGCAACAGCTGCACGGGCGCAAGCAGGGGTATTACCCCCAGAAACGTGGTCTTCCTCACGGCATATCTCCCCGACCGGCGCGAGGCCGGTCTCTCCTTCGCTCGGCCGGTCCGGTCAGGCCGGAACCGCCCCCACGGAATCGCGGCGTTGCAGCGGCGCCTCCAGCACGATCCGGGCCGGTGCTTCCTCGGAACCGTCCATTCTTTCCATCAGCCTGGTCCAGGCCGCAGCCGCGATGTCGCGGATCGGCTGGCGTACGGCAGAGAGCGGCACCTTGCGGGCCGTCATCCAGGCGTAGTCGTCAAATCCCACCAGCGAGACCGCCCCCGGAATGTCGATTCCGCGCTGTGCAAAGGCGGTCAGAACCGCGAGTGTGGTCACGTTGGTCATTGCGATCACCGCTGTCGGATGGCTGTTCCGGGCCAGCCATGCCTCCAGCCGGGCCGCCCCGGTTTCCACTTCGGGACCAAGCTCGATGATCCGGGGCGGCTGGCCTGCGTGGTGATGGCAGGCTCCGCTGATGCCACGGATACGCTCGGCAATCGGACGCAAGGCCGCGACGGAGGCCGCGATCAGGATATCCCGGTGCCCCAGATCCAGCACATGCTCGGCCGCCTCGCGCCCGGCGGTATGGTTATCCACTGTCACGGTGTCGACCGGCAGGTCGTCCTCACCGATACGGTCGACCAGAACCATTGGCAGGCCCGGAAATTCGCGGCGCAGATTTTCGGGGATCTGGTTGGTGCAGGGCACCGCGATCAGGCCCGAAGGCTTCCACCCCAGCAGCGCGTCGAGCTGCGCCCTTTCGTGGCGGGCATCATCGCGCGAGGTGGCGACCAGCACCTGAAAGCCGTCAGCCTCGGCCAGTTCCTCAAGATGCGACACCAGCGAGGCGAAGAATGTATCCGCGAGGCTGGGCACCAGCACGCCCACCACCCGTACCCTGCCCGACCGCAACTGCGAGGCGGCGATGTTCTTCTGATAGCCAAGCGCGCGGGCGGCTTCCTCAACCCGCTGGATAATATCGGGGCTGACAGATTTCCGCCCGCTGAACGCATTGGAAACCGTTGCGATCGACACGCCCGCCTGTGCCGCCACATCCTTGATGGTGATTCTTGACACGGCGCCTCGCTTGGCAAAACGTTTAACTTCATTCGTTAAACGTTTAACCTTCACTGCAACCTTCTGTCAACCGGGATCTTTCGCCGGGACGTTTTGCGGGACACCCGATGCTCATACTTATGCGACCGGACCTTGCCGATCCGGCCGCATGGGGATGTCAAATGCCCGGAGCAGCCGCCCCGAACCCGTGATCTGCCGCACATTGTGCAGAGCGAACCGTTTCGCGCGGCCACGGCAGGCAGCATGCCGGTCCGTGGCTGAAGGTCACAGCCAGAGCCCGCCCTCCTTATGCGCCATCCGCCTCGGCGCAGTGGCGAGCGGCTCCGGGCGCAGCATGGCGGCCAGGGCCTTCCCCTGCGGCCAGGGCCCATAGCCCGAGGCGACATTCACATGACCGGCGTCGCCCAGATCAACCAGTTGCGCCCCCCACACACCGGCCAGCGCGCTGGCGCGTTCAAACGACATCCACGGATCATTGCGACTGCCCACGACAATTGCAGGCAGATCCAGCGATTGCTCTGGAATGGCGCCAAAATGGCCGATGTGATCATTTCCCGCCGTCTCCGCCGGGGCAACCAGCAAGGCCGCCGACACGCGCAGATGCGGCCATTTCGTCAGCAGCCGTGCGATCAGCACCGCACCAAGCGAATGACCGACAAGCACCGTATCGGGATGTTGCAGGATTGCGCCCGCAAGCTCAAACTCCCAGACCTCGGGCGAGGGATGATGCGGGAAGGACAGATCTACCATCTGCGCATGGGGATCGGTCTGCGCCCACCAATGCTGCCAGTGCGGCGCGGGTGATCCATCAAGGCCGGGCACGATCAGCGTCTTGGTCATGGTCATGGCGGGCTCCTTTCCTCGGGTTGCACCAGATAAATCTATCAATCTTATCGTGATTTTTGTTTCCAAAGACTCCCCCCTTGCAGGAAAAATCTTTCTCAGCGGCTGCGGGTATCCACCGGATAGGCGGTGGTGAACTTCATCCGTTCCATCGCGAAATGCGAGGTGACATTCCTGATCGGCACCGCATCGGTCAGCCGTTTGTACAGCGTGTCGAACGCCGTCATGTCCGGTACCGCGATGCGCAGCAGGTAATCCATCTCGCCCGCCATACGATAGACTTCCATGATCTCGGGCAGGCTCGCCACTGCCCGGGTGAAGGCCGCACGCCAGTCTGCGCCATGATCCGGCGCCTCGATCCCGACGAAGATGGTCAGGCCAAAGCCCAGCTTGGCCGGATCGGCCATGGCCACCCTTGCAGTCAGCACGCCACTTTCCTGAAGCCGCTGGATACGCTTCCAGCACGGCGTCTGCGACAGGCCGACCTTCTCGCCGATCTGGGCCAGAGGCAGTGTGGCGTCGCGCATGAGTTCGGCCACGATCTTGCGGTCGATCAGATCAAGTGCCTCCATCTTTGGTCCTCCTGACGGGATGAGCTGCGATGAACTTCCGGGCCAACACCTCCAGCATGGCAGGGTTTGAAGAAATGTCTACATACTTGATCGTGTTTTTGCGGCACTCAGTTTACTCACAAGATATTGATTCTTTTATCTTAAAGAACGGGCCTTCAGCCAGAAGAGCGCCCGCAGCAGGAAAATTCCATATACACGACAAAAATGAACGTGAATTTTCTCTGGAAATACTCGATCAAGTATGTCGTTATTAATGAGCAACGGCGGCAGCCCGCCGCCCCAAGCAAAGGAGATCGCAAGATGACCGTATTTGCCGCCCATGCGCAGCCCGTGTCGATGCACAAGATGCAAGGCGATCTGCGCACCTGTGCCGTGCGTCTGGTCGACCGGCGCACCGGCGCCCTGCACCGGATCAACGGGAGGCCGCTGACCCTGTTCTCGCGCCGTCCGGCCGAAGCCGCAGCAGAGTTGCTGGAGGGGCGCGACCCTGCGGTCTGGGAAGCACTTATCGAACCGCTTGACCCGCTGGCACGCCGATGACCATGGCCTTTCCTGCCATCCCGCTGGGGCTTCTGCCCATTTCCCCTCGTTTTGCCGCGCATCGCCCGGCCCCCGAAACGAAAGAGACCGACATGCTGATCACGATCAAACTCGCCGGAACCGTCACTGCCCAGGGCCTGAAAGTGGCCGAACTGAATGACGGCCGTGTCACCATCGAAACCGGGCGCGAGCGCCTGACCGGCTGGCCGGTGCCGCGCGTGATGCGGGGCAACTGACCACCGCGCAGGAGTGCGGCCTGCGCAACTGCCGCCGGGGCCTTCTTGGCCCCGGCGGCTCCCGGCATTCAGCCGGGCCGCGCAAGATCAGGGGGGCGTCCGCCGGTTGACGGTCAGACGAAGATCATCGCCTCGGACAGCGCCTGGATCGTGGTGTCGCGGAGGATCAGGGTATCGCCCTCGCCGAACCGGATCACCACGTCGCCGTCAACCCGAGTGGCAAGGGCCCGCACCTCGCTGAACGAGGATACACCCAGGTCGCGCAGCTGGATCATGTCGGCAGACTTGCGGAAATCGGTGATGACATCGCGCCCCGAGCCTGCGGTGAAAACGAAGACATCCGCCCCGCTGCCACCTGTCAGCACATCGCGTCCCGAGCCACCATCCAGCGTGTCGGCCCCGGTGCCACCTTTCAGAAGGTCATTGCCCTGCCCCCCGGTCAGCCGGTCATTGCCGCCGCCGCCATTCAGCGTATCGTTGCCGCGCGCGCCATTCAGCGTGTTGCGGCCGCTGTTGCCGGTCATCAGGTTCGCGGAGCTGTTGCCGACGGCCGTCAGATCGGCCTTTCCGGTCATCGTGAGATTTTCCACATTGGCGGCAAGCGTCAGATCAACCGAGGTCCGCACATGATCCACGCCGCCCCGCCGCGCCTCGCTGATAAGATCGCCCGTCGCATTCACGATATAGGTATCGTTTCCGCTGCCTCCGGCCATTCTGTCCGCTCCACCGCCGCCGTCCATCGTATCCGCCCCTGCCCCGCCGCGCAGCAGATCCTGGCCCGAACCGCCGAACAGCCTGTCGTTGCCGCTGCCGCCATCAAGCGTGTCGACCCCGGTTCCGCCTTTCAGCTCGTCGCCGCCCGAACCGCCGAACAGCTTGTCGTTTCCGGCCCGGCCATCAAGCGTGTCATTGCCACCGCCCCCCCGGATCGTGTCATTCCGATGCGATCCGGTCAGCGTGTCCTTTGCGGATGTTCCCACCAGCGGTTCCAGCGGAACGCGCGCTGTAGCGGCAGAGGTGATGGTTTCGCGCGTGCCATCGCCATCCTCGTAGCGCACGCGGACAGACAGTCTTGCCCCGATATCCGCCACCGACGGAATATAGGCGGCCTCCGTTGCACTGCGGATCGCTTTGCCGTCGCGCAACCATTGAAACGCAAATGCGCCAAGCCCGTCAGCATCGGCAAGCGCCGAGACATCGGCACGCACGGCAGTGCCGACATGCACTGACTTGTCGATCAGGATACGCCCGGTCGGCGCATCGTTGACCGGCAGGATGGCCAGCCTGAATTCATCGCTGACCTTCCATCGGCCATCGCTTGCCGTCACACGGATATCAAGAGCGCCGTTGAAGTTCGCGGGCGGTGTCCCGGTAAAGCTGCCTGTCGCGGTATCAAAGCTCAACCAGGCAGGCAGGGCCCGCCCGTTTGCCAGCCTTGCCGAAAGGACGGTCATCTTGCCCTCGGGGTCAGTGAAACTGTCGGACGGTAGGGTGAAGCTGAACCTGCCGCTGTCCTCCGCAAACCTGCGGTTCGCCAGCGGCCGGGTCACAACGGGCGCATCGTCCAGCGAGGCTGACAAGGGCGAGATATTTCCCGGCGCGAAAGCCGCGGCATCCGTGTCGCGGAAGGTGACCAGCCTGACTGCCTCAGCCGCCCCGTCCCCGTCGCTGTCCAGCCAAAGAACCGCATCGCCCCCCGCCTGGCGGAGGGAAAGCATCCCCTCGGCAAAGGGATCACGGCCCGCGCCGAACAGCCGGTCCAGCACCAGCACATCACCGCCTGTTCCTGCCTGAAAATCGGTAATTTCCAGTTTGTTGTCGACGGCTTCCGACCAGTTCTGAAGCACCACCCGGTCCTTCCCGGCGCCGGTCGTCACGCGGATCTCGTTCTGCGCATCGACGTTCAGCGTATCCGCCCCGTCCCCCAGATCGACCTCGCCGGAAACATCCGCCCAGACGAGCAGCGTATCATCGCCATCGCCCCCCGACAGGGTGACGACACCGGCGGAAGTTGCTGAAACGTCGAAATAGTCGCTCCCTGCCCCGCCATCGGCGACCAGCTCGCCGCCATAAAGCGTGCCGTAGATCGTATCGTTCCCCGCCCCGCCGTAGATCGAGGCGCCGTCATGGCCGGACAGGTTGTCATTCCCATCACCGCCGAACAGCGTGTCATTTCCGCTGCCCTGCCCGTCCAGCGTATCGTCTCCGGCGCCGCCATCCAGCAGGTCATCCCCATCACCGCCAAGCAGGTAATCCTGCCCCTCACCGCCATAGGCCGAGTCGTTTCCGCCCTCGCCCTGCAATTCATCATCGCCCAGGCCGCCATACAGAAGATCGGCGCCGCCGCCGCCATAAAGGCTGTCGGACGCCGCCGCGCCGCTCAGTGTGTCATGCCCTTCACCGCCCGAGATTTGATCTTCGCGCAGGCCGCCGGTGATGCTGTCATTGCCACCGGCAGCATCGAAGATGCTTTCCAGATCGTAAATCCGGGTATTGCCCTGATAACTGACCTCGATCCTGCCGGTATCGGAAAGCACCACGACATCGGCGTCCTCCCCACCGCTGGCAAGCGGGTGATCACCATAGAGGATCGCAAGCGATTGCAGCCCGGACAGCGCATTGAAGTTCACCACTTCATCATAAAGATCGTAGTCAACCGCGAAGGAGTCCGTCCACCAGGTCCAGCTTTGATAGACGAGCGAGGTCTCGTCCGACCCGCTGGAAACGTTGCCGTAATCGTTCCGATACCACTCTGCCGTGCCAAAGAGGGTGTCGTAGGCATTGGTTCCCGGGCCGTATCCCACGAACCATTCCGTGATGGCGCCGTTGGCGTACCACATGTCCCAGGTGTTTGAATAAGAATGTGAATAGGTCGCATAGGTCTCGCTGAGCGAGGTATTCAGCGTGCCAAGCATGTGCCGCAGTTGTTCGACCAGAATGAACTCGAACGCCTGCCCTTCCACACTGCCCGTGAACACCAGATCCTGCGCCGCCTCGTTCAGCGAGGCCCCGGTCGGGTCACCGGAATCGCTGAAGCTGTAAGGATCGTAGGTCTCTGCGTAACTGTAAAAAGCTGATCGCGAATCCAGTGTGTATTCAATGCGCATGGAGACGGGGATGTAAAAGCTCATTCAAATTCCTCCGGAATCGCCGGACGCACGCAATCACATGCGACGTCACAGGGGGACGGCACGCCCTGATCCACCGGGGCATGCGCCCTCGGTCAGCATGGCAACCAACAGATTTAATTGAGAATTTAACTCAAATCCCTGCCACCCGCTTCCCCCCTGGGGGGGATAGCCGGGCGATTGTCGGTCTGGCGCTGCCACGGGAAGGCCGGTTTTACCGGGCACCGCGCAACAGCAGCGCCGCCGCGATCAGGCAGCAGGCCAGCGCGGGCAGCGAAGCCGCCCAGCCGATCAGGCTGTCACCACCCCCGGCACGGGGCGGGACAAGCGACAGCGCGATGCCGTTAATCATCGCCGCCCCACCTGCCGCCAGCTTGTTGATGAAGGTGAAGGCCGCCGAGGTCAGCCCCTCCCCCGGCGCTTCTGCCATCTGCTGCGCCCGGTCGACCGTCTGCGGGATCAGCACCCAGGCCGCAAGCGCCAGACCGGACAGGCCCGCACCGCAGATCACTGCAAGCGCGAAGATCGGGGCAGACAGCCCGGCGGGCAGAAAGGGCATCACCACCAGAGCGCAAGCCGTTATCCCCAGCGCGGCAAGCGTCTGGCTTCTGGCGCTGACACGCTGCGCGATGCGGGACCAGACCGGAAAGGCCAGCAAAGCGGTGGCGAAGACTGCGCCCAGCACCGGAAACTGCCGCTCAGCCGGCAGGCCGATATGCAGGCTCAGATAGAAGGGCAGTACGGATTGCAGCAGGAATGGCGCGAGCACCAGCAGGAAGAACCGGCCGAATGGCAGCCTCTGCCGCAGCCGTCGCAGCCGCGCGAGACCCTGCCGCAATGTCAGGGGGGCTTCCGCACCCTGCGGATGCAGCATCCTGTCATCAACCCGCAGCAGAAACGGCAGATAGAACGCCAGTCCGATGACTGCGACGACCGCAGCCGCAAGCCCCCAGGTCAGCGGGGCTTCGGTATGGCGGGCCGCCTGACCGACCAGCGCGGGAAATGCCGCCGAGGCCATCCCGACCGCAAACCATGCGACGACCATGTCGATGGCGACCTGACGGATCCGTTCGGGTCGTGTGCGGGCATAGCCCGGCAACAGCGCAATGCGCGGCACGGCAACCAGTGTGTAGAACAGGGCAAACAGTGAGAACCCTGCCGTCGCCGCCAGAAAAACCACGGTATGCGAGGTGCCCATCGCCGGGGCCAGCCACATCACCACAAAGGCACATGCCGCAAGCGGCAGCGAGACGCCGATCAGCCGCACCCGCCCGCCCCTGCGCGCCATCCGGTCGGACAGGAAGCCCACCGGAACATCCAGCACCGCATCCAGCACGCGCCCGATCAGGAACACCGCCCCCGCAAGTGCAGGCGAAAGCCCGAGCACGGTGACGAGGTAATACAGAAACCAGCCATTCACCGAGGCAAACATCAGGTTTTGCGAAAGCTCAGGCATGGCAAAGACAAGTCGGCGCAACATCAGGAACTCTCGTTACATCGGGAACCGGCTAGGTCCGGGGCACGAGACCCGCCAGCAGGCGAAACATCCGCCGCAGGCTTGGCCCCATCAGCAATTGCCCGGTTTCAGGCATGACATGCAACTCTGCGTCGGGCAATCCGGCAGCCAGCGCGCGGATCATGGGCAGCGGGTGGATGCTGTCCTGCGCGCCATGCAGGATATGAAGCGGCATTTTCAGATGCCGGGCCTGATCCCACTCAAGATCAAGCTGGAAGGCGAAATCGTTGCGGATTGAATGCAGCGAAAGCTCGATCGCCTCCTTGATACGGTGCCCGCCTGCAACTTCGTCCAGCTCGTAGCGGATGATCGCCCCATCCGCCGGATTTTCGGCAAACTGGTCCGTAAGGAAGCGGCGGAACCGGCGCTCTGACAGCAGGTGGCTCGTCGCGATCCGCAGGGCACCCTCTGCCAGCCAGGGCGTCCGGTCCAGAATGTCGAGAATGCTTTTGGCCAGCCGCCGGTTCGCGGTCTGCGGCCGCCCGCGCAACACACAGACCGCCGCAGTGCAGATCATGTTCACCCGCTCGGGGTGCCGCCGGGCATAGGCCAGGGCAATCTTCGAGGCCGCCGCAATGCTGACCAGTGTCGCCGTCGGCCCGCAAAAACAACTACGCACAAGGTCGATCCCGCGCAGCGCGTGGCGGATCGTTTCCTCTTCCGATGCGGGCCTGTCGTGCGGGGCAAGCTGACCGATCCGCAGCGGCCAGTACAGCCGCAGGTTCAGCCTGTGCAGTTCCTCGATATCCTCACCGGCGATACTTGGCAGGATCAGGGGATGCAGCATGATGACGGGCCGCCCCGCCACCGGCCCCATCGCCAGAACGCGGCACGGTTCACCATCGCGGCCCAAAAGGACCAGCGATTGCACGCCCTCGGGGTAGAAACGGTCGATATGGGCGTGGAAGGCCTGACTGTCGGCGCGCTGACGCTGGCTCGCCGCGGCCTCGACCCGGCGCAGGATGAAAGCACCGACAATGCGGCCAACCTCTTCGGTCGTGGCAAGACCGAACCTGTCGCGCAACGCACGGGCTTGTGTCTTGCGGGTCTCGGCGGATCGCAGGTCATCCTGATGGCCCGTCTTGATCGGGATACCTGCAAGAACCGCTGCAAGCAGTTGCAAAAGGGCTGGTGTCAGGCGCACGTCGGGAAAATCTGCGGCAAGGCAGCGCGCGAGCGACGACATGTCCAGAAAGACCACCATGCCCATGCCGCGTTCGGCCTCCGGCCGGATCACAAGCAGCTGGCCGTTGATCAGCCCGCAGGGATCACGCCGTCCCTCCCGCAACTGATCGACCATCGCCTGCCCGGCGGCAACCGGCGCGGCTATTTCGGCGGGCAGGTTTGGCGGCGCAAGAATGCGCCAGTGCGAGAAATAAAGCGCGGGCACGATCTGGCCTGCAAGCTCGATGCCTGGCAACAGGTTGAAGCTGTGCGCCGGATCACCCCAATAGCGGGTCTCGCCGCGCGGATCGCGCACGACATTGTGCAGGTTATCAAGAAGTTCGCGGATCGACATTGCAGCAGCCCAGCTTCCCACGGGATGCTAGCAGGGTTTCCCGCAGCGGGAGAATGCCAAAATTCCCGGCAACCCGCAGTCAGCCCGCCGAACGGCCGCAGAAGCAGGGTTTGCGACAGGCGCGTGATGCGTCAGGGAACCACCAGCGCCGCTGACCGACAGGGCGCCTCCAGCAGGCCTGCAAGCTCGTCATCCAGATGCAGAAGCGTCAGCGACACGCCCGCCATGTCGAGGGAGGTGTAGTAAGGCCCGACCAGACTGCTGTGGACCTCGATCCCCCGCGATTTCAGTCGCTGCCGCACCCGGCGCAGAATGATGTAAAGCTCCATCGCCGGTGTGCCACCCAGCGAATTGACCAGAACCGCCACCCGGTCCCCTTCATGCGGGGCCATTTCGGCGAGGATGCGATCCAGAAGCAGGTCGGCACAATCATCCGCAGGGGCCAGTGGCTGACGCACCACCCCCGGCTCGCCATGTACGCCGACGCCGATTTCGATGTCGTTCGGGCCAAGCTCGAAACTGGGTCGCCGGGTTTCCGGCAGGCTGCCCGGTTCCAGCGCCAGCCCCATGGTGTAGGTGCGCGCATTGGCCCGCCGCACAAGCGCGTCGCAGGCTTCCAGCGGCAGCATCCGGTCGGCTGCCGCCCCGGCGATCTTGAAGATGAACACATTGCCCGCCACACCGCGCCGCGCCGCGCGGCTCTCTACCGGGGAGGAGGCGATATCGTCGGTCGTGACCACGGCACGCACCGCAATTCCCTCGGCCATGGCCAGCTCTGCCGCCATGTCGAAGTTCATCACATCGCCGGAAAAGTTGCCGTAGATATACAGAACACCTGCCCCGCCATCCACAGCCTGTGTCGCAGCGAGGATCGGGCCGGGCGGCGGCGAAGCGAAGAGGTTGCCAATCGCTGCGGCATCGGCCAGCCCCCGGCCGACATAGCCCCAGAACCCCGGCTCATGCCCGGCGCCGCCACCTATCACGATGCCCACCTTGCCCGCACGCGGGCCTTCCAGCGCACGGATCGCGCGGGGGCTGCCCGGCAGCGCGGCGATCAGATGCTCATGCGCCAGAAGCGCGCCTTTCAGCGCCTCGTCCACCGCGTCCTGCGGCGCGTTGATCAGCTTTTTCACATGGCTGCGCGCGGTCAGCGGCGCCTGAACCGGCGGCGGGCTGCGGCGCGGCGTGTCCTTGTAGCCTTCTGCGGTCAGAATCCCGCGCCCGGTCACCACATCGGTGACCAGCACATTGACATAGCCCCCGCGCAATGCCGCCAGAATGGCTGGCAGCTTGTCCACTCCGCCTGCGACCGCGATGCGTTGCGGGATGCGGCGCAGGGCGTCGAGGTCGATGCCGATTGTGCGTTCATGCATCGGCCCGATCACCGACTCGCCGCGCGCGTTGATGAAGCGGCCGATGATGCTGCCCACGGCATCCTGATAATGCGCATGTTGCACGCCGCCATCCAGAAAGCCGCTGCTGTGGATCGTGCTTTCCGGCCGCAGCGAGGAAATCCCCATCACGATCCGGTCAGCCTCGGCCAGAATGGCCAGTTGCTCGGCCAGAACCGGCTCCTGCATCAGCATGGCGCGGATCTCGGGCGAAGACACTGTCGCGGGAGCCGAAATCGGGATGCTGCGCGCATTCAGCGCCTCGGCGAGACGCGAGGCGCAGGCCTCGGGTGTCCACGGGATCTTCGCCGTGGTGCCGCCGGTGGCCTGCACCACCCGCACATCCTGCAACCCCGGACGGTCCAGCGCCTCGGCCAGCGCCAGAACGGTGCGGCCCCAGGTCACGGCCAGCGTGTCTCCGGATTTGACGAAGCGCTGCAAGGTCTGTGCGCCGGCTGCCCCCAGCCGGGCGATCAGCGAACGGTCACCGCCCTCGGTCGGGATCACCAGACAATCCTGCAAGCCGAAATGATCGCGCAGCGCCTGCGCGATGGACAGGCTGCGGAACTTGTCGGGCGCGATCTCGATATTCACGATGCCGCGCGTGCGGGCATCGGCCAGATAGGCATTCACCGAGGCGCGGGACAGACCCATCTTCTCGGCGATCTCGCCCTGGGTCAGCCCTTCCTCGTAATAAAGCCATGCCGCCCAGAGCAGGGGATCGTCGCCATAGCGCAGCGGCATGGCAGAAGCGGTATCCCCGTCACCTGATTTGCTGCCCGGACGCGGCGCCATCAGGGCCGTGCCTCGGACAGATACCGCGCCAGCGCGTCACGCAGGGCGGCGATGACGATGACAGCCGAAGCGGCACCGGGGTCGATGTGCCCAAGGCTGCGCTCGCCCAGCCGCGCCGCGCGACCGACAGAGGCGACCATGGCACGCGTCGCGTCGCGCCCTTCCTCGGCTACGCGCAGCGCACGATCCAGCCGCGCAAGGGGATCGCCCGGCAGTTCCGCCGCCCGCGCGGCAGGCGCCCAGACATCCATCATGGTCTTGTCACCCGGCTGGGCCTTGCCCCGATCCCGGATGCCCGCCGCGAAGGCCGAAACCAGAGCAGGCACATCCTCTGCCGCGATTTCGGCCCGTCCGGCGAATTGCTGCCCCGCCCGCAACAGGGCGCTGGCATAAAGCGGGCCGGTCGTGGCCCCAACGGCATTCAGGAAGGCCCGGCCCGCAACGGCGAACAGATCCCCCGCTGCGCAACCCGCCGCCGCCGCTTCAGCGCTGGCCCGCACCACGGCGGCAAAGCCATCGGCCATGGAATTGCCGTGGTCCGCATCCCCGATAGCACCGTCCAGCACACCAAGTTCCGACCGCGCCTCGGCAAGACGCCGGGCGATCACACGAAAAAGGGCAACAATCTGATTGGCGTCCAGCGGGCTCATGTGGTCACTTGGCCCCAATCCCCGCCCCGACGCAAGAGCCGAAGCGGGAGCGGCCTCCTGGCTCAGGCCAGCCTGCGCTGTACCGATTGCGCGAGGGTCGTGAGGATCATGCAGCAGGAGGTCGCCCCCGCATCCAGCACCCCGCGTGACCTTTCGCCAAGCCGGCTGGCCCGCCCGATCTTCGCCACCAGATCAATCGTACTGTCGCGCCCGGTTTCCGCCGCCGCAGCCATAGCCCGAAGCGCTGCGGCAAAACCCTGCCCCTGCGCTGCGTCAAAGGCCGCGACGGCGGGAACCAGCGTATCCATCAGCGTCTTGTCGCCCACCTCGGCCGATCCGACGCCGCGCACGCCCTCCAGCCCGGCATTGAGCATGGTGGAGAAGGTCGCCGCGTCAATCACCTCCCGGCCTGTCAGCGCCCCGGCCATATCCTCGAACATCAGCCCGTAAAGCGGACCCATTGAACCGCCGATTTCTGACATCAGCACATCGGACAGCACCAGCATGGCGGCATCCAGCGTCATGTCCTTGCCATGGATACGTTCCGCCGCGCGGCCAAATCCCTTGGCCATGTTGATCCCATGGTCGCCATCGCCGATCTTGCCGTCGATTTCCGACAGGAAGGCCTTGTTGGCCACGATCACCGCGGCCAGTTCCTCGACGATGGTGGCCTGATCTGCATTCTGGATTGTGGTCATGTCAACCTCACAGTGCCGGAGATGCGGTTTCAAGATCAAGCAACGCCTTCAGTTCGGCATCCAGCGCCATCACGGTCAGCGTGGCGCCAACCATTTCGAGCGAAGTGAAATAGTTGCCGACCAGCGCCCGGTGGATCCCCATGCCCATGGCCGTCAGCCCCGCCTCGATCCGGTCGTAAAGCACATAAAGCTCGTTCACCGGCGTGGCACCAAGGCCGGAAACCAGCACGGCAAGTTCGGTCCCTGCAGGCAGGGCGTGATCTTCCATCACGATCTTCAGCATGTCATCGGCCACTTCGTTGGCCGTCTTGAGCGCTTCGACCCGCGTGCCCGGCTCCCCATGATGGCCGATGCCCACTTCCATCGTGCCCGGCTCGATCTGAAAGTTCGGGTGCCCGACGCCCGGCAGCGTGCAGGGACCAAGGCCCACGCCGACAGACCGGCAGGCATCAATCGCCTTCTGCGCCGCCGCCTGCACTTCGGCGAGGCTCGCACCCTGCGCGGCTTTCGCCCCGCCGATCTTCCACATGAAAATCTCGCCCGCGACGCCACGCCGCTTGGCGCGTTCCCCGGGCGGGGCCGAACAGACGTCATCATTGGCGACGACGGTAGCGACCTCAATACCCTCCCTGGCCACCATCCGGGCGGCCATTTTCACATTCATGTTGTCGCCCGCATAATTGCCATACAGCACCGCGACCCCGGCCCCGCCATCTGCGGCCCTGATCGCATCGGCAAAGCTTTTCGCCGTGGGCGAGGAAAACAGCTCTCCCACCGCCACCGCATCGACCATATTGCGCCCGGCATAGCCGATGAAGGCCGGTTCATGGCCGGAGCCTCCGCCGGTCACAATGCCGACGCGGCCCTGTTGCGGCGCGGCATTCGACACGACCACACGCGGATTTCCGGCATCCAGATGCACCAGATCCCGGTGCACCTTCACGAAACCCGCGACGGTTTCATCGACCAGATCGTCGGGATTGTTAATGAATCTCTGCATGTTCGTCTCACTTCACGGTATAGCCGCCATCGACCAGAAGGTCGGCGCCATTGATCATTGCGGCCTCGGCGGAGGCCAGAAAGACAGCTGCCGCCGCAATTTCATGCGGTTCAGCAAAACGGCCTGCGGGGATCTGCGCTTTCATCGCCTCACCCTTCGGCCCGTCCCAGGCCTTGCGACCCAGATCGGTCAGCACCACTGTTGGCGAGATGGAGTTAACCGTGATGCCGTGGCGGCCCCATTCCAGCGCCAGCGTTCTGGTGACGCCGATAATCCCGAATTTCGAGGCGCAATAGGCGACATGGCCGTCAATCGCCACCGAGCCCGCCTGGCTTGCCAGATTGACGATGCGGCCGCCGCGCCCGGCGGCGATCATCGCCCGGCCCACTGCCTGCGCCATCAGAAAGCTGCCGGTCAGGTTCACTGCGATGGTGCGATCCCATGCGACGGGTCCCAAATCCTCGGCCGGGGCAAGATCGACGATCCCGGCGCTGTTCACCAGAATGTCGATGGCGCCCATCTCGGTCTGCACCCTGGCCACGGCAGCGGCGACGCTATCCGCATCGGTCACATTACAGGCAAAGGCCGCAGCCCCCGGCAGGTCCGCCGCGCGGGCGGCAGCTGCCTCGCCGTTCATGTCCAGAAGCGCGACGCGCGCGCCCTTGGCGGCAAAGGCTTCGGCAATCGCCGCGCCGATGCCCGAGGCCGCGCCGGTCACGACGGCCAGCTTGCCGGCAAGTGAAAAGTCGAAAGTCGGAGCGACCATGGTTCTGTTCCTTGAGATTGCAGCCCTGTCGAAAGGCACCCGGGGCCGGGACGGGAGCGAGAAGCCCGGCCCTCGGGTCTGTGGCCCGTGTCGGTTACTGGCGGGTAGCCAGCAGCGCGTCCACGTTGTCCGCCGTCACCGGCGTCCACGGCACATTGTATTCTTTGGCCTTGCCATCAGCCCAGGGCATGTCGGGATATTGCGACCAGATTTCCGACATCGGCTTGTAATCCGGCAGCACGGCGGCAATGGCCAGATCCAGGGCACCCTGCGCCTGCGCATGGCCATCCTGAAGGATCGAAGCCATATC
The DNA here is from genome assembly GCF_003054195.1 of Gemmobacter caeni. GTDB lineage: Bacteria > Pseudomonadota > Alphaproteobacteria > Rhodobacterales > Rhodobacteraceae > Gemmobacter > Gemmobacter caeni. The sequence goes on from NZ_QBKP01000010.1 coordinate 57,281, forward strand.
GCCAGCCTTCACGGCATGCAGCGCGTCGGTCACGCCGTCGATGCCCGCGATGGCGAAATCGGTCGGCTTGAGACCCGCGGCTTTCACGGCCTCGATCGCGCCAAGTGCCATCTCATCATTCTGGCCGATGATCCCGGCGATCTCACCCGGATGCGCAGTCAGCCAGTTTTCCATAAGGGTCTGCGCCTCGGCACGGCTCCAGTTCGCGGTCTGCTGCTCGATCACCTTCACATCAGGGCATTCGGCCAGGGCCTTCTGGTTGCCTTCAAGCCGCTGGATCTGCGCCGACTGACCAATCGGCCCCTCGATGATCACGACATTGCCCTTGCAACCGATCTTGTCGAGCACATGCTTGGCTTCCATATAGCCCGACTGCACGTCGTCCGACCCGACATAGGCCGTCAGCTTGTCGCTGTTCACGCGGGTATTCGACCCGAAAACCGGGATGCCTGCCGCAGCGGCGGCATCAACGGCGGCGGCACCGGCCTCGATGTCGATGGGCACAAAGACAATGGCCTTGTAGCCCTGGGTGATCATCGTCTCGAACTGTTCCTGCTGGACCAGCGCATCATAGCGGCCGTCGAATACGGTCAGTTCCACCAGACCTTCCTTCACCGCCGGGTGGTTCTCGGCCGCCTGGGCCCAGATCTGCATGAACTCGGCATTGAGCCCGTAGACAGCAGCCCCGATCTTCGGCTTGTCCTGCGCCCCGGCCAGACCGGCCACCAGCGACAGCGCCGTCGCAAGCATCAGCGTCTTCTTGGTCATTTGCGTTCTTCCTCCCATTTGGATCACGCGGTCATGGCGGCGGGCCGTTCGCCCGCGCCTCAAGTCGAGGACGGTCAGTCCTGCTTGTTCTTGGATTGGTCGAGCATCACGGCAGCCACGATCAGGAAGCCCTTGATGACCTGCTGGTAGTAGGATTCGACCCCCATCAGATCGAGCCCGTTGTTCATCACGCCGATCAGCAGCGCCCCGATCAGCGTGCCGGACACCCGCCCCACCCCGCCCGCAAGGCTTGTGCCGCCGATCACCACCGCCGCGATGGCGTCCAGTTCATAGGCGATACCCGCCTGCGGCAGCGCCGATCCCGTGCGCGCGGCAAGGATCATCCCGGCCAGCCCGGCGAGCGCACCAGAGATCACATAGACCATGAAGCGGATGCGGTTCACCGGCAGGCCCGAAACCTTGGCTGCATGCGGATTGCCGCCCACGGCGTAGATGTGGCGACCGAACCGAGTCTGGGTCAGCACGAAATGCGCGGCGGCAAAGGTGCCCAGCAGGACGAAGATCGGGACCGGGATGCCCAGAACGCTGCCGGTGCCAATCCAGCGGAAGGAATCGCTCAGCGCCGGGATGGGGCGGCCGCTGGAATAAAGCAGGGTCAGCCCGCGCGCCGCCGACAGCATGCCCAGTGTCGCCACGAAGGCCGGCACGCGGAACCGCGCCACGATTACCCCGGAAACGCCGCCGCAGCCCATGCCGACCAGCAGCCCGATGGCGATGGCCACCAGCGCAGGCCAGGGCGCGCCCGGAATGAACCCGGCCGAGGATGTGGTCGCGAAAGAGGCGGAAAACACCCCGGTCAGCGCCACAACCGAACCGACCGACAGATCAATCCCGCGCGTCAGGATGACAAAGGTCATGCCAATCGCCAGAACCCCGTTGATCGAGGTCTGCCGCAGAACATTCAGGACGTTACGCGTGGTCAGAAAGTTCTCGTTGATCAGCGTCAGCGTCAGACAGGCCAGAAGCAGCGCGAAGACGATGCCGTATTTCTGCACGATCTGTCCGGCCGACAGACCACCGCCCGCCGGGGTCTTTGCCTTGAGTTCCATATCCCTGTCCTCCCTCTGCGCCTGCCGTCACGCGGCCAGATGCAGCAATCCTTCCGCCGAGAGCGCATCCCGGCCCAGTTCTCCGGCCATGCGACCGTCCTTCAGCACGATGACCCGATCCGCCATGCCCAGCATTTCGTCGGTTTCTGAGGACACCATCAGCACGGTGCCGCCCGCGCGGGCGAAATCGGACATCACGCGATAGATCTCGCGCTTGGCGCCGACGTCGACGCCGCGTGTCGGCTCGTCCAGCAAAAGGATGCGCGGCGCGGTGAGAAACCACTTGCCCAACACCACCTTCTGCTGATTGCCACCGGACAGATGCCCGACACCCAGCGCATCGCTGGCGGTCTTGATCTTCAGCTCGTCGATCATCCGCGCCGCCGCATCGCCCTCCTGCGCCGCGCGCATCACACCCGCGCGGGACAGCGCCGCCAGCGTGGCAAGGCAAAGGTTGTCGCGCACGCTGCCCGACAGCACGAGGCCCGAGCCCTTGCGATCCTCGGTCACATAGGCGATGCCCGCGGCAATGGCCTCGGCAGGCGAGCGCAGCAGCACCTGCCGCCCCCCCACCGCGATCTGCCCGCCGGTTTCCGCGCAAAGGCCGAACAGGCGGTCGAAAATCTCGGTCCGGCCCGATCCCATCAGGCCATAAAGCCCGAGGATTTCGCCCCGGTGCGCGGTGAAAGAGATATCGCGCACGCCGCGCGCCGCCGACAAACCGCTGACGCTCAGCACGGCTTCCGTGCCCGGCGTGTTTTCCTTGATGAATTCCTCGGTCAGCGGGCGGCCGACGATCAGCTGGATCAACTGGTCCTTGCTGATCTCTGCCATGGCGCCGGTCTGGACGAAGCTGCCATCGCGGAACACGGTGTAGCTGTCGGCGATGGAAAAGATTTCCGACAGGCGGTGGCTGACATAGATCACCCCCTTGCCTCGCGCCTTCATCGTGGCAATCGCGGCGAACAGATGTCCGGCCTCCGCCTCGCCAAGCGCCGAAGTCGGCTCGTCCAGAATGATGACCTCGGCATCATAGCTCAGCGCCTTGGCAATCTCGACCAGCTGGGTCTGCGCGACGGTCAGATCCATCATCAGATCAGTCGCCCGGATGGAGAAGCCGAAACCATCCAGCAAATCCTGCGTCTGACGATTGAGGGTGGCAAAGTCGATACGGCCAAAACGGCCCACCGGCTCGCGCCCCATATAGATGTTCTCGGCCACCGACATGGCGGGCACCGGCGAAAGCTCCTGCTCCACGATGGCGATGCCGTTGGCCAGCGCCTCGGCCGGGCTGGAAAAGCTGACCTCGTCCCCGCGGCGCCGGATCACACCGCTGTCGCGCGGCTGGATGCCCATGACGATCTTCAGAAAGGTCGATTTGCCCGCACCATTGCCGCCGCACAGCGCATGGACCGAGCCGGGTTCCAGCCGGAACCGCCCATCCCGCAACGCCGGAACACCTGAAAAGCTTTTCACGAGGTCCGAGACCTCCAGCAGTGCCGCCATCTTCCCCTCCCCGGTATCGACCATAAGTCACCAAATGGTCGACATTTGTAAGATATCTCCGAACTGACTAATGTCAATTAAATGATGACTTTTGAAACTTTTTGCCGCGGTATGGAGACATCGTATTGATAATGTTAAAATTTTTAGAAATCCGACGCGCCGGACATTTTCAGGACGACCCAAAGCAAACCCGAGCCGACGAATCATCCGGCCCAAAGCCACCCTCGGAGGGCCACGCGAAATTGGGGGCGACTGTTCGCCAGACTGAACACTGTGTCTGCAAGCAAGGGCTGTCTCGCCACCCCGGTGGCGGCTAGTCTGCCCCTGCATCCTGACACCAAGGACAAAGCCATGACCTCAAACCCCACTTGGACCCTCAAACGCTTCCCGACCGGCATGCCTGCCCCGGAGGATTTCAGCCTTGAGGACCGGCCTGCCCCCGTTGCCGGACCCGGCGAGCTTCTGGTGCGCACGCTCTGGCTGTCGGTGGACCCCTACATGCGCGCGAGGCTGAGCCCGGCGAAGAACTATGCTGCCGGGCAGCAGATCGGCGAGGTGATGCAGGGCGGCGGGGTGGGCGAGGTCGTCACTTCGAACTCTCCGCTGTTTCGCCCGGGCGATATCATTCAGGCCGATGATTTCGGCTGGCAGCCCTACACCACCGTGGCGGCGGATACCGCCATGCGGCTGGACCCTGATGCCGCGCCTGTGCAAACCTCGCTGGGATGCCTCGGGATGCCGGGCCTAAGCGCCTATTTCGCCTTGCTGAATGTCGGCCGCCCCAAAGCAGGCGAGACGGTGCTGATTTCGGCCGCCTCGGGCGCGCTGGGTCAGATTGCCGGCCAGATTGCCCGGATCAAGGGGTTCAATCCGGTCGCCATCGCCGGGTCCGATGCCAAGGTCGAATGGTGCAGGAGCATCGGCTATCAGGCCGGGATCAACCACCGGACAGCGGGCGACCTGACCGCCGCCATCGCGCGCGCCTGCCCCGATGGCGTCGATGTCTTCCTCGACAATACCGCAGGCCCGCTGCATGACGCAGCCCTGCTGAACCTCAACACCTTTGGCCGGATCGTCGTCGTTGGCACTGTGGCGCTTGCCGACAGGTTCGACCAGCCCGACATCGGGCCGCGCTTCCTGCGCCGCATTCTGGTCACCCGCGCCCGGATCGAGGGCTTCCTGCTGAATGACTTCGAGGCACATTATGCCGAGGCGCGCCGCGATCTGACCGCCTGGTATCAGCAGGGCCTGCTGGAGGCGCGCGAGGATGTGGCCGAAGGCATCGAAGCCGCGCCGCAAGCCTTCATTCGCATGCTGAAGGGCGAGAATTTCGGCAAGCAGCTGGTGAAGCTCTGATCCAGAGGCCATTGCGGGCTGCCGGTCATGCCGGATACTGTTCCACGAGCCGGACATTACGGGTGACAAGGTGGACAGTCTGGATGACATGATCCTTCTGGCCGAGGTGGCCGAAACCGGCAGCTTCACACAAGGCGGTCAACGGCTTGGCATCCCGAAATCGACTGTCAGCCAACGCATTGCCCAGCTTGAGGCCCGGCTGGGCCTGCGCCTTCTGAACCGATCCACCCGGCAGGTGACGCTGACGGCGGCGGGCGAGGTCTATCTGGCCTATTGCCGGAGGGTCAGGGAAGAGGCGCAGAACGCCGCCGTGGCCATGGGCCATCTCAAGACGCAACCGGAAGGCCAGTTGCGCATCACCTGCCCCGAGATCACCGCCAGCCATTTCATGCCGCGCTTCCTGCACGGCTTTACAGGCCGCCATCCGGGCATCACGGTCGAGTTGCTCGCCACCAACCGTCCGCTGGACCTGCTGCGCGAACGGATCGACTTTGCCTTCCGTGTCGGCGTCCCACAGGGGCAGGACATGATCCTGCGGCGGATCTCCGCCATTCAGCGGTTGCTGGTCGCCGCCCCGGCCTATCTGGCAACCTGCACCTCACCAAGCCATCCCGCCGAGCTTGTGCAGCACCGCTGTCTTGTCCATGACACCCAGCCCGACTGGATCTTCCACGGGGCGGAACAGGTCAGCCTGCGACCACCGGCCTCGTTTTCCTCGGATTCCATGGGGTTCCTGCTGCAATCCACCCTGCTTGGCAGCGGCATCGCGTTGTTGCCCGCCTATGTCTGCCAGCCCGCACTGGCCAGCGGCGCCCTCGTCCGCCTGCTGCCGGGCTGGACCCCTGCGCCCTACGAGATGACGATGATCTTCCCGAGCCGGGAGAACCCGTCCCGCGCTCAACTGGCCTTTCGGGATCATGTGGACGGGTATGATTTTTCTGCTTTTGCAGCACCTCTGCCGGGAACAGGATGACGCCCCGACACGCCGTCAGGGATCAGACTGTCAGACCTGTATTTCGGCACAGACCTCCGTCATCTCGCGGATGAAACTGGTGACGAGCGGGCGATGCGCCGGACGGCGGCGGTAGACGATGCCGATACTGCGCGTCCACAACGGCACATCCAGTTTCAGCGGCACCAGCTGCGCCGATGCGCCGCGCGCGAAGGCGCTGGTGTTCGACAAATAGCTGAGCCAGGGCGAACCAGCCAGCATCGACACCTGAAAGGTGGAGGAGGTCGTCTCGCAGATCGCCTGCGGCAGCGGCAGTAGCGCATTGGCGAAAAGCGCATCCAGCGCCGTGCGGTCCGGGTCAGGGCGGGCAGGAATGATCCACAACCAGTCCCGCAGGTCGGCAAGCCGGAGGCTGTCACGAGCGGCGAGGGGATGCGCCCGGTCGGCCACGATCACCAGAGGCACCTTGATCAGATCGCGATATTCCAGTTCCTCATCGGGAAAGTCGCGTGGGCGCGACATCAGCGCGATGTCGATGGTTCCGTTCAGCACCTGATGTTGCAGGGCGGGGCTCAACTCTTCGTTCAGGGTCAGGTTCACGCCGGGGTGGCTTGCAAGAAAGCGCCGTGCCGCATTCGGCAGGATCGTGCGCAAGGTTGTGGCAATCCCACCGACCCGCAGCCGCCCGCGCTGCGCCCCCCGCATCGCATCCAGCTCGTCCCGCGCCTCGTCGGTCAGGGCCAGAACCGCCTCGGCATATTCGATCAGGCGCTCGCCGAACGCGGTCGGGCGCACGCCCCATGGCCCACGGTCCAGAAGGCGCACCCCGGTCGCCTGTTCCAGCGCGCGGATGCTTTTGCTCAGAGCGGGCTGAGTGACGTTCAGCTTGTCGGCGGCAACACCGAAGCTGGCGTAACGGGCGACAAAGACAAGATTTCTCAACTGCCGGAAATCCATGGCCTCCTGCGATCCTCTGACCGGAATAACAATGATTTATGGCGCTATCCCGTTATTACATCAAGTTTTGGCCATGTCATTATAACTTATATTCATCGCTACGGGCGGGTAAGTTCATTGCATCCCGGCAGGAACCGACCCAGATTTCCCCTGCCCGCCACGGCTCCGAACCGGCACCGGCGGGCGAATGCAGCAGGTACACCGGGAAACGGGGCCATGCGCAGGCCGGGCAGGCCCACTGCGCGCAGCAATGCAAGACAACAGCGATGCCGCGTGGCCCCGAGCCTGCGGCGAAGAGGATTTGACATGCGCCTGACCAGACACCGCCTTCTGACCGCCACCGCTTTCGCCGGGCTGACGCTTGGCGGACCCGCCCTTGCCGACGATCTGACCATTGGCCTCAAATCCGAGCCCTCGTCGCTGGACCCGCAGTTCCATGTGCTGTCGCCGAATATGCAGGTTGCCCTGTCGATCTTCGAGGCCCTGACCACGCAAGATCCGACCGGCGCGGTCAAACCCCTGCTGGCGGAAAGCTGGGCACTGGCCAGCCCGACCGAATGGGATTTCAAGCTGCGGCCCGGCGTCACCTTCTCGGACGGCAGCCCGCTGACGGCAGCGGATGTGGTTTTCACCTTCGACCGCGTCGCCAAGGTGCCGAACAGCCCGACCGCCTTCACCCTGTTCACCCGCAAGATCGCCTCTGTCACCGCGCTGGATGATGCAACCGTGCGGATCACGACGACAGTGCCCTATCCGCTGCTGCTGGTCGACATCGTGAACATTCCGATCCTGTCGAAGACTGCCGCCTCCGGCCCCGCCCCCGAAGGCCGCACCACGACCGAGATGAACCGCGGCGAGGGCCTGATCGGCACCGGCCCCTTCACCTTCGTGTCCTGGCAGAAGGGGGCTGACCTCGTTCTGGCCCGCAACGAACATTATTGGGGCACTGCCCCGGCCTGGGACCGCGTGGTCATGCGCCCGATGACCAACCCCGCCGCGCGGGCGGCGGCGCTGCTGGCCGGGGATATCGACATGATGGAAGACCTGCCCACCGCCAGCATCGCGGATTTCAGGGCGAATAAGGCGGTCAATGTGGTTTCGGCCCCGCCTGCGCGCTCCATCTATATCGCGCTGGATCAGGAGCGGGATGACAGCCCCGGCATCGGGGGCGCCGGGGGCAAGAACCCGCTGAAGGACAAGCGCGTGCGTGAGGCCCTGTCACTGGCCATCGACCGCGCGGCCATTGTCGAGCGCATCATGGGCGGTGCGGCGGTGGCAGCGGGCAGCCTTGGCACCGGCACCATGTTCGGCACCAGCCCGGCGCATGTCGACGCGCCCAGGCCGGACACTGAACGCGCCAGGGCGCTGCTGGCCGAAGCAGGCTGGGGCAACGGCTTTACCATTACCCTCGGTTCGCCCAGCGGACGTTATGTGAATGATGCCCGCGTCAGCCAGACCGTCGCCGCGATGTGGAGCCGGATCGGCGTTACCACCGCCGTCGATGCTGTCGCACCCCCGGTGTACTTCAAGAACCGTGATGCGCTGGATTACAGCGCCTATCTGGGCAGCTGGGGCAATAACACGGCCGAAATCGGCACGACGCTGACGGCGCAGCTGATGACTTATGACAAGGCAAAGGGCCAGGGCACGGCGAATGGCGGGCGTTATTCCAACCCCGAGCTTGATCGCCTGCTGGACGAGGCCAGCGGCACGATGGACGACGCGGCCCGTAAGGCTCTGCTGGAACAGGCGGATGCGCTGGCGATGGAAGATTACGCCATCCTTCCACTGCATTTCGAAGTGCCGTCCTGGGCGCTGCGCAGCGGGCTGACCTATGCGGCGCGCGCCGACCAGTTCACCCTGCCGCAATTCGTGACGACGGAAAACTGACGCTCCCCGACTGGCCGCATCACAGGGTTTTCGGGCTCTGTGATGCCGCCCCTTTCTTTCTGAGGACCGCCGCCCCGTGCTTGTCTTTGTCATCAACCGGCTGCTCCAGTCCGTCATCGTCCTTCTGGTGATGTCGGTTCTGGTATTCGTCGGCATCTTCCTCATCGGCGATCCGACCGCGATGCTGGTCAGCCCCGAGGCAACCGATCTGGAACGCCAGATGGTGCGCGAGGCGCTTGGCCTCGACCGGTCCATGCTGGTGCAATACCTGTCTTTCATGGGCAATGCCTTGCAGGGCGATTTCGGGCGCAGCTTCCTGACCGGGCAGCCCGCGCTTCAGCTGATCCTCGAACGGATGCCCGCCACATTCGAGCTGGTGATCGTCGCCATGGGCTTTGCCGTGCTCATGGGCGTGCCGCTGGGCATGCTTGCCGGGATGCGGCCCGAGGCGCCGTCCTCGCGCGCCATCATGGCCCTGTCGATCTTCGGCTTCAGCCTGCCGACCTTCTGGATCGGGCTCATGCTCATCATGGTTTTCGCCGTGCAGCTGGGCCTGCTGCCCGCCTCGGGGCGGGGGCCGACGGTCGAGGTGGGGCCGCTGAAGCTCAGCCTGCTGACGCTGCAAGGCTGGTATCATGTGGCACTGCCTGCCCTGACGCTCGGCCTTGCCAAGGCCGCGCTGCTGATCCGCGTCACCCGCGCCGCGACGCGCGAGGTGTTGCCGATGGACTACATCAAATTCGCCCGCGCCAAGGGCCTGCCCGCGCGGCGCATCTTTGGCGTTCATCTGCTGAAGAACATCATGATCCCGATCCTGACGGTCAGCGGGCTGGAATTCGGGCAGGCCATCGCTTTTGCGGTCGTAACGGAATCCGTCTTTTCCTGGCCCGGCATGGGCAAGCTGCTGATCGATTCCATCATCACGCTGGATCGGCCGGTGGTCGTGGCCTACGTCCTGATCATGGTGTTCTTCCTGGTCATCCTGAACCTGGTGGTGGACCTGCTTTACATGGCCATCGACCCCAGCTCCCGCGAGAAGGTGCGCGACTGATGGCAGCTCCCATGATCCCTGCGGCAAAGACCGCCAGCCCGCGCCGCCTGTTGATGCAGCGCTTTGCCGAAAGCCCGCTGGCCGTACTGGGCCTCGGGACGCTGCTGCTGCTTCTGGGGTTTGCTGCATTGGCCCCATGGGTTGCGCCGCAAAACCCTTATGACATCGGCGCGCTCGAGATCTTCGATTCCCAGCTTCCCCCCGGATCAGTCTCTGAATTCACCGGCACGACCTACTGGCTGGGCACCGATGGACAGGCGCGGGATGTACTGTCCGCGATGCTGTACGGCATGCGCACCAGCCTGATCGTCGCCGTGACATCGGTGCTGGGGGCACTGCTGATCGGCACGACAATCGGCATGGTCGCGGCCTATATCGGTGGCTGGGTCGATGCGGTGCTGATGCGCATTGTCGATCTCCAGCTGTCCTTCCCCGCCATTCTTGTCGCGCTCGTGCTGCTGTCGGTACTGGGCCAAGGCGTCGACAAGGTGATCCTTGCGCTGGTCATCGTGCAATGGGCCTATTTCGCCCGCACGGCCCGCAGCACGGCGATGGTGGAACGGAACCGGGAATATGTACTGGCCGCGCGCTGTCTCAACCTGGGGTCGCGCCGGATCATCTTTCGCCACATGCTGCCCAACTGCCTGCCGCCGCTGATCGTGATCGCCACCATCGACCTCGCCCATGCCATCGCCGCCGAGGCAACGCTGTCCTTTCTGGGGATCGGCGTCCCGGTGACCGAACCCTCGCTGGGCATGCTGATCGCCAACGGCTTTGAATTCATGATGTCCGGGCAATACTGGATCTCGTTCTTTCCGGGCATGGCGCTGGCCCTGCTGATCCTTGCGATCAATCTGGTGGGCGATCATCTGCGCGACATCCTGAACCCGAGGAATGCCCAATGACCGCAGCCGAACGGCCCCTTCTGTCGGTCGAGCGCCTTCAGACCCACTTCCACACCCGCGCTGGCGTGGTGAAGGCAGTGGACGGGGTCGACCTCACGCTCAGGCGTGGCGAAATCCTGGGCCTTGTCGGGGAATCCGGTTCGGGCAAGTCGATCACAGGCTTCTCGATCCTTGGTCTGATCGACCCGCCAGGCCGCATCTCAGGCGGGCGCATCGGCTTTGACGGCCGCGATCTGGTGACGCTGCCCGAGGCCGAGCGCCGCCGCCTGCGCGGCAAGGACATCGCGATGATCTTTCAGGACCCGTCGATGACGTTGAACCCGGTTCTGCGCATCGACACCCAGATGATCGAGGCGGTTCAGGCCCATGAAAAGATCAGTCGGCAGGCGGCGTTGCGCCGCGCCCGCGACGTGCTGGTCGCCGTCGGCATCCCCTCGCCCGACGAACGGCTGCAAGCCTATCCGTTCGAACTGTCCGGCGGGATGCGCCAGCGGATCGCGATTGCCATTGCGATGATCAACCGCCCGCGCCTGATCATCGCGGATGAGCCGACAACCGCGCTGGATGTGTCGATCCAGGGACAGATCATCCATGAGGTGAAGGCCCTGTGCCGCCAGACCGGCACCGCGCTGATCTGGATTACCCATGATCTGGCGGTGGTGGCGGGTCTCGCCGACCGCATCGCCGTGATGTATGCGGGCCGCGTGGTCGAAACGGGCACAACCGCCGAGGTCATCCGCAATCCGCAACATCCCTATACGCAGGGGCTGATCGCCTCGGTCCCCTCGCGCGAGACGCGGGGACACCGGCTGTATCAAATTCCGGGCATGACGCCTTCGCTGCTGAACCTGCCGCCGGGCTGCGCCTTCAGTGCCCGCTGCGCTCATGCCACCGAAACCTGCCGCACTGCCCCCGAACTGACCGAGACCGGCGCGGGGCGCGCCTTCCGTTGCTGGCATCCTGTCGGAGACCGCCGATGACCCAGCCGATCCTTGAACTGCGCGGCCTGACCAAGACTTTCGTCAAGCCCGTCTCCGTCGCGGGGCATATCGCAAACCTGTTTGGCGCCAGACAGAAGAAGGTCGAGGTTCGCGCGGCGGCCGGGGTCGATCTGGCCGTCCTGCCCGGCGAGGTGGTCGGCATCGTCGGTGAGTCCGGCTGCGGCAAATCCACCGTGGCGCGGATGCTGGCTGGCATCAGCAGCCGGACGGAAGGTGATATCCTGTGGAAGGGCGTCTCTGACCGCGCGATGACCGCAGATCAGAAACGCGACTTCGCCTTGCAGGTGCAGATGATCTTCCAGGATCCTTTCGCCTCGCTGAACCCCCGGATGCAGGTGCTGGACATCATCGGCGAGGCGCCGGTCTGTCACGGCATCATCCCTGCTTCGGAAAAGCGGGCCTATGTAACCGCGCTGATGGAAAAGGTGGGCCTGTCCGGCGCCTATGCCGACCGCTTTCCGCACCAGTTTTCCGGTGGTCAGCGCCAGCGCATCGGGATCGCCCGCGCGCTGGCCGTGAAACCGAAGCTGATCATCTGTGACGAGGCGGTGGCCGCGCTTGATGTGTCCATTCAGGCGCAGGTGCTGAACCTGTTCATGGACCTGCGGGATGAGTTCGGCCTGACCTACCTGTTCATCTCGCACAATCTGGGGGTCGTCGAACATATCTCGGACCGGGTGGTGATCATGTATCTGGGCCGGGTCGTGGAAATCGCTCCGACCGAGGCGCTGTTTTCTGACCCGAACCATCCCTACACCCGGTTGCTGATGGAACAACTGCCGGTGCTGGAGCCAGGCGCGCGGGACTATCAGCCGATCCGGGGTGAATTGCCCTCGCCGCTGGCGCCCCCGCCCGGCTGCCCCTTCCATCCGCGCTGCCCCGCCGCCACCGCGCGCTGCCGGGCCGAGGCCCCCGCCCTGCGCCCCATCGCAGCGGACCGGCTGTCAGCCTGCCACCTCAACGACCGCACTGCGGTCTGACCCTTCCCCGACCGGAGTATTTGACATGGACCGCTCGCCGCTTCCGGGCCGCAACGATTTGCTGAACACTGATCAGATCCTTGCCTGCGCAGACCGCAAGGCCGCCACTTTCATCGCCCTCAGCGACCGGGTCTGGGCCATGCCCGAACTGCGGTTCGAGGAATTCCGCTCGGTCGAGGAACATATCACCGCGCTGGAGGCGGAAGGCTTCACCATCACCCGCGATATCGCAGGCATGCCCACCGCCTTCATGGCCGAGTCGGGCAGCGGCGATGTAACCATCGGCTTTCTTGGGGAATTTGACGCGCTGGCGGGCCTGTCACAGGTTGCGGGCGCGCTGGAACCCGATCCGGTGCTGGCCGGGGGGAATGGCCATGGCTGCCATCACAACCTTCTGGGCGCGGCTTCGCTGTTGGCGGCGGTTGCGCTGCGCGATGCGCTGGCAGAAGCAGGGGTCGCGGCCCGGGTGCGCTATTACGGCTGCCCGGCCGAAGAGGGCGGATCGGGCAAGACCTATATGGCGCAAGCCGGGGCTTTCGACGGGCTGGACGCCGCCTTCTGCTGGCACCCGGCCGATTACAACCATGTCATGTCGGCAGCGACGCTTGCCAATATCCAGGCCTATTTCCGGTTCACGGGCCGCGCTGCCCATGCCGCCGTCAGCCCGCAGGTCGGGCGGTCGGCACTGGATGCGCTGGAACTGATGAATGTCGGCATCAACTTCATGCGCGAACACATGCCCTCCGAGGCACGGGTGCATTACGCCATTACCCAGTCGGGCGGCGTTTCACCCAATGTGGTACAGCCCCATGCCGAGGGCCTGTATCTGATCCGGGCGCCCCGGATGCAGGATGTGCAGGATCTCTTCCTCCGGGTGCAGAAGATCGCCGAGGGCGCCGCGCTGATGACGGAAACCCGTGTTGAGATGATTTTTGACCGCGCCACCTCGGGGATCATGCCCAATCGCGCGCTGGAAGAGGTGATGCAGCAGGAATTTGAACACATCGGCCCCCCGCCCTTCGATGCCGCCGACTTCGACTATGCCGACCGGCTGGCCGCCGCGGCGCTGACCGATGCCGACCGCCGCGCCAGTGCCGAGGCTTTCAATGCGCCTCCGGGTTTTCCGCGCAACCTGCATGATGAAATCCTGCCGCTGCCGCCGGAGCCACGGCAGTTCTACGGATCGACCGATGTGGGCGATGTCAGTTGTATCGTCCCCACCGCCCAATGCCTCACTGCGACCGCCGTTGTGGGCACGCCGTTCCATACATGGCAGACGGTGACGCAGGGCACGATGCCTCATGCCCACAAAGCGATGGTGACGGCAGCGAAGGTGATGGCCGCCACGGCCGCCCGCGTGGTCCGCGACCCCGAGTTGCGCACCCGCGCCTGGGCCGAACTGGAGCGCCGGGGCGGCGGCACGCGATATGCCTCCCCCCTGCCGCAGGGCACGACGCCCCCCCGCGATTCCTCGTCAAACCGAACGGCGCCCTGACGCCGCGCGCACATCGCCTCGCTTTCAGAACTCGCACCGCTTCGCCGGCGCCCGAGTGATCCGCCCCGGCAAATGCCGCGTATAGGATGGACGATCAGACTGCCGGTGCCCTGGAAATTCCCCCTCGCCCGGCGGACAAGACCGCCAGAATGCATGCGGACCGATGGTGACCTGCGGCGCGACCCGCTCGCACTGCTCCGGGCAGACCGCGACTGACAGAGGACAGATGTATCATGCTGCAAGCCGCGCTGCTTTATCTTGTCACCGCCGGGGTGTTTCTTGGCCTTGATGCCCTGGGCATCCGGTTCCTGATCCGCCCGGTCTTTGAACGCCATATCGGCGATCTTCTGGCCCAGCCGCTGCGGCTGGGTCCGGCAGCGCTGTTCTATCTCGCCTATGTCGCGGGCCTTGTCTGGATGGTCAGCTGGCCCGCGCTGAAGGCGGGTGATCCGTTGCAGGCGCTGATCGGCGGCATGGTGCTGGGGCTGCTGTGCTATGGCACTTATGAGATGACGAATTATGCCACGCTGGCCGCATGGTCGCTGGAACAGGTGATCATCGACGGCATCTGGGGCACGGTCCTGACCGGCTTTGCCGCCTGGGCCGGTGTCGCGGCGCTAAGCGGGCGGCTGGCCTGACAGATCAGCCCAGCCGCCGCGTCAGGCGCAGCGACAGGCCATAGGGAAGCAGACGCAGCAGTTTCACGGCGAGGGTGAAGCGGCGCGGAAAGTGGATCTCGAACCCGCGCCGGGCCAAACCGCGCAGAACAGCCCCGGCGGCTTCCTCGGGCGTGATGATCGCGGGCATGGCGAAACGGTTCTTGGCTGTCAGGCGGGTCTGGACAAAACCCGGACAGACCAGCCGCACCCGGATGCGGGGGCCCAGTTCTGCCGCCAGCGTTTCGGCCAGATTGTTGACGGCGGCCTTTGTCGCTGAATAGGGCTGCCCACCGGGAAGCCCCATATATCCGGCCACTGAGCCGAACAGCACCAATTGCCCGCCCTCTTTAATCAGCGGCGGGCAGAGCCGCGCAACGTCAAGTGTCCCCAGAAGGTTTACCCGCACCATGGCCTCGGTGCGGGCGGGGTCCAGATCGGCGACGCGGGCAGGATCGTAAAGCGCCGCGGTGCAGATCACCGCATCAAACGGCGCCAGATCGGCAAGCCGCGCCACCGTGGCGGCAAGCGCCCCCGCCTCGCCAAGGTCCAGAGGCTCGATACGGGCCTCGCCGCATTCGGCGGCAAGGGCGGAGAGCGCCGTTGCATCCCGTGCCGAAAGAACCAGCCGCGCACCCTGCCCGGCCAGCGCGCGGGCCAGAGCCGCCCCTATTCCGGCGCTGGCCCCGATGATCCAGATGCGCTGACCCGCGAAATCCATCGCTCAGATCCGGAAGATCGGTTGCAGCAGACGTGGCAACAGCGCGTGGAAACGCAACGGCGCATCGGTGGCGGCAAGACAGATGCAGGGCGCCCCCGGACCGGCAACAGGCTGATGGTCGATCGAGTCATGCGCTGTCTCGACATCGCCACGCAGGAAAGCCCCTTCGCTGTCGGAAAAACTGCCCTGCAAGACCAGCGTCAGTTCCAGGCCGCGATGGCCATGCTCCGGCACGGCGCGTCCCGGCGGGATGTAAAGCAGCCGCAATGCCCCTTCCCTGTCGGCGGAAAGGATCTGCTGGCGGATACCGCCACCCAGCATCCGCCATTGCGGCGGCTGCCCCCCCAGCGCGGCCACGACCGGCGCGGGAAAGACACCGGATCCCCGGACAGGCGGCGGCGCGGGCGTATCAAGCGCATCCATCATGCGCTGACGCGCCCCTGCATCAAGCGCTTGCCCCTCCAGACCGTCCAGCAGGGCACCGCCGATCATGTCAGCGGTTTCCACCGCAGCGCGGCATTCATCGCAGAGCGACAGATGCGCCGCGACGACGACGGCATAGGGGTGTGACAGGGCGCCCGCGCGCCAGGCATCAAGGATATCGTCCGGGATATGGTGTGTGATCTGGGTCATGGGGCAATCTTCCTCAGTTCATGCCTGAGGCGTTCAAGGCCAAGCCGGATGCGGGATTTGATGGTGCCAAGCGGCAGACCCGTCATCTCGCTGATACGGCTGTGGGGAATATCGTCGAAATAAGCCGCCCGCAGTGCCTCTGCCTGTTCGGGGGCAAGCCGGCACAGGGCGGCGACCAGATGGCTGGCTTCCTGTTGCAGTGCAAGAATCTGCGCCGGATCGGGCGCATCGCTTTCGATCTCGGGCAGATCTTCCGGCTGGGCCAGAGGCCGCCGCCGCGCAAGGTCGATCCGGCGATTACGGGCGATGCCGTAGATCCAGCCTGCGGCATCGGCGCGATGCGGGTCGAACTGTGCTGCCTTGTGCCAGACTGCCAACATTACATCCTGCACCGCATCCTCGGCTGATCCGTCCCGCAGCCCGCCCTTCACCATCATCGCCTTCAGGCGCGGGGCGAAATGGTCGAACAATCGGCCAAAGGCGGCCCTGTCACGCTGATCGCGCACGGCGATCAGATCGCAGGTCTGGCTGGAAAGCGCCTGTATTACTGGCTCGTCCATTCCCTGCGCCCCCTGCGCGCAAAGCTGCTCCGCCAGATGCTCGGGCGGATTGTATCTGGCGCGGGGCCGTGGTCCGGCGGGCACGATTGCGGTTTCCATGTGCAATATACGCCGAAGCCCGTCAAATGGATCATCGCGCAGGGAAATTTTCTGCCGAAGTGATCCGTTCCGGGCGCGGCGGCGTAGGACAGGGACAAACCAAGTGGAGCCCTGATGCCCTTCGACCTTTCCAAAGGCGCCCCGAGGCGCATCGCCATCGTCGGCGGCGGCATTGCCGGTCTGGCCTCTGCCTGGGCCCTGTCCTCCTGCCACCATGTCACACTGTTTGAAAGTGAAAACCGGCTGGGGGGCCATGCCCGCACAGTCGTGGCCGGACGCCGGGGCGACCAGCCGGTCGATACCGGCTTCATTGTGTTCAACCATGTGAACTATCCGCATCTGACCGCGCTTTTCCGTGACCTCGATATTCCTGTCGAGAAAAGCGACATGAGCTATGGCGTGTCGCTGAACGGCGGGCGGGTGGAATATGCACTGCGGTCGGGCAACACGCTGTTCGCGCAACGGCGCAACCTGATTGACCCGCGCTTCTACCGGATGATCCGCGACATCCTGCGCTTCAACAGCAGGGCCGAGGATCTGGTCGCCGCCGCGCCGGATCTGTCGATTGCGGAACTGATCGCGCAAATGGGGCTGGGACCGCGGTTCCGCGATCACTACCTTTTCCCCTTCTGCGGCGCCATCTGGTCTACACCCGACCGCGAGATCGGGGGCTTTCCCGCACAGGCGCTGCTACGGTTCATGCGCAATCACGGGCTGCTGTCGCGCACCGGACATCATCAGTGGTGGACCGTGGCGGGTGGCTCGACCGTTTATGTCGCTCGTCTTGCGACGGCGCTGCAAAAATCCGGGGTCAAACTGCGGCGCGGGGCCGAGGTCAGGGCTGTCACGCGCCACGCCGGAACCGTGACACTGCGCGCCAAGGGGGCGGAGCCGGAGGAATTCGATCATGTCATTCTGGCCGCACATGCGGATCAGGCGCTGTCCCTGCTGACCGATGCCTCTGCCGAAGAACGCGCGGCGCTGTCGGCCATCCGGTTTCAGCCGAACAGGGCCGTGCTGCATGCCGATCCATCCATCATGCCGAAACGCCGCCTGTGCTGGAGCTCGTGGGTCAGCCATGGTGACTCGACGGGGGTGGGCGTGACCTACTGGATGAACCGGCTTCAGAATATCCCCGAGGATGATCCGCTGTTCGTGACGCTGAACCCGGGGCAGGAGATTGATCCCCGGCTGATCCAGGACGAGACGGTCTTTCGCCATCCGGTATTCGATCAGGCGGCGCTGGAGGCGCAGACACAAATCGCGGCGATGCAAGGCCAGCGCAACACATGGTTTGCCGGAGCATGGCTGCGCAACGGCTTCCATGAAGACGGCTTTGCAAGTGCCATGCGGATCGCCCGGCGCCTCCGGCCGGAACAGGTGACGCCATGACACTGGCCGCACGGCTGGACGCGGGCGAGGTGCTGGGCCTGCGGGCAGTGATTACCCATGCCCGCCGCGCGCCGCCGCATCATGCGTTCCGCACCTCTGCCGACCATGTACTGCTGGCCCCCGAAACCTGTCGCCCGCCCCGCCTGATGGGGCACAACCGCTTTAACCTGATTGCCTTTCACGATGCAGACCACGGCGGCAGACGCGGCGAAGGCTCCGGCGCGGGCTGGGCCTGGCAGCAATTTGCCACCGCCGGGATAGACCGCGCGCCGGGCCGCGTGCTTGCCCTGCTGACGCAGCCCCGGTTTCTGGGATACTGGTTCGCTCCGGTCAGCTTCTGGCTGCTGATCGAGGGGGATGCGCTGATTGCCGCCATCGCCGAGGTCAACAATACCTTCGGGCAGCGGCATTCCTATCTGCTGATCCCGCCCGGCCAGGCGCCGATCACCGCCGCAACGCGGCTGTCCGCCCGCAAGATGTTTCATGTCTCGCCGTTTCAGGATCTGTCGGGGGACTATGAATTTGCTTTCGACCTGCACCCCGACCGCCTTGCCATCCGAATTGCGCGCAAGGACGGTGCGGACGGGATTGATACCGCCATGGGCGGCCTGCTGCGCCCGTTGACCTCGGGCGGCATCCTGCGCGCGGCGCTGCAACGCCCCGGCGGCGCACTGCGGGTGATTGTGCAGATCTACTGGCATGCCCTTCGCCTCAGGATCAAGGGCGCCACCTACCGCCGTCTTCCCACCCCGCCCGAACAGGAGATCACCTGATGACCACCATGACGCAGCGGGCACTCTCCGGCCGCTTCCTTGCGGCGCTGGAGCGGATCGAGCACGGGATTCTGACGCTCACCACGCCCGATGGCACGCGCCACAGGTTTGGCCATGCTGGCCCCGAGGCTGAATTGCATATCCGTGACTGGCGCCTCCTGCACCGGCTGGCCCTGCGCGGCGATGTGGGGTTTGGCGAGGGCTGGATCGCCGGTGACTGGCGCAGCGACACGCTGGAAAGCGTGCTGACGCTCGCGCTGCGCAATCTTGACGCGCTGTCCGGACTGGGAACGCCGGGGCCGGTGCAGGCCATCCGCATGCGGCTGTCCGATCTGTTCCTGCGCCGCAACAGCCGCCGGGGTGCCGCGCGCAATATCCGCGCCCATTACGATGTCGGGAACGAGTTCTATCAGCTCTGGCTTGATCCCGGCATGACCTATTCCTCGGCCCTTTTCGGGCCCGGCGACGATCTGGAACAGGCGCAGGCCCGCAAGAACGGGCGCATCCTCTCCCGGCTGGGGAAAGGCGAGCGGCTGCTGGAAATCGGCTGCGGCTGGGGCGGCTTTGCCGAGGCCGCCGCCGAACGTGGCCACGCTGTTACCGCGATCACGCTGTCGCATCAGCAGAAGGGTTATGCAGATGCGCGCCTTGATGGTCGTGCGGAAGTGCGGCTTCAGGATTACCGCGATGTCGGGGGCAGGTTCGACAATATCGTTTCGATCGAGATGATTGAGGCGGTGGGCGAGGCCTACTGGCCTGCCTATTTCACCGCGCTGAAGAACAGGCTGGCACCGGGCGGGCGGATCGTTCTGCAAGCCATTACCGTGCCCGATACCGAATTCTCGGTCTATCGGCGGCGGACGGATTTCATCCGCCAGCACGTCTTCCCCGGTGGCATGCTCCCCTGCGATACGGTGATCGGGCATCAGGCGGCAAAGGCCGGGCTGCGGGTGAAATCCAGCCATGCCTTCGGTCAGGATTATGCCCGCACCTGCCGGATCTGGTCTGAACGGATGATGCAGGAAAGCGCCCGCATCCGGCGGCTTGGCTATGACGATGCCTTCCTCCGCTGCTGGCAATTCTATCTGGAGGGCTGCGCCGCCACCTTCGCCAGCGGACGCTGCGATGTCGTGCAGGTGGACCTGACCCACGCCGCAGAAGCGGCGTGAATCAGGAGGGGGACGCGGCCAGCCGTTACAGGCCAGACCCCCGCTCTGCACCGGAGGCAGACAGGGCAGCGCGACCATTGCGCAGATTGCGGGCCAGAAGCGCCGTAACGAACAGCCCGGTCAGGATCAGCACGATGGTTGGCGCCGGGGCGGCGTCCAGCCAGAAAGACGCATAAACGCCGCCCGCTCCGGCCAGCACCGCAACCGCCACCGACGCCATCATCATGGTCACGAACCGGCGTGTCAGCAGGAAGGCAATGGCGCCCGGCGCGATCAGATAGGCCACAGAGAGGATGATCCCGACCGAGGACAGCATTGCAACGATGGTGGCGGACAGGATGGCCAGCAGCCCGTAATGCAGCGCCCCCACCCGCAACCCGATCATCCGCGCCTGCACGGGGTCAAAGCTCTGGGCCAGGAAGTCGCGCCACTTCACCCCGAGGATCAGCGCCACCCCGCCCGAGATCAGCCCGCTGGTCCACAGATCCTGTGCGCCAACGCCCAGCATGTTGCCAAACAGGATGTGGTCCAGATGCAGTGAGGTCTCGATCTGGGTGTAGATGACGATACCCAGACCGAACATGCCGGAAAAGACCACGCCCATCACGGTATCCTGCTTGATGCGGGAATTGTCCTTGATGAAGCCGGTGCCAAGCGCGCAGACCAGACCGGCGAGAAACGCGCCGATCAGCAGCGGAATACCGGCCACATAGGCCAGGACAACGCCCGGCAGAACCGCGTGGCTGGTGGCATCGCCCATCAGCGACCAGCCCTTCAGCACCAGAAAACAGCTCAGCAACGCGGCCGCCGGAGCAATCAGCAAGATGATCAGCAGCGCATTCTGCATGAAGGGGAATTGGAACGGCAACAACAGGTCGGCCATCACAGCGGCTCCTTCAGGGCAGCTTTCGCGCGGGCGCGGGCCGCCAGCATGCCATGCTTGGGGGCGAAGAAGAACGCGGCCAGAAACAGCAGCGTCTGGAAGCAGACGATCACCGCCCCGGTCGCACCGTCGAGAAAATAGCTGAGATAGGCACCGAAGGCCGAAGTGACCGATCCGATGGCCACCGACAGCGCCAGCAGCCGGGGAAAGCGGTCGGTCAGCAGATAGGCGGTCGCGCCCGGGGTAACGACAAGTGCGATCACCAGAAACGCCCCCACCGTCTGCATCGCCGCCACGGTCGAGGCCGAAAGCAGGGTGAAGAAGACCAGCCGCAGCGCCGTGACATTCAGCCCGATGGAACGCGCATGTGCCTCGTCGAAGAAGACCGCCAGCAGATCCCGCCATTTCGCCAGCAGAATGACCAGCGACACCCCCCCGATCAGCGCCAGTTGCAGCGTATCCTCGGGTGTGATGGCAAGGATATTGCCCATGATGATGGTCTGGATCGAGACAGCCATCGGGTTCAGCGACACCATGAACAGCCCCAGCCCGAAGAAGGCTGTGAAGATCAGGCCGATCACCACATCCTCCTTCAGACCCGACCGGCTGCGCAGGAACAGCATCGCCAGTGCGGCAAGCCCGCCCGACAGGAAGGCGCCAAGGGCGAAGGGCAGGCCCAGCATATAGGCCCCGGCCACCCCCGGCACGACAGAATGGGACAGCGCATCCCCGATCAGCGACCAGCCTTTCAGCATCAGATAGGCCGAAAGAAAGGCACAGACCGCGCCGACCAGCGCCGACACCCAGATCGCATTGGTCATGTAGCCATACTGAAAGGGCTCGAACCAGTTCATTGCCGGCCCTTCAGGGTGCGGGCCCGGTCATCATAAACCACCAGCGGCCGTTCGTCGTCGGAATAGACTTCCAGACGGCGCGGGTCGGCATCGTCATGCAGCCGTGGCCCCTCCAGCAGAAAGTGCCGCAGCACGCCGCCGAAGGTTTCGCGCAGCCGGTCCGGGGTAAAGACCTCCTCGGTCGGGCCATGCGCCAGAACCGTGCCCTTCACCAGCACAACCCGGTCGCAGAACTCGGGTACCGAGCCGAGGTTATGCGTGGCCACCAGCATCACCCGCCCTTCGGCCCGCATCTCGCGCAGCAGCGTGATGATCTGTTCCTCGGTCGTCACATCCACGCCGGTAAAGGGTTCGTCCAGCAGGATCACCTGCGCATTCTGGGCCAGTGCGCGGGCCAGAAAGACGCGCTTCTTCTGCCCGCCCGACAGCTCGCCGATCTGGCGATGCCGGAATTCGACCATGTTGACCCGTTGCAGCGCCGCTGTCGTGGCGGCATGATCCGCCGCGCGCGGACGGCGCAGAAAGCCCATATGGCCATAGCGCCCCATCATCACCACGTCCTCGACCAACACCGGGAAGGTCCAGTCGATTTCCTCGGATTGCGGGACATAGGCGACGGCCTGTTTCTTCATCATGGCCTGAACCGGCTGGCCCAGAATCTCGATCTTTCCGGCGGAAACGGGGATGAACCCCATCAACGCCTTGAACATCGTGGATTTGCCCGCACCGTTCACCCCCACCAGCGCCGCGATACTGCCGCGTGGGACGGCGAAACTGGCATCCCGCAACGCGGTATGACCGTTGCGATAGGTAACCGTCAGGCCGCTGGCGCGGATGCCGTCGCTCATGGCTGAAGGCCCGTCACGATGGTTTCCGAGGTGACGCGCAGCAGGTCAAGATAGGTCGGCACCGGCCCGTCCGGTTCGGAGAGGCTGTCGACATACAGCGCTCCGCCATAGGCGGCGCCGGTCTCGCGTGCGACCTGCCGCGCGGGCTTGTCCGATACGGTGCTTTCGGAAAAGACCACCGGGATGCTTTCGGCCCGCACGGTGTCGATCACCGACCGCACCTGTTGCGGCGTGCCCTGCGCATCGGCATTGATCGGCCAGAGGTAAACCTCCTGCAATCCGAAATCCCGCGCGAGGTAGGAAAATGCGCCCTCCGATGTCACCAGCCAGCGGCGCCCTTCCGGCAGGGCCCGCGCTGCCTCGCGCAGCGGGCCGATGACCGCAGCCACCTGCCGTTTGTAGGCATCGGCATTTGCGGCATAGACGGCAGCATTGTCCGGGTCTGCGGCACTGAGCGCATCCCGAATGTTGTCGATGTAGATTTCGGCGGAGTCGAGCGCCATCCAGGCATGCGGATTGGGCTTGCCTGCATAATCGCCGCCCGCAATGGCGATGGGCGCGATCCCGTTCGAAACGGTCGCGGCGGGGACATCGCGCAGATTCACAAAGAATTTCTCGAACCAGCGTTCAAGGTTCAGCCCGTTCCACAGGATCAGATCCGCCCCCTGCGCCTTCACCAGATCACGCGGCGTCGGCTCGTATCCGTGAATCTCGGCACCGGGGCGGGTGATCGAAACCACCTCGGCCGCATCACCGGCCACATTCTGCGCCATATCGGCAATGATGGTGAAGGTGGTGACGACCTTCAGCCGCTCCTGCGCGGCGGCGGCGGCCCCCGTCAGGCCGGTCAGGGCAAGGCCTGTGGCCATGCCCAAAATTGCTCGTCTGCAGATCATCGGATTCTCCCTGTCGCCCCACATGCATTTAGGAATGATTTGCAACTGTCAAGCCAGATGCGAGTCATTTGCATCTGAGACTTGCATCCGCACGGGAAAATGCGCGAAGAGAAAGTATGACCGACCACGACCACAGAACCGAAAAGCTGACAGACGCGCTGCGTCAGGCAGGCGTGCGCATCACCCGCCAGCGGGCGGCGCTGCTGTCGGTGCTTGCCGATGCCGAAGACCACCCCGAAGCCACCGAGCTTCACCGCCGCGCCGAAGAAGTGGTGCCGGGCATTTCCCTCTCGACCGTCTATCGCACCCTGACCGAGCTGGAGATGCAGGGTGTGATCCTGCGCCATCAGTTCGAAGGCACGCCCGCACGCTTTGAACATACCGAAACGCATCACCACGACCATATGATCGACGTGGAAACCGGCGAGGTGGTGGAATTTGCGAACGAACGGATCGAGCGGCTTCAGGCCGAGATCGCCGATGCGATGGGCTACGAAATCGTCCATCACCGGCTGGAGCTTTATGTCCGCAAAAAGCGAAGCCCAGCCCCGCAGGGGTAAGGGCGCGGAAATCCGCGATTACGGCGCGGCCCTTTGCAGCTTCCCCCGATGATCCGGCCATTTCCCTTGCCGCCGCAAGCTGGCAGACTGATCCAATGACCCGCCGCCTGCCTCTTCTGGAAAGCCCGGTGAAGCTTGCTGCCCTTGGCGTCGGGCTTGGCCTTGCCCTGCTGACGGGCCTTGGCCTCTGGCAACACCGGACGCTGACCACGGAACTTGCGCAGCAAACCGCTGTGCTGCACCGTCTGGCCTCGCAGCGGGCCGATCAGCATGACGCGCATCTGACCGCACTTTCTGCCATTGCAGTGGCCAGCGACGAACCGGATCAACGGCTGTTTCTGGAGGTGGCGGCAACGATCACCCGCTTTTATCCGCGCATCAGCGCCGTCACGCTGGTGCCGCTGATCGCGGAAGGCCGCACGGTCGGTGCCGCGATAAACCCGACCCTTGCCGCGAATATCCGGGCGGCTGCACTGGCGTCCGGGGGCGGGATCGCGCTGCTGCCTGATCCGGGGCGGGAGGGCCACTACATCATGGTCAAGCGCAGCCCCAATTCCGCTGCCGCGCGCTATGGGCTCAGCCTGTCCATCGACGCCGCCGGTCTGCTGGACGAGGCCGGGGACTACTGGCGCCAGCCCAGCGTGGGCGTGACCCTGTCGCTGCCCGATGGCACCCCGCTGCTTCACCATGGTGCGTTCGGCGCGGCGCACGAAACCCGGACCCTTGGCAGCGTCTCGCAGCCTCTGGTGCTGGAAACCACCCGCAGCGTCACCCCTTCCGATCTGTTTCCGCCGTTACGCACCGGCCTGATCCTGCTGGTCGCCATGCTTCTGGCCGGGGCGGCGCTGGCTCTTCTGCGTCAACGGCAACGCGCACGGCAGGCCCTGGAACAGGCGCGGCTCAGCGCACTCGACTCGCGGCTGGCCCATGCGGCACGGGTGAATGCATTGGGCGAGCTGGCCAGCGGACTGACGCACGAGCTGACGCAGCCGCTGACCGCCATTCTGGCGCAGGCACAGGCCGGGCGGCGCTTGCTCGCGCGCGATGACCGGGACCGGCTTGCCTCCGTGCTGGAAGATACCGTGACGCAGGCCCGCCGCGCCTCGGCCATACTGGAACGCTTTCGCAACTGGTCGCGGCCGCAAGCTGCGCCGGTGCAGGCTTTCGACCTGCGTGAGGCGCTGAACAATGTCGCAGCCCTGCTGGCGCCGCAGGCGGCGGCGCAGGGGGTAAGACTGACCTTCGATCTGCCCGCCGAGGCGGTTCGCGTCCGTGCCGATCCGGTCGAGATGGAGCAGGTTTGCTTCAACCTGCTGAGGAATGCGCTGGAAGCATTGCAAGACCGGCCCGACGGGCAGATCCGTGTCACCTTGCGGGCGGGGGCCGGCCGTGCGGAACTTACGGTGCGCGACACCGGCCCCGGCGTCGCGCCCGATCTGCGGCCCCGGCTGTTCACGCCCTTCACCACCACCCGCCCGGAAGGCACCGGGCTGGGCCTCGCGCTCAGCCAGCGGCTGATCGAACGCGCCGGGGGCGAAATCGGGCTGGAAGACAGCGCCGAAGGTGCCAGCTTTCGCATCACCCTGCCGCTGGAGGGCGCCGCATGACCCGCCCTGTCTATCTGGTCGATGATGATGCGGCGGTGCGTCAGGCGCTGACGCTGCTGTTGTCGACGGTCGATATTCCCGTGACTGGATTTGCCGATCCGCAAGCCTTTCTGGCCCGCCTGCCGCAGCTGACGCCCGGCTGCCTGATCCTGGATATCCGCATGCCGGTGATTTCCGGCCTGAAGTTGCAGGAACGTCTGGCGGAACTTGCAGTCGACTGGCCCACCATCGTGATGTCCGGTCATGGTGATATCGAGGCCTGCCGCCGCGCCTTTCGCAACGGGGCTATCGACTTCCTGTCAAAGCCGGTGGACGAGCAGGATCTGATCGACGCGATCCAGAAGGCGCAGGGCATTCTGGACCGCCAACTGGACCGTCGGGCCGAACTCGCGGAAACGCTCGCTCTGCTGGCAGCCCTGACCCCGCGCGAGGCGGAGGTGCTGGAGCGCATCGCAGCAGGTTTCACCACGCGCCAGATCGCCGGGGGGCTGGGCCTGTCCCCCCGCACGGTGGAAAGCCATCGCGCCTCCATCGCAGCCAAGCTCGGGACAATCTCGCAGGCAGAGATGACCCGGCTCTGGCTGGAAGGCCGCGCCACTCCGTAGTTCTACGGAGACTGCGTGCAAGGCCTACGAATACCGGCCCCGGCGTCGCAGGTTTAGGTTTCTGTCATCACTCATGACAGGAGATACCGATGATCCGCATTCCCGTTCTGGCTGCCGTCCTGCTGGCGCCCTTTGCCGCCACCGCGCAGGATCTGCCGACCGCACCCTATCTGCCGCTGGACATGGCGGTGAAAGCCGCCGATGCCGCCGTGCAGGCCTGCGCCGCAGAAGGGCACAAGGTCAGCGTGGCCATCGTGGCCCGCGACGGTGCCACCAAGGTAATGCTGAAGGCCGATGGCTCTGGCCCGCATACAGGCAGCAGCGCCACCGGCAAGGCCTTCACTGCGGCGGCAATGGGCCGCGATACCGCCGGTCTGGCCGAGTTCATCGCCGGAAAACCTGCCAATGATGGTCTGCGCGATATGGATGCGCGGATGGTCATTCAGGCGGGCGGCCTGCCGATCCGCATGGGCGAGGCCCTGGTGGGCGGCATCGGTGTCGGCGGCGCGCCCTCGGGCGACATCGACGCGGCTTGCGCGGTGACGGGCCTGAGCGCCATCGGCGCCATGCAGTAAGCACAATGGCTGCCCTGCCGGACACCCCGGCAGGGCGGGGTCACAATGGCACAAGCGACAGGGCAGCGGTTTCGGCAAACCGATCACAGAGCGCGGTGATGTCGGCGCGGTCCTGTATCAGGCAGGCGGCGGTTGACAGCGCATCGGCCAGCGCCGCCGAAGGCGCGGCGATGGTCACCGCGCGCCAGACCGGCCGCGCGGGGTTGCCCGTCACCGGGTCAAGGATATGGCCCCGCATCCCTGCCGCATCGAAAGTCGTGCCCAGCGTGCCCGAGGTCGCCAGTGCCCGGTCGCGCAACGGCACGGTTCTGCCGTCCTGCAACTGCACCGGCCAGTCACCGCCGCGCGGATCGCCGCCGAGCGCACGCATCTCGCCCGTGTCGATCAGGATGTCGCCCAGCCCCTCTGCCCGCAGCAGATCCGTCACCCGGTCAGCGATATAGCCCTGTGCGATACCGTTCAGTGTCAGCGCCATGCCGGGGTCGATCCGGACCTGCCCCGCCTCGATCCGCAGCCGGTGCCAGCCGGTCCGGGCGCGGGCAGCGGCCAGTTCGCCGACATCAGGAACCCGACCCCGGCTCGCCGTTTCGGCCTGCAAGGACCAGAGCGGTTGCACTGTCGGATCGAAGCGGCCCCCGCTTGCCGCATGAACCCGTCCCGCCAGCGTCAGGCACTCCAGCAGGTCGAATGGCGGTGCCTCCAGCACACCCGCCACATTCAGCCGCATCAGCGCCGATGACGGGCGGTACAAGCTGAACACATCCTCCAGCCGGGCAATCTCGGCCATGGCGCGGGCGGCAATCGCCGGGGCTTCGGGATGCGCCAGCCGCAGCGTCACCTGCGCGCCGAGTGCCTGCCCGGTGGCAATATGCAAGGGCGGCGCGGCGCGGGCGGCTGCGGGCAGCGCCATCACGGCGGAAATGGCAAGAAAGCGGCGACGGGTCAGCATCGGATCAACCTCCGGTCTGGCGGGACAGGTCTTGCAGGCGGCGCTGCCAGTCGGCGTCTTCTGCGGTATCGGGGGCGGCAAGGGTCACAAGCGCATCGGGGATCGCCTGCAAGGACATGACCTGCCCGCCGTGGCGGGCGGCAAAGGCGCGGGCGGCGACGATATCGGAAAAGGGCACGAATTCCGGTGCCCCCATGCCGCCTTCAATTTCGGCCCCGACAACGTAATGCGCCGTCCGCGCGTCGATCCAGTTGGTCGCGCCGGGGGTTTCCCATGTGGCGCCGGGCGCGGCCATATCATTGACCCAGACCGCCAGCACGCGGTGGCTTTGTTCCGGCGCGCGCAGATAGGCGACCAGATCGCGAACCTGGCTGAAGAACAGCGGTGCGCCGGGCAGCCCCTCCAGATGGGCCTGCGCCTTGGGGCCCGGATGCTCCAGCAGGTTCATCTGGCAGTAGTAGCCCACCGCATCGGGGGTCAGCGCCACCGGATCGATGACTTGCGCGGCCTGTTCCTGACAGGCGGCCAGCAGCAGCATGAGGAACAGGCGTTTCATGGCGTCACCCTGCGAAACCCGAGCACGGCAAGCGCCAGCACCAGCAGTGGCCACAGCAGCACAGAGGCCAGTGACTGCCACGGCGGGATGGTTGCGGACGCACCCGCCACGCCCGCCGCCGCAGCCGTCGCCTCGGATGCCGCGAGGTTGTAGAGCCGGAACGCATCGGCCGGGTTCGCCAGCAAGGCCAGCGGAAAGGCGTTGAGCGTGAACCACCCGCCATTGTCGGCCACCACCGCGGCCAGCAGGCCAAGGTCATAAAGAACCACCAGCCCGAGCCACAGCCCGATTGCCAGCCCGGCCGCCCCCGAGGGCCGCCGTGACAGGGCCGACAGCGCATAGCCCACGCTGATGAAGGTCGCGCCCAGCAGAACCGAGGTCCAGAACAGTCGGATCAGCGCAGGCAGCCCGGCAACCGCCCCCGGATCGGACGAGAGCGCCGCAACAGCGGCCAGCCCGTAGCCCGTGCCGCAAGCCAGGGCCAGCACCGCCAGATGCGCCAGCATCTTGCCCACCAGCACCTCGGTCCGCGCGACCGGATAGGTCAGCAGCAGGGGCAATGTGCCGCGCTCCGCCTCGCCCGCGATGGCATCAAAGCTCATCAGCAGCGCCAGAAGCGGCACAAGATAGACACCCAGCGAGGTGAGGGAGGCCACGATGACTGACAGCCGGTCCACCCCCAGCCCTCCGGTAGGCGCCGATCCGGCGGCGGCCAGCACCAGCGAGAACAGGCCCATCAGCGCAACGGCAATGGAAACCCAGCGATTGCGCAGCGAGATGCGGAACTCGCAGGCGGCGGTGGCAAGAATGCGTCGGATCATTGCCCGGCCCTCTGGCTGAAATGGCTGTAGATGTCTTCAAGGCTGGGGGGCAGCACCTCCAGATCGGCAACCGCATCGCCCATCGCGGTGATCCGCGCCAACAGCGCCAGCTTCTCGTCCTGCGCACAGGTCAGATGCAGCGCACCGCCCACTGCCACCGCGCCCGGCAGATCCAGTTCTGCCCCCGCGCGCGGCGTCACATGCAGGGCGACGGGCAGCGCCGCCTGCCGCCGCAGATCGGCCAGCGGGCCTTCGGCCACGAGCCGCCCTTTCGAGAGGATCAGGATACGATCCGTCCGCGCCTCCACCTCGGTCAGCGCATGCGAGGAGAGCAGGATCGAAGCCCCGCGCGCCGCCAGCCCGTCCAGCAGCGCATAGAAATCGCGCCGCGACACCGGATCAAGGCCCGAAGTCGGTTCGTCCAGCACCAGAAGGCGCGGGCTGCCGATCAACGCCTGCGCAAGGCCGACACGCTGCCGCATCCCCTTGGAATAGGTGCCGATCCGCCGTCGCGCGGCTGCGCCCAGCCCCACCTGCTCCAGCAGTGGCAGCGCCGCCGTTGCAGGCTCACCGCGCAGCGCGAGGTAGTGGCGCATCTGTTCCAGCCCGGTCAGCGCCGGGTGGAAGGCCGCGTTTTCCGGCAGATAGGCCACCTGCGCCCGTGCCGCAGCCGACCCCGGCGCGGCGCTGCAGACCGTAACCTGCCCCGCCGTTTGCGGGATCAGCCCGAGGATGATCTTCATCATCGTCGACTTGCCCGCACCATTATGGCCCAGCAGCGCGACACGCTCGCCCGGCGCGACGGAAAGCGTCACGTCCGACAGGGCCGTCACCCCCGCGAATTGCTTAGTGAGACCCGAGATCGTCAGGGTTGAAGTCATCGAATTTGCCTTTCGCCCAACGGCCGGCCACTTCGGCCTCCATCGCGGCGATGTCTGCGGATACGGGAAGGGTGAGCGGCGCCATCAGCGGCGCACTGTCCACCACGCCACCGGGCAGCGTGGCGGGGAAGTTGGATTGCGACCAGCGGATCAGCTGCACCGAAGGCGCGCCGGTCAGCAGCCGGGCCGCAGGCTGCGACCACAGAATATGGTCCATCAGATCGTTCGGACGGAACACTGAATCAGCGATGCCATCACCATTCAGGTCGAAGGCCGGATGATCCGACCAGTAATTGCCGCGCCCCTTGAAGCTCCATTCCAGAAGCCGGGTGCCGACATATTTCACCTGCTCGGCATTGCCGATGAAGGCATTCCCGGTCAGCACATTACGTTCCGATCCGGCGGTGAAGTGGATGCCGATGCCGCAGCCCTCGAACCTGTTGCCCCAGATCAGGTTCTTGTGGGCATTGTAGATGAACAGGCATTTCTTCGTGCCGCCCCGCACCAGATTGCCCGAGACATCGGCGCTGTTGGCGAAGTTCAGCATCACGCCATGCTCGCGGTCGCCGAGGCTGCGGTTGCCCTGCACCTTCACCCGGTCGGAGAACATGATGGCAAAGCCAAGATGGTTGCCGATGCTGATGTTGTCCGACACCTCGCTGTCATGGGTATACATGTAGTGGACGGCGAAGCGCAGGTCCCGGAACAGGTTGCCGCGATACAGCCCCTTGCGCGAGGTGTTGGAAAAGATGCCGTCGCGTCCCCAGCGCACGGAATTGCCGGTGACGACCGTGCCGGGACTGTTCCAGATGTAGATACCGTTGCCCCGGTCATTCATGCGGGGGTTCCGGCGGCCCTCGATCACATTGCCGGTGACCTGCGCATCGCGCCCGCCATGCACGTCGATCCCGTGCATGTTGTCCTGCAGCAGCAGACCCGAAATTCGGGCACGGTCGGCGCCCTTGAGGATCTTCACCCCTGAGTCCAGATCGGCATTGGCATTGCCCGATCCGGTGACGCTGAACCCTTCCAGCGTCACATCAGGCGCGGCGATGGTGATGACGGTGCCCTGTCCCAGCCCGTCAACCCGTGCCCCGCGCGGGCCGCGCAGGGTCAGCGGGCGGTCGATGCGGATGGGACCAGGGTAGTCCCCCTCCTGCAACAGGAGCACATCGCCGGGGGCTGCCCCGGCGATGGCGGCGGCCAGCCCCGTCCCCGGCGCCACGGCGCGCTGGTCCGCCAAAGCGGGCAGTGCCAGAAGGCACAGGGCAAGGGCCAGCCGGAGGGTCATTTCGGCTCCACGAACATGCGGCCGCGCATTTCCATGTGCAGCGCGTGGCAGAACCACTGGCAGTAATACCAGTAAACCCCCGGATTCGCCGCGACGAAGGTCACCGACGAAGTCTGCTGTGGCCCGATCTCCATGGCGACGCCGTGATTGCCCATGGTAAAACCGTGGGTCAGATCGTCGATGTCATCGAGGTTGGTAATGGTCACCGTGACCTCGTCGCCCTGCTTGACGGTGAACTCTTCCAGCGCGAACTGCGGCGCCTGGCTGGACATGTAGACCCGCACCTTGTTGCCGTCGCGGATCACCTGATCCTGCCAGCCGTCAAGATCCACGCCATCGGCCTCGGCCTGCCTGCGGGTTTCTGCCCACATCGGATCATTGCGATCCCAGACCGATTTGATGTTGGTCATCTTGCTGGCATGAACCGCAATCGCATCATGGGGTTCGGCGAAGGTGGGGCCGTCATGCACCACCACCATCCTGTCGCCCGAAATGTCGATCAGCTGGTCATTCTCGGGCTTCAGCGGACCGACATTCAGGAAGCGGTCTTTCGAGAACTTGCAGAGACAGACCATCCATTTTCCGTCGGCCTCCAGCGTTTCGCCCATCGAGGTCTTCAGGTGGCCGGGCTGATACTGCACATCCACCTTGTCGAGGATCGGATCGACCTTTTCGCCCTTGTAGGCGGCAATCGCCTTGTCGATGTTCCACTTCACCACCTGGCTGTCGAGGAACAGCGAGGTAAAGACGTTACCCTGCCCGTCAAAGGCGTTGTGGAGCGGGCCAAGACCCAGTTCGGGCTCGGCCACCACACAGGAGCGCGGTTCGGCCCCGGCAAACACCGCATCCAGCAGTGTCACGTCGATCACCGTAACGGTGGGCGACAGCTTGCCACCGATGCAGAGGTGGCGCTTGTCGGGCGCCATGTTGCAGCCATGCGGGTTGTTGGCGACCGGGATATACCGGGTGAACTGGCTGTTCGCCTCTTTCCGGCCATCCAGAACCTTGACGCCGTTCACCTCCTGATACTGCCCGGCCGCGATGGCCTTCTCGATCTCGGCGAGGTTGAAGACGACCACATGGTCCATCTCGCTGGCCGTCATATCGGCCAGATTCATGCCCATTTCACTGTTGTAGCTCGTCGAGAAGGCCCATTTGCCCTCGTAGTCGGCATCGCAGTTGTCAAGGTTGCCCGACACCATCACCTGCCATGCGACATCCCACTTGTCGGCATCCACAGCGGTGAAAATGTTCACATAGGTGCTGACATCCTTCATGGTGGAACCGTCGTTCACCAGCGGCGCTTCATCCTCGCCGTTGCAGAAGACATAGTTGGAACGCGGCCATTTCTGCGGACGCATGCCGTGAATGCCCTTGGCATTCGGGATTTCCAGAATGGCGTCGCATTTCATCACATCACCACGCACCCGCGCCACACGGGTATTGGCCTTGTCGTTCATATAGAGGTAGC
This sequence comes from Gemmobacter caeni, assembly GCF_003054195.1. Classification (GTDB taxonomy): domain Bacteria; phylum Pseudomonadota; class Alphaproteobacteria; order Rhodobacterales; family Rhodobacteraceae; genus Gemmobacter; species Gemmobacter caeni. Next base: position 90,012 of record NZ_QBKP01000010.1, read on the forward strand.
GGCCGTCATACTTGCCCTCGGTATAGGACATGTGGACATGGTGCAGGTCGCCATTGTCATGGATCTTCTTGCCATTGGCCTCCAGCAGCTTCTTTGTGCTGTCGCTCATCGTGCGCTGGTGGATGCGGATGGATTCATTCGTCTGCCCCCAGCCGGTTGCGGAGCAGCGGTTGAACACCGGCACGCGCATCAGTTCGCGCATCGAGGGGATGCCCAGAATGCGCATCTCGCCGGTCTGGCCCGAAGACCAGAAGCCATAGTATTCATCAAGCTGCCCCGGCGCGACCTCGATGCCCGCGGCGCGGGCGGCGCTTGTCGCGGCCATGGTGGCAAGGCCCGAGGCACCGGCGCCAAGCGCCAGCCGTCCACCAAGGGTGCTGGCAAGGGCGGCCCCGCCTGCGGTGGCGCCCAGCAGGGAACGGCGGCTCAGGCCGGATTTCGGTTCGGTGGTCATCGGATCACTCCTTCAGAGGCGACGGGTTTTGCGTTGGGATGCCCGGCGGGTGGCGTGCCGATCGCCTCGCGCCGCTTCATCTTCTTGATGACCACCGGGCAGATGGTTTTTGACTGGTACAGAACCTGGCAGTGCAGGCAGTTCACGCATTCATTGGGGTTGATTTCCCCGGTCGGATGAATGGCTTGCACCGGGCACTGGTTCGCGCAGCTCTGACAGGGGCTGCCGCATTCCTTGTAGCGTTTCAGCCAGTCGAACATGCGGATGCGCGCGGGGATCGCCAGCGCCGCCCCCAGCGGGCAGAGATAGCGGCAATAGAACCGCTCCACGAACAGCCCGGCCATCAGCAACGCCGCCGCATAGGCGACGAAGGGCCAGGCGCGGATGAATTTCAGGATGATCGCGGTCTTGAACGGCTCTACCTCTGCCAGATGCTCAGCCTGTTCGATGGACATGAGGCTGACCCCGAACAGGCCGAGGAAGATCATGTATTTCACCGGCCAGAGCCGTTCATGCAGGCCCCAGGGCAGTGTCCATTGCGGCACATGGAGCGCCCGCGCGATGCGGTTGGTGATTTCCTGAAGCGCGCCGAAGGGGCAAAGCCAGCCGCAATAGGCCCCGCGCCCCCAGAACAGCAGCGCCGCCGCTACGGCGAACCACAGGATGAAGGTCAGCGGGTCCAAAAGGAACGCCTGCCAGGAAAACCCGTTCACCAGCGCGCCGAACAGCGCCATCAGGTTCACGACCGACAGTTGCGCATTGGCGATCCAGCCCAGCCAGACCAGCGTGACGGTCAGAAAGCCCATGCGGAACCAGAAGAAAAGCCGCGCATTACGGGTGGCGAAGGTCTGGAAGAAGAACACCCCGGTCAGCACCAGCAGCATCCCGCCAAGCGCGATGATGTCGGCCTTCGAGCCGCGCCAGATCTTCTTCCACAGATCGGCCTGGGCGCTGCCTTCCTCCTGCGTAGCCATCGCTTCGGCAGGGGCCGGCACGGGCGTTACCTTGCGCAGATAGGCGGCGGGCAACTGGTAGCCCAGATCAAAGGTGGTAAATGCCTTTTCGATCGGCCCGATCTCGCGCTGCACGAGCAACTGGATGCGGAAGGGTTTCGCCGGATCAAAGCCGCTGTCGGCGGGAATGCGGAACAGGTCTTTCTCGGTGAAATCCGGCGCATCGGCAGGGGCGAGGCTGACAAGCCTGCGGTGCATCCGGTCGCGGAAGCGCACCGAGACATCGTCCTGAATCAGCACGATGCGGTCAAAGATGCCGCCGCGCACATAGCCAGACCCCTTGAAGCTGTAGAGGCCGCGCCCCGCCAGCATCAGCGCATGATCGCCCGGTTGCAGCCAGCCTTGCAGATTGGCGTATTCCGCCTCGCCCAGCAGCGCGCGGCCGATCCCCGGCACGGACACCAGCGCCGACTGCATCTCGATATAGCGGGTGTTAGGCGCATCCTTCAGCGCGCGTTCGCCCGCCCGCTTGTCCTCCAGCGCGGCGAAAGCCTCGTTCACCTGCGCCACGTCCAGCGACAGGCGGCGCAACGTGCCGTCGCCTTCCATCGTGGCCCAGTCGGCAGGGGCGGCGGCATCGGGATCGATCTGCAACACCGGCCCCTGCGCAGGGGCCTCGGGGTGAAGACCGCCAAGCCCCAGCGCCCGTGCCACCTTCAGCCCCGAGCGCACGATGGAATCGTCGATCACCATGACCGTGACCGTGGCGCCGGAAATGATGTCGACATCATGTCCGGTGCCGCCGGCATTGACCTCGGCCACCAGATCCAGCCCGACATAGCCCGCGACCATCGCCTTGATTTTCGCATCGGGAATGCCGATCAGCACGATGGGTTCAGAATGCTTGACCAGCGCGACACCCAGAATGCGCGCCTGCGGGTCCAGCGCGACAAGCGTGTGGATCGGCTTGCCGGAATAGCCGGTGGTGCCGACAAAATCGCTGGTCGCGAAAGCCCAGCCGATGGTTTCGCCGCCCCTGAGGACGGGAACAACCGGCAGGTCGTCACGCATCGGACCATAGCCATCGGCCTGTGGCACCAGTTCAGCGGCGGGCAGTTTGGCCAGGAGGCCGGGCAAAAGCGGCTCGGCCAGTGCGAACCGTGGCAGCATCAGCGTAAGGCAAACAAGAATCAGGCGGACAAGCAGAATCATCGGGCAACCTCTTTCAGGTGCCCGGGTTCTGCCCCGGCGCTGCGCAAGAGGACTTGACCAAACTCAAGACCCGTGGCGAAACGTCGGGGCTGCGGCAGGCCGCCGCGCCGGCGATGACGTATGTGCGATGCCAGCGGTGGACCGCGCGGCATCGGGCGCAGGTGCTGGCGCCGCATGACGGTCGCACCGGACAACACCCTGCCCAGCCGGACAAAGCCGACCGGCGCGGGGCGAACGACGACAGCAGGTTCGGGCAGAAACGTCAGGACTGGCAGGCACTTCACACAATCGCAGCAACGCTTGCCGTCAACGGGGTTGCCTTGCGCATCCAGCAGGATTGTAGAGGCCCCGCCTTCTCCGCAGATCACCATTTCGGTGACGCCGCCAAGGGCCGCATCACCGCGCAGCGCGCCTGACAGCACGAAGGCCAGCGTCAGCGAAAGGCAGAGAAGGGCTTGGAAAAGGCGGCGCATGCGGCAGGTCTAGGTCCGCAGGGCCGCCACAGCCTTGACCATAGTCAAGACAGCCGAGTCAGAGCGTTGCCGCTGGCCGGGCGCCCGGCGCGGCGGACAGAAAGCCATTGCAGAAACTCTGTCCCGGCATCAGGCGGGCAAGGTCGCCAAGCGACAGAGGGCGACCGCCTGCGAGCGCCGACGCCCACAGATGCACCACTCCGGCGAAATCCCCGGCATGCGGCGACAGCCGCAGCGCCGCCACCCCGGCGGCTTGCAGCGCCTCCAGATGGCTGGCCGCCGTGGTGATCGCCCGCCCTAGCGTCTGCACACCATTCACGGTCAGGAAGGGCTGGCCGTCCAGCGTGTCGATATCGCGACCGTCCGGGTCATCGCCGCAGACAAACTGGCAACTGTCCTTGGCGCGGTCATGCAGCCGCGCGTGATAGCACCGGCCCGAGATCGCCAGCGGCACACGACCATGCCCCCAGACCTCGACCGCGACGCCAGCCGAACGGCCAGCCGCAGCCAGACGCGCGACCGAGGGCAAGGGCAGCTCCGGCGGCAGGCAGATGCGGGTGGCACCCCGTCGTGCCAGCCAGTCCAGCGTGCCCTCGTTGTAGACATTGACCACCGGGCCAACCCAGAAGGCCGCACCTTGCGGCAGGTGGCGCAGCACGCTCAGGTCATTCACCTCGACCGGCAGCCCGGCTTCTGCCAGTTCGGCGGTCTGGCGCCTTTCACGCGGCAGCGTAATCAGCGCGAGACTGGCCAGTGCCACCTCCTTGCCCGCCACCTGCAAGCAATCGACGGCAGCCGGGATTTCGTGCTGCCAGAAAGGCAGGCGCTTTGAACAGACCCATTCCCCGACCGAAACCCGCGTGGCAGGCGTCCTGGCGAGAGTTGCATATAAGGCGCGCACAGTTTCAGCAGGCCAGAAGAAGGGGATGGCGCCGATCATCAGGTCCAAGGGCTTACCTCCATGTCTTCGCATAGGCACCTGTCGTGGCGGCCTGTCCTTCGGTCAGGCTGGCCAACAGGCTGTCCGGCATCGGCGCCCCGCTGGCCGCCGCATCCACTGCCGCGCGGAAGGTGCGGACAACCTGCGCCACATAGGCGCGGCTGCGCTGCCGCCCCTCGATCTTCAGCGCCCGAACACCGGCTCGCGCCAGCGCGGGGATCAGACGGGTGGCATCCAGACTTGCGGGATCTTCAAAGATGTGGCCGGTCTGCCCCCCTCCCCTGCCGTCAGGCGCGCTGAAACAGCCCTTGCACAGCGTCGGATAGGGCACCGGCGCCTCTTTGGCGGTCCGGTGGATCAGATAGCCGCCCAGCCGCGCCTCGTTCCGGCCAGCGACATCGGCATAGGCCACATGGCTGGCCGGAGAGCAGACCCCGTTCATGTTCGGCGACAGCCCCGTCGCCCAGGACGACAGCGAACAGCGCCCCTCGGCCATGACGCAAAGCCCGCCGAAGACGAATACCTCGGTCTCCACAGTCACTTCGCGGGTGATGGCGGCAATTTCGGCCACGGTCAGCACGCGGGGCAACACGACACGCCTCACACCAAAAGCCTCGGCATAAAGGTTGATCGCGTCGGGATTGGCGGCAGCCGCCTGCACCGAAAGATGCAGCCGCAGACCGGGATGATGCTCGACGGCATGTGCCAGAAGGCCGGGATCGGCAAGGATCACCGCATCCGCGCCCGCCGCCGTCGCGTCGGCCACCGCACGGTGCCAGAGCGTCTGTTCCCCCGCGCGGGGAAAGGTGTTGATCGCCACCAGAACCTTCGCATGACGCGCATGGGCGAAGGCCACGCCTGCGGCCAGTTCGGCGCGGCTGAAATTCAGGCCGGGAAAGTTGCGGGCATTCGTCTCGTCGGCAAAGCCGCAGTAGACGGCATGGGCCCCCGCCTCTACAGCCGCCCGCAGAGCAGCGGGAGTACCCGCCGGACAGACCAGCTCCATCATCGCATTCCTCCGGTATGACGGGTCAGCATCAGGCCTGACCGCCGTGCCAGCAGGGCCGCGCCCCGCCGCAGTATCGGTGCCAGCGGGCCGCCCTCGGCCGCCAGTTCGTCGGTCAGATCCAGTTCGGCATCATCCAGCGCATTACGGATGGCCAGCACCGCCGCAGTATCGCCCGAGATTTCCAGCGCGCCCGAGAAGAACAGCGCATCGCCGTCCGCCCCGCCATGCAGCATGTCCAGAAAAGCTGCCAGCCGCCCCCGGATCACCGCATCGCAGGCCACATCGCGTCGCACGGCGGTCAGGCGCAGGGCGGCAGGCTCCATCAGCAGCGGAAAGGGTGCGTCGGTGACGTCGATCAGAATGCGGGCGCCTGCCTTGTCACCCAGACGGCGCAGGATCGCCGGATGGCGGCGCGCCATGCCGCGCATCAGGCGGGTCAGGATCAGGTTCAGCGGGCCGGGCAGCACAAACGCCGGGAACGGAAAGTCAGGTTGCATGACCGGGGCATAACGCCTCTGCGCCGGGCAGGACTTGACTATGATCAAGATTGGCAGCCGCCTCCGGGTCTATCACGCGACAAAAGAGAACCGGACCCCCGTGATGCGTGACCTGCCTGTCTTTCCCGATCTGCGCGCCTTCCTCGACCATCTGGCGCGGACGGGCGGTCTGGCGAAAGTCGCCGCGCCGGTGGACACAAGACACGAGATGACAGCCATGATGCTGGCGGCCCTTCGGGCCGGAGGGCCCGCCCTGCGCTTTGACGCGGCCATGGTGCACGGCCGGGCTGCTGCGCTGCCGGTCATCGGCAATCTGTTCGGCACCCGGGCGCGCGTCGCGGCCGGGCTGGGGATCACGCCTGACCGGGTGCCGGACCTGGGCGCATTTCTGGCCGCCCTGCGCGCGCCGGCCCCGGTTGCCGGTCTGCGGGACGCATTGTCACGCTGGCCGATGATGCGCGCGGCGCTGTCTGCGCGTGCGAAAGTTCTGACCCGCCCTCCGGTGCAGGCAGCGCGGCTGGCCGATCTTTCTGCGCTGCCCGTACAGGTGCCATGGCCAGAAGATGCAGGGCCGCTGATCACCTGGCCGGTGGTCATCACCCGCCCGCCCGGCGCCGCGCCCGGAGATCTGAATGCCTTGAACCTCGGGGTTTACCGCGCGCAGGTGATCGGGCCGGATCGGCTGATCCTGCGCTGGCTCGCCCATCGTGGCGGCGCGGCGCATTACCGTGCCTGGGCTGCCCGGTCCGCGCCGATGCCGGTAGCCATCGCCCTCGGCTGCGATCCGGCGTTGTTGCTGTCAGCCGCGCTGCCGCTGCCCGAAACGGTGTCGGAGCTCACCTTTTCCGGCGTGTTGCGCGGAGCGCGAGCCGAGGTAGCGGCTGCCGTCAGCGTGCCGTTGATGGTACCCGCACGCGCCGAAATCGTGATCGAGGGCTGGGTTCACCCCGACGAAACTGCGCCCGAAGGCCCGTTCGGCGACCATAGCGGCTATTACAATGCAGCCGAGCCTTTCCCCGTCATGCGGGTCAGCGCCATCACCTGCCGGGATGATCCGCTGTATCTGTCCACCATCACCGGGCGCCCGCCCGACGAACCCTCCGTCATTGGCGAGGTGTTCAATGATCTGACGCTGCCGGTGATCCGCGCACAAATCCCCGAGGTGCTGGACCTCTGGTTGCCGCCCGCCGCCTGTTCCTACCGGATCGCCGTGGTCAGGATCGCCAAAAGCTATCCCGGTCAGGCGCGCCGCGTGATGATGGCGCTTTGGGGCATGTTGCCGCAGTTCAGCTATACCAAGATGATCGTCGTGGTGGACGAGGACATCGACGCCCGCAACTGGGACGATGTGCTCTGGGCGATCTCGACCCGGATGGATCCCGGTCGCGATATTATGCAGGTGACCGGCACGCCGATGGACTATCTGGATTTCGCCAGCCCGACAGAGGCCCTTGCAGGCAAGATAGGGCTGGATGCAACCACCAAGACCGGGACGGAGACCACGCGCGACTGGGGCCGCATAATGGCGCTGGACCCGGCCCATGAAGCCCGCGCCGCCACGCTTCTGGCAGAAGTTCTTCGATGAGCGCGCGGGTGGTTCTGGGGGTTTCGGGAGCTTCAGGCGCCATGCTGGCGCGGGATTGCGCGCGGCTGTTGCACCGGCTTGGGGCCGGGGTTGATCTGGTCATCTCACCCATGGCGCGCCGCACACTGGCCGAGGAACTTGGGCCCGACGCCGAGGCGGAGCTTTGCGCCCTTGCCAACCGCTGCCATGAGATCCGCGACCTTGGCGCCAGCATCGCCTCGGGGTCGTATCCCGTGGCGGGGATGATCGTCGCCCCCTGTTCGATGCGCAGCCTTGCCGCGATCGCGCAGGGGCTGGACGACACGCTGCTGACCCGCGCGGCGGGTGTGCAACTGAAAGAGCGCCGCCCGCTGGTCCTGCTGGCGCGCGAGGCTCCGCTGACGCTGGCGCATCTGCGCAACATGACCGCCGCCACCGAAATGGGGGCGGTGATCCTGCCGCCGGTGCCGGCCTTCTACCTCCGGCCGGCCTCGCTGGCAGAGGCCAGTGCGCAGATCGCTGCCCGCGCGGTAGATCTGCTGCGCCTCGCAGGGCCCACCGCCACGCCATGGCGCCCGGCCTGAGCCGGGGTTTCAAACTGCCCTGTGATGATGACCTTTGAGGCGCTGGTGCTGAAACGGCGGGCGGATCGGGGGGCCGGCCGGCAGCGCCGGGGGCTGCGGGATTGCCATGTCGCGGGGTGCGCCGCATCCTGTGGCTCACCCTGTCCTGCTGACTGACCGGCCTGATGAAACCCCTGTCCATCGTCCTGATCGAAAAAATCCCAGAACGCGCCGTGCTGATCACCGAGGCCTTGCGTGCAGAATGTGAAGTGACGGTGATCGACAGTGAGCAGGGGCTGGCCCGGCGTATTGCCGAACTCGCCCCTGATCTGGTGCTGATCGACGTGGCCAACCCCTCGCGCGATACGCTGGAAGAACTCAGCCTCGCCTCCTCGCCCATGGAACGCCCGGTGGCAATGTTCGTCGACCGCTCTGACCGCGATCTGACGCGCGCGGCCATCGAGGCGGGGCTTTCGGCCTATGTGGTGAACGGCCTCAGGGCCGAGCGTCTGCGCCCGGTGCTGGATGCCGCCATCGCACGCTTTCACCTGTTCCAGCGGATTCGCGCCGAACTGGCCGCCACGCGCGCGGCGCTGGAAGAACGCAAGATCGTCGACCGCGCCAAGGGCATTCTGATGAAGGCGCGCGGCATCGGCGAGGACGAGGCCTATGCCCTGCTGCGCCGCACTGCGATGGACCAGAAGAAGAAGATCGCCGAAATCGCGCAAGCCATCCTCACGGCAGCGGACCTGCTGAAATGAGCCATCTGTCCGTCACCGCCGGGTTTCTGCCACTGATCGACGCCGCACCGCTGATCGTGGCGCGTGAACTGGCCTTCGCCGAGGAGGAGGGGCTGAACCTGACCTTGCGCCGCGCGCCCTCGTGGTCGGCGCTGCGGGATCTGCTGACCTTTGGTCAGGTCGATGCGGCCTCGATGCTGTCACCCATTCCGGTGGCTCAGGCGCTTGGGCTGGGCGGCGGGGCTGCGGCGCTGGATGCGTTGATGGTCACATCGCTGGGGGGCGAGATGATCGCCTTTCCTGATCATATCGTCCGGCAACTGGGCGGGGCGGATCGCACCGATCCGGTGGCTCTTCGCTCTGCGCTGCCGATGCCGCTGCGGATCGGGGTGCCCTTTCCCTTCTCGATCCATGCCGAGCTTCTGTATCGCTGGCTGGGAGAGAAGATCACGGTGCAGACCGTACCGCCGCCGCTGTTGCCCGACGCCATGGCGGCAGGCGAGCTGGATCTGTTCATCGTGGGCGAACCCTGGGCAACCGGGGCGGCAGACCGGGGCATCGCAAGCCTTCTGCTTCCTGGCACCGCGATCTGGCGGGCGCCGCCCGACAAGGTGCTGGCGATGCGGCGCGACCGGGCCGAGGCCGACCCTGACCTGACCGGCCGTCTGATGCGGGCCGTCTGGCGGGCCTGCCGCTGGCTGCGGCTGCGCAAGAACCGGATCACGGCCGCCGAGATTATGGCCCGCAGCCCCTATCTCGACCTGCCGCCCGACCTGATCGAGCGCGCGATGGACAGCGGTGTGGAGTTCTTCGAAGGCTGCGCGACCTTTCCCTGGCGCAGTCAGGCTGAATGGATCGGCGCACGGCTGGCCCGCAGACACGGGCTGGATGTCATGCAGGCCCGCCATGCCGCGCAGGCAGTGTTTCGCAGCGATCTTTACCGTCTCCATCTGAGACCGGCAGGGGCAGACCTGCCCGCCGCCTCCTCCCGGCTGGAAGGCGCGGTCAGCGAGCCCGGCCTGCATCCGGCAGCCGCGGGACGGGTGCTTCTGTTGCCAGACAGGTTCTTCGACGGTGCGGTTTTTGATCCAGACACCGCCTGATCCGCACATATTATAGGCATTTTCCGCGCCTTCACCGGCTGACCCGGCGGATCGCTTGACCAGACCGGCAGCGGGGCGCAGCGTGAAGGAGACTTCGGGAACAATGGCGTTCCCGCAAGACACCCCCCGAACATCATCCGAGCAAAGCCGCTCGACCGCAGGGTCCGTTCCCTGCTGTCGTGCGGCTTTTTCATTTCCAGAAAGGGACACCCCATGATCCCGACTGCGGTGAAGACATGAGCCTGCTGCCCCCCGACCCACCCCACGGGCACCCGCTGGGCAGGATTGCCCTTGTCGGCGCCGGGCCCGGCGCGGCCGATCTGCTGACCACGCGGGCGCTGAACCGGCTACGCGAGGCCGATGTCGTGTTCCATGACCGGCTGGTCAGCCCCGAGGTGCTGGCCCTGACCCCGGCGCGCAAGGTCGATGTCGGCAAGGCGGTCGGTGCGAACCACTGGCCCCAGCCCCGCATCAATTGCGTTGTAATCGCGGCCGCCCTGTCGGGACTGCGGGTCGTGCGGCTGAAATCCGGCGATCCTTCGGTCTTCGGCCACGCCTGCGAAGAGATAGAGGCCGCCCGACTTGCGGGCGTGCCGGTCGAGATCGTGCCCGGCATCACGGCGGCCAGCGCCGCCGCCGCCGCGCTGACCCGCCCGCTGACCGAGCGGGGCCAGACCGAGCGGCTGGTGCTCGCCACTGCCACCTGCCGCACCGGCGAAACCGCCGATCTGGCAGGCAGCTTCCGGCCCGGCACCACGCTGGCGCTTTACATGGCGATGCACCGCCTGACCGCCGTCGAGGCGGCACTGCTGGCCACCGGCGCCCCCGAAACCTGCACGGTCGAAATCGTTCAGCAGGCCGGAACTGCGGCAGAGCGCATCCTGACAACTGTGCTGCGCGGCATGGCCGCCGCAGCCGCCGACATGACCAATCCGGCCATCCTGCTGATCCGATGGCCCGGCCCGCTCGCCCGAAAGGGCGCCCGCCCCAGCGGCAGCCATGTTGCCGCCGCCTCGCCCCTCCTCATTCTCTGACGAAACCGGAGCCCGAGCCCATGGCCCAGATTTCCCTTTCCTCCCCGACCAGGGCGCTGACCCTGTCCACCTTCGCCTTCACCATTTGCTTTGCCGTCTGGACGATCTTTGCGATCATCGGCCTGCAAATCCGTGAATTGCTTCAACTCACCGACACCCAGTTCGGCCTGCTGGTCGGCATGCCGGTGTTGACCGGATCGCTGGTGCGCGTCGTGCTTGGCATCTGGACAGACCGTATCGGCGGCAGATCAGTCTTTACACTGACCATGCTGGCCGCCGCGCTGGCGACCCTGCTGCTCAGCTTTGCGACCACCTATGCACAATTCCTTGTCGCGGCGCTTGGCGTCGGTCTGGCAGGCGGCACCTTTGCGGTGGGCGTCGCCTATGTCTCGCGGTTCTACCCCGCCGGACGGCAGGGCACGGCGCTTGGCATTTTCGGCGTCGGGAATGTCGGCGCCGCGCTGACCAAGTTCGGCGCGCCGTTCCTGATGATCGCCTTGGGTTGGCAAGGCGCGGCGCAGGTCTATGCCGCCGTGCTGGCCGTGACCGCGCTCCTGTTCTGGCTCATGTCCGAGGATGATCCGCAACAGGCCACCGCCACTCCCCGCAGCCTGAAGGCAGAATTTGCCGTCATGGCCGACATCCGCGTGCTGCGCTTCTCGCTTTACTACTTCTTCGTCTTTGGTGGCTTCGTCGCGCTGGCACTGTGGCTGCCGCGCTACCTGATCGGGGTTTACCAGTTCGATGTGGCGACGGCAGGCATGATCGGCGCGGCCTATTCGCTGCCCGGTTCGGTGTTCCGCGCCTGGGGCGGCGCGCTGTCCGACAAATACGGCGCGCGGGCAATCCTGTACTGGACCTTCGGCGTCTCGGCTGTGGCGACCCTGCTGCTGGCGCTGCCGCTGGGTATCGGACCCGCGGGCTTCATCGCCATTGTCTTCGTTCTGGGCCTGTTCATGGCGCTTGGCAAGGCGGCGGTCTACAAGCACATCCCCGTCTATTATCCGCAGAATGTGGGGGCCGTCGGCGGCATGGTCGGCATGATCGGCGGGCTTGGCGGCTTCGTCCTGCCGCTGCTGTTCGGCTGGCTGCGCGATGTGACCGGCGACTGGTCAAGCTGCTTTGCCGCCCTGTTCGTGATCGTGCTGGCCAGCCTCGTCTGGATGCAGTCCGCGATCCGCCGCCTTCCCGATGGTCAACCTGCCTGAACCCGCGAGGACACCCCATGACCCAGCGACTTGTCATCATCGGTGCCGGAATGGCCTCTGGCCGGCTGATCGAGCATCTGCGCGACACCGCCCCGGACGCCTGGCACATCACCCTGTTCAACGCCGAACCGCGCGGCAACTACAACCGCCTCATGCTGTCCCCGGTGCTGTCGGGCGAAAAGACTTACGCCGAGATCGTTACCCATGACGACGCCTTCTATGCCGCGCATGGCATCGATTGCCGCTTCGGGGAAAGCGTGACCCGGATCGACCGCGCGGCGAAGGTGGTTCACGGCGCAGGCGGCCCGGTGCCTTATGACCGGCTGGTCATTGCCACCGGCTCGGCGCCCTTCATCCTTCCGGTGCCGGGCAAGGATCTGCCGGGCGTCGTGACCTACCGCGATCTGGAGGATACCAATGCCATGATCGCGGCCAGCCGTCCCGGCGCGCGGGCCGTGGTGATCGGCGGCGGGCTTCTGGGTCTGGAGGCCGCTGCGGGCATGGCCGCGCGCGGTGCCGATGTGACGGTGATTCACCTGATGGGCCACCTGATGGAGCGTCAGCTTGACCCCGCCGCCAGTTACCTTTTGCAAAAAGATCTGGAACGGCGCGGCATCCGTGTCCATTGCCGGGGGGCGACCAAGGCAATCCTCGGCACCGACCAGGTTGAAGCCGTGCTGCTGGAGGATGGCACCGTCTACGGCGCCGATCTGGTGTGCATGGCGGTCGGCATCCGCCCCGAGGTGCGCCTTGCCAATGACGCGCAGCTTGAGGTCGGGCGCGGCATCGTGGTCGATGCACAGCTGACCACATCGGACCCTGCGATCTTCGCGCTTGGCGAATGCGTCGAGTTTGACAGCCAGCTCTTCGGTCTCGTCGCCCCGCTTTACGATCAGGCAAAGGTGCTGGCCGGGGTGCTGAACGGCCGTGTGGCAGCCTTTGCCCCGGTGCAGACCGCCACCAAGCTGAAGGTCACCGGCTGCGACCTGTTCAGCGCAGGCGATTTCGCCGAGGCGCCGGGGCGCGAGGAAATCGTGTTCCGCGACCCGGCGCGCGGCATCTACAAACGGCTGGTGATCGCGGATGACCGGCTGATCGGTGCGGTGATGTATGGCGACACGGCAGATGGCAACTGGTTCTTCCAGCAGATCAGGGAGGGCGCCGATATCTCGGCCCGGCGCGAGACACTGATCTTCGGCCCCGCGTTTGAAGGGGGTGTCCAGTCGGACCCTCTTGCAGCCGTTGCAGCCTTGCCGCCTGAGGCAGAGATCTGTGGCTGCAACGGCGTCTGCAAGGGACAGATCGTCCGGGCGATCGGCGAGGGGGCAACCGATCTGGGGCTGGTGCGCGCCCGCACCAAGGCCAGCGCCTCCTGCGGGACATGCACAGGGCTGGTGGAACAGGTTCTGGCCGCGACGCTGGGCGATGCCTTCTCCCGGCCCGCTGCGCAGCCGATGTGCAGATGCACCAGCCTCACACATGACGAGGTGCGCCGCCTGATCAAGGCCAATGCCTTGAAATCCATGCCCGCGGTGATGCAGGAACTGGGCTGGAACAGCTCATGCGGCTGCGCCACCTGTCGCCCGGCGCTGAACTTCTACCTTCTGGCCGACTGGCCGCTGGACTACCGCGACGACGGCCAGAGCCGTTTCGTCAACGAACGCCTGCATGCCAATATCCAGAAGGATGGCAGCTTCAGCGTCGTGCCGCGCATGTGGGGCGGTGTCACCAATGCCGCCGAGCTGCGCGCCATTGCCGATGCTGCTGACAAATATGACGTGCCCATGGTCAAGGTCACAGGCGGACAGCGGATCGACCTGCTGGGTGTGCGGAAAGAGGATCTGCCCGCGATCTGGGCCGATCTGAATGCCGCCGGTCTGGTTTCCGGTCATGCCTATTCCAAGGGCCTGCGCACGGTGAAAACCTGTGTGGGGTCGGAATTCTGCCGCTTCGGCACGCAGGATTCGACGGGGCTGGGCATCAGGCTGGAACAACGGCTCTGGGGTTCATGGACGCCTCACAAGGTCAAGCTTGCGGTGTCGGGCTGCCCGCGCAACTGCGCCGAAGCGACCTGCAAGGATGTGGGGATCATCTGCGTTGACAGCGGCTATCAGATCGGTGTCGGCGGCGCGGCGGGCATGGATCTGAAGGAAACCGAGCGTCTTGCCGCCGTCGCCACCGAGGACGAGGCCATTGCCCTCTCCGTCGCCTTCATCCAGCTTTACCGCGAGAATGCCCGCTATCTGGACCGGCCCTACAAATGGCTGAAGAAGGTCGGTCTGGATTGGGTAAAGGATCGGGTGCTGGACCCGGAAATCCGCGCCGGGCTGATCGAACGCTTCGACCTGTCACAATCCGTCTGCCAGAAAGACCCCTGGGCCGAACGCGCCACGCCCGAGGCGGCGCGGCGGTTCCACCCCCTTGCCACGCTGATGCAGGAGGCCGCAGAATGACGCGCTGGATCGACATTGCCGCGCTGGAAGATATTCCGCTGCGGGGCGCCCGCACCCTGCGCACGCCCGAAGGCTGTGTCGCGGTGTTCCGCACACATGACAACCGAGTTTTCGCGCTGGATGATCGCTGCCCCCACAAGGGCGGGCCGCTGTCCGATGGCATCGTGCACGGCCATGCCGTCACCTGCCCGCTGCATGCCTGGGTCTTCGATCTGGAAACCGGCCGGACACAGGGCGCGGATGAGGGGGTGGTAGCCACCTATCCCGCGCAGGTTATGGCGGGCCGCGTACTGATCGACGTGGATCGGCTGGCCGGAAAGCGCGTCGCATGATCCGCTCGACCTGTCCCTATTGCGGTGTCGGTTGTGGTGTCCTGCTGGCCCCTGCGGGTGAAAGCGGGCTGATCGTGCGGGGCGACCCGGACCATCCGGCCAATCGCGGACGGCTGTGTTCCAAGGGCACCGCACTTGGCGAGACGGTCGGGCGCTCCGGACGCCTGAGCACGCCCGAGATCCACGGAAGACCCGCAGACTGGGATCAGGCGCTGAGCCTGATCGCCACCCGCTTTCGCCAGACCATTGCCGCACACGGGCCGGAGTCGGTGGCGCTTTATCTGTCCGGACAGATGCTGACCGAGGATTACTATGTCGCCAACAAGCTGATGAAGGGGTTCATCGGCAGCGCCAATGTCGATACCAACTCGCGGCTCTGCATGGCCTCGACCGTGGCGGGGCATGCCCGGGCCTTCGGTGCCGATACCGTGCCCGGCATCTATGACGATCTGGAGGAGGCGGATCTGATCGTCCTTGTCGGGTCGAACCTCGCCTGGTGCCATCCAGTCCTGTGGCAGCGGATCGAGGCGGCACGGGCCACGCGGGGCACGAAGATCGTAGTCATCGACCCACGCCGCAGCGTCACCGCAGGGGCGGCCGACCTGCATCTGCCCATTGCCCCCGGCGCGGATGTGGCGCTGTTCAACCGGCTGCTGGCCGCACTGGCAGACCGGGAGCTTCTGACCAGCGATGCCACCGGGCTGGAGGCGGCGGTGCAATCCGCACGCGCCGACAGCGGCGAAACCGGCCTTGGCCCTGCGGATCTTGCACGGTTTCTTGATCTGTGGTGTCGCACGGAAAAGGTCGTGACGGTGTTTTCGCAGGGCGTGAACCAGTCCAGTTCGGGCACCGACAAGGTGAATGCGATCCTGAACTGCCATCTGGCGACGGGGCGCATCGGCCGCCCCGGCATGGGACCGTTCAGCGTGACTGGCCAGCCCAATGCCATGGGCGGGCGCGAGGTGGGCGGGCTGGCCAACCAGCTGGCCTGTCACCTGTCGCTGGAAAACCCGGCCCATCGCGCGGCGGTCGCACAATTCTGGCGAGCCCCGCGCATGGCCGAACGACCAGGGCTGAAGGCGGTGGACCTGTTCCGCGCCGTGGGTGACGGGCGGGTCAAGGCGCTGTGGATCATCCACACCAACCCCGCCGTCACCCTGCCCGAGGCCGATGCAGTGCGTGCAGCCATCGCAGCCTGCGAATTCGTTGCTGTCAGCGACGTGACCGGCGCCACAGATACCGCGCGGCTGGCCCATGTTCTGCTGCCCGCCGCCGCATGGGCCGAGAAATCGGGCACCGTCACCAATTCCGACCGCACGATCAGCCGCCAGCGTGCGGTACTGGTGCCACCCGGCGCCGCCCGCCCCGACTGGTGGATGCTCGCCGGGGTGGCGCGGCGTATGGGCTTTGACGGGTTCGACTGGCCCGGCCCAGCCGCGATCTTCCGCGAACATGCCGCTTTGTCTGGAATTGCGGGGGCGCTGGGGCGCGATTTCGATATTTCGGGCAAGGCCGCGATCAGTGATGCCGACTATGACAGAATGGAACCCTTTCGCTGGCCCAGCACTGCGTTGCGGCAAGGGGGCCGGTTCTTTGGCGACAGCCGGTATTTCACCCCCGACGGCAGGCCGAGCATGATTGCGGTGACAAGCACCCCACCGCAGGCGATGCTTACCCCGGAGCATCCGTTCCGGCTGAACACCGGACGCATTCGCGACCAGTGGCATACCATGACGCGCACCGGACAGGCGCCCCGGCTCAACCAGCATCTTGGCGAACCCTTTGTCGAGGTTCACCCCTCTGACGCGCTGCGCTCGGGCCTGTCGCCCTGGTCACTGGCCGAGGTCCGCTCTGTCTCCGGCAATGCGGTGCTGCGCGTGGTGGTCACCGATCGCGTGCGCCCCCGGCAGATTTTCGCCCCGATGCACTGGACCGGCGAGACGGCGCCCACAGGCCGGATAGACGCCGTGGTCAGCGCCGTGACGGACCCTCTGTCAGGTCAGCCCGAATCGAAAGCTGCGGCAGTATCTCTGCGACCCTGGCCTGCTCGCTGGTTTGCTTTTGCCTGCGCCGCCGGAAGCATCGCGCCTGACGGGGGCTACTGGGCGCGGCGGGTCACCGAAACCGGCCTTGCCGCCGAACTCGCCTTACTGGAAGCCCCGGATAATCCCTTAGCCTTTGCGCGCGCACTGTTTGACCTGCCGGATGCAGAAGTCATGCAAACGGAAGATGCGGCGCGCGGTCAGGTTTCCATCGCGCTGATCCTGTCGGGGCGCGTGGTGGCACTGTTGTTCGCGGCCCCCTCCCCTGTGATGATCGCGCGGGATGCCGCTATCGCACGGATCGGCATGCCGCGCGGCGCCGCGACCCTCGCCCCCTGTGCAGGCGGCTCGGACCGGGCCGATAACGGGCCACTGGTTTGCGCCTGCACAGGTGTCGGCCGCAACCGTCTGCAATCGGCCTTCCGCGACGGAGCCTGCGATCTGGCGGCCATCGGGCAGGCGACAGGGGCAGGCACCAATTGCGGCGCCTGTCGGCCCGAGATTGCGGCAATGCTGGCACAACTGGCCCGACCTCAGGCTGCGGAATAAGGCATTCAGCGCAGCAGATTCCCCAGACCGCGCCGCACCGCCTCTTCAGGCATTTCGTAAAGGGCGGCGAGACGGGCGGGGGCAAGCTGATCTGCCACAGGGCCCAGCCGCGCGGTACCGCTCCGGTCGATGGTCAGCACCTCGGACGCCAGCCTTGCCGCCTGCGCCGGGTCATGTGTGCTGAACATGAGACCCAGCCTGCGGCGGGCCAGCCGCTCCATCAGATCGGCCAGCCGTTCCCGATTGGCAAAATCCAGCGCGGAGGAGGGTTCATCCATCAACAGGGCCGGTGCATTCTGCGCCAGCGCCCGCGCGATCAGGACCAACTGGCGCTCGCCGCCGGAAAGCCGCGTCACCAGCCGCTCGGCATGGGACAGCAGGCCGATCTCCTCCAGCGCAGCAGTGGCAGCCGCGTGATCGGCCTTGCCGGGGGCGGCAAAGCCGGAGAGGTGCATCGTCCGCCCCATCAGGACAAAATCGCGCACAGTCCACGGAAAAGCCGCCTGCATGGCCTGTGGGACCAGGGCCAGCCGGGCCGCAATGGCCCGGCGCGGCAAGGGCAGGGAGGCACCTTGCAGCCTGATCGTTCCCGCCGCTGCCGGGGTCAGGCCAAGAAGGGTTCGGAACAGCGTGCTCTTGCCGGTTCCGTTCGGACCGAGAAGGGCCAGAACCTGACCGGGGTGCAGGGTGAAGGAAATGTCGCGCACCAGCACGCGCCGCCCGGCAGCGATGGCCAGCCCGCTGGCATGGATCAGTTCCATCTCCGGCCTCCGCGCGCCAGCAGGGTCAGAAAGACCGGCGCCCCCAGAATGGCGGTCAGCACGCCAAGCGGCACTTCGGTCACGGCAAGGCTGCGCGCAGCGGTGTCGATCAGCACCATGAAGGCCGCGCCCAGCAGCGCTGCCAGCGGCAAGACCCGGTCAAAACGCGCACCTGCCAGCAGGCGTGCCATATGGGGCACCATCAGACCGACCCAGCCGATCGTGCCCGCCGTGGCAACCGCTGCCGCCGTCATCAACGTGGCACAGACAATCACGACAAGGCGCAGCCGCGTGGTTTCCACGCCAAGGGCGCGGGCTTCCTCTTCGCCAAGCGCCAGCAGGCCGATGCGCCAGCGCATCAGGATCAGCGGCCCCGCCCCCAGCAGAAGGGCGGGCAGAAGGAAGGCCACATCGGCAGTCCGGGTTCCCGCAAGGCCGCCCAGCAGCCAGAACGTCATGGCGGGAAGCTGGTCATCGGGATCGGCCGGCGTTTTCACCATGGCGGTTCCGGCCCCGGCCAGCGCCCCGATGGCGATGCCGGTCAGGATCAGCGACAGCGCCTCACCCCGGTTGCCGAAGGCCACGGCCAGGGCCATCACCAGCCCGACGGTGGCCATGCCGCCCGTGAAGCTCAGCCCCTGGATGGCAAGGATCGGCAGGCCCAGAAGAATCCCCAGAACCGCGCCAAACCCCGCCCCGGCGGAAACACCCAGAATATCGGGCGAGACCAGCGGATTGCGGAAAGTCACCTGATAGGCCGCCCCAGCCGCCGACAGCGCGGCACCAACCAGCCCCGCAGCCAGCACACGCGGCAAACGGATCTGGAACAGAACCGAGGCTTCGGGTCCGTCTGGCAGCCGCCCCGAAAGCGCCGCCAGCATCAGCCCGCCGATCTGCCGCAGGGAGAGACCGTAAGGGCCGACCATCAGGGACAGCGCAAGGCACAGCAGTAAAACCGCTGCTGCAACCCCGGTCTGCGGCAGCCGCCCCACCGGGACCGCACCCCGTCGCGACCTAGTTTTCAAGAAGTCCGGCCACTGCCGCATCATCCAGAGTCACATGATAAAACAGCTTGTAGAAACGGGCGACCTCGGCCCCCAGATCACCTTCCGCGACCTCTGGGTAGAAGCTGTGCATCAACCAGTGCAGGCCGATCAGCCGGTTCACCGAGGGCGGACTGTCGATGAAGCCGAAGGGTTCGGCGGGGGCCAGCAGAACCCGCGCGTCCCGCACGGCCGGAACATCGCTCCAGCCCGGCAGGGTGGCCACATCCCTCGCAAAGTCGCGGTCAATGGTCACGACAGTGGCGGGCGCCCAGGCCAGAATCTGCTCGACCGAGGTTGTCACCAATCCGCGGTCGGGGCCGCCCACCACATTGAGCCCACCTGCCCAGTCGATGATTTCCGCGTTGATCGCGCCTCTGGCGGCGCTTTCAAGTCCCTCCGGCCCGCGCGCCAGATAGACAGTCGGCCGGTCCTCGGGCGGCACGGCCTCAAGCACCCGCGTCACCATGGCAAAGGTCGCCTCGGCATAGCTTGCCAGCGCCTCGCCCCGTTCGGGCACGCCAAGGATTTCGGCCATCTGGCGGATCGCCGCCGGCCTATTGGCAAATGACCCGTCAATCAGCACATAGGGCACACCCGTCTGTTCCTGCACCTTGGTGGCCAGCGTCAGATAGGTTTCGTTGACGGTTCCGAAATCGACGATAAGATCCGGTTTCGCCGCCAGCAGCACCTCAAGGTTCAGCGTTCCGCCCTTGCCGGATAACCGCCCGAGTTCGGGCAGCGCGTGGGTCGCGGTCTGAAGATAGGGCAGATCCCGGTCGCGCGGCGCGCGCACCCAGCCGATCATCGCCTCCGGCTTCAGGGCGTAAAGCAGCACCGACGCAGGGGGGCCTGCCGCGAAAACGCGCATCGGCTGATCCGGCACGGTGACCTTGCGACCCGTCGCGTCAAGGATTTCACGCGCCGAAGCCGTGAAAGCGCCGGCGAAGACCAGCAGGACCGCTGCAACCAGAACGGCCAGCATCCTGACCCGGACGGGGCGGCGGGTGTCCCCCGGCTCTGACAGGCTCTTGGCTATGCGCAGGGACATGACAGGTCTCCTTTCAGGGCAGCGCCTTCCGGCTTGATGTCGAGCAGGGGCGTGCCATTGACGCAATCAAGTCCCCGCACCGAAAGCAGAGGCCCTTCAATCGCAATGACCCGGACATGGCTCGAGGCGATCGGATTGGGGCGAAGCGGGGATCTTATGGCGAAGGTGCCAAGGGTTTCTCCATCCGACCTCGGGCTTTGCTGCAACAGGTCCCGCCGCGCCAGATGCAGCCAGTACAGCAACTGAAGCCGGTCTTTCGCGAGAATACCCTTCAGCGCGGGCTGCCAGCGGGGGTGCAGGTTGATCCAACAGACGGGGCCATCGACCTCGTCGCCCCATTTCGGGCAGGCATGCGGGTCGGCCCAGGGGGTGTGGATCGTGCCGATGAACTGAACTGTCGCGTCCTGAGCCATCTGCGATTCGGTCACAATCTCGCCGGGGCGCAGGCCGTTCCAGACAAGCGGAGCCTGCGGCATCATTCAACGGTTCCGACCATGACATCGCTGGCCTTGATGACGGCAATGGCCTGGCCGCCCACCATCAGACCCAGATCCTGCACCGCGCTGTTGGTGATCGAGGCGGTCAGCACGCTGCCGCCAATGTCGATCCTGACATGGCTGGTGACAGCGCCTGTGGTGATATCCACCACCGTCCCGGAAAGCATGTTCCTCGCGCTCAGCTTCATGTTGCCACCTGTGGATTCGATATGTTCATTGAAACATATCCCGCATCGATCAGCCTCGTCCAGAAGCAATGCGCGCGCACTCGCGCGATTGCCGGCAGGGTTGAGAGGGCCGCTGGCGGATGCCCGCTGTCTCCGACCAATGTTCCATCTCCGATGGCGGCGGTCTGTGCTACAGTCCCCACGGGAGGCGATGCGCCATGAAAGACCTGCGGCATGTCGAGGAGATCGGGCGGGTGCTGGACGGCAGCCAGACCGGGCGGGACAGCTTTGTCTCTGCCTCCTGGCGGCGCTGCGTCGAGCTTTACGGCATGGACCCGACCCGCTCTGACCCCGCCCATATCGTGACCGAGGCAGAACTGCGTGATCACCGCAAGCAGGCCGAATGGCTGATCGCCACGGCAAGATCAGGGTTGCAGTCGTTGTTCCGGCAGGTTGCGGGACAGAACTATGTGCTGCTGCTGACCGATGCCAAGGGCGTCTGCGTCGACTTTTTCGGCGACGATCTTTTCACCGAGGATCTGCGCCGCTCGGGCCTTTATCTCGGGTCGAACTGGTCGGAGAACCTGGCCGGAACCTGCGGGGTCGGTGCCTGCATCGTCCTGCAGGAGCCGGTGACGGTGCATCAGGATGACCATTTCGGCAATGCGCATACCGCCCTGTCCTGCACGGCGGCGCCGATCTTCGACAGCCTTGGTCAGCTTGCGGCGGTGCTGGATATCTCGCTGCTGCGATCTCCTGCGCCCAAGACCAGCCAGAACCTTGCGATGAGCCTTGTGACCACGGCGGCGCGGCGGGTCGAAATGGCGAACCTGATGGCCGAAAGCCCGCGCGACTGGGTGCTGCGGCTTTCGTCCAGCCCGGAATTTCTGGACGTCGATCCCGAGGCGGCGGTGCGGCTGGATGGCTCCGGGCGTGTACTGGGCTACACGCGCGCCGCGCGCCGGCTGTTTCCCGAGGGTGGAACGATCCTCGGGCACCGGATCGACGAAGTTCTGAACATGAGCGTCGACGACCTGCCCGATCTGATGCGCGACCGCCCGACCGAAGAGCGCGTGATCGAAACGCGCGACGGCGGAGCATTGTTCGGGCATGCCATCGCCCCCAAAGCGCCGCGCCAGCCGCATCAGCGGATGCGCACCGGCGGGGCGCTGGCCGGGCTGACCGGCGGGGACGCCGGTATGTCGCGTCTGCTGGAT
Source organism: Gemmobacter caeni (assembly GCF_003054195.1). Lineage (GTDB taxonomy): Bacteria > Pseudomonadota > Alphaproteobacteria > Rhodobacterales > Rhodobacteraceae > Gemmobacter > Gemmobacter caeni. The sequence continues at coordinate 111,874 of NZ_QBKP01000010.1, forward strand.
CAGGCCGAGCGGCTGGCCCCCGGCACCGTGCCGCTGCTGATCACGGGTGAAACCGGCACCGGCAAGACCAAGCTTGCACGGGCGATCCACATGACGGGCAAGGCGCAGGGGTTCATCAGCCTCGAATGCGCCGGGCTGACGCCGGAGGCTCTGGCCGATGCCTGTCTGGAAGCCGTTGGCCCCACCACGCTTCTCCTGCGCCGGATCGAGGATCTCGCCCCGGAAACCGCCGTCGCGCTGAGCGGGCTGCTGGATCGCAGGCCCAACCTGCGCCCGCTGTCCACGACCTGTCTTGATCCGGCCCGGATCGGCCTGCCGTGCCCGCTGTTTCACCGGCTGGCGGGCTTTGTGCTGGAAGTGCCGCCTTTGCGGATGCGGCGGGATATCGACTGGCTGATGTCGCGCCACCTGCGCCGCCACGCGGCCGACACGATCCGTCTGTCGCCTTCCGCCCGTGCCGATCTGATGGGACGGCGCTGGCCCGGCAATATCCGCGAACTCGAACAGGTGCTCGATGTCGCGGCGGCGCTTTGCATCGGGCCGGTCATCGACCTGCACGATCTGCCCGGCCCGGTCGAGGCTGCGCCTTCACCCGAACCGCCCGCCGCAGGCTCAGCCGATCCGTGGGCGGCGCTGGAGCAGGTTCTGGTCGCCTGCGACTGGAACATGGCGCGCGCCGCCCGACGGTTCGGGGTCAACCGTTCGACCATCCTGCGCCGGATACGCGCCGCCGGGTTGCAGCCGCCCGCGTGATCTGTTGCGTGGGCGTTGCACGCGCAACATGCCGCGCCGCAGCGACCACTTTTCCCCGGCATCAGCCCTCGCAAAAGTGGATCGCGCCCGATTCATCGCCCGATACTTCCTCGCGAGACACGCGCAGAGGAGGAGACGCGATGCTTGATATGACAGTGGTCAGCCAAACACAGGAGATGCTGGACAGCCTCAACGCCGCACTGGAGGGCGGCGATGCCGAGCGCGCGGCGGCGCTGTTTGCGACCGATAGCTACTGGCGCGACCTGGTTGCGGTAAGCTGGAACCTCAAGACGGTCGAGGGGCCTGCGGGGGTGGCGGACCTGCTGCACAGCCAGCTTGCCCGCACCCGGCCCGGCAACTTCCAGATCCAGACCGGAGAGACCCCCGCCGAGGAGGGCGGTGTGATCACGGCATGGATCACCTTCGAGACGAAGGCCGGGCGCGGCTGGGGCCTGATGCGGTTGCGCGATGGCCGGATCTGGACCCTGCTGACCGCACTTCAGGAGTTGAAGGGCTTCGAGGAACCCCGCGGCACCCGTCGTCCGATGGGGGCCGAACACGGCGCGCAGAAGAACCGCAGTTCCTGGAAGGAACGCCGCGAGGCGGAGGAGGCAAGCCTGGGCTACACCACCCAGCCCTATGTCGTGATCATCGGCGGCGGTCAGGGCGGCATCGCGCTTGGTGCGCGGCTGCGCCAGCTTGGCGTGCCCGCCATCGTGCTGGACAAGCATGACCGGCCCGGCGACCAGTGGCGCAGCCGCTACAAGTCGCTCTGCCTGCATGACCCGATCTGGTACGACCACCTGCCCTACATCAAGTTTCCCGACAACTGGCCGGTCTTCACCCCCAAGGACAAGGTCGGCGACTGGCTGGAGATGTATACCAAGGTCATGGAGATCAATTACTGGACGCGCTCTGAAGTGACGCGCGCCAGCCATGATCCGGCCACCGGAAAGTGGCGGGTCGAGGTCAACCGCGACGGCGAGGCGGTTACGCTGGAACCCACACATCTGGTGCTGGCGACCGGCATGTCTGGCAAACCGAACATGCCGCGTTTCCCCGGCATGGAGACGTTCAGGGGCACGATCCAGCATTCGTCCCAGCATGAGGGGCCGGATGCCTGGGCAGGCAGGAAGGCCGTGGTCATCGGCTCCAACAATTCGGCCCATGACATCTGCGCCGCGCTATGGGAGGGCGATGCCGATGTGACGATGGTGCAGCGTTCGTCCACGCATATCGTGCGCTCGGACAGCCTGATGGAGATCGGTCTTGGCGCGCTTTATTCCGAACAGGCGGTGGCCAATGGCATGACGACCGAAAAGGCGGACATGATCTTCGCCTCGCTGCCTTACAAAATCATGCACGAATTCCAGATCCCGCTTTACGACCAGATGCGTGAACGCGACGCGGCCTTCTACGCCGGGCTGGAAAAGGCGGGTTTCGATCTGGACTGGGGCGATGATGGTTCGGGCCTGTTCATGAAATACCTGCGCCGCGGCTCGGGCTATTACATCGACGTGGGCGCGAGCCAGCTGATCATCGACGGCGAGGTGAAGCTGGCGAAGGGCGGCATTGATCATTTCGAGGAAGACGCCGTTGTGCTGACCGATGGCACACGGCTGCCGGCCGATCTGGTGGTGCTGGCGACGGGCTATGGCTCGATGAACGGCTGGGCGGCCGATCTGATCAGCCAGCAGGTCGCCGACAAGGTCGGCAAGGTCTGGGGACTTGGCTCCGACACCACGAAAGACCCCGGCCCGTGGGAGGGCGAGCAGCGCAACATGTGGAAGCCGACGCAGCAGGAGCAGCTTTGGTTTCACGGCGGCAACCTGCACCAGTCGCGACACTATTCGCTGTATCTGGCGCTTCAGCTCAAGGCCCGGATGGAGGGGATCGAGACCCCGGTCTACGGGCTGCAAGAGGTGCATCACCTGTCCTGACGCGACTGCACCATCCTCCCCGGCCTCACGAGGGCCGGGAACCTTTCCCTGCACCGAAGGAGACTTCCATGAAAGCCGCACGTTGGCATGGCGTGAAGGACATTCGCGTCGAAGATATCGACATCCCTGCCCCCGGCCCCGGAGAGGTCGCGATCAAGGTTGCCTGGACCGGGATCTGCGGCAGCGACCTGCATGAATATCTGGCCGGGCCGATCTTCATTCCGGTAAGCGAGGCCCATCCGCTGAGCCGCGACAAGGCGCCGATCACCATGGGCCACGAATATTGCGGCACCGTCACCGAGCTGGGCGAGGGCGTGACGGGCCTGCGCCCCGGCGACCGGGTGGCCATCGAGCCGATCTTTGCCTGCGGAACCTGTCCGGGCTGCCGCGAGGGGAAATACAACCTCTGTGACAGCCTTGGTTTCGTCGGGCTTTCCGGCGGTCACGGCGGTTTTGCCGCAACCTCGGTTGTGCCTGCGCGCATGGTCCACAAGATGCCGGACGAGCTGTCGATGGAACAGGGCGCGCTGGTCGAACCCGCCGCCGTGGCGCTGCATGCGGTGCGGATGTCGGCGATCCGGGCCGGGGATACCGCTGCCGTCTTTGGCGCGGGCCCCATCGGGCTTCTGGTGGTCGAGGCGCTGCGCGTCGCGGGCGCGGCGCAAATCCACGTCGTCGAACCCTCGCCCGAGCGGCGGCGCAAGGCGCTGGAACTGGGTGCGACCACCGCGATTGACCCGATGACGGCCGATCCGGTCGAGATGATCCGCGCAGTGACCGGCGGTGTTCATGTGGCCTTCGAGGTGACCGGAGTTCCGCGCGTATTGCCGCAGTGCATCGACAGCACCCGGCATGAGGGCCAGACGCTGATCGTCTCGATCTGGGAGGGTGACGCGGCTTTCCACCCCAACACCGTCGTGCTGAAAGAGCGTCAGCTTCAGGGCACCATCGCCTATCGCCACATCTATCCGGCAGTGATGGAGCTTATGGTGCAGGGCTATTTCAGCGCCGAGAAGCTGGTCACCAAGCGCATCGCGCTGGACGATATTGTCACGCAGGGGTTCGAGGCGCTGGTGGCCGAAAAATCGCAGGTGAAGATTCTGGTAAAGGCACCCGAGTAATCGTGGCCTGAGGAAGGGCCCCCGGTTCGGCGGACCGGGGGCTTACCATCCCCCTGCCCCGCTGTCCGGCCTTTGTCAGCGCAGCACGGGGTAAACCGCCAGACAGGCCGACAGGCACAGCAGCCCGGCGGAAAGATTGTGATAGGCCGAGACGCTGATATATCCGGACAGGCGGCGCCCAAGACTGTCGGCCAGCAGCAGCACGGGCAGCGCAGACAGCGCCAACCAGCCAAGACCCGCATCCGCCGCACCGCTTTGCACCAGCACCGGCAGTGCGCAGATGGAAAGCGCCCCGAAGAACAGCAGCAGGGTGGCCCGCGTCCGATCAGGCGCATCGGGGCGCGACAGGGCATGCAGGACAACGGGCGGGCCGGGCATCGCGGCAAGCCCACCCATGAAACCCGCCAGAAACCCGGCCACGCCGACCGGCATCCGGCGTAGAAGTCCGGCGAGGGGCGGCGGGGCCACCCTCATCCCCACGCCCGTCAGCACCAGCCCCGCCAATGCCACGCGCGCGCCCTCGGCAGGCACCGACAGCAGCGCGAGCTGGCCGAGCGGTATGGCAGGCAGCGCCCAGACCAGCAGCCGCAGCAGATAGCCCCGGTCCAGCCGCCGCCATGAGACAAACACATCCCGTGGCACCATCGCCACCTGAAGAACGATGGTCAGCGCCACGGCCTTGGGCACTGCCATATGCAGGCTGAGCAGCGGCACCGCCAACAGCGCGAAACCAAAGCCGGTGACCGCCCGCGCCAGCCCGGCGACCAGAATGGCCGCGAGCACGGCGGGCAGCATTATGCTCATCAGGCGGCGTCCCTGCATTGGGCCGAAGTGACGGCGATCACCGCCAGCACATCTTCGGCGCTGCATCCGCGCGACAGGTCGTTTGCCGGACGGTTCAGCCCCTGCAGCACAGGCCCGATGGCGGTCAGCCCGCCCAGCCGCTGCGCGATCTTGTATCCGATATTCCCCGATGCCAGATCGGGAAAGACAAAGACATTGGGGCGCCCCGACAGACGGCTGCCCGGTGCCTTGCGGCTGCGGATCGCATCGTCGATGGCCGCATCGAACTGGATCTCGCCGTCGATTTCCAGATCCGGCTCGGCTGCCCGCACCCGCTCCAGCGCCTCGCGGATACGGGCGAGACTGTCATGTTCCGCCGATCCGGCGGTGGAAAAGGACAGCAGCGCCACGCGGGGCGTCTCGTTCAGCAGGGCGCGGGAAGAGGCGGCGGAGGCGCGGGCAATGTCGGCCAGCTCTGCCGCTGTCGGGGTGATGACCAGCCCGCAATCGGCAAAGACCATGCCGCCCTTGATCGGCGCGTCCTTGGCGCAGGACAGCATCAGGAAGAAGCTGGACACCGTATTGATGCCCGGCGCGCGCCCGATGAACTGCAAGGCAGCCCGCACGGTATCGGCAGTGGTGGCGACCGCCCCGCCCACGGTGCCATCGGCCTGACCAAGCCGCACCCGCAGTGCGGCCTGCACCAGCGGATCGCGCACCAGATCACGGGCCTGATCCGGCGTCACCCCCCGCGCCGCGCGCAGGCGGTGGCATTCGGCCGCCAGCGCCTCCAGATCCGGCGCGCGGGCCGGGTCGATCACCGCCACCGCGCCGGGCGCTGCCCCCAGCGCATCCAGCGCCAGACCCACACGCGCCGGATCGCCCAGCAGGGTGATGCGGGCCAGCCCTCGTGCCACGGCCTGAACGGCAGCGGCCTGGATGCGGGGGTCTTCACCCTCTGGCAACAGGATGTGGCGCGGCGTGGCGTGGCAGGCTTCAAGAATGCGGTCCAGCGGTTTCATGGCTCAATCCAGCAGATGCAGGCCGGTCAGCACGAAGCTGCCGATAAACAGGGTTTCGACGACCAGCAGGCCGATGGCGACAGGACCGACCTCCAGCATTTTTGCCAGCGAGGTCTTGATGCCGACCGCCGCAATCGAGATCAGCAGCGCCCAGCGGGACAGGAGTGCCGCGGCCTCGGCCAACTCTGCCGGGATCAGACCCATAGAATTGAGGGCGGCCAGGGCCACGAAGCCCAGAACGAAGCCCGGCAGCAACGGCGGACGCGCGCCTTCGGTCGCCGCCAGCCCCTTCGCCCGGATCGCGAGCGAGGCGATCAGCACAACCGGCGCCAGCATCGACACCCGGATCAGTTTGACCAGCGTCGCGGTTTCACCCGCTTCCTGCCCGACCGAGAAGCCCGCGCCCACGACCTGCGCGACGTCATGGATGGTGCCGCCCAGAAACACCCCGCTTTCAATCGCAGTGAAGCCGAGCGCGTTGGAAATCATGGGGTAAACCACCATGGCCACGGTTGACAGCACGGTCACCGCCAGCACGGTGAACACAAGATCGCGTTCCGATTTCTCGTGCCGGGGCAGGATCGCCGAAATCGCCATGGCGGCCGAGGCGCCGCAGATCGCCACCGACCCGCCGGTGAGCAGCCCAAAGCGCCAGTCGCGTCCGGTCAGCCGGGCCAAGGCCAGCCCGCACAGGATGGTTGCCCCCACCCCCGCCACGGTCAGCGCGATCAGGCCGGGGCCAAGGGCGCCCAACATCTCGACCGAGATCCGCACCCCCAGCAGCGCAACCCCCAGACGCAGGACGGTGCGCGCGGTGAAGGCGATGCCCGGAGCGGTACGGCTGCCATCTTCGGACAGGAAATTGAGCGCGAGGCCCAGCAGCAACGCCATCAGCATGGCGGGCGCGCCGTAATGTTCCGACAGGAATTGTGCCGTCACGCCCACCAGCGTGGCGGTGATGAGGCCGGGAAACAGCAGCCGGATCTGCGACGGCGCGCGGGTAACGGTGTCAAGCATGACGAACCTCAAGAGAAAGGGTCGGCGCGGCCCGCATTATCGGGGCCGCGCCGGATGTCTCAGACCGCGCCGCGTTGCGGGCGCATGTCCTCACGGCTGATCCCCGCCACCGGCACGGGCTTTTTCATCGCATCCCGGCGGAAGGGCTCGCCCAGTTCCTGATTGAGCAGAACCTCGATGAAGGTAGTCTTGCGGTCCTTCATCTGACGCTCCACCGCGCGGCGCAGTTCTTCGGTCAGATCGGCGGTGGAGCGGACCTGCACGCCATGCGCCCCGCAAGCCCTCGCAATCGCGGCATAGCTTGTGTCGCGGTCCAGTTCGGTGCCGACGAAGTTGTTGTCATACCACAGCGTCGTGTTGCGCTTTTCGGCGCCCCACTGATAGTTGCGGAAGATCACCATGGTGATGGCGGGCCAGTCGTCGCGGCCACAGGCCGTCATCTCGTTCATCGAGATACCGAAGGCACCGTCACCGGCAAAACCGATCACCGGGGTATCGGGGCAGCCGATCTTGGCGCCGAGGATCGCGGGGAAGCCATAGCCGCAGGGGCCGAACAGGCCGGGTGCCAGATATTTGCGGCCCTTTTCAAAAGCGGGATAGGCGTTGCCGATGGCGCAGTTGTTGCCGATGTCGGACGAAATGATGGCCTCGTCCGGCATCGCGGCCTGAATGGCGCGCCAGGCCTGACGCGGCGACATCAGATCGGCGTCGCGGCTGCGGGCCTCCTCGTTCCAGACGGTGCCCGGATCATCCTGTTCGTGATCGAGGCTGGAAAGCTCCTGCGCCCAGCGGGATTTGGTCTGCGAAACCAGCGCGCGGCGATCGGCCCGGCCTTCGTCGCCCGCGGTGCCCGAAAGCTGTGCGAGGATGCCGCGCGCCACCTTGCCGGCATCGCCCTGAATGCCGACCGTCACCTTCTTGGTCAGCCCGATCCGGTCGGCGTTGATATCGACCTGAATGATCTTGGCCTCCTTCGGCCAGTAGTCGATGCCATAGCCCGGCAGGGTCGAGAACGGGTTGAGCCGCGTGCCCAGTGCCAGCACCACATCGGCCTTGGCGATGACCTCCATCGCGGCTTTCGAGCCGTTGTAGCCCAAGGGACCCATGGCCAGCGGATGCGTGCCGGGGAAGCTGTCATTGTGCTGGTAGTTGGAGCAGACCGGCGCATCCAGCCGTTCGGCCAGCGCCACCACATCGGGGATCGCCCCGCCCAGCACCACACCCGCGCCCGACAGGATCACCGGGAACCGGGCCTCGGACACCAGGCGCGCGGCCTCGGCCACCGCTTCTTCGCCGCCCGCAGGGCGTTCGAAATGCACCATCTGCGGCAGATCGACGTCAATCACCTGCGTCCACATGTCCCGCGGGATGTTGATCTGCGCCGGGGCCGAATTGCGCCATGCCCGCAGGATCACGCGGTTCAGCACCTCAGGGATGCGCGAGGCGTCGCGCACTTCTTCCTGATAGCAGACGCTGTCGGCGAACAGGCGCATCTGCTCCATCTCCTGAAAACCGCCCTGACCGATGGTCTTGTTGGCGGCCTGCGGCGTCACCAGCAGCATGGGGGTATGGTTCCAGTAGGCGGTTTTCACTGCCGTCACGAAGCCGGTGACGCCCGGCCCGTTCTGGGCAATCGCCATGGCCATCTTGCCGGTGGCGCGGATGAAGCCGTCGCACATCAGGCCGCCATTGGTTTCATGCGCCACATCCCAGAAGGTGATGCCCGCCTTGGGGAACAGATCAGAAACCGGCATCATGGCGGAACCGATGATGCCGAAGGCATGTTCGATCCCGTGCATCTGAAGCACTTTCACGAAGGCTTCTTCGGTGGTCATTTTCATTGCGTCTCTCCTTCTGCGCAGCCGTCAGCCGCGTTCGTCCTGAAAGTGGTAAAGCTTGTAGAGTCCCCACTGGCCGAGCCGCCGGAACGGCGTCTTCCAGCCCTCGTGAGGCAGTTCCTGATGGAAGATCGGCAGACGCGGCACATCCGAGGCGCGCCCGGCGACCATCTGGGCCATGCGCCGCCCGGCCTGGGCGGAATACATGACGCCATTGCCGCCATAACCCATGGCGTAAAAGGCATTGGGCAGGCCGGGCATGGCGGTGATGCGGGGCATCATATCATGGCTGACATCGACCCAGCCCCACCAGCTGTAATCCAGATCAATGCCGCGCAACGCCGGGAACTTGCGGGCCAGCGCTGCGCGCAGGCCTGCCAGGTGCGCCGGATTGTCCGCATCCTGCCCGGTGATCGCCGCGCGGGACCCGATCTGCACCCGCCCGTCGGGCAACAGGCGATAGTAATGGCGCAGGGTGCGCGTGTCAGTCAGCGGCGACCCGACCCTGATGCCACAGGCCTCACGCTCGGCCGCCGTCAGCTTGCGGGTGACGATGGAGTTCGACATGATCGGCATGATCCGGTCACGCAGGCGCGGATGCAGGCCGCGCGGCGCATAGCCTGCCGTTGCCACCGCCACCGCCCGCGCCCGCACCGTGCCGCCGGGGGTATGCAGATGGTGAACACCATTGATCGTCTGCCAGCTTTCCACCGGGCTGTCGGTATGGACCTTCGCCCCCAGCTCGCGCGCCACGCGCAGATAGCCGAAGGCCAGTTTCGCGGCATGGATCGCGGTGCCGTCCGGCTCCCACATGGCGCCATGGGCTTCCTGATCGCGCACCGCCGTTTCGTGCAGTTCCTCACGGTTAAGTATCCGGGCACCGTAACCGAAGGTTTCGCGCAGAAGGGCCGCTTCCTTCGCCAGCTTCGGCATCATCCAGCCCTTGTGAGCGATATAGTAATGCCCGCCGTCCTGCGGTTCGCAGTCGATGGCATGATCGCGGATCAGGCCACGGAACAGATCGAAGGCTTCAGTGACCTCGGCGTGCAGGCCCTTCGCGGTTTCCACGCCCCAGCGCTCGATCCACTGCGAACGTTTGAGCCGCCCGGACGAGATCTGTGCCTGTCCGCCGTTGCGGGTGGAGCAGCCATAAGCCACCCCGTTGGCCTCCAGCACATGCGCCTTGATGCCAAACTCTTTGGCCAGATGCAGCGCGCAGGACAGCCCGGTATAGCCAGAGCCAATCACAACGACATCGACATCCATGTCGCCTGTCACCGGGCCGTCATCCTGCGGAGCAGGCCCGGCGGTGCCGATCCAGTAGGTCGGGGCATAGTCGCAGCCACTTCCGATGGATTTATCCGTCACCGGATCATACTTCTGGTTGTATGGTGCGCGTGCGCGTCTTGGTGTCGTGCCTTGCATCGACGCATTCCTGCTATGGTGGGGATGGGATCAGCGCGTCTGGATGACGGGGCGCTGTTTGCGGAAAGCCTGCTTCATCACCAGCTTGCCGTCGCGCAGGGTGAACAGGTCCACCCCCTGCGCCTCGGTCCGGCGGCCTTCGGCATCGGTGCCGCGAAACGTCCATTCCGACACGGCGCGGTCGCCGCAGACGAAATGCCGGTGATCAGCCCATTCTGCATCGGGCATCGCCGTCCAGACCGCGACAAACGCCTGGGCAATAGCGTCGCGGCCTTCGATCCGCGTGCCGAACACTTCGGACCCGCCGACGGTGGTGAACACGCAATCTTCGGCGAAATGGGTCATCACGGCATCGATGTCATGGCGGTTGAAGGCATCGAACGTAGCCTTCAGGTCATCGGCGGTCAGGGTCATGGTTGGTCCTTTCAAGAGTGGCCGGGCCAGAACGGGCAGGCCGGAAAACGGAGGTCAGTAGCCCATCACCCTGGGCAGCCAGAGCGCGATTTCAGGGAAGGCCGCGATCACGGCGATCATCGCGGTGCTGGCGGCGGCGAATGGCAGGGCGCGCACCGAGATTTCCTCGATGGAAACCTTGGAAATCCCGGCGGCGATAAAGAGGTTCTCGCCCAGCGGCGGGGTCTGGAACCCGACCGAAAGAGTGCAGATCATCACGATACCGAAGTGGACCGGGTCGATCCCCACCGAATAGGCCACCGGCAGCATCACCGGCACGAGGATCATGATGGCGGCCAGCGTTTCCATGAACATGCCGACGAACAGCAGGAAGACGATGATCAGCGCCCAGATCACGGCGATATTCTGCGTGAGGCCCAGCATCGCATCGGCGATATGCGCGGGGATCTGGTTTTCCACCAGAATGCGGCCGAAGATCGTGGCGGTGAACAGCACCAGCAGCACACGCCCCGTCAGCCAGGTCGTCGCCTCAAGCGATTTCATCACCTCGGTCAGGCGGATCTCCCGATAAATGAAGATGCCGACGAACAGCGTATAGGCAATGGCGACGATGGCAGCCTCGGTCGGGGTGAAGAGCCCGGCATAGATGCCGCCGAGGATCACGAAGGGGGCCATCAGCGCCCAGAATCCCTTGCGGCAGGCGTCAAAGATATGGGCGGGCGACAGCGGGTCGGCCCCGCCACAATAGCCTGCCGCGCGGCAGCGCAGCCAGTTCATCACCAGAAGGCCCGCCGCCATCAGGAAGCCCGGCAGGAACCCCGCGATGAACAGCTTGGAAATCGACACGGTCTGGAAGGCGCCGAATTTCTCCACCGCCTCGGCGGGGGGCTGCATGCCCATGGCCGAGATCCCGAAAATCACCATCGGAATGGACGGCGGGATGACGATGCCCAGCCCGCCCGAGGCGGCGGTGACGGCGGCGCCATAGCCCTTGGCATAGACCGCCCGCACCATGGCAGGGATCATCAGCATCCCCACCGCCGCTGTCGTGGCGGGGCCGGAGCCGGAAATCGCGCCGAAGAACAGGCAGGCCACCACCGTGGCGGCCGAGATGCCGCCGGTGAACGGGCCGGCCAGGCTTTCCGCGACAGTGATCAGACGGCGCGAGATGCCTGCCGCCTCCATCAGTGCCCCGGCAAGAATGAAGGCCGGCAGCGCCATCAGCGGGAAGGCCCCGACCGAGGAAAAGGCGATCTGTACCATCTTGATCGGGTTGTCGCCGAGGAACCACATCGTCGTCAGCGCCGAGACACCCAGCCCGACCGAAATCGGTGCCCCGAGGATCATCAGGAAGAAGAAGGTGCCAAAAAGGACCAGCGTGATCTGACCGTCCATCACACCGCCTCCGCCCTGGTTGCGGCGGCAAGAGCGGCCATATCCACTTCGTCGGGGTCGCGCGGGTCCTGGCCCCGCACAAGCTTCAGATAGTTGACCTGAAGAATGCGCAGCGTCATCAGCGTGAAGGCAACGGGCAGCACCAGCATGACCCATTTCATCGGCCAGCCCAGCGTTTGCGCCTTCACGAAAGGCTTCATCAGGCTCAGATATTCGATGGCGTAGCGGATGAAGACCAGATTGAAACCGATCCAGGCCAGATCCCCCACCGCCTCGACCCAGCGCGCCACGGACCGCGGCAGCCGGTTGATGTGGAAGGACACGCGGTTGTGCGCATACATGCGCGCCGCATAGCTGGCCCCGAAATAGGCGAACCAGACGAACAGGATGACGGAAAGCTCTTCGATCCAGGTGATCGAATTGCCGAAAACCGACCGCGCGACGATCTGCACGAAAAGCAGGCAGACGAAGCAGGCGAGCAGAAGCTGGCAAAGATAACTTTCCAGCTTGTCGAGATGGCGCCAGAAGGAAGACATGGCTGACCCTTGTTGCAAGACGACAGGGGGTGGGACCGCGCTACAGGAGGCGGCCCCCGGTGGCGATCACTCGACGGTCGGGCGACCGAGCGAGGCGAGGACGCCGTTCAGCACCTCCTTGCCGCCGATGCTGTCATAGAATTTTGGCCAGACGGTCGTGGTGGCACGTTCGATGAACTCTGCCTCGCCATCCGCCGGGTCGCTGATCTCCATGCCCTTGGCCACCAGGTCCGTCTTGATCTGCGCCTCCTGATCACGCAGGAACTGCCCCGAGGCCAGCGTTGCCTCCTGCCCCGCCGCCAGCACATTGGCCTGCTCTTCGGGGCTGAGCGACTGAAACAGCTGTTCCGAGACGATCAGCGGCTCGATCGAAAAGATGTAGCGGATGTTGGTGACATATTTCTGCACCTCGTCGAACTTCATCGCGTGCACGGTCATGTAGGGGTTGTCCTGCCCGTCCACGACCTTCTGTTGCAGCGCGGCAAAGGTTTCCGACCAGGCCATCGGCGTCGGATTGATGCCCCAGGACTTGTAGGTCTCGATCATGATCTCGTTCTTAGGCACCCGCACGACGAGACCCTGAAGATCGGCCACCGTGGTCACAGGCTTCCTGGAATTGGTGAGGACACGGAACCCCGAATAGGCCCAGCCGATGATGCGCACGCCCGCTTCCTCGACCGTGCGGTCAACCATCTGCTGACCGATTTCGCCTTGGGTAATCTTCTCGGCATCCTCCAGCGACAGGATGACATAGGGCAGGGTCAGCGTGCCGACCGAGGGCGAGAAGGGCGTGATATTGTTGATGGCGAGGATCGAGAAATCCAGCGTGCCAGTCGCGGCCGCCGTCACCGTATCCTGTTCATCGCCAAGCTGGCCGTTCAGGAACAGCCTGGCGCTGTCCGCGCCGCCGGATTTTTCTTCCAGCGCCTTGATGAAGGCAAGGCCAAGGGCCTCTTGCGTGCCGCCTGCCCCGTCACCGACCGCAATACGGAAATCGCGTGCGGCAGCCGGGACGGCGCTGGCCAGAAGCATGGCAAGGACAGTCGCACGGCGCAGCGTGCGGGACGAAAAGGTCATGGTGGAACTCCCTGTTCAGCCGACTCTCCCGGTCGTGCTGCGTCAGGTTGTCACGCGACGTCAGGCATGTTTATATCCAGATGCGCACAAACTTAGGTCCAGTTTCGCATGCCGCTGACCGGCCAGATCTCACCCGACATGTTCTTCGTGGATCGCAACCGGCGCGAGCCGTTGCAGATGCAGCTTACGGCCTCGATCACCTCGGCCCTGCTGGATACGCGGGCACAACCGGGAAGCCGGATGCCTTCGACGCGCGCACTGGCGACGCATCTTGGCCTGTCTCGCCTGACCGTCACGCTGGTTTATCAGGAGCTTGTGGCGCAGGGCTATCTTGAAAGCCTGCCGCGGTCCGGTTTCACGGTTTCGCAGAAAGTGCCGCACCGGCGTCTGGAAGCGATTGACCAGACAGCGGTCAGCCGCGTGAACTGGGCCGCGCGCCTGCCTGATCTGACACGGCGGCGACGCATCGTGAAGCCGCTGGACTGGCGCAGCTATCCCTATCCGTTCATCTACGGGCAGGCGGACCCGAAGCTGTTCAACCACACCGCCTGGCGCGATTGTGCCCGCCGCGCACTGGGCGCGCGCGACTTCGCCGAACTGGCGGATGACAGCCTGACGCAGGATGACCCGGTGCTGGTGGATTACATCTGCCGCAACACCCTGCCCCGCCGCGGCATCCGCGCCCGGCCGGAAGAGGTGCTGATCACGCTGGGCGCGCAGAACGCCCTTTGGATCGCGGTCGGGCTGCTGGCCTTGCCGGACCGGCTGGCGGTGGTCGAAGACCCTGGTTTCCCCGACTTCGCAGAAAGCCTCCGGCTGCACGGCATGCCCACGCTGTTCGTTCCCACCGATGCGGAGGGGCTGAACCCCGATGACCTTCCGCCCCAGACCGGGCTGGTTCTGGTTGCGCCCAGCCACTCCATCCCCGTCGGCATCACCATGACGCTGGAACGCCGCCGTGCGCTGCTGGCCGCCGCCGACCGGCATGACTTTCTGGTGGTCGAGGATGATTACGAAACCGAAATGAGCTTTCTCGAACCCCCCTCCCCTTCGCTCAAGTCGCTGGATGCCTCGGGGCGGGTGATCTATCTGGGCAGTTTTTCCAAATCCTTGTTTCCGGGCCTGCGTATCGGCTATCTGGTCGGGCCCGAGCCGTTCATCCGGCAGGCGCGGGCGCTGCGCGCGATGATGCTGCGCCATGCGCCCGGACATATGCAGCGCGTGACCGGATATTTTCTGGCGCTCGGCCATTACGACGCCCATCTGGTGCGCCTGCGCGAGGTGTTCCGCCGCCGCCGCGAAACGCTTGTCAGCGCCCTGTCACAGACCCCGCTGGAAGTGGTGGGCGCCGCCCGTCACGGAGGGTCGAGCCTCTGGGTTGCCGCCCCCGAAACCATCGACAGCGCCAGTTTCGCCGAAGCGCTGCGGCCAAAAGGCGTGCTGATCGAGCCGGGCCATCCGTTCTTTGCTGCCCCTGACGGCATCTGCCGTCACTTCCGTCTGGGCTATTCCTCGATCAGCGAAGACAGGATCAGGGCTGGTGTGGCGCATCTGGCTGAAACCGTGGCACGACTGGGCTGAGCCTGCCCCAATATCGGATTTGGACAGGCTTTAGCACCACGACCGCCCTGCCCCGCGATTCGAATGAGTCCCGTTTTTGACGCCGACCCGGATGATGGCGACAGCGGCGCCAACAAGATCTGGATTGGCCGCCCCTCGCAAGGGTCCGGCTTTGTGTTTATTTATCAATAAATTAGTTGATACCCATGCCCTGCGGGGCGCCGTCCGCGACGGTGTCCCTACACAAGTTGTAGAATTTCCTTGCGTGACGGACCGACTTGGCGCATTTCTGTTCGTAGCGGAAAACTGCGAGAATTTCGGATTTCTGCGCTACAAAGAACCAAAGGCTCGGAAGAGTATGCTGAGTGCGGGCCAACCGCGCCAGCCTGATATGAGAGGGCAGCATGACAGCAGAGCAGGTATTTGCCGAGCTTCAAGGCGATGCATCCACATTGCATGAATCGATCCGGATGCATCTGGAGCGCAATTTTGCGCCGGATGCCCGCAAGCACCTCAGAAGCTTTTCCTCGACCGAAGCGGCAGAATTTCTCGGGTTGGCGCCGGGCCACCTGCGCAAACTGCATGCCGAAGACAAGATCCCCGACGTTCCCCTGGATGAACGCGGGCGCAAGCTCTATTCCGCCGAAGATCTGGCGCAGATCCGGCTGGCGCTGGCGCGCACCACGCGCGACCCGTCACTGTATCTGCGGGGGCGGGTCGGCACCGAGCCTTTGCAGATCATCTCTTGCGTATCTTTCAAGGGTGGGAGCGCAAAGACCACCACCGCAGCCTATCTGAGCCAGTGGTATGCCCTGCACGGCTATCGCGTGCTGGTCATCGACATGGACCCGCAGGCCTCGCTGTCCTCCATGACCGGGCTTCGCCCCGAGATCGACTTTACCCAGAAGGGCACGATTTACGACGCGATCCGCTACGAAAACCCGCTGCCGATGAGCGAGGTCGTGCGAAAGACCTATTTCCACGGGCTTGATATTGCGGCGGGCGGTCTGATCCTTTCGGAATATGAAACCGAGACGCCCTACGCCCTGCGGCATGGCTCCGAACCGCCGTTCTATCTGCGTTTGCGCGAAGCGATCCAGTCCGTAGAATCAAGCTATGATCTTGTTTTCATTGACTGCCCGCCGCAGCTAGGGTTCCTGACGCTTTCGGCGCTGGTGGCCTCTTCCTCGATCATCATTCCGGTCGTGCCGAACTTTATCGACGTGGCATCGCTGGCCCAGTTCCTGACCATGACCTCGTCACTGCTGGACACGATCCGCGACGCAGGCATGACGCTGGAATACGATTTCCTGCGCTATCTGGTATCGCGTTTCGAGCCATCAGACGGGCCGCAGGCACAGGTTGCCGGGCTTTTGCGAGCGAATTTCGGGAAGCGGGTAATGACCGAAACCTTCCTGAAATCAACCGCCATTTCCGACGCCGGGCTGACACACCAGACGCTTTTCGAGGTTGGCCGGGGCAGCATGAACCGCAACACCTACGACCGTGCGATGGAAGCGATCAATGCGGTCGCGCGCGAGCTGGAGCAAGACGTCCATCACGCATGGGGGAGGATCTGACATGGCACGCAAGAACATGTTCGAGGGCATCGCCCCCGCCGCCCGGTCCGAAGAAGGCGGGAAAGACCCCCTGCCCCGCCCCGCGCCAAAGATGCCCGAGGTGTTTCAAAGCGCCGGGCCGATTGCCGCCATCCGCAACGATCTGCGCAGCGTCGGCAGCCGGTCCATTCAGGATATCGACCCCAATCTGATCGAGGATACGGGCCTGAAAGACCGCATTGGCGCGCTGGACGAAGATATCGCCGACCTGCGCGACAGCATTGCCAGGCATGGCCAGCAGGTTCCCATCCTGCTGCGCCCGCATCCCAAGCTCAGCGGGCGTTATCAGGTGGTCTACGGTCGCCGCAGGCTCGCGGCGATCCGGGGGCTTGGGACGCCGGTCAAGGCGCTGATCCGCACGCTGTCTGATGAAGAGGCAGTGCTGGCGCAGGGGCAGGAAAACAACCTGCGCAAAGACCCGTCCTTCATCGAAAAGGCGCTGTTCGCCGGTGATCTGGAGGAGGCGGGCTATGATGCGCGGGTTGTTCAGGATGCGCTGAACGTGAACCGCAGCCATACGTCGCATATGCGCAAGGTGCGCGAAGCCTTTCCGCGTGATGTGCTGGAGCGTATCGGGGCCGCGCCCTCAATCGGCTGGAAACGCTGGTATGAGCTGGCGGTGAAAGTGCTGGAACAGGGGATCGACGCCTCAACGATCCACCCTGCCCCATTTGCTGAAGGCTCCAACTCGGACCAGCGGTTTGCCGCCTGGGTGAAGGCTCTGCCTGAGCCACCAAAGGCGCCAGCAGCGCCGCGCACGCCGGTCAGCATCATAGCGAAGGATGGCTCAGACCTGGGCGAAGTCGAACTGAACCGGGGGAAGCTCGGCTTTCGTCCTTCCGCGGGTCAGACTGCCTTCGCTGCCTGGCTGCACGAGAATGCGGAAATGGTGTTCTCGCAACTTCACCAGGAGTTCATCACCCGTTCAAGACACGGGTGATCAGACCTTGAAGCAGAGAAAACAACAAAGGAGCAGGATCGGAAAAGGATAGGCCTCCCGAATGGAACCCACCCGGAAGGCCCGCGCAAACCACAGGGCGCCAACCCTGAGAATGCTCATCTTCTAGCAAGAGCAAACTAGCGCAGGCCCGAATCACACGCAACATCGCATCGCGGTGATCCGATATCTTTTGTCCTTTTTTCTGGGGAAAAGTATCGCTTTCCTGCCTGATGTATGCGTCCGGAGACATCGGACCGCCTGGATCGTTCCACTGAACATGCCATGGAACATATTTCGTCATCGCCCGTGCGTGCGCACGTTCGGCGGGCAGGTACTTTTTGTTCGCCGCAACCTGCCCGAGCCGCTGCAAAGTCCGAAGATCCGCGCTGGCGGCTGCTTGATCTTGTCCGCATCTGTCGCAGCCCGCTTGGTCTGCGCGACCGGGATATCACGGTCCTGCGCGGCTTGTTGTCCTTCGTGCCGGATAACGCCGATCCCACGAGGCTGGTTGTCTTTGCCTCCAATCGCGCGCTGATGGAACGCTGCGACGGGATTGATGAACGCACCCTGCGGCGCCGGATCGTTCATCTTCAGTCAAAAGGGTTGCTGGCCCGCAAACTCAGCCCGAACGGAAAGCGCTATCAGGTTCGCGATGCGCAACTGGTCTATGGCATCGACCTTGGCCCGCTCTTCAGCCTTGACCTAGATCTTGAGGCGCTGGCGGAGGAGCAACGCCGCGAAGAACTGCGGCGCAAAGCTCTGCGCGCAATGATCCGCCACGCATTGTATCACCAGACCAATCCGTCGAAAACCACGGCCTGCGAAGAGGCCCGTCGCGCCCTGCGCCGTTCGGTCGACAGCCACCAACTGAGCGAACTTCTTGCCGAGATCAACGATACTGTGGATGAAACGTCGGTAGATCAGCCTTCAGCAACATCTCATCTGACCGCCAGTGACAGTCAAAATGACCGGCACATTCAGAGTTCAAAAAAAGAATCTTATGAATCTGAATACTGCGACGAATTTATAGCCAAGGGGCCTGTCACACCTGATTTACCCCAGAACGAGGATCGGAACCCAGTTGATCTTTCCATCGATGAATGTCTTGCCCTGGCCCCCACTGCCGCAGAAATGGCGCTGGAGAAGCCACGTTGCTGGCGTGACATTGTTGCCCTTTCCGCTGCTCTGGCACCCGCGATTGGTCTGTCAGCAACCGTCGTTGAGACAGCCCGAACCCGTCTCGGCCCCCTTGGCGCGGCGCTCGCTGTTCTGGGTTTGGTCGAGGCATTCGGAAGGATTCGTAACCCCCAAGGCTATCTGTCCCGGCTTTCCGACAAGGCACGGCAACAGGGCTTTGATCTTGTGCGTATGTTCCGCTCGCTGGTTAATCGTCGAAGCCCGCAAACGGCATGAGCATGTTTACCCCGGTAAACATTGGTACCCCCACGAGGAGACCATCAGACGTATACCCGGGTAAACATGGCTTGGCTGCGCAGCATTTTATGCATCGGGACAGAATAACATCTTCCGTGCCATGCTTGCTTCGGTTACGCCTCCGGCAGCGTCCCCTTCTGGTAAAGCTGCGCAAAACGTCTCCGCAGTTCAGCTTTCTGGACTTTGCCCATCGCGTTCCGTGGCAGTTCCGGCACAAAAAGCACACGCTTGGGCTGCTTGTAGCGGGCAAGCTGATCGCCAATCGCGCGGAGAATGCCCGCCTCGTCAATCACGCCTTCCGTTTCGCCAACCACGATGGCGGTGACGCCCTCGCCAAGATCGGGATGCGGCAGCCCGATCACCGCGCTCTCAGCCACCCCGGTAATCTCATCAATCAGCGCCTCGATCTCCCTGGGATAGACATTGTAGCCGCCCGAGATCACCAGATCCTTGTCACGCCCGACAATGCGCAGGTAGCCATCCTCGCCGATCTGCCCCAGATCGCCGGTAATAAAGAAACCATCCGCGCGAAATTCCGCCGCTGTCTTTTCCGGCATGTTCCAGTAACCGGCAAAAACATTCGGCCCCCGGACCTCAATAGCGCCTATCTCGCCTCGTGGCAGAGGTCCGGCGGTTTCGCGATCAGTGATGCGGATTTCCACCCCGGGTAAGGCCATGCCAACCGCACCGGGCTTGCGGGAACCGTCATAAGGGTTGGATGCGATCATACAGGTTTCGGTCATCCCGTAGCGTTCAAGAATAGCGTGGCCGGTCTGTGCCTCGAAGTCACGGTGATCTTCCGGCAGCAGCGGGGCCGAACCGGAAACGAAAAGCCGCATGTTTGAGGTCGCTGCATGATCAAGACGGCCGGATTTCAGCAGCCGTGTGTAGAAGGTGGGCACACCCATCAATACTGTTGCCCGGCTCATCAGGCCGATCACCTCCTCCGTGTCAAACCGTGTCAGCCAGATCATCGCGGCACCAGCCGCAAGCGTCATGTTAACGGCTACAAACAGGCCGTGGGTGTGGAAGATCGGCAGCGCATGGATCAGGCGGTCATCAGCGGTATAGCGCCAGATCTGCGACAAGGCGGCGGTGTTGGACGCAAGATTGCCATGGGTCAACACCGCGCCCTTTGACCGGCCGGTAGTGCCAGATGTGTAAAGGATGGCGGCTGCATCCTCCATCTTCCGCGCAACATGGTTTGTCATAGGGTGGGCCATACGGACCTGATCCATCAGCGTGCCATCCGCCTTGGCGCCCAGACTTTCGACGCGCAGCACCGCTGACTGGCAGCCCCGGTGCTCTGACAGCGTTGCTGGGCTGCACAGGAACAGGCGCGGGGCGGCGTCTGCCAGGAAATAGTCGATCTCTGCGTCGGTATAAGCCGTGTTGAGCGGCAGATAGACCGCGCCGACCTGAAGCGTGGCAAGGTAAAGGCAGATCGCCTCAGGGCTCTTTTCGGTCTGCGCCGCGACTCGATCACCGGGTTGCACACCAAAGCCGATCAGGACGGTGGCCAGACGATGCACCAGATCGCGCGCCTGCGCATAGGTGATATCGGGCGCGCCCGGCCTTTCGAACAGCGTCTTTTGGGGGGCGCCTTCGGTCGAGGCAAGGAAGCTTTCATAGATCGTCTGCATGGATGTCTCCGGCTGAAATCAGCGTGTCAGGGCGGCGGCGAGGGGCGCGCCGGTGGCGATGGTGCCATCGCGTACGAAAGCCTCATGCTGGGCTTCGATGGCGGCGGGTTCGTAGAGGTAATTGACCATCAGCCCATGGCCGCGCGTCAGTGCGCCTTCGGACAGATCGGCAGGCCAGTTCACCCGCCAGGCGGCAGCTCCATTCCCCAGATGAAACCGCGCCACCGGATCGCGGGGCGCACCGGAGCGGTTGCGGGCGCCGGTGAGGTAGCGGGCCGCAAGTGCCTCGACCTCGGGTTTCAGCCGGGCTGCTTCGGCAGTATCGTTCTGCCATCCGTCGACAGCCAGCCGCTTTGCCAGGGCCGGACCGCGCGCGTCTTCGCCGCTGGCAAGCCAGGCCGCAAAATCCGGGGCAGGGGAGAGGGTCACGAACCTGCGCAGCGCGGGAAGCTCTGCGGCAAGTTCGGCCACCACCTGCTTGATCAGAAAATTACCGAAAGAGACGCCCTTCAGCCCGGCCAGCGTGTTGTTGATTGAATAGAACACCGCAGTCGTCGCTTCCTCCGCCTCAGGTGCGACGGGCGCGGTCAGGATCGGGGCGATGCGGTCGGGGGTATCGCGGGTCAGCGCCACCTCGACGAAGATCAGTGGCTCATCCCCGGTCGCGGGATGGAAGAAGGCATAGACCCGCCGGTCGGCAGGATCGAGCCTGCGGCGCAGATCCTCCCATCCCTGCATCGGGTGGACAGATTCGTAGGCCATGATCTTTTCAAGGACGGAAGCCGGAGTGGACCAGTCGATCCGTTCCATCCGCAGGAAACCCCTGTTGAACCATGAGGCAAAAAGATGCGCGAAATCGGCATCCAGCGGCCGCAGGGACGCATCGTTGCGCATCGCGATCAACAGGTCGGCCCGCATATCGACCAGCTTTCGTGTCGCGCCCGGCGCTGTGTTCAGACGGCGGAGCAGGGTCTGGCGTGGCGGCTCCACAGCGTCAAACAGCGGCACCAGAGTCGCGGCTGAAGGGGCCGCATCATAAGCGGCGAAGGCACGACGGATCAGGGTGGGGTCAGCGTCAAAGTGGTCACGCAGCAGATCGAAGAAGCCGCGCTTTCCTGTCGCGTCCAGTTCGGCATAGGCGGCAAGGGCCTGTTCCGCCACCGCGACGCGCGCGGCATCGCCGATGCGGCCCATCAGCACCTCGCAAGCGGCTGCCAGCCGTTCGGGAGCGGGCCGGGCCAGAGCCTTGCGCGTGGCATTTTCATCCGGTGGCGCTGATTTGCGGCCGATCCGTTCAGTGCCGGTTATGGCCTGAACCAGATCGGTCAGAAAGGCGAGTTTTGGGCGTGGCATGGCATATCCTCCTGCGACATCTTATACATATTAAGCATAGTGTTGTATATAACATGGCGAATGTTGGACATCTTTCGAGGAAGGGTTAAATTGCAACCCGTTATCAATCTTCAGCAGGACGTCGCCTTGGATCGCCCGGCCCGAATGAACGCAGCGCAGATTCGGCAGGCGCTGGAAAATGCCATCGTGGATGGCCGATTCGTGCCGGGTGAAAAGCTGGACCCCGATGCGCTGTCGGCTGAGTTTGCCTGTTCACGCACCCCGATCCGCGATGCGTTACAGGCCCTGGAAGCGTCGGGACTTGTCCGGATCGAACCGAAGCGCGGCACATTCGTGACCGAGCTTGGCCTCGTCGAACTGACCGAACGATTCGAGGTGATGGCAGAGCTGGAGGCGATGTGCGCGCGCCTCGCTGCCAGCCGCGCGTCGGCGTCCGAAGTGGCACGCATCCGTACCGCGCAGGCGGGCTGCGAAGCGGCGATCCAGACTGGCGACACCGATGCCTACTACAGCCGGAATACGGCCTTCCATCAGGCAATCTATGCCGCCTCGGGCAATCGCTTCCTCGAAGCCGAAGCTCTGCGGCTGCAAACCATACTGCAACCCTATCGCCGCCGGCAGCTGACGCTCCGTGGACGGATGACGCGTTCGCTGGACGAACATCGCCGCATCGTCGCGGCAATCGAGGCCGGAGAGGCGGTGCGGGCAGCGGCCGAAATGACTGCACATGTCGTCATTCAGGGCAGCCGTTTTCACGAACTCATCGCGGCGCTGCGGGCGGGCGGGGAATGACGAAGGGGCCGCCCCGAACCGGGACGGCCCGCAGGCAGGGCAGGGGGCTCAGGCCGCTTTCGGGACAGCGGCGCGGTTGCCCCAGTTCAGCGCAACCGCCAGCACGATGGCGAGGATACCCGCAGCGGCAGAGCTGTAGATCTCGGACAGCGGCGACAGGAAGATGGCGAGCCCCGCCGCAGCCCCGGTCAGCGCATTGCGGCGCGTGGCGCTGTTGATGAACATGATCACGACCGCGCCATAAAGGGCGGGCAACGTATAGGCCTTGATCGCCTCCGCCACCGGGGCGGGCAGGACCGCGATCAAGGCGCTGCCGATCAGCACCAGCGCAATCAGGAACACAAGGTTCACCAGAACGGAGACCACGATGCCCAGCACCGCCGCGACCTCGGCCTTGCGGGTACCCGCCTCGGCCTCGATGGCGCTTTGACAAGAGATCACCACCGGCATGCGCATGTTGCCGATGTTGCCCGACAGGAAGCTGATATAGGTGCCGCAGACCCCCAGAACCGGGAAATAGGAAACCGGCTCCACCACCCACATGATGCCGACGATGGTGGCGATGGCCAGAAGGCCCGTCAGGATCGGGCCGACGCCCGGAAAGGCGCCCAGCACGAACGACAGGTAAAGTGCGGGCATCAGGCACAGCACCATGGCAATAGCCAGCGTCAGCCGACCGATGCGATGGGCGCGCGGGATGAAGCTGCTTCTGTAGAAACCTTCCATGTTTTGTTCAGGCATGTTTTGTCTCCCCGTATGTTATTGTGATCAGGCCAGCAGATGCCCGGTGACGGAACCGGCGACGAGCCCGACGATCAGCGAAAGGCCCACGGCCCATTCGCGCAGCCAGGCGCGGTGCTTGCCTGCCAGATGCAGCAGAACCATGCACACGGCGGCGGCGATGACGGCGGCCATGTCATCCGGCTCGATACTGAAATTGCTGAGCCAGGTCTTGTCGACCACGGCATTGACTCCCAGAAGGCCGAAGATGGCGATGGGGGTGGCGGTGCCGACCGCGCGGATCAGTCCGGGGTTGCTGACCGCCATCTTGTCCTGCGCGCGGTCCAGCCCCTTGGTCAGCAGGAAGGCGGAAAGCAGCCAGCCCATGCCGCCCAGCGTCATGACCCAGACTGAGGCCGCGAGGGCCTGAAGCGTATAGCTGTCGGCGCCCAGCTTCGCGCCAAGCGCCTTGGCGCCCTGATCGGCGGCGAGGAACTCGAACACTGCCGAGCCGATGACACCCACCCGCATCAGCGTGACCGGCCCGCCTACCATGGCCATCAGCGAAACCGCGACGAAGAAGATCGCGATGGCGGGGCCGACCGAATTGATCGCGGCGGTCTTGTACACCACCCGCCGTTCCTCCGCCGTCAGGATGGCGTAGCGGTCCGAGAAATCCAGCGTCATGCGCAGATAGAGCAGCGACTGCACCACCACGACGCCGATCACGAGTGTTGCAAAAAGCCACAAGACCGGGCCATTTGCGACCTGAAGAACCTGTTCCATTTCGATTTCCCTGTTGGTGATTATTCGTTCAGGCCAGTTCCGCCGCGATCAGGCGGCAGAAATAGCTCGCTGCCGTGGGCAGGATGTCATCGTTGAAATCGAAGCCCGGATTATGCGGCATGGCACCGGGACCGGCGCCGACCATGACGTAATTGCCGGGCACATCCTCGACCATGAAGGCGAAATCCTCGCTGCCGGTGAAGGGGGCCACATCGCCATGCACATTCTCGGTGCCGACCGTTTCGGCGGCGACGGCAAGCGCGATCGCGGTCGCATCCGGGTCGTTGACCAGCGGCACGAAGATATCCTCGAACATGATTTCGGCGCTGCCGCCATAGGTGGCAGCCACGCTCTGTGCCACCTCGGTCAGGCGCTGGGTCATCTGGTCGCCCACCGCCTTGTTGAAATAGCGCAGGCAGCCCTTCAGCGACGCCTTGTCGGGGATCACGTTGAAGCTGTTGGTCCCGGCATAGACATCGGTGAAGGATACGATGCCGGATTCGATGGGATCGACGTTGCGCGCGACGATGCTTTGCGCCGTCATCACGATGTTCGCGGCGATCTGCGTGGCGTCGATGGTGGTCTGGGGTAGGGCGGCATGGCCGCCGCGGCCCTGCACCCGGATGGTGAAGAAGCGACTGCCCGCCATCATCCGCCCGCTGCGGGTGAAGATGTGGTCCTTCGCATAGCCTGGCGCGTTGTGATAGGCATAGATCCGGTCACAGGGAAACCGCTCCAGCAACCCGTCCTTCAGCATGGCCAGTGCTCCGCCCAGGCCCTCTTCTGCCGGCTGAAAGATGAAATGCACCTTGCCCGCGAAATCTCGATCGCGCGACAGATGCCAGGCGGTCGCCAGCAAGGTGGCGGTGTGGCCGTCATGGCCACAGGCATGCATCACCCCTGGCACTTTGGAACTGTAGGGCTTGCCGGTTTCCTCGGTGATCGGCAGCGCATCCATATCGGCGCGCAGGCCGATGGTACGGTTTGAAGGCCGCGTGCCGTGCAACACGCCCACGATACCAGTGCCGCCGATGCCGGTATGCACCTCGTCCAGCCCATATTCGCGCAGCTTGGTTGCCACCAGTTCAGCTGCGAAGGTCTCCTGAAAGCCAAGCCCCGGATTTTCGTGCATGGCCCGGCGCATGCGGGCGAATTCGTCCTGCGCCGCAACGATGCTTTCGATCATCCCCATCCTGTTTCTCCCGAATCAGTCTATATTGTTGCATTTTCAAATAGTCTCATATTGATACTATTGTGCCTAACGAATATTTGCGCCTTGATGGATCAGGGCCGGTATTGCACAGGGGTCGCATGCCGAAACGCGATGGAAAGGCCGCGATGTACAGGAACTGGTCAAAGGCGTTTCGGCAGGGAAACGCGGTCTACAAGCTGAACATGCTGGGTACGGCTGCTGTCAGGGCGCTTGATGATCGTTTCGTCGCCCTGGTGGGGCTTGATGTGCGAACTGTGCGGGTGCTGCGGCTGATCGGCGACAACCCCGGCATCGGCTTTGCCGAAATCGCCACCTATGGCGCGCTGGAACGCAGCCTTGCCTCGCGGCTGATCCAGAGCCTTGTGCGCGGCGGGCATGTCGAACGCCGCAACGACCCGCAGGATGCGCGCCGCTTTGGCCTTTACATCACGGAAACCGGCGGCACGGCGCGCGCCCGCGCCGATCTTCTGTCGGAGGTCGGGCTGGAGCTGCTGTTCCAGAACTTCGATCCCGCCGAGGTTGTGGCGTTCACGGGTATGATGGACCGGCTTGCCGACTGGATCGACAGTGATGAGTTCGAACGCGGCGCTGCCATCCGGCTGGACGAAGCCGC
Organism: Gemmobacter caeni; assembly: GCF_003054195.1. Taxonomy (GTDB): domain Bacteria; phylum Pseudomonadota; class Alphaproteobacteria; order Rhodobacterales; family Rhodobacteraceae; genus Gemmobacter; species Gemmobacter caeni. Next base: position 137,868 of record NZ_QBKP01000010.1, read on the forward strand.
CCGTCGCGCCGAAACGCTTTAACCCCGCTGCGGCCGTCATTGGGTCGCCAGTGGGGGCGGGGTATGCCGCAGCACCGGGTCGATGGGGCGGAAAGGCCCGCCAACCGAAAGCTCCACAACCCGCGCTGCCGCCAGAAGCGCCGCCTCGCCGCGCGGCTTGCCGATGATCTGTAGTCCTACCGGAAGCCCGCGCGGCCCGATCCCCACCGGCACCGAGATCGCGGGCAGGCCGGTGACGGTCGCCAGGAACGCAAAGCGCAGCCAGTCCATATATCCATGCAACTGTTGTCCGCCGACTTCGCGCACCCATTCCACCTCTTGCGGATGCGGCATGCATCCCACGACCGGACAGGCCAGCACATCGAAGGTTTCGAACAGCCGCAGCATGTTGCGGTAGATCACCGTCCGGTCCAGCTGTGCATCGGCGATTTCCGCGATGGTCAGCGTTTCGCCGAAGGCCATGTTCGCCTCCAGCGTATCCTTGAAATGGCGGCGGATCTCCTGCGGCAGACGGCGGCCCATCACCGCCCACATCTCGCCGCGCAGGGCGTGATAGGTGCGTTCCAGATGGGGCAGGGGAGGGCAGGTTTCCTCAACTGTCACCCCTTCGCGCGCCAGCCGCTCCAGCACTTTGCGCAAGTGGGTTTCCATTTCGGCATCCACGGCTGAGAAGCCGCCCAGATCGGGGGCATAGGCGATGCGCAGTTGGGGTTCGGCTTCGGCGACGGCGGTCTGGAACGACCTGTGCGGTGCGGGGTACGAAATCGGAAAGCGCGGCTCATACCCCGCCATTGCATCCAGAAACAGCGCGCAATCGCGCACGGACCGCGCCATTGGACCCTGAACCCCTTCGATCATGTAGCCGATGGCGTCCGATCCACCGCCGGCCCGGCCGGGACTGGGCCGCAGCCCCACGACGCCGCAATAAGCCGCCGGAGTACGCAGCGATCCTCCGTGATCCGAGCCATGGCTTAGCCAGACCTCGCCCGTCGCCAGCGCGGCAGCCGCACCGCCGGATGAACCGCCCGCGTTCAGCCGCGTGTCCCAGGGGTTGAGGGTCGGGCCAAAGACTTCATTGAACGTATTGCCGCCCGCTCCAAATTCGGGGGTATTGGTCTTGCCCACCACCAGACCGCCGCGCGCTTCCAGCCGTTCGACAAGCGGGTCGGAATGATCGGGTATGAAGTCTGCAAGCCCCCGTGTGCCGAAGGTGGTGCGCACCCCGGCGACCGGCGTCAGATCCTTGATGGCCAAGGGCAGGCCACCCAGCCAGCCGGAATGCTCCGAAGGTCTGCGGTCCAGCCTGTGCACGGCGGCGCGGGCGCGTTCTTCGCACAGGATGGGCATTGCATTGATCGCCGGTTCCACTTTCTGCAATCGCGCGCAGGCCGCGTCCAGCAGTTCTTCAGGCGAGATTTCACCTTTGCGCAGCAGGGCCACGACCTCGGTCGCTTCCAGCCTGCACAGGTCCGGCCCGGTAAATGCGGGCAGGTCATCGTCGATCTTGCTGATCCTTGCGGTGGCGGACATGACCTCCCTTTCATACCAGTTGCAATGGTTGGGAGCGTCGGGTGAAAAAGCAGGTCTGTCAATAATAACTATAATTTTATAATCTTTAATTATAATTATATGGTGGAAATTTGTGTGCTATTTCCTGATCGACCATGCCGGATCAAGGAGTTAGGGAATATGGGCGCGCAGGCGGATCAGGTTCGCGATGACATCCTGCAACGGGTGCAGGCGCGTGCCCTGCTGCCCGGTGACCGCATTGACGAGGTGGATCTGCGCGAAAGGCTGATGATTTCCGGCACGCCGATTCGCGAGGCGCTGATCGCGCTCGAAGCTGTGGGTGTGATTGAACGCCGCCCACGCGACGGTGCGCGCATTGCTGCGCTGGATGCCGAAGCGCTGATGAAGATGATCGAGGTTCTGGCCGAGGCCGAGGGCGCGCTGGCCTATCGCGCGGCGCGGCGCATCGGCCCGATACAGGCCGAACAACTGTCGGAGGCCGCGCGCGCCTGTCTCGCGGCCAGTGGTCCGCAGCCAGCCTATTATGACCTGAACCTTGCCTTTCACCGCTGTATCATGGCGGCGGCGGGTAATGAGCACCTGAGGGCGATGGCGTTAGGCGCCGGGAACCGGCTGATCGGCTATCTGGCAGCCCGCCACGCGCTGCCGGGCGAGCAGATACGCTCGGCCCGCGATCACGAGGCGATCACCGCCGCGATTCTGGATGCGGCGGGGGACCGCGCGCGCGATCTGATGATCGCCCACGTCACATTCTCCGACACGATGGCGCTGGACATCATCAACGCCCTGAGGCGCTGAGGGGCCTCACAGTTCAGTAATAGAACTGATCGCGGAAGACGTGCTGCACGATCCGGTCACGGGTCAGGCCAAGCTTGGCCAGTTCCGCGTCGCTCAGAGCCTGAAGCTGTTCCACGCGGTCGGCCCGCGACCGGATCCGGCCATAGCGGGTCAGCGCAGCGCCAATAGATGCGAGAACCTGCGCACCGAACTTCCTGCCAAGGCTCGCGTTGCGGCCCGGAATATCTGATGTATAACTCATGGAAACCTCCTGAAGCATGGATCGGTTGGTTTCCCCCCTTAACGGTGAACTTACGTTGGCAGGGCCAAGGTCACAACCGCGCATGCTGCATTGCAGCATTGCGCTGGGGGCAAGGCGGGGTTGTTACCGCTCGGCCTCGGCGATCAGCCCGCCAATCCAGCGTGCAGCGGCCCAGGTCGCCGGGAGGCCGAGCGGCAGGCTCCAGACCAGCGCGGACACGGGGGCGATATTGGCAAAACCGGCGGAATGCAGGATCAGCCCCAGCAGGAACAGGTTGATCGCCACCGCTCCGGTCGCAAAAGGCCAGATCCACAGCCTGAGCCACCAGATCCGGCGCGGGTCAATGGCTGGTGCCGTCTTCGAAGGTGATCTTGTTCCAGACATTGTATTTTCCTGAAGGCTTGCGCATCGGCAGTCGGGTGATTTCCTGAAGGGTGCGGCTGTCGTAGACGATCACCGCGCCCTCCTGCTCCCAGACCGAGACCAGCGCCTTGCTGCCGTCGCGGGTGAATTCGGTATGGGCCACCGTCTTGCCGGGTTCGGGTTTCAGCACCTTCACCACCTCCAGCGCCTGCTTGTCGATCAGATGCATCTCGCCCTTGTGCGGCCCGGTAAAGACATCCGCCCAGATCTGCGGTGCGCCGTCGTGGCTGCGCAGGAAGAAGCCCGGCCCCGAAGTTTCGATCACCTTCACCACATGCCAGTCCTGCATGTCGATGACGCTGATCCGACCTTCATTCAGATGCGGCACGGCCATGACACGGCGCCCGTCACGCATCCAGCTGATACCGCTGCCGAGATGCGGCATGCCGGGCAGGGGCAGGCTGGCGATCTCGCGCCCGACATCGAGGTTGACCACCACCCCCGTCTCGCCCTCGCGGTTGGCACCGATCAGGTTGCGATAGTCGGGGTCGAAGAAAAAGTCGTCCAGCGGTGCCGAGACCGCGATGCGCCGCCGCGCGAACAACCCGCGTTCGACGCCCATCGCCTCTTCCATGCCGTTTTCATTGGAATGCACCAGCCCCTCGGAATAGGGGCCGCCATCCTCGGTCGTGGCGATTTCCCAGATTTCGGGCACGTCCTTCAGCGCGAGCAGAAAGGTCTTGCGGCGCGGCGCCTGATAGACGGCAGAGACCCGGCTGGGCCGCCCCTGCCGATCCGCAACCGGGATCACCCGTGCGACGCTCAGATCCTCTGTGGACAGGATCGTCAGTGTCGCGGGCAGGTAATTTGCCACCGCCAGCCATTTGCCATCGGCGCTCATGGCGATGTTACGGCTATTCAGGCCCGCGCGCACCCGACCGACCTCGTGCAGTGACCAGATGTCGTATTTCTGCACCCAGCCGTCGCGCGACATGACAAAGACATAGCGCCCGTCAGGGCTGAATTTTGGACCGCCATGCACGGCGAAGGGAGTTTCGAACCGATCCAGCACCGCGAGACTGTCACCATCCAGCACCGAGATATGGCTGTCGCCGGTTTCCACCACCAGCGTGATGTTCATGGGGTCGGCGGTGAACACCGGCGCGGGCGCGGCGTGGTAATCGGTGGTCATCTCGCGCGTTGCGCCGATCGCCGCCGCATCCCAGACCGGCGGGGCGGCCAGCGGGGCCGAGAGATAATCGGCCACCGCCGCGATTTCTTCGGGGCGCAGCGTGTCGCGGAAGGCGGGCATCTGCGTCATCGCGCGACCTTCGGCGATCACCGCCTGCAACCTGTCGCCCTGCAAACGGCCAAGGCTTTCAGGGATCAAAGCGGGGCCAGTGCCGCCCAGCCGCGTTTCGGCATGGCAGGAGGCGCAAAGATCGGCATAGATCGTCGCCCCGTCCGGCCCCGCCTGCGCGGGCCCGGCCAGCCCCAGCAGAACCGCCATTGCCCATTTACCCCGGCGAAAATATCCCCCCGCCGGAGGCGTCCTGTCCTCGCCGCCAGACGCGCGGTTACAGGAAACGATGCGCCGGATCATGGCTTTTTCCCCGGAATGGCGTGACGGTCAGCCGCTCGGCCGCATCCAGCCCGATTTCGGCGTTGTTCAGATAGCAGGCCGGGTCTTCGGCCCAGGGGTCGCCGGTGATCTGAAGCGCGCGGATGCGTGTATTGCCGCCGCAGATCGCCTTGAAGGAGCAGCCGCCGCAGCGCCCTTTCAGGGGACGCGGCCGCTGGCGCAGCGTTGCCAGCATCGGATCGGCCCCGGTCCACAACTGGCTGAACGGCGTATCCTTCACCGAACCCACGGTATAATCCGACCAGTAGGTATCGGGATGCACCTTGCCCTGCGGGTCAATATTGGCGACGCCCAGTCCGCTGGAATTGCCGCCCCATGCGGCCAGATGCGCCTCGACCTGCGCGGCCTTGTCGGCATCGAAATTGCGCCGCACCCAGCGCAGGAAATAGACGGCATCGGCATCGTTGTTGCCCGTGACGATTTCCAGCGGCTGATCCTCGGCCACCGCGATCCAGGCGCGGTCCATCAACTGATCCATCGCATGACGGGTGCGGCGGTGGGCGGCATCCTCTCCCCGGTTCTTGTCGCCCCGCCCGGCATAGACAAGGTGCGACAGATAGAACTTGTCCACCCCTTCGGCATCGCAAAGGTCCATCATCGCTGGCAGCATGGCGGCGTTGTCCTGGGTGATGGTGAAGCGCAGCCCCACCTTCACGCCCCGCGCCTTGCAGGCCCGCACCCCGGCGAGGGCCGCGTCAAAGGCGCCGTCCATGCCACGAAACCAGTCGTTCATCGCGCCGATCCCATCCAGTGAGATGCCGACGTAATCGAAGCCCAGATCGGCAATGCGGTCGATATTTTCGGCGAGTTTCGTGCCGTTGGTAGACAGCGAGAGGTGGCGGAACCCCAGTTCCCGCGCCCGCGTCGCCAGATCGAAGAAATCGAACCGGCTCAGCGGTTCACCGCCCGACAGGATCAGCGCGGGAATGCCGAAGGCGTGCAGGTCGTCCAGCACCGCCATGGCCTCTGCGTGACTCAGTTCCCCCGGAAAGGGCACATCGGCCGAGGTGGTATAGCAATGGCGGCAGCGCAGGTTGCAGGTGCGGGTCAGGTTCCAGATCACCACGGGCTTCACCGCGCCCGAGCGGCGGCGCACCGGGGTGGAGGCCACCAATTCGCGCATGTATTGGGTCAGACGGAACATGGCTCAGCCCCCATCGGCAAGGCGCATCCCGGTCTTTTTCAGGATGCGGGTGGAATAGAGAATATCCTGCGCCCGGCACGCCGGGCCGAGGAGGCGGGCGATCTGCCCGCGTTTCGCCTCGACCTCGGGGCGGCTGGTGCCGTGGATCATGGCAAAGAGGTTATAGGGCCAGTCGGGCAGGCTGCGCGGGCGCAGGTAGCAATGGCTGACGAAGGGCAGGGCGCCGACTTTGGCGCCAAGCCCGGCCGCGCGGTCGTCGGCTACGTCCCAGACGCTCATGCCATTCGCCACCATGCCAAGCGCGTAATGGTTGGGCGCCAGCGCGATGCGGCGGATCACGCCCTGGGTCTGCATCCGGGTCATGCGGTCCATCACCTCGGCCTCGGTCAGATCGAGCCAGCGGGCGATTTCTGCGAAAGGATGCGGCGTCAGCGGCAGGCCGCCAGCGGTGGCCTGAAGGATGCGGCGGTCGGTGGCGTCGATGTTCATGCCTCTACCCGGAAGCCGATGAAGAATTCCTGCATCTTCGGGAAAAGATGCACGGTCAGCCCGGTTTCCGCCGCGATACCGGCGGCGGTCGATGCGATGCCCTCGGGCCTTTCGCAGGCCAGAACGAACCACATGTTCAGCCGGTGCTGGCGTTCATAATTATGCGCGACCTCGGGATGGGCATTGACCAAAGTCATGACCGCCTCGAAACGGTCCTCGGGCACGGCCATGGCACACAGGCAGAAGGCCCCGCCCATGGCTGCCGCATCGAGAAAAGGGCCGAAGCGGGTGATGGCGCCGATCTCGCGCAGGCGCGCGATGCGGGCCAGCAGGGCCTCTTCGGTCAGACCAGTTGCCGTGGCCAGTGCGGCGAACGGGGCGGTGGTGATCTCCACCCCGTCCTGAAGCCGGTTGATCAGCAGCCGGTCGGTGGTGTCCAGCGCGTCGGGGGGAAGGGTGCGGCGCATCACGCCGCCCTCCGCAGCCGGGCGCCGGTCTGTTTGAAACAGCGGGTCGAAAACAGCACGCGATAGGCCATGCCCTGCAAGGCGGGCAGGCGGGTTGCGGTCTCCAGTACCACAAGCGCCTCGGACCGGCTGCGGGCGTGGATCATGGAATAAAGCCGCCATGGCCAGAGACCGGGCACCGGCTGGCGTTCATAGGCCAGTGTCACGCCGGGATGGGCGGCGAGGGCGCGCCCCGCAGCCTCTGCCTGTTCGGGCGCGGCATCCCAGACCACCATCGCATTGGCGGTGAACCCCAATGCGCGATGGCGCACGATCACGCCCAGCCGGGTGATGATCCCGGCGGCCAGCAGTACGGCGATACGGGCGATCACCGCGCTTTCGTCGCGGCCAAGCGTCTCGGCCAGTGCGGCGAAGGGGCGCGGGGTCAGGGCCAGCCCCGCAGACAGTTCATGCAGCAGGGCACCGTCGCCGGGATGGAGTTGATAGGGCAGGGGAGGGCGGTCCGAAGGCATGGCGCACAAGCCGCCGGTCAGCCGGAACCCAAGGTCGATGTTGAAGGGCCGCACCAGCCGCAGGTCGAGCAATTGCAGCCCTGATGCGATGTGAAGCCTGTCCAGAAGTGCCCCAAGGTCATCCCGGTCGGCGGCGGTGGCGACGAACCAGAGGTTCCAGTCGGCCTCGCGCAGATAGGAATGATTCACCCCCGGCTCTGCTCCGACCAGGGCCGCGATGTCCTCGATCTGATCCTCCGGCACCGCCATGGCGGCAAGGGTCGAGGCCCCTGCCGTGTTGGGGCGCACGGTGCCGCCGACCCGTGCCACCTTTCCGTTGTCCCGCAACCGGATCAGCCGGTCGACTACCGCACTTTCGGTCAGGCGAAGGGCCGCGCCGATCACCGCAAAGGGCTGCGGGCAAAGCGGCAGGTCCCGTTGAAACTCGTCCAGCAGGCGCAGGTCCAGATCGTCCATGGTTACAACCCCGGCCGATGCGCACGCGCAGTGAAGAAGATGCCCGAGGGTGCCTTGGCCGCGATCTCGGCCAGTTTTTCACGGGTATGGGTGTCGTAGATCCGCACCTTGTCGTCATCCCGCGCGCTGATCCAGACCTCGGCGCCGCGTGGCGCGAATTCCATATGCAGCACGGCCTTGCCGGGGGTCAGCGTGGCGACGACCTTGTGGTCGCGGCTGTCGATCACCTGCACGGTATCGTTCAGGGGTGTTGCGAAGTTCACCCAGACATAGGGCGAGGCCGGTTGCGCGATGATGAACACCGGCTGGCCATGCACAGGGGTCGCGCCCCGGTCGGCATGGGTTTCGCTGTCCACCCACAAAACCTCGTGCCGCCCAACGGCGGGCAGGGCGAACTGGCCTTCCGTGAAGGCCCAGCCTTGCAGATGCGGCATCTTGTAGACCGGCATGTCCGCACCGGTCTTGCCGTAATCGGTCAGGAACTTCTGCGGCGGGGTTTCCGGCGACCACAGGTCATAGGACATGACGCCCTTTTCACCGAAGAGGCCCACCAGATAGGTATGCGCATCTGCCGTCAGCACCGCGTCGAACGGGTTGACCCCGGCGATGCCCAGCGAGGTCACCACCGGCGCGGCACCCGAGAAATCGCCCATGAACACCTCGCCGGTGTCCCAGACCGCCCAGGCGAAGCGGCGGCCGGGCAGGTCGACCAGACCGATGGTCTTGCCGGCGGACGGGATGTCGGCCACAGGCGCCAAGGTTTCGGCGTCAAACACCTTCACCCCGCCGGGTTCGTAATTCGACACCGCGACCAGCCTGCCGTCGTCGGAAATGGCGCCGCCGATGGAGTTTCCGGCCTGCATGGTGCGCGCCACCACCTTGCGGTCGATCAGGTCAACCTTGCTCAGCCCGCCGTCGCGGCCGAAAACATAGGCGAAGCGTTCGTCGGGGCTGTAGGTCAGCGAGGCATGCGAGAGATCGCCCAGCCCCTCGATCCGCGTCAACGCCGCGCGGTCGGACCGATCCACCAGCAGGAGGCTGCCGCTGGCGCGTTCGACCACAAGGCCAAGGTCGCCAGTCGCCTGCGCCAGCGCGGGCAGCGGCAGAAGGGTCAGCAGGGCAAGGGCAAGCGCGCGTTTCATCTTTGGTCCTTCGTGGTCAGATAGTCGGCGATCCAGCGCGCCTCTTCCTCGGTCAGAAGCGGGCGCCAGGGCGGCATGGCGGTGCCGGGCACACCGTCGAGGATGATGGCGGTCAGTGTGGCAGGATCGGCCCCGGCCAGCGCCTCGGTCGTCAGCGGGCGGCCAAGCCCGCCTTTCAGCGTCAGCCCGTGGCATGATCCGCAATCCTGCGTGACCATGTGCTCCAGCCACAAGGTCTGTTCCGGCGTGATCTCTGCCATCGCCATGCCGGGCAGGACCAGCAGGACCAGAAGGAGCAGGACGAGCCTAGGCATGGGCCACCTGAAGCGCGGCACCGGGCAGCGGCGCGTAGAGCGAGACGACGCGGCCGATGATGAACAGCAGCGGCACGCCCGGCTCGGCGTCCGCGACGGCGGTTGCGATGTCGGCAAGGGTAGACAGCACCCGCCGTTCGCGGGGCGTGGTCGCGGCGGCAATGGCCAGCACCGGCAGATCGGCAGGCAGTCCCTGTGCCACCAGTCGCGCCGAAATCTCGGCCATGGTCGCGGCGCCCATATAGACCACCAGCGTGGTCTCTGGACTGGCGAGCGAGGCCCAGTCCAGATCCAGCGCGACATCCCTCGCGCGGTGGCCGGTGACATAGCGCACGCCGGTGGCAAGCCCCCGGTGCGTCAGTGGCACGCCGGTCGCGGCGGCTGCCCCTTGCGCCGAGGTGATGCCGGGCACATGGGTGCAGCGCTGTCCGGCAGCGCGGATTGCCGCCGCCTCCTCGCTGCCGCGCCCGAAAATCAGCGGGTCGCCCCCTTTCAGCCGCACCACGCAAAGCCCCTGCGCAGCCAGATCGACCAGCAGGGCATTGATACCTTCCTGCGGCAGGCGATGATGTTTTGGTAGCTTGCCCACGTCGATGCGCCGCGTGCCGGGCGGCACCAGCGCCATGATCTCGGGGCTGACCAGACGGTCATGCACCACCACCGCGGCCTCGCGGATCAGGCGCAGCGCGCGCAGCGTCAGAAGCTCCGGGTCTCCCGGACCGGCGCCGACAAGATGCACGATTCCGCCGGGCTGTAAGGGGGCAAGGTCTTTCATGGCTGTCGGTCCCGACTGGCTGTGACAGGAACAGAAGGGCGCAGATGCGCCCCTCCGGGTGCCCCGCGGCCTGGGGAGCCGCGGGGCGTGAACACGCGAAAGGATCAGTAAATGTCCTTCTGCGTGTTCAGCACGTTGAACTTGCCCGTCGGCGTGATCAGACGCGGGTCCTTGATCACCGTCTTCAGCTCCAGCGTCTTGTCATCGACGACGACAATCGCGCTTTCCTTGTCCTTCGCGTTCCAGACGCTGAACCAGACCTCGGTGCCTTCCTTGTTGAACTCCGGCTGCACCACGCGCGGCTGTCCATCCGCGATCCCGGCCCATTCGCCGATCGGCAGTGTCCTGAACTCCGGGTCCACCGCCGGATCGCCCCCCATGGCGGGGATGTCGAACACCGCCACATTGGCTGACACTTCGGCATCCGGGTTCAGCGGCGCATCGACATAAAGATGCGTGCTGTTCGGATGGGTCTTGATGAACAGCGAGCCGCCGCCAAGTGCGAAGAAGTTGTCGACGATCTTCCAGGCCTGATCGGGATGGCCCTCCGGGTCGGTGCCGATCAGCGCCACGCTTTCATCGCCCAGGTGCGAGGTCGCCCAGACCGGCCCATAGACCGGGTGGGTGAAGTTCGCGCCGCGCCCCGGGTGCGGGGTCTGACCGCCGGTTTCGATCAGCGCGGTCAGCTTGTCTTCCTTGGTGTCCACCACCGCGATCTTGCCGCGCTGGTTGGCCGCCACGAGGAAATAGCGATGCGTGCTGTCAAACCCGCCATCGTGCAGGAAGCGTTCTGCCTCGATCTCCACCGTCTTGAGGTTCTTGAGGTCGGTGTAATCGACGAACAGGATCTTGCCCGTCTCTTTCACATTCACGATGAATTCCGGCTTGTAATGGCTGGCCAGAATCGATGCGACGCGGGGTTCGGGGTGATAGACCTGCTCGTCATAGATATTGCCGCGGGTTGAGACGATCTTCAGCGGCTCCAGTGTTTCGCCATCCATGATCACATATTGCGGCGGCCAGTAGGCGCCAGCGATGGCCAGCTTGTCTTCCCAGCCCTCGAATTTTGAGGTCTCGACCGATCGCGCCTCGATGCCGATCTTGATCTGTGCAACAGAGGCCGGTTCCTTCATCCAGAGGTCAATCATGTTGACCAGACCGTCGCGACCGATCACGAACAGATACCGCCCCGAGGCCGAGATGCGGCTGATATGCACGGCATAGCCAGTGTCGATCACCGCGCGGATATCGTAGGTGCCGCCGTCGATCAGCGCGATCTGGCCCGCATCGCGCAGCGTGACCGACATCAGGTTCTCGATGTCGATGTTGTTTTCCTTCTGCTTTGGCCGGTCCTCGGGCTTCACCAGCACCTGCCAGCTCCCCTTCATCTCCGGCATGCCCCATTCCGGCGGGGCGGGCGGTTCCAGCAGAAGGTAACGGGCCATCAGGTCAACATCCGCCTCGCTGAGTTCGCCCGAGGTGCCCCAGTTCGGCATCCCGGCGGGCGAGCCGTAGGTGATGAAGCTGTGCAGATAGTCGTAGCCGTTTTCGCGCGTGATATCGGTGGTCAGCGGCTTGCCGGTCGCCCCCTTGCGCAGCACGCCATGGCAGCCTGCGCAACGTTCGAAATAGATCTGTGTCGCTTTCTGGAACTCCTCCTGCGTCATCACAGGATCATCGGGCTTGCGGCCCGGGATCTCGACCTTGAGCTGGCCGAGGGTGGTCATCGAGGGTTCATAGGCGGCGGCAGGTCCGTCTGCATGCTCCTTTGGCTTGTCCTGCGCCTGGGCGGGGGCAACCATCAGCCCGAGGGCGAGGGCGGCACTGGTCCACAGAAGCGTCCTGGCTCGGGTGGCTCGGCGGGTCATGGGAATCTCTCCGTTCAGCTGGTGAGGCTGGGCACACATTCCCGTGATCGGCGGCCGGAGGCTTTGACTTTGGTTAAGGCCGCGACGTTCCCGCGCAGGCAGGGTGCGGGACGAACCGGAGGATGCCCCGGACGGGACCGCCATGCGACAGCTCCTTCTTGCCCTGCTTGTTCTGTTCTGCGCGGGTCTGGCCCGTGCGGAAGACGCGCCGACGCCGGACGAGGCTGCAGCCCTGACCGGCGTGACCGGCCCGCTCATCCTGCGCCGGATCGACGAGGGCGTGCCGGGATGGGAGGTCTATGCAGGCGACATGCTGCTGGCGCATCTTGGTTCCACATCGGAAATTGCGGGGTCGGTGGGCTATTCCGGGCGGCCGCTGGATGTGCGGGTTGCGCTGTCACCCAAGGGGGTGATCCTCGGTGCGCGGCTGGTCAGGCATGACGAACCCGTACTGACGCTGGGGATTTCGGATGCCGACATCGCCCGATATGTCAGCGGCTTCGCCGGGCTCGATCTGGCCGCGCCGGTAGCGCCAGAAGCGCCGGATATCATCAGCCGCGCCACGGTTTCCACCGGGGTTATCCGCGACGGCATCCTGCGCACCGCGCGCACCCTTGCGGTGGGGCGCGGCGTCATTGCGGGCGGCGCCATCGACCGGCTGAGTTTCGCCCCGGCGGATTGGCGGCAACTTTTGACCACCGGCGCGGTGAGCGAAACGCGTATCGGTATGACCGAGGCGGCGGTGGCGCTGGCCGGTGCCAGGGTGCCGGTCCCGCCCGGTCCCGGCGATTTCCTGCATCTCTGGGCCGGGGTGATCGACCCGCCCGCCATCGGCCAGAACCTGCTGGGCCAACAGGAATTCACCCGCGCCCTGGGCGCGCTGGGGCCGGGCGAGGCGGCGCTTCTGGTCATGTCCTCTGGCCTGCAATCGCATCGCGGCACCGACTGGAAACGCTCGGGCCGGTTCGACCGGCTGACCGTGGTTCAGGGGGAAACCCGCTGGCAGCCCGGCGCGGACGGCTATCGAATGATCAAGCGGCTGACGTTGAAGGACGCCCCCGCGATGAAGGAGATCAGCCTGTTCGCCCTGCCCGCCGCCATCGACCCGACCCGCCCCTTCACGCTGGAGGTCCGCGCCAGCCGCCCGACCGCGACGGGGGGCGAGGTGGCACTGACGGCCAGCCTGCCGGTGGCGCTTCCAGCCGCTTTCATCCTGCAAGCGCCGACACCCGAGCCGCTCTGGCGCAGCATCTGGCAGGCCAAGCGGGTGCAGGCGGCAATCGTGGTGCTGATGCTTCTGGTGCTAACCGTGATCCTGTTCGCGCAGGAATGGATCACCCGACGCCCGGGCCTTTGGCGGGCAGGGCGCATCGGCTTTCTGGCTGCCACCTTTCTGGTTCTTGGCATGGGGCTGAACGGCCAGCTTTCCGTTGTGCAGGTGGTGGCCTTCGTCCATTCCCTGCTGACCGGCTTCCGGTGGGAGACCTTCCTGATCGAGCCGGTCATCTTCATCCTGTGGTCCTTTGTCGCGCTGGGGATGCTGTTCTGGGGGCGCGGGGTCTATTGCGGCTGGCTTTGCCCCTTCGGCGCCTTGCAGGAGCTGACCAATACGCTGGCGCAGCGGCTGGGTGTGAAGCAGATCGCGGTGCCGCAGGCGCTGCACGAACGGCTTTGGGTCATCAAATACACGCTGTTCGTCTCCATCCTCGCGCTGTCCTTCTATTCCATGCATGACGCGCTGCTGCTGGCCGAGGCCGAGCCGTTCAAGACCGCGATCTCGCTGCGCTTCCTGCGGACCTGGCCGTTCCTGCTGTTCGTCGCGGCGATTCTGGGGGCGGGGCTGTTCATCGAACGCTTCTACTGCCGCTATCTGTGCCCCTTGGGTGCGGGGCTGGCGATCCCGGCCAAGCTGAAGATCTTCGACTGGCTGAAGCGCCGCCCGCAATGCGGCCGCGAATGCCGGATGTGCGAGACGAAATGCACCGTCGGCGCCATCGACGCCATCGGCCGCATCAACCCCAATGAATGTGTCCTGTGCCTGCGCTGTCAGGTCATCATGAACGACGGCACGCAATGCCCGGTGCTGAAACGCCGTGCCCGTGCCACGGAAGGAGCCACACCATGAGTGCCGTGAAACGCCTGTTCTCCGAAGGCTTCCGGGTCTTTTTCCTGTCCGCCGGGCTGTTCGCCGTGCTGGCCATGGTCATCTGGACCGGCTGGCTGGCGATTCATGCAACGGGCGGGCTGGCCGATCTGCCGGTCGCCATGGCGCCGCAGCACTGGCATGCGCACGAGATGATCTTTGGCTATGGCGGCGCGGCGCTGGCCGGGTTCTTCCTGACCGCCGTGCCGAACTGGACCGGCGGCAAGGGCGCGGCGCACCGCTTCATCGCGCTGGCGGCGGCGGTCTGGCTGGCGGGGCGGCTGGCGCTGTGGGCCTCGGGCAACCTGCCGCCCGCGATGGTGGCGGTGGCGGATCTGGCCTTCGCGCCGCTGCTTGCTGTTCAGTTGCTGAGCCAGCTTCTGCGCCGCCCGCGCGGTCCGCAACTGCTGTTCGTGGCGATGCTGGCACTGTTCTGGCTGTCGAACTTGCTGGTGCATCTGGACTGGATGGGGCTGACCGGCACCGCAGGGCAGGGGCTGCGCGGCGGGCTGCTGGTGTTGGCCGGGATGATCGTTGTCATGGGCGGGCGGGTGACGCCGGGCTTTACCCGCAATGCCATGGTCGCCAGCGGGCGCGAGGATCGCCTGCCCGTCAACCCGCGCCCACTGGCGGCGGGTTCGGTCACTGCGGCCATCGCGGTGCCGGTGGGATGTCTGGCCGGTCTGCCCGAGACGCTCACCGGAGCGGTGGCGCTTCTGGCCGGGGCGTTGGCTCTGAGCCGGGTCGCGCTGTGGCGGGGGGGCTGGACCTGGCGACGGCCGATCCTCTGGACCATGCATCTGTCATATGCGCTGAATGCGTTTGGCCTTGTGCTGCTGGGGCTGGCAGGTCTGGGCTTCGGGTCCGAGATCGCGGCGCTGCATCTGCTGGCCATCGGCGGTGTCGGCGGCATGACACTGGCCATCATGTCGCGCGCGAGCCTTGGCCACAGCGGGCGCGCCCTCGTCGCGCCGCGCGGCGTGGTGCTGGCCTATGCGCTGCTGCCGTTCGCCGCCGCTCTGCGCTGGATCGGTTCGGCCTTTCCGCAGGTCTATGAACCGGCGGTGCTGACCTCCGGTGTGCTGTGGGTCATGGCCTTCACCCTGTATCTGGCAGAGTTCTGGCTGGTCTGGTGGCAACCGCGCCTGCCGCGCGCCCCGGTCGGGTCGCCACGATGAACCGCCGCCGGTTCCTGAGCATCGCCGTTGCCACTCTGGCCACGCCGCGCGGTGCGCAGGCTGCCGTCTGGGAGGGCCGCGCCTTCGGCGCTGCGGTCTCGATGCGGCTGGAAGGAGCCGATCCCGCCCGCGCCAGCCTGACATTCGACCGGCTGGTGACCGAAATCGAGCGAATGGAACAGGTCTTCAGCCTGCACCGCGACTCCGCGCTGACCCGGCTGAACCGGGATGGCCGTCTGGCCGGACCGCCGCCTGCGCTGCTGGAGGTGCTGGCGCTGGCGCGGCAGGTGCATGATCTGACCGGCGGCGCCTTCGATCCCACGGTGCAGCCGTTGTGGCAGGCTCTGGCGACAGGCGGCGACCAACAGGCTGCCCGCTCTGCCATCGGGCTGTGTCGCGTGCAGATCGACGCGCGTGAAATCCGGCTGGCCCCCGGTCAGGCGCTGACACTGAACGGCATTGCGCAGGGCTGGGCCGCCGACCACATTGCGGCGCTGTTGCGGGCCGAAGGTTATGGCCATGCGCTGATCGACATGGGCGAAATGGCCATCACCGGCCCACGCGCCGACCGCACTCCCTGGCGCGTGACCATTGCAGGGACGGAAGGGCAGGTGCTGCGCGAATTTGCGCTGCGCGGTGGCGCCATGGCCACCTCTTCGCCGCGCGGCACGCTGATCGGGGCGGGGCAGCCGCATATCGTCGGACCCCGCGCACCGCTCAGGCCGCGCTGGCAGACTGTCAGTGTCACTGCCCCGCACGCGGCGCTGGCCGATGCGCTGTCGACCGCCTTCTGCCTGATGGACCGCGCCTCCATCACCCGCACGCTGGCTGTATGTCCCGGCGCCGAAATCGCGCTTCTGGCGTGATTGTCGCATCGCCGGGTTGACTTTTGTTAAGGCCGGACACGGGCGCCTTCTTCACAGAAGGGTGACTGCAACCGCTCACGGAAGGACACCTCGCCATGCGCGAAGTCATGACCAAGAGCATGGCCCGCAATATCTTTTACGGCGGGTCACTGTTCTTCATTCTCATCTTCGTGGGTCTGACGGCCCATTCGCACTTCTACATAACCAAGACCTCGACCGACAAGGCAACGCTGACCGAAAGCGTGGCGCAGGGCAAACTGCTTTGGGAAAAGCATGCCTGCATCAATTGCCACACCCTTCTGGGCGAAGGCGCCTATTTCGCCCCGGAACTGGCCAATGTGATGACACGCTGGGGCATCGAACCCGGCGACCACGAAGGCGCATTCACCGCGCTGAAAGGCTGGATGGATGCCATGCCAACCGGCATCGAGGGCCGCCGCCAGATGCCCAACTTCGGGCTGACCGACGAGGAATACCGCCAGATCGCCGACTTCCTGCTGTGGACCAATACGATCCGCGCCCAGGACTGGCCGCCGAATGATGCGGGCTGAGGAGAGACTGCCATGAAATACCAAACGCAAAAGATCGCGCTGGCCTATTTCGTCGTCGCCATGGCGCTGTTCGCCGTGCAGGTGACCATGGGGCTGGTGCTGGGCTGGATCTACATCTCGCCCAACTTCCTGTCGGAAATCCTGCCCTTTAACGTGGGCCGGATGCTGCACACCAACAGCCTGATCGTCTGGCTGCTGCTGGGCTTCTTCGGTGCCGCCTATTACCTGATCCCGGAAGAGGCGGAACGCGAGATCCACTCGCCCAAGCTCGCCTGGCTGCAACTGGCGATCTTCGTCATCGGGACGGCGGGGGTGGTTGTCACCTATCTGTTCAACCTGTTTGACGGCAACTGGCTGCTGGGCAACGAGGGGCGCGAGTTCATCGAACAGCCGCGCTGGGTGAAGGTGGGCATCGTCGTCGCGGCGCTGATCTTCCTTTACAACATCTCGATGACCGTGCTGGCCGGACGCAAGACCGCGATCACCAATATCCTGCTTCTGGGGCTGTGGGGGCTGGCGCTGCTGTTCCTGTTCGCCTTCGTGAACCCCGATAACCTCGCGCTGGACAAGATGTACTGGTGGTACATCGTCCATCTGTGGGTCGAGGGCACCTGGGAACTGGTGATGGCCTCGATCCTCGCATTCCTGATGCTGAAGCTGACGGGGGTGGACCGCGAGGTCGTCGAGAAGTGGCTTTACGTCATCGCCGCCCTTGCGCTGTTCTCGGGCATTCTTGGCACCGGACACCACTATTACTGGATCGGGACGCCGGGTTACTGGCAGTGGATCGGTTCGATCTTCTCCAGCTTCGAGGTGGCGCCGTTCTTCGCCATGATGTCCTTCGCCTTCGTCATGGTCTGGAAGGGCCGCCGCGACCATCCGAACAAGGCCGCCCTGCTGTGGAGCCTTGGCTGCGCCACGCTCGCCTTCTTCGGGGCCGGGGTCTGGGGCTTCCTGCACACGCTGCACGGGGTGAATTATTACAGCCACGGCACGCAGATCACCGCCGCGCACGGCCACCTGGCCTTCTACGGTGCCTATGTCTGCCTCAATCTGGCGATCATCACCTATGCGCTGCCGCATCTGCTGGGCCGCGACCCGTATAATCAGGTGCTGAACATGGTCAGCTTCTGGCTGATGTCGGGCGGTGTGGTGTTCATGACCTTCACGCTGACCTTCGCGGGTACGATCCAGACCCACCTGCAACGGGTGAACGGCGAGGGCTACATGGATGTGCAGGACCAGCTCTGGCTGTTCTATGCCATGCGCTTCGGCTCGGGTGTCGCGGTGGTGCTGGGGGCGGTGCTGTTCATCTATGCCGTGCTCGTGCCCCGGCGCGAGATCATCGAACGCGGCGCAAGCCAGCCGGCGGAGTGATGCAGATGGATGGATCCCATATCACGGAAGGGGCGGCGAACGCCCCTTTCTACCAGCCGCAGGGCGCGGAATGCGACATCTTCGCCGCCGCCGCCGCGCGCCGGCTGCCGGTGCTGCTGAAAGGCCCGACAGGCTGCGGCAAGACCCGGTTCGTCGCCGCCATGGCGCATCGGCTGGGCCGGCCGCTTTACACGGTCGCCTGCCATGATGATCTGTCGGCCTCGGACCTGATCGGGCGCTGGCTGCTGAAGGGCGGCGAGACGGTCTGGGTCGACGGGCCGCTGACCCGCGCCGTGCGCGAGGGCGCGATCTGCTATCTCGACGAGGTGGTGGAGGCGCGCAAGGACGTGACGGTGGTGCTGCACCCGCTGACCGATGATCGCCGCATCCTGCCGATCGACCGCACCGGCGAAGAGCTGGAGGCGCATCCCGACTTCCTGCTGGTCGCCAGCTACAACCCCGGTTACCAGAATATCCTCAAGACGCTGAAACCCTCGACCCGGCAGCGGTTCGTCGCGCTGGAATTTGGCTTCCCGCGACCGGAACACGAAATCCCGGTGGTCGCCCGTGAAAGCGGCCTGCCCGAGGATCGGGTGGCGCCGCTGGTACGGCTGGCGGGCAAGCTGCGCGCCATGAAGGGGCAGGATCTGGAGGAAGGGGTTTCCACCCGGCTGGTGATCTATTGCGCCTCGCTGATCGCCGGCGGCATGGCGACCGAGGCCGCGATCCGCGCGGCGATGATTGAACCGCTGACCGATGACCCGGATGTGAAGGCCGGGCTCCGCGATCTTGTGACGGCCGTATTCGGGTGAGGCAGGCCATGTCACGGATCGAGTTCGAGCCATGGGAACCCGAAGAAACCGTCGGGAAACTGTGGCACGCCTTTGCCAGCCGACTGGACGCTGATCCCGTCCACGATGGAGCCCGTGTCCCGCTGTCACAGGTGGGCAGGCGGCTGGCAGTCCTGTTTCGCGGCCTCGGCGGGGATGGCGCCGTCGAGATCAAGCCGGTGGCGGCGGAAACCAGCGCGCACCGGCTGAGCCTGCTGCGAAAGCTGGGCACATGGCGCGACGAAATTCCCCGCGCCAGTTTTGACGGCGCCACGTTGCGCCTGCCCGAGTCGCTTGCCATCTTCCCGGCGGCCGAGGCCAATGCGGCGCTTTACCTGTGGCTCGCGGCGGCGGCGGTGGCGCTGCAAGACCGTGCGCCGCAGGTCGCGGCCGACCCGCTGCTGGCCGATCTGGCGGCGCTGGATCTGGCGCGGCAGATGACGGAAATCGCGCTGGCCAATGCGCCGGGATTCCGCCCGCTGCACCGCGATCTGTGCGCCGCCGTATTGGCGCTGCGCCGCACGCCCACCCTGCCGCCCGCCGAGGCGGCGGTGGAAGCGCGCATCCGCGCGGCGCTTGGCGCGACGCTTGATCTGCCGCCGCTGCCCGCCCGTGCCCCGCGCGGCTATCGCCCGTTCCGGCCGGTGCCGCTCTGGCCCGATCTGCGGGCGCTGTCGCGGTCCGAGGCCACTGCTGTCGAAACCCGCGCGACCGAGGGTACGCCCGAGCTGACCGAGGAAAAGACCGCCCGCCGCGCCCGCCGCCGCAAGGCCGATCAGGCGGATCGCAAGGACAGTTTCATCCTCCACAAGTTCGAGGCGATCCTGTCGATGACCGAATTCCTCAACCTCAACCGCCGGATCGAGGAGGACGACGAGGATACCGCCGGCAAGGCCGCCGATGATCAGGAAGAGATCGGTCTGGCTCAGATTTCCAAAGCCCCGGCCACGCGGCTGAAACTGCATCTCGACCTTGCGCCCGAGGATGTGGACCGCGAGGCGCTGTCGGGCGTTACCACCTATCCCGAATGGGATGTGCGCGGCGGGGTCTATCTGCCCGCGCATGTCCGCGTGTTGCAGTCACGGGCCGAGGAAAGCCTGGCAATACCTGCGTTTCGGGACGATCCGCGCGCCGCCGCCCGCATTCGCGCCGTCCGCCGCCAGTTCGAGGCCCTGCGTCCCGGCTTCGTCTCGACGGCTGGCCACCCGGAAGGCGATGTGCTTGACACCGAACGGGCGGTGCGCGCGCGGGTCGATTTTCTGGCAACCGGCGAAGGTACAGACCGGGTCTGGCGCCAGACAAGAGCCGAACGCCGCGATCTCGCGGTGTCGATCCTGCTGGACGTCTCGCGCAGCACCGAAAGCGCGCTGCCGGGGCACGGCCATGACGGGCGCAGCGTCATCGACATCGAACGCGAGGCGCTGGCGGCGCTGGCCTGGGGGCTCGATGCCTGCGGCGACCGCTTCTCCATCCACGCCTTTTCCTCGCTCCGCCGCCAGCGGGTCTTCGTGCAGGAGGTCAAGGGTTTCTCCGAGCCGATGTCGGCCGGCACCGAACAGCGCATCGCCGGGCTGCGGCCCGGCCATTACACCCGGCTGGGCGCGGCCATCCGCCATGTCTCGGCCGGGCTGACGCGCGAGGCGCGCAAGCGGCGGCTTCTGCTGGTGCTGACCGATGGCAAGCCCAACGATCTGGACCATTACGAGGGCCGCCATGGAATCGAGGACAGTCGCAAGGCCGTGCAGGAGGCCCGCCGCGCCGGACAAGCGGTGTTCGGCATCACGGTGGATCGGGACGGCAAGGACTGGTTTCCGCGCATCTTCGGCGCGGGGGCCTATGCGGTGATCGCCGATCCCGAAAAGCTGACCCGTGCGCTGCCCGCGATTTATCGGCAGTTGGTGACGGGATGAACGCGCCGCAGGCATCCGTGCTGGACGATCTGCCCGGCGATCTGATGATGTGGGTGCTGATCCTGTCAGAACTCGCGGTGTTTGGCGCCGGTCTCTTGGGCTTTCTGGCGGTGCGGCTGACCGATCCGCCGGGCTTTGCCGAGGCGCAGGCGCATCTGCACCGCACGGGGGCGGGGATCAACACGCTGGTTCTGGTGACCTCCGGCTGGCTGGCCGCACTGGCGCTGGAGGCGGCGCGGGCGGGACGGCGTACCCGGTTGCGGGCGCTGCTGGCCGGGGCGGCACTGCTGGGTGGCGTGTTCCTGTTTCTGAAGGCGCAGGAATATGCCGATCTCTGGGCCGCCGGGCTGAGCTTTGACAGCCATGCGTTCTACACCTTCCACATGCTGCTGACCGGCTTTCACGCGGCGCATGTGCTGGCAGGGATCGTGCTGCTGGGTCTGGTTGGCTGGCTGGCCACCCCTCGCGCGGTCGAGGCGGGGGCTGCCTTCTGGCATATGGTCGATCTGGTCTGGGTGCTGCTGTTTCCGGTGGTTTACCTGATATGAGCGTCACCCGTGCCTGGGCCTGGCTGATCGCCCTCACCGCCACCTCCACCGCCGTCGCCGCGACCGGCCTTTCCGGGCGCTGGCTGGCACTGGTGGTGCTTGCGCTTGCCTGGGCCAAGGCGGAACTGATCCTGAACCGCTATCTGCATCTTGCGCAGGCCCCGAACATCGCGCGGGGATTCGCACTGGGGCTTGCGCTGTTCATGCTGGCCCTGACCGGCCTCGCGGTTGCGATTCCCTGACGGGATCAGCGCGACCAGGCCATTGCGGGGTCTTCCTCGGTATAGTTGCGCAGCGTTTCCAGATCCTCGATCCGGGCAATATTCTGCCGGATGGTGACGCCCTGTTCCTTCAGCCGTGCAAAGGCCCGGCTCAGGCTTTCCGGTTTCATCCCAAGCCGCCCGGCGATCAGCACCTTGTCATAGGGCAGCGTCACCTCGCAGGCGCCGGCCGGGCAGGGTGCAAGCTCCAGCAGGAATTCTGCCACCCGCTGCGCGCCGGTCCGGGCCTTGAGCTGTTCGACCTGCGCCACAAGGCTGTGCAGATGGGTAAAGGTCGCCGACAGGATCGAGATGGCGACTTCCGGGTTGTTGCGGATCTGGCGCAGAAAGCTGTCGGCCTCGATGCGGATCAGCGTGCAGTCGGTGACCGCCTCCGCCGCGACCGGATAGGTGTCACTGCGAAAGGCCACCGCCTCGCCGAAGGATTCGCCATTGGTGAACACGCCCACCACCGCCTCGGCGCCATTTGGCGCGATGCGGTAGAGCTTGATCCAGCCTTCGGCCACAATATAGATCGCGCTGGCGCGTTCGCCTTGCAGGAAGATCGTGCCGCCGCGCGGGAACTGGCGTATCCGTGCTTCCTCCAGCACCGATTGCACGACAGGTTCGGGCGCCGAGGCGAGCAGGATCGAGGCTTTGGCAAGCGCGACATGTTCGGATTTCATGGGGTATCCTTCGGCAGGGCGGGCCGTTCCGCCCGCTGTGCCAGACCTTACCGGCTTCGCCTGGCCGAAACCACCCATCGTGGCCCCAAAACCAGCACTTGCCGCGGTACTGTCGCAAACTTTCGACTTTCGGGGCGCGCATGATATTCCAGCGTTGTAAGGGAGTTGGTGAGAGGCGATTGGCGTGATCGAGTTCAAGG
>NZ_QBKP01000011.1 GCF_003054195.1 Gemmobacter caeni
CCGCCTATGAGGTCAGCGCCCGGCTGATCTCGGGCCGCAAGACCGCCTGGACCGGCTGGCTCGGCGCCACCACCGCCAGCCTGAAGCTCGGCCCCACCGATCTCGACTGGTCGCAGCTGGAGACGGAACTCCTCGGCCAGCTCGATGACCTGCAGCAGTGGATCGACGGCGGGCTGGATCAGGCGGATGCGGCGCTGGATGATGTCCGGGCGGAACTTCTGGGGCAGCTGACCGACCTGCAGGGCTGGGTCAGCACCGAACTGGATCTGGTCGACGATACGCTGGACGATGTGCGGGCGGAGGTGGCCGGTCTCACCACCGCCCAGGCCGCGCAGGCGGCCGGGCTTGCGGCGCAGGCGGCGGCTTTGGCTGGTGAGGCGGCGGCGCGGGGGGATCTGGCCCTGACCACCGCGCAGCATTACCGCGATCTGGCCCGCTCGATGCAGGCGCTGCGCGATTATGTGGCCGAGCTGGATTATCAGTCCTACAGCGCCCGCGAGGAGCTGCGGCGCCAGATCGGCGTGGTGGTCGAGGGCTATGCCGCCTCGTTCGACGAGCGGATCACGGTCGGGGCCAGCGCCACCGGCGCCATTGCCGAACGGGTCACGGTTCTGGAGGCGGAGGGCCAGAGCCTCGGGGCGCAGATCCTCGCGGTGGATACGGCCCGGGTCGATGGCGAGAATGCGCTGGCCCAGCAGATCGCTGCCGTCTCCGTCGGCACCAATACCCAGTTCGACCATGCGAAGATCTGGTACTTCGACACGACGGCCGAAGGCTGGACCGGATCCCCCTCGGCGCCCGCTGCGGCGGGCGGATACCTGCGCCCGCCGACCGGCGCCGGGGCGTGGATCGCCTCGCCCGGCGGGCTTGCCGTGGACACGCAGGTCTATTCGCAGGTCCGGGCGCGGCTCAGGCGGGTCGGGTCACCCGGCTGGACGGGCATCCTGTGGTGGCAGGCCGCCGGTCAGGGCTGGGGCGCCGGGCGCAGCCTTGCCATCCCCGAGCCGGTCTGGGTCGACGGGATCACGGATATCACGGTCACGCCGGACTGGGCGGGCCTGCTCGACCAGATCCGGCTGGATCTGGCATCGGCACCCGACGGCAGCAACTATATCGAGATCGACTGGATCGCCATCGGCCGTCCCTCGCCGGGGGCCAGCCGGGCGGAGCTGGTGGCCGAACGCACGGCGCGGATCTCGGCCGATGCGGCGCAGGCCAGTGCCATCACGGAACTGCAGGCCAGCCTGACCGGCGTGGGCGGCGTGGCCAGTGCGACGGCCAGTGCGGTGCAGGCGCTGGATGGCCGGGTGAGTGTCGCCGAGGGGTATCCGCGCCCGCAAGCCGGACCCGTCGGTCACAGCTGGCTGGAACGCCAATATGCGGGTGTTCCGGCGCTATTTCTCCGCAGTCCAGTTCCAGAGGTGAACCATGGTCGCATTTGTCGTTTATGATCCGACAGATCCCTATTCGGGCGACGAATATGCCGTGCTGCGCTATGGCGATTGCGCCGCCGAGGACGTGTCGTCGCAAGGCGGATCTGACACCGCCATGGTGGTGCCAGAGGCCTCCATGGTCAATTTCCAGTTTGCGGCCCAGATCCTTGAGAACCCGCCCGAACCCAGCGGGTCATGGACGGCGCTCATGCTGGTGACGCCTGCCACCGGCCATATCGGCTTCATGTTCGGCTCAGCGATCAGCAGCGATGTCGATGTTCTTCAGCAGCGCGATCAGTTGCTGAGCGACAGCGACTGGACGCAGTTGGCCGATGCCCCCCTCACGCCCGCCAAACAGGCCCAATGGGCGACATATCGGCAGGAACTGCGCGATATCCCCTCCCAGCCCTGCTATCAGATGCACGCCGGAAGGCGGTGGCGGAAGGTGTGGTCAACATCACCCCGTCAAAGGCATCTCGCAGCACCGTGCTGAGGGTCGCCCCCTCGCGCCGCCCCTGCGCCAACACGCCCGCGAACTCGCTGATGTCGCACAGGAGGCGCTTGTCCAAGACGCCGGGGTCGTTGTGTTCCTTGTCACCAGTCGTCCACGAATAGGGGTCACGGACCTTCTGGATCAGCCCTTCGCCCGTTGACAGCGCCGTCAGCTTTTCAAGGGGAAGCAGGCCGTAGGGGCAGAGGTTGCGCTCGACTGCCTCGAACAGCCTGTTCGGCATTTCGGAACTGGTGCCTTTGCGACCCTTCGCTGTGGGACCGACGATCAGCGCGAACACCGTTGCTTTCGAGCCTACTGGTTCCAAGGTAGCCGTAAGCGCAGCCGGGGTTAAGATCGACGTCGCCTGGCAGTGGTTGACCTCGCTTGCACCAAGATTAGGCAAACACAGCGAATGCCCGGTTTAACGGGCCGTGCCGCAGTATTGCCTGATGCAGGCGAAGGGCCGATGTGGGTCGTCTTCCACATGGCGCTGAGCATCAGCAACGGAGCCAATGGGGTGTGGAGGCATGCAATTGGAGCATAGCTCTGCCTTCAGTTGCTGGCCCGGTATTTTTGTCGCGCTACAAATCCCCATGCCGATCAGCAAAACGCCCCCGCACCGCTTGGCGCGAGGGCGCTCCGTCACCAGCGTCATGGGCTCGGCGAAGGCCGATGGGCAGGGATTGAGGCGCATCATATCATGGATGCGCCCATGACACCGTTCTGCATGCCCGGGACGGACTTGCAAACCCCGGCAAACCTGTCCCGTCACACGCTTCTGCGAAGCTATCGTGTCGATGAGTGGCCTGCGTGGTTCGCGCAGGCGGGTGAGAGATGTCCCTCACTGACGGGGCCGGTTCTGGACAGTTCGATCGGGCTTGGAGACCTTGCTGCCAGTGGCTTCGGAGTTGCATTGCTTCCTGTGCCGATGTTCGAGCGTCATGTTCGGTCAGGCCGTCTGGTGCGGCCCTTCGCCACGACCGTCACCCTCGGGAGCTATTGGCTGACGGTTCCCAAAGAGCGACGAATGACAGACGCCCTGGTCACCCTGCTGGACTGGATGCGCGAAGCTTCGAGCCGCCAGGGGAGTCTTGAGTGACAGTGTCCGCAATGGGCTCCGAGCACCATGCTGCGCCACAGCAACTGGCAGGTTCGGAGCCCTCAGGGATTTGGTGAAGCCATCGAATTTGAGCGCCGCACCGTAAAGACATTCGACCACGCCAACTGGGCGAAGCGCGTCGAGCCTGCAATTCCAGCCGCTTTTGGCCCGATCTGCACCGGGATTGCAGCCATCGGCAAAGGCAGGCGTCCGGCTCTCAGCTGACGCGGAACTCAGGCGTGCCGGAAATCTCGTCGAGGGGCCAGATCGGTCTGCGGACCTTCGTGTAGGTGCGGATCTTGTAATCCGGTGAGGCGATGGCGCCGCAGTCACAGACGATGACCTCGGCTGCGATGGGCTCGAAGGCCGCGCGGAAGTGTTGCTGCGACTTCAGGCCCAGCACCGAGCATTGCTCGGGGATGATGCCGAAAGCCTTGAACTGTTGCAGGTCATAGGCCTGGCCGCGCTCGGTTACGATCAGGATATCGACCCCGTTCACCCGCAGCACGGCGGTCTTGCCGAACCGGAAGGTGATGCCACCGATCACCGGCCCGTCGCCAACCAGCAGGCCTTCGGCGGAGAGGTGGCGGATCTCGCCGGTCAGCATCAGCGGGTCGCCACCGAAACGCGGGTCGCTTTTGCCACCGACCGCGAGGGTGACGATGTCCCCCTCCTGAGACTGGTGCAGGATCGCAGCGGCTTCCGGGTCGATCATCGGGCCGAAGGCCGCATTCTCCAGCCCCAGATCCAGCATTCCGGTCAGAAGGTTGGTGGCATCGCCGTAGGCGCCAGCTCCGGGATTGTCCGCGAAATCGGCAATCACCAGCGGGCCGGGACGGGTGGGCTTGAAGGCGCGTACATAGTCAGCGGTCTCCGTCACGCTGAGGAAGCGGTTCACGCAGGAATTGCGCGCCTCCCAGATCGACTGTGCCAGATCGCGGGCGATCTCCTGTGCCCGCGCAGCGGCACCGGCGGTCAGCTCATCATAGCTGACGAGCACAGATGGCCCGGCTTCCAAAATATCGGCATCGGCAAAGCCCGCATTGACCGAAACCGCCAGGATACCCGGCTCGGTTTCGTAGCGGCGGGCGCGGTCGTAAAATTCCATCGTCGGCATCACATCCGACCGCCCGCCATTCGCCTCGTCCAGCATTGGCAACTTGAGCCGCAGAGTGCAGCCTTTTGCACTGCCCTCCATCAACCGCTTCAGGACGCGGGCTGCCTGCGCGCCGGTCTCGACATGGTCGATATGGGGGTAGGTCTTGTAGGAAACGGCCACATTGGCCCCGGCGGCCATTTCCGGCGTGGTATTGGTATGCAGGTCCAGCGTGATGCCGATGGGCAGATCCGGGCCGAGGATCGCCCGCAAGCGGGTGATCAGCTCGCCTTCGGGATCGTCAAACCCTTCTGCGCCCATGGCGCCGTGCAGGCCCAGCAGAACCCCGTGGATGCGGCCCTTCTGCGCGCGGGCCGCATCGGTGATGATGCCCGCCAGATGCTCGAAGGCCTCGGCGGTGACAATCGGGCCGGGGGTCGCGGTTGCCGAAAGTGCATGCGTCACCTGCCAGCCCTCGGCCTCGGCGACATCAAGAAACCCCTTCAGTTCGGCCCGGCCTTCCCGCCGCTGTGCGATGGCCTCGGTTCCGGTGGCCAGAATCTCCACCCGGTATTCGTCAAGCCCGGTGCGGCCCGTATTGAAGGTGCTGCATTCCTGGATCAGCTCGGCAGTCAGGATATGGAAAGACATGACATCAGGCCTCGATTGGGTTGAAACAGCTCACACGGCCGATGGTGGTGGCCGTGGGTTGCGGCAGTTCGCTGCGGCAGCGGTCCTGCACGCGGGGGCAGCGTGGGGCGAAGGGGCAACCCAGCGGCAGAGCGAAGGGCGAGGGGATCTCGCCCTCCAGTGGCACGATGGTGGCGCGGGCTTCGGGGTCGGGCACGAAGGAGGATTCCATCAGTGCCCGTGTATAGGGATGGCGCGGCGCGGCATGGGGATCTTCCATCACCTCGACCACGGACCCCAGATACATCACCACGATGCGTGAGCAGAAGTAGCGCACCAGCCCAAGGTCATGGCTGATGAACAGATAGGTCAGGTCGCGCTGCCGGTGCAGATCCTGCAAGAGCGCGATGATCTGCGCCTGGATCGAGACATCCAGCGAGGCGGTCGGTTCATCCAGCACCACAAAATCGGGTGCATAGGCCAGTGCGCGGGCGATCCCGACACGCTGGCGCTGGCCGCCGGACATCTGGTGCGGATAGCTTTCGGCAAAGCTGCGCGGCAGGCCCACCTGATCCAGCAGGTCTTCGACCCGGCCGGGGGGGACCGGCTCTCCCAATGCGCGGAACGGCTCCTTGATGCAGTCGCGCACGGTGTATCGCGGGTCCAGCGAGGAATAGGGGTCCTGAAACACCATTTGCAGCTTCTTGCGCAGGGATTTCAGGGCCCGCCCGCCAAGATGGGTCACATCCTGCCCCTCGAAACGGATCGTGCCATCGCTTGGCTCAAGCAGCCGCATGGCAAGACGGGCAAGGGTGGATTTGCCGCAGCCGCTTTCGCCCACCACACCCACGATATCACCGCGTGCCACTTGCAGGTCGACACCGCGCACGGCTGTCATGCTGCGGGCAGGGCGCAGAAAGCCGCCGCCGGTCGAGAAGCGCCGGGTCAGTCCCGACAGGGCAAGGATCGGTTCAGACATCGAGGGCCTCGGGCTGTGCGGCAGTGCCTTGCGGATGATGACAGGCGACCAGGGCGGCGCCCTGCGAATGCGGCAGGGGCCGGGTGGTGTGGCACAGGGCATCCGCGCGGGCGCAGCGGCTGGCAAAGCGGCAGCATTCGGCGCCGTAATTCAGCGCCGAGGGCACGGTGCCCGGAATGCCCTTCAGCGCACCGGGCGCCATGCATTCGCGCGGGATGCAGCCAATCAGCGCCGCCGAATAGGGGTGGCGCGGCGTGTCGAACAACTGCCCGACAGGCCCGCTTTCCGCCACGCGGCCCGCATACAGCACACAGACCTTGTCGCAGATCTGGGCCACCACGCCCATGTCATGCGTGATCAGGATGAGGCCGATGTTGCGCTTCCTCACCAGCTCGGAAAGGATCATCACGATCTGGGCCTGCACCGTCACATCCAGCGCGGTGGTCGGCTCATCCGCGATGATGAGATCGGCATCGGCGGCCAATGCCATGGCAATGACCACCCGCTGCTTCATCCCGCCGGAAAGCTGATGCGGATAGGCGCGGGCTACGGTCGCCGCCTCGGGGATGCGCAGCCGCGTCAGGATATCGACGGTATGTGCCCGCGCCGCCTTGCGCGACAGGCCCAGATGCAGCCGCGAGACCTGATCAACCTGATCGCCGATGGTTTTCAGCGCATCCAGCGCCGACATCGGGTTCTGGGTGATGAAGGCGATCCGTTTGCCGCGCAGCTTGCGGTAGGCCGGTTCGGGCAGGTCCGAAAGCTCCTGCCCGTCAAAGGCGATGCTGCCGCCGGTGATCCTGCCGCCGATGCGGCGCACAAGGCCGGTCAGCGCCAGCGCGGTCAGCGATTTGCCCGAGCCGCTTTCACCGACCAGACCCAGCACCTGCCCGCGATCAACCGAGAAACTGACCCGATCCAGCAAGGCGACCTTGCCGATGGACAGCGAGAGTTCCTTGACTTCCATCAGCATCAGGCGGTCCTCACCCGTTCGCGGACGTCCAGCTTGTGCAGCAGTGCGTCGCCGAACATGTTGATTGCCACCACCGTCAACGCGATGCAGAGGCCCGGGAACATGATGATCCACGGCCCCTTGAACAAAAGCCCGGACCCCGAGGACATCATGCCGCCCCAGGACGGGGTCGGGGGCTGCGCGCCGAGGCCGAAAAAGCCCAGCGTCGCCTCCAGAATGATCGCATCGCCGGTCGCCAGCATCCCGGCCACCAGAACCGGCCCCAGACAGTTCGGCAGCAGATGGCGGAACAGGATCGCGGCATTCGATGCCCCCATGCCGCGGGCCGCCTCGACAAAGGTTTCCGATTTCAGCGCCATGACCTGCGCGCGGGTCAGGCGGGTAAACTGCGCCAGATAGGCGACGCAGATCGCCACCAGCGTTCCGGTCGTGCCGGGGCCGATGATCGCCACCAGCATCAGCGCGACAAGGATTTCGGGAAACGCCCAGGTCAGATCGACGACGACCATCACCGCGCGGTCGAAACGCCCGCCGAAGTATCCGGCGCTGGCGCCCAGAACCATGCCGCAGAACAGCGAAATTGCGATGGCCACCGCCGAGACCGACAGCGAGGTCCGCGCGCCGTAAAGAATGCGGGTCAGCACGTCGCGTCCGAATTCATCGGTGCCCATGGGGTGGCTGAGGTTGGGGGCCTGAAAGGCTCCCGGCAGGTTCTGCACGTCAAAGCCGTAGGGCGTCAGCCAGGGTGCGAAAAGGGCGCCCAGCACGACAAGGATCAGGAAGGTGCCGGCCACACCGCCTTTCCAGCTTGCAAGAGCCTGGACAGGGGCCGAGCGGCGCAGCGCGGGCAGCAGGCCCGAAACAGGAGCGGTCACGGTCATTTCAGATTGTCCCGGATGCGCGGGTCCATGGCGGCCTGCAACAGGTCTCCCAGCAGGGTGCCCAGCAGAACCGCCATGGCGAGGATCAGCAGCGAGGCCTGAACGACCGGATAATCATGCTGGTTCAGGGATTTGATCAGAAGCGAGCCAAGGCCGGGCCGCGCAAACACCACCTCTACCGTAACGGCCCCGCCCAGAATCCAGCCGATCCGCAGCGCCAGAATGGTGACGACCGGGATCAGGGCGTGGCGCAGGACGTGCCGCAACTGGATGACCACGGGATGCACGCCCTTGGCATGCAGCAGCATCACGAAGTCGCGCCCCTGCGCGTCGATCATCGCCACCCGCGTCACCCGCGCCACCAGTGCGGTGCCGCCCAGACCGATGGTGACCACGGGCAGGATCAGGCTTTCCCAGCCACGGGCACCGGACACCGGGGTCCAGCCCAGCGATACTGAAAAGACAAGGATCAGCAGCAGCCCGATCCAGAAATTCGGCAGCATGGACCCAAAAAGCACCCCGCCCATCAGTCCCTGATCCAGCCAGCTTCCCTTGAAGCTGGCCGCGATGATGCCTACCGTGATGCCCAGCACGGTGGAGACCAGCAACGCCAGCCCGCCCAGTGTCAGCGAATAGGGCAGGGCCTGGCCGATCAGGCTGGCCACGGGGCGGCGCTGCACGATGGCATTGCCGAAATCCCCCTGCACCACATTGCCGATCCAGTAGAGGTATTGCTCGTACAGCGGGCGGTCGAGGCCGTATTTCTCGGTCAGGGCCGCCCGCTGATCGGGCCCCGCCCCGATCCTGAGCAGATTGTCGATCGGATCACCCGGCAGCATGTGGATCATCAGGAAGATGATCACCGACACCGCAAGGAACACCGGAACCAGCATCAGGATGCGTCGGATGGCGAAGCCCAGCATCTTGCGCTTATTCTTTCACTTCAAGCTGAAGGAAGCCCAGCGTGTTGAAGCGCGCAGCATGAAGCGGTTCCGGCAGGGTCACGCGGTCGGTATTGTAGCCCATCAACTGCACCGGCTCGTAGATCGGGGCATAGGGATACAGCGAGTTGATATACTCGTGATAAGCCCTGAAGTTCGCCTCGCGTTCGGCCGAGTTCTTGGCCCCCGTCATCGCCGCCGCCTTCAGCTCTTCCGCCTTGGGATCATTCAGCATCGAGATGTTGGGATAATAAAGCCGCTCGCCGCTGAAGAACCACTCCAGGATGTCGGCATTGTCCCAAAGATAGGTGCGCACTGCCAGCTGCTGTTCGCCGGTCTTGTATTGGTCGCGGATCGCCGCATTGTCGAAGGTCAGGATTTCGGCCTCAAGCCCCACCGCCTTCAGCTGCGCCTGCACCACTTCCGACAGGCGGCGGAAGATGCTGTCCGACTGGGTCCACAGCGTCACTTTCAGCTTCTCGCCGCCTTTTTCGCGGATGCCGTCAGCCCCTTTCGCCCAGCCCGCGTCATCCAGTGCCTTGTTGGCGCGCTCGGGGTCATAGGTCATGCGGTATTCCGGCGCGATCTGCGATTCCGGCAGCGCCGAAATCAGGAAGCCATCGGCCGCCTTGCCCCGCCCACCAAACACCGCCTCGACGATTTCCTGCCGGTTGATGGCAAAGGCCACCGCCTCGCGCACCTTGATGTCATCGAAGGGCGGCTTGGTCACGTTGATCGGCATGTAGACAAGATCGGTGCCCGGCAGTTCCAGCAATTTCAGATTGCCGCTGCCTTCGACCTCGCCCACGAAATCGGTGGGCACGTTCATCAGCATGTCGACGCCGCCGGTCTTCAGTTCAAGGAACGCAGTCGAGGCTTCGGCGATTTCCCGCAGGGTCAGCGTTTCGATCTTGGCCGGATGGCCGGTCGCATCACCCGGTCCCCATGCGTAATCGTCATTGCGCAGCAGAACGGTCTGATTGCCGATCTCGAAGCTGTCCAGCTTGAACGGCCCGGTGCCGACCACCTCGGCCACACCGAATTCCTCCCCCAGCTCGGTGAAGGCGGCCGGATCGGGGATCGAGGCATAGACCGTCGACAGGTTGTAAAGCAGGTTCGGCTCGGGCCGTTTCATCACGAATTTGACTTCGGTATCCGAAACCACCTCGGCGTGGTCGATGGCGTCGAACAGATACTCGTTCTCGGACCCCTTATACAGCGGAAGCCAGTCGACAACGGTCTGCGCCGTGAACGGGGTGCCGTTGTGGAAGGTGACACCGGGCTTCAGCTTGAAGGTCCAGGTCATGCCATCCGGCGCTTCTTCCCAGCTTTCGGCGAGGTTCGGCACATATTGCAGGTTCTCGTCCTTGGCGACGAGACGGTCATACATCAGCCAGGCGCCAACCGACAGCAGCGTCGCCGATACCGGATTGTACGAGGTGGCGCCCGTCTCGTTCTGCGAGAGGACGGCAACAACGTCCTGTGCCTGTGCGGGCACCATCAGCCCACCGGCAAGGGCCGTTCCAAGCAGCAACTTTCCAAGGGATTTCATACGGACTTTCCTTCCTGTTGAGACGCCGGTTCCGGTTCAGGCCGGCCGGCTTTGTTAAAGCGTCACCTCTGGTGACCCACGAATTGCTGATAGTGGCGGCTGATCGCGTTCAGGCGCGCTTCGATACCGGGGCCCAGCTCTCCGAAGATCCGGTCGACGAGCAGGTTGATCAGACCTGCAATCTGGCCGGTGGCATCCCAGTAATGGTTGAAATCGGTCTCGACCCGCAGCACCTCGTCGGCGACCTCGGTCGCCCAGCCGCAATAGGGATCGGTGATCAATGTCACCGGAATGCCCTGTGCCCTGGCTGCCTTGGCAAGATCATAGGCAAGACGCGAGTAGCGCCGCGTCTCGATGATGACCAGCGCGGTGTTCGCCGGCTCATCCAGAAACACCTCGGCAAAATGGCCGCTGTCCAGGGCCAGCGACGTGACACGCGGGCGCAGATAGCTCAGGTTATGGGCCATGTATTGCGCCAGACCGCGTTCGGTCTGGAAGCCTGCGATCTGCACATGGCCGACCGTGGCAAGACGCCGGGCGCACCGCGCGAACTCTGGCCCCGCCGCCGTTTCATGGTTGCGCATGACGGCATGGATTTCGCGCTCCAGCGCGGCGGTGCCGCCATCGGCCTTGCTGCCCTCGCTGCGGGCAAAGCGTTCGGCCAGTGCCACCCCCTTCAGCCAGGGGCTGTCGCTGACGGCGGCAATCGCCTTCAGATCAGCCTCAGCCTTCAGCGCCTCTTTCATCTCTTTCAGGTTGCGATAGTCCAGAGCCCGTGCAAGGCGCCCGATCGACACTTCCGAAACCCTGATCCGGGCGGCGAGGCTGGCTGCGGTTTCAAATGGCAGGTCGGCTATATGGTTCAGCAGATAGGCCGCGATTGCGCGTTCAACCGGGGTGCCGGTGCCCAGAATCGCCTCAAGCCGGGCGTGCAGGCCTGTTCCTTCGGCTTGTTCCATCGGCTTCCCCAAGGCGTTCAAGGGCCGGAGCGTCCCTTTGCCGAAAGGGCCGCGCCTGCGGTTGCTCAGTGCTTCAGTCCGCTTGGAATCGACAATGACAGCAAACTAACATTCGGTCAATCTTGACCGTAAACTAAAAATGGATTTCTCTGAGCCGGTCGGCGCGCCCGGAGTACCGTGCATCCCGAGTGCCTGAACCCGGCCAAACCCGTCGCGGGAAACCCCGTTTCGTAAAGGAAGACCCATGCCGCTTTCGCCTCTCCGCGAACCTCTGGTGATCGACTCGGCCGAGTTGCGGCTGATTGAATTGCCACTGTTGCAACCCTTCACCATTGCCACGGGCACCATGGTCCGGAAGGTCATGCCGATTCTGGTGCTGCGCGGCGGCGGACACGAGGGCTATGCCGAGGGCGTCGCCGATGTGCTGCCCGATTACCTGCCCGAAACGCTCGCCTCTTCCATGATGATGCTGCGCGACGTGTTCCTGCCGCAGGTCGTGGGCAAGAGCTTTGCCAATCCGCAGGAAATCGAACGTCTGTTCCGGCCCTGGCGAGATCACCAGATGGCCAAGGCGACGGTCGAGATGGCGTTCTGGGATCTGTGGGCCAAGGTGCAGGGGCTGCCCCTGTGGCAGGCTCTGGGCGGCACCCGGTCCGAGATCGAGGTGGGTGTTTCACTGGGCATCAAGGATATTCCGCGCACGTTGCGGGATGTCGAGATTCATGTGCAGCAAGGTTATCGCCGCATCAAGCTGAAGGTGATGCCGGGCCATGACCTGAAGCTGCTCGATGCGGTGCGCGCGGACTTTCCCGATACTCACCTGACCATCGACGCGAATTGCTGCTACACGCTGGCCGATATGCCGGTGCTGCGTCGCATGGATGACTATGCGTTGGACTATATCGAACAGCCGCTGGCCTGGAATGACCTGCATGATCATGTGCGGCTGCAGGCGGCGCTGCGAACCCCGATCTGTCTGGACGAATGCATCCGTACGCTGCCCGACTGCCGCAAGGCACTGGTCTCTGATGCGGGCCGGGTGATCAATATCAAGGTCGGGCGACTGGGGGGCCATACCGTTGCCAAACAGGTGCATGACCTGTGCCTGTCCCATGACGTGCCGGTCTGGTGCGGTGGCATGCTGGAGGCCGGGATCGGCCGGGCCCATAACATCCACCTTTGCACGCTGGAACAATTTTCGCGGCCGGGCGACACCTCGTCATCGTCGCGCTATTTCGAGCGCGACATTGTGGTCGAAAAGCTTGAAACGGAAAACGGCCTGATGCCGATACCGCGGAATGGGGCAGGGATCGGTGTCACGATGGACTGGGATTTCCTGGACAGCATCTCGACTTCGGTTCAGGCGTTCCCGGCATGATCACCTATCGCGACCTGCACGGTCTGGCCGAGTTTCAGGCCGCTTATGACCTGCAACACTCTGTCTGGGGGATGGATGATCTGGCGGACCCGCCGGACCTGCTGATGGTGGTCCAATCCGAGGGGGGCATTGTCGCCGGCGCCTTCGACGGGGAGCGGCTGGCCGGGTATGTCTTCGGGTTTCCGACTGCCGATCCCGCCGTGCAGCACAGCCACCGGCTTGCCGTGCTGCCCGAATATCGCGGGCAGGGGCTGGGCGTGGCGCTGAAGGCCTATCAGAAAGACTGGTGCCAGTCGCGCGGCATTCGCCGCATCCGCTGGACCTATGACCCGCTGATGACGCGCAATGCCAATCT
Source organism: Gemmobacter caeni (assembly GCF_003054195.1). Taxonomy (GTDB): domain Bacteria; phylum Pseudomonadota; class Alphaproteobacteria; order Rhodobacterales; family Rhodobacteraceae; genus Gemmobacter; species Gemmobacter caeni. The sequence goes on from NZ_QBKP01000011.1 coordinate 12,770, forward strand.
CAACATCAATAACCTCGGGGCCTTTGGCACGGGTTATCTGGTCAATTACTACGGATCGGGTGGCAGCTATCAGGGCGGCGTCGAAAGTGACCGCGTGGTCGCCGAACTGTTCGTGACAGGGCGCCCCGAAGTGCGGGCCGAGGACAGGGTTGCCGTGGTGCCGGATTTTCACAGGCTGCTGCGCAGTGACGAAGCTGCCGCCCGCGCTGCCCGCACCGAAGGTCGCCTGGCCATGCAAAGCCGCTTTGAGGCGGGCCTGCAAATCATCGGCTTCGATCCGGGGTGCAGCACCTATATCTTCGGCCGGCTTCTGCCCGAAGTCGCCTGACCGGATCGGCAGTCGCCCACGTGCTTTCCCTTCAGGATGGCACCATAGTCAGCCTGCACTGCCTGACGCGTTTCCCGATGTCGCCGCCCGGTGCAGATCGCCTGGGTGCGCGCGGGGGTTACAGCAGCGGACGGGCGGTTGCACCCGCCATCTCTTCCGTGGCACGCGCCGGTCGCGCGCCCGTGCCGGAGGCGGGCAGGCGCTTGCCCGACGCCGTGTCGAAGAGGTGCAGCGCACCAGCGCGGATCGCAAGATGAACCGCGTCGGACAGTGCCACATCGGGGGCCACGGCAAGCGTCAGCGGCTGGCCCTCGACATGGCCATGTACCAGACGCTGCGCGCCCAGTTCCTCGATGAAATCGACGCGGAAGGGCAGGCCGTCGGCGGCAAGATACAGGTCTTCGGCCCGTACACCGGCGGTCACCTGCCCTTGCGCGGCAGTATTCACGCCCAGGGGCAGATCTGCCCCGCCGATATGAAGCCGCGTGCCTCGAATCTCGGCGTCGAGCAGGTTCATCGCGGGCGAACCGATGAAGCTCGCCACGAAGGTCGACGCAGGGGTGTGATAGATGTCCAGCGGGGCACCGACCTGTTCGATCCGGCCCGCATTCAGCACGACCAGCCGGTCGGCCAGCGTCATTGCCTCAAGCTGGTCATGGGTCACATAAAGCGAGGTGGTCCCCAGACGCTTTTGCAACCGCCGGATTTCGCCGCGCATCGAGACGCGCAGCTTGGCATCGAGGTTCGACAGCGGCTCGTCGAACAGGAAAGCGGCGGGTTGGCGCACCACGGCGCGGCCCATCGCCACGCGCTGCCGCTGCCCGCCCGACAGCGCGCGCGGCTTGCGGTCCAGATAGGGGCCAAGCTCCAGCATGCGGGCGGCTTCGGCCACGCGGGTCGCGATTTCGGTCGGGGGCGTGCGGCGGTTCTTCAATCCGTAGGCCATGTTCTCGCGCACCGTCATATGCGGGTAAAGCGCGTAGTTCTGGAACACCATGGCGATGTCACGGTCGGCCGGGTCTACCCCGTTCACCAGCCGGTCACCGATGCGCACCTCGCCTCCGGTAATATCCTCCAGCCCGGCCACCATGCGCAGCAGCGTGGATTTCCCGCAGCCGGACGGCCCGACCAGCACGATGAACTCGCCATCGCGGATCGACAGGTTGATGTCGGACACCGAAGGCGCCGAAGCGCCGGGATAGGTCTTGGACACGTTGCTGATGTCGATGGAGGCCATCACTTGTCACTTTCCGTCAGGCCCTTGATGAACCAGCGCTGGAACACCACCACCACCAGAACGGGCGGGGCGAGGGCCAGAATGGCAAGGGCGAAGGCTTCGTTGTAATCAGGGATCTGGCTGCCGACCCAGACTTGCAGGATCTGCTTGATGCCGCGCATCAGCGTGAAGAACCGCTCTTCCGTGGTCATCAGCATCGGCCAGAGGTACTGGTTCCAGCCGTAGACGAACATGATGATGAAAATGGCCGCCATCATCGTGCGCGACAGCGGGATCAGCACGTCGATCAGGAACTTGAAGGGCCCGGCGCCGTCGATCCGCGCCGCCTCCAGCAATTCATCGGGCACGGATTTGAAGAACTGCCGGAAATAGAAGGTGCCGGTGGCAGAGGCCAGAAGCGGCACGATCAGCCCGGTATAGCTGTTCAGCAGGCCCAGATCGGACATCACCTGATAGGAGGGCATGATCCGCACCTCCAGCGGCAGCAGCAGCGTGGTGAAGATGATCCAGAACAGGAAGCTGGCGAAGCGGAACCGGAAATAGACCAGCGCATAGGCCGCCGCCATCGACAGCACGATCTTGCCGACCGCAAAGCCGATGCCAAGGATCAGCGAGTTCATCATCATGCGTGTTCCGGTCACCTGCCCGGTAAAGCCGCCCTGCCGGGTCAGCACGGTCGCATAGGTCTCGGCCCCGTGGCCGCCGGGGGTCAGGAACAGGCCGTGGCTGTGGATCTCGACCGCCGTATGGGTCGAGGTCATCACGGCCACGGCAACCGGCAACACCATGAACAGCGTGCCGAGGATCAGGACGAAATGGTCGAAGGGGCGAACGCGGTTCATGGGGTCATCCGTAATGCACGCGGCGTTCCAGCCAGCGGAACTGCACCAGTGTCAGCCCCAGCACGACCACCATCAGGATCACCGATTGCGCCGCCGATCCGCCGATGTCATTGCCGCGGAACCCGTCGTTATAGACTTTGTAGACAAGGGTGATCGGGTTGTTGGCGGGTTTGTCCTTCACCATCACGTCGATCACGGCGAAGGTGTCGAACAGCGCATAGGTGATGTTGATGATCAGCAGGAAGAAGGCGGTCGGCGCCAGCAGTGGCAGGATGGCGGTCCGGAACCGGGTGAAGCCGTTCTTGCAGTCGATCACCGCCGCCTCGCGCACCGAGGCCGGGATGCCCTGAAGCCCCGACAGGAAGAAGATGAAGTTGTAGGGCACCTGCTTCCAGACCGAGACGAGGATCATGGCGAAGGCGGTATCCCAATAATTGATGCCGACCTGCATGTTCCAGCCGAACTGTGCGGCCAGCGTCACGAAGGGGCCGATATGCTGGTCGAAGAGCATCATCCCCATCAGCCCGGCAACCGGCGGCGCCACCGCATAGACGGAAATCAGCGCCGTGCGGTAGGTGGACCGGCCCCGGATCACCTTGTCGGCCTTGACGGCGAACAACAGGCCCAGCCCCAGCGAAAGGGCGGTGACAAGGGCGGTGAACAGTGTGGTGAAGCCAGCAATGCGGCGATATTCGGCAGATCCCAGCGCGTCGCGGTAATTGTCCAGCCCGACAAAGCTGGCGCCAAAGCCGAACGGGTCTTCCAGATAGAAGGACGAGGTGATGGCCTGCGCCGAAGGCCAATAGAAAAACACGAAGATCACCGCCAGTTGCGGCAGAAGGAACAGCCAGGGCAGCAGCGGCCGGTCGAACTGCACACGTTTTGCCGGCTCGGCCGGGCGCCGGGGTTTGCGTCGCGGGCGGGCGGCGCCGGTCGGTTGGGTCACATCGGTCATCGGCGCTTTCGCAGGGTCATCAATGCGGAAAGCCGGGCCCATCGACATGGGCCCGGCAAGAAAGCACGGCGGGCCTTAGCCCGAGGTCTTGGCGAAACGGGCCAGCAACTCGTTGCCTTCAGTCTCGATGGCCTTGAACGCGTCCTCGACAGTGGTTTCGCCCGAGAACAGTTTGTTGAACTCGCGCTCCTCGATCACGCGGATCTGCGGATAGAAGCCCAGACGATAGCCTTTCGACCATTCACCTTGCGGCAGCATGAGCTGCTTGATGCCCACTTCGGCCTGCGGATGCTGGTCATACCAGCCGTCGGCCTTCGACTTCTCGTAGGCGGCGGTGGTGATGGCGACATAGCCGGTGGCCTGATGGTAGAAGGCCTGAATCTCGGTCGAGGTCAGGAAGCTGAAGAAATCAGCGGTACACTTGTTCTCAGCTTCCGGCTTGCCCGAGAAGGCGAACAGGGCGGCGCCCCCGATGAAAGAGGATTTGTTGCCGTCGGCGACGGTTTCGTCATAGGGCATGAAATCGGCCGAGAACGGCATGGTGGCGGTCTTCGACAGCCCGCCGAACGACCCGGACGAGCCGATCCAGAACGCGACCTTGCCTTCCTCGAACGGCTTCTGGTTGTCCGACCAGCCCGCGCCGTAGAAGCCCAGCCAGCCCTTGTCGTGCCAGTCTTTCACGCGGGTCCAGAAGGCGATCATTTCCGGCGCGGTGGCGCGCAGTTCGGTGCCGTCAAAGCTGTCGTAGCCATTGGCATTGGTCGCCATCTGGACATTGTTGCGCGAGAAGAAGTTCTCGAAGAACATCCAGGTCAGCTGGCTGGCGGTCAGCGGGATATAGCCCGCCTCTTTCAGCTTCGGCGCCACTTCCTCGAACTCGGCCCAGGTCTTCGGCGCGGTCACACCGGCCTTGGCCAGCGCCTCGTCGTTCACATACATGATCGGCGCGGAGGAATTGAACGGCATGCCGATAAACTTGCCCGAGGCATCGGCATAGAACCAGCGCACGCCCGGAATGAAGGCATCGCGGTCGAAGCTGTGGCCGTTCTGGGTCAGGATGTCCTCGGCCGCAATGGTCGCACCCTTGGCATTGATGATCGTCGCGGCGCCCGCGTCAAAGATCTGGATGACGTTCGGCTGCTCGCCCGAGCGGAAGGCCGCGATACCCGAGGCCAGCGCCTCTTCATAGGTGCCCTTGGAAACCGGGGTGATCGCGCAGCTTTGCTGGGCCGCGTTGAATTTCTCGGCGATCTGGTTGATCACCTGCTCGTTCGCGCCGCCCATGCCGTGCCACCAGGTGATCGGGGTCGCATCGGCCAGTGCCGCCTGTGCGGCAAGGCTCAGCGCTGCCGCCATCGCAAAAGTCGTTTTCATCGGGTGTCCCCTGTCTTGTCGGTTTCACCGCGTCCTAAGGCCTTTGTGTAATGGGATGTTGACGGCTGTGTCCGAGATTTGTGACAGGCCGCTGAACTGCCAGGGCCGCGCGGGGCGCGGGATGACCCTTGTATCCGGGCCTCTGGCGGGGCAAGCATCAGCCATGCAGCCCCCTGTCCTTACCGTCGCCACCTACAATGTGCAGAAGGGAATCGGTACCGATTTCCGGCGTGACCCGCATCGCACGGCGCGGGTCATTGCCACGCTGGGCGCCGATATCGTGGCCTTGCAGGAGGCGGACCGGCGGTTCGGGCAGCGTCGCGGTGTTCTTGATACGGCGGCGCTGGCGGCGGAAACCGGGCTTTTGCCGGTGGATGTGCCGCAGCGGCTGGGCGGTGCGGCACATGGCTGGCACGGCAATATCCTGTTGGTCAGGGCGGCGCGGATCGAGGCGGTGCATGTTCTGCATCTGCCCGGCCCCGATCCGCGTGGGGCGCTGGTCGCGGATCTGGAGATGGCGGGCCTCGGGCCATTGCGGGTGATCGCGGCGCATCTGTCCCTGCTGGCCTCGGCGCGGCAGCGGCAGGCGCGGCTGTTGGCCGAACTGGCCACGGATGCCGACCGGCCGGTCATCGCGCTGGGAGATATGAATGAATGGCGCCGCTGGCCCAGCCGGTCGCTTGCCGCCCTGGACGAACAGCTTGGGCCACCCGGCATGGCGGCCAGCTTTCCCGCACCCTTTCCGCGTCTGGCGCTGGACCGGATCTATGCGGGGCAGGGGCTGGAACTGCTCGGGGCTGCGGTGCATGACACGCCGCTGGCGCGCCGCAGTTCCGACCATCTGCCTGTGGTCGCGCGGGTCAGAGCAGCCACTCTATCGGCAGACGCCCCGCCAGACGCAGCAAAAGACGGCTGAGCGCCGATGTGCCGGGGTCGCTGTCATGTTCGGCCACCCCGCCTTCCGGCAGATCCTCGCGCCAGATCAGCCGGTGCCCGCGCGGTGTTTCGCGCAGGCCAAGATGATAGACGCTTTGCCGCATCTCGCTTTCCAGAAGCCGGGTGAACTCGGCCGCCAGATCGGCGGCGTCGATGATCAGCCCGATTTCGGTGTTCAGATACATGGACCGCTGGTCGAGGTTGAATGACCCGACGAACAGCCGACGCGCATCCACAACGAAGGTCTTGGCATGCAGGCTGTTGCGGCTTGGGGTGCCGCGCAGCCGTTCACCCAGCCGCCGCCTTTCAGGCTCCAGCCCCTCGCCGCCCTTCAGTTCAGCAATCTCGACCCCTGCCATCAGCAGTCTGCGGCGATAGCGCGCGTAGCCGCAATGCACCATGGTCACATCGGTGGATTGCTGGCCATTGGTCAGAATGCGCACCCGCACCCCGCGCCGCGCCAGCGCCTGAAGCCGCCGCAGGCCCGCGCCGCCGGGCACGAAATAGGCCGAAACGATATCGAGACTGCTCTGTGGTTGTGCCAGAAGCTCGCTGATCCGGTGAATGGCCAGCCGCCGCAACCCTGCGCGGCCCAGAACCTTTTCAGGATCGTCGCTGACAACCTCGACCCCGCCGATAGCGGGGACGAGTGCCCCCGACAGAAGTGCGTCCACCGGCGTGGCCTCTCCCGTGGCGGCGTCGGAACGGGCGGCGGGCGGGGGCATCGGCCGGGCGGAGACCAGATGCCGCACGGGGATTGCCGCGCGTGCGGTCCAGTAACGTTCGAAATCCTCGGTCACCATCTGCCCGACCGGGCCAAGCCCGAACACGTCGAAGTCGATGAAGTGATACTGCCCGTTCCCGGCGAAATACTCATCGGCGATGTTGCGCCCGCCAAGGATGCAGCAATCCCCGTCAGCCACCAGCGCCTTGTTGTGCATGCGCCGGTTCAGCCTGCCGAAATCCAGCGCGAGGTTCACATTGCGCCAGCGCCGCAGCAGCGCGGGATTGAACAGCCGCACAGCCACGCCGGGCGACGAGGCCAGCGCGGCAAGCGCCGGGTCCAGCCCCTGTGCGCCAAAATCGTCGATCAGAAGGCGGATGCGTACGCCGCGATCTGCCGCCGCCTGCAAGGCGTGCAGCAGATGGCGACCCGAGTCATCATCGGCCCAATGGTAGTATTGCAGATCGAGACTGCGCCGCGCGGCCTTGATCAGGGCCAGCCGCGCGTCAAATGCCTCGGTTCCGTCCCTCAGCAGGGTGAAGCCGGATCGTGCCTCCGGCAGGTGCAGCGCCGCGACTTGGTCCGCCAGGGGGGAGGCGAAGGTGCCGACCGGGGGATCAGTCTCGTGACCCCGGCGGGCCAGCCGCGCGAAGGACAGGCGCAGCCAGAGTGTGGCCAGAACCAGCAGTGCCCCGAAACTGGCCACGACCGGGATAAGCATAGGTGTCCCTCCGATGCATCTGGCCGGTGGTCCGGGGTCCGGTGCCTGGCCCGCAGCCCCGGCATCATGTGGCGAACCCCTGCGGATGTCGAGCATTGCCGTTCCGGGCCCCGGCCAGGGCACCCGTGCGGTCTGACTGACCTTAAGTATGGGTTGGCCTTTTGGGGCTGCCGGACTTTCCTTGGGGTTGATATGATCGGTCGGATTTTGCTTTCGGATTGGAACCATGACCCGGATGTTGCCCGCGCGAAACGTGCTGTTGGGGGCCAGCCTGTCGCTTTGTGCCTTCGCTGCCGTGGCGGCCGGGCAGGAAGATGTCTTGCTGACGGTGACCGCTGCCGATGGCGCGCAGCACGATTTCGACCGCGCGGCGCTGGAGGTGCTGCCGCAGGTCAGCTTCACCACCAGAACCATCTGGACCGAAGAGCCGACCACCTTTACCGGGCCGCCGCTGAAGGCTGTTCTGGAACAAAGCGGAATCGAGGGCGGGGATGTGCAGCTTCTGGCGCTGAACGATTACGCCATTGACCTCAAATGGGCCGAGATCGAGGAAAAGGCACCGATCATCGCAACCCGGATCAATGGCGCGGAATTTACGGTGCGCGACAATGGCCCTTTGTGGGTGATGTATCCGTTTGACAGCGACATCCGCTATCAGGATGAAATCATCTATGCCTCAAGCGTGTGGCAACTGATCGCCATTTCTGCTGTCACGCCGTGAGCGAGGGGCAGGAACCCCCTGACGGGCGGGCCCCGCGCTGGCTTCTGGCTGTGGTGCTGTTGCCGCTGGTGTTGCTGGGGCTGGGCCTGCTGTCAGTGAACGCCTATCAGATCAGCCTGCGGCTGGACGATGCGCGTGTGTCGCAATCTGACAATACAAGCTGGCTTTTCGCGCAGCTTGAGGTCGAGGAACTGAAAGCCCGCATGGCCCTGAACCGGGCCATTCGCTTTCCCGATGATCCCGAATCCCTGCCGCAGTTGCGCCGGGCGTTTGACATCTATCTCAGCCGGTTGAAGGTGATCGACGGGTATCTGCGCCAGTCGGCGGCGCTGAACCAGATGCGCCAGAGCAGGAACTGGCGCATGATCGTGCGCGAAAGCGCCAATCTCACGCGCCAGATCGACGTGCCGGATTATCTGTTGCGACCGTCGCTGACCCGGATCGAGCCGATGGCGGACCGCCTGGCCGGTTTCATGCGGCCCTTCGTGGTCGAGGCACTGGCCGGAATCGTTGAGGCCAATACCCAGCGCCGGGCCGAGCTGGGCGCGCTGATGACCCGCAGCGCGTTGCTCGCGATGGTACTGATCGTAATTCTGCTGGGTGTCAGCGCCATGATGATGCTGTTGTCCCAACAGCTTTATACTCAGCGCCGGGCCGAATGGCGGACGCGGTCGACCCTGGAAAAGACGCTGGCTGCATCGCTTGACGGGGTGATCGCCGCGCGACCGGATGGGGGCATCCTGCGCGTCAATCCTGCGGCAGAGCGTCTGTTCGGCCTGCCGCGCGACCGCATTGTCGGCACCGATCTGCAAAGCCTGTTGCCGAGGGCGCGCTCTGTCCGAGACGACGGGGACGAGACCGCAACGCTGGTCGATCCGGTCGGGCAGATGCTGCGGGGCGAGCTGCCGCCCGGCCGGATCGCGCTGGAAACCCGCCGCCCCGATGGCACGCCGGTCACGCTGGAACTGGCCGTCGCGCAGGACCGCGACAGTGACGGCGCGCCGGTGCTGTTTGCCTTCCTGCGCGACATCTCGGATCTGGTGCGGGCCGAGCGCGATCTGCGCGAGGCGCATGATGCCGCCGTGGATGCGGCAGAGGCGAAGTCGCGTTTTCTGGCGGTGATGAGCCACGAGATGCGCACGCCGCTCAACGGGGTGATTGCCGCGCTGGATCTGCTGCACCAGACTACCAGCCTGACCCCGGTGCAGGGCAGGTATCTGGGCATCGCGGAATCAGGGGCGCAATCGGCGCTGGACCAGATCAACAACGTTCTGGAACTGACCCGCCTCGATGCCGAGGCGCTGCGCGCGGAAGAGATGACCTTCGATCTCAACGCGGTCATCGAGGATCTGGCCGAACAGATGGGGCCACTGGCGCAGCGCACGGGCAACCGGATCGTGCTTGACCTGCCGCCCGCCGATGTGGCGCAGGTCTCCGGCCCGCGGCGCATCTTCGTGCAGACCCTGCGCAACCTTCTGGGCAATGCCACCAAGTTCACCTGTCAGGGCACGATCCACATTGTCCTGCGGGTGCATATCGCAGGCCCGTCGCGGCTGGTGCGGGTCGAGGTGCACGATACCGGCTCGGGCATCGCCGCCGACAAGCTGGGCCGCATCTTCGACGTGTTTGAAACGCTTGACGGCGGATATGACCGGCGGGTCGAGGGGACCGGGCTTGGCCTTGGTATCGCGCGCCGGTCGGTCGAACTCATGCAGGGCGAGATCGGCGTGACCAGCCGCGAAGGGGCGGGCAGCACCTTCTGGTTCACCGCCCGGATGCAGGCGCCGCAGCGGGGCGGCGTGATGCCGCTGCCGCCTGTCCAACCAGATACGGCGGATCTGCCCGCGTCGCATGTCCTGCTGGTCGAGGACCATCCCACCAACCGCGCGGTGGCACGGGCGATGCTGGAACATCTGGGCCAGCGCGTGCAGGAGGCGGAGAGTGGCGAAGCCGCCCTGCAGGCCGTGCGCGAAGGCGAGTTCGATCTGGTCCTGACCGACGTCAGCATGCCGGGCATGGACGGGCTCAGCATGGCCAGCCAGATGCGGGCGATGGGGGTCACATCGCGCATCATCGCCGTGACCGCCCATGCCCTGCCGGAAGACCTGCGCCGCATTCGTGCGGCGGGTCTGACCGAAATTCTGGTCAAACCCATCACCATTGCCCGGCTGACCGATATCCTGCGGGCCGGTGTCGGCCCCGAGGCCGAAAGTGCGCTGCCCACACTCGATCCCCGCATCGCGTCAGAACTGCGCGGTTTCCTGACGCCCGAAGCCTGCCGGGACACGTTGGATCAGCTTGATGTTGAAGCCCGGCAGCTGTTCACCTTGCTGGACGGGCCAGTGGGCGAAGGTGCCCGTCTGGCAGAGGCCGCGCATCGCTTCAACGGGGCCTGTGCCCTGCTGGGGGCAAAGCGGATTTGCGCGCAACTGACCGAGGCCGAAGGCGCCGCGCGGTCTGGCGGGCGCATGGCAGTGCATCATGCGCGGCTGACAGCCGAATGGGCGCGTCTGAGGCGACAACTCGTCACGGCCTTGCTTGCGGAGACCGCGCAAAAGGCAGATACTCCACCGGGCAAGCCGCCAGCCGGATATTAGGCGGTCGACACTGCTGCGCAGTAATCAGGAGGAGCTGTCTTGGCTGAAACGCCGCGCGTGAGCCTGCTTATTGCCGACGATCACCAATTGATCCGGGATCTCGTTGCCACGCATTTGCGCGCGCAGGGCTTTGACGAGGTCGTGGCCGTCGAAAGCTTCGAGACGGCCCGCACGGCCATCGCCCGCCATGGCTGCTTTTCGCTGGTGCTTCTGGATCTTTCGATGCCCGGCGTTCACGGCATGGATTCCGTGGCGGCACTGATTGCGGAAAATGCGGGCGGGCGTCTGGCGGTTTTCTCCGGTCAGGCGCAACCCGAGATGGTGACTGCCGCGCTGGCGCGCGGGGCCAGCGGTTTCATTCCCAAAAGCACACCGGCGCAGGAGCTGGCGGCCGCGATCCATCGCATTCTGGGGGGCGAGATCTATCTGCCCGAAGGCTTCGATCCGGTTGCCCCCCGGCCCTGGCAACCCGATCTGACGCCGCGCGAACGCGAGACTCTGGGCTTTCTGCGCGACGGGCTGATGAACAAGGAAATTGCCCTGCGCATGGGGCTCAGCGAGGTGACGGTCAAGATGCACGTCAAGTCGATCTGCGCCAAGCTGAACGCACGCAACCGCACGCATGCGGTCATCCTCGCCTCGGCGATGATGCTGGATTAGGGACTGTCCGCGCCGGGTCTGCCATGGCCCACGTTTTCCTGCGCGACAGAGACCGCCTTCAGCACAGCATGAATCTGCTGACCGGGCTTCAGCCCCAGTGCGGCGGCAGAGCGGCGTGTGATCCGGGCCAGCAGCATCTCGTCCCCCGTCTCCAGCTGCACCAGCGCACCCGGGCCTTCGCCCAGCCTGACCTCCCGCACAACGGCTGGCAGGATGTTCAGCGCCGAAATCCCTTTGGGGCGGCTGGTCGCCAGCATGACATCCTGTGCGAGGATGCGCAGGCGAAAACTGTCGCCCGCCCGGCCCGCCACGCGCGGCAACCACAGCGGACCTGCGCTACAGTCCAGACGGCTGAGCCCGTCCTCGTCCGGCACCGCCAGCCGTGCGGAGAGGATCGCCCCGGCTTCGCGCAGTCCCAGCGCAGGTGCGGCGGCGGGGTCGGACAGGAGTTCGGTGGCCGGGCCTGCGGCGGCCACGCGGCCCGCCTCGATCAGCACCAGCGTGGTGGCCAGCCGCGCCACCTCGGGCATGGAATGGCTGACGTAGAGGATGGGCAGATGCAACTCATCCCGCAGCCGCTCCAGATAGGGCAGGATTTCGGCCTTGCGCGCCTCGTCCAGCGCCGCAAGCGGCTCGTCCATCAGCAGAAGGCGCGGTTCCGACAGGATGGCACGGCCCAGGGCGACACGGCTTTTCTCGCCCCCTGACAGCGCGGCGGGACGCCGGGCGAGCAAGGGGCCGATCCCCAGCATATCGACCACGCGGGCGAAATTGTCCGGTCCCCGGCGGTGCGCGAACCAGCGGCCATATAGCAGGTTCTGCCGCACGGTCAGATGCGGGAACAGCCGAGCGTCCTGAAACACATACCCCACCCTGCGCCGATGTGGCGGCAGGAAGGTGCGGGTTTCGGTATCCAGCAAGACCTCGCCCCCTGCGATGATGCGACCGTGGTCAGGGCGCAAGAGACCCGCAACAGCATTCACCACCGTCGTCTTGCCGGAGCCGGAACGTCCGAACAACACCGTCACACCCGGCGGTGCTTCGAACGCCACATCCAGCGTGAAGTCGCCAAAGCGATGGGACAGGTTCACCGATAGCGTCATGTCCCGGCGATCCTGCGCGCGACGGCCCGGCTGATCCATTCCGACAGCATCAGTGCGGCCATGGCGATGCCCACCGCCACCAGCACCAGACGCGCGGCCTCCTTCTCTCCGCCGGGCACTTGCAGAAAGGCATAGATGGCGGAAGGCAGTGTCTGCGTCTGGCCAGGGATGTTTGACACGAAGGTGATGGTGGCGCCGAATTCGCCCATCGCCTTGGCGAAGGCAAGGATGGTGCCCGCCAGAACGCCGGGCAGGATCAGCGGCAGCGTCACGGTCAGGAACACCCAAGGGCGCGAGGCACCCAGCGTGCCTGCTGCCTGTTCCAGCTTGGGGTCCACCGCCTCCACCGCCAGCCGGATGGCCCGCACCATCAGGGGAAAAGCCATCACGGCGGCGGCCAGCGCCGCGCCGGTCCAGCGGAAGGCCAGCACGATGCCGAACAATTGGTCGAGGATCTGGCCCACCGCGCCCTTGCGCCCGAACGTCAGCAACAGCAGATAGCCCGTCACCACTGGCGGCAGGATCAGCGGCAGGTGGACGATGCCGTTCAGCACCTGTTTGCCGCGAAATTCCCACCGCGCCAGCGCATAGGCGGTCAGAATTCCAAAGGGCAGGCTGGCGGCCACGGCCCAGAGCGAGACGCGCAGTGACAGCGCCACGGCGCGCCATTCGTCGGGGGATAGCCAGTCTGTCATATGCCGCCGGTCGGGCCCTTACTTCAGGATCGCGAAGCCCTGCGCGCTGAAGGCCGCATGCGCTGCCTCGCCCGAAAGCGCCTCGTAAAAGGCTTTGTCCGCCGCATCTGCCGCCCCGGTCAAGAGGGCAGCGGGATAGACGATGGCCGGATAGCTGTCGGCGGGGAAGGTGCCGACCACGGTCACATTGTCATCAGCGGCAGCGTCGGTGGCATAGACGATGCCATAGGGCGCCTCGCCGGTGGACACCAGTGCCAGCGCCGCGCGCACGTTGTCGGATTGCGCGACGGCGGGTTCCACCTTGTCCCACTGACCCAGCGCCGTCAGCGCGGCTTTGCCATATTGCCCGGCAGGCACGGAATCGACCATGGCCATCGCCAGTTTCCCGTCGCCCAGCAACGCGGACAGATCGAAGCCCGCCCCGATCTCAACCGGCGCCGCATCCTTGCCATGCGCGATCAGCACCAGCGTATTGCCCAGCAGATCCTCGCGCGTGCCCTCCACGACCAGCCCGGCGTTCTGCACCTCGTCCATCCAGTTCGGGGCGGCAGACACGAAGATGTCGGCGGGCGCCCCGGCAACGATCTGCTGCGCAAGCTTGCCCGAACCCGCATAGCTGATCACCACCTGATTGCCGGTTTCCGCCTGCCACTGCGAGGCCAGGTCATCCAGCGCGTTCTTCATCGACGCGGCGGCGAAGACCACGACCTCCTCGGCGGCGGCAGGGCTGGCAGCGAGGGCGAAAGCAAGCGTAAGGGCAAGACGGCGGGACATGGGAGACTCCGATATGTTTCGGAAAACATATCTGGCAGGCACCTCCCGGTCACGCAAGCGTTATTTTTTTTCAGACATATCCGCCTTGGTCGCAGGGGCAAGCAAGGCCTCCAGCGCGGTCACCTCTGCCGCCCCCGCCTGTTCGGCGGCCTCCAATACCGCAAGGTAGCGGCGCAGCACCTCTTGCCCGGTCTCTGTCACCTGCGCCCCGCCGCCGCCCGCCCCGCCCCGCGCACTGCTGACCAGCGGCTCACGGAAGGCCGCGTTCATTTCCTCCACCAGCGACCACGCCCGCTTGTAGCTCATCTGCATCTGTCGCCCGGCTGCGGCGATCGAGCCGGTCTCGCCAATGCGCTGCAACAGCTCGGCCTTGCCGGGGCCAAGCATGGCGGTGTCGAACAGGATGCGCAGCTTCAGCTTGGTCATCGGCGGGCCTTTCCGGGTGTCTCGGGCAATCATCGCCGCCGGCGCGCCGACAGGCAAGGGTGCGCCGCTTGTCGTGCCCGGGCTTGACGGCGGCGCCGAGTCATGCGCTTCTGGCCGCCGATGGTTCCCGGCAAATGCGACGCCGGGTGAAAAGGGAACACGGTGCGGTGTAGCCATCAGGCGCCAATTCCGTGACTGCCCCCGCAACTGTAAGCGGCGAGCGACCCCCAATGCCACTGGACCCCGAACTGCGGGGCCGGGAAGGCGGGGCAAGCTGCGACCCGCGAGTCAGGAGACCTGCCATCGAGAACCGCAACAACCACCGGGCGGGGTGCCCCGGGAAGGAGATCGTATGGACAGATCCCCGCGCAGGCCGATGGCCGCGCTTTCCACCGAAACCGGCGCGCGCCCCGCGCCGCATCAGATGCTTGTCTGCCAGTCCTGCCCACATGTCGGGCGCGAATGCAGACCCGGCCTGAACCTGTTGATCCAGCTGCGCGGCGCCCTGGCGCTGGCGGGTGTGGGGGCAGAGTTCGAGCTGTCGGGAACGCTGTGCGTCGAAGGCTGCCAGCGGCCCTGCACCCTGGCCTGGCGGGTCGCCTCGGGCGAGACCTGGCTGTTTGGCGATGTCGAAGATGGCCAGGATATCGACGCGCTGGTGGCCGGAATCGTGCGCCCTGCGGCTGCGGTCATCCGCACGGCGGCGGGGGCGATCCAATGACCCCGGCGCTGGAGTTCCGCTCGGTCTGCTGGGGTCCGAAGGACCGGCCCGACATCCTGACCGATATCAGCTTTTCCGTTCCGCAGGGGCAGATCATGGCGATCTGCGGCGCGAACGGGGCGGGCAAGACCTCGCTTCTGCGGCTGATCTATCGCCACCAGCCGCCCCGGCGGGGCACGGTATCGGTTACAGGGCGCGACCTGTGGCTCATGTCAGCGCCCGAGGCCGCGCGCATCGTGGCTGCCGTGGTGCAGGAGCAACCCACCGATTTCGTGCTGAGTGTGCGGCAGATCGTGGCTTTGGGCCGCTTGCCGCATCGCAAGGGCTGGGGCAGCGGGCTCGCTCTGCCCGGTGAGGCTGATTGCGCCATCATCGACGCCGCCATGGCCCGGCTGGACCTGACAGCCTTCGCAGACCGCAGTTTCGGCACCCTGTCCGGGGGTGAAAGGCAGCGTGTCATGGTTGCCCGTGCCCTTGCGCAAGAGCCGCGCATTCTGGTGCTGGACGAGCCGACCAACCATCTGGACATCCGCCACCAGCTTGATCTGTTGCGGCTGCTGCGCGATCTCGGCCTGACAGTGGTGACCACGCTGCACGATCTGCCGCTGGCGGCGGAATTTGCCGAACGCATGCTGATCCTGCATGGCGGCCGTATGCTGGCGGATGGTCCGCCCGATCAGGTGCTGCACGAGGATCTGCTGCACACCGCCTTTCAGGTGCGGGGCCGGATCGACCACAGCGGCACCGGCCCGCGCCTGTCCTTTCACCTCTGATCCGATCAGGAGTTTCCGATGATCCGTCTCGCCCTTGCGGCGCTGCTGCTGTCTGCCAGTGCGGCTGCTGCCTTCCCCGTCACCGTCAAAAGCTGCGACCGTGATGTGACCTTCGACGCCGCACCCACGCGCGCAATTTCCAATGATGTGAACCTGACCGAAATGATGCTCGTGCTCGGCCTGCGCGACCACATGGTCGGCTATACCGGCATTTCCGGCTGGAAGACGCTGGACCCCGAAATGCGCGAGGGCGTCGCCGAATTGCCGGAGCTTTCGGCCAAATACCCCAGCAAGGAAGTTCTGGCTGCGGCGGAGGCTGATTTCTTCTTCGCGGGCTGGAATTATGGCATGAAGGTCGGCGGCGAGGTTACGCCCGAAACGCTGGAACCTTTCGGCATCAAGACCTACGAACTGACCGAAAGCTGCATCCATATCGGGCCGAAAGCACGCAGCACGATGCAGGACATGTATCAGGACATGCTGAACCTTGGCCGCATATTCGGCGTCGAGGATCGGGCAGAGGCGCTGGTCGCAGGTTACAAGGCGCGGCTGGCCGAGGCGACGAAGGGCGTGGACCACGACCATCCGCTGCGGGTCTTTGTTTACGATTCGGGCGAAGAGGCGCCGTTCACTGCCGGCAAATACGCCATGCCGACCGCACTGATCGAGGCGGCGGGCGGCGTCAACATCATGGATGATCTGGACAAAAGCTGGGCCGAAGTGGCGTGGGAGCCGGTGGTGGCGCGCAATCCGCAGGTCGTGGTGATCGTGAACTACGGCGATGTGACGGCGGAACAGAAGATCGCCTTCATGAAGGGTAATCCGGCCTTCGCGGATATCGACGCGGTGAAGAATGATCGCTTCGTCGTGCTGGAATATGTCGAGGCGACGCCGGGGCCGCGCAATATCCGCGCGGTCGAAAAGCTGGTCGCCGGGTTCGCGGGCCAGTGACGATGCGGCTCGCCCTGCGTCGCGCCCTGCCGCGCCGGGCGGGCCTTGCCCTTGCCGTGCTGCTGGGGCTGGCGCTTTCGGTCAGCCTTGCGGTTTCGGTTGGATCGGTCGCCATCGCGCCGGGCACCGTCTGGGGGGTATTGCTCGACCGGCTGCTGCCCGGGCTGGTGACGCCCGACTGGGGTGTGGGGCAGGCGAATATCGTCTGGCAGATCCGCCTGCCGCGCGTGCTGCTGGCGGCTCTGGTCGGCGGCGGGCTGGGTCTGGTGGGCGCGGCGCTTCAGGCCGTTACCCGCAACCCGCTGGCCGATCCGCATTTGCTGGGCATTTCCTCGGGCGCCGCGTTCGGTGCGATTGCGGCTCTGTTACACACGGGCATGTTCCTTGGCCTGCTGACCGTGCCGCTGATGGCCTTCGGCGGGGCGCTGGCGGCCACGGCGCTGGTGCTGGGCGTTGTGGCGCTGACCGGCGCGGGGGCGGCGGACCGGCTGGTGCTGGCGGGGGTTGCGGTCAGCTTTATCATCATGGCCGGGGCCAATATCCTGATCTTCCTCGGTGACCCGCGCGCCACGCATACCGTGGTGTTCTGGATGCTGGGCGGGCTGGGCCTTGCGCAATGGTCGCATCTTCTCTGGCCGCTGGCGGTATTGCTGCCGGTGGGCCTGTGGCTCTGGTCGCGGGCGCCGGTGCTGAACGCGATGAGCCTTGGCGACGAAACCGCCGTAAGCCTTGGGGTCGAGGTCACGCGATTCCGGCTGGCGATCTTTGTCGCCGCCGCGCTGATCACCGGGGTGATGGTGGCCTTCTCCGGGTTGATCGGCTTTGTCGGGCTGATGATGCCGCATCTGGTGCGGATGCTTGTCGGGGGCGACAATGCCTGCGTGCTGCCCGGATCGGCACTGGCGGGGGCGGTGTTCCTGATCGGGGCTGACGCTGCGGCGCGGGTGGTGCTGGCGCCCGAAGATCTGCCCATTGGCGTCGTGACCGGCCTGTGCGGCGGGCTGTTCTTCATCTGGCTGATGGCGCGACGGCGCTAACCACGCCGCCAGCGCGCCGCGCGGCGTTCGGCGGGCTGGATCAGCGCAAGGTCGATCACCAGCATCACCGCGACGAAGGCCAGTGCATAGGCCAGGACGCCCGCAATCTCGAAAAGCTGGAATTTCAGGTGGATCTGAAAGCCGATGCCGCTGGAGCGGCCCAGAAACTCCACCACCAGCACGATCTTCCAGATGATCGCCAGCCCCGCCCGCGCGCTGGCCACCAGAAAGGGCGCAAGCTGCGGCAGCAGCACATGCCGCGCCCAGATCAGGCGCGACAGGCGAAAGACGCGGGCCATGTCGTTCAGCTCGGGTGACAGCGTGCGCGCGCCTTCCCGCATGGTCACCAGCACCATGGCGGTCTTGTTGATGGTCACGGCGGCAATGGCGGCCACCTCATTCAGCCCGATCCACAGATAGCACAGCACGATGACGACCAGCGCGGGCAGATTGAGGAAGATCAGCACCCAGGGGTCCAGCCAGCGGTTCAGCCGGGGCAACCGGCCCAGCGCCACCCCCAGTACCGTGCCGAGCGCCATCGACAGGCCGAAAGCAAGTGCCACCCGCACCAGCGTCGCCGTCATGTGATGCCACAGCCGCCCTGATCTGGCCTCCTCCCACAGGACCGCTGCCACTTCGGGTGGGGCGGGCAGGATGCGCGGCTCGCCCCGCAACAGCGACAGCGCCCACCAGAAGGCCACAAAGCCGGTGAGCGACAGCAGGAAGATCAGCCGGTCGGCCGGGGTGCGGGCGGAAGGCTCCATCCTCCGACCATAGCGCCGCCCACTGCCGCCCGCGCTGCGACCTTCGTCCAATTTTCGGGCAGGCGCGCGAATGCCTAGTCTGGCGCATGCGTATCCTGCACCTTGTTCTTTGCTGGGTTCTGATGACCGGCGCCGCCCTTGCCGCGCCGCTGGACCGCGACCAGATCGCGGCTTTCGTCGTGCCGCCCTATGCGCTGGGCGAGCCGGTGAATGACAAGGGGGTCTGGAGCCTTCTGAACTCTGGCGGGGCCGAGGCGGGCTATGTGTTTGAAACCGCGATCATGGCGCCGCTGCCCGGCTTTTCCGGCGGGCCGATCAATATGCTGGTGATGCTGGATCTGGATGGCCGCTTTATCGACGTGCGGCTGATTTCGCATAACGAGCCGATCTTCGTCTCCGGTCTGGGCGAGGCGCCGTTCCGCAAGTTTCTGGAACAATATCGTGGCCATTCGATCAATACCCCGATGGTGGTGGGTGTGCCCTATGGTGATGCCGGTGCGGGCAGCGGGCTGGTCTATCTGGACGGGGTGCTGAAGGCCACGGCCTCGGTCCGCATCGCGCACGAATCGATCCTCGCGGCCACGCTGGAGGTCGCGCGGGAAAAGATGCAGGGCATCAAGTCCGTGCCCCCCGCCACCCCCGACCCCGCGCATGACGAGGCGTTGGACTGGCAGGCACTGGTGGATCAGGGCATCGCGCGGCACTTGCGGGTTACGAATGCCGAACTGGACGCGGCCTTCGCTGGAACGATCTGGGCAGATGACGACCCGGAGGCGCAGGCCGATCCGCAGGGATTGTTTCTTGACCTCTGGCTGGTGGACATCGGGCCGCCCAGCATTGCGCGGGCCGTGCTGGCGCCGGATGCGCTGACCGATCTGAACCGTTTCCTCAGCCTTTCCCCGACCGAAGAGCCGTTGTTGCTGATCGACAGCGGGCGGCACGGGCTGGTCAGCGCGGATTTCGTGCGCAACACCGCGCCCGATTTGCTGGGCGCCGAACAGGACGGGCTGCCGGTGGCGCTGCGCGATGCCGACATGATCTTCGACACCCTGCCCGGCGTGCCCGAAGGCACCGCGATGATCCTGCGCAGCGACCGGCGGCTGGGCTTCGATCCGGCGCGCGACTGGACCCTACAGGTCAAAGCGGTGCGCGAACACGGCATGTTCCAGCCCGAGATCGGATCGACCACCTTTACTCTTGCCGCAGGCACGCCCGAACGGTTCTTCCTGCGCGCCAAGCCTGTCGAGGCTCTGCCGCAATGGCTTGAGGCCGCGCGCAACCGGGCGCCCGACCTGATCGCGCTGGCGCTGCTGCTGCCGGTTCTGCTGCTGGCGCTGGGGCCGGGGATGAACCGCCTGTCGGGGCATCGCCATTTTACCGCGATCCGGCTGGCGGTTCTGGCCGGAATGGCCGGTTTCGTGGGGTTCTGGGGGCAGGGGCAACTGTCCATCGTAACGCCGCTGGCGGCGCTGCGCACCGCCAGCGATGGCGGCAGTTTTGCCTACCTGCTGTATGATCCCTTCTCGCTGGTGGTATGGGCGGCGGCGGTGCTGGGGTTCGTGCTTTGGGGGCGCGGGCTGTTCTGTGGCTGGCTTTGCCCCTTCGGTGCCTTGCAGGAATTCGCCCATCACCTTGGCCGCCTGCTGCGCCTGCCGAAGATCGAGCTTTCGGTGCTGTGGGATGCACGGCTGAAACGGGTGAAATACCTTCTGCTCGCGGGGCTGGTGCTGACCGTTTTCATCGCGCCCGACCGGGTGGATACCGTGGCCGAGGTGGAGCCGTTCAAGACCGCGATCACCACGCATTTCATGCGGGAATGGATCTTTGTCACCTATGCGGGCTTCTGGCTGGTGCTGGGTCTGTTCACCTTCAAGGGCTTCTGCCGCTATATCTGTCCGCTTGGGGCACTGATGGCGATTGGCGGGCTGCTGCGCGGGCGCGACTGGATCGCGCGGCGCAAGGAATGCGGCTCACCCTGCCAGTTATGCAAGGTGCGCTGCAATTACGGAGCAATCGCGGCGGATGGGAAGATTGGCTATTCTGAATGTTTCCAGTGCCTTGATTGTGTGACGATCCATAATGACGCGAAACAATGCGTGCCTTTGGTGCTGGCCGCGCGTGGCCGTGCGATGCGGAAACGCGCGGCGCCGGTGGCCGCGAAATGACGGGGGCGTTGCGATGATCAGGCGGCGGCGGTTCCTTCAGATCATGGCGGCTGCGGCGGCGTTGCCGGTCCGGGCTGGGGCCGGGGCGCGCTGGCAGGGGCAGGCTCTGGGGGCTGACTGCGACGTGCTGCTGGCCGGACCGGGGGCTGAGGCTGCGCTGGCCGGGATCCCACCGCTGTTGGAGCGGGTAGAGGCGGCCTTCAGCCTGTACCGCGAGTCCGAACTGACCCGGCTGAACAGCACAGGCCAGCTTGAGCCCTCCGCCCTCTTTGCCGAAATGCTGCCGCTGTGTGACCGGCTGCACGGATTGACTGACGGTGCATTCGATCCCAGCGTGCAACCTGTGTGGCAGGCGTTGCGGGACGGGCGCGATCCGGTTGCGGCACGGGCGATGGTCGGCTGGAGCCGGGTTTCCCGGCGCGATGGCGGGGTGCAACTGGCACCCGGCCAGGCGCTGACCTTTAACGGCGTCGCGCAGGGTTTTGCCAGCGATCTTGTCCGTGATCATCTGGCGCGGCAGGGCTTTGACCGGGCGCTGGTCAACATGGGTGAATATGCAGCCCTAGGCGGGCCGTTCCGGCTGGGCATTGCCGATCCGGTGGCGGGAGAGCTTGCCGAATGGCATCTGCGCGGCACCGCCATGGCCCTGAGCGCGCCGGGCGCCACGCTGATCGGCGGAGCGCCACATATTCAGCATCCGCAGGGGCGCGCGCCGCTGTGGTCCAGCGTCGCGGTCGAGGCGGACAGCGCCGCGCTGGCCGACGGTCTGTCCACCGCGCTGGTGTTCCTGGACCGCGCAGCGATTGCAGACCTGAAGTCCCGGCTGCAGGGTCTGCATCGTGTGGCGCTGGTTGATCGGGCGGGCAATCTGACAAGCCTTTGACCCGCAGGGCGGCCGCGTTGCCGAACCGCCATCGCGCCCCTTGCCATCGGACCTGCGCCAGCCGACTGTGGCCGGATGCCAGAGGAGGCCCCGATGTTCGACCTGTTAGCCCTGATCCCCGCGCCCGAGCTGGCCGCCTTTCTGGCGGCGGGGATCGTGCTGAACCTTACCCCCGGTGCAGATGTGATCTTTGCCACCGCCTCGGGTATGGCAGGTGGACCGAAAGCCGGGGCGGTGGCCGGGCTCGGGGTCGGGCTGGGCGGGCTTTGGCATGTCGGGCTGGCAGCCGCGGGCGTCAGCGCGCTGGTGGCGGCGCATCCCGGCGCGCTGGTGGCACTGAAATGGCTGGGCGCGGCCTATCTTCTGTGGCTGGCGTGGAAAAGCTGGCACGCCGGACCAGCCACCGAGGCGGGGCGTGGTATCGCCAGCCCGCTGCGCGCGCTTTGGCGCGGGTTCCTGACCAATGCCTTCAACCCGAAGGTGGCGCTGTTCGTCATCGCCTTCCTGCCGCAGTTCACCGATCCCGCGCGCGGTCCGGTCTGGCAGCAGATCGTTCTTCTGGGTGTGCTGTTCACTTTCACCGGCACCTTGATTACATGCAGCTATGGCGCGCTGGCGGGCTGGGCGGGTCAGACACTGGGCCGCCGCATGGGCGTCCTGAACAAGGTGGCGGCCGTGATGTTCGGCGGACTTGCCGCCCGGCTGGTATGGGAGTGAACCATGGCTAAGATCGCGCTGCTTGACGGCGGTATGGGGCAAGAGCTTGTGGCGCGTTCGGGGGACGAGCCGACCCCGCTGTGGGCCACGCGGGTGATGCTGGACCATCCGGGTCTGGTGCGGGCCATCCACGACGATTACTTCGCCGCCGGGGCTACCATCGCCACCACCAATACCTATGCCATCCACCACGACCGGCTGGAACGTTTCGGGCTGGATGGTCAGTTCGCCGCCCTCCACTTGGCGGCGCTGGAGGCGGCAGAGGCCGCCCGCGCCGCGCATGGGTCCGGGCGGATCGCCGGGTCCATCGGCCCGCTGGTCGCCACCTACCGCGACGACGTGGTCCTGCCTGTGGACGAGGCCGCGCCGAAAGTGGCCGAGATCGCGCATCTTCTGGCCCCGAAGGTGGATTTCATCCTGCTGGAAACGCTGTCGACCGTGGCACAGGCCGAAGGGGCGCTGAAAGGCGCGGTGCAGGCGGGCAAGCCGGTGTGGTTGTCGGTTTCGGTCCATGATCGCCAAGGCGACCGCCTGCGTTCGGGGGAGCCACTGGCTGATCTGGCGCCGCTGGTGGCGCACTATGGTCCGGCTGCCGTCCTGGCCAATTGCTCCGTCCCCGAGGCGATGGGCGACGCGCTTGCAGTACTGGGCAGCTTTGGCCTGCCCTTCGGCGCCTATGCCAACGGCTTTACCCATATCTCTGACGGGTTTCTGGAGGATGCGCCGACGGTGGCGGCACTGACTCACCGCCATGACCTGACGCCCGAGAAATATGCCGATTTCGCAATGGGCTGGGTGGGGCAGGGTGCCAGCATCGTGGGCGGCTGCTGTGACGTCGGCCCCGCGCATATTGCCGAGCTTGCACGCCGCCTGCGCGAGGCCGGTCACGAGATCGTCTGATGCCGCCCTATGAATACAACCCGCCCGATGTGCCGCTGTCGATTCTGCACCATGACAGTGCCATTCTGATCGTGGACAAGCCGGCGGGTCTGCTTTCGGTGCCGGGAAAAGATCCCGGCAAGGAAGATTGCCTGATCGGGCGCCTGCGCCGGGTCTTTCCCGAGGTGCTGTTGGTACATCGGCTGGATTGTGACACGTCGGGCGTCATGGTCTTTGCGCTGAACAAGGCGGCACAGGGCAATCTGGGCCAGCAGTTCGAAAAGCGGCAGACGAAGAAAGTCTATATGGCGCGGCTCTGGGGCCATCTGGAGCCGAAAGAGGGCACCGTGGACCTGCCGCTGTGTGTGGACTGGCCGAACCGCCCGCGGCAGCATGTGAACCACGAACAGGGCAAGCCTGCGATCACAGACTGGCGCGTGCAGCGCCATGACGGCAAGACCACCCGCGTGCGGCTGATGCCGCAGACCGGGCGCAGCCATCAGTTGCGCGTGCACATGCTGGAGCTTGGCCACCCCATTCTGGGCGACCCGATCTATGCCACGGGCGAGGCACTGGATTATCCGCGTATGATGCTGCACGCCGAAAGCCTGCGCATTCGTCACCCGGAAACCGGGAAAAGCCAGACCTTCAGCGCGCCCGTTCCGTTCTAGTCTAGCGCCGCAACTTCAGCGCCAGCAACAGACCGGCAATGAAAGCCCCGCCAACGGTTGCCATCGGCGCTTTGGCAAGCACATCGGCGCCGGTGCCCATCAGGGCCGCCATTTCCGCCTGTCGCATCTGCAATTCGGCTTCGGCCCGCCGGAGACGCCGGTTCCTGCCGCGCAGGGTTGCCATCAGGGCCGTGGCAAGCGCGAGGATCAGAAAGCCCGCCGACATCAGCAGCGAAGCGATGATCGGCCCCTGCCAATGGGCGAGGCCAAGCCAGGCTGCGGCGGCAAGAAACCCCAGCGCGACGAGCGCCAGAAGCCCGGCCAGAATCAGCAGGGCCGCGCGGCGCAGCGCGTGAGATGCCTGCGCCGCCGCATTGGCCGAAGCCGCCCCGGCGGCGAGCCGCAACAATCCCAGCATCAGCGACGGCCCAGCAACAGGCCGAGGAAAAGGCCTGCCAGCGCGGCGATCCCGGCGGATTTGAGCGGATGGGCGCGGATCTCGTCTTCCAGATCAGCCAGACCCTGTTCGGCCTGAGCCTTTGCGGCGCGGCCCTGCTCTGCCAGCTTCGACGCCGCTGCCTCGCCCTTGGCACGCAGTTTATCGGCTTCTTCCTTTACCACCTCGCCGACGGCGGCCCCCTGAGCCACACCAAAATCGGCAAGGGTCTGGGCGATGCGGGCAAGATCGTTCCGCAGATCGGCGATCTGGCCTTCCAGCCGGGCGCGTTCCGACCCGGCCAGCGCATCTTCGGCGCTGGTGGCGGCTTCGTTCACGGCATTGGCGGCGGCTTGGGCGGGGTTACGGGCCATGGCTGGCTCCTTCTGCTGAAACATCTGGTATGCCCACGCTGATCTTGCGATTGCGCGGGCGCGATCTGGCGCGCGCCGTTTCGGGCAGGGCGCGCGCCTCTTCCTGAGAAACGGCTCCGGCGACGGCTGGTTCCATTGCAGTGGCGACAAAATCGGCGCCGATCTCCTCCGCCTCCCGCAGTTTTGCGGGATCGACCTTTTCAATGATGCGCCAGCCTGCCTCCGGCGAAGGCGTGGTGTCCGGCATCTGCCAGAGAACCACACCCACGCGCAGGCGCGGATGCGCCCGCTTCAGCCGTCGCACATGCAGAAGCGATGCGCGCGAAGGGGCGGGGTCCAGAAAACACAGGATCACGCAATCCTGCGCGCCTGGGTCCAGCGCCTGCAGGCGGGCGGGCGAAAGATCGCTGTGCGGGTGGTGGCGGGCATCGGCCCCCTCTGCTGCCAGCGCCTGTGCCAGCATCGCCGCAGAGACATCGTCCAGCGCCGAACGCCCGCCGATGCACAGGATGCGGCGACCTTCGGCGGGCAGCGGTTCTGTCTCCGCGCGGGCCTCGTCCAGCTCTTCGTCGATGACGACATGCAGATCGCCGATCATCGTCATCGCCACACGCGCCAGCCGTACTTCCTGTTCCCCGGACAAGACGCCGCGCGACCAGTCTGCCTGCGCCATCATCAGGGCTGGCAGGCCGACATCGCGGTAGTAATCGGCCAGCCAGTCCTGCTCCAGCGCCTCTTCGGCGCGGAAGGTTGCCTCGATGGCGTCGCCCGCCAGCCAGCGCTGGTAAAGCCGGGCGTGGGGGGCCAGAACGGGTTCATCCCCGAACAGGATGTCGAACAGCTCGAATTGCGGGATGTGGCGGCCCAGCACGACCAGGCACACGGTCAGGGGGGTCGACAGCACCAGCCCCAGCGGTCCCCAGATCCAGGTCCAGAAGATCGCGCTGACGATAATGGCCAGAGGCGACACGCCGGTGCGCGACCCGTAAAGCCATGGCTCGATGACATTCGAGGTAATCAGCTCCACCGCGATGAACAGCGCGGCGGTCCACAACAGCGCCGACCATTCAGGGCTGACCGCGAAGGCCAGAAACAGCGGGAAGGCGGCGGAGAGGATCGAGCCGATATAGGGCACGAACCGCAAGACCAGCGTCAGCAGCCCCCAAAGCAGGGCATTGGGCACGCCGATCAGCCAAAGCCCGATCCCGATGGGCAGGGCGTAGATGATGTTCACAAGCAACTGGATCAGCAGGTAGCTGGCGACGCGCGATCCGGCATCCTCCAGTACCTGCGTTGTACGGTGCAGGTCGTTGGAGCCGATCAGCCGGATGAATCGGTCGCGCAGTTCCTCGCGCTCCAGTAGCATGAAAACCACGACGACGATAACGAGGCCGGTGGTGGCGATCGGGCTGACGAGGGGGAGCACTAGATCCTGCAACATGGCGACCGGGCTTTGCGGCTCTACCACCTCGACCTTCAGGGGTTTGCGGTCAGCGGTTTCGGCGGTCGTATCACCCGGCAGTGCCGTGCTGATTTCGGCGTTGATGGCCGTCACCATGCCGGTCACGCGTCCGATGATGCCGTGGCGATCCCCCTCTGCCTGCAATCCCTCCAGCTTGGTGATGATATTGGCCTGAAATTCCGGCAGATTACGCGCCAGAGTCGATAACTGGCTGGCCACGACCAGCGAGAAGGCCCCGATCAGGGTAAAAGCCAGAAACACCACGAGCAGAACCGAGGCCGTGAGCGGCACGCCCCGGCGCCGGATGCGGTTGACAAGGGGCGACAGCGCGAAGGTCAGAAGGACGGCAATGGCAAGCGGCAGAAAAACCGCCTGTCCGACGTACAGCACCGCTGCGACCGCGGTGATGGTGGCCAGGCCGGGCAGGGTAATCCTGCGGGCCTGGGGCACCTCTTCCGCGTCTGACGGTGGCGTGGCCGCGGCAAGCCGCAGCGCGGTATTCGGCATGGGGCACCTGAAAGACAACGGCTACCAGTCTCAACGCCGAGGCTGGCGCGGTGGTTCCCGTTCGTCAAGCGCCGTCAGAGCGTCAGCGCCACCTTGCGCCCCTCGTGCAAGGCATAAGCCGCCAGACGCGGTGCGGCGCAATCGCCGATCCGGTGCAGGCGTTTCCCCGGCAGGGCTTCGGGGAAAGGATCGAAGGCGATATTGGTTGTCGCCATCACAAGGGCCGAGGCGGGCAGAGTGACTTCGGCCCCGGTCAGCAGGCTGCGGATCGTCGCGCCGTTGCCGTGCCAGCGGGCGATGACGTGTTCGGTATGGAACTCTGCCCCCGCCCGCGCCAGCCGTGCCCGCGCCGGGCCATCGGCGGAGGTGCGGGTGACCTCTTTCCCGACATAGGCATCGGGGGTGACAAGGATTACCTTCTTCCCCTGTTCCGCCAGCGCCAGCGCCGTACCGACCCCGCGCCAGTTTCCGCCCTCGTCATACAGCATCACCGTATCCCCGAGCCGCGCCTCACGCCGCATCACCTCTTCCGGGGACCAGACATGGCCCGCCTCCAGCCCCGGCAACTGTGGCTCTGCCGGAAGCCAGCGCTGCCGCGCATCGGTGTCGGGCAGCGAGCCGGTGGCAAGGATCACCTCGGTCGCCGGATGGGCGGCAAGGTCATCCTCGTCCAGATAGGTGTTCAGCCGCAGGCGCACGCCCAGTCGTTCGAACTGGCGTTCATACCACTCCATCAGGTCAAGGATCTGCGCCCGGCGCGGCTGCATTCCGGCAAGCCGGAACTGCCCCCCGATCTGGCCGGAGGCCTCAACGATTTCGACCCGGTGGCCACGCTCTGCCGCCGCCCGCGCGGCTTCCAGCCCCGCCGGACCGGCGCCGACCACCAGAACGTCGCGCGGCGTCTCTGCCGGGGTGAAGCGGTCGCCGCCCCATTCGAACTCGCGTCCCGCGGAAGGGTTGATGAGGCAGGAAATCCAGTAGTCCCGTGACCGCCGCCCCCAGCACATCTGGTTGCAGGAAATGCAGCCCCGCACATCACTCGCCCGTCCCTCGGCTGTCTTGCGCGCCAGATGCGGGTCGGCGATCTGACCGCGCACGATGGACACCAGATCAGCCTGCCCGGAGGCGATGACCGATTCCGCATTGTCCGGTGTGCGGATATGCGCCTCCGACGTGATTTTGGCGTGTTTCACCAGTGATTTCAGTTGCTCGGTGACCGGCGCGGTCATCTTGTCGGCGAAGAAGAAAGTCGGGATCAGCCGTTCGAAATCCAGATAGCCGCCATGGCCGACGGTAACGTAATCGACATGGCCGGTCGCATCATGCAGGGCGATGATCTCGCACAGCGCTTCGTTCGACAGCGTGACGCTGTGGGCGTCGGAACTCGACACCGCAAGCCCGATGATGAAATCCTCGCCACAGGCACGGCGGATATTCTCGATCACCAGCCGCGACAGGCGGGTGCGGTTTTCAAGGCTGCCGCCCCATTTGTCATCACGGGTATTGGACCATGGCGTCCAGAACTGATCGAGCAGCGAGTGATAGGCTGCCCAGACCTCCACCCCCTGAAAGCCCGCTTTCTGACAGCGGAGCGCGGCGGCGGTATGGGCCACGATGATCTCTTCGATCTCTGTCTCCGTCATGCGGTGCGAGCCGTCACTGTCGTGATAGCTCGGCCCGCCCGACGGAGACCAGTGCGGCGAAAAACTCAGGTCGGAATCGCCATGCGCCCCGACATGGTAAAGCTGTTGCAGGATCACGGAGCCCGCAGCCTTCACGTCCTCAGTGATGCGGCGGAACGGGGCAATGACCTCGTCCGAGTCATGCAGGAAATTACCGCGTGTCAGCACCCCGGTGCGATGCAGCGGCACCGGCTCGCACACGATCATCGCGGCGCCGCCAAGCGCGCGTTCCAGCAGATAGCCATGGGTGCGCGGGCCGGGCAGGCCCATCTCGGCCATGTTGTTGGTATGGGCACCAAAGACGATGCGATTGCGCAGGGTCTGCCCCCGCAGGGTCAGCGGCGACATCAGGCGGGGGTGCTGGGTCATAGCGTGGCTCCTTGGCTGGGATCAGCCTAGCCGCGCCGATTTCCGCCTGCGTCTGCCGGGGGCGACATCAGAAGGGCGCAAATGCGACCTTAGGACCGGAGGGCGGCCATTCCGCCGGTTTCCAGCGCCTGTGCCAGCAAGCCGACAGCCTCGGCCAGCCGCTCGTCAACGACATGCAGGTACTCGTGCCAGTCGTGCACACCCTCCAACTCCTTGTCGCCATCGGAAATCCCGCGCAGCGCGATCAGCGGCAGTTCAAAGCCCTGACAGGCCCGCAGCGCCGCCCAGGTTTCCATATCCACCATATCCTCGGGGATGGTCTGATAGGCGGCGCCCGAGACGACATTGGCGCCTGTCGACAAGCTCGCCTCCGGCACGCCCGGAATGCGCAGTGGCAGAGGCAGCGTGGCGGGCAGGCCCGACAGCGGGGTGATGCCCTTCGGAAATCCCAGTGCCGATGCATCGATGTCGCGCCAGCTGACACTGCTGGCCTGATACACGCCCGTCTTGTGCAACCGCGCCGATCCGGCGGAGCCAAGCGAGACCACCAGTTCCGGCAGCGCGTCCTGCGCCAGAAACACCCCCAGCGCGCGTGTCAGTGTCACTCCCGCCTCCACCGGACCGATGCCGCACAAAAGCGGACGGAACAACCCGGCCAGATGCGGGCCATATTCCGCCTCGGCCGCCATCACGAACAGCACGTTGAGCCCGGCAATACGGGTCAGCTCGACAGTCTGGCCAGAGGGGCCGGGCAGGGGATGGATCATGGCAGGAACTTTCTGAAACGGCCCCCGGAAGGTGGCCGTTTCAACGCGCGCGGTCAATCAGTCGGCGTCACTGTCCCAGCCGGAGATTGCCTTGACCTCAAGGAATTCCTCGATCCCCCAGTGACCACCCTCACGCGCGCGCCCCGAAGCCTTAACGCCCCCGAAAGGTGACCCGGCACCACGCGACTTGCCGTTCATCTCGACCATGCCCGACCGCAGGCGCCGCGCGAGACGGTTGCGTCGCGCGCCATCGCCGCTTTGCACGTAATTGGTCAGGCCATAGGGAGTGTCATTTGCAATGCGCACCGCATCCTCTTCGGTGTCGAAGGGGATGATGCTCAGCACCGGGCCAAAGATTTCCTCGCGCTCGATGGTCATGCCGGGGGTGACATCGGCAAAGACGGTGGGCTTGACGTAGAAGCCGCGGTTCAGATGCTCGGGCCGGCCAAGACCACCCGCGACCAGCCGCGCACCTTCCTCAATGCCCTTCTGGATATAGCCCTGAATCTGCTCCCACTGGCGTTTGTTCACCACCGGGCCGATGTGGCGGCCTTCGGCCGAAGCCGGGCCGACCTCGATCGAGGCCGCGACTTCCGCAGCCTTTTCCACTGTCCGGTCATAGATCGATCGTTCCACCAGCATGCGCGAGGGCGCGTTGCAGGACTGGCCCGAGTTGTTCATCATGTGCCGCACGCCGCGTTCCACCGCCTTTTCATCGGCATCGGCGAAGATCAGATTGGCACCCTTGCCACCCAGTTCCAGCGTCACACGCTTCAGCGTCTCGGCAGCGGCCTTGCTGATGGCGCGGCCCGCACGGGTAGAGCCGGTGAAAGAGATCATCTCGACATCCGGGTGCTCCGACAGGCGGGTGCCCACACCCATGCCATCACCGTTCACCAGGTTGAACACGCCCGCAGGCAGCCCTGCATCATGGCAGAATTCGGCGAACAGCATCGAGGACAGCGGCGCCTCTTCCGAGGGTTTCAGCACGCAGGTGCAACCCGCCAGCAGCGCCGGAATGACCTTGAGCGTGACCTGATTCATCGGCCAGTTCCACGGCGTGATCAGGCCGACGACGCCAATCGGTTCCAGCGCGATCCGGTCATTCGGCGCATGCGGTCCCAGCGGGCGCACCCATTCGAATTCGTCGAAGGCCGTCAGGAAGTTCGACAGGTGCCACGGCAGGCAGGGCGCCTGACTTTCGCGTGCGAGTTTCATCGGCGCGCCCATTTCCATGCTGATCGCCTGCGCCATTTCCTCGGCGCGCTTTTCGTATTCGGCAAGGATCTTCGCCACATAGGCGCGACGCTCGGCCGGGGGGGTGACCGACCAGCCTTCAAAGGCGGTTTTCGCAGCAGCCACCGCGCGGTCGCAATCGGCCGCCGTGCCCAGCGAGATCACCGCACAGGGCTCTTCGGTGGACGGGTCGATGACCGCACAGTCATTGGGGGCCAGCGGGGCGACCCAGCCGCCATTGATATAGAAGTCGCGTTTCTCGATCATCGTATCCTCCGGGTGGTCGCCGCGATCATAGGCCGGGCGCGCGGATCAGCAAGGAAAATTTGATCAAATCATCCAGTGCCCTTCGCGCCAGTCTAGCAGGCCACCCGGCGGGCGAAAGCCCCGGCGCGACAAATCCTGTCGCTCGCAGGGTTTTGCACCGGGCTGCGCGGGCTGATAGGAAGGGCCATGTTCGGATTCCTGTCACGCACACGCAGCATCACCAGCCTCGGCCTCACGCCGCCCGCCCCGTTGCCCGGTCGGCAGGGGCTTGCGCTTGTGCTGATCGTGCGTAACGAAGCGCGCCACATCGGCGAATGGGCGCGCTTTCACCAGCGCGCGGGCGTGGCGCATATCCATGTCTACGACAATGGCTCCACCGACGGCACGCTGTTGGCGCTGGATCAGGCGGTCGGCGATCTGGCCAGCATCATCCCGTGGGATCAGAAGCTGTGCGACACCCGCCGTGGGCTGGAGATCCACAATCAGGTGCTGGCCTATGCCCATGCTACCCGCAATTTCGGTGGCCGCTATCGGTGGATGAGCTTCATCGACGTCGATGAATTCCTCGTGCCGAAACAGGCGGCCACACTGCCCGAGGCGCTGGCGCATCTGGAAGGCTGCGCCAATATCAGCCTGCCCTGGCACATGTTTGGCCGTTCCGGCCATGTTGAACCGCCGGAAGGCGGCGTGGTGCAGAACTTCAGCCTCCGCAATCCCGACCCGATGAGCGAGGCCAAAGGACTGCGTAACTTCAAGATGATCGTCGATCCCTGCGCGGTGATGGCGCTGAAGGTCCACGAGATTGAAACCGGCGGTGGCATCACCTGCAATGACCGGGGTGAGGCCTTCACCAACCGCAGCCGCACCGACCGCAGTTTCTATTCCGCCGATCACATCCAGCTTAACCACTACTACACCCGATCCGACAGCGAGTTGCGCGCCAAGATCGCGCGCGGCCCCAACCTGACCACCCCCGACGCTGATCATCTGCGTCGGGTCATGCGCAAGGTTGCGGCCATCGAGGCCGACGAGGTGCCCGATACCGCCGCCGCCGATTTCCTCGCCCGCAGCGGTGGCGCGCTCTGAACCGCAGAACAATGTGACGCTTCCCGCCGCCCGGCCTGAACGGGGCAGGGCAGGCGCGCACGCTGCCGGATTGATGTTCTGAAACCCCGCCGGATCTGCAACCGGCAGTCCTTTTTGCCGCAGATGCGGAAAAGGGGGTGTATCGGCGGGACGAATCTCCTATCTCACATTCAGCAAATGTCATGTGAGGAAACCATGTCCGTCCGCATCAACGACACCGCCCCCGATTTCACTGCCGAAAGCACGGCCGGAACGATCAGGTTCCACGACTGGCTGGGTGACAGCTATGGCATCATCTTCAGCCACCCGCGCGACTTCACCCCGGTCTGCACCACCGAATTTGGCGCCGTGGCGCAGCTTTCGGGCGAGTTTGCCAAGCGCAAGACCAAGGTGATCGGCGTTTCGGTCGATTCGGTCGAAGAACACCAGAAATGGAAGCGCGACATCGAGGCTTTCGCCGGTTCGCCCGCCGATTTCCCGATCATCGACGACACGTCGCTGACCGTCGCCAAGGCATATGACATGCTGCCGGCCGATTATTATCTGCCCACCGAAGGCCGCACCCCGGCGAACACCGCCACCGTGCGCACCGTCTATATCGTGGGGCCGGACAAGAAGATCCGCCTGACCATGTCCTACCCGATGTCGGTGGGCCGCAACTTCGCGGAAATCCTGCGTGCGCTGGATGCCGTGCAGGCCACCGATGGCGTGCCGGTCGCCACCCCCGCCAACTGGGTGCCCGGTCAGGATGTCATCGTCGCGCTGAGCCTCAATGACGCCCAGGCGAAAGAGAAGTTCGGCGATCTAGACATCAAGCTGCCTTACCTGCGCTTCGCCAAGCCGCAGAACTGAGCCTGAAAAAGCCCCGCAGCGATATCCTGCTGCGGGGCTTTCCCTTGCTTCTTGCCCAAATACTCAAAAAAGCCGCCGCGGCATGCGCCCGCTCAGGCAGAGGCGCCCAGATCCAGCCAGCCACAGCGCCGGGCCAGATCTTCGGCAGCCATTTCCGTCCCCACCGCCATGCCAGCCCGGAACCCGGCAGATTGACGGGCGCGCCACAGATCGCGCCGCAGATGCAGGCCCGACCGGCTGATCTTGGTGATTGGCGTCAGTAATGGCAGCCGCGCCGCCCATTTCCGCTGCACCGCACGGTAGCATTCCACATAATCCGGCCCCAGCGCCTCGTGGAAGCGATCATTGTGGATACAGGGCAGGCCGACTGCCCACGCCCCCAACCCGCGTACGCGGGCCTGCGTCACGATATCGGTGCCATACATGTGCCAGCCGGACAGCGTCTCGTCGAACCGCAGGCCCGAGGCGCGGTTCAGCACGATCACCATTTCATCAAAGCTTTGCACCGGCACCGGCGCCATGGGCACGCGGCCCACGATCATGCCCAGAGAGGATGACCAGACCGGGCCGATATGCGCCCCGTCCAGCCCGACACCGAACGCCCCGATCAACCCCCAGCCGGAGTCGCGCGCCTCGACCTCGGCGATGCGGGCGGCCAGCAGGCGTTCCCATCCGGCAGGGAAATAGACGTCCTGATGGGCGAAGATGACCACGGGCGCAGTGGTCGCATCCAACGCGCGGTTGTAGGCCCGCGCGGCGGAAGGCGCATTCCATTCCTCATGCAGGCGGATGCCGTTTCGCAGCAAGGGGGAACGCGACAGGTTATCGGCCAGAATGTCGACCGATGCGCAGGCCGCGGCGACAACAAAACGATCAGGCATTGGCGCCCCCGCGGATCAGCAGCGCCAGCCTTGCGGCCTCGGTCTCGACATTGTGGCGGGCGAAAACGCGATACCGCGCGGCGACACCCATTGCGGCGATCCGCTCCGGCGGGGTTTCGGCCAGCGTGTCGATGGCCGAGGCCAGCGCGGCCGCATCCCCGGCCGGAACCAGCCATCCGGTATCGGCCGTCACCAGTTCGGGCAGGCCCGCGATCGCGGTGGCGATCACCGGCCGGCCAGAGGCCATGGCCTCCATCGCGACGACAGGCAGGCCCTCGGCAAAGGATGGCAGGATCAGCGCCTGCGCCGCCGCCAGTTCCTCGCGCACCTGTGCCCCGGTCAGCCAGCCGGTCAGGGTGACATGGCGGCGCAGTGTCAGGCTTTCGATGCGTGCCTCGATCTCGCCCCGCAATTCGCCGTCGCCCACCAGCGTGACATGCAGGTCAGGGTGGCGCCGCGCCGCCTCGGCAATAGCCTCGATCAACAGGGGGAAACCCTTCTGCTCGAAGAAGCGCCCGATGGCGATGAGCCGCAGTTTGGCCGGAATCGGAGCCGGGGCAGGGAAATGCCGGGTCTCGATGCCGCAATGGACCACCTTGATCCGTGGCCAGTGCGCCAGTTCGGCCCAGCGGCAAAGCTGGCTGCGCCCGAAGGAGGATACGGCGACTGTGAATTCGGCCCCGGCGATCTTTTCCCGCAGCGAAAGCGCGACCGGGGCATCGAATTCCTCGGGCCCATGCGTGGTGAAGGACCAGCGCGGCCCGCCCAGCAGGCGGCAGAGATGGGCGACCGTCGCGGGATTCGTGCCGAAATGGGCATGCAGATGCCCGATCCCCAGCGCCTTGCAGCGCGCGGCAAGAAAGGCGGCCTCGGCCAGATAGACCAGATGCTTGCGCCTGCGGCCCGCCCGGGCGCCCATCCGCAGGGCGGCGGCAACGGCGCCGGGGGTCGCGAAAGGATGGCGCAGCATCCAGCCAAGCGCACCGGCCAGAACGGCAAGCTTGCCGCGCTCCAGCAAATGCTCTGTGCGCGCATCCTCGGCCTTGTCATCGGGGTCGTTCAGCATCGCGCGGTCGGATCGCATGGCGAAGCGCTGCACCGAAAAATCCAGCTTCTCCAGCGCCTGAATTTCGCGCCGGATGAATGTGTGCGAGGCACGGGGGTAAGTATTCACAAGATAGGCGATTTTCACGGGTAAAGCCGGTGTCTGCAAGAGGTGTGTCCTGATTTCCTACCCTATTGGCAGAAGCTTGTGGCCGAAGAATGGCGCGATTGACCGGATCGCGGGTGCCGCCTAGGGTCGCGCCATGACCGAAGCGGCCCGTTCCAGCCTGTTCGCCCGCGTGATGCGCGGATCGGCCCTGACGGCGGGGTCTTATGCCATCACGCAGGCATTGCGGCTGGCCTCGAACCTGATCCTGACGCGGCTGCTTTTTCCCGAGGCTTTCGGCCTGATGGCGCTGGTCTCGGTGTTTCTGGTCGGGCTGGCGATGTTTTCCGATGTGGGGATCGGCCCCGCCATTTCGCGCAGTCCGCGCGGCGATGAGCCGGCTTTTCTGGATACGGCATGGAGCCTTCAGGTCGGGCGCGGGCTGATCCTGTGTCTGGCCACCTGTGCGCTGGCATGGCCCGCAGCCCGGTTCTACGAGGCGCCCGATCTGGCGGCGCTGCTGCCTGCGGCGGGGCTGACCCTGTTGATCGCCGGGTTCAACCCGACGCGGATCGAAACGGCCAACCGTCATCTGCTGATCGGACGGCTGACCGCGCTGGACCTGGCTGCGCAGGTCGCAGGCATTCTGGCGATGGTGGGGCTGGCGTTGCTGTGGCACTCGGTCTGGACACTGGTTCTGGGGGCGATTGTCGGGTCATTCGCCAAGCTGGGGCTGACCCATTTTCTCCTGCCCGGCCCGCGAAACCGCCTGCGATGGGAGCCGGAGGCGGGGCGCGAACTGATCCATTTCGGCAAGTGGATCTTCCTGTCAACCGCCTGCGGCTTCCTGCTGTCGCAAGGCGACAAGGCGATTCTGGGCGCCTTTCTGCGGCTGGACGAGCTTGGGGTTTATAACATCGGCTACTTCCTTGCCTCGTTTCCGGTGCTGCTGGCGGGGGCGGTGACCTCGCGCATCCTGATCCCGATCTATCGCGATCAGCACCCGGCGGCGGCGGCGCAGAACTTCGCCCGGCTGCGCCGCTTGCGGTTCGCGCTGACCGGCGGGGTGCTGGCGCTGCTGGCGGTCATGGCCTTTGCCGGGCAGCCGCTGGTGCATCTGCTTTATGACGCACGTTATGCGCAGGCGGGGATCATCGTGGTAATGATTGCCTGCGCGCAGATGCCCCTGGTGATCGGCATGACCTATGATCAGTCTGCCCTGGCGGCCGGGGATGCGCGCAGCTATTTCTGGGTGATGGCGGCGCGCGCGGCGGCGCAAAGCGGGGCCTTCCTGGCAGGCGCGGCCCTGTGGGGGCTGGGTGGCGCCCTCGCCGGGCAGG
Source organism: Gemmobacter caeni (assembly GCF_003054195.1). Lineage (GTDB taxonomy): Bacteria > Pseudomonadota > Alphaproteobacteria > Rhodobacterales > Rhodobacteraceae > Gemmobacter > Gemmobacter caeni. The sequence continues at coordinate 48,833 of NZ_QBKP01000011.1, forward strand.
CCCTTGCCTATCTGGCGATGCATCCGCTGCTGATCTGGCTGGCCCGCCGGCATCGCGCATGGGATGCGCTGCATGATCTGGTTTTCTTTGTCGTGGCCGCTGCCCTGGCGGCGGCGGCGCTTTCCGCCAATCATGCCGCGATTTTCGGAGTCTGAGAGGATTGCCGTCAAAGCGCTGAACTCGTGCCGTGTTTTCGCCGCATTTCGCCGACAGGCTGGTGTTAGGTCGTGCTGTGCGGCCAAAGCGGAATCGGGAAAAGCGCTATGTTGATCGGAATGCTCCTTTGCGGTGTGCTGGCCGGGTTCGGCGGTGCGCTTTGGGGGCTGATCGCGGCAGAATCCGTTCTGATGGCTGTCGTGCTGTATCCGGTGGTAGGGATCGCAGGGGTGATGCTGTTTGCGGCATTGGCCATGCTGCGCGCCGGTTTGCCCGGGTATGAGCCGGGGCAGGAGGCGCAGGCCCCCCGGCAGACGGCCTGAATATCGTTTACGGAAACAGTGCAGCGATGAAGCGCCAGCCCGTCGGGCGGGCTTATATGCATTTCCGCCCCTCATCGCTTTCCGCCTGATTGCTCAGGGTAGGCGAATCACCGGGCGGATCACCGGCATGACCCGTGGCAGGAAAATCTCCCTAAAGTTGTGGCTTCTGATTTGTGGCAGCATTGGGGCGGCAATGCGGCAAAATTTCCCCCTCGAATCACGGTTAACGGAACCTTAATTTCTGCGTTTGCAGTCGCCAATGCAGGGGCTGCCCCGGTACAATGCGTAACTGGGGGCGTTACTTCTGAGTGCTTGCGATGTTCTGCGAAACACAAGGTTCTTGCCGGTTTTTCCGGGCTGCCGTCATGGCAGTCCCGAAAGGTTTTGTCTGGAATGTCACGGCTTTGTTGACTGGTGGCGAACAATGATGATCGGATTTCCCCGGCTTCAGGCGGCTGCGCCTGTCGCGCTCGATACGATGGCGACGCCGCGCGCGGCGTCCACCCCGGTTGCGCGGCGCGGGCTATACCGGCATTTCCTCAAACGCAGCATTGATGTCGGCGCGATCCTGCTGGCAGCCCCGATCGTGGTGCCCCTGGTCGCTGTTCTGGCGGTGGTGGTGACCCGTGATGGCGGCCGCGCCTTCTATTCCCAACAGCGCGTGGGTCGGCACGGTCGGGCCTTCCGTATGTGGAAACTGCGTTCAATGGTCAGCGATGCCGATGAACGTATGGCGCAATATCTTGCGGCAAACCCCGACGCGCGCGCCGAATGGGACGAGACGCAGAAACTGCGGAACGATCCTCGGGTGACGCCGCTGGGCCGGTTCCTGCGCAAAAGCTCGCTCGACGAACTGCCGCAGCTCTGGAATGTGCTGATCGGGGATATGAGTCTTGTCGGCCCGCGTCCGATGATGCTGAACCAGCAGGCGCTGTATCCGGGCATGGCCTATTACGCGCTGCGTCCGGGGATTACCGGCCTGTGGCAGACCGCAGGCCGCAACCGGACCACGTTCGAGGCACGGGCTGAGTATGACGCGCAATATGAACAGGATCTGTCGCTGCTGACCGATGCAAAGATCATGCTGCGCACGGTTGGTGTGGTCGTGAACGGCACCGGCTGCTGACCACCGCCTGAATATCGCAGTTATGGAAACAAAACCCCGCATCCTGCGATGCGGGGTTTTTGCTGGCGATCCGTTCAGCTGCGCCGCAACTGCCTGCCGCGCAATCTGTGCCACAACCTCGTCACCCAGGGCTCCGAGGTGGCGGGGTGCAGGTTCAGCACCGGCAGGGTGATGACCGGACGGATATCCAGCTCCCGCTCCATCTGCCGGGCGGACCGCAGAACCGGGTTCAGCAGATCCAGCAGGAAGGCCAGCACGATCCCGAAAATCAGGCTGCCGACAGCCCCGGCCAGTGCGATCTTGCGTCCGCCGCCGCCCGTGGGCGAGGCGGGGGCGATGGCCCGTTCCAGCAACGAGAAATGCTCGGCGTGGTTTTCCTCTTCCAGCCGCAGCGCGGTTTCGGCCTCGGCCTTGCGCGCGGACACCAGATCGTACTGGCTTTGCAACTGCTGCAACTGCCGCGCATAGGCTGAAAGCCGCCGCTCCACCTCGGGTGCCTGCGCGGCCCGCTGATCCAGCGCGGCCCGCTGGGCCTGCAAGGCAACCTGCTGGCTTTGCAGAACCCCTTCCTGCACCTTCAGTTCGTCAATGCGGCGCCGGTCGGTTTCGCGCAGCCTGTCCTTGCCTTCCAGCGCGCCGCGTTCGCCCTGAACGGCCAGAATGTCCTGCGACAGCCGCCGCAGATCGCTGTCCAGCGCCGCGCGGTCGGTCGCGGCATCGCTGCCCGCCTGCGCGACCGGGTTCGCATTCTTGAAAACCGCGATCTCGGCCTCAAGTGCCACAATCTCTTGCGAGACGCGCGCTTCTTCCGCCTGGAAGAAGCGCACCGTATCCATCGCGCGGCTGGTTTGCCGGGCGACAGACATATCAAGCACACTTTGCGCCAGATCATTCGCCACGCGCGCGGCCTTTTCCGGGTCGTCCAGCCGCGTGGTGATCATCAGCGCCGAAACGGTGGTCGGTGCACCGAAGTTCTGTTGTGCGGCCGAAGCGATGCTTTGAAAGGTGATCGAGGCCCGAAGCGCTGCAATCTGCTTGTCCAGTGGCAACGCCGCCGCCTCGCCGCCGAACAGCCCGTGCCGTTCGATCATGGCGGCAAGGTTCTCGCGCGTGGTCAGCCGCTGTTCAATCACTTGCAGTACGCGGGCCGACTGGGCACCGGCATTCTGCTCCTGCCCGTCGATCACCGGGCTTTCGACCTGGATCACCGCGCCGGTTTCATAGGTCTTGGGCCGGGTCACGCCGACCATGAACGAGACGATGGCGCCGAACAGCACCACAGCCGCGATCAACAGGCGGCGGCGGCGCAGCAGGCTCAGAAATTCCTCGACGCTCTGGATCGGTCCCATACGGTTTTACCTTTTACCCTTGCCATAACGATAACGCCGCCGCCGCCCGTCATCGGCGCGGTTCAGAACAACGCCCATCAGCGGCACGCGGCCCTCGAACAGACGTTCGCAGGCTCTGACATCCTCGGCGGTGGTGCGCGTGGCATCGGCGACCAGAAGCACGCAATCCACCTGCGGCAGGACCGAGATCACATCGTCGTTGCCCAGCGCGTGCGGCAGGTCGATGACCACAGCCGAGGGGGCAAGATGATCGACAATCGCCTTCAGCGTGCCGACGCTGCGCGGATCAAGCAAGGTTTCCGAACCTGCCGCCACCGCTTCGCCGTTCAGCGCCAGCGCCAGCCGGTCACCGACGCGCCGCAGATGGGATTCCAGCGGCTGCTCGCCGGTCAGCACCTCGTGCAGCGGGCCGCAGTGAACGCCGAACAGCCGCGCCAGATCGGGGTGGCGCAGTTCCAGATCCATCAGTACCGTGCGACAGCCAGGTAGGCGGGCCAGTGCCAGCGCCAGATTGGCAGCGACAAGGCTCTTGCCGCAGCCATGGGTGGGCGAGGTCACGGCGATGCGTTTCCACCCGCGTTCCTGCATTGCCTGCCACACGCGGGTGCGCAGAATGTCGAACTGCGCCGTCACCGGGTTTTGTTCCGACAGCGCGAAAACACCGTTTCCAGCCAGAAAATCGGGGTTCAGCACCGACTTGCCCAGCGATTCCCACACCTTCGCGGGATCATGCCGCGGCTCTTGTGGCGGGGGGACGACCTGAAGCGCATCGGAGCGCGGCACAAGCGGCGCCAGCGCGGTGCTGCGTGGCCGGAACAGGGCAATGGCCCCCGGACGCGGGGGCAGATCTGGTTCGAGACGAGAGGAAAAATCGCTGTCTTTACGCATCCCGGGCCCAATATCTGCACGAGAAACGTGCTGGGGGACCAATATCCTGTGTGTCGTCATCGGTCGCAGCGGGCTCCGGGTCATGCAGCCCAAAGGCTGCGGTTAAGGATCGGCCCGATGCAAGGCGAGCCGGTGAACCGGATATAGTGCCGGTCCCCGTGCCACCAAACAGCACATGACCGGATTCGTCCGGGCCCCCGCCCAGTGCTGCATGGCTAGCAGAACCGGGCCTAAAATGAAAGAGTGGCGGGGGCTTGCAGGTGTGAAGCGTTGCACGCAAGTCTCGGGCAGGGGCCGGTTTTCCGGTAAGCGTGCGAGGGGCGGTATGGCCGGTGGTCAGGTGGATGCGGTGGTGATCGGGCGCAACGAAGGGGCGCGGCTGACGGCCTGTCTCGACAGTCTTGCCGGGCAGGTGCGGCGGCTGGTCTACGTCGACAGTGGCTCGACGGATGGCAGCCTCGCCGCCGCCGGCACTCGCGGGGCCGAGGTGGTGTCGCTGGACATGACGCAACCCTTTACCGCCGCGCGGGCACGCAATGCCGGTCTGGCGCTTCTGGCTGATGATCCGCCGCAGTTCGTGCAATTCGTCGATGGCGATTGCGAGGTGCGGCCAGACTGGATCGCAACGGCGGCTACCTTCCTGCAAGACCATCCCGAAGTGGTGGTGGTCTGTGGGCGGCGGCGCGAGCGGTTTCCCGAGGCCTCGGTCTGGAACCGGCTGTGTGATCGGGAATGGGATACGCCGGTGGGCGAGGCCACGGCCTGTGGCGGCGATGCGCTGATGCGCCATGCGGCGGTTGCAGCCGTCGGCGGCTATGACCCCACACTGATCGCGGGTGAGGAGCCGGACCTGTGTCTGCGCCTGCGCCGGGCCGGGGGGCGCATCTGGCGGCTGGAGGCCGAGATGACATTGCATGATGCGGCGATGACCCGCTTCGGCCAGTGGTGGCGCCGCAGCCGCAGGGCCGGGCATGCCTTTGCCGAAGGAGCCTGGCGTCATCGGTCCGGGACGGAGCGGCACTGGCAGCGCGAGACGCGCCGCGCCCTGCTCTGGGGTGTCGGCGTGCCGGTTGCCGCCGTGCTGGCAGGGGTTCTGCATCCGGCGGGCTGGCTGTTTCTGGGGCTCTGGCCCGCGCAGGTCTTGCGGCTGGCGCCGCGCATGGGGGGCGAAGCGGCAGTGTTCACCGTGCTGGGCAAGCTGCCCGAGGCGCAGGGTGTGATCGGCTATCATCTGGGGCGCCTGAGGGGGCGGCAGCGCGGGCTGATCGAATACAAGTGACGCCCGGCGCAGGCCTCAGGCCCGCCCGGCAGGGGGGGCCATGCGCAGGGCCAGCGCCTTGCGCATCTCGCCCGGCAGCAGTTTGGCGCAGGCCCAGTAGCGCGGCGCCAGCCGTCTGGGATTGCCCAGCATGCGCCAGGCCCATTCCATCGCGATGCTTTGCACCCAGTCCGGTGCGCGCACCTGTGTTCCCGCCAGAAAATCCAGCCCCGCCCCGACAGAGGCAAAGCCGACATGGGGCGCCAGATCGCGACCGCGTGCGGCAAGGATTTCCTGTTTGGGGGCGCCGAGGGCCAGAAAACACAGGCCGATCCCGGCGGTTTCCAGCATGCGCAGATAGCGTGCCGCCTCTTCCCCGGCGGGATCAAACCCCATCGGCGGCGCGATGGTCAGCGCCACATCCAGCCCGCGTGCCTCGACCCGCAGCGCCTCAGCCGCCGTGGCCAGCGCTGTTTCGGTCGAGCCGAGCAAGGCCACCTTCACCCCGGCCTGCGCGGCCAGCCGGGCCAGCGGCAGAACCATGGTCGAGCCGGGCACAAGGTCGACCGGCTGCCGTGCCAGACGCGACAGCCAGACGATCGGGTTGCCGTCCGCCACGACGAAATCCTGCGCGGCATAGGCCGCGCGAAAGGCCGGGTCGGTGTTGAGCTTGACCAGATGATCCAGATTGATCGTGGCAAGGGCAAAGCCCTGACGTGCGGCAAGGCGCTGCCGCACGGCGGCCAGAAGGCTGGCCGCATGAGGTACGTTCACGGGAATCGTTGTGTCATCTATGGTGAACTGCACGGCATCTACTCGATAATCGGGTGCCGCTGGGTATCACGAAACGGCGCGACGTTCACCCCTTGCCGGTCCAACCGCCCGGGCTGTGTCAAAAACACTCTGTTTCCGGCAAACTGCATGGCGCCGCATGCAGGACAGTTGCCCGAAACCGGGCTGCTCGCTTAGCCATGCAACATGAACAACCCGATGCCCCAGAAGGCGGCCGTGCAACACCGGCAGTCCATCGACCTTGCCCGGTTCGTCGCCGCTTTCGGCGTCGTGGCCGCGCACGCACTGGCCTCGCCGCGCGACTGGGTTGGCCATCTGTCGCTGGGGCTGTTCCTGATCCTGACCGCTTTTCTGGCGATCCAGTCGGCTGAGCGGGCAGGGGGCAGCTATCCGTGGCTGGCGCGGGCACGGCGGCTGGTTCTGCCCTGGCTGTTCTGGTCGGCGGTGTTCCGGCTGCTGGACGTCCTGCTGTCGCATGATCCCGCGCGTCTTGTTCCGCTGACCGATCCGTGGAGTCTTCTGATCGGCTCGACCATCCATCTGTGGTTTCTGCCCTTCGTGATGCTGGTCATGGTGCTGGTGCAGCCGGCGGCGCGGCTGATCCGGACCCGGCGCGATCTGGTGGCCGGGGCGGGGCTGATGCTGGGCGTCGGGCTGCCGCTGTTCTGGTTGCATGAATTCGTGCCGATGCCCGATCCTTTGCCTCAATGGGCTTTCGGCCTGCCGCTTTACATCTACGGCCTGTTGCTGGCGCCTGCGCACCGCCTGAACCGGCCTCTGGTGCCGCTGGTGGCCATGGCGCTGCTGGCGGGGGCGGGCTGGGCGATGGCGGGCAAGCCCTGGGCGCTGACGCCGCTGATTGCCGCCCTGGGGTTCGAGCTGTTCTGGCGCTTGCCGCTGCGCCATCGCCTGTTGCCCGCTCTGGGCCGCGTTGCCTTCGGCATCTATCTGATGCATCCGTTCTTCATGCTCGTGGCCTACAAGATTTTCGGTGCAGGCGTGGGGTTCTGGACCCGGACGCTGACCGCTTTCCTGCTGTCCTGGGCCGCCACCGCCGTGGCGTTGCGTCTGCGCGTGATCCGCAGGTTGGTCTGAGGCGCAGGGCGATGCTAGACTCGCACCGCCGCAATCGAGGAGCCCGCCGCTGATCACCCCCAATCCCCTTGCCTGGCTGATGCTGCTGATCTGGCCGCTGGTCGTGGCGGTGCTCTGGCGCCGCCTGCCGCCGGATCGTGCGCTCATCTGGTCGATCCTCGGGGCTTATCTGATCCTGCCGCCGGTCATCGCGCTGGACCTGCCCGTCGTTCCCGATCTGGGGAAAGACAGCATCCCGCCGCTGATGGCGGCGGTCATGGTGCTGTTCGTGCGCAGGGAAACCATTCCGATCCTGCCGGACTCATGGATCGGGCGCGGCTTGCTGGTGATCTTCGTGCTGTCGCCCTTTGCCACGGTGCTGACCAATGGCGAGCCCTTGCCCAAGGGGGCGGGCGAGATGATCCAGGGCATGCGCATCTACGACAGTGCGGCGGCTGTCATCAATCAGGGCATCGCGGTCCTGCCCTATTTCCTTGCGCGCCGCTATCTGGGCACGCCCGAAGCGATGCGGGCGATCCTTGCCGCACTTGTCGCGGCGGGGTTGGCCTATTCGGTGCCAATGCTCATCGAGACACGGCTCTCGCCGCAGATGAATGTCTGGGTCTACGGATATTTCCAGCACGACTTCTTCCAGACCATCCGCTTTGGCGGCTATCGGCCGGTCGTCTTTCTGCCGCACGGGCTTTGGGTCGCGTTTTTTGCGCTGATGGCCGCGCTCAGCGCCGTGACGCTGTTCCGGGTCGGCCCGTCTGACCGTCGGCCCCGGCAGTTTGCCGTCATGCTGTATCTGCTTGCCGTGCTTGTGTTGTGCAAAAGTGCGGGACCGCTGGTCTATGCGCTGGGCCTGAGCCCGCTGATCCTGTTCGCGCCCCGGCACTGGCAGGTTGTGATGGCGGCTTTGCTGGCGGGGATCGTCATTACCTATCCGCTGCTGCGCGGCGCGCATCTGGTGCCGCTGAACCAGATCATCGCCTTCGCCGAACATCTTTCGCCGGACCGGGCCTATTCCTTCGCCTTCCGCGTCCGGAATGAGGAGGCACTGCTGGACCGGGCGGCGCTGAAGGCGTGGTTCGGCTGGGGCGGCTATGGCCGGAACCTGATCTATGATCCGGTAACAGGGGCAGGCACCTCGATTGCCGATGGCGCCTGGATCATCACGCTGGGGATCTATGGCTGGCTGGGCTATCTGGCGCAGTTCGGGCTTCTGGTGCTGCCGCTTCTGCTGATGGGGCGCGAGATGCTGTCGCGGCGCAGCGCGGTTTCGCCCTGGGTCGCGGCGGTTTGTCTGCTGGTGGCGGCCAATCTGGTGGATATGCTGCCCAATGCCACGCTTGTGCCGCTGACATGGATGATGGCGGGGGCGGTGCTGGGCCATGCCGAGGGGCTGGCCCGTGCCCGGCGGGCCGCGCGCGCGGCGGCAGTTCGTGCGCGCTGGCATCCGAAAGCCGGGCGGACGGTGCTGTGATGCAGGTCGACCTGGGGGTCTTTGCGCATAACGAGGCGGCGGGCATCGCGGCGATGGTCGCGCGGCTGAAGGCGCAGGTGGTGCCGCATATCGACCTGCGTATCCTCGTGCTGGCCAATGGCTGCACCGATGATACGGTCGCCCGCGCCCTTGCGGCCGGAGCCGAGGTGGCCGATCTGCCGGAAGGCGGCAAAAGCCGGACGTGGAACCGTTTCGTCCATGACCTGTCCCGCCCCGGGGCCGGTGTGCTGATCTTTGCCGATGCCGATATCCTGCTGCCCGAGCCTGACGCGCTGGCGCGGCTGGTCAATGCTTTGCAGGCGCGGCCGGGCCTGCATGTGATGAACTCGCGTCCGGTGAAGGATATCGTGGCCGATCCGCAGGGGCTTGGCTGGCAGGACCGGCTGATCGCCATGGCAGGTGGCACGCTGGATGACTGGCAGACCGCGATCTGCGGCCAGCTTTACGCCATGCCCGCCGCCTGCGCCCGCCTGCGCTGGCTGCCTGCGGGTCTGCCGGTGGAAGACGGCTTTCTGCGCGCCATGGTGCTGACCGACGACCTGACCGCGCCCGAAGATCTGTCGCGCATTGGCGGTGCCGATGTCTGGCACATCTACGAAAGCGAACGCAGCCTTGCCGGGCTGATCCGGCATCAGGTGCGGATCGTCATTGGCTCAGCGCTCAACATGGCGGCCTTCGGGGCGCTGCGCGGAATGGCCCCTGTTGCCCGCAGGGCCGCCTTGCAGCAGGCGGCGCGCGATCAGGGCTGGCTGCGCCGCATCGCGCGAAGCCGACTGCCGCGCTGGCCCGACGGATTCGTCCCGCTGCACTTTCTGGTGAAACGCAGCCGGAATCTGCTGGGCCAGCCGCGCCGTTTGCTGCGCCCCAAAGGGGTGTTGCTGTTGATTGCGGGCTTCGGTTTTGACCTGATTGTCTGGCTGATTGCCCAGTTTCGCATGTTCCGGGGCACCGGCGCGGGCCATTGGTAAGGCACTTTCGCCTCAGACCAGCGGAGAATGCGGCGAGAATGTGGCGAAAGCGTGGCATTGTCACCAACTACGGGATGGACCGTTGATCCATCCCCCGTGTCTATCGTCAGGCGGCGGTTTACGTTAAGGTTCACAGGGTTGAGTGGTGTGGCCGCAGCTTTTGGGCGGTTGCCGGATTGGTGAAAGTGGATGTCGGACAAGGGGTTTGAACCGTCGGGGATTTCGGAAACCGACATTGCAATTGTCGGGATGGCGGCGCATCTGCCCGGTGCGCCCTCGGTCGAGGCGTATTGGCAGAACCTGCGCGACGGGATCGAAAGCATCCGCCATCTGACCGAGGCCGAATTGCTGGCCAATGGTGAAAACCCGGCGAAGCTGCGCAACCCGAATTATGTGCCCGCCGCCGCGCCGCTGGACGGCTTTGCCGATTTCGATGCCGATTTCTTCGGCTTCTCTCCGAAAGAGGCTGCGATCCTTGATCCGCAGCACCGGCAGTTCCTGGAGGTGGCGTGGGAGGCGATGGAGAACGCGGGCCATGTGCCCGAGGCGTTCCGCGGCGCCATTGGTGTTTATGCCGGTTGCGGCATGGGCAGCTATTTCTACTTCAACCTCTGCTCCAACCGCGATCTGGTCGACGGCACCGGCATGTTCCTGCTGCGCCATACCGGAAACGACAAGGATTTCCTGTCGACCCGCGTCAGCCATATCTTCGACCTGAAGGGGCCGAGCATCAACCTTCAGACCGCCTGTTCCACCTCGCTGGTGGCGGCGCACTATGCCTCGCAGGCGCTGCTGAATGGCGAATGCGACATGGCGCTGGCGGGCGGCGTGACCATCGAACTGCCGCAGGGCCGGGGCTATGTGTTCCACGAGGGCGAGATCCTGTCGCCCGACGGCCACTGCCACGCCTTCGACCATCGCGCGCAGGGCACGGTTTTCGGCTCGGGCGCGGGTTGTGTGGTGCTGCGCCGCGCGGTCGATGCGATCCGTGACGGCGATCATATCTGGGCCATCGTGAAGGGCAGCGCAGTCAATAATGACGGCGCGGCGAAGGCGGGCTATCTGGCGCCCTCGGTCGAGGGGCAGGCGCGGTGCGTGGCCGAGGCGCAGGCGATTGCAGGCGTGACCTCGGATACCGTCGACTATGTCGAATGCCACGGCACCGGCACCTATCTGGGTGACCCGATCGAGGTGGCGGCGCTGACGCAAGGCTTTGCCGAAAGCGCGCAAAGCGTGGGCACCTGTCGCATTGGCAGCGTCAAGACCAACATCGGCCATCTGGATACTGCCGCCGGGGTGGCGAGCCTGATCAAGGTCGCGCTGAGCCTGCATCACCGCGAGATGCCGCCCAGCCTTGGCTACGAGGCGCCGAACCCGGCGATTGATTTCGAAACCTCGCCCTTCCGGGTGAATGACCGGCTGACCCCGTGGGAGGGCAAGGGCCGCCCGCGTCGCGCCGGGGTCAACAGCCTTGGCGTCGGTGGCACCAATGCCCATGCCGTGCTGGAAGAGGCGCCGGGCCGAGAGGCGTCGGACGCCTCCGACTGGCCGTTCCAGCCCATCGTGATTTCTGCAAAATCGAAGACCGCGCTGGATGCGCAGGCAGCGCGCCTGGCGGCACATCTGCGGGCACACCCGGAACAGCCGCTGGCTGATGTGGCCTTCACGCTGAAGGAGGGCCGCCGCGCCTTTGAAAAACGCCGGGTTCTGGTGGCTGAAAGCCATGCTGGGGCTGCCGATCTGCTGGAGGGCAAAGACCCGCGCCGGGTGTTCAGCCATGACTGGCTGGGGGATGACCCGGAGGTCGTGTTCATGTTCCCCGGTGGCGGGGCGCAATTCGCCGGAATGGCCCGGGATCTTTACGATACCGAACCTGAATTCCGCGACTGGATGGATCGCGGCCTTGCGGTGCTGCAACCGAAGCTCGACTACGACATCCGCGCCCTCTGGCTGCCCGAACCGGGGCAGGAGGCAGCGGCCAATGCGCGCCTGAAACGGCCCTCGGTGCAGTTGCCACTGATCATGATCGTCGAATATGCGCTGGCGAAGCTCTACCAAAGCTGGGGCGTGCAGCCTGCCGCGCTGATCGGGCATTCCATGGGCGAAAATACCGCCGCCTGTCTGGCCGGTGTGATGTCTTTCGAGGATTGCATCGGCCTCGTGCATCTGCGCGGGCAGTTGTTCGATACCGTGCCGCCGGGTGGAATGCTGTCGGTCCCGATGGATGAGGCCACACTGCGCCCGCGTCTGACCGGCGATCTGGATATGGCCAGCGTGAATGCGCCGGGGCTCTGTGTCGTCTCCGGCCCCGATGCGGCGCTGGCAGACCTGGCCGCCGCCCTGGCGGCGGATGAGGTGGAAACCCAGCGCATCCTTATCGACATCGCCGCGCACAGCCGGATGCTGGAGCCGATCCTGGCCCGCTTCGGCGCCTATCTTCGGTCGATCCCGCTGCATGCGCCGGGGGTGCCGGTGATCTCCAACCGGACCGGGCTACCCCTGACGGCGGCAGAGGCGACGGACCCCGATTACTGGGTCCGCCATCTGCGCAACACGGTGCTGTTCCGGCAGGGGATGGAGCATCTGACGGCGACGCCGGGTCGGGTGTATCTGGAGATGGGGCCGGGCCGCGCGCTGTCATCGCTGGCGCAGGCCAATGGCGTGGCACCGGTGCAGGTGGTCGCGGCGCTGCGCCACCCCGAACAGCAGATGGCGGATGATGCCTGGCACATGGCCAGCATCGCCCGGCTTTGGGCCTGCGGCGTGCCGGTGGACTGGGAGCCGGTCTGGGGCGGGGCGCGGCGCCGGCGCGTGCCGCTGCCGGGCTATGCCTTCCAGCGCAAAACCTATTTCGTCGAACCGGCGCAGCCGCAGGCCGCCGGGGTTGAGGAAACACCCGCGCGGATCGCGGATGTCGCGGGCTGGGGCTGGCGCCCGGTCTGGCGTGCCCGTGCCGCCGAGGAAGAGGACGAGCCCGCAGCGCACAGCTGGCTGGTCTTCGCCGACGAGGCGGGGCTTGCCCTGCCGGTCGTGACGCGGTTGCGTGCCGAGGGGCATCGCGTGACCGTGGTGCGCAGCGGCGATGCTTTCGCCCGTGATGGTGAAGGGAACTATACCCTCAATCCTGAACGCGGGCGCGAAGGCTATGATGCGCTGATCCGCGATCTGGTCGCGCATGGCCATGCCCCCGACCGCATTGCGCATTTCTGGCTGGTGACGGAGCGCGAAAGCTTCCGACCCGGATCAAGCTTCTTCCATCGCAATATCGAACAGGGCTTCTATGCGCTGATGTTCCTCGGGCAGGCGATTGCCGGGGAAAACCTGCCTCAGCCGATCCACATGACCGTGGTGACCAACGGCGCGGTGCAGGTCGCGGACGAAGGGCTGCCTTACCCCGAGAAGGCCGCGATTGCGGGGCCGGTGCGGGTGATCCCGCGCGAACTGCCGGGAATGACCTGCGCGACGCTGGACCTGCGGCTGCCCGTCCCGGTGCGCGGCCGGCGGGCCAAGCCCGATCCGGCGGCGATGGAGCGTTTGGCGGCCGAGGTCTGCGAGGATTTGCTTGCCCCGCCGGGTAACCGCATGGCGGCGCTGCGCGATGGCAAGCGGCTGGAGCGCGGGCTGAGGAAACTGCCGCTGCCAGAGGCGCGGCTGGACCTGCCGGAAGGTGCGCCGGTGCTGATCACCGGCGGTTTCGGCGGTATCGGGCTGACGCTGGCCGAAAAGCTGGCGGTTGCGGCAAAGGCAAAGATCCTGCTGATCGCCCGGCGTGACCTGCCGCCGCGTGACGACTGGACAGCGCATCTGGCCCGGCACGGTGCTGTCGATCCGCTGTCGCGGCGCATCCTCGCGGTGCAGCGGCTGGAAAGCCTTGGCGCCGAGGTGCGGGTCGCCCGCGCCGATGTCTGCAACACCGAGGAGATGCGCGCGGCGATCACGGAGGCGGAGGCCGAATTCGGCCGCATCCGCGCGGTGATCCATGCGGCGGGTGTGGTGGACGACGGCCCGCTGCTGACCAAGAGTCCGGCGGCGGTGGAGGAGGTCTTTGCGCCGAAGCTGCACGGCACGCAGGTGCTGGATACGCTGTTCCCCGATGGGACGCTGGATCTGCTGGTGCTGTTTTCCTCGACCTCCACCATCACCGGCCCGGCGGGGCAGGTGGATTATGTGGCGGCGAACGAATACCTGAACGCCTTTGCGCAGGCACGGGCTGGGGGCAAGACGCGGGTTCTGGCGCTGAACTGGGGTATCTGGTCCGATGTCGGCATGGCGGCAGAGGCGTTGGCAGACCGCACCGGCAACCGCCCACCCGCGCCGAAACTGCCGGTCAGCGGGCGCCCCCTGCTGGCCGAGAGCACCTTTGACCGCGAGGGCGCGCGGCTTTACGAGACCGATCTGAATACCGGAAGCTGGCTGCTGGATGGCCACCGCACGACGGCCGGTCAGGCCCTGGTGCCCGGTACCGGCTATCTGGAAATCGCGGCCGAGGCGGCGGCGGAAGAAGGCTGGGCGGCCTTTGAACTGCGCGATCTGATGTTCTTCCGCGCGCTTGAAGTGGCGGATGACGCGCAGCGCGCGATGCGGTTGCGACTGTCCGCCACGGACGAGGGCTTTGCGTTCGAGGTCCGTTCTGCGCAGGACTGGCGCGGGCGGCAGGGGTTTGCACTGAACGCGCAGGGGCGGCTGATGCCGCTGCGGGGAACGGCGGCCACGGTCGATCTGGCGGCGATTGCCGCGCGGATGGGACCGGCAGCCGAGGATGCGAGGGGCATCCGCTCGCCACAGGAGGACCACCTTGCCTTCGGTCCGCGCTGGCGCGTGCTGCACCGCATGGCGCTGGGGCAGGGCGAGGGGCTGGCGGTGCTGACCCTGCCGCTGGCAGCGCAGGTCGATCTGACACAGGGCTGGCTGATGCATCCGGCGCTGATGGATCTGGCGACCGGCTGGGCCATGGGCCTGATCGAGGGCTACCGCCCCGACCACCTCTGGGTGCCGGTCTCCTATGGCCGGGTGCGGGTCTGGGGGCCGATCCCGGCGCGGGTCCACAGCTGGGTGCGCAATGCTGCCGCCAACCGGGGCGAGGGACCGGTGGCGGTATTCGACGTCACGCTGGCGGACGACACCGGCCGCGTGCTGGCCGAGATCGAGGGCTTCACCATCCGGCGGCTGGAAACCGGCTTTGCCGCACCGCCACTGGCCGAACGCGATCTGACCTTCGACACCGATCCCGCAGGCGCCCGCCCGGCCTCGCCGCAAGAGGAGCGGCTGCTGCACAACCTGTCGCAGGGCATCCGCGCCGAAGAGGGCGCCGATGCCTTCCTGCGTGCCGTGGCAACCGGGCAGTCGCAGGTCATCGTCTCGTCGCTGGACCTGCCCGCGCTGGTGCGGCAGGCTGACCGGGCCGAGGCCGCCGCACGACCGGAGGGGCAGAGCTTCGCCCGCCCGGATCTGGACAGCGACTATATCGAGCCACGCAATGACATCGAACGCACGCTTGTCGGCTTCTGGCAGGATCTGCTGGGCGTCGGGCAGGTGGGGGTCGAGGATGATTTCTTCGCGCTGGGCGGGCACAGCCTCATTGCGGTGCGCCTGTTTGCCATGGTGAAAAAGGCGTTCCGGGTGGATTTCCCGATCTCTGTGCTGTTCGAGGCGCCGACCATCGCCGCCTGTGCCCGTCTGATCGAGGAACGCATCGGTCCGCAGGACAGCGTGGCCGAAAAGGCGCCGCAGCCGACCCGTCGCTTCACGCATCTGGTTGCCATGCACGAAGGTGCGGGCGGGCCGAAGCAGCCGTTTTTCCTTGTCGCGGGTATGTTCGGCAATGTGCTGAACCTGCGGCATCTGGCGCAGCTTCTGGGCGGGGACCGGCCGTTCTATGGCCTTCAGGCGCGCGGGCTGTTCGGCGAGGACGAGCCGCACCGCACCTTGCCTGAGGCCGCCCGTGACTACATCGCCGAACTTCGGCAGGTGCAGCCTCAGGGGCCTTACCTTCTGGGCGGGTTCTCGGGTGGCGGCCTGACCGCATGGGAAATGGCGCGGCAACTGGAGGCGGAGGGTGAGGCGGTTTCGCTTCTGGTTCTGCTCGATACGCCGCTGCCGTTGCGCCCGCCGCTGTCCGGTCGCGACAAGGCGCTGATCAAGCTGGCAGAGCTGAAGATGCGGGGGCCGGGTTATCTGCTGGACTGGGCGAAAGCGCGCTGGGCCTGGGAGGTGCAGAAGCGTCGCCCCAAAGCAGTGACGGAAACTTCAAATCAGTTCCACAACGCGGAAATCGAAGCCGCCTTCCGGGCCGCCCTGCCGCAATATGCACTGCCGCTTCGCAAAGGGCCGACCGCCCTGTTCCGTCCGCCGCTGGACCGCAAGTGGAAGGTGTCTAACGGTCAGTGGGTCAGCGCCGCGAAGGAATATGTGTTCGCAGACAATGACCTGACCCGTTTCGCCCCGGCGCTGGTGGTGCAGGAGGTTCCGGGCGATCACGACAGCATGGTGCTGGAGCCGAATGTCCGCGTTCTGGCGGCGCGTCTGCGCGAGGCGATTGCGGCGGCCGAAGCCCCGGCCGCGCATCTGCGCGAGGCGGCGGAGTGACGCGATGCCCCGGCTGCTGACGGTCATTCTCAACTGGCGGACGCCTGACATGACGCTGCGTGCCTGCGAGGCGGCGCTGCGCGAAATGGCCGGGCTTGAGGGCGCCATCACCATCGTTGACAATGCGTCGGGCGATGGCTCGTTCGAGGCGATGCAGGCAGGCGTCACCGCGCGCGGCTGGGACCGTGGCGCGGTGCCTGTGCAGGTGCTGCAATCCGGACGCAACGGCGGCTTCGGCGCGGGCAACAACTTTGGCATTCGTGCGGGCCTGCCGGGCGATGTGCGGCCCGATTACGTCTATATCCTGAACTCGGATGCTTTCCCCGATCCCGGTGCCATCCGTGCGCTGCTGGATCATCTTGAGACCCATCCCGCCACCGGCTTCGCGGGCAGCTATATCCATGGGGATGATGGCGCGCCGCATCGCACAGCCTTCCGCTTTCCGACCCTCTGGTCGGAACTTGAAGGCGCCGCGCGCTTCGGCCCGATCTCGCGCCTGTTGCGACGCCATATCGTTGCACAGCCGATCCCGCAGGCGACCACGCGGGTCGACTGGCTGGCAGGCGCCAGCCTGATGATGCGGCGGGAGGTGCTGGACCGGATCGGGCTGTTCGATGAAACTTTCTTCCTTTACTTTGAGGAAACCGACCTGTGCCTGCGCGCGGCCCGTGCGGGGTGGCCCACCGATTATGTGCGCGGCTCCGAGGTCACGCATATCGGCTCGGTTTCGACGGGCATGAAGACCTGGAGCCGCATTCCGCAATTCTGGCTGGACAGCCGGCGCCATTATTTCACCAAGAACCATGGGCATATCTATGCCGCTGTCGCGACGCTTGCCCATGTGGCGGGCGGGGTCTTGTGGCGCCTGCGCCTGCTGGTGCAACGCAAGGACCGGGGCGATCCGCCGCATTTCCTGCGCGATCTGATCGTGCATTCCTTGCGGCGGGTCGGGCAGCGCGATCCGGGGTAAACCCGGAGGAAGAATGGTGTGCGCCCCTTGCAACAGGGGCATCGCCGCCCGCAAGGGGCGGAAGGAGTGTATGATGAACCCGGTGTCCTGTTACCTGATCGGCAATGAAAGCCTGACGCGCGAATGCGGTGCGATGTGGCTGGCGCGTGGCCATGCCATTGCGGCGCTGATCACCCGCAATGCGGATGTCGCCGCCTGGGGCGTGGGGCAGGGGCTGACGGTCATCGCGCAGGAACCGGGGTGGGAGACGGGGCTGCCTGGCGCGGTGGACTGGCTCTTGTCGGTGGCCAACCTCTCGCTGGTGCCCGAGACCGCCTTGCAATGCGCGGCGAAGGGCGGCGTGAACTTCCACGACGGGCCGCTGCCGCGTCATGCCGGTCTGAACGCGCCGGTCTGGGCCATTCTGGGCGGCGAGTCGGAACATGGCATCACCTGGCATCGCATCACCGATGGCGTGGACGAAGGCGCTATTCTGGTGCAGCGCCGCTTTCCCATTGCCGCGACCGATACTGCGCTGACGCTGAACACCCGCTGTTTCGAGGCAGCTTTGGACAGCTTCGCCGAGGTGATGGCGGCGCTGGAGGCCGATGCGCCGGGCGTGGCACAGGATTTCACACAGCGCAGCCTGCATCTGCGGACGGATCGTCCAGCTGCGGCAGGACGGATCGATTTCACCCAAAGCGCGGATCAGGTGGCCGGGCTGGTGCGGGCGCTGGATCATGGCAGCTATTGGAATCCGCTGACCACGGCAAAGCTGTGGGACGGGCGGCGTTATGTCGTGGCAGGCGGGGCTGAGGTGGTGCCCGGTGTCGGTGTGCCGGGGCAGGTGCTGGCGGCGCGCGAGGATGCCGTGACGGTGGCCTGCGGCACAGGCGCAGTGCGGCTGTCGCGGCTGACCTGCCAGAAGGGCTTCCCGGTTTCAGGTCTCAGCCTGCCGAACGCGCTGACATCGGCCAGCCCGGCGGAGGCAGAGGCCCTGACCCGCGCGCTGGCCGGGGTGGTGCCGAAGGAACTGGCGCATCGCAGGGCGCTGCTGACGCTCGACCCCGCCGAGGTGCCGGGGGCCACCGCCGCGACGGCACCGGAAGTCTGGAAATCGGTTCCGCTGTCCCTGCCGTCACTGGCACTGGGCGCCCTTGGAGCGGTGCGGCTGTCGGGCAAGCCGGTGGCCGATCTGGCCTGTGGCGCGGCCCATGCGACGGAGGGCATCCTGTCGGACTGGGTGCCGCTGCGGGTGGCGGCCGAGGGCCCGCTGCCCGAGGCGCTGGACCGGGTGGAGGCAGCCTTGCAGGCGGCCGGGCTGCATCCGGCCTTCGCGCTGGACTTGCTGGCGCGTGAGCGGCGGCTGTTCGGGCTGGCCCCGCCCGCCTTTGGCATTGGCCTTGCGCCGGTACCGGGCACGGTGGTCACGCTTTCCCCTGACGCGCTGCATTATGACGCGAGCCGCCTGAGCGTGAAACAGGCGGAGGCGCTGGCTGCACGCCTGTCAACCTTTGCCGCTGCCGCGCAGGGCGAGGCGCGGGTGGAAAGTCTGCCGGTTCTGACTGACGCGGAGCGCGAGGCGGCGCTGGTCGCCCCGAACCGCACGGCGACATCCTATGACGCCACGCAATGCGTGCATCAGGCGTTCGAGGCGCAGGTGGTGCGCAGCCCCGAGGCGGTGGCCGTGGTTTTCGAGGGCGAAAGCCTGACCTATGCGCAACTGAACGCCCGGGCCAATCGTGCCGCGCATGTGCTGGCGGGTATGGGAGTTCTCCCCGGCACGCTGGTCGGCCTGCATTGCCGCCGCTCGCTCGATCTGCTGGTGGGCGCGCTGGCCATCCTCAAGGCGGGGGGCGCCTATGTGCCGATGGACCCTGCCTATCCGGCCGAGCGCACGGCCCTGTTCATCGAAGACAGCGTCTGCCCGGTGATCGTGACGCAAGGCGCACTGTCCGCGGCCTTGCCCGCTGGTCCGGCGCAGCTGTGCCTTGATACCGATGCCCGGCTGGCCACGGCGCCCGAGGCCAATCCGCACAGCGGCGTCACCTCCGCCGATCTGGCCTATATGATCTATACCTCCGGTTCCACCGGACGCCCCAAGGGGGTGATGGTTGAACATCGCAATGTGGCGAATTTCTTTGCCGGGATGGATGACCGCATCGACCACACGACAGGGGCGGTCTGGCTGGCCGTCACCTCGTTGTCCTTCGACATCTCGGTGCTGGAACTGTTCTGGACGCTGGCGCGCGGGTTCAAGCTGGTGCTGACCAGCGACGATAACCGGGCACTGGTATCGAACGGGCGCATCGGCTCGGCGAAGGGGATGGAGTTTTCGCTTTATTACTGGGGCAATGATGACGGCGCCGGGCCGAAGAAATACGAATTGCTGCTGGAGGGCGCGAAATTCGCCGACAGCCACGGCTTCTGCGCCGTCTGGACGCCAGAGCGGCATTTTCACGCCTTCGGCGGTCCCTATCCGAACCCTGCGGTCACGGGCGCGGCGGTCGCGGCGGTCACGAAGAACATCGGTGTGCGGTCGGGTTCGGTCGTTTTGCCCTTGCATCACCCCGCACGGGTGGCCGAAGATTGGGCCGTGATCGACAATCTGACAAACGGGCGGGCCGCTTTGGCCGTCGCCTCGGGCTGGCAGCCGGACGATTTTGTCCTGCGCCCCGAAAACACTCCGCCGAATAACCGCGCCGCGATGTTCGAGGGGATTGAGCAGGTCCGCCGCCTGTGGCGGGGCGAGACTGTGGATTTCCCGACGAAAACCGGAACCTTTGGTGTGGTGACACAACCGCGCCCGGTGTCGAAGGAACTGCCGGTCTGGATCACCACCGCCGGTAACCCCGCGACCTGGCGCGAGGCAGGCGAGATCGGTGCCAATGTGCTGACGCACCTGTTGGGCCAGAGTATCGAGGAAGTCGCCGACAAGATCCGCATCTATCACGACGCGCTGCGCAAGGCGGGCCATGATCCGGCGGATTTTAAGGTGACGCTGATGCTGCACACCTATGTTTGCCGCGACCGCGATCAGGCGCGGCGGGTGGCGGAAAAGCCGATGAAGGATTACCTCGCCTCGGCCGTGGGCCTTGTTAAGCAATATGCCTGGGCCTTCCCGGCCTTCAAGAAGCCGCAGGGCATCGAAAATCCGCAGGACATCGACCTGCGCAGCCTGTCGGACGAGGAGAACGAGGCGATCCTCGATTTTGCCTTCCACCGCTATTTCGAGGATTCGGGCCTGTTCGGCACGGTCGAGGATGCGCTGGACCGGGTCGAAAGCCTGAAACGCATCGGCGTGACCGAGGTGGCCTGTCTGATCGACTATGGCATCGCGCCCGAGGCGGTGATGGAGGGGCTCTATCCGCTGGCCGAGGTGCTGCGCCGCGCCAATGCGGGCGGGGAACCTGCGGCAGACGATTTCTCGATTGCCGCGCAGATCCTGCGCCACAAGGTGACGCATCTGCAATGCACGCCCTCAATGGCGCGGATGATCCTGATGAATGCCGAGGCTGGTATGGCGCTGGGGCAGGTGAAAACCCTGATGCTGGGCGGCGAGGCGCTGCCGGGCGCTTTCGTCCGCGATCTGCGCAAGGTGACCGGGGCGCGTATCCTCAACATGTATGGGCCGACCGAAACGACGATCTGGTCCACGGTCGAGGAAGCGGGCGATGGCGAAGGCGTGGTGAACATCGGCACCCCCATTGCCAATACACAGGTCTATGTGCTGGACGACCGGCAGCAGCCGGTGCCACCCGGCGTGGCGGGCGAGCTGTGGATTGGCGGCGATGGCGTGACGCGCGGCTACTGGCAGCGCGAAGATCTGACGGCGGAACGTTTCCTGCCCGATCCGTTCACACCGGGTGGCCGGATGTATCGCACCGGCGATCTGGTGCGGCTGCGGAGGGATGGCAAGCTCGACTATCTCGGTCGGGCCGATTTCCAGGTCAAGCTGCGCGGCTACCGGATCGAACTGGGCGAGATCGAAAGCCGGCTGGAGGCGCTTCCGGGCGTCACGCAGGCGGTGGTTCTGGCACGCGAGGATCAGCCGGGCGATTTGCGGCTGGTGGCCTATTACACTGGCACGGCACAGGAAACTGCGCTGCGGACGGCGCTGGCTGACAGCCTGCCCGAACATATGGTGCCCGCGCATTTCCTGCTGCTGGAGGTCTTTCCGCTGACCCCCAACCTCAAGGTGGACCGCAAGGCGCTGCCCGCGCCGCAGGTTCAGGTGGCGGCGGTGGTGCACGAGGCGCCGCAGTCTGGCCTTCAGACACAGATTGCGGAGGTCTGGCAGCGCGTGCTGGGTGTGCCCAAGGTCGGCGCGAAGGACAATTTCTTTGCACTTGGCGGGCATTCGCTGCTGGCGGTGCAGGCCCACCGGGAACTGCGCGACGGTCTGGGGCTGTCGAAGCTGTCGATCACCGACATCTTCCGCTTCCCCGTTCTGTCCGCACTGGCCGCGCATCTGGGGGATGCCGCGAAGCCCTTCGCTGCCCCTGCTGCGAATACAACCGCGCCGCCGCCGGTGACGGAAGACCGGGCGGCCACGCGGGCGGACATGATGGCGCGGCGGCGTGCGCTGCGGACGGGGCGTGATGGCTGATCTGAAGGCGTTGTCTGTTGCGGCACGGGATCTTCTGCCCGCAGCCGTCGGGGTTGGTGTCAGCGATCCGCAGGGTGATCACCCTCCCTTTCCGGGCGAAGAGGCGAGCGGCCTGCCCCAGCGGCTGGCCGAGTTCCGCGCCGGTCGAGTGGCGGTGCGCGAGGCGATGGCGATGATTGGCCTGCCGCCCCTGCCGGTGCCGATGGGTGAGGACCGCGCGCCGGTCTGGCCCAGGGGGCTGATCGGCTCGATCAGCCATTCGGCGCAGCTTTGCCTTGCCGCCGTCGCCGTGCCCTCGCCCCTTCGGGGGCTTGGTGTCGATCTGGAACCGGCGCTGCCGCTGGAGGACGATCTGCGCGCGGCGGTCCTGCGTCCCGAGGAAGAGCATTACGACCCGCACAGGGCCAAGCTGGTCTTTGCAGCCAAGGAAGCTGCCTACAAGGCGCAATATGGCCTCAGCCGCACGCTGTTCGATTTCCATGTCCTGTCGGTCGATCTGCAACCCGGCAGCTTCACGGCGACATTTCAGGAGGAAATCACCCCCTTCCGTGGCGGCCATATCCTGCATGGCAGATGGGCCGAGGTGGCGGGCCATTTCCTGTGCACGGTAACGCTCTGATCTTTTCGCGGCGCTGCGGCGCCGCTATGACAGGATCATGCGCGAGACCCTGACCCAGATCTACGAAGCCCGTGTCGCTGCCGGACGGCTGCGGCCCGATCCGGCCCAACATGCAGTATTGCCGATCCTTGAGGATCTGCGCCGCTGGCTGGAGGAAAACGCCACCCGCAAGGTGGGGCTGTTCGCGGGCCTGTTCGCCCGCCCGGTGACGCCACCCAGGGGGCTGTATCTTTGGGGCGGGGTGGGGCGCGGCAAGTCCATGGTGATGGATCTGTTTGTCGAAAGCCTGGACATTACGCAGAAGCGGCGGGTGCATTTCCATGCTTTCATGCAGGAAATCCACAAGGGTATGCATGAGGCGCGACAGCGCGGAGTGGAAGATGCGCTGAAGCCTGTGGCTGACCGCGTGGCCAAAGATGTGCGGCTGCTGGCCTTCGACGAAATGCAGATCACCGACATTACCGATGCGATGATCGTCGGGCGGCTGTTCCAGCTGCTTGCCGATCAGGGCGTGGTGATCGTGACCACCTCGAACCGGGTGCCCGAGGATCTCTACAAGAACGGGCTCAATCGCGGGCTGTTCCTGCCCTTCATCGACTGGCTGCGCGAGAGGTTCATCGTGCACGAGCTGGAGAGCCCGAACGATTACCGCCAACACCGGCTGCAAGGGGCGCAGGTCTATTTTCATCCGGCAGGGCAAAGCGGCCCGGCGATCGAGGCGATCTGGCGCGATCTGGTGGGCGGGGTCTCTGGTCAGCCGCTGCTGCTGGAGGTGAATGGCCGACAGGTGGAAATTCCGCGCTTTGCCAATGGCGTGGGGCGCGCGACCTTCTGGGATCTCTGTGCCCGTCCTCTGGGACCGGCGGATTATCTGGCCATCGCGCAGGCGCTGCGCGTGCTGGTGCTGGAGGATGTGCCACAACTTTCCGCCTCGAACTACAACGAGGCGAAGCGCTTCGTCACGCTGATCGACGCCTTGTATGAGGCAAAGGTGCGGCTGATCTGTTCGGCGGCGGATGTGCCCGAACGGCTTTATGCCGAGGGCACGGGGGCGTTTGAATTTGAACGCACCGCCAGCCGTCTGCGCGAAATGCAGGATGCCGCCTGGGGCAGCGAGGCGGCGGCGGAGTAACCGCCGCCGCGAAGGCTCAGAACGGCACGAAGGCCTTGGCTGCAGGGTCGTATTGTTCCAGCCCGCCTTCGCCGATGTCGTTCCACAACCCGTGCAGGGTCAGGATTTCCGATTCGACGGCTTCGCGCACGAAGGGGAAGGTCATCAGGTTTTCCAGGCTGACCAGCACCGCTTCCTTTTCCAGTGCGCGGGCGCGGTCGGCATCGGGCAGATGGGCAACCCGTTCATAGCCGGGGCGCAGAATATCCATCCAGCGGCCGACGAAGCTGGTTTTTTCCAGCAGTTGCGGCGCGTGGCCGGAACACATGTCGTCGCAGCCCTTCACGCCCCCGCAATTGGAATGGCCGATGACGATGACATGCGCCACTTTCAGCGCCGTCACCGCATATTCGACCGTGGCCGAAGTGCCGTGATTGCCGCCATCGGGGCTGTAAGGCGGCACGAGACCGGCGATATTGCGGTGGATGAAGAACTCGCCTTCATCCGCACCGAAGATCGAGGTCACATGCTGACGCGAATCGCAGCAGGAAATGATCATGGCGCGGGGATGCTGGCCGTGGGCGGCGAGGCGGCGATACCAGGCCTTGTTGTCCTGATAGGTCGTGGCCTTCCAGCCTGAGTAGCGGCTGACAAGGTAGTGCGGCAGCGGTCTGGCGTATTCCATCGGGGCCTCCGTCAGATCTGGCAGAATGTGGCCCGGCAATACGATGCAATCGCAGAAAATTCGAGAGGTTTCTTTTACACGCCGCAACCTTTTGTTCAGCCTGCCCGCGCAGGATGGACGCGGGTGTGAAACAACGGGTTGGGTGACGCCATGAGCGTTCAGGTAACGGTCCTTCGACCGAAAGAGCAGTTGCGGCAGGATGTGGAGCCTGTTGCGGCCATGTATCGTGATATGGGCACCGCGCAGGCGGAACAGGTGGTGACGCGCGCGCTGGGGGAGCTTGCGCTGACCATGGCGGGGCTGGCGCAGCAGGTGCGCGGCCATGACATGACGAACCTGTCACGCCAGTTGCGCAGGCTGCAACGTATGTCTGAACATATGGGCATGATCAGCCTTGGCCTTGTGGCCGCCGATGCCCGCGATTGTCTGGAACAGGGCGATTCGACGGCTTTCTCGGCGGTCTGGGCGCGGCTGTTGCGGGTGGCCGAGCGGTCTTTGGTGGTGGATAAGGACGTGCTGGACCAGAGCCTTTAGCGGGGCTTGCGGGCGGCGATGGAACGGCTAGGCTTCGGCCGATCTGGAAGGAGTTGCCATGACCCCCGCATTCGCCGATCCGCAAAGCCTCTCGCGCCCGCTGCATGTGGTGGCTGCCGACGATCTGGAACGCTGGCTGGAGGCCGCGCCGCCCGGTCTTGCCGTCTGGGCGCGGGACAATGCCTTCAGGGCCGGTCTGGGCGATGTGCTGCCTCTGCCGGGCGAGGGTGGGGTCATGGCCGGGGCGCTGATCGGGTTCGGCACCGCGAAGACCCGTGCGCGCAGCCGGTTCGGCCTGTCGCGTGCGGTCACCACCCTGCCTGCGGGCGACTGGCATTTCGAGGGATTGCCGCCGGATCACGCCGCCGAGGCGGCTCTGGGCTGGCTGCTGGCACAGTATCGGTTCGACCGTTACAAACCTTCGACCCGCATTCTGCCGCGCCTGAAATGCCCGGCGGGTGTGGATGAGGCGCAGATTCTGGCGATGGCGGCGGGGGAATATCTGACCCGCGACCTGATCAACACCCCCGCACAGGATATGGGACCGGCCGAGCTTGAGGCGGCCTTCCTGGCGCTGGCCGGGCGTTTCGGTGCCGCGACCCAGATTGTCGCGGGCGATGCGCTGGAGCGGGACTTCCCGATGGTTCATGCGGTCGGCAAGGGATCGGACCGGGCGCCACGTCTGATGTCGCTGCGCTGGGGGCAAACGGGGCCGAGCCTGACGCTGGTCGGCAAGGGGGTGTGCTTCGATACCGGCGGGCTGAACCTGAAACCGTCCTCTGGCATGCAGCTTATGAAGAAGGACATGGGCGGCGCGGCCACGGTCATGGGGCTGGCGCTGATGATCATGCAACTGGACTTGCCCATCCGGCTGCGCGTCATCGTTCCGGCTGTGGAAAACAGCGTGTCGGGCCGTTCGATGCGGCCGAAGGACATCCTGCGCTCGCGGAAGGGACTGACGGTCGAGGTAAATGACACCGATGCCGAAGGACGGCTGGTGCTGGGTGACGCGCTGACATGGGCGGCAGAGGAAAACCCGGAGCTTCTGGTCTCGATGGCGACGCTGACCGGCGCGGCGCGGGTGGCGGTGGGGCCGGATCTCGCCCCCTATTACACCGATGACGCAAGGCTGGCAGCGGCGCTGGAGGCGGGGGCTGCCACAGGTGCCGATCCGGTGTGGCGGCTGCCGTTCCATGATGCCTATGAAAGCGTGATCGAGCCGGGGATTGCCGATCTCGACAATGCGCCGGGCTTCGGCTTTGCCGGGTCGATTACTGCCGCGCTGTTCCTGCGCCGCTTTGCCGATCATCCTCGCTATATGCATTTCGACATTTACGGCCATACGCCCAGCGATGCCCCGGCCCGGCCCAAGGGCGGCGTGGGGCAAGGCGCGCGGGCGCTGCTGTGCGCGCTTCCTGATATGCTGGGACTCTGATTTGGACCGGCGCCTGACCCCCGCAAATGCCCGTGCCGCGCTGGACAGCCTGCGCGGGATTGTCGATGCGCCGGTCTATGTGCCGGGTGAACCCGCGCGGGTTCTGCCGGCTGTTTCGGATCTGCTGAAAACGCCCGAAGGCGCGCGGGACCGTCAGGTGCTGCACGGCGAGGTGATGACGGTCATTGACAGGCATGAAGGCTGGGCCTTCGTGCAGGCGGCGAAGGATGGCTATTGCGGCTATCTGCCGGACAGGGCGTTGGGCGCGCCAGAGGCGGCAACTCACTGGGTCTGTACCCCGTCAACGCATCTCTACGAAGGGCCTAAAGTGCAGCACCGCGCATTGATGCAGCTGCCGATGGGGGCCCGGCTGAGGGTCATCGGGCAAACCGGCCCCTGGGCGGAAACGGCGGCAGGCTTTGTGCCCGCAATGCATCTTATGGCGCTGGGGCAGCACCATCCGGACCCGGCGCGTGTGGCGCAGAGGTTTCTGGATGCGCCCTACCTTTGGGGCGGCAATTCCGTGGCCGGGCTTGATTGTTCGGGGCTGGCCCAGCTTGCCTTCGCCGCCTGCGGGGTTTCACTGCCCGGTGACAGCGATCTGCAATCCGCCTGCGGGCGGGCCATCGCGGCCGAAGAGCCGCTGCGCCGCAATGACCTTCTGTTCTGGAAGGGTCATGTTGCCATCGCCCTGTCCGCGGACCACATGATCCACGCCACTGCTTCGGTCATGGCGGTGACGGAAGAACATATCGGTGAGGGTATCGCCCGTATCCTTGCGGCAGGGGAGGGGCCTGTGACGCACCGGCAGCGGATCGTCTAGCCTGACGGCCTATTCGATGGGACGGATCAGCTTGCGGTCAAAGACACGCAGCACGGCCACCAGATCATGCCCGCGTCGCAGCACCTGCCCGCCTTCCCCGATCACGGCATAGGCCCCCTGTTTCTGCCGCAGCTTCGGGCGCTTCTCGATCCGGTACAGCGGCACTTCGGCAGTGCGGCGGAAAACCGAGAAGATCGCAACATCGCGCAGGGCAGAGATCGCATAATCGCGCCACTCGCCTGCGGCGACCATGCGGCCATAGACCGAAAGGATCTGGCCCAGTTCCATCCGGTCGAAACGCACAACCTCTGCCGAAGTCGAGGGCAGCGGGATCGGGGCAGGCGGCACGGGAGGCAGGATCGACATGTCATGATGCTGTCACCAACCCTGCCGCAAATCAAGCGGTCTGGCGGCGCGGCCCTTTGGCCTCAAGCTTGCCGCGATCTTCGTCAAAAGGCCCGGATGGCACCATGATTGCGCCGCGAATCCGGGGGATGGTGAGAGCAGGGTGAAAGCCGGGGTCGATGGACGAAAGCCCCCACCCAGCCTGTCGGCCCCGGTTTTTGCCTGTGAGTGGCCCCCCGGACAGCCCTTTCGGCTTTTCGGGGGGTCTTGTCATTTGGCCAGCGCGTGCGCCAGGCGGTCAGGCGCCGGGGAAGCCTTCGGCAAGCCGGATCTCGCCCGTCTCGATCCCGCGCCAGTTGCGCTGGACCGCAGCGAGCCGCCGCCGGGCAGCGGGATGCGCCGGGTCCAGCACGCCAAGGCGCACCAGAAGTGCGGCGATGGCGGCCTCCGACGCGCGGCTGTTGCCATCGATGATCTTCAGCGCAATGCCCATCCTGCGTTCGGGCACGATAGCGACGAATACCGCTTCGGCTCCGGTCTTGATCGTCACGCGGCCGCCCATGGCACGCATCAGCTCGGTACAGGCACGACCTTCACCACCCACAAGTTCGGGAAATTCTGCCATGGCGCGCGTCAGGCGGTGCGCCGCGCGGTCGCGGGCATCTCCCGTGCCGGTGGCGGTGGCGAAAGAGGCCATGGCGCGGGCAAGGCCATGGACCGTGGTGGCGAAGTTAGGGGCCGAACAGCCATCGACACCCCAGCCGGGGCTGGCCTCGCCCGTCACCTCTTCAAAGGCGGCGCGGATGGCGCGTTGCAGCGGATGGTCGATTTCCACATATTCAGGGCCAGCCTTCACATGACGGCTGTAGGTCAGGAAGCCCGCATGCTTGCCGGAACAGTTGTTGTGATACTGGCAGGGCTCGTCCCCGGCGCGGATCAGCCGGTCGCGTTCCGTCCGGTCTGACGGCTCGTGGCTGCCGCAGCGCAGATCGGCCTCGGCCAAACCCAGACCCTCCATCCAGGCGCGTACCGTATCGACATGCAGCGCTGCGCCCTGATGGCTGGCGCAGGACAGCGCGAGTTGTGCCGGGCGCAGACCCGCCGCATCGGCGGCCCCGCTTTCGACCAGTGGCAGCGCCTGCAACATCTTGCAGGAGGAGCGCGGAAAGATCACCGCGCCGGGATCGCCCCAGCTTTCGACGATCGCGCCGGTTTCATCGCAAATCACTGCATGGCCGCTGTGGCTGCTTTCCGGCAGCCCCCCACGCCAGAGTTCGACCATCCGCACCGCTGCTGTCATTTTCATCCTCACAGATGCGCGATTCCTTGCCCAGCAGACTTTCGCGCCTTGCCATTTTCTTGTTATGCAGGGATATCGGGTGAAATGCCCGCCCGCCACAGGAAAAGCCGGAAGAACGGTACTGGCGGGGCGGCAGAGGCAAAGACACGGCTGGAGGCTGTATCAGATGACATCCCTTCTCGCACGCACGCTTGGCGGGGCAGCGCTGGCATTCGTTGCGGTGACCGGAGCGCAGGCGCAGGAATCGACCAACCAGGTTGCGGTTCAGACCGACTGGTCTGTGTTCGTGGAACCCAAGGATGGCAAGCCCAAGGAATGCTGGGGCGTTTCGGTTCCCAAGGAAACGGTGAACAGCCGGGACGGCAAGCCTGTCTCGGCCCGCCGTGGCGACATCCTGCTGTTCGTCACCTATCGCGCAGGCGGTGGTGGTCGGGGCGAGGTGAGCTTCACCGGCGGCTATCCTTTCGCCAGCGGATCGACCGTAACGGTGGATATTGGCGGCACGACCTTCGATCTGTTCACCGATGGCGAATTCGCCTGGGCCGCGCCGGAACAGGATGCGTCCATCCTTGCGGCGATGAAAAAGGGCAACAGTGCCATTCTTTCGGCCCGGTCCGGGCGCGGGACGCAGACCAAGGATACGTTCTCGCTGCGCGGCTTCACCGCAGCGATGGACGATGCGGCCAAACGCTGCCAGTAAATCGGTGATCTGGTCCCCCGCAGGCCGCCTTCGGGCGGCCTTTTGCGTTTCGTCGCCCAAGCCCCTTTGGCAAAGGCGGCGATTTCCTGTATGAACCCCCTTCATCCGAAGGAATCCGTTGCCATGAACGCCCCGAATCCCATGCCCGAGGCTCCCGCTGCCGTCGCCCCGATCACGCAGGACGTGCTGACCATCCCGCGCAAACTGCCTGAGGGCGGGTTGCGCAATCTCGTCGGCCTCACGCGCGATCAGTTGCGCGACGCGCTCATTGCGGCGGGCACGCCGGAAAAGCAGGCCAAGATGCGGGTCGGGCAGATCTGGCAATGGATCTACCATTGGGGCGTGCGCGACTTCGCCGCCATGACCAATCTGGCGAAGGATTATCGCGCGCTGCTGGCCGAGCATTTCGAGATTTCGGTGCCCGAAGTGGTGACGCGGCAGGTCTCCGCCGATGGCACGCGGAAATATCTGCTGCGCATCGCGGGCGGGCACGAGGTCGAGGCGGTCTATATTCCCGAGGAAACCCGTGGGACGCTGTGCATCTCCAGCCAGGTTGGCTGCACGCTGACCTGTTCGTTCTGCCACACCGGCACGCAAAAGCTGGTGCGCAATCTGACAGCGGCGGAAATCGTCGGTCAGGTTATGGTGGCGCGCGACGATCTGGGCGAATGGCCGGTGCCGGGTGCGCCGAAGGATGAGACGCGGCTGGTATCGAACGTTGTGCTGATGGGCATGGGCGAGCCGCTTTACAACTTCGACAATGTGCGCGACGCGATGAAGGTGGTGATGGATGGCGAGGGCATCAGCCTGTCGCGTCGCCGCATCACCCTTTCCACCAGCGGCATCGTGCCGGAAATCGCCCGCACGGCCGAGGAAATCGGCTGTCTGCTGGCGATCAGCTTCCATGCCACCACCGACGAGGTGCGTGATCGCCTGGTGCCGGTGAACAAGAAATGGAACATCGCCACCTTGCTGGACGCGCTGCGCGACTACCCGCGCCTGTCGAACAGCGAGCGCATTACCTTTGAATATGTGATGCTGAAAGGCGTGAACGACAGCGATGCCGATGCAAAACGCCTGGTGAAGCTGATCGCGGGCATTCCGGCCAAGATCAACCTGATCCCCTTCAACGAATGGCCCGGTGCGCCTTATGAGCGTTCCGACTGGGAGCGGATCGAGGCCTTTGCCGACATCGTCTACAAGGCCGGTTACGCCAGCCCCATCCGTACCCCGCGCGGCGAGGATATCATGGCGGCCTGTGGCCAGTTGAAATCGGCGACCGAACGCGCGCGCAAGTCGCGCGCCGAAATCGCGTCGGAAGCCGGGCTGTAAGCCCGGCGCCGGTCAGACGAAGACGATCTGATCGCGGTCAGCCCAGACCAGATCGGTGAAGCGCAGATGCGCCTCGCCGATGGTGATTTCCAGCTTGCGACCACTATAGCGGCTGAATACCGGCTCAGCCTCGCCGTCGATACGGATCGAGTCGGTCCCTGTGTCGAAGCCCATGATCCGGTCGATGCCCTTGTCCCGCGCCGGATCGATGATCACCACATGGTCCCAGCCGCTCAGGCGCAGCACGTCATCCCCCCGACCGCCACTCACCTCAGCGTAAATGCTGTTCCTGCGGACGACCAGCACATCGGCGCCCGATCCCCCGAGCAGGGTGGAATTGCCTCCGATCATCTCCAGCCGGTCATCGCCCGCGCCGCCCGACAGGATGTCATTCCCCGAGGTCGAGATGAGCGTGTCATTTCCGCCGTCACCATGAAGCAGATCATCCCCGTAATCATAGCGACCGCTGTCCGAGGTAATGTGGTCGTCGCCCGTTCCGCCGCGGAGCAGATCCGAACCCGAGCCGCCTTGCAGCGTGTCACTGCCCGCGCCGCCGAACAGTAACTCGTCCGCCCAGCCGCCGGTCAGGCTGTCGTTCCCACCTTCACCGTAGAGCCTGCCCTGCGTATCTGTCAGGACGTCAGCGCCACGACCACCCCGGAGAACATCATCCTCCCCGCCGCCGATGATCGTATCATTCCCGCCCATGCCCGAGAGGGTGCTCTGGCCAATGGGGCCAAGCAAGAACTCCGAGCGGCTGCTCATTTTCAGACTTACGCCGAAGCCGTCCGCCTCAACCTGCCAGCCTTTCGTGTTCAGTGGCTGGCCATAAAGCTTCTGAAGCGCCTCAGTATCCAGGGAGCGGTAGCTTGAGAAAAAACTGTTCCCGCTTTGCGTGTAGGACATCAGGGTATTGCTGCTGTTGTCATGCTGACCCGGCAGGGTGACCGAGCCTTCGAACGGGTGCTTCAGACCAAGAGCGTGGCCCAGTTCATGCAGCATCACCTCGAAAGCGAAGGTTCCGGGCGCGTAACTGGTGTTCTGCGGAAAATCCAGCACGAGATCCCCGCCGCTTGGCAACGAGCCGTCTACCCAAGGATAATTAGCCCAGCCCGCATAGCGATTGGTGCTGATGGAGTTGTAAATGTCGATCATCGCCCCGCCGGACTCGCTTTCAACCAGCAGGATCCCGGCGGTTTTCATGGCGATGTCGGCGGCCTTACGGAATTCTTCGCGCTGTGCCGCGTTGAACGGAATATAGCGGTCACTGTCGTAGGGGTTGACGTCGGACAGTGAGGGCAATTCCTTTTTAGACAGAAAGGAATAGGTCACGACAACGGGCGTTTTGAGATCCGTGAGGGCGTTCCAGCGCGCGCTGGGGTGCTCAAGATAGGCCAGCAGGGCGCGCGAGCTGCCTGCGGGGGGCGCGGGAATCTCTGCGCCGGGGCCATCATCCCCTTCACCCGGACTTTTGGCACCAAGCACACACAACAGACACATGCACGGCCTCCTACTGGCAAGATACAACCTTGGGGCGTGAACTTAGTCTGTGGGCAGGAGTGGCACAAGAGGCGGTGACCGCCGCTGAGGGCCGTGCTGCCCTGCCGGGTCAGGCCGGGCTCAGGATGCGGCTACCGTCGAAATCGAACCATTGCGGCAAGTCTGCGCTTGGGCGCCTGGGTGGCGCTTCGCCTGCTGCAATCCATAATTGCTGTGGCAAGCCGGAATGCAGCGCGGAACAGACACGGGCGCGGGGTTCTCTGGCTTGTCTGTAGCGCGCCTGCTGCTAACCTGCGGCCATGTCTCAGCTCCCGCTTGTTCCCAACGCCCGCGCCCGGCGCATTTTTCTAGACCGTCATGCGCTGGCCGAGGCGCCGTCAGGTGTGGCCAGTGGTGCGGCGCTGCATGAACTGATCACCCGGATCGGGTTCGTGCAGGTGGACAGCATCAACACCGTATCGCGGGCGCATCACATGATCCTGTGGGCGCGGCGTCAAAGCTATCGCCCCGAGGCGCTGGCCCGGTTGATGGAGCGTGACCGGCTGCTCTGGGAGCACTGGACCCACGATGCCTCGATCCTGCCGGTGGCGTGGTTTCCGTTCTGGCGGCGCCGGTTTGAACAGGATCGCGCCCGTCTGGTGCAGCGCTGGACCGGCTGGCAGCGCGCGGGATTCCACGAGAAGTTTGACGAGGTGCTGGCACGGGTTGCCGATCATGGTCCCGTCACCTCGGCCGATGTGGGGGAGGGGGAGGCGCGCGGGTCTGGTGGCTGGTGGGACTGGCATCCGTCAAAGGCGGCGCTGGAATATCTGTGGCGCGTGGGCGAGCTGTCGGTGACGCGGCGCGACGGGTTTCGCAAGGTTTATGACCTGACCGAGCGGGTGATCCCGGCGGAATGGCGTGCCCACCTGCATGATGATGCAGCGGTTATCGACTGGGCCTGCAATACCGCGCTGGACCGGCTGGGCTTTGCAACACCGGGCGAGCTGGCGGCCTATTGGGCTGCTGTCACGCCGGATGAGGCAAAGGTCTGGTCCGAAGCCGCGCTGGCCTCGGGCGCTGCGATTCGTGTCGCGGTGGAAGGGGCCGATGGCAGCCTGCGCACCCATCTGGCCCGTCCCGATCTGCCGCAGTTCGACCCGCCCGAACCGCCAGGGCGCCTCCGCATCCTTTCGCCCTTCGATCCGGCCCTGCGCGACCGCAAGCGGGCCGAGCGACTGTTCGGGTTTCATTACCGGATCGAGGTTTTCGTGCCCGAGCCGCAGCGGCGGTTCGGCTATTACGTCTTTCCGGTGCTGGAGGGCGCACGGCTGGTGGGGCGTGTGGATGCCAGGGCGCAGCGCGACCGGGGCGTGCTGGCGGTCCGTGCCTTCTGGCCCGAGGCCGGAGTGTCGATGGGAACGGGACGCCGCGCGCGGCTGGAGGCGGAACTGGATCGCCTCGCCCGGTTTTGTGGCTGTGATAACGGCGTCGAATTCGCCGCCGACTGGCTGCGCGACCATCTGCCGCCTGAACGTTGAGGCCGGGCGGCGCTATTCCGCTGCCAGTGGCATCGCGCCGCCGGGGCGGCGGAATGCCCCCGCGAGTTCGGTGATGATGCCGCCGATCACCTGCCGGAAGGCGGTGAAATCCGTACTGCGGCGGATCGCTGTTTCGTCCATATAAAGCGCGCGGTCGATTTCGATCTGCACCACATGCTGCTGCTGCGACGGGCGGCCATAGGTCTGGGCAATATAGGCCCCGGCGAAGGGTGCATTGCGGACCACCCGCAGGCCCGCGCGGCGGAAGGCGGCCTCGATCCGATCCGTTACCTCGCGCGCCGCAGAAGCGCCGAAACGGTCGCCCAGCACGACCTCGGGATGGGCAATGCCGGGGCGTGAATGCACCTCGATCGCCTCATGTGGCATGGAATGCCAGTCGAGCAGGATGGCCTGCCCCGCGCCCAGATGCGCCTCGCGCAGCAGTGTCTTCAACTGGTCGTGCCACGGATGCCAGTGCCGCGCGATGCGTGCTTCCGCCTCGGCCAGGGAAATCTTTCCGCGATAGATATTGCGACCCTGCGCCACCACACGGGGAATCACCCCTAACCCGGAACTGACGCGCGGATTATGCGCCGCCCGGCCGATTCCCTCGATCACTGCCGGGTCAAGTTCGTCGCTGCCCCGGTTCAGATCCAGAAACGCCCGTGGTACCCGCGCCGCCAGAAGCGGGATGCCCGCTGCCGGCGCCGTGCCGATAAGCTCGTCGACAAAGGCGTCTTCCGAGCTGCGGATCTGGGATGAATCGAGCAGAATGTTATCGAGAAACGCCGGATCATAGGCCCGGCCGCTATGCGGCGATGAAAATACCAGCGGCCCCCGCCCGATCTGCGGGGTGTTCAGGACATAGGCTTCGGTTTCGGTCCGGTGGATCATGTCAAAAGGTATAGCGCGGATTTTTCTGTTGTCGAAACCCCTTGAACACCGCTGCGACTCTCTTTATAGACCCCTCCACGACGCGGTTCTGCCCGCGTCCTTTGTTTTTACAAAGGCTGCGGCAGGGGCAAGTCAGGGCGGTTAGCTCAGCGGTAGAGCACTACGTTGACATCGTAGTGGCCACTGGTTCGATCCCAGTACCGCCCACCATTTTCGTCCCGCAAGGGGCACAAGGCAAGAAGGCGCACGCGCGCCGCGATAAGGAGACGACCCATGAAGGTCAAGAACTCGCTGCGCTCGCTGAAGACGCGTCACCGCGACTGTCAGGTTGTGCGCCGTAAAGGCCGGGTCTATGTGATCAACAAGACCCAGAAGCGCTACAAGGCCCGTCAGGGCTGATTGGCGCCAAGCCATCGCTTTGGAAAGACCGCCGCGGGAAACCCGGCGGTCTTTTTCATTTCAGCGCGCCATGGCGTGATATTCGGGGTTCGGCCGCATCTCAACCGCCGCCGCCAGCCGGTTCGACATGTTGTAGAAAGCGGCGACGGCGGCGATATCCCAGATATCCGCATCGCTGAATCCTTCCGCCCGCAGGGTGGCCCGGTCGGCCTCGCCCATTTCGGCGGGATGGTTGGTCAGCTTCACCGCGAAGGCCAGCATGGCCCGCTGCCGGGGGGAGATATCGGCCACGCGCCAGTTCTGCGCCACGGTTTCCGCCAGCGCCGGATCGCCGGAAAGCTGGCGCAGCGCCGCGCCATGGGCAGTCAGGCAATAGACGCAGGCATTCTGCGCCGAAACGGCGACCGCGATCATCTCGCGTTCCGCTTTGGTCAGCCCCGAGGGTGCCAGCATCAGGTCGTTATACATCGCACTGAAGGCGCGCAGTTTTTCCGCGTCGAAAGCATAGGCCAGCAGCACATTCGGGATCATGCCCAGCTTTTCCTGACACTTGCCGAAATAGGCGGCGATGTCGTCGGGCAGCGGGTTTTCGGGCTCCAGATCCAGCGCGGTTACGGTTTCGGTCATTGCATCCTCCCTTATAAGTGACAGCCTGCACCGAAGCGGGAAAGGTTCCAACGCGAAATCGCGGGGCTATGCTGCCTGAAGTCGAATCGCCGACCGGAGGACAGGATCATGCGGCTGTTTCATTCCCCGACCTCGCCCTATGTGCGTAAGGTCATGGTTTTGCTGCACGAAACCGGGCTGCTGCCAAGGGTCGAACTGGTGGCGGCGCAGGGCACGCCGGTTGATCCTGGGTCCATGCCGGTGGACCGCAATCCACTGGGCAAGATTCCAGCGCTGGAAACCGACGAGGGGGTGGCGCTTTATGACAGCCGGGTGATCTGTCGCTATCTGGATGATCTGGGCACCGCAGGGCTTTACCCGCCTGCGCCCGCCCTGTGGGAGGTGCTGACACTGGAAGCGACAGCGGACGGTATCCTCGATGCCGCGATCCTGATGGTCTACGAATCGCGGGTGCGGCCCGAGGAGCGGCGGCATCCCGACTGGGTGGAAGGGCAGTGGGCCAAGATCGCCCGTGCGCTGGATGCGGCCGAACGGCGGTGGTCCGGTCATCTGGCCGGGCCGCTGGACATGGGCCAGATCGCCCTGGGTTGTGCGCTGGCCTACCTGGACTTCCGGCATTCTGACCGACCGTGGCGCGCAGCGCATCCGCATCTCGCCGCCTGGGAGGCCGAGTTTTCCGGCCGAGCCTCGATGCTGGCGACGCGCCCGTCAACGGTTTGATTTCGAAGGGCTTCTAGGTTCTGGAAGGCAGGTGCGACCAGAGACTGCGGCGGCAGGCGGCGCGCAGGCTGCCAAGCCATCGGATCACGGTGCGGCGTGCGCGGCTGTCGCGGCGCAGCACGCGTTCTCCCAGCCAGCCCAGAACGGCCCCGGCCAGAACCTGCCAGATGTCATGGGCCTGCGCCTGAATGCGTGAGGCCCCCACAAAACCCGCCCCGATCACCACCACCGCACGGGCGACCGGATGCGGCGGCAGGCAGTCATGCAGCAGCGCGCTGGCGCCGAAACCGGCAGCGGCGGTGTGCGCCGAGGGGAAGCCATCGCTGCCACCGCCGGGCCGCCGGTTCAGCGCCGTGTTGCCCAGCAGTTGCTTGGTGCCATGCGCAACGGCAATCACCCCGGTAAACCGCAAAAGCAGCTCGCCCGCCCGGCCATCCGCTGCGGCACAGGCCAGGGCCACGACCGGCAGCGCGATCTGAAGCCGGTCGCCATAGCGCCGCGCCGCCGGTTCGCAGAGAATCAGGCTCAGCGACAGAGCTGCCAGCACCAGCTGGACACGGCCGAGCATTTTCCAAAAGGGCCTGATCATCGGTGCCTCCGCCACTTGCGGGCCTGCCTAACGTGCCGATGTAACAGGCAGTTCACGCGCCCGTGTCGCAGGCATTGTGGCATTGCGAGGGGCGAATGATGCGAAAATGCCGCATCAAACCGGGGCCTGCGCGCCTATGACCGCTGGACGTGACGGGGGCGCTTGGCTAAAACCCGCCCATCACGGCTGCGGGCGACCGCCGCCCCTGATTTGCATGGGTCGCATGAGGCGGCCCTTGAGAGGGAGAAGATCTCGTGTCCCACGCAGAAGATCACGCAGGCACCCGCAGGGATTTCCTGTACTATGCAACGGCTGGTGCCGGCGCCGTCGCTACCGGCGCGGCGGTCTGGCCGCTGATCAACCAGATGAACGCTTCGGCTGACGTGCGCGCCCTTGCCTCGATCCATGTCGATGTCTCCAATGTGGCTGTGGGCTCGCAGCTCACCGTGAAATGGCTTGGCAAGCCGGTCTTCATCCGCCGCCGCACCCCCGAAGAGATCGACGCCGGACGCGCCGTTGCGCTGACCGATCTCGTCGATCCCCATGCCGACAATGCCAATAAGCCGGATGCCGATGCCGCCGACCAGAACCGCACGCTGGACGAAGCGGGCGAGTGGCTGGTGATGATGGGCGTCTGCACCCACCTCGGCTGCGTGCCGCTGGGCAATGGCGCCGGTGACTTCGGCGGCTGGTTCTGCCCCTGCCACGGCTCGCACTACGATACGGCTGGCCGCATCCGCAAAGGGCCCGCGCCGCGTAACCTGCCTGTGCCGGTGGCGCAGTTCACCGATCCGAACACCATCAAGCTGGGCTGAGGGAGACACCGATGGCCGGAATTCCGCACGACCATTACGAGCCCAAGACGGGCATCGAAAAGTGGCTGCATTCGCGCCTCCCGATTGTCGGGCTGGCCTATGACACGCTGATGATCCCTACCCCGAAGAACCTCAACTGGATGTGGATCTGGGGCATCATCCTGACCTTCTGCCTTGCATTGCAGATCGTGACCGGCATCGTGCTGGTGATGCACTACACGCCGCATGTCGATCTGGCCTTCGCCAGCGTCGAGCACATCATGCGTGACGTGAACGGCGGCTTCGCCCTGCGTTATCTGCATGCCAACGGCGCCTCGCTGTTCTTCGTGGCCGTTTACCTGCACATCTTCCGGGGGCTCTACTACGGCAGCTACAAGGCACCGCGCGAAGTGACCTGGATCGTCGGCATGCTGATCTACCTCTGCATGATGGGCACCGCCTTCATGGGCTATGTTCTGCCCTGGGGTCAGATGTCCTTCTGGGGCGCGACCGTGATCACCGGCCTGTTCGGCGCCATTCCGGGCATCGGGCCGGATATCCAGGCCTGGCTGCTGGGCGGACCGGCTGTCGATAACGCCACGCTGAACCGCTTCTTCTCGCTGCACTACCTGCTGCCCTTCGTGATCGCGGCCCTCGTCGCCGTACACATCTGGGCCTTCCACACCACCGGCAACAACAACCCCACCGGGGTCGATGTGCGCCGCGGGTCGAAGGAAGAGGCGAAGAAAGACACCGTTCCGTTCTGGCCCTACTACGTCATCAAGGATCTGTTTGCGCTGGCCGTGATTCTGGTGGTGTTCTTCGCCATCGTCGGTTTCATGCCGAACTACCTTGGCCACCCGGACAACTATATCGAGGCGAACCCGCTGGCGACGCCTGCGCATATCGTGCCGGAATGGTACTTCCTGCCGTTCTACGCCATCCTGCGTGCCTTCACTTCGGACGTCTGGGCGGTGCAGTTCGTTCAGTTCATCACCTTCGGCATCGTGGACGCCAAGTTCTTCGGCGTGCTGGCGATGTT
This sequence comes from Gemmobacter caeni, assembly GCF_003054195.1. Taxonomy (GTDB): domain Bacteria; phylum Pseudomonadota; class Alphaproteobacteria; order Rhodobacterales; family Rhodobacteraceae; genus Gemmobacter; species Gemmobacter caeni. Next base: position 87,386 of record NZ_QBKP01000011.1, read on the forward strand.
CGGCGCGATCGCGGTTATGGCGCTGGCGCCCTGGCTCGATACCTCGTCGGTGCGTTCGGGCAAGTATCGTCCGATGTTCAAATGGTGGTTCTGGCTGCTCTGCGTCGACTTCATGGTCCTGATGTGGGTTGGCGCCCAGTCGACCGAGTTCCCCTATGACTGGATCTCGCTCATCGCTGCGACCTACTGGTTCGCCTACTTCCTCGTGATACTGCCGCTTCTTGGCGTGATCGAAAAGCCGCTGGCCATCCCGGCGACCATCGAGGAAGACTTCAAGGCCCATTATCCGCACGCGGCCGAGTGAGAGAAAGGAAGTAACTGAGATGCTTCGCAAAATCGCAATCAGCGCGATCTCGGCTCTGGCCATCACCTCCGGCGCCGCCATGGCTGCCGGTGGCGGCGGCCACATCGAGGATGTCGCCTTCTCCTTCGAAGGTCCGTTCGGCAAGTTCGAAAAGAACCAGCTCCAGCGCGGTCTTCAGGTCTTCACCGAAGTCTGTGCGGCCTGCCACGGTCTGAAATATGTGTCGATCCGCACGCTTTCGGACGAGGGCGGCCCGCAGCTTCCCGATGATCAGGTCCGTGCCTATGCCAAGAACTTCTCGGTGGTCGACAAGGACACCGGCGAAGAGCGTGAGGCGGTCCCGTCGGATCACTTCCCGCCGAACACCGGCGCGGGTGCCCCTGACCTCAGCCTGATGGCCAAGGCGCGTGCGGGTTTCCACGGCCCTTACGGCACGGGTCTGAGCCAGCTGTTCAACGGCATCGGCGGTCCGGAATACATCCATGCGATTCTCACCGGCTATACCGGCGAGACCAAGGAAGAAGCGGGCGAGACCTATTACGAGAACCACGCCTTCTCGACCGGCTGGATCAAGATGCCCCCGCCGCTGGCGGATGATCAGGTGACCTATATCGACGGTCATCCCGCGACGGTGGACGCCATGTCGGAAGACGTGTCGGCCTTCCTGATGTGGACCGCCGAGCCGAAACTGATGGCGCGCAAACAGATGGGTTTTGTCGCCGTTCTGTTCCTGATCGGCCTTTCGACGCTGCTTTACCTGACCAACAAGCGGCTCTGGGCCAAGGTTAAGGGCAAGAAGCTGGTCTGATCTGGCGCCTGTGAAACGAAAAGCCCCGCAGGAAACTGCGGGGCTTTTTCATGTGCCGAGATAGCGGGCCAGCGCAGGTGGCGGATTGGCGAATAGCGCTTCCGTTGACGCAGGGGGGGCGGCGACACCATCAGCCACCAGAATGGTGTGCGAAGAAAAGCGCTGCGCATCCTCGGGGTCATGCGTGACCATGAGGACCAGCGCCGGACCCGCGAGTTCTTCGACCAGCGCCAGCATTTCGGCCTTAAGGGCCGGGCCAAGCGCGGCGAAGGGTTCATCCAGCAGCAGCATCGGCCGGGCGCGCAGCAAGGCGCGGGCCAGCGCAGCGCGGCTTTGCTGGCCGCCCGACAGCGCGGCGGGGCGCCTGTTGCCCAACCCCCCCAGCCCGACCCGCTCCAGCGCCCGGTCAACCGCCGCCGAGTCGACGCGCCGCAGCGAGGGGTCAAGCCCGAGGCCAAGGTTCTGCGCCACAGTCAGATGCGGGAACAGGTTCTGATCCTGAAACAGGATCGACAGCGGGCGCCTGCCCGGCGTCAGCTCGTCCAGCGGCTGACCTTCCCAGCGAATATGACCTGACGCCAGCGGTATGAAGCCTGCAAGAGCATTCAGCAGGGTCGACTTTCCGGCCCCAGAGGGGCCGATGACCGCGATACGCTGGCCCGGCCCGGCCTGCCAGTTGGCGACCAGGCTGAAATCGTCCTGCTGAATCGTGACATTCTCAAAGCTCAGCACCGGCGCGCCCCCATCTGTCACATATCCAGAACACGCCGAAGGCCGCGATCACCAGCAAAAGCGACGCCGCCGCCGCCGCCTCCATCCGATAGGCGGCCATCAGGCGGGAAATCACAAGGGGCAGGGTCGCCCCGTGCTCTGCCGCGAACAGCGCGACGACGCCCAGGTCACCCACCGCCAGCGCGGCAGTCAATCCCAGTGCAAAGCCCAGCGGGCGGCGGAGGCGGGGCAGGATCAGCAGGCGGAGCGCGGCCCAGCCACACAGGCCCAGTGATTCCGCCAGCGTGCCATAATCGGCCACCAGCACGCGCGCCTCTGGCAAAAGGATGCGATAGGCGAAGGGCAGCGCCATGACGGCGGTCACCAGAATGGTGACCGGCACCGCCATGTCGGGTGGTGCCACGAACGGAAAGACCAGCAGAAACAGCCCGGTGCCCAGAACAAGCTGTGATCCGGCCATGGGCAGCATCGCCACCGGCTCCAGCCAGCGGGCCCCATGGGCGCGGGCCAGCGCCAGCACCAGCGCGGCAGAAACGGCCAGAGGTGCGGTGCAGAGGGCGACCAGCAGCGAGGTCAGCAGGCCGGGCCAGACCCCTGCGGGCAGGCTGGCAAGGCCGGGAACGCCACGCAGCACCACTGCGCCGATGGGCAGGGCGAGGAAGGTCGCCGCCAGCCCGATGGCGCCAAAGTCGATCAGCTGCCGCCAGCCGCCGGGCGCGGGCAGATCGGCCTGACGGTCGAGGCCGGCGCCGAATCCGCCCGGCGTGGTGAAGAAGGACGCCAGCGCCACCGCCAGCCCGCAGGTCCCCACCTGCATCAGGGCCAGCGTGGCGGCACGGGGCAGGTCGAACTCGAACCGGATCGCCTGATAGATTGCCAGTTCCACGGTCGTGGCCGCCGGACCGCCGCCCACAATCAGCACCACGGCAAAGCTGGTCAGGCAGATCGCAAAGACCGCGAGCAGCACGCCGGGCAGCACATCGCGCAGCATCGGTGCCTCGATATGGCGCCAGAAATCGGTGGGCCTGAAATCGAGACTGGCGGCAAGCCTCAGGCGTTCCGCCGGAATGGCCTGCCAGCCTTGCAGCAGCATTCGCGTCGCCAGCGGCATGTTCAGAAAGATATGGGCCAGCACCACGCCGCCCAGCCCGAAGATCGAGACGGGGGCCAGACCCAACAGACGCAGCCCGCCATTCACAAGACCGGCGCGGCCGAAAACCGCCAGCAGGCCCAGCACCGCCACGATGACCGGCAACAGGAAGGGTGCCCCCAGCGCAGTGATCATCAGCCTGCGCCCGGCAAAGCGGCGGCGGGCCAAAGCACGGGCAAGCGGCACCGCACAGGCGGTGGAGGCCAGCGCGGAAAGCGCGGCCTGCGTTACCGTAAAGCGCAATGCGGCCAGATCGGCTGTGCCGACCCCGCCGCGCCCGGCTTGCGCCAGAACGACTGCCACGGGGCCCAGCGTCAGCGCCGCCAGCCCCGCCGCAATCAGCGCGCCAGCGCGGCGCGCCATTCTTCCAGTGCCGGGGCGCGCAGCGCCTCGGCCTCATCCGCGCCCAGCAGCAGCGATTTGGTCGGCTGCACCAGCGTCTCGAACCCCTTCGGCAGCCCCTCGGCGGGTACATGGGCGGGATACATCCAGTTCGTCGTCGGCAGCACCGCCTGCGCCGCATCCGACAGCATATAGGCCATAAAGCGGTCAGCCAGTTCAGGCTGGTCGGAAGCGGCCAGTTTGCCCATCACTTCGACCTGCATATAATTGCCCTCGTCGAAGACGGCGGCGGTCTTGCTGTCATCCTGTTCCGAGATCAGGTGATAGGCGGGCGAGGTGGTGTAGCTGAGCACCATATCCGCCTCGCCTTCAAGGAACATGCCATAGGCTTCGGACCAGCCGGGGGTGACGGTGACGATATTGTCGGCCAGATCCTTCCAGACCTGCGCCGCCTCGTCGCCATAGGCCGCCTTCACCCACATCAAAAGGCCCAGACCGGGGGTGGAGGAACGCGGGTCCTGAATGACGATCTTCAGGTCCGATCCCGCCAGATCACGGAAGTTCTTCGGTGCATCCAATGTGCGGTTGTGGACAAAGGCGAACCAGCCCCAGTCGTAGGGCACGAAGTTCGCATCTTCGAAGGCGACCGGCAGGTCGAGTTCGGGGGCCTGACCATGTGGCGCGAACAGGCCGGTTTCGCGGGCCGCGGCGGTCAGGTTGGTGTCCAGACCCAGAACCACGTCGGCATCGGTCCTTGCGCCTTCCAGTTGCACGCGTGCCAGCAGCGCGGCACCGTCCCCTGCCGGTATGAAGCGCAGATCGCAGCTGCATTCGGCCTCGAAGCCCGTTTCGATGGCCGGGCCGGGGCCCCATTCGGATACGAAGCTGTCATAGGTCAGCACGTTCAGTACCGGGGTCTCTGCCGCCACGGATGTGGCGACAAAAGCGAGACCCGCAGCAAATTTGAGAGATTTCATCGTCATTCTCCTATCTGCGACGGGCGGAGACGGGAGTATGGCCGGGCCACGCACCTTCCCTCCGCCGGTCCTAACCGGTTCAGGTTCAACGGGTCCGCGTTGCCGCATCTCAGCCCAGTAGGGCCCCCCGAGGTGCGGGAGACAATAGGGCAGGGTGAGCCATGTGCAAGGGGAATCGACAGGAAACTGGACGGCGCCACCGGCCCGGGGGAGGTGGCGCCCGGTCGGGGGTCAGCCCCAGACCTCGGTGAACTCGCGCCATTCGCCCTTGCTCATGCCGCTGTCTTCCTGCGCGACTGTTTCGCCCGCGAGACGACGCTTCAGGACGGCGATGGCCCTGGCCGACAGGGTGACTCCGCCCATGCGGTAATCCTCGAAAGCGCCAAACGCGACCGGCACCCAGTCCGCCACCACTTTCGCAATCGCCTCGGCATAGACGCGAATTTCATATTGTGCATGGGCGTCGGCGCGCAGCCGCAGGAAGTGGAACAGGTTGTGCAGATCGACCTTCCAGTACCATTGCGTATAGATATTGGCGGGCAGGTTCATCCGCGCCAATTCGCGCGCAAGGCCCTGCTGGCCGTCCTGGCTGAGCATTTCCTCGTAATGGTCATAGCTGCGGGCGGCATCGGATTTCAGGATTTCCAGCACCCGCGCCGCTTCATCGCCTTGCAGCACGGCGCCACGGCCCTGATTGTTGACCGTCGATTGCGCGGCCAGATGTTCAGGGGTCGGGATGTAGAACTCACGGTCCATGATCGAATAGCGGGCGCTGTATTCGTTCACATTGGCGGTGCGGTGGCGAATCCACTGGCGCGCGACAAAGATCGGCAGCTTCACATGCAGCTTCACCTCGCACATCTCGAACGGGGTGGAATGCCAGTGCCGCATCAGATAGCGGATCAGGCCGCTGTCGTCGTTCACTTTCCTCGTGCCCGCGCCATAGCTGACCCGCGCGGCCTGCACGATGGCGGCATCGTCGCCCATATAGTCGATCACCCGGACAAAGCCGTGGTCCAGCACCTGATGCGCCCGGTAAAGATGGGCCTCCATCCCTTCGGAGACAGCGCGAAGGGTAGGGCGCGGGGTCGCACGCAGGGCGTCGATCTCGGCTTGCTGTTCAGGGGTCAGGGGCATGGTGTGGTCCTTCGTATGAGTCGGAAACCACTATATCTGGGCGAAGCCCCGCATATAACCCACCGGATGATGCGTGGTGCAGAGATGCCGCAGCCTTCATCCAAAGTGATGAACGGTGCGAAACTCGTTGACTTTACAGGGATTTTGGAAAATCTGGAAAGAAAAACGCAGCAGTGTCACAGGACCGTTATCATGTCTCAGCTTCGTACGGCGCTTGCCGCGCTTCTGCTTTTGTCTGCCTGTAGCGGCAGCCCGTTCGAGGACCCGACCGACGGGGGCACCGATGGTGGCACAGACGGCGGGACCGATGGCGGAATTGACAGCGACCGCGAGCTGCCTCCCGGCACCGCCAGCCCCAAACCGGATAAGCGGATCGTCCGGTACGAGGCGCGGGGTACGGCCTCCACCGATGGCGACAGCGGCAACGGCTATGTGACGAAGGTCAGCTACAACCGCGACAGTGACACGTTCAGCGTGGATGGCCTGCCCTTTGATGGCGACAATGCCTATACCCGTGGCACCAAGGTCGGCTCGCTGGGCAAGGTGGCGGTTTACGAAGGAAAGCCCACCCTGGACGGGATCGAGCAGATCCAGCACCGTGCGCTTTATGGTGTCAGCAGCGACGGGCAGGTCGAATTCGCCATCGTCCGCACCGGCGGCTATGTCGATTACGGCTTCGGCGGGTTCATCTATCAGCGGAACGGATCGGTCACTCTGCCCGCCGAGGGCACCAATACCGCCGACTATCGCGGCCAGGCGCGTTACAAGGGCAAGTTCGATTCGCTGCGGGATTTCAAGGCCAAGAGCGGGCTTGAATATGGCCGCGCTGACATGACCATGGATATCGACTACGACGATTTCAACGATGGCAATGGCGTCAAGGGCCGCATCTACAACCGCAAGATCTATGATATCAACGGCAAGGAAATCACCGACGAGGTGGTGGCCGCGCTGTCCGCGGAGTCGGATCGCAAGCAGGACGGTCTGCCGGAAATCCGCTTCCGCGTGCAGCAGGGCGTGATGGACGACAATGGCGAGATCGTCGGAACCGTCTCTTCCAGCTATTATAATGGCAGCGGGGCGATCGAAGGCTTCGAACAAGGCAACTACTATGCCATCGTCTCGGGCAAGAATGCCGAGCGGGTGGTTGGTGTGGTTGTGGTCGAAGGCGACGACCCGCGCTGGTCGGGCGTGACCACGCGCGAGACCGGCGGCTTCATCCTGAAGCGCAAGAAGGCGAGCACGAACTGACGATGCTTCGGCCGCTGCGGTTCCGGCTGGCGGCGGGGCTGATCGCCGCCGCCCTGCTGGGGCCAACCCAGATCCGGGCCGAGGATGCCATGACGGCGCAGGAATTGCGCCGCATCGGCTATGCGATGATGGCCGAGGGCGATGCCCGGGGCGCCGAGGCGCTCGCCGAGGCTTTGCTGGCACGGGATGCAGGCGATACCGCCGCGCTGATGCTGCGGGCACAGGCCCGGCTGAAGCTGGGCCGCGCGGGCAGCGCGCGGGCTGATGCGCGCGAGGTCTACCGGATCAGCGACAAGCAACAGGCCCGGTTCGGGGCGGCGATGTTCGTCGCAAGCTCGCTGGTGGAAGATGGCTATGTCACGCGCGGCCAGCTCTGGTTGCGTCTGGCGGCGCAGGCTGCGCCGGACGACGCCAGCCGGGCAGCGGTGGCCAAGGATTACGATTTCGTCCGTTCGCGCAATCCGTGGCTCTGGAACTTCAACCTGCGCGCCAATCCTTCGTCCAACGTGAACGACGGATCGACCGAGGCGAGTTACACCAATCCGGGCATCCCCTGGCTGGGCCCCGAGATCGAGATTACCGGCGCGCAGAAGGCGCTGTCGGGGGTGGAGGCGACTGCCGGGTTCGGCGTGACCTACCGCTTGCCCCCTACCGCCACCACGATGACCGCGCTGCATTTCCGCGCGGAACAGACCAAGGTACAGCTTTCATCCGAAGCGAAGCGCATCGCGCCCGGTGCTCTTGGCCGCGACTATGACAGCGCCAGCGTCGAGGCGGGCATCAGCCGCCGCTGGCGCCCCGAAACCGGCCAGACAACCTATGGATTCGGGGCCTATGCCTCGCATGACTGGGCGGGTGGCTATGACCTGTCCAACGCGCTGCGGCTGGAGGCACAGGCAGACCGGCCGCTTGGGAACGGTGTGGCGGGCATGGTGGCGCTGAGCGCGGAACGGCAATGGCGGCTCGATTCCGCGGTGCGTTCGGCGGATGTCGTGTCGCTGACCTTCGGAGTGCAGCGCCAGCTCGCCAATCAGGACCGGCTTCAATTGACGTTGGGAGGGCGTGTTACCGCGACCGACAGCCCTGGCCTGCGCAACAATGCCGTCACGGCCCGTCTGGCCTGGGACAAGGCCCGGCCTCTGGCCGGGTTTTCGGTTGGCGGTGCGCTGACCTTCGAGGCGCGCGACTACCCGGATTCGCCCTTTGATCTGCGTGACGGGCGGCAAGACCGGCGCATGTCGCTGGATATCTCGATCCAGCATGAGGATGTGCAGTTTTACGGCTTTTCACCGACACTGGATATCCGCGCGGCCCGCAACCATTCCGATGTCGGGCTGTACAGCTCGCGCGGGCTGGGCGTGACGCTGGGCATCCAGTCCAGCTTCTGACTGGCATCCGCCGGATTTGACCCTATGTTTCCGCTACCGGCGGCACAGCCGCCACGGCCAAAGGCGAGGGAATCCGATGAAGCTGAAATATCTGCACACCATGGTCCGCGTGCTGGACCTTGAAAAATCCATGGCCTTCTATCGCCTGCTGGGGCTGGAGGAAACGCGGCGCTATGAAAACGAACAGGGCCGGTTCACGCTGGTCTTCATGGCGCCGCCCGGTCAGCCGGAATGCCCGGTGGAACTGACCTACAACTGGGATGGCGATGATGGCCTGCCCTCGGACAGCCGCCATTTCGGCCATCTGGCCTATGAGGTGGCGGACATCTATGCCACCTGCCAGCATCTGATGGACAATGGCGTGACCATCAACCGGCCGCCGCGCGACGGTCGTATGGCCTTCGTCCGCAGCCCGGATAATGTATCGGTGGAGCTGTTGCAGGCGGGCACGGCGCAGGCGCCGGCCGAACCCTGGACCTCGATGCCGAATACAGGGCACTGGTAAGGCAGCAAACCCCTTGCGGGCACGGGGCGAAGCGGTCAGGACGGGCGCATGACGGATCGAGCTTTTCTGAATGTCGAAGCCTCGCTGACCGGACGGCGCTGGCTTGGCCCCGACCCATCGGTCACCCGGCAGGCCGAGGCGCTGGCCCAGGCAACGCGGCTTCCCGCCGCGTTGTGTCAGGTTCTGGCCGAACGCGGCGTGGCCCCGCAGGAGGCGCAGGCTTTCCTCGCCCCCGCGCTGCGCGACCTGCTGCCCGATCCGCTGAGCCTGCGTGACATGACCCCGGCGGCAGAACGCTTCCTGAAGGCGCTGCGCAACCGCGAACGCATTGCCATCTTCGCCGATTACGATGTGGATGGCGGCTCGTCCGCCGCGCTGCTGCTGACGTGGTTGCGCGCCATGGGGCGGCCTGCGACGCTTTATATCCCCGACCGTATCGACGAGGGCTATGGTCCCAACGTGCCTGCCATGCAGGCGCTGGCCGCTGCGCATGACCTGATCATCTGCGTCGATTGCGGCACGCTGAGCCATGAGCCCATCGCCGCCGCGAAGGGCGCAGATGTGGTGGTGCTGGATCACCACCTTGGCGGCGAGACGCTTCCCGATGCCGTCGCGGTGGTGAACCCCAACCGGCAGGACGAGGATGGCAGTCTTGCACATCTTTGCGCGGCTTCGGTCGTGTTTCTGTTGCTGGTCGAGGCGAACCGCCGTCTGCGGGCCGAAGGCGTGCAGGGACCGGATCTGATGGCGCTGCTCGATCTGGTGGCGCTGGCCACCGTGGCCGACGTGGCGCCGCTCATCGGGGTGAACCGTGCCTTCGTGCGGCAGGGGCTGCGGGTGCTGGCGCGGCGCGAACGCGCCGGGCTGCGTGCGCTGGCCGATGTGGCGCGGATGGATCAGGCACCCACGCCCTACTCGCTGGGCTTCCTGCTGGGGCCAAGGGTGAATGCGGGCGGGCGGATCGGTCAGGCCGATCTGGGCGCCCGTCTTCTCGCCACCGATGACCCGGCCGAAGCGGCGGCGCTGGCCGAACGTCTGGACCAGCTCAACACCGAGCGGCGCGAGATCGAGGCGGCGGTGCGTGCCGCGGCCCTCGCGCAGGCCGAAGCCCGCGGGCTGGATGGTCCGCTGGTCTGGGCCGCCGGGGCAGGGTGGCATCCGGGCGTTGTCGGCATCGTGGCCGCGCGTCTGAAAGAGGCGACGAACCGTCCCGCCGTGGTTATCGGGCTTGAGGGCGGCATCGGAAAGGGATCGGCCCGGTCCGTGACTGGCGTGGACCTTGGCGCAGCGGTGCAGCGGGTCGCGGCCGAAGGGCTGCTGCTGAAGGGCGGCGGGCACAAGATGGCGGCGGGTCTGACGGTGGCCGAGGATCAGATCGAACCCGCCATGGCGCGGCTGGCCGAACTGCTGAAGCGGCAGGGGGCGGGGGCCACTGGCCCCGCTGACCTGCGGCTGGACGGTCTGCTCAGCCCAATGGCGGTCAGCCCCGCGCTGATCGAACAGCTTGAGGACGCCGGTCCCTTTGGCGCTGCCGCCCCGGCCCCGCGCTTTGCCTTTGCCGATCAGGCGGTCAGCGCGCGTCGCGTGGGCGAAAGCCATCTGCGGCTCAGCTTCGGGGATGGCAGTGGCCCGAAGATTGACGCCATCGCCTTTGGCGCCTTCGACGGCCCGCTTGGCCCCGCGCTGGAGAACGCGGGACACCAGCGTTTCCATCTTGCCGGGCGGCTGGAGCTGAACAGCTATGGTGGCCGCACGCGGGTGCAATTGCGTCTGGAGGATGCGGCGCGCGCTTGATGCGAAACTGTCGCATTTTCCTCTTGCGCCGCAGCCAACGCGCCGCTAGATAGCCCCTCACCGGCCACGGCCCGTTCGTCTATCGGTTAGGACGTCAGGTTTTCAACCTGAAAAGAGGGGTTCGACTCCCCTACGGGCTGCCACTTCCTTGTCAGGAAATGGCGGGTTTTCCCCAAGAAGTGGAATACATGCTTGCCCACCCGCCAGGTGCGGGCTACTGCGGGAAACTGGTAAATTCATGGAGCGTCAGATGATCCTTTACGGCATCTCCACCTGCGACACATGCAAGAAAGCTCTGAAGGCCATCGAGGCGGCGGGTCATGCGGTGACGTTCCGCGATATCCGTAAAGAGCCGCTCAGCGAGGCGGAAATTGCGGTGCTGGTGGTGGAGTTCGGGGATCGGATCATCAACAAATCCTCGACCACCTATCGTAGTTTTAACGATTTTCTGAAGGCATCCGAACCGGAGGCGCAGCTTGCCGCGCAGCCGACCGTTATGAAACGGCCGGTCATCGAATCGGAGGGTAAGTGGTTTCTGGGCTGGGATGCCGCAGTGCAGGGCGCGATTCTGGGTTAAGCCGTTCAACGCGGCTGCAAAATGCAAACGGCCCCTCGCGGGGCCGCAGCGTACCGCTTCGATCCGGGCGGATCAGAGCAGTTTCAGATCGCCAGCCGACGAACGGCCGTCACGGCCCGATTGAAGCTCGTAACCGATTTTCTGGTTGTCGCTCAGACCCTTGAGCCCGGCGCGTTCCACCGCCGAGATATGGACGAACACGTCCTTGCCGCCATCGTCGGGTGCAATGAAGCCATAGCCCTTGGTGGCATTGAACCATTTCACGGTGCCGGTCGGCATGCCGTCTCTCCTTCATCAGACATCCCGCGGCGGAATTACCGTGGGCCGTGCAGCCAGGTCTTCCAATTCTCCGGCTGCCTGTCCGGCAGAAGGCGGTCGAAAGTCTGTCGTCACTTGATCCATGATGACACGGGCTTGGTAAAAATCAAGAAAATAGCTTGGGCGGCCAATGGACCGCCCAATTCTTCAGGTCTTCAGCAGCACGTCCGGGCGAACGTCAGGGCATCTGCCCTTCCTTGGCCAGTTGCGGGATGATCTGGTCCAGCGCAACGGTTTCCGTGCGCGTCTCGCCCAGACGCCGCACCGATACTGAACGATCTTCCACCTCTTTCATGCCGATGGCAAGGATCACGGGCACCTTGCCGACGGAATGTTCACGGACCTTGTAGTTGATCTTCTCGTTCCGGGTATCCGCCTCGGCCCGGATGCCCGCCGCTTTCAGCGCGGCGACCACCTCATGCACATAGGCATCGGCGTCCGAAACGATGGAGGCGACAACGACCTGCCGCGGGGCCAGCCAGAACGGCAGCTTTCCAGAATAGTTCTCGATCAGGATGCCGATGAAGCGCTCGAACGAGCCCAGAACGGCGCGGTGCAGCATGACGGGGCGATGCTTGGCGCCATCCTCGCCAACATATTCCGCATCCAGCCGCACAGGCAGGTTGAAATCGGCCTGGAACGTGCCGCACTGCCATTCGCGCCCGATCGCATCGGTCAGCTTGAAGTCGAGTTTCGGCCCGTAGAACGCCCCGTCGCCGGGGTTGATCTCATAGGGCAGGCCAAGGCTTTCAATGGCCTTTTGCAGCGCATTCTCGGCCTTGTCCCAGATTTCGTCGCTGCCCACACGCACATCGGGACGGGTGGACAGTTTGATGTCGAACTTCTCGAACCCCAGGTCGCGGTAAACCGACGACAGCAAGCCGATGAAGCCCGCGCATTCGGCCTCGATCTGATCCTCGGTGCAGAAGATATGCGCATCGTCCTGCGTGAAGCCACGCACCCGCATCAGCCCGTGCATGGAGCCGGAGCTTTCATAGCGGTGGCACGACCCGAATTCGGCCAGCCGCAGTGGCAGGTCACGGTAGGATTTCAGGCCCTGATTATAGACCTGCACATGGCAGGGGCAGTTCATGGGCTTCAGCGCATTGATGCGCTTTTCCTTGGCGCCTTCCTCGTCCACCTCGACGATGAACATGTTCTCGCGATAGGCTTCCCAGTGGCCGGATTTCTCCCACAGCACGCGGTCAACCACTTGCGGCGTCTTGATTTCCTTGTAATCCGCCTGCCGCAGCCGCTTGCGCATATAGTCTTCCAGCGTGCGATAGACGGTCCAGCCATTCGGATGCCAGAACACCATGCCCGGCGCCTCTTCCTGAAGGTGGAACAGGTCCATCTCGCGGCCCAGCTTGCGGTGGTCGCGTTTTGCGGCCTCCTCCAGCATCGTCAGATGCGCCTTGAGGTCGTCGCGGTTGCGGAATGCCACACCATAGATGCGTTGCAGCATCGGGCGCGTGGCATCGCCCAGCCAATAGGCGCCAGCGACATGCGTGAGCTTGAAGGCATCGGCCGGAACCTGGCCCGTGTGTTGCAGGTGCGGGCCACGGCACAGATCCTGCCAGTCGCCATGCCAATACATGCGGATGTCCTGATCTTCGGGAATCCGGTCCAGCAGCTCCAGTTTGAACGGTTCGCCCTTGCCGCGATAATATTCGACGGCGCGCGCGCGGTCCCACACTTCGGTTTTCACCGGCTCGCGGGCGTTGATGATCTGCTTCATCCGCGCCTCGATCTGGCCGAGGTCTTCGGGCGTGAAGGGTTCTGCGCGGTCGAAATCGTAGAACCAGCCATAGTCGCGGACCGGGCCGATGGTGACTTTCACATCGGGCCAGATCTCCTGCACGGCACGCGCCATGATATGCGCGAGGTCGTGGCGGATCAGTTCCAGCGCCTGTGCCTCGTCCTGCATCGTGTGGATGGCGATGGTCGCATCCGCCGGGATCGGCCATTGCAGATCCCAGTGCGCGCCGTTCACCGTCGCGCTGATCGCCTTTTTCGCAAGGCTGGTGGAAATGGCGGCAGCCACTTCAGCAGGCGTGACGCCCGTCGTGAAGTCGCGCTTGTTGCCATCGGGGAATGTCAGGGAAATCTGGCTCATGGCCATCCTCCTCGTCGGTTTGGCGCCCACGGAACGCCCGGTTGCGGGTATGTCGGCGCGGTTTTGCGCCCTGTGCGGGGCGGCGTCAAGCCACTGTCGCGCCTTCTTGCCGGGCGCGGGCGGTTCTGCCACGCTGGACCGACCAGGTGGGGGAGGGTGGCGATGCGCAGCTTTGATGAAATTCTGACCATCGCGGCGGCCCGTAAGGGTAGCGCCGAGGCGGTTCTTGCTGGCGCCACGCCGGTGAAACCGGCTGCCGAACTTGCCGCCATCCCGGGGGACCGCTGGCTTGCCTCCATGGCGCGCGGCATCTTTCAGGCGGGCATAAGCTGGACGGTGGTCGATGCCAAATGGCCTGGCATCGAAGCGGCTTTTAGCGGCTTCGATGTGGGCCGCGTGTCGATGATGGACGATGCGTGGTTTGATGCGCTGCTGGCGGATACCCGTGTCATCCGCAGCGGACCGAAGATTGCGGCGATCCGTGACAATGCCGCGTTCATCCGTCGGGCCAACGAAGCCGAAGGCGGTTTCGCCCGCCGTATCGCCGACTGGCCGGTGGAGGATTATGTCGGCCTGTTGGACTGGCTGACGAAGAATGGCAGCCGTCTGGGCGGCAATACCGGCGCCTACCTGCTGCGGTGGATGGGCAAGGAAAGCTTCATCCTCTCGCAGGATGTGGTGGCGCGGCTGGTGGCGGAAGGCGTGGTGGACACGGCGCCCAAGTCGAAGAAGTCCATGCTGCCGGTGCAGGCGGCGTTCAACCAGTGGCGGGCCGAAAGCGGGCGAAGTTTCAACGAAATCGGCCGCGTTCTGGCGCAGAGCATCGGTTGAGCCGTTCCGCGCGCCTCTGCTAAGACTCGGGCAAAGGAGAATGCCATGCCCGAATTTCTGACCACGCCGCAAGGCCGCCGCATCGCCTATCACCGCACAGCGGGAAAGGGGCCGGGGGTGGTGTTCCTTGGCGGGTTCAAATCTGACATGACGGGCACCAAGGCAGTACATCTGCAAGCCTGGGCCGAGGCGCAGGGCCGTGCCTTCCTGCGGTTCGATTATTCCGGCCATGGCCAATCCTCTGGCGATTTTCTGGATGGCTGCATCGGCGACTGGGCCGAAGATGCGATTGCGGCAGTGGCCAGCCTGACCGAGGATGCGCAGATCCTGGTCGGCTCGTCCATGGGGGGCTGGATGGCACTTCTGGTAGCGCGCGCCATGCCGGAACGGATCGCCGGGCTGATCGGTATCGCCGCCGCGCCGGATTTCACCGAAGATCTGATGTGGGCGGGCTTTACCGAAGCCGAACGCGCCGCAGTGATGGCCGGGCGGCTGGAGCAGCCCTCGGAGTATTCGGACGAGCCCTACGTCATCACACGCAAGCTGATTGAGGACGGCCGTAACCGGCTGGTCCTGCGCACCCCCCTGCCGCTGCCTTTCCCGGTGCGGCTGTTGCAGGGCACGGCGGATGTGGATGTGCCTCCTGCGGTGGCGCTGCGCCTTCTAAATCATGCCGAAAGCCCTGACCTGCGGCTCTGTCTGGTGAAGGGGGCGGATCACCGCTTCTCGACGCCCGAATGTCTTGATCTGATCACGGCCAGCCTTGGCGAGATTGACGCGGTCCTTTGACCGCTGTGGCGCAAATGCCCGCCGTCGCCGCCGCGCGAAGGGGCACTCTGGTCCGCGCGGGGGCCTTGCAGTAACCTTGTCGGCAACACCGCCCTCAGACGCGGTGATCCACAAGGTCTTGAGGCCCATGAACGAGCCGGTCATCCTGATTCCAGGGCTGCTTTGCGACGCCCGTGCCTTTGAACATCAGATCCTGCATCTGTCGCGGCACCGACCTGTGATGATCGCCCAGCCGCAGGGCCATACGGTCGAGGAAATGTCAGCCGCGCTCGTCCCGCAACTGCCGCCCCGGGCGGTTGTGGTAGGGCAGGGGCTGGGCGGCGATGTGGCGCTGGATGTTCTGCGGCGCGCGGGCGACCGGATCAGCCGGATAGCGCTGATCTCTACCGATCCGCTGGCCGAACCCGCAAATATCGCTGCCGCGCGCGAGGCGCGCATGGTGGCCGCGCGCGCGGGGCGGCTGTTTCAGGCGGTGGCAGAGGAATACCCGCTGGACGAAGCCGGGCCACGCACGGGGGCCATGACCGCACTGTTGCGCGAGATGGCGGATCATCTGGGCGAAGGCGTCTACCTTGCGCAGTCGCGCGCCATGCAGCGGCGGCCAGACCAGCAAAAGACCCTGCGCCGCGCGACGGTGCCTGCCCTGATCCTGGGCGGTGCACGCGATACGCTGGTCCCGCCGCGGCGGCACGAGTTGGTGGCCGGGCTGATGCCCTTTGCCAAATTGCGGATGATTGAGGGGGCTGGGCACCTTCTGACGCTGGAAGCGCCCGAGGTGGTGACGGCCGCGCTGGAGGAATTCCTGCGCGGCCCGATGCTTCTGCGCTGATTACTTGGAAACGGCGAGCTTCACTGGCGCTTTCGCCGGTTTGCCGGAATTGGCGTCGATGAAGCTCAGCACGAGCGGACGAATATTCAGGCGCCAGGACTTGCCCGCGAAGATGCCGTAATGGCCTGCGCCGGGTTCAAGGTGCTGCGCCTTTTTCGACTCGGGCAGGTTGGTCAGCAGCTTCAGCGCAGCAAGGCATTGACCGGGGGCCGAGATATCATCCTTCTCGCCCTCGACGATCTTCACGGCGACATTGGTGATCGCGCCCATGTCGACCTTCTTGCCCGCCACGGTAAAGACGTTGCGCGCGATTTCGCGGTTCTTGAAGACGCGCTCCACCGTCGAGAGATAGAATTCTGCGGTCATATCCATCACCGCCAGATATTCATCGTAGAAGCGGTTGTGGGCATCGTGGTCCGACGACTCGCCACGCGCGGCGCGCATGATCTGGTCGGTAAATGCCTTGGAATGCCTTTCGGCATTCATCGACATGAACCCCGCGAGTTGCAGCAGCCCCGGATAGACCAACCGCCCGGCGCCCTTGTATTTGAAGCCCACACGCTGAATCGCCCATTGCTCCAGCTGGCCCATTGTGACCCGACGACCGAAATCGGTCACTTCTGTCGCGGCGGCATCCGGGTCCACCGGCCCGCCCATCAGTGTCAGCGAGCGCGGCTGGGCAGCGGGGTCTTCTGCGGCGAGATACGCGGTGGCGGCCAGCGTCAGCGGCACCGGCTGACACACGGCGATGACATGGGTGTCAGGCCCGAGGTGGCGCATGAAGTCGACCAGATAAAGCGTGTAATCCTCGACATCGAATTTCCCGGCCGAAACCGGGATGTCGCGGGCATTGTGCCAGTCGGTGACATAGACATCGGCATCGGGCAGCAGGCTGGCGACGGTCGGGCGCAGCAGCGTGGCGTAGTGGCCCGACATCGGCGTGACGACGAGGATCTTGCGGGCCATCGGCGGGCGGCGGCGCACGAAGAACTGGATCAGGTCGCCAAAGGGCTTTTCTACCACCTGCTTGATGTCGACGAGGTGATCCTGCCCGTCCGGCCCGACGATCGAACGGATGCCCCAGTCGGGCTTGGCGACCATGCGACCGAAGGTCCGCTCGGTCACCTCGCCCCATGCGGCGGTGAGGTTGACAAGCGGATTGGTGGAAAGTGCGAAAGCCGGGTAAGAGGCCATGGCCCGTGCGGTTGCCCCAAGCCATTCATTTGTGTTGCGGGCAGTTTCCATAAGGTCGTAAGTCGCCATATACTTCATCGCGTCTCCTTGCCCGTTGGGGCCGTGGCTCTGCCGCGCAACCCCGGAAGGCAGGCGGAAATGCTGCATGCGCAAAAACTTTAGGGGGGAATTGTTGATATGACAACCGAGACCAAGGACGATGACGCACGGCTGGAACGGCTCAATGCGAATCTTGTCAGGGTCGACGAGTTGTCGAGGCGCCTTGCAGCGGCGCTAACACATCGCAAACAGGTTGATATGTCGCTTCATGGCCCCTCTCAGGAGGTCTATTTGAAGGCGGCGGCGGCCTATGTTGCTGAAATGATGCAGGACCCCTCGAAAATCATCGAACAGCAGGTCGGCTACTGGGGGAAGACCCTGAAACACTATGTGCAGGCGCAGCATGCGCTGGCGCAGGGAGAATTGAAGGCTCCGGCAGACCCCGGCCCGAAGGATCGCCGATTCGGCAACCCGCTCTGGGACAGCCACCCGTTCTTCAATTACCTCAAGCAGCAATATCTGATGAATGCCGAGGCGATCAGCGGCGCTGTTTCCGGTATCGAAACGCTGGATGCCACTGACAAGAAGCGGATCGAGTATTTCTCGCGCCAGCTGGTCGATATGTTCTCGCCCACCAATTTTCTTGGCACCAACCCTGACGCGCTGGAGCGCGCGGTGGCAACCGATGGCGAAAGCCTGGTGCGGGGGCTGGAAAACCTGGTGCGCGATATCGAAAGCAACCATGGCGATCTTCTGGTCACGCTGGCGGATCGTGATGCGTTCCACGTTGGCGAGAATATCGCCACCGCGCCGGGATCGGTGGTTTTCCGCAATCACATGCTGGAACTGATCCAGTATACCCCGACGACCGAGAAGGTGCATCAGACCCCGCTGCTGATCTTCCCGCCGTGGATCAACAAGTTCTACATCCTCGATCTGAAGCCTGCCAACAGCCTGATCCGCTGGATCGTCGATCAGGGCTTTACCCTGTTCGTGGTCAGCTGGGTCAACCCGGATGCGAGCTATGCCGATGTCGGCATGGATGATTACATCCGTGACGGCTATATGGCGGCGATCAACGAGGTGAAGCAGATCACCGGCGAAAAGCAGATCAACGCGGTGGGCTATTGTATTGCGGGTACGACGCTGAGCCTGACGCTGGCCCATATGCAGAAAACCGGCGACAAGTCGGTGAAATCGGCGACGCTGTTCACCACACTGACTGATTTCAGCGATCAGGGCGAGGTCGGGGTTTTTCTCAACGACGACTTCATCGACGGAATCGAGCGGCAGGTTGCTGTCGACGGGGTGCTGGACAAGTTCTTCATGAGCAAGACCTTCAGCTTCCTGCGCTCGAACGACCTGATTTATCAGCCTGCCATCAAAAGCTACATGATGGGCGAGGCGCCGCCTGCTTTCGACCTGCTGTTCTGGAACGGCGACGGGACAAATCTTCCGGCGAAGATGGCGGTCGAATACCTGCGCGGCCTGTGCCAGCACGACGAATTTGCCCGCCAGGGCTTTCCGGTCTTTGGCGAGCGGGTTCGGCTGGCGGACGTCAAGGTGCCTCTGTGCGCGATTGCCTGCGAGACCGACCATATCGCCGCCTGGAAAAGCAGCTTCAACGGCGTGCGGCAGATGGGGTCGAAGGACAAGACCTTTATCGTCTCGGAAAGCGGCCATATCGCGGGCATCGTCAATCCGCCGTCGAAAGGGAAGTACGGGCATTACACCAATGATGCCCAGATGACCTCGGCGGACGAGTGGATGCAGGGCGCAACCTTCACGCCCGGAAGCTGGTGGCCGCGCTGGGGAGAGTGGCTTGCAGCGCGGTCGGGCAAGATGATTGCTGCCCGCGTGCCGGGCGATTCGACCAATCCGGTACTGGCACCTTCGCCTGGCACCTATGTCGCCGCAGTCCCAAGTCTCTGAATCGGATATCTATTGTCGTTCCGCCCGGCTCTGCAACCTCTGATTTTGCTGCGTCGCAGAAATTTCACTTGATTTTCTGCGGTGCAGCATTTATGTAGGTGGTCAGGAAACGGCACTGCTTCAGTGCAGACCCGATAGATGGAGCACTAGTATGACCAAGACCCCCGACATGACCAAGATGGTTCAGGACATGATGGCTGCGTTCCCGGTGGACGGCACCGCGTTCCAGAACGCCTTCAAGACCCAGGCCGCCATGGGTGAAAAGCTGACCAAAGTGGCTCTGGAAGCCGCTGAAAAGTCGACCGAGATCACCTCGAAATGGGCCAAGGACACCATCGCCAAGATGGCCGACGCCTCGAAAGCCAAGGCTGACGTCGCCGAATACGGCAAAGCCGCTTCGGACTTCGCTTCGTCCGCTGCCGAGATGGCTGCCGAGAACATGGCCGCTTTCGCCGAGATCGCCAAGAAAGTTCAGATGGAAACCGTCGAACTGATGCTGGCTGCTGGCAAGGACGCTTCGGAAGAAGCTCAGGCTGCCGTGAAGAAAGCCACCACCGAAGCGACCGCTGCGGTGAAGAAAGCTGCTTCGGCTGCTGCCGCGAAGTAATTCTTCGCGCGCATTCCCGGCCTCTCCTCCCTGCCGGGAGAATGCGCAGGGGCGGGCTTCGGCCCGCCCTTTCTTTTTGCTTTCCTTTTCCGCTGCGCCTGCCCTAATCTTCTCTGCAAGCGCATAAAAGGGGAGGCGCCGCCATGGCCAACACCGAGAAGCCGCTGCTGATCAAACGCTATGCCAGCCGCCGTCTCTATAATACCGAAACCAGCGATTATGTGACGCTGGAAGATATTGCCGGATTCATCCGCGCCGGGCGCGAGGTGCAGATCGTCGATCTGAAATCGGGCGATGACCTGACCCGTCAGTACCTGCTTCAGATCGTGGCCGAACATGAAAGCAAGGGCGAAAGCGTCCTGCCGATCAACGTGCTGACCGATCTTGTCCGCAGCTACACCACCGAAATGCAAAGCGTGGTGCCGCATTTCCTCGCGGCCTCGTTCGAGATGCTGCGCGACGGCCAGTCCAAGATGCTGGAGAATTTCAGCAGTTTCCCCAACCCGATGAGCGCGATGCCGGGGTTCGAGGCGATGCGCAAGCAGCAGGAAGCCTTCATGAAATCCATGATGGGCGGGTTGCCTGCCTGGGGCACGACGGCGCCGGGCCGCGAGGCGGATGACGACAAGCAGGGATCTTCTGCCGAAGAACTGGCACAGATCCGCAAGCAACTGGCCGATCTGCAATCCAAGCTGTCCAAGCTTTGATGCCCTGATCCCGGTGCGGCGATGAACGACACCCAGAGCCGCATTTCCCTGTGGGGGGTCGAAATCTTTCTGGCAACCGCCGAAGCCGGGTCGATTTCTGCAGCGGCGCGGCGGCTTGGGGCGAGCACATCGACCCTGAGCCAGCAACTTGCCGGGCTAGAGGGCGTTCTGGGGGTGACGTTGCTGGATCGCGGCGCGCGCCCGATGAGGCTGACCTCAGCGGGGCGCGTCTTTCTGCGGCACGCCCGCAGCATGCTGGACAGCGCGACGGCCGCCCGTGCCGAACTGGCGCTGGCGGATCTGTCGGGGCTGCCCCGCCTGCGTCTGGGCGTGATCGAGGATCTGGACGCCGATGTCACGCCGCGCCTGCTGACCGCGCTTTCGGCGCAGTTTCGCAACAGCCGCTTCCTGCTGGAAACCGGCGCGAGCCATCGCCTTCTGGAGCAGCTTTCCGCCCGTGCGCTGGATATGGTGATCACCGCCGACCCGGGGCTTGCCCGCAACGCCGAGCCGGGGGAGGAAAGCTATCCTCTGCTGGCAGAGCCGTTTGTGGTCGCCATTCCTCGGGGAACGCCGACCGATGCGCTGGCCGACACGCTGCGCGGGCTGCCGCTGATCCACTATTCCGCGCGGCATCTGATGGGGCGGCAGATCGCGGCGCATCTGGCCGGCCAGAGCCTGACACTGGCGCATCGGTTTGAACTGGACAGCTATCACGCCATTCTGGCGATGGTCGCGGCAGGGCAGGGCTGGACGATCCTGACCCCGCTGGCTTTGCACCATGCCGCGCGCTTCCTGCCCGAGGTGGAGGTCTGCCCGCTTCCTTTCGGGGGGCTGGAACGGCGGATCGTGCTGTCAGCCCGCAGCGGCGCCTTGCAGACCATGCCGGGGCAGGTGCGCGAGCATGTGCAGGCCCTGCTGGCCGAGGCGGTGATCGCCCCGGCGCTGCTGCGCTGGCCCTGGCTCGACGGGCAGTTGCGGCTGCTTTAGCCCTTCAAATCCGCTGCCGCGGCGACCAGTGCCTCGGCAATGAAATCCAGTTCCGCCCGGTTCAGCCGGGTCGGCAGCCGCACATCACAGGCGCGCATCAGCATGGCCCGGGTCTGCGGCAGCTCTGGCAGGTCACCAAGGAATTGCCAGTTCCAGAAGGCGCGGGCGTTATCATCGCTGAGACCGAAGACCTGCACCGACACGCCGCGTGTCTTCGCGGCGGTCTGGAATGCGCGCGCTTCGGCATCAGTCTCAAAGCCCACGAGGTTGAACTGAATCGAATCCGGCGCGCGCTCCTCCGGGGCCAGCGGCGCGGGCACTGACAGCCAGGGCGAGCGGTTCAGCGCCTCCGCCACATGGTCATGGTTCTCGCGCCCCTTTTCGACACGCCGTGCCAGTTCCGGCAGTTGCGGGCGGATGACGGCGGCAGACAGGTTCTGCATCCGCATATTGTAAAGCGGTAGCTTGTTCTGCCACAGCATATAGCTGTTTTGCAGGCCCGGATGCTTCTTCCAGTTGTGCTCGTAGGCGCCCGACATGATGACCGCACGAGCTGCCAGTTCGGGATCGTCGGTGATCAGGATGCCACCTTCGCCGGCGTTGATCATCTTGTAAGACTGAAAGCTGAAACAGCCGATCTTGCCGAAGGTGCCGATATTGCGGCCATGCCAGGTGGTGCCGAGGCTATGCGCCGCATCCTCGACCACCGGCACGCCCGCAGCATCGCAAAGCTGCATGATCGCGTCCATGTCCGCGGTATGTCCGCGCATGTGGCTGATGATGACCGCCGCCGCGTCGGGCAGCTTGGCGGCGAAGTCGTCCATGTCGACGCGATAGTTCTCGCCCACCTCGACCAGAACGGGGGTGCAATCGGCATGCACCACGGCCGAGGGCACAGCGGCGAAGGTGAACGCCGGGATCAGCACCCTGGCGCTGCGCGGCAGGTCCAGCGCCTTCAGCGACAAAAAGAGCGCAGCGGAACAGGACGATACCGCCAGCGCATAGCGCGCGCCCAGAAGCTCGGCGAATTCCGCCTCCAGCAGCGCGACCGGGGCACCTTCCGGCGCTGTGTATCGGAACAGATCGCCCGAAGCGAGCAGCGCCTCGATTGCCGCGCGCGCGGCCTCGGGGATCGGTTCGGCGTCATAAACATTGGGCGGGGCGATCTGTCCGTCAGCGGCCATATTCGGCTTTCCTGAAACTTTTCTTCGGAAAACCTGTAAGCGCTATGCCCCGCCAACGCCAGCAACAACTGCATGACAAGGCGTCGGGCCGGGGCTTTCCGCCGACCGGCGCGTCAGATTCCCAGCCGGTCGCGCAGAGAAAACCACGTCATCGCGGCCACCAGCATTGGCCAGCGCAGCGCGACGCCGCCGGGGAAGCGCGGCTGCGGCAATGCGGCCATCAGGTCGAACCGCTCCGCCTGCCCGCGCAGCGCCTCGGCCATCAGCTTGCCCGCCAGTGTCGCCATCGCGACGCCGTGGCCGGAAAATCCGGAGGCCGACAGGATGTTGCCGGTGACGCGGGTAAAGCAGGGCAGGCGGTTCATTGTGATCGCCAGTGTCCCGCCCCATGCGTAGTCAATCTTCGCATCGCGCAGTTGCGGGTAGACCTCCAGCATCGGTTTCGACACCGTTTTCACGATGTCGGGGAACTTCCAGCCATAGCTTTCGCCACCGCCGAACAGCAGGCGGTTGTCTTCGGACAGGCGCCAGTAATTCACCACGAATTTGGTATCTGCCACCGCAACGGGTTGTGACAGGATTTCTGCCGCGCGGTCGCCCAAAGGCTCGGTCGCGACGATGAAATTGTTGATCGGCATGACCTTGGCCGCCACCTGCGGCTCCAGCCCGCCGAGATAGCCGTTGCAGGCCAGAACCACATGATCCGCGACGACGCGGCCATGATTGGTGGCGACGGTCGCCGGGGCACCCTTGTCGATCCGGTGCACGGGGCTGGTCTCATGGATCACCGCCCCTGCAGCCATCGCCGCCTGCGCGAGGCCCAATGCATAGTTCAGGGGATGCACATGCCCGGCGCCCCAGTCGATTTCGCCGCCCTTGTAGGCGTCCGACCCGATCAGCGCGCGGATGCCCGCATGGTCCAGCACCTCCAACTGATCATAGCCGTAATCGCGGCGCAGCTTTTCGGCATAGGCATGGGTATGGCGGACCTCGCGGTCATGCCAGCAGGCATGGGCAACGCCGGGATGGAAGGTGCAGGGCATCGCGTGATCGGCGATCAGGCTCTTGACCAGCGCCTTGGCCTCCTCCGCCAGAACCCAGTAGCGGCGGGCGTTTTCACGCCCGGCGATCCGCTCCATTTCTTCCTGGTCAAGCCGCTGGCCGCTGCCGACCTGCCCGCCATTGCGGCCCGAGGCGCCAAAGCCCACGCGATGCGCCTCCAGCACCACGACGCGCAACCCGGCTTGCGCCAGATGCAGCGCGGCGGAAAGGCCGGTATAGCCCGCGCCGATCACGCAAATATCGGCGCGCACCTCGCCCCGCAGCTCGGGGAAGGGGGCAAGCTCGGCCTTTGTCGCAGCATAGAAGCTGGCCGGGTAGTGCCCCGGCCGGTCATTTGCGTAGAGAAGGTTCATGCGGGCCTCAGACGTTCAGCAGAAGATGCTCACGCTCCCACGGACTGATGACTTGCAGGAACTCTTTGTATTCATTGCGCTTCACGCTGTCGTAGACACCGCAGAACGTGACGCCCAGCACCTCGCGCAGCGGGCCGTCCTCTTCCAGAAGGTCCAGTGCATCGCCAAGGTTATAGGGGATGTCGTCGCTGTCGATATAGGCGTTGGTCGTGCATTCGGCACGGGGCATCTTCTTTTCCTTCAGCCCCAGATAGCCGCAGGCGAGGCTGGCGGCGATCCCCAGATAGGGGTTGCAGTCCATGCCTGGCAGCCGGTTTTCCACCCGCCGCGCAGCGGGGCCGGAGATTGGTACACGCAGGCCGGTGGTGCGGTTATCGCGGCCCCATTCCAGATTGATCGGCGCCGCGAAGTCGGGAACATAGCGGCGATAGCTGTTCACATAGGGCGCGAGCAGCGCGATGGCCGCCGGAAGGTGGTTCTGCATCCCGGCGATGAAGTGCAGGAACTCCAGCGTCTCGCCGCCCTCGGCATCGGAAAAGATATTGGCGCCGGTTGCCGTATCCACCACAGAGTGATGGATATGCATGGCCGATCCCGGCTCGCCCGCGATGGGCTTGGCCATGAAGGTGGCGAAACAGTCATGGCGCAGCGCCGCCTCGCGGATAAGCCGCTTGAAGAAGAAGACGTCATCGGCCAGGCGCACCGGATCGCCATGGGCAAGGTTCAGTTCGATCTGCCCTGCGCCGCCTTCCTGAAGAATACCGTCAATCTCCAGCCCCTGCGCCTCGGCGAAATCATAGATGTCGTCGATGACCTTGCCATATTCATCCACCGCCGACAGGCTGTAGGCCTGTTTCTGCGCGGCGCGGCGGCCGGTGCGGCCCATGGGCGGTTGGATCGGCTGGTTCGGGTCGGTGTTGCGGGCGGTCAGGAAGAATTCCATCTCGGGCGCGACAACCGGGGTCCAGCCCTCGGCCTTGAACAGATCGACCACACGTTTCAGCACGTTGCGCGGGCTGAAGGCAACCGGATTGCCCTGCTGGTCCTGCGCGTCATGGATCACCTGAAGCGTGACATCGGCGGTCCAGGGCGCGGCGGTCGCGGTGCTGAAATCCGGCACGAGGATCATGTCGGGCTCGGTGAACGCATCGAAAGGATTGTCGGCCCATTCGCCGGTGATGGTTTGCAGGAAGATCGAGTTCGGCAGGAAATAGCTGGTCTGCTTGCCGAATTTCGCGGCCGGCATCGCCTTGCCGCGCGCCACACCGGCGACGTCGCCGATCACGCATTCCACCTCGTCCACGCGGCGGTTGGCAATATAGTTCCGGGCTGCCTCGGGCAGCTTGCTCGTCCAATCGGACATGGGTCACACTCTGGTTTTGGCCCTGTGGCCTCAGTTTTCCCCGCGAGGGGCTTTGAAAAATGCGGCAATCCGACGCGCAATGGTCTGGTCATGGATCGGCGTTCCAAGACGCGCGCCCGCCCTGGCCATCACCTCGTCCGGCACAACGCCCTTGCCGCGCGTCTTCATCAGCCCGTCCACAAATTCGTCGCGGAATTCGGGATGGGCCTGCACTGTCAGCGCCCGGTCATCATAGACCAGAGCGGCATTTTCGCAGAAGGCATTGCTGCCGATGACCTCGGCGCCTTCGGGCCGTTCAACCACCTGATCGCGGTGCCAGGCGTTCAGGGTCAGCGTCTCGTCGCCAAAGGCATAATCGGTCGGGCCGACTGCCCAGCCTCCGCCAAACCGTTCCACCTTGCCGCCAAGCGCCTGTGCGATGATCTGATGGCCGAAACAGATACCGACCATGGGCACATGTTCGGCATAGGCGCGGCGGATGAAGTCTTCCAGCGGCTTGATGAAGGGATGATCCTCGTAGGCGCCATGGCGCGAGCCGGTGATCAGCCAGCCGTCACAGTCATGCACATTGGCGGGAAACTCCATGTCGACCACGCGATAGGTGCGGAAGTCGAAGCCGTTGCCATCCAGCAGGCGGGCAAACATGTCGGGGTAATCCCCCATCTGCGGCGCAAGCGCGTCAGGGGCGAAGCCGGTTTGCAGAATGCCGATGCGCATGGATAACCTGTGTCAGTGATACGGAAAATGTAGCAACCTGCCCCCCCTGACGGCAAGGGGGGCAAGGCATCACACGGTGTCGAGATAAAGCTCGACCTGCTCCTCGGGGCTGAGTTCCGCTAGGTAATGCAGCTCCTGCCGTTTGGTCAGCACGAGATTGTGGATCAGGTCGGGCGGCAGGATGCGCGGCATGATCGTCGAATTTTCGAAGGCGTCGATCGCTTCGGCCCAGTTCGCCGGGATCTGCGGCAGGTCCAGCGCATAGGCATTGCCGGTGATCGGCGAAGGCGGCTCCATCTCGTCCTCAATGCCGACAAGCGCGGCACCAAGGATGGTGGCAAGCATGAGGTAGGGGTTCACGTCCCCACCCGCCACCCGATGTTCCACCCGCCGGGCCGAGGGGCTGCCCGCCGGAATGCGGATCGCGGCGGTGCGGTTCTCGTAGCCCCAGGCAATCGCGGTGGGCGCATGCTTGCCCGGCACCAGCCGGTCATAGCTGTTCTGATGCGGCGCGAAGATCAGTGTGCTGTCATGCATCGCATGCAGGCAGCCCGCCACCGCCTGACGCAGCGCCGCCGTGCCCTTCGGCCCGCCGCTGTCAAAGATATTGTCACCGTCCTTGTCGATCACGCTGAAATGGGTGTGCAGCCCCGAGCCGGAATATTCGGCATAGGGTTTTGCCATGAAGCTGGCGGCAAAGCCGTGACGGCGGGCCAGCCCCTTCACCAGCATCTTGAACAGCCATGCGTCATCCGCCGCACGCAGCGGATCGTCGCAATGCATCAGGTTCATCTCGAACTGGCCCAGCCCGGTTTCCGATGTGGTGGTATCGGCCGGAATGTCCATCGCCTCGCAGGCGTCGTAAAGATCGGTGAAGAAAGTGTCGAAAGCGTCCAGCGCGCGGATCGAGAGTGTTTCCGCCGCTTTGCGCCGCTTGCCAGACCGGGGCGAGGCGGGCACCTGCATGGTCTTGCCGCTGTCGTCGATCAGAAAGAATTCCAGCTCCATCGCGCAGACCGGGGTCAGGCCGCGTGCCTTGTAGCGGTCGACCACCGCGCGCAGGGCATGGCGCGGATCACCGTCATAGGGCAGGCCGTTTTCGCGGAACATCCAGATCGGCAGCAGCGCGGTCGGGGCCTCCAGCCAGGGCATTGGCATGAACCCACGTTCGGTGGGCTTCAGCACGCCATCCTGATCGCCCTGTTCAAAGACCAGCGGGCTGTCGTCGATATCCTCGCCCCAGATGTCGAGGTTCAGGACCGAGAACGGGAAGCGCGTGCCGTTCTTCACCACATTCTCGGCAAAGCGGGCGGGGATGCGCTTGCCGCGCGCCTGTCCGTTCAGGTCTGCCGCCGCCACCCGGATCGTGCGGACCTCGGGGTGTTTACGAAGCCAATCCTTCATACTCATCGTGTCGTTCAAGACCGTCAGGCGCCGGTTCACCGTCGTGGGCCCTCGCGCCCGCCGGGGTGAGAGCCATGCCCTTGGCCCTTTCTCCCTTGTTTGATCCTTGCCATCCACGCCCGCCCGACGGGGCAGGGGACGCCATATGCCCCGCAGGGCGCACGGTTCGGGCGACGGCCCGAAGAATTTGATCAAATAATGGATACTATCGGATCAGCCTCGGACGCAAGCGAATTTTGCTGCGAATGTTCGATGGCAGGTGCCGGTTCAGCCTCCGGTTCACGATTCCGAACAAAAGGATCAGCGTCGCGGTCAACATGATGAAATAGAAGGCGACGATCGGATAGGGCACGAAAGGGTTGAACGTCTTGTCCGCGAAGTAGTTCGCGTAATAGAGCGCATCGCCCCTTTGCTGGAACGCCGGGAAGCCGGAAAAGAACACCAGCGTGGTGGCGTGGAACAGAAAAATCGCCTCGTTGGTATAGGCAGGCCAGGCCAGCCGCAGCATGGTAGGCCACTGGATGCGGCGGAACTTGGACCAGCCATGGATGCCGTAAGCCTCGGCCGCCTCCAGATCGCCTTTCGGCACCGACATCAGGGCGCCATAGAAGATCTCGGCGGCATAGGCGGCGGTATTGAGGAACAGCACGATCAGCGCGCCTGCCCATGCGCTTGTCAGCCAGTTGGTCGCAATATGCAGCCCGAAAATGTCGATTCCGCCGCGCGGCAGCATCACCAGTGCCGAATAGGCAAGGAAGAACTGGATGAACAGCGGCGAGCCGCGGAACACGAAGATGAACCATTCAGCCGGTTTGCGCGCCCATGGGTTGTGCGAGGCCTTCGCCATGGCCAGCGCATTGGCGAAGAAGAAGCCGAACATCAGCGCCAGCGCGCCGAAATAGATGTTCCAGATCAGGCCGGAGCCGATCAGGGTGAATTGCTGGCACAGGGTGAAATCGCTGCGTGGCAGCAGTTTCTCGCCATAACCGAGGCTGCGGAAGGCATAGGCGCCAATGGTTTCCCAGCAGGTCATTGCGCGGCCCTCCGCATCGCCTCGCCAGCGGCGGTGGCCTGGCCATGGTTCAGTCGTGCCGACAGACGGCCCAGCAGGATTTCGGAAACGCGCGTCATACAGAGATAGGCCACCAGCAGGAAGAGGAAATACCACAGCCGCCAGTCGGGATGCGGATAGGCATAAGCCTGGGTTTTGGCGCTGCCCAGTTCGCGCGCCCAATAAACGATGTCCTTGACCCCCAGGAGAAACAGCAGCGGCGTCGCCTTGATGAGGATCATCCACAGGTTCGACAGGCCCGGCAGCGCATAGGTCCACATCTGCGGCACCAGAATGCGGCGGAACACCTGACGGGGTGTCATGCCATAGCTTTCGGCGGTTTCAAGCTGCGCGCGGGGCACTGCATTCATGGCCCCATAAAGCACGTTCGCCGCGAAAGCCCCGAAGACGATTGAGAAGGTAAAGACCGCCAGCGCAAAGCCGTAAAGCTGGTGCCAGATCTGCGACGATGACCCCAGCGGCACCTTGGCCTGCGGGCAGACGCGGAATTCCAGCCCCTGGCGGATCGGCTCTTTCCAGTCCGGGCAGACCACCTGATGCTTCATCCACTCGATCCCCTGATCAAGGGCGATGACGAAGAACATGAAGAACACGATGTCCGGCACGCCGCGCACCATGACGATGTAAATCTTGCCCAGCCAGCTGACCGGCGCGATATGGCTGCGCGCCGCCATGGCGCCGCCAAACCCGAAGGCCAGCGCCGTGGGGGCGGTGACCGCAAGCAGGGTCAGAACCGTCAGGAACGAGGTGTAGAAGCCAAGATGCTTGCCGGAGGTCAGATAGCACAGAAGCCAGCCGAAGCCTTCCAGCGCCTTGGGGTCGGCGCAAAAGCTGAACATGGGTGACAGATCGCTGGGGCCGCGCGGGGCAGGTCGGAACACCCCGCCGGACGAACCGGCGGGGCAGGGGCGAAATCAGAACAGCGGCGTATCTTCGCCGAAGTGCTTTTTCAGCGCGGCGTTCAGGGTGCCGTCGGCTTTCATCGACTGGATCGCGGCGGTGAATTTCTCGCGCAGTTCATTGTCGCTTTGACGGAAGCCGAGGCCGACACCGCCGCCCAGTTCCACATCGTCGCCCACGAACATCAGTTCGCCGTTCGACTGCTCGACATAGGGCTTCAGGAAGTCCTTGTCGGCAAACACTGCGGCCGCCTCGCCGTTGCGGACGGCGGCGATGGTTTCGTCGGGGGTGGCGAATTCCAGCAGGGTCGCGCCGGATTCGGCGACATAGCCCGCCTGAATGGTGCCGACCTGCGCCGAGACCACGCCCTTGATGTCAGCGCCCGCATCCGAGGCCACATAGGCCGAAGCGGCCGGGGGGAAGTAGTTCTCCGAGAAGCTGATGACCTTCGAGCGTTCGTCGGTGATGCTCATGCCCGCGATGATGACATCATAGTTGCCCGATTGCAGGTTCGGGATGATCGAATCCCAGTCGTTCGTCACCCATTCGCAGGTCAGTTCGGCGCGCTTGCACAGTTCGTCGCCCACTTCACGCTCGAACCCGGCGACCTGGCCGTTGTCGTCGATGAAGTTGAAGGGCGGATAGGCGCCCTCGGTGCCCAGACGCACGGTCTGCGCGGCAGCCGCACCGCCGGTCAGCGCCAGAAGCGCGGTGGCAAGAAGCAGTTTCTTCATTGTTGGTCTCCCCTTGGTGATCTGATTTCTTTTTGGCCCGGAACGGCGGCGCAATCCAGCGTCAGGCGATGGTTTCAGGCCATTGTGGCTGAAAGGAAGCCGCGCAACCGTTCGGTCTGCGGATTTCCGAAAAGCTGGTCGGGCGGGCCTTCCTCCTCGATCCGGCCCTGATGGAGGAAGACGACGTGATCGGACACATCGTTGGCCATCTTCATGTCATGGGTCACGATGATCATGGTCCGGCCTTCCTCGGCCAGCGCCTTGATCACCTTCACCACTTCCTGCTCAAGTTCGGGATCCAGCGCCGATGTCGGTTCATCGAACAGCAGGGCGCGCGGCTCCATGCACAGGGCGCGGGCGATGGCGGCGCGCTGCTGCTGGCCACCGGAAAGCTGCGCGGGCCAGGCATCGGCCTTGTCGGCAATGCCAACCTTGGCCAGATATTCACGCGCCTTCGCCTCGACCTCTTTCGGGTCGCGTTTCAGTACGGTCAGCGGTGCTTCCATGACGTTCTGGAGGATCGTCATATGGGCCCAGAGGTTAAACTGCTGGAAAACCATCGACAGATTGGTGCGGATACGCAGAACCTGTGCCTTGTCAGCCGGGTGACGGTGCAGGCCGGTACCCTTCCAGTGGACGGCTTCACCCTCGAACAGGATGTCGCCCTGCTGGCTGTCTTCCAGCAGGTTGCAGCAGCGCAGCAGCGTGGATTTGCCAGAGCCGGACGACCCGATCAGCGAAAGCACATGGCCTTTCGGTGCGGTCATTCCGACACCCTTCAGCACCTCCAGCGGACCGTAGGATTTATGAAGATCTCGGATCTCGATGACCGGAACGCTGGCGTCCGGGGCGGGCGTAAGTTGGTCGGCAGTCACGGTTTCTCGCTTGTCGTTGGCCTGTCAGGGCTCCCTTGACGGTCGAGTAGTGCGGAATTCGTGGTGCATTGCAACGTCAATTGTGTCGGAACAAACAGAGTTGCCTGCAAAATGGGCAATCTGCCCGTTCATTTCGGTCAGCCCTGCGCCAAAGCGGGCGGTGGCGGGATCGGCACGGCAAGATAGTCGGCAGAGGGAATCTGGATCAGCCCGCACAGGCCAAGCGCGGCCCGGTCATCCGGCGGCAGGGTGACAATGGCCTCGGCCACGGCGGCGGCCAGAGGCGCGGGATCGGTGCCCCGCGCGGTGACATAGGGCAGGCCGGGCGTGGGGGCGGTCTGGCCGATCACGCGCAGGCGTGCTGCCACCTCCGGCTCCCACCGCAGCAAAAGCCGCCATGTCACCGCATCAAGGCTTGCCCAGTCTGCCCGGCCTTCCGCCACAGCACGGGCAGAGGCGGCATGACCGCCGGTTTCCAGCGCGGGGCGGATCGTCAGGCCAAGGGCCGTCATATGGTTTGCGGCGGCGGCCCAGCCCGATTGCGAGCGCGCTTCGTTGAAGGCGAAGGCTGCATCGGCAAAATCGGCCAGTTCCGCGCGCGGATCATCGCCGCGCGCGACCAGGACGCTGCGATAATAGCCGGGCGGGCAGCCTTCCACCCCAAAATCAGGGGTGCCGACCAGCGTCACCACCTCCTTCAACTCGGTGCGATAGGGCATGCCGCAGGTCTGCGAGAGCAACAGGTCGGGCGAATGCCAGCCCGCCCACCAAGCGCGGTCGTCACGGGTCAGTGCCTCGGGTGCCTCGATCCCGCGTTTGCGCAGCCCGTCGCGGATCAGCGACCAGTAAAGATCGGTCGGGCCGCGCAACTCGGGCCGGTCATACATGCCAAGGGCGGCGATCATTGCGCGGCCTCGGCCCGTTGCCGGGCCTGTGCCGATTCGACATCGGTCAGCCCCAGCAGATTGGCGATGAGCCGCAGCATCTGATCCTCGTCATCCGAACGCTGCCCGTCAGCAAGCGCCACGGTCCAGAGACCCTCGACCAGCGCCGCCCGCGACTCCAGCGGCACGGCCTCCTTGAGCGCGCGGGTAAAGCGCACGGTATCGGGGGCGGAGGCTTCCAACGCCTCTGCCTCTGCGCGCAGCGCGGCGGCGGCAAAGGGCGACATTCCATGTACGCGGGTCAGAACCGCGTCGATCCGCGATTGCTCGGCCGGGTCATACACACCGTCCGCACGTGCCACGCGCACCAGCAGCGCCGCGAGTGCCAGCTTTGCCTCATCTGCGCCCAGACGGGCCGGGGCGGGGACGGTCAGGCATCGCAGGAGTTTTTCGAACATGGTGCTTTCCGTTTTTCTGGCCCTGGCGGTTAGGCCTCAGGCGGCATCCCATCCTGCGACAATCATCACATCCGCGCGCGAGACGGGTTCGCGCAGCGCCTTCGCGGCCTGATATTCCGGGCTGTGATAGCAGGCGCGGGCAGTCTCGAGATCGGCGAATTCGATCACGACCGTGCGGGATTTCGCGCTGCCCTCGACGACCTGCTGCTCGCCGCCCCGCACCAGAAAGCGCGCGCCGTATCGGGCGAAGGGCAGGGCGTTTGCCTGGCGATAGGCCTCGTAGGCCTCGGCATCGTCGATTTCGACATGGGCAACCCAATAGGCTTTGGTCATCACGCGCCTCCCGGTATGCGAATACGGCCCTGCGACACGGGGACGGCGCTGCCGCGAATGCGGACTGCGGCAAGGCCGTCGGTCCCGTAATCGACCGTCATGGTCAGTTCGGAAGGCCGACCCATTTCGACGCCCTGACGCAGCCGGAACACCTGCGCGCCGCTGCGCAGAACCCGTGCGGCCCGCAGTTGCGCCGCCAGAATGGCAGTGGCCGAGCCGGTGGCGGGGTCTTCCGGGATGCCAGCGGTGGGCGAGAACATCCGCGCGCGGAAATCGCAATCTGTGCCTTCGGTGTAAAGATAAGCGCTGTCCACCCCGGCGCAATCCATGAGGCCGGACCAGTGCGGCTCTATCGGCCGGGCGCGGGCCAGCACATCCTGCGATGTGACGGGGACGTAAAGGAAGCTTGGGCCGCCCTGCCAGATACCGGGACGATGGGCGGCGAAACCGATGTCGGCCTCGTCAATGTCCAGCGCGCGGGCGATCAGGTCCGTGGGGGCCTGGCCGGGTGCGGCCTTGGGCAGCACCGGCGCCGTGAACTCGGCTTCCACGATAGCGCCACGCCGCGTCACCTGCACCGGCACCAGCCCGGCTTCCTCCTCCAGCACCAGATCGGCGCGGAAATCGCCGGGGCCATGGGCGCGGCTTGCCAGAAGAATTGCGCAACCGATGGTCGGATGCCCGGCAAAGGGGATTTCGGCCGTCGGGAAGAAGATCCGAACCCGCGCGGTATGCGCCGGATTCACCGGAGGCTGCACGAAGATCGTCTCGGACAGGTTGAACTCGCGCGCGATGACCTGCATCTGCCGTGCCGACAGCACGTCGGCCCCCAGCACCACGGCCAGAGGATTCCCGGCAAAGGGCGTTTCGGTGAAAACGTCCAGCGTATGAAATTCCAGCATATCGGTCATGGTGCCTTGAACAGCTTTGAAAGATCGGCGGCCGCCTCGGTCAACCCCCAGGGCGGGTTCACCACGAACATGCCCGAGCCGATCATGCGATGCCCCGGACGCACGGGCGGAAAACGCACCTCGTGGCGCAGGTGGTCGGGGTGGGTCTGCTCCAGCCGGTCCAGCATCTCGCGATGCGCGCCCGAAGTCAGGATCGGATACCAGAGCATCAGGATGCCCACATTCCATTTGCGCGCGATGGCGGCGAAATGTTTGGGGATGTTCTGGTAGTCCTCTTTAACCTCATAGGACGGATCGCAAAGCAGCAGCCCGCGCCGGGGCGTGGGCGGCGTCAGCGCCAGCGCGAGGTCAAAGCCGTCGCGTTTGTAGATATGGGCCGGGAAATCCGCCATCGCCCCGGCCAGCGCGGCATGTTCCTGCGGGTGCAACTCGGCCAGATGGATATTGTCCATGTCACGCAGCGACAGCGCCGCCACAAGCGGCGAGCCGGGATAGGCCATTTCCCCCCAGCGCCCGCGCACCGCGTTCAGCCGCTGACGGTAGGGATGGTCGGCGGGCAGACGGCGCTCCAGCACCGAAATGCCGCCTGCCGCCTCGCCGGTCTTCAGCGCCTCGTCGCTGCCTAGGTCATAAAGCCCGCGCCCGGCGTGCGTCTCGATATAGGTGAGCGGCTTGTCCTTCCCCACAAGATATTGCAGGGCTGAGGCCAGAAGCGCGTGCTTCTGCACATCGGCCGGGTTCCCGGCATGGTAGATATGTTGGTAAGACAGCATGGGTCAGGCGTAGCCCCGGCAGGGCTGCGCCGCAAGAGAAATAGCCGTGAGCGGCGTCACAGCCGCGCGGCGAGCCGCGTGCCCTGGTCAATGGCGCGCTTGGCATCCAATTCCGCGGCCACATCGGCACCACCGATGATATGGAAGGCACGGCCCGCAGCCTCCAGCGCCGGGGCAAGGCTTCGGTCGGGGTCTTGCCCGGCGCAGATCACCACCGTATCGACGGGCAGAACCTGCGGTTCACCGTTGAGGGTGACAGCAAGCCCCTCGGGCGTGATCGCCTCATAGGCCACCCCGCCCAGCATCTTCACGCGCTTCATCTGCAACGTGGCGCGGTGAATCCAGCCGGTCGTCTTGCCCAGCTTGCGCCCCGGCTTTTCGGGTTTACGCTGCAACAGCCAGACCTGCCGCGCGGGCGCTTCGGGCTGCGGCCCTTCCGGGGCAAGGCCGCCCGCCACCTGTGCCGGATCGCCGACGCCCCATTCGCGGCGCCAGAGCGCCGGGTCCAGCGCGGGGCTGATGCCGTGATGGGTCAGGAATTCGGCAACATCGAAACCGATGCCGCCCGCCCCCACGACCGCCACGCGCTTCCCGACGGGGGCACCCCGCAAGACATCGCGGTAGCCCAGAACCTGCGGCAGATCCTCGCCCGCGATTCCGGCGTGGCGCGGGGTGATGCCGGTCGCAAGGATGACCTCGTCAAAGCCCATCAGCATTTCGGGTGTTGCCTCGGTGTTCAGCCGCAGTTCGACGGTGGAGGCGGAGATGCTGGCCTCGAACCAGTCGATCAGCCCGCGAAACTCCTCCTTGCCGGGGATGCTGGCAGCCAGATGCAACTGCCCGCCCACGCGCGCGGCGCGGTCGAACAGCGCGACGACATGGCCGCGCCCGGCGGCAGTCAGCGCCGCAGACAGCCCGGCAGGCCCGGCACCGACTACGGCGATGCGGCGTGGCGCATCGGTTGGGGTGATCACCAACTCCGTCTCATGGCAGGCGCGCGGGTTCACAAGACAGGAGGTCAGCTTGCCGCTGAAGGTATGATCCAGACAGGCCTGATTACAGGCGATACAGGGCGCAATCTGCGCCGCACGGCCTGCCGCCGCCTTTGCCACGAAATCCGGGTCGGCAAGGAAGGGCCGCGCCATCGACACCATATCGGCCTGTCCACCGGCCAGCAGCCCTTCGGCCACATCCGGGGTGTTGATGCGGTTCGAGGTAATGACCGGAATGCCGACCTCCGGGCGCAAGCGCCCGGTCAGATGCGCGAAGGCCGCGCGGGGAACCGAGGTCGCGATGGTCGGCACCCGCGCCTCATGCCAGCCGATGCCGGTGTTCAGCACTGAAGCCCCCGCCGCCTCGATGGCTTTGGCCAGCGTCACGACCTCGTCCCAGGTGGAGCCATCGGGGATCAGGTCGATCAGCGAGATACGATAGATCAGGATCGCGTCGCCAATGGCGGCGCGCACCCGACGCACCACCTCCACCGGCAGGCGCATGCGGTTTTCGTAAGACCCGCCCCAGCGGTCGGTGCGACGGTTCACATGGGTTACGAGGAACTGGTTGAGGAAATAGCCCTCGGACCCCATCACCTCGACCCCGTCATAACCGGCCTCGATGGCGCGGGCGGCGGCGGTCACGATGTCGGCGATCTGTTTCTCGATCCCTTCCTCGTCCAGTTCCTTCGGCGGGAAGGGTGAGATCGGCGATTTGACAGCAGAGGCCGAGACGCATTCCGGGCCATAGGCATAGCGACCCGCATGCAGGATCTGCATGGCGATCCGGCCCCCCGCATCATGTACGCGGTCGGTGACGATGCGGTGGTTGGCGATGTCCTGGGCGGTGAACAGGCCCGCCGCGCCGGGAAACACCCCACCCTCGCGGTTGGGTGCCATGCCGCCGGTGACCATCAGCCCGACCCCGCCCCGCGCGCGCGTAGCGTAAAACTCCGCCACGCGGTTCCAGTCGCCGGTTTCCTCCAGTCCCGTGTGCATGGAGCCCATCATCACGCGGTTGGGCAGCGTCACGGCGCCGAGCGTGATCGGCGACAGAAGATGTGGATAGGTCATGCGGCTGGCTCCTCCCGTAGCGTGGGCAGACTGGCAAAGCCGCCCGCCGGTGTCACGGCCAACGCTGCGTCACGAACGGATCAGAACACCACGCCCATGCGGAGGATAAAGCAGCCGAAGGGGCGGTTTTCTGTGCAGCGGACCACGGCGTAACAGCCGGGGGCATGGGCGTAGAAGGCCTGCCGCTCGATAGATCGGGCCGCTGCACCTTCGGGCAGGGCGGGGCGCAGCACATCCAGCGCGTCGACATGAACCGGATCGGGGCGGTCGCCCGCGCCGTCGCGTTCCATCCACAGGGCCCCATAGTCGGTGAAGCCGTCCAGCGGCATCAGCTTGGTGATCAGGCGCAGCCCCTCGACCACATCAAGGCCCGCCAGATCAACCACGCGTCCGCTGCGGGTGGGCAGTGCGAAGGCCGGGTAATTGCTGTCCACCACCGCAAGCTCGTCGCCATGACCCATGCGCATCAGCACATCCAGCAGATCGGGCGTAACCCGCGGGTCGATCCCCTTCAGCATCGGCGCCTCCCTGCCGGTTGAGGCCGCGGCGGAAAGGGCGTATCCCCGCCGCGACTGGATTAGGAGCAAAGCATGGACGCAACGGCGGTGGAAGCCCTGTTTACCCGCAGCGACGGCAGCTATCTCTGTGCCCGCTGGGGACGCCCCATCGTGCCGGTGGTCTTTGGCGTCGAAGATGCGACGCTGTCGGTGGTAAAAGGCGCCATCGAGGCGGTGGTGACACTTGCCGGGCATCGCATGGCCGAGACCGATCCGGAACTTGGCGCCAATCTGATGGTGTTCTTCTTCCGCGACTGGGCAGAGCTGCCGCAGGTGCCGAACCTCGACCGGCTGGTGCCGGATTTGGCGCCGCTGTGTGAGCGTCTGGCGGCGGCGGGCGCAAACCAGTATCGCGCCTTCCGCTTTGACGAAGCGGGCGCAATCCGCGCGGTCTTCGTCTTCATCCGCATGGATGATGTGTTGTCCGAGATGCCTGCGGAGACGCTGGCGCTGTCGCAGGCGGCGCAGGTGATCCTGCTCTGGTCGGATACAGCCTTTGCCGGGATCTCGCCCCTGGCGCGGGTGGGCGAGGCTGTGGTGTTGCGCCCCGAGATCGGCGCGGTGATCCGCGCCGCCTATGATCCGGTGATGCCGGTCGTGGCGCGTGAGGCGAGCCATGCCCTGCGTCTGGCGGCGCGGATCGGATGAAGGGAAGGGGGCTTTCCGCCCCCTCGCCCCTTCGGGGCTCACCCCCGAGGATATTTGAACCAAGGTGAAAGCAGATGAGCCATAGCCATGCCGTGCGGGTCTATTACGAGGACACCGATCTTGCCGGGATCGTCTATTACGCCAACTACCTGAAATTCATCGAACGCGGGCGCAGTGAGTGGGTGCGTACGCGGGGGCTGGATCAGGCGCGCCTGAAGGCGGAAACCGGCATTGTCTTTGCGGTGCGGCGGGTCGAGGCCGATTACCTGCGGTCTGCGGTGTTTGACGATCTTCTGACCGTGACGACTGAGTTGCGGGCGCTGGGCGGGGCGCGGATCGACCTCTGGCAGCAGGTTCTGCGCGGGGAAGAGGTGCTTTTTACCGCGCAGGTGACGCTCGTCTGCATGGGACGCGATGGCCGTGCACATCGCCTGCCGGGTGAGATCCGGGCGCTTCTGGCGCAGGGTTGACGCCGGTGCATGGCGGTTATGATGCAGGGATGGGCGGCAAATCGCATCCTGACGAGGATGTGTTGGCAATCCCCCTCAAAACCGGATAGAATCGCCTGTAA
Source organism: Gemmobacter caeni (assembly GCF_003054195.1). Taxonomy (GTDB): domain Bacteria; phylum Pseudomonadota; class Alphaproteobacteria; order Rhodobacterales; family Rhodobacteraceae; genus Gemmobacter; species Gemmobacter caeni. The sequence goes on from NZ_QBKP01000011.1 coordinate 125,568, forward strand.
TAACGGGCCGACGAATGGACCCGATGGTAACGAGCAGGCGTAATGGACACGAACACCCTTGCGATGGCGCAGGAGATTGATTTCTCCCTGCTCGCGCTTTTCGCGCGCGCAACCTTCACCGTGAAACTGGTCATGATCGGCCTTCTGGTCATGTCGGTCTGGTCCTGGGCGATCATCATCCGAAAACATCTGATGTTCCGCGCCGCGCGGGGCGAGGCGTCGATCTTTGACCGGGCCTTCTGGTCGGGTGAGCCGCTGGACGAATTGTTCGAAAAGATCGGCCCTGCACCGGAAGGGCAGAGCGAGAAGATCTTTGCCGCCGGGATGATCGAATGGCGGCGCAGCCACCGGCAGGATGGCGGGCTGATTGCCGGGGCGCAGTCGCGTATCGACCGGGCCATGGATGTGGCCATCGCGCGGGAAAGCGAAAGGCTCAATGCCGGGCTGAGCTTCCTTGCGACCGTGGGCTCAACCGCGCCGTTCATCGGGCTTTTCGGTACCGTTTACGGGATCATGCACGCCTTCACGCAGATCGCGGCAACCAAGAACACCGACCTGGCCACCGTGGCGCCGGGCATCGCCGAGGCGCTGATGGCGACCGGCATCGGCCTTGTCGCCGCCATTCCGGCGGTGGTGTTCTACAACAAGCTGAATGCCGACAGCGAACGCATCCTTGGCGGTTACGAGGCTTTCGCCGACGAATTCGCCACCATCCTCTCGCGCCAGCTGGACGCCTGAGCCATGGGGGCCGGGGTCGCCAAGAAATCGGGCGGAGGCGGGCGTCGCGGGCGGCGTCGCGGCCATTCCAGCGCCATGGCCGATATCAACATCACGCCTTTCGTGGACGTGATGCTGGTGCTTCTGATCATCTTCATGGTGGCGGCACCGATGCTGACCGTCGGCGTGCCGGTGAAGCTGCCGGAAACGGCGGCGGCCAGTCTGCCGACCGAACAGGAAAAGCCGCTGGCCATCACCATCGGGGCTGATGGCAAGCTGTTCCTGATGAACAGCGAGGCCGAAGAGGCGTCGCTGATCCCGCAGCTTCAGGCCATCGCGGCCGAACGCAGTTCGGACAAGATCTTCCTGCGGGCTGACGGCACCGTGCCTTATGAACGCGTGGCGCAGGTCATGGGGGCGCTGAATGCGGCAGGCTTCCGCAATATCGGTCTGGTCACAGACAGCAATGGCCCGCTGATGGGCGCAGCCGCCGGTGGCGCCGCCGCCGAGCCGAACCAGTAGGGTGGGACCGATGCTGCGGGCTTGGCTGGGCAGGGTCGACAGAAGCGTCTGGATCTCCGGTTCGGGGCATCTGGTCGTGATCCTGTGGGTTCTGTTCGGTGATGTGCTGTTCAGTCCGCCGCCACCGCCCGAACCCGAGGTCATGTCGGTCGATACGCTGACCGAGGCGGAGTTTGCGGCGCTTGAGGCAGCTTCGGGGGGGCAGGAAAGCACCGAGGAGCCGCAGGACAGCGCGCCCCCGGCATCCGTGCGCCCGCCGGAGCGGCCCGAACCGCCTGCCGCCGAACCTCCGCCGGAGCAGGTGGCAGAGCAGACGCCGCCGCCGGAACCCGCGCCGGAACCCGAGGTCGAGCCGCAACCCGAAGAGGTTCCGGTTGCCGAAACCGCACAACCCGAACCCGTGCCTGAACCCGTTGCCCCTCCGGCCGAGCAGGAGCAGCCTGTGGCGGTGATCCCGTCTTCGGTCGTTCCGCGCCCGCGCCCGGCGCAGCGCGTGGCCCCGACGCCGGAAGACGCACCCGAAGAGGATGTGCCCGAGGCCGAACAGGTTCAGGAGCGCGTGGCCGAGGAGGCACCGCCCGAGGCTCCTGTGGTCGAACAGGAGCAGGAGGCGACCGCGCCGCCCGAAGCCACGACCGAAGTCGTGACCGAGGCAACCGAGACGCAGGAAGCGCCGCAACTGGCGCCGACCGCGTCGAAACGGCCGCGGTCACGTCCGGCGCGTCCCGATCCGGTGGCAAAACCCGCTGAGCAGCCGAAGCCGAGCCAGACTGCGACGGCGCAAAGCCCCTCGCAATCGCAGTCCGACCGGGCGGCGACAGATGCCGCTTTGGCGGAGGCGCTGGGCGAGGCCACGGAAACACCCGCGCCCAAGCCTGCGAACCAGAACAGCGCGCCCGGTCGTGGCCTTGCCGCCAACGGGCCGCCGATGTCCTCGGGGGAAAAGGACGCATTGCGTGTCGCGGTGGAGCGGTGCTGGAACGTCGGCTCGCTCTCGACCGAGGCGCAGCGTGCCATCGTGACGGTGCACGTCACCATCGGCGCCGACAAGAAGCCGGTGGCGACCTCGATCGAACTGGCAAGTTCGACTGCCTCCGATGCGGCGACACGGCAGGCCTTCGAAGCAGCCCGCCGTGCGATCCTGCGCTGTGGTTCGCAGGGTTTCCCGCTGCCGGACGAAAAATATGAGACCTGGCGCGAGCTGGAGCTGATCTTCGACAAGGGGAGGGTCGGGCTGTGAACCGGACACCCCGCAGGAAGGACTTCGCGGCGCGGCGATACAGACAGCCGGGGCAACCCGGACGGAACCGGGGAAGGGCCTGCGCGCTTTCCCCTTTTGGACAGGCAGGCTGCGGGCTGAAAAGCAAGTCAGTCGCAGGAACAGGAACGAGGGTCAGATGAGCCGTCTCCGCCAATTCTTCACCGCCGTCGCGGCCGTGGCCGCCCTGGCCGCGCCGGCGATGGTTGCTACCAAGGCCGAAGCCCGGCTGACACTCAACCTTGGCAATCCGGTTGTGGAGCCAATGCCCTTCGCACTGCCCACCTTCGTCGACGAAGGCGGGGCGGGCGATCTGGCGGCAAAGATTTCGCAGGTGGTGGCGGCCGATCTGGCAGGCACCGGCCTGTTCGAACAGATCCCCTCCACCGCCTATATCCAGCAGATCACCTCTTTCGGGGCGCCGGTTTCATATCCTGACTGGCAGGCGATCAATGCGCAGGCGCTGGTGACCGGCGCGGTGCAGACCTCGGGCGGGCAGGTCGTGGTAAAGTTCCGCCTGCATGACGTCTTTGCCAATGGCGAGATGGGCGAAGGGCTGCAATTCGTCGGCACGACCGACAGCTGGCGCCGCATGGCGCACAAGGTTGCCGATGCCGTCTACAGCCGCATCACCGGCGAAACCGGCTATTTTGACAGCCGGGTCGTCTATGTCTCGGAAAGCGGCCCGAAGAACCAGCGCCAGAAGCGCCTTGCGGTGATGGATTACGACGGGGCAAACACCAGCTTCCTGACGGATTCGGCCTCCATTGTGCTGGCGCCGCGGTTCTCGCCCACCGGCGACCGCATTCTGTTCACCTCCTATTCTTCGGGCTTTCCGCAGATCTATCTGATGGATGTCGGCAGCCTTGCAATCCGTGGTCTGGGCGAACAGCCGGGCACCATGACCTTTGCGCCGCGCTTTTCGCCCGATGGGCGCACCGTGGTGTTCAGCCTTGAACGGGGTGGCAATACCGACATTTACTCGCTGGACATCGGCTCGGGCCAGCTGTCGCAGCTGACCAACTCGCCCGCCATCGAAACCGCGCCCTCGTTCAGCCCGGATGGCAGCCAGATCGTGTTTGAAAGTGATCGCTCGGGCAATCAGCAGATCTATATCATGCCCGCCCGTGGTGGCGAGCCGACCCGGATCTCGGGCGGTGCCGGTCGCTATGGCACCCCGGTCTGGAGCCCGCGTGGCGACTACATCGCCTTTACCAAGCAAAACCAGGGCCGCTTCCACATCGGGGTGATGCTGACGGACGGGACCGAGGAAAAGTTGCTGACCGCCTCCTATCTGGACGAAGGCCCGACCTGGTCGCCGAATGGCCGGGTCATCATGTTCACCCGGCAGGATGCGGGCGGCGAACCGGCGCTTTATTCGGTGGATGTTTCGGGGCGCAACCTGCGCAAGGTGGCCACTACGGGCGCCGCCTCGGACCCGGCCTGGTCGCCGCTGCTGCCGTAACCGTAACAAACCTCACGCCGCCGTCATTCCCCCCGGCGGCGGAACTCTGATAAGCTGGCCTGGTCGAGCTGGCACAACGAAGGACAGAAAAGATATGGCGTATACTGCGAAAGCTCTGATGTTGCTGGCCGTTCTGGGTCTGGCAGCTTGTAACAACCCTGATCGCTACGGTGCGGGCGGCGCCGGTGGTGCAGGCGGTGCGGGTGGTGCCGGTGGCATCGGCTCGCAAGGGCTCGGTGGCCCCAGCGACCCCAACTCGGTGGCCTATTTCAACCAGACCATCGGTGACCGCGTGCTGTTCCTTGTCGACCAGTCGACCCTGTCGCCCGAGGCGCAGACCATTCTGGCGCAGCAGGCGCAATGGCTGCAAAGCCATGCCGACTACGCGATCATCGTCGAAGGCCACGCCGACGAACAGGGCACGCGTGAATACAACCTTGCCCTCGGCGCCCGTCGCGCCAGCGCGGTGCAGAACTATCTGATCTCGCAGGGCGTTGCGGCCCACCGGATGCGGACCATTTCCTACGGCAAGGAGCGCCCGGTCGAGGTGTGCCCGTCGGAAGCCTGTTTCTCGAAGAACCGTCGCGCGGTGACCGTGCTGTCGATGGGGGCGGGGGCCTGAGCCGATGAGACTGCGTTTCGCGGCACTGGCCCTGCTGCTGATGTCCGGTTCCGCCATCGCGCAGGACCGGGCGCAGTCGCTGGCCGACATCAAGGCCGAACTTGCGGCACTGAACGCCGAGTTCACGGGCCTCAAGCAGGAGCTGATCACTACCGGCGCCATCCAGAATGGCGCGGCAGGTGGCAATGCGCTGCAACGGCTCGATTCGATCGAGGCGGCGCTGACGCGGCTGACCGCGCAGACTGAACAGGTGGAACTGAAGGTGAACCGCGTGGTCACCGACGGCACCAACCGGCTGGGTGATCTGGAGTTCCGCGTCACCGAGCTTGAGGGGGGCGACGTAGGATCGCTGCCGCCGACGCAACCTTTGGGCGGAGGCAATGTGGCCGCCCCTGTCGTAACCGCCCCGACCGCCGGGGGGCCCGAGCTTGCTGTGGGCGAACAGGCAGACTTTGACCGGGCCAAGGAGGTGCTCGGTCAGGGTGACTTTCGCACCGCCGCGGAAAAGTTTGGTGCCTTTGCCTCGGCCTATCCGGGCAGCCCCCTGATGCAGGAGGCGCAGATCCTGCGGGGTGACGCGCTGCAACAGGCGGGCGATACCGTCAATGCGGCGCGGGCCTGGCTGGATGCTTTTTCGGCGCAGCCGGAAGGCCCGAAAGCAGGCGATGCGCTGGTGCGTCTGGGGCAGGGGCTGGCCGATCTTGGGCAGGTTTCGGACGCCTGTGTGACCCTGCAGGAGGTCGGCACCCGCTTCCCCGGCTCCACCGCCGCGACCGAGGCGCAGGGCAAGATCGCGGCGCTGGCCTGCCAGTGACCGGCGCGCCCGTGCCGGATACGGAGGATACGGACCTCCTTGATGCTGTTGCTCAGGTGTTTGCAAAGGCGCGGCCCGATCCGGCTGCGCCTTTGTCTGTCGGGGTGGCCGTTTCGGGCGGTGGCGATTCGATGGCGCTGTTGCATCTTTTGCACCGCCTTGCGCCGTCGGAGGGATATCTGCTGCATGCGGTGACGGTGGATCACGGGCTGCGGCCCGAGGCGGCGGACGAAGCCGCCGGGGTCGCGGCTTTCTGCGCCCGCCAGGGGGTCGCGCATGAAATCCTGCGCTGGCGGGGGCCGCAGGAGACCGGAAACCTGATGGATCAGGCCCGCCGCGCCCGGCTGTGCCTGATCGCGGACTGGGCCGTCGCACGCGGGGTTGGTCATGTCGCCCTTGGTCATACGGCGGACGATCAGGCGGAGTCGTTTCTCATGAACCTGTCGCGCGCGGCGGGGCTGGATGGCTTGTCGGGCATGCGTCGGGGCTGGCTGGAACATGGCATTCGCTGGTATCGCCCGCTGTTGCAGAAGCGGCGTGAGGTTTTGCGCGACTATCTGCGCCGAAACAGCGTGACCTGGATTGACGACCCTTCGAACGAGAATGACCGCTTCACCCGTGTGAAGGCCCGCCGCGCGCTGCGGGCGCTGAAGCCGTTAGGCATCACGGTTGAACGACTTCTGGCCAGCACGCAGCATCTTTTCGACGCGCGCAGCGCGTTGCAGATGGCGCTGGCACAAGCTGTCGAAACCCATGTCACCGAGCGTGCGGGGGCATTGCATCTAAGCGCGGACGGTCTGTGTGCGCTTGGGGCAGAGCTGGAGCGGCGGCTTCTCAGCCATGCGATTCGCTGGATGAACGGGGCAGGTTATCCGCCGCGTGCCGAACAACTGCTGCGGCTGATGTCCACCTTGCATGACCACCGGGACGCCACGCTGGGTGGTGTCCGGTTTCGCTGGCGGCAGGAAACCCTTGTCATCAGCCGTGAACCGCGCGCCGTGATGGGGCCGGTTCCGGCGGCGCAGTTGTGGGATCACAGATGGCGGGTAGTGGGGCCGCTGGCGGAGGGTCAGACTCTCGCCGCTCTCGGGGTTGCGGGGCTGCGCCAATGTCCCGGCTGGCGGGATCTGGCCTCGCGCGAGGCTCTGATTGTCAGCCCGGCCGTCTGGCAGGGGGACCGGCTGATCGCCGCCCCGCTGGCCCGGCCAGAGCCGGATTGGGGTGCGACTCTCGGCCCATCCTTCGGAATGTTCATCTTGGCGCATTGAACCCCCGCGCCAGATGTCTATTTTAGGTCAAAAGATGCGGCGGGGGTGACCTGCGCCGCCCCCTTTAGGAGTTCCTCGTGGGCAACGCACGCAATATCGCTTTCTGGGTGGTCCTGTTCCTGCTGATCTTGGCGCTGTTCAACATGTTCAGCGGCGGCACGACCACCACGGCCTCGCGCAATCTTTCCTATTCCGAATTCATCGCGCGGGTCGATCAGGGGCAGGTCTCCAGTGTCACGCTGGACGGCGAGCGGGTCATCGTCCGCAGCAAGGACGGCAATACCTATTCCACCGTGAAACCTCAGGACGAAGAGGTGACGGATCGACTTATTGCCAAGGGCGTCGAGGTGCGGGCCGAACCGCAGGAGCAATCGGGGTTCCTGAATCTGCTCAGCCTCTGGCTGCCCTTCCTGATTCTCATCGGCATCTGGATCTTCTTCATGAACCGGATGCAGGGTGGCGGGCGTGGCGGTGCCATGGGCTTTGGGAAAAGCCGGGCGAAGCTGCTGACCGAAAAACATGGCCGCGTGACCTTTGACGATGTGGCGGGCATCGACGAGGCCAAGGAAGAGCTGGAAGAGATCGTCGAATTCCTGCGCAACCCGCAGAAGTTCAGCCGTCTGGGCGGCAAGATCCCGAAAGGCGCGCTGCTTGTCGGCCCGCCCGGCACCGGCAAGACGCTGCTCGCGCGCGCCATCGCGGGTGAGGCGGGCGTTCCCTTCTTCACCATCTCGGGTTCCGACTTCGTCGAAATGTTTGTGGGCGTCGGCGCATCCCGGGTGCGCGACATGTTCGAACAGGCCAAGAAGAATGCGCCCTGTATCGTCTTTATTGACGAGATCGACGCCGTGGGTCGCGCGCGTGGCGTGGGCATCGGCGGCGGCAATGACGAACGCGAACAGACGCTGAACCAGCTGCTTGTCGAGATGGACGGGTTCGAGGCCAATGAAGGCGTGATCATCGTCGCGGCCACCAACCGCAAGGATGTGCTGGACCCGGCGCTGCTGCGCCCCGGCCGCTTCGACCGTCAGATCCATGTGCCGAACCCCGATATCAAGGGGCGTGAGAAGATCCTGACCGTCCATGCCCGCAAGGTGCCGCTGGGGCCGGATGTCGACCTGCGCACCATCGCGCGTGGTACGCCGGGCTTTTCGGGCGCCGATCTGATGAACCTCGTGAACGAGGCGGCGCTGATGGCTGCCCGCGTCGGCCGCCGTTTCGTCACCATGGATGACTTCGAGAATGCGAAGGACAAGGTGATGATGGGCGCGCAGCGCCGGTCCATGGTGCTGACGCAGGACCAGAAGGAAAAGACCGCCTATCATGAGGCCGGCCACGCCATCGTCGGCATGGCGCTGCCGAAATGTGATCCGGTCTATAAGGCCACCATCATTCCGCGCGGCGGCGCCCTCGGTATGGTGGTCAGCCTGCCCGAGATGGACCGTCTGAACATGCATAAGGACGAGGCCAAGCAGAAGATCGCCATGACCATGGCAGGCAAGGCGGCCGAGATCCTGAAATACGGTGAAGAGGGCGTGTCCTCCGGCCCGGCGGGCGACATTCAGCAGGCCTCCAGCCTTGCGCGTGCCATGGTGATGCGCTGGGGTATGTCCGACAAGGTCGGCAACATCGACTATGCCGAAGCGCATGAAGGCTATCAGGGCAATACCGCCGGTTTCTCGGTCTCTGCGCATACCAAGGAAATGATCGAGGACGAGGTGAAACGCCTGATCGACGACGGGTATGAAGCTGCGCGTCAGATCCTGATCGACAAGTCGGATGAGTTCGAGCGGCTGGCCAAGGGGCTTCTGGAATACGAAACCCTGACCGGCGACGAGATTCGCAAGGTCGTGGCGGGCGAGACGCTGGGCGGGGACGACAGCACTCCGGGCGATGGAGGCACTTCGGTCGTGGCCATCCCCAAGACCAAGCCCAAGGCGCAGAAACCCGAGGGCGGGCTGGAGCCGGAGCCCCTGGCGTGACCGCTACCGCGAACAAAGACTGGAACCCCGGAGCTTACGCAAAGTTCCGGGGTTTGCGTTTGCGCCCCGCGCTGGATCTGATGGCGCAGGTGGGCACTCTGCCGCCGGGGCCGGTGGTCGATCTGGGATGCGGGGACGGCGCGGCGGCGGCGGCGCTGCGGGCGGCTTTCCCTGAACGGGCCCTGATCGGTATCGACAATTCGCCCGCCATGCTGAAGGCCGCGCAGGGTTATGATGCCCTGCATCTGGCAGATATTGCCGCCTGGCAGCCCGAGACACCGCCTGCGCTGATCTTTTCCAACGCCGTTCTGCAATGGCTTTCCGATCATGCCCGTCTGATGCCGCATCTGGCGGGGATGCTGCCGAAGGGTGGGGTGTTGGCGGTGCAGATGCCTAGGCAAACGCAGGCGCCCTCGCACAGGTTGCTGCGCGACACGGCGGCAGCCTTGTTCCCTGAACGCTTCGGCGACTTGCCTGAGCGACAAGCCGTTGCAAAACCCGAAGATTATTGGCGGTTGCTGTCGCCGCTGGGCAATGTTCTGGCCTGGGAAACCACCTATGTGCAACAGCTTGGCCCGGTGACCGAGGGGCATCCGGTGCGGGCCTTTACCGAATCGACCGCCATGCGGCCCTATCTGGAGCGGCTTGACCGCCCGGAGGCATCCGCCTTCCGGGCGGCCTATGATGCCGCGCTGGCGCGGGCCTACCCGCTGTTGCCCGACGGCGGGGCGCTGCTGCCTTTCCGCCGGGTTTTCTTCGTGTTTGTCAAAGAATGAAGTCCGCGGCGCGCAGCGTCGTCACCCCCGCCACATCGACCGAGAAATCCGCCGTACCGTCACCATCCACGTCGAAGAACACCCGCGATCCGCTGGCTGTGGAGATGAAGCGCACCTCCCCGACCTCGCCGGAAAAGGCGGTATGTCCAATGAAGCTGCCGGTTCCGACAAGCTGGTCAAAGTTGATCCTGTCGCCATCGGCCCGGTTGAAATCCATGATCGTATCGCGGCCGCTAGCGGCATCGCTTTCGCCGCGCGCGATATACTTGAACTCATCCGCGCCCGCGCCGCCAAACAGGCTGTCGCGGCCCTGACCGCCGATCAGCGTATCGTCTCCGGCATCGCCATGCAGCCGGTCGCTGCCCTTGCCGCCGAAGAACAGATCATTCTGCCCCGCGCCGCGGAGCAGGTCGTCGCCGGTGCCACCACAGAGCGTTTCCCGCTGGTCGCCGCCAATGACGGTATCGCGACCGGCACCCCCATCCATCAGATTATACCCGGCGCCACCGAACAGCCGGTCCTGTCCGTCGCCGCCATAGATACGGTCGTTTCCGTTCCCGCCGAACAGCCGGTCATTGCCGCTCTCCCCTTCGATGGTGTCATTGCCAACGCCCCCGTTGGCCGTATCGTTGCCACCGCCCATCTTCAGATGGTCATGCCCGGCCATCCCGTCAAAGCGGTTGGCGTTGTAGGCGTTGCTTTCAGGCAGATCGCTGATCTTGTCATTGAAGGCACTGCCCCGGACATTGTGGACGCCATTGATTTGATCGCCCTCGGCATCACCGCCGAAACTGGTGCTGGTCTGGCCCGAGATCAGGCGCACATCCACCGCTGCCGATGACTGCGTGTAGAATACCCAGTCGGTTCCGTCCGCCCCGCCAGAGATCGAATCACCCCCGGCGCCGCCGATCAGCGTGTCGCTGCCGCCGCCACCCGAAAGCGTGTCGCGGCCAGCGCCACCATGAAGCAGATCATCGCCATCGGCGCCGCCCATGTCATCCCGGCCGCCCCCGCCATAGATCGTGTCGTCGCCCGCCGCCCCGAACAGCGTGTCGTTGTCGCCAGGCCCGTCGCGGGTGGGGTCGCCGTAAAGAATGTTGTCGCGCTCGTTCCCGCTGATCCAGTCCGCGCCGGAGGAACCGCGCGCATTCTCGACAGAGCCGTTGACCAGCAGCGAGGTGCCCCAGTTTCCGACATGGTAGAAGAAGCCGCGAGCCTGGCTGGAAATGCCGTTTTCGACATAGTTGTCGAGACGGATCGAGGTCGGTTTTTCATAGCTTCCCTGGAACACCAGCCAGAACTTTCCCAATCCTGTGGCGGTCAGCTCCCGGTCCTTTCCGGGTGTTTCGTCGATGACATAGATAGTGTTCGGCATGGGGATCTCTGTCTGGCCTGAATTGAATGGGCCGAGAATTGCACAGGCCGCCAGGTCTGGCGTGCCCCGTTCGGGGTATGCGGCATCCCTGGGCCGAGTCGGTTTCGGATGGACGGTTTTATTCTTGGTAAAACTTCATTCCTGGATGCGCGGGTTTCCTATCGGAAACCGCAACTGGCGATTTTGCGTGGGCTTAGGTCGGAATCGGTCCTGTGGCCCCCGTTTCATGTCGGTATCGTGCTGCCATGAGATCGGGGTGCCACACCCAAGGGAGAGTAGAATGGCCTTCAAGACCGACATCGAGATTGCGCGCGAAGCCAAGAAGAAGCCGATTCAGGAAATCGGCACGAAGCTTGGCATTCCGACCGAACACCTGCTGCCCTACGGCCATGACAAGGCGAAGGTGAGCCAGGACTTCATCAAGAGCCTCGCGGGCAAGCCCGATGGCAAGCTGGTGCTGGTGACCGCCATCAACCCGACCCCGGCGGGCGAAGGCAAGACCACCACCACCGTGGGTCTGGGCGACGGTCTGAACCGGATCGGCAAGAAAGCCGTGATCTGCATTCGCGAAGCCTCGCTTGGCCCGAACTTCGGGATGAAGGGTGGCGCGGCCGGTGGCGGCATGGCCCAGGTCGTTCCGATGGAGGAAATGAACCTCCACTTCACCGGCGACTTCCATGCGATCACCAGCGCGCACAACCTGCTGTCGGCGATGATCGACAACCACATCTACTGGGGCAACTCGCTGGGCATCGACCAGCGCCGCGTCGTGTGGCGCCGCGTCATGGACATGAATGACCGTGCGCTGCGTGACATCGTGGTCAGCCTCGGCGGCGTGTCGAATGGCTTCCCGCGTCAGACCGGGTTTGACATCACCGTGGCCTCGGAGGTCATGGCGATCCTCTGCCTGTCGAACGATCTGGAAGACCTGCAAAAGCGTCTGGGCGACATCGTTGTGGCCTATACGCGTGACAAGCAGCCTGTCTACTGCCGTGACATCAAGGCAGATGGTGCAATGACCGTTCTGCTGAAGGACGCGATGCAGCCGAACCTCGTGCAGACGCTGGAAAACAACCCGGCCTTCGTGCACGGCGGCCCGTTCGCCAACATCGCCCATGGCTGCAACTCGGTCATCGCGACCAAGACCGCGCTGAAGCTGGGCGACTATGTCGTGACCGAAGCCGGTTTCGGGGCTGACCTTGGCGCCGAGAAGTTTTTCGACATCAAGTGCCGCAAGGCCGGGCTGAAGCCGGCTGCCGCGGTGATCGTGGCGACCGTTCGCGCGATGAAGATGAACGGCGGCGTCGCCAAGGCCGATCTGGGCGCCGAGAATGTCGATGCGGTCAAAAAAGGCTGCCCGAACCTTGGCCGCCACATCGCCAACGTGAAGGGTTTCGGCGTGCCGGTGGTGGTTGCGATCAACCACTTCTACAGCGACACCGATGCCGAAGTGCAGGCCGTGAAGGATTATGTGGCCGCGCAGGGCGCCGAGGCGATCCTTTGCAAGCACTGGGCGCAGGGGTCTGCGGGCATCGAGGATCTGGCCAAGAAGGTCGTGCAGCTGGCCGAAAGCGGCGCTGCCAACTTCTCGCCGCTGTATCCCGATGACATGCCGCTGTTCCAGAAGGTCGAAACCATCGCCAAGCGCATCTATCACGCGGATGAAGTTCTGGCCGACAAATCGATCCGCGACCAGCTGAAGGCCTGGGAAGCGGCGGGCTATGGCCATCTGCCGATCTGCATGGCGAAGACGCAATACAGCTTCACGACCGATCCGAACCTGCGTGGCGCGCCCACCGGCCATTCGGTTCCGGTCCGCGAAGTGCGCCTGTCCGCCGGTGCGGGCTTCATCGTGGTGATCTGCGGCGAGATCATGACCATGCCGGGCCTGCCGAAAGTCCCGAGCGCCGAAGTCATCCGTCTGAACGACCAGGGCTTCGTCGAAGGCCTGTTCTGATCGCGGCACCGGGCGCCGCCTTGCCATCTCCCCCGCGAGGGATTACCTCGCGGGAAACTCTCTGGAGGTTGCGATGAAGGCCCCGTCCGACTGCCACAACATGACGGAACTGCGCGTGGAAATCGACGCGCTGGACAGTCAGATCGTGGCGCTGATCAAACGGCGGTCCGGTTACATCGACCGGGCCGCCGAACTCAAGCCCGCCGAGGGGCTGCCCGCCCGGATCGATACCCGTGTGGAAGAGGTGGTGGCCAAGGTTCGCGCCCGGGCCGAAGCCGAGGGGCTGGACCCGGCGCTGGTCGAAACGCTCTGGCGGCAGATGATCGACTGGTCGATTGCCCGCGAAGAAAAAGTGCTGGGGGCCTGAGACCCCGGAAGGGTCGGAAATGACGGCAACCCTGATTGACGGCAAGGCCATCGCGGCCCGCATGGTGGAAGAGGTCCGCGCCGAGGCGGCGGATCTTGCGGCCAGGGGCTGGGCCCCCCGGCTGGTCTCCATCTCGGTAGGCGATGTGGCGGCGGCGGAGCTTTACGTCCGCAACCAGCAGCGGCAGGCCGAGGCTGCCGGTGTGGCCTTCGAGGCCCGCAATTATCCGGCAACCATCAGCCTTGAACAACTTACTGGCGTGATGATCGGCCTGAACGCCGATCCGCGCGTGAACGGCATCATCATCCAGCGCCCGTTGCCGCCGCATATTCCGGTGAAGGCACTGCAAAAGGCGGTGCATCCGCTGAAGGATGTCGAGGGGATGCACCCCTCGTCCATCGGCAATATCGTCTATAACGACCTGGCCCTTGGCCCTTGCACAGCCGTCGCAGCGGTGGAAATCCTCAAGACCCTGCCATTGAACATCGAAGGGCTGGATGTCTGTGTGATCGGCCACAGCGAGATCGTGGGCAAGCCCATCGCCTTCCTGATGATGGGGCTGGGGGCCACGGTGACCGTATGTCACCACATGACCCGGCAGGTGGCGGTGCACAGCCGCGCCGCCGATGCGGTCTTTGTCGCGGTTGGAAAACCCGGCCTTGTCACGGGCGCCATGCTGAAGCCGGGCGCCGCGCTCATCGACATCGGGATCAACCGGGTTGAGGGCAAGACAGTGGGTGATGCCGATTTCGAAAGCTGCGCCAAAGTCGCGGGCTGGATCACCCCGGTGCCCGGCGGGGTCGGTCCGGTGACGGTGGCGACCCTTCTGAAAAACGCGGTTCTGGCGACCCGCATGCAAATGGATCATTACAGCGCCGCCTTCGCGGTCGAACGGTAGGGAGAACGGACATGACGGCGGCAATCATTGACGGCAAGGCTTTTGCAGCCAAGGTGCGGGGCGAGGTGGCGGCCCATGTCGCGCGCCTGAAAGAGGAACATGGCATCCAGCCCGGCCTCGCGGTCGTGCTGGTGGGTGAAGACCCGGCAAGCCAGGTCTATGTCTCGTCCAAGGGCAAGCAGACGGTCGAAGCTGGCATGGCTTCGTTCGAGCACAAGTTGGAAGCGGATACCTCGGAGGCCGATCTGCTGGCGCTGATCGACCGGCTGAATAAAGATCCGAAGGTCCATGGCATCCTTGTGCAACTGCCGCTGCCGGGGCATCTGAACTCTGAACTGGTGATCAACTCGATTGATCCGGCCAAGGATGTGGACGGGTTCCATATCTCCAACGTCGGTCTCCTGGGCACCGGGCAGAAAAGCATGGTGCCCTGCACGCCGCTTGGCTGTCTGATGATGCTGCGCGATCATCACGGCAAGCTTGCCGGCATGAATGCGGTCGTGGTGGGCCGGTCGAACATCGTCGGCAAGCCCATGGCGCAACTGCTCTTGGGGGACAGCTGCACCGTGACCATCGCACATAGCCGGACCAAGGATCTGGCCGCCGTCTGCCGTGGTGCCGACATCCTCGTCGCCGCCGTCGGTCGCCCCGAGATGATCACCGGCGAGTATGTGAAACCTGGCGCCACCGTGATCGACGTGGGCATCAACCGGATTGAACGTGACGGCAAGACCAAGCTGGTCGGCGACGTTGAATTTGCCTCGGCGGCTGCGGTGGCCGGGGCCATCACCCCGGTGCCTGGTGGTGTCGGCCCGATGACCATTGCCTGCCTGCTGGCAAATACGCTGACCGCCTGCTGCCGCGCCAATGGCCTGCCGGAGCCGTCGGGCCTGACCGCCTGATCACCGGCCCCCGAAGAGGACCTGTGGCGCAAATGCATGTCCCGGCTGGATAATCTGGCCGGAGACATTGCACAGGGCAGGGATTGCGCTTATCCAGTCAGACAGGTTGCATGCGTTCCTGGTGCAGATGTCTGGTTTCGTCGCTACATTGATTGCAGACTTCCGTAGCAAGATTCCGCTTGTCGCCTGGGTTGTGCTGACGCTGACTGTCGGCATATCGGGGCCATTCGGCAGCTACGTTGCGCTGGATCTGCCCGCGCGTCTGCTGTTCTGGGGCGTGATCTCTGCCATGGGGATCGGCGTGGGCGCCGCGATCCGGGCTTTCGTCCACGCTGTCATCGGATTGAGCGACCTTCAGCGTGGCGCTTTCCTTGTCGCCCTGCTTTCCTCCGTCATCATGACCCTGCCGCTGCATGCGCTGGCAGATCGGATGTTCGATCCCGACAAGGCAACAGCGCCCGACCTGCCCGATATCGCGCTGTTCATCTTCGCGACCTCTCTGGGTATCGGCGCGTTCCGCCACGCCCGCGAAAGCCGGCCCGATGATGTGGCAAGCCCGCTGGTGCCGATCCTTCCCGACCTGCCGGCCAGCGAGACCGAGACGGTTCCGCCGCCGCGCGTCGTCCAGCGTCTGGACCCCGAGTTGCACGGCCGCCTCGTCGCGCTGACGGTGCGGGATCACTATGTCGACGTCTTCACCGTGCGCGGCAAGGGCAGCCTTCTGATGCGGTTCGCCGATGCGATGGCGGAAACCGGCGAGGAAGAGGGCGTGCAGATCCATCGGTCGCACTGGGTTGCGCTTTGGGCGATCAAGGGGGTGGAGCGCGAGGGGGGCCGGATCTGGGTGCGCATGTGCCCGGAATTGCGTCTGCCGGTCAGCCGCACTCACCGCGTAAAGCTGGAAGAGCGCTGGCTGCTCTGAACCGTAGCCGCATAGGGAACCGCGAGGCAGCGTCGCCCCGTGGCGATCACAAGCGCCTGTGGACCCATCAGCAGGGCGAGTTCAGCCGCCCCGCAGTCCAGGCCGCCGGTATAAGCGCCATAGGCGGGCAGGATCAGACGTTCAGGATCTGACAGCAGGAAACAGGGCCGCCGCTGACCGGCGAGCGTAAGTTTCGGGTGGAAATGCCCCGAAACCTCGGCAGTCGCTTGCGCTACTGCAATGTGGCGAAAGTGCAAGGGGCCAATCCGTGTTTCGGCCAGATGCGTGCCACCGATATTGCCAGGCCCCGGGTCGTGATTGCCCTCGATCCATCGCCAGTCGCGCCCGGCCATCAGACGCAGCAGCCAGAGCCGGTCAGCCTCGTCCATCTCGTCGCTGGCCGTCAGATCGTCGAAACTGTCGCCCAGACAGATCACCCGCGCCGCCGTTGTCGCTTCAAGATCGGCGTCAAGCCGGGCCAGCGTCGCGCGCGTCTCGTAAGGGGGCAACAGCGCGCCACCGCGCCGCGCCAGCCGGGCGGATTTGCCGAAATGCAGGTCGGACACGACCAGCAGGCTTTGCTCAGGCCAGTGAAGTGCACCGGAAGGCAACGCCCGAAGCGCACAGCTGGCAAATGTGAAGGCATGGGCATCCATGCGCCCGGTCTGCCGCAGCGCGGCCCGCTTTGCAACTTTGCTTCTTGCCCAAAGACTCACCTTTGCGACAGTGCCGCCGGGCGCTCAGCGCAGGCTTTCGCGCAGCGCCTCGCCATAAAGGATCATCGTGCAATCGCCGCGCGCCGCCGCCTCAAGGACTGCCCGCCGCAATTCGCTGGCATCCGTCACACCGCACACCTTCCATCCGCAGGCGTGCGCAATCGCGCCAAGATCAGGTGTCAGGATATCCACCCCCAGCGGTGGCACGTTCTGCGCGACCATGGCGGATTTGATCTCGCCATAGCCCTTGTTGTCATAGCAAAGCAGGATAACCGGCGCGCGGGCCTCCACGGCGGTGGTCAGTTCGGCCAGCGTGAATTGCAGCCCGCCATCGCCGATCAGGGCCAGAACCGGCCGCCCCTCTGCCAGGGCGGCTCCCGTGGCGGCAGGCAGGCCGTAGCCGAGCGTGCCAAAGCCGGTGGCCGAGTTGAAATAGCCGCCGGGCCGGGCTGCGGCGAAGCCCATGTTGCCCGCATAAACGGCCTGTGTGCTGTCCCCTACGATAAGCGTGTCGGGCAGGGTATCGCGAAGAAGATCCAACAGGGCCAGATCTCCGCGCAACGGCGCGGGCAGGGCGGACAATCCGGCTTGCGCGGCGGCGGCGCGGGCGGCGCCATCCCGCGTGTCGCGCGGGGTGATGGCGGCAAGCAGCGCCGCCGTGCCTTCACCTGCGTCGCCGGTCAGGCAGAGGTCGGGTGCCTTGCCGCGATGGGTCTGCACCGGGTCGATGTCCAGCCGGATCAGCCGTCCGGGGATGGCGAAGCCACCATCCTCATACATGTCGTAGTCGGTCGGCCCCAGTTCTGTGCCTACCGCCAGCACCACATCCGCCCCTGCGATCAGCGCGCGGGTTTCGGGCCTCGAGGCGGTCAGCGTCACCGCCAGCGGATGACCCGGTGGGAGGATGCCGCGTGCATTGGTCGTCATCACCAGCGGCGCATCCAGCGCTTCTGCCAAAGCAGGCAGGGCGGTCGCACGGGTGGCACCGCCGCCTGCAAGGATCACCGGCGCGCGAGCCGCAGACAGCATCGCCGCCGCCTCGGCCACCGCCGATTGTGCCGGGGCAGGGCGCGGGGTGCGGGCGGGTTTGGGCAGGGGCAGGTGCCCGGCCGGGGCCAGCATCACGTCGATGGGAAGCTCCAGATGCACCGGCCGCGGGCGCCCGCCCTCGAACAGCGCGAAAGCCTGTGCCAGCGCGGTTGCCAGCTCCTCGGGGCGGTGGACGGTGCGGCTGAAGGCGCTCACGCCGGCAACCACGGCCTGCTGGTTCGGCAATTCATGCAGCCAGCCCTCGCCCGAGCCCATGCGGCCATGGGCGTTGACGGTGGAAATCACCAGCATCGGCACCGAATCCGCATAGGCCTGCCCCATGGCGGTCAGGATATTCGTCATGCCGGGGCCGGAGATGATGAAGCATACACCCGGCCGTCCACTGGCGCGGGCATAGCCATCGGCCATGAACCCCGCCCCCTGTTCGTGGCGCGGCGTAACATGGCGGATGCCGCTGCCCGAAAGGCCACGGTAAAGCTCGATCGTATGCACGCCGGGGATGCCGAAAACGGTGTCCACCCCATAGGCGCGCAGCGCCTGCGTCAGCCAGACGCCGGTCGAGATGTCGGTGCTCATCGGTTACTTCGCTTTCCGCAATTGCCAGAGGGTCTTGCCCAGGATCACCGCCACGACGATGGCGATCAGCACCACCGAGATTGCGGCGATGGCCGGGTCGATGTTGTCGCGCAGCCCCATCCACATCAGCCGCGGCAGCGTCACCGCATTGACCGAAGTGATGAACAGCGTCACGCCGATCTCCTCCCACGACAGGACGAAGGTCAGGAAAAGCGCGGTCAGCAGGGTGAAGCGGATATTGGGCAGGATTACCCCGAACACCCGCGTCATCACGCCCGCACCCATCGACCGGGCTGCAAGGTCGATGCGGCGGTCAAGCTGTGACAGCGCGACCGAGATCAATACCACCGCGAAGGGCGCGATCATCACCGCATGAGCCAGTGCCACCCCCGCCCAGGTGTCATAGGCGATGACGCCGTTCACCTTTGAGAGCGTGATGAGGAAGAAATAAAGCGTCAGCGCCGAAACGACCGGCGGCGCCACCATCGGCAGCAGCGCCAGCCCCATCAGAAGCCCCGCAAAACGCGGCTGCAACATCCAGATCCCCAACGCAAAAGCCGTGGCCAGCGCCGTTGCCACCACCGAGGCGACAAGGCCGATGCGGATGGACAGCCAGATGCCCTCGGCCCAGACCGGCTTGTCGAGCAGGCTGCGGTAATGGCGCAAGGACCATTCGGCATCGGGGACGGACAGATAGCGGTTCGGGGTGAAGCTGACCGGGATCACAGCAATCAGCGGCATCAGAAGGAACACGGCGATCAGTGCCGCGAGGATCAGCGGGATCGGGCCGGGGCGCAGCTGGATCATCGGGCCGCTCCTTTTGTCTGGCGCAGCATCAGGGCCAGCAGGGCGCCGACGGCGATCATCAGGATTACGCTGATCGCAGCGCCAAGGCCCCAGTCCGGGCTTTGGAAAATGCGCAGGTAGATCAGTTCCGCCACCATCACGCTGCGCCCGCCGCCAAGGATGGCCGGGGTGACGAAGAAACCCAGCGCGAAGACGAAGACCAGCAGCACGGCGCCAAGGATGCCGCTTTTCGTCATCGGCACGAAGATCTGCCAGAAGATGCGCGCACGGCTGGCCCCCATGCCGCGCGCGGCCATCAGCACACGCTCATCCACGGCGCGCATGGACGAGGCGAGCGGGAAGACCGCGAAGGGGACCAGGAAATGCACCATCCCCAGCACGACGCCGAATTCGTTGCGCACCAGTGTCAAAGGTTCGGAAATGATGCCCAGCGTTTGCAGCCAGCCATTGACCAGCCCCTTGTTCGACAGAAGCGCCAGCCAGCCAAAGGCCCGCGTGAGGACCGAAATCCAGAAGGGGATGAGGATGCACAGTTCCACCACCAGCCGCGCCACCGGCCCGCCGCGCACCCAGACCAGAGTCATCACATAGGCCGCCGCGACCGACAGCACCGTCACCAGCGCGCAGATGCGCAACGTGCGCCAGATCACACCCAGCACCAAAGGGTCGGTCAGTGCGGTGCGATACTGGCCAAGGCCGGGTTCCGGCAGGGTCACGCTCCACTGCATGACACCGAGGAACGGCACGAGATATGCTGCGCCGAGCAACAGCAGCAGCGGGCCAAGCAGCAGGATGTGGCGCGATGTCATGGCGGCTCCGGGTTGGGCGGCTCCGGTTCAGGGCCGCCCCCGGTGCGGGACCGGAGGCGGCGAAGGGCTCAGGCAGAGATGATCTTGAGGTATTCGTCCAGCGCCGGGCCGTAGTTTTCTTCATACCAGGCCATGTCGAGCGGGATCTGAACCGCGAAATTCGCCGGATCCACGGGGTTATACCGCGCGTCCTCGGCGGGCAGCATCGCATCCGCCGCCGGATTGGCCGGGCCTTGCCCCAACATGCGGAACATGACGATCTGCTTTTCGGGGTCTTGCGCCGAGGCGATGAACTGCATCGCAGCTGCCGCGCCACCCGGATTTCCCTTCACCACGCCCATGGCGCCGGGCGCGACCAGCCCCTGATCCCAGATGAAGGCCACATCGCCTTCGCTGTCTTCCTCGATCAGCTTCGCGCGGGTTGACCAGATCAGCGCCATCGACGCCTCACCGTTCAGGAGGATCGACTGGCTTTCCGAACCGCCGCCCCAGAAGGCCACCACATTGTCCTTGAAGGCGGCGATCTTGTCATGCGCGCGCTTGAGGTCGAGCGGATACAACTGGTCCGGCGCCACGCCATCGGCCAGAAGCGCCGCTTCCCACATGCCCGTGCCCCATTTGTACATGCTGCGCTTGCCGGGGAATTTTTCGGTGTCAAAGAAATCGGCCATGGATTTCGGCGGGTTGTCTTTGAACTTCGCAGCGTCATAGGCGATGATATAGCTGTAGAAATAGCTGGAGGCCGAATGGTCCCAGCCGAAACCGGGCCGCATCTTGCCCTTGTCGACCACCGCGTAGTCGATCTTTTCCATCATGTCCTTCTTGCCCAGGGCCTCGGCCGAGAAGGGATCAACGTCGACGATATCCCACGAAGGCTTGCCGCTTTCGACCTGTGCCGCGATGGCGCCTTCAGTCGGGCCCGAGCCGTCCTGCTTTACCGTGATGCCGGTGGCTTCGAGGAAAGCCTTGCCATAGGCCTCGTCATAGGCGGCTCCGGCATCGCCGCCCCAGTTGACGAAGACCAGTTCCTTGGTTTCAGCCAGCGCCGGGGTGCCGCGCAGACCCAGCGCAGAGGTGCCCAAAAGCAGCGCAAGGCCGGTGGTGAAATCGCGGCGCGAGATCTGGCCGCGCTTCAGGCGGGTTTGCAGGATATCCACGCAGTCACGTTCAAAAGGACCGTTCATTGCTATCTCCCTGTTATTGTTCGGTCTTACAGGTGCCGCCCGTGGCAGGGCGGGTCGTCAAAGCAGAAAGCCGCGTTCCGGCGCCCAACTGGCCCAGACGGCGGCGCCAGGGGCGAGGCCCGCAGGCAAGGCGGCGGTGGGCTGATGCAACACCAGAGGCACGCCGCCTGGTGTCTGAAGTGACAGCCGGGTTTCGGCGCCCAGATAGGTGAGGTCTTGCAGCGTGGCAGCGATGGCATTCCCCTGGCCCGGTTCGGTCAGGGACAACGCCATGTATTCGGGCCGGATTGCCAGATCGCCATTCGGCGCTGCGGTCTCGACCGCGCGGCCCTCGATCCGGCCGCCGCTGACGGGCAGGATGTTGATATCGCCCAGAAACTCGGCCACGAAACGATTTGCGGGACGTTCGTAAACCTCGCGCGGCGCGGCAAGCTGTTGCAGCCGGCCGCGCTCAAAGATAGCCACCCGTGAGGACAGCGCCAGCGCCTCTTCCTGATCATGGGTCACGAAAACGAAGGTGGTGCCGGTGTCGCGGTGGATGCGGCGCATTTCATCCTGCATCTGGCCACGCAGGTTCTTGTCGAGCGCCGAGAACGGTTCGTCCAGCAACAGAACCGGCGGTTCATACGCCAGCGCGCGGGCCAGTGCCACACGCTGCTGCTGCCCTCCCGACAGACCGGCGGGGCGCTTGTGGCCGTGTCCGCCCAGCCCGACCATCTCCACCATTTCGGCGACCCGGCGTTTGACCTCGGCTGCGTTCCGACCCTGCACTTTCAGCGGAAAGGCAATGTTGTCCTCGACCGACATATGCGGGAACAGGGCATAGCCCTGAAACACCATGCCGAAACCGCGCACCTCGGGTGGCATCGCCGTCATGTAGCGACCATCCAGCGTCAGCCGCCCCGAGGTGGGGGGCTCGAACCCGGACAGTACATTGAGGAAGGTCGTCTTGCCCGAGCCGGAGGGGCCGAGCAGCGTCAGGAACTCGCCACGCGCGATGGTCAGCGTGATGTCGGCGAGGGCTGTGAACTGGCCGAACATCTTGCCAATTCCGGTGGCGCCGATTTCTGCTGCTTGGCTCACGGATTCTTCCCTGCTGGCGGAGAGGCTCTCTCATCGTCAGGCAAAGCGTGGAAGCACTGCCTTCGAAAGACAACCGAAAGTTTTTCGCCTGCTTGTGAAATGAAATTTGTCGATCGAGGTGTTTTGTTCGACTTCCGCCTAATCCTGAGGCAGTTCTGCCCGCAGCCATCCCCGAAACGCCGCGCTGGCGGGATTGTCGGCCTTTTCCGGGGGCACGATCATGAAATAGGACCGGGGGGAGCGGATCGCCAGATCGAAGGGACGGATCAGAAGACCCGTCGCCATGGCCTGCTGGCAGATGAATTCGTCACCCATTGCCACCCCCTGCGCCCCAAGTGCGGCGGCATAGACAAGGTTCATGTCGGAAAAGCGGATGCCGGTCTGGGCCGCTTCGGTCGGCAGGCCGGACAGCTGAAACCACATTTCCCAATCCGCGAAATCGGTCAGATGCAGCAGGGTCGAGGACAAGAGCGCCTGCGGTGTATCCATCCCCTCGCGCCGGTTGAGCAGGATCGGGCTGCACAGGGGGGTGAACTCCACCTCCTTCAACAGCTCGACCTCCATGCCCGGCTGATTTCCAAGGCCAAAGGTGATAAAGACATCCACGTCCGGGTTACTGACATCATCCAGCCGGCGAGGGGTGACCAGCGACACAACCACATCGGGAAAGGCGTCGGAGAAGCTGCCGATCCGCGTGCAAAGCCAGCTGGAGGCAAAGCCGGGCGGGCAACTGACGGTCAGCGCCCCGGTCACGCCGCGCGCCGCGTTGCGGGTGGCAGAGCCGGAAATGACGGCCAGCGCGCGCCGCACGTCGATGGCATAGGCAAGCCCCTGCGGCGTCAGTTCGACCCGGGTGCCGATACGGTTCATCAGCCGGAAGCCAAGATCGCGTTCCAGCAGGCGCAACTGATGGCTGACCGCGCTGCGCGTCAGGTTCAGCTCGTCCGCCGCCTGCCAGACGGTGCCGTGCCGGGCAAAGCTTTCCAGCGCGCGCAGCGCCTGGGTCGAAGGGATGCGGGACATCATGCTCTCCGGGTTCTGCGGCGAGGCTAGCTGCGGTTCGCGTGACTTTCCAGCGAAAGGTGAAATCCGTTTGCCGATGGCGGGAAGAGGTTTCACTTTTTCCCGCCTGCCTCCGGCGCTAGCCCTGAAAGGGCGGGTTTCCCGCGTTCAAGGCAGCAGGGAAACCACGCCGTGACCACGACCGACCTTTCGCCCGCCCAGAGAACTGCCCTTGCCGCCGTGGCCGCGCGCCGGGCCGATCTGTCGGGCTGGTGCGCGACAATCTTTGACCATGGCGAGACGGCATGGCGCGAATACCGCTCTGCCGAATGGTATGTGGCGCGCCTGCGGGCCGAAGGCTTCACGGTCGAGGAAGGCTCGGCCGGGATGCCCACAGCCTTCTGCGCCGAATGGCACAATGGTGCCGGGCCGGTGATCGGCATGTATGCCGAATATGATGGTATTCCCGGCAATTGTCAGGCGGCCAGCACGCGGCGCGAACCCCGCGCGGGGCTGGGGTTTCAGGCGGGCGGGCATACCGACCCGCATTCGGGCCTCGGCATCGCGGGTCTGGGCGGCGCGCTTGCGGTGAAGGCCGCGATGGAGCGGCACGGGATACCCGGCGGCATCCGCTTTACCGGCGAACCGGCAGAAAAGGTGCGCGGATCGAAGCCCATCCATGCTGCGAAGGGCTATTACGACGGGCTGGCGGCGATCCTGTCCTTCCATCCGTTCTACATGCTGCCGATGTGCAATACCGTGCGCTGGGAAACTCACTGTGGTGCGGCCTATTCCATGGTCTATCGCTTCATCTGCGATACGCCCGAGGCATGGGGCCGCAGCGACGGGGCGCCGATCCCGCAATCGCATAGCGCGATCCGGGCACCGGGGGCGAATGATGCGCTGAACCTGATGTTCCTGACATCGAAATCGCTGCGCGATTCCATGCTGCCGCATCAGGGCGGCTGGTCGATTTCCGAGGCGATTTTGACCGCCGGGCAGGCCACTGCCGACAACCAGCCCGCCGGTCTGGCCGAGGTGCAATACATGATGCGCGTGCCGACGCTGGCGATGGCGGAGGCGGTGACCGCAGCGCTCGACCGCAATGCCGAGGCGGCGGCGGCGATGACCGGCTGCCGGTGGGAACGGCACTGGGTCTGCAAGTCGCGCCCCGGTCTGGCCAATCACGCCATGGCCCGCGTGGTCTGGCAGGCGATGCAGACGGTGGGCGCCCCGGTCTGGGATGATAAGGCGGCGGCGGTGGCGCGCGAGATTCAGGCCAATCTCGGCCTGACCCCGATGGATGATCCCTTCATCCCCGAAATGTCACGCCTGATTGACCCCGAGGCGGCCGAGGCGATCCTCCGCCACGACCTGCCCCCCTCGCAGAAGAACTCCACCTCGGACGACTATACCGACATGACATGGCACGCGCCCACCGCGCGTTTCTACATCGCGCGTCCGGCGCTGCGGGCGCCGGCGGGCTATGCCTATCCCGCATGGGTGATGAATGCGCTGGGCGGCATTCCGGCCACCATCGACCCGATGGTTCAGCGCGCTGCCGAGGTGCTGGCGCTATCGGCGCTGCGCCTGCTGGAGGATGCGGGCGCGCGCGAGGCTGCCTGGGATGAATTCAACCGCCGCACCGGCGGCGGTATCGGCGGCGCCGACTGGATCGCGCCGCTTTGCGATTACGACCCGCCGGTGAACTTCCGCTGGCCCGAATATGTGACAACCCCGCGCGGGCGGGACTGGTGGATCCCCTCCACCATGCCCGGCGCCTGAACAGGAGACAAGCGATGAACGTGCAGACCCGTCCCGAGCCCTTCACCCTGCAACGCCGCAAGCCCGGCGGCGGCACGGCGCCGCTGACCGGCTGGGGATTTGCCAATGAAACCGACCGGCTGACCGATGTGCTGCTGGGCAATCCCGCCTATCTGCGTCACATGGCGACCTCCAGCCTGTCGCGCAAGCATCTGCGGGAAAACCCCTGCAACATTCAGGTCGCACAGGCCCAGCACAAGGAACTGGTTGCGGCCTACGAACATTTTGGCGTCAAGGTGCATACCGTGCCGCCGGAGCCGGAACTGGCAATGCAGGTCTATACCCGCGATTCCAGCGTGATGACACCTTACGGCGCCTTCATCACCGCGATGTCGCAATGGTGGCGCCGGGGCGAGAACTATGCCGCGATCCGGCATTACGAAAGTCTGGGCATCCCGATCTATGACATGGTGACGGCGGGCACCTTCGAGGGTGGCGATTTCAACGTGATCGAGGAGGGCTGCGTGCTCATCGGCTGCGGCGGTGCCCGCACGCAGGAGGAAGGCGCGCGGCAGGTCGCCGGCTGGTTCGAGGCCGAGGGCTGGGAAGTGCGGCTGGCCTTCATCGACGAATATTATGTGCATATCGACCTGATGGTGGTGCCGGTCGCCCCGAAGCTGACCGCCGTCTGCCTTGCCTGCACCGAACCGGGCATCGTCGACTGGCTGAAGGCCAAGGGGCATGAAATCATCGACGTGCCGTTCCAGGACACTATGGCGCTTGGGTGCAATTTCATGTCTCTTGGCGGCGACAGGGTGATCGCGCCCTCAAGCTCGCAGGTTCTGATCGGGCAACTGAAGGCGCGCGGCTTCGAGGTGGCAGAGGTGGATATGTCCGAAATCTCCAAGACCGGCGGTGGCATTCACTGCATGGCACAGGCGTTGAAACGGGTGCCATGATCGACCCTGCGCTGGACCGACGCTTCCCCGATGCCGCGGCGATGGAGGCTGCGGGCGTGCCCCGTATTCCACGCTTCGTGCGTGACTACATGGTCGGGGGGATCGGGGCCGAGGTCGGTCTGGCGCGCAACCGCAGCGCGCTGGATGCCGTGGCGCTGATGCCGCGCTATGTGGTGGAGTGCGCGGTGCCGGACCTGTCGGTAACGGTGGCGGGCGTGCGCTGGGCCGCGCCCTTCGCTGTGGCGCCGATGGGGCTGGGCGGGCTGATCTGGCCGGGGGCTGAACTGGCCATCGCGCGGGCGATGGGGGCGGCGGGGCTGGGGCATGTGCTGTCCACCGTGTCCACCACCGCGATGGAGCAGATCGCGCTGCTGGCTGGCGCCGGGCGGATCTTTCAGCTATATTCCTTTGCCGATCCGAAGATCGACGCCGCACTGATGGCGCGGGCGTGGGCGGCGGGATACGAGGTGCTGATGGTGACGGTGGATGTGCCCGGCGCCACCCGGCGACGGCGTGACATTCAAAGCGGTCTCAGCTTTCCGCCGCGCTTCACTTTACAGACGCTGTTGCAGATCATGGCCTGCCCACGCTGGGCGATGGGGCAGGCAGGGCGCGGGATTCCGGCGTTTCAGAACATCCTGCCCGTGCTGCCGAAAGGCAGTGTGACGGAACAGGCGGCCTTCATCGGGGCGCAGCTTGAGGGCCATATCGGCCCGGCCCGGCTGGCGCGGATCCGGGCGGTATGGCCGGGGCGACTGATCGTGAAAGGCGTGCTGTCGCCCGAAGACGCAGCGGTGGCGCTGGATTGCGGGGCGGATGGTGTGGTGGTGTCGAACCACGGCGGGCGGCAACTGGATGCCGCGCCCGCCTCGGTCGAGGTGCTGCCTGCGATCCGTGATCGTCTGGGCGAGGGCGCGCTGGTTCTGGCGGATAGCGGTGTGCGCTCGGGGCTGGATATTGCTCGGATGCTGGCGCGTGGCGCGGATGCGGTGCTGATCGGGCGCCCCTTCCTGCAAGCCGCTGCGGCGGCAGGCCCCCGGGGCCCCGCGCATCTGGCGGCGGTGCTGATGGCGGAATTGCGCACGACGATGGGGCAACTGGGCATGTCGCGGCTGGATGATCTCAGGGGGGCGGAATGGAGCCTGTGATGCTGCAAGATCTGCGCGCAGCACTTGGTCCGCAAGGTTGCCTGACCGGCGCCGATGTGCCCGTGGCCGCGCGGTCGGATGCGAGCCGCACCGGCCACGACCTGCCGCTGGCGTTGTTGCGACCTGCAAGCGTCGCGGAGGTTTCGGCTGCGCTGGCGATCTGCCACCGGCACGGCGTCGCCGTGGTGCCGCAGGGCGGCATGACCGGCCTCGCTGGCGGCGCGCAACCACAGACGGGGCAGGTCGCGCTGTCGCTGTCACGGCTGGCAGGGGTCGAGGAAATCGACGGCGAAGCCATGGCCATGGTGGTGCGGGCAGGCACCGTGCTGGAGGTCGCGCAGAAGGCGGCCGAGGCGGCGGGCTTCCTGCTGCCGGTCGATCTGGGCGCGCGCGGCTCGTGTCAGATCGGCGGCAATATCGCCACCAATGCGGGCGGGCTGCGGGTGCTACGCGACGGGATGACCCGTGACAACCTGCTGGGGATTGAGGCGGTGCTGGCCGATGGCACGGTGCTGAGCCAGATGACCAGAGTGGTGAAGAACAACACCGGCTACGACCTGCGCCACCTGTTCGCCGGTTCCGAGGGCACGCTGGGCGTCATCACCCGTGCGGTGATCCGGCTGCGCCCCTTGCCGGGGCCGCGGGGCACCGTGATGGCGGCGCTGCCGGATTTCGCCTCTGTGCTGCGGCTCCTGGCTATGGCGCGGTCGGCACTACCCGGCCTTTCGGCCTTCGAGGCGATGTGGCGCGACTATTTCACTTGTAGCCAGAGCCATCTGACTCATGTGGTTTTCGCCGATCCGCCGCCCTTTGCAGTGATCCTTGAGGCTGACGAAGGCCCCGCGCTGGAAGCGCTGCTGGAAGCCGCTTTCGAGGAGGGCGTGATGACGGATGCGCTGATCGCGCAATCCTTCGCCGAGGCGCGGCGCTTCTGGGCGGTGCGCGAGGGGCTGGAGATGGATGCCGCGATGCCGGGGCTGATCAATCTGGATGTCAGCCTGACGACCGGGCGGCTGGATGATTTCGCGCGGGCCTGCCGGTTGGCGCTGCTGGCGCGTTTCCCCGGCGCGCATGTGTCCTTCTACGGCCATGTCGCCGACAGCAATGTGCATGTCGCCGTGCATGTGCCGGGCGCGTCTGATGCAGAGGTGCATGAGGTTGATGCCATCGCTTATGGCGTGGTGCGCGACTTCGGCGGTTCGATTTCAGCGGAGCACGGGATCGGTACGCTGAAGCGTAACTGGCTGGGCTACAGCCGCAGCCCGGCGGAACTGGCGGCGATGCGGGCAATCAAGGCGGCGCTGGACCCGAAAGGGCTGCTCAACCCCGGCAAGGTGCTGCCGGGGTGAACTGGTCGCGCAAATTTCTTGCAGGAAATTTGCAAATTCGTTGCGGCGAATTTGGCGCTGGATGGTCAGCGTTCGGCCCAGTCAGGCGCGCGTTTTTCGATGAAGGCCTGAATGCCTTCGGCCGTGTCGCGCCACAGCATGTTTTCCTGCATGACGGCGGCAGTATGGGCATAGGCATCGGCCAGATCGAGGCCGATCTGATCATAGAAGGTGCGTTTGCCGATCTTCACGGCGGCAGACAGTTTGGCCGCGACGGTCTGCGCAAGGGCCAGCGTGGCCTCCGACAGATCGGCATGCGGCACGACGCGGTTCACGAGGCCGACTTCGCGGGCGCGGGTCGCGTCGATGAATTCGCCGGTTGTCAGCATCTCGAAAGCCACCTTGGCGGGGACATTGCGGCTGAGCGCGACCATCGGGGTCGAACAGAACAGACCAATGTTCACCCCGTTCACTCCGAACCGTGTGCCTTCCGCCGCCACCGCCATGTCGCAGGAGGCGACGAGCTGGCAGCCGGCGGCGGTGGCGATGCCATGAACTTCGGCAATGACCGGCTGGGGCAGGGCGGGGATGGCCTGCATCACCGCGCCGCAGCGGGTGAAAAGGTCGAGGAAATAGGCGGCGCCTTTGTCGGGCGACTGCCGCGCGGCCTGCATTTCTTTCAGGTCATGCCCGGCACAGAACGCCTTGCCCGCCCCGCGCAGGATGACGACGCGGGTGGTGCGATCCTCGGCCAGCGTCGCGAAAGTATCGGACAAGGCCGCGAGCATCGCATCGGACAGCGCGTTCAGGCTTTGCGGCATGTTCAGCGTCAGCCGTGTCACCGGGCCGAGGCTTTCGCGCTGGATCAGTTCGGTCATCTTGTCATTCCTCCCGTTTCACCGGAGGCTAGCGGTGAATGCGCAGGGAGGAAAGCGGATGCTGGCAATGGACAGGGCGGAATTACTGGCGTTTCTGGGGCGCGAGTTTCCGCAGGTGGCAGCGGATTTCGACATTGCGGCGGTGACGCCCGATCTGCTGACCATGCGCCTGTTGACGGCCGAGCGGCATCTGCGCCCAGGCGGCACGGTGTCCGGCCCGACCATGTTCGCGCTGGCGGATGTGGCGATCTATCTGGCGATCCTCAGCCGGATCGGGCCGGTTGCCCTTGCGGTCACGACCAATTGCAGCATCGACTTCATGCGCAAACCCGAGGCAGGGCGCGACCTGCTGGCCGAGGCGCGCCTGTTGAAGCTCGGGCGGCAACTGGCGGTGGGCGATGTGCTGATCCGCAGCGAAGGGGCCGGGGGCGTGGTCGCCCGCGCCTCGCTGACCTATGCGATTCCGCCGCGCGGCTGAGCGGGTCAGCTTGTCGTGCGGGTGAAGCGGCCCTCGACCGTGGCGCCGCTTTCGATGGCAAGAGTGGTGTAATTGCTGTCGGCCGTCACCTGGGCCGCGGCGCGCAGCGTCAGCGTCACGCAGGAAATCTTGCCCTCGACCTTGCCGCGCACCTCGACCGTTTCGGCCATGACGGTGCCTTTCACGAAACCGTCGGCACCGACGATCAGGGTGCGGGCGGTGATCTTGCCCTCGATCTGGCCCATCAGCTCGACCGTTCCTTCAGAGCCGATGTCACCCTTGATGCGTACATCCTGCGCGATGACAGAGCGCCCGGCGGCGGCTGTGGTACGGGGCGATTCGGCGGGCAAGGTCATGACGCGGTCCTGAGAAGCTTTTGCCCGATAGAGGCGCAGGGGCGCGCGGTGGTCAAGGCCCTGTGCAGCGCAGGCGGGGATTTCCGCAAGGAGAGATGTCGGTTCGGGAGGTCGCTTCCGGGCGTGACAAGTACCTGCGCGGGTGGTTGGATGCAGAAAATGATCAAATTGAACAGGGAGTGCCGTCATGACGGAGGACAGCTTCTTTCACCCGGTTTCGGGATTCGACCTGCCGCGCTTTGCAGGAGTGCCGACCTTCATGCGCCTTCCGCATGTGGCTCTCGACAACCCGCGACTGTCGGAGGTGCAGGTGGGGCTGATCGGCGCGCCATGGGACGGCGGCACGACCAACCGCCCGGGTCCGCGCCACGGTCCCCGACAGTTGCGCGACTATTCCACCATGATCCGGGCGCAGAACGGCGTGACCGGCATCCGGCCCTTCGAAATGGTGCGCTGCGCCGATCTGGGTGACGTGGGGCCAAATCCGGCGGATGTGATGGACAGCCTGAAGCGAATGGAAAGCTTCTATTCAAAGGTGCGCGCGGCGGGGATCGTGCCGCTGACCGCCGGGGGCGACCATCTGTGCACGCTGCCGATCCTGCGGGCCCTCGCAAAGGACCGGCCTCTGGGCATGATCCATTTCGACAGCCACACCGACCTGTTCCACAGCTATTTCGGCGGCACGATGTATACCCATGGCACACCCTTCCGCCGCGCGATTGAGGAAGGGCTGCTGGACCCCGCGCGCGTCACCACGATCGGGATTCGCGGCACGGCCTATGACAGCGAGGACCGCGACTTTGCCAGGGCGGTGGGCATCCGCGTCATCCCGATCGAGGAATTCCATGTCAGGGGTGTCGAGGATGTGATGGCCGAGGCACGGGATCGCGCGGGCGCGGGCGATACCTATGTCAGCTATGATATCGACTTCGTGGACCCGGCCTTTGCCCCCGGCACCGGCACGCCGGAGGTGGGCGGGCCGAACAGCTGGCAGGCCTTGCAGGTGGCCATGGGGCTGCGCGGGGTAAAGATCGTCGGCGCCGATCTCGTGGAGGTTTCGCCGCCCTTCGACCCGTCGGGCGGCACGGCATTCCTCGGCGTCTCGATCATGTTCGAGATGCTTTGCGCCATTGCCGAGGGGCTGGCGGGGCAGGAGTGCTGACCCCGTCATGCGAAGCGCGATGCCCACGGGATATTTTGGAGACAGAGAATGACAGGTGACGCGATGTTTCGGGCCGATCTGATCGTGACCAATGCGAAGGTGCTGACGATGGATGCGGGATGTCCGCGTGCCGAGGCGGTGGCGATCCGGGGCGGGCGGGTGCAGGCCGTCGGTACGACCGGGGGGATCGCCGCGCTGGCCGGGCCGGATACGCGGGTGATCGACGCGGGCGGGCGCACGGTTCTGCCGGGGTTTGTGGAAAGCCACCTGCATCTGGTTCTGGGCGGGGCGGAACTGACGCAGCTGCAACTGGGTGGGTTACATGGGCCTGAGAACCTGAAGGCGGCGTTTGCAGGCTATGCGGCGGCCAATCCTGATGCGCCGCTGCTGATGGCGCAGGGGGCGGAATACGGGATTCTCGACCATCCGGTGACGCGGGCGGATCTGGATGCGGTGATCGCTGATCGTCCGCTGGCGATGATGGCGCCGGATCACCACACCGTCTGGGCCAATACTGCCGCGCTGGAGGCCGCCGGGCTGCTGCACGGGGCAGCCATGCCGCATGGACATGAGGTCGTGATGGGCGAGGACGGTCTCGCCACCGGCGAGCTGCGCGAGTTCGAGGCCTTCGGGCCGGTGCTGGCGCTGGGCGGCGAGGCGCATCTGCAACTGGGCATTGCGACCGGCGGCGAGCCCGACCCCTGGCCCGATGCCGCGCAGCGCGAGGCGGACAAGCAGAAGATCGCGGCGGGGCTTGCGCATTGCGCTGCGCATGGCATCACATCAATGGTGAACATGGATGGCAACCGCTACACCCTGACCCTGCTGTCAGAGATGGAGGCCGAAGGTCGGTTGACCGCACGGGTCAAGGTGCCCTTCCACTTCAAGCCGCATATGGAACTGTCCGAACTGGACCGGGCAGAGGCGATGGCGCGCGATTTCGCCTCGGATATGGTGTGTTCGGGATTCGTGAAGATGTTCATGGATGGGGTGATCGACAGTCGCACCGCCTGTATGCTGAATGATTATCCCGGTCGTCCGGGGCATCGGGCGGAACCTTTGTTCGCGCCAGACCGGTTTCAGCAGATCTGCACCGAGATTGACCGCCGCGGTCTTCAGATCGCCGTACATGCCATCGGCGACGGGGCGGTGCGGGTGACGATTGACGGCTATGAGGCGGCAGCACTGGCCAATGGCCTGCGCGACGCCCGGCACCGGATCGAACATATCGAGTTGATCGACCGGGCTGATGTGCCGCGTCTGGGGGCGCTGGGCATCACCGCCAGCGTGCAGCCGCCGCATCCGCCGGGGGTGATGGATTTCCCGATGGAGCCGACGATGAGCGTCGGGTTTGCCCCCGAGCGTCGCCGCGACGCCTATCTGTGGAAGACGCTGAAGGACCATGGGGCGCCGGTCGCCTTTGCAAGTGACTGGCCGGTGACCGATGTCAGCGTGATGCGGGGGCTTCAGTCCGCCATGACGCGCCAGCCGTATGACGCTCGCTGTGCTGATGAGCGGTTGGGTCTGATGGAGAGTCTGCACGCCTATACCGCCGGTGGGGCCTGGGCCGCGCATTGGGAGGGATTGACCGGACGGCTGGCGCCGGGACTGGCGGGTGATCTTGTGATGATCGATGGCGATGTGGAAGCGATTGCGCCGGAGGATCTTGGGGCGACGGGAATCGCGCTGACGATGTGCGGTGGCCGCGTCACATATCAGGGTTTTGGCCCCTGATTCATCGCGGTTGACGGTGCATCGTCTGGCTTTTCTGGGGTGATTCTGTTGTTTGGTCAGTCTGTTGGCGGGTGCGGCTGTGGATAACTCGGTCGCGCCTGATTTTCGGGTCGCACGTCCTTTCAGCTTTTTTCAGGAAAATAAGGGTTCTGTGACGGTTGGATGAAGAAAGTTGTGTTTTGGGTGTTTTTTGCTCTTGCGGGTTTTTGGGTGTGGGCCTAGAAGCTGCCTCACCGAAACGGACGGTGGCGGGAACGAAGCGAAGCGGAAGCGAGCTTGGGA
>NZ_QBKP01000012.1 GCF_003054195.1 Gemmobacter caeni
ACTGCCTCCCCTTCAACGTCGCCCGCGCATACGACGAAGCAAAAGGCATCGACACTCCCAAAATCTGGACCGCACAACGCGATCAACAAATGTGGAATGATCTCCAGGCGTGAAAATATAACGCGGGACGGTGTTCAGATCGCCGGATTGGCTACGGCGCGATGAAGCGCCGCAAGACCCTGATCCAGCGCTGCGCGCTCGGCCTCTGTCATGGCGCCAAGAATGGCATTCGCCCGTGCTTCGACCTGTGAAAAGGCGCGGGCGAAGGTGCTGCGGCCCAGCGGCGTGATGGTGTAGAGCCGCAGCCGCCGGTCCTCAGCCGGGATGGAGCGCAGGATCAGCCCCTTGTCCTCAAGCCGCTGGGTCGCGCGGCTGACCTGCACCTTGTCCAGGGTAGTGCGCCGGGCCAGTTCCAGCGAATTGATCTCTTCCGCGCCCTCGATCAGGAACAGAAGCCGCCATTCCTCCCGTGTGAGGCCATGGTCATGGCCATAGACCTCGACCAGTTGACGCGAAAACGCTTCGGCGACGACCGCCAGACGATAGGGAAAGAAGGATTCCAGTTGCATAGGCCGCCATACTGCTGATGTGCCTTCATTGCATATGTAATGAACCGGATCAAACGGTGCGTGCATCCTTGCCGCAGCGAAAACCGGCAGCGGAATCGTTCAAATTCGAAGTATTTCCGCTTTAAACCGCCATACCCGTTTCGGTTCTGCGCAGATCGTCAGCGACCGAAACTGTGGCGCTGTTTTTTTGACCGGAATGCAGCAGCAGCGCAGCGACGGCTTTCTGCGGCGCGGCATCTGTCTTGCGTGCTCTGACACGGCTGCGGCTTATTCGTTCTGCGGCAGCACAGCGCAGGCGGGAACGACCGCGCACTGCCTCCGCAAAAGGAAAAGAAAAAAACGTCGGAACGGTTTTGTCGCGCCTGCTGTCAGGCGCGGCCCGATCCCGGCATGCAACGGGGAATGGATATGAATCTGACACGTCGCTCGCTTCTGGCCACAGCCGCCGCCGCCCTTGCCGCGCCGCTGACCGCGCCGCGTTTTGCCTTTGCGCAGGAAGGCCCGATCAGGATCGGCGTCCTGCATTCGCTGTCGGGGACCATGGCGATTTCTGAAACCACGCTGAAAGACACGATGCTGATGCTGATCGAGGAACAGAACGCCAAGGGCGGCGTGCTGGGCCGACAGCTTGAGGCGGTGGTGGTCGATCCGGCCTCTGACTGGCCGCTGTTCGCCGAAAAGGCGCGCGAGTTGCTGACCGTGTCCAAGGTGGACGTGATGTTCGGCTGCTGGACCTCCGTCAGCCGCAAATCGGTGCTGCCGGTCATCGAGGAACTGAACGGCCTGCTGTTCTACCCGGTGCAATACGAGGGCGAGGAATCCTCGAAAAACGTGTTCTACACCGGCGCGGCGCCGAACCAGCAGGCGATTCCGGCGGTGGATTACTTCCTCAACGAGTTGGGGATCGAGAAATTCGCGCTGCTGGGCACCGATTACGTCTATCCGCGCACCACGAACAACATCCTTGAAAGCTATCTGAAGGCGAAGGGCATCGCGGCCGAGGATATCTTCGTCAACTATACCCCGTTCGGCCACAGCGACTGGTCGAAGATCGTGGCTGACGTGGTGGCGCTGGGGGCCGATGGCAAGAAGGTCGGCGTGGTTTCCACCATCAACGGTGACGCCAATATCGGTTTCTACAAGGAACTGGCCGCAGCGGGCGTCACCGCCGACAAGATCCCGGTCGTGGCCTTCTCGGTCGGCGAGGAAGAGCTTTCGGGGCTGGATACCACCAACCTCGTCGGCCATCTGGCAGCATGGAACTATTTCATGTCGGCCGATACGCCCGAGAACAAATCGTTCATTGAGGCGTGGCACAAGTTCATCAAGGACGACAAGCGTGTCACCAACGACCCGATGGAAGCGCATTACATCGGCTTCAACATGTGGGTGAATGCGGTGACAGCGGCGGGCACCACGGCGGTCGATCCGGTGATCGACGCCATGGTCGGGCAGAAGTTCCCCAACCTGACCGGCGGCATGGCCGAGATGCTGCCGAACCACCACCTGACCAAACCCGTGCTGATCGGCGAAATCCGCGCTGATGGTCAGTTTGATATCATCAGCCAGACCGAGCCGGTGCCCGGCGACGCCTGGACCGATTTCCTCCCGGAATCGGCGGTGCTGGAATCGGATTGGAAAGACCTGAAATGCGGCATGTATAACACCGAGACCAAGACCTGCGTGCAGCTGACCTCCAACTACTGATCTGATCCGCGAGGGGTGCCGTGGCGCCCCTCGCCCTATCGAAGGGGTTGGAATGTTCCGTTTCCTGCTGCCGCTTGCCATGGCGGTCTGTCTTGCCTTGCCTGCCCTTGCGCAGACCCTGCCCGAAGTGGTGGAGGCATCGCGCGCCCAGATCGAGAAACCCTCGCGCCAGACCGTTGGCCCGGTGATCGACGCCATCGCCTCGACCGGCGATCCGGCGGCGGCGGCGCTGTTGCAGGCCTGGGCCGACCGCAAGTTGGGGGTGCGCAAGGCCGATGGCGTGTTCTTCCTGCTGGAAAAGGCGCCGGAGGGCTGGGCGCTGACCGGACTGGACGGAGCTGCCGCCGGAACCGCGCCGACATCGGACATTACCGACCTCAAACCCAATGCCGGTGTGCGCGAACTGATCGGTGCGGTGCTGGTGCAGTTCACCCTGACCGACCCCGATCCGGCGCAGCGCACCCGTGCGCTGGACGCCATCGCCCGCTCGCCTGCCAAGGCGCAGCTCGCGCCCTTGCGTGCTTCGATCGAGGATGAGGCCGACCCGGGGCTGAAAGCCCGGAAGGAACACCTCGCCACTTTCCTGACCCTGCAATTCGGAGACGACAGTGCGACCCGCGTCGTCGCCATCGAAAGCCTTGCAGGCGATACCGCACTGGACGTGCGCGCCGCGCTGAACCCGCTGCTGGTCACCAGCCGCAAGGTCGCCGTGGCGCTACCGCAGGGCGTGAACATCGCGGCTACCCTGACACCGGGCAAGGACATCCCGCGCGAGGCCGCCTATGACCTGCTGGTCGGTGCCGGCCTCGCCCCCGCGCGCCTTACGCTGGCCGATCAGAAGGCCGCGCTGGCCGCCCATCTGGAAAACGGGGCTGTCGGTGGCGTGCCGCTGGCCGAACTGGCCAGCCAGCAGCTTCGTGACGCGGCCTATGAGGCGCTGGAGAAATCGGGCCAGGTGCCCGCCGCCGCTACTGATGCCGAGGTCGCTGCCGCGCTGGAGGCGCATGTGTT
The DNA here is from genome assembly GCF_003054195.1 of Gemmobacter caeni. GTDB lineage: Bacteria > Pseudomonadota > Alphaproteobacteria > Rhodobacterales > Rhodobacteraceae > Gemmobacter > Gemmobacter caeni. The sequence goes on from NZ_QBKP01000012.1 coordinate 3,288, forward strand.
CTACGATCAATATGCAGAACCCGACCCGGCCGTCACCGATGCGGCCCGACGGACTCTTGCCAGTATCGAAACCCGCGTGGGCTTGATGACGGCCGCCGATCTGGGGCTTGATGCCCTCTCGCTTGCCTCGATCTACTTCCTTGCCGCCATCGGTCTTGCCATCACTTTCGGCGTGATGCGGGTGATCAACATGGCCCATGGCGAGTTCATCATGATGGGCGCCTATACCGGCTATGTCGTGCAACAGATGATCCCGAATTACACCGTCTCGATCCTTGTCGCGCTTCCGCTGGCCTTCGCGGTGACCTTCGCGGCGGGCGTGGCGATGGAACGGCTGGTGATCCGTCACCTCTACAAACGCCCGCTGGAGACGCTGCTTGCGACCTTCGGCATCTCCATCGCGCTGCAACAGATCGCCAAGAACATCTTCGGCACTCAGGCCCGGCCGCTGACCGCGCCTGCCTGGCTGGACGGTGCGCTCAGCTTCAACGACATCATCTCGATCAGCTATATCCGGGTCGCCATCTTCCTGCTGGCGCTGCTGTTCCTCGGCTTCTTCCTCTGGCTGATGAAACGCACCCGGCTGGGGCTGGAGGTGCGCGCCGTGACGCAGAACCCGGCCATGGCCGCCAGCATGGGCATCGACCCCGACCGCATCAACATGCTGACCTTCGGGATCGGCTCGGGCATCGCCGGGATCGCGGGCGTCGCCATCGGGCTTTTTGCCAAGGTCACCTCGGAGCTTGGCTCGGATTATATCGTGCAAAGCTTCATGACAGTCGTGGTGGGTGGGGTCGGCAATATCTGGGGCGCGCTGGCGGGCGCCGCCATGATCGGCGGCTTCCAGAAGGTGATCGAGTGGCTGAACCCCTCGAACACGCTGGCCGCACAGACCTACATGATCCTTTTCATCATCCTGTTCATCCAGTTCCGCCCTCGCGGCATCATCGCCCTCAAGGGCCGCGCGGCAGGAGATTGAGCCGATGTTCAGACCGCCGCTGTCCTTCCCTTCATCTTGGCCCAAATATCCCACGGGGGCGCGGGGGTGTGAAACCCCCGCTGCAACGCCGGAAGCCCCGCAATGACCCGGACATTCCTTGCCCGCAACCCCTCGACCCTGTGGTTCCTGCTGGTGCTGGCGCTGTTCACCCTTTGCGTCACCGTTCTGGCCGAGGGCTTTGGCATCGGCCTCATCCCCACCGCCTTCGTCAAGGTGCTGGGCAAGACCTTATGTCTCTGCCTCGTCGCCCTGGCGATGGATCTGATCTGGGGATACACCGGCATCCTTTCGCTGGGCCACATGGCCTTCTTCGCCCTTGGCGGCTACATGACCGGCATGTGGCTGATGTATGCCCGCACCGAGGAGATCGTGGTGCAGGCGCTGGCCGGATCGCCCATCCCGCCCACGCCCGAAGAGGTGGCGCAGGGCGTTGCGACACAGATATTCGGTGTGGTCGGCGGATCTGACCTGCCTGTTGTCTGGACCTTTGCGCACAGCGCCTTCCTGCAACTGCCGCTGGTGCTGATCGTGCCGGGCGTTCTGGCGCTGGTCTTCGGCTGGCTGGCGTTCCGGGCGCGGGTGAACGGGGTGTACCTGTCGATCCTGACACAGGCCATGACGCTGGCGCTGACGCTTTACCTGTTCCAGAACGACAGCGGGCTGCGCGGCAATAACGGGCTTTCAGGGCTGCAAAATCTGCCTGGCCTCGCCGATGTGCCACAATCCACGTTGTCGATCCTGTTCTTCCTCGCCTCGGCCCTGTTGCTGGCGGCAGGGTATCTGTTGCTGGCCTGGGTCACCTCGGGCAAGTTCGGCAGTGCCCTGCGCGCGATCCGCGACGATGAACAGCGGCTGCGTTTCCTTGGCTACCCGGTCGAGGGTTACAAGCTGTTTGTCTTTACCCTGACCGCCATGGTCGCCGCCGTGGCGGGTGCTTTCTATTACCCGCAGGCGGGCATTATCAACCCGGCCGAGCTTGCGCCAATCGCCTCGATCTACCTCGCCGTCTGGGTCGCCATTGGCGGGCGCGGACGGCTTTATGGGGCGGTGATCGGGGCGGCCTTCGTCTCGTTGTTGTCCTCGTGGTTCACCGGGGGCATGGCGCCCGCCATTCCGCTCGGGTTCTACACAATCAAATGGGTGGACTGGTGGACGGTGCTTCTCGGCCTCGCCTTCGTGCTGGTGACGCTGTTCGCGCCACGCGGGATCGGCGGGCTGTTCGACCGGCTGCCCAGCCCGCGCCGCCATGGCGCCCAGCTTGGCCCCGATGACGGCGCGCTGCGCGAGAAGGAGGCCGACGCATGACCACCATCGCCCCCGCCCGCACGACCTCGCTGCTGGAGGTTTCCGGCGTCTCGGTCACCTTCGACGGCTTCCGCGCCATCAACAATCTGTCCTTCGCCATCGGCCCGCAGGAACTGCGCGCAGTGATCGGACCGAATGGCGCGGGCAAGACCACCTTCATGGACATCGTGACCGGCAAAACCCGGCCGGACGAAGGCACGGTTGTCTTCGGGGAGGTGCCCCGCTCATTGCTGCGGATGTCCGAGGCGCAGATCGCGCGCGCAGGCGTCGGCCGCAAGTTCCAGCGCCCCACGGTGTTCGAGGATCAGAGCGTTTCCGAAAACCTGATGTTGGCGCTGAAGGCGGCGCGCACGCCCTGGCGGGTGCTGTTCTGGCGCGAAACGGCGAAAGACCGTGTCCGCGTGGCGGAGCTTGCAGCACAGGTGGGCCTTGCCGATCACCTGTCCCGCAAGGCGGGCGAGCTGTCCCATGGCCAGAAGCAATGGCTGGAAATCGCCATGCTGCTGGCACAGGAACCGCGCCTGCTGCTGGTCGATGAACCTGCGGCGGGGATGAGCTTTCTGGAGCGCGAGCAGACCACCGCGCTGCTGGTCGAACTGGCGAAAACCCGCGCCGTCGTCGTGGTGGAGCATGACATGGAGTTCATCCGGCGGCTGAACTGCAAGGTCACGGTGCTGCACGAAGGCTCGGTTTTGGCCGAGGGCAGCCTGGATCACGTCACCAAGAATCCGCAAGTCATCGAAGTCTATCTGGGGCGCTGAACATGCTGACAACCGAAGGGCTGACCCTGCATTACGGCGGCAGCCAGATCCTGAACGGCATCGACCTTGAGGCGAAGGCTGGTGTGGTGACCTGCGTCATGGGCACCAATGGCGTAGGCAAGACCTCGCTTCTGAAGGCGCTGGCCGGAACGCATCCGCGCTCCGGTGGCAGGCTCACGCTGGATGGCGAGGTGCTGCCGGTCCTGCCCGCGCAACATATGGCGCGGCGCGGACTGGCGGTGGTTCCGCAGGGGCGGATGATCTTTCCGCTGCTGACTGTGCGCGAGAACCTCGAAACCGGCTTTTCGCTGCTGCCGAAGGCCGATCACAAGGTGCCCGACGAAATCTATGACCTGTTCCCGGTGCTGAAGGATATGGGCCACAGGCGCGGCGGCGATCTGTCGGGCGGGCAGCAGCAACAGCTTGCCATCGCGCGGGCGATGATCATGCGTCCCAAGGTGCTGTTGCTGGACGAACCGACCGAGGGCATCCAGCCCAATATCATCCAGCAGATCGGCCGCGTGATCGAATATCTGAAGGCCAAGGGCAATATGGCCATCATTCTGGTCGAACAGTATTTCGATTTTGCCTTCGATCTGGGCGACCAGTTCTATGTGCTCAAACGCGGCGCGGTGAACCTGTCGCATCCGAAAGAGGGCCTGACGCGCGAGGCGCTGCAAGCCGCGCTGAGCATCTGATTACGCCCCCAGCGCGTATTGGCGCAGCCGGTCGTAATGTGGCAGCGCGGCCTCGACCAGCCCCGCATATTCGGGCGCAAGGTCGGGCAGCGGGCCTTCCGGGGCATCAAAGCCGGTGGAGGCATGGACCGCATTATACCAATGCGGCGCCCATGCCCCGTCAAAGGGCTTCGGCCCCGCAGGCCAGCGCAGCATGCTTTCGGTGAACGGAATGTCCAGGGCCGCACAAAGGACATGCAGGCTGACAGCCGGGTTGGCGCGGATATCCTCGCTGTCCACCACCACCGGCGCCGCGCCGGTCATGTCAGCCACCTGATCAAACAGTTCCCCTTGCTGGACAAAGCCGATGTCGGCCAGCGTCGGGCTTTCGCGCTTCCTGGAGTAGCTTGCCACCACCCGCGCCGGATGGCGGATCAGGAACACATTGGTCAGCCCGCGCAGAAAGCCCCGATCAAAGCCGGGGATCATATGAAGCGTCATATGCTTCTGATACCACAGCGGTTTTCCGTCAGGGTTTGGCCCCGGACAGGCAGCGGCGACCTTTGCCGGATCGGCCTCGCCCGCCGCGATCACCTCGGCCGACATCGGATGGTCTATGCCGGTCGCGGCCAGATAGGCGGCATAGAAGGGTTCATCCCACACCGCGCAATCACCACGCGCGGCGAAAGCATACATCATGGCGGTCGACAGATTGCGCGGGCCGCTCCACATCGCGATTTTCATGGTGCTGACCGTCATGCCAGCACGAGTTGCTTGTAAAGGCCGCGCAGGCGTTCCGTCATCGGCCCCATCTGGCCGCTGCCGATCTGCCGCCCATCGATGCTGCCGACCGGGGTTTGCGCGCCGAAAGTGCCGGTCAGGAAGGCCTCATCCGCCGAATAGGTGTCGACGAGGCTGAAATTCCGCTCGAACACCGGGATGCCATTGGCGCGGCACAGGTCGATCACCTTGCGGCGGGTGATGCCGTTCATGCAGTAATCGCCGGTCGAGGTCCAAACCTCGCCCTTCTTCACGATGAAGAAGTTGCAGGCATTGGTCGTGTTCACAAAGCCATGCACGTCCAGCATCAGCGCCTCGTCCGCGCCGGCCTTCTGCGCCGCGATACAGGCAAGAATGCAGTTCAGCTTGGAATGCGAGTTCAGCTTCGGATCCTGCGTCATCGGCAGCCCGCGCAGATGCGGCACGGTGGCCAGCGTGATCGGGCGCGGGATTTTGGGGCGCGAGTGCTCCATGATGATGGTGACGGTCGGCCCCTGCTGCGACAGCTGCGGATGCTGGAAGGGGCGGGTCTTCACCCCGCGCGTCACCATCAGCCGCGCATGAGCGTCGGTGGTCATGCCATTCGCTGCCTGGGTGTCGCGCAGCGCCTGTTCCAGTTCGGCTGCGGTCATCCTGATATCAAGGTCGATGGCCTTCGCCGCCTCGAACAGCCGGTCAAGGTGCTCGTCCAGAAAGGCCCAGCGGCCCTCGTAAAGCCGCATCCCTTCCCATACGCCGTCGCCCATCATGAAGCCGGAATCGTACACTGAAACCAGTGCTTCGGCCTTGGGCACGATCCGGCCATTCAGGAACAGCATCAGGTTTTCGTTGCGGGCGTCCTCTTCCGCCTGGTGGGTGGAAACGTGTTCAGTCATGGCGCCCTCCTGTTCGCGGCCCACGCTAGGGCCGCACCGGGCGGGGTTCAAGATGCGACGCTCACGCAGGCTTGTGTTGTGCCGGGATGTGGTTGGGGCGAGCCTGTTGCGGGATGCAACAGGAGGGTGCGATGCGGCGGATCTATGCAATTCTGGTGCTGGCCGTGGCCCTGACCGGTGGTGCGGCGGTTGGAGAGGCTCGCGCGGCGGAGGAAAAGGCGCTGGTCGCCGGGGGCTGTTTCTGGTGCGTCGAAGCCGATTTCGAAGGCGTCAAAGGCGTGAAATCCGTGGTGTCGGGTTATAGCGGCGGCAAGGTGCAGAACCCGAGTTACAAGCAGGTCTCTGCCGGGGGTACGGGCCATTACGAGGCGGCCGAGATCACCTTTGACAACAGCGTCATCAGCTATCACGACCTGATTGCGCTGTTCCTGCGGTCAGTTGATGTCACCGACGCGGGCGGGCAGTTCTGCGACCGGGGCGACAGCTATCGCACAGCGATTTTCGCGCGGGGCGCGGCGCAGAAGGCGGCGGCGGAGCAGGCGGTGGCCGAGGCTCAGGCCGCGCTTGGGCAGGAGATCGTGACGCCGGTCCTCAAAGCCGGGAAGTTCTGGCCAGCCGAGGAATATCATCAGGATTACTATCGCTCGTCCGACATCGTGCTGACGCGCGCCGGACCGAAGCAGAAGAAAAATGCCTACAAATTCTATCGCAAGGCCTGTGGCCGTGATGAGCGGGTGAAGGCGTTGTGGGGCCAGATGGCCTTCCGGCCCTGAGGGTCAGACGGTGCGCAGGCCCTGAGTGCCCAGTCGTTGCACGTTGTCGCGGGTCCGGTCGCGCACTGGCGCAAGCGCAGCCATGGCCACCTGACCGGCGCCTTGCCCGCCCATCAGCGCCTGCCCGGCGGCGGCCAGCGATTGCAGCGCCGCTTCGGCTTTTTCCTGCACCATGCGCACGGGCTCGTCCGAGGTCACATTCCACAGGCCAGCCATTCCCCAAAGCCGCATGGCAACAACCATCTGCGCCTCGGCCAGCATGAGGCCGGTTTCCATCGACAGCAGCGTCGCCTCTTCCGGGGTAAAGAACATCATCGGCCTCCGGTTGCGCGGCTTTCCGCAAGCCGTCACATCAGAATGACTGCATGCGATCCGGGTGCAAGCATTACGCTAGGTTAATTGCACGAAAGTCTTAATCCTGGATACCGCATTTCAGCCCCTCCAGCACCGCATCCTCGGCGCTGCGCGGGGTCAGCGCGTCACCGATGATCTCGACCCGACCCGGCCAACCGGCGAGCGCCGCGGCCAGATCACGGTTGCTGTCATGGCCCTGCGCCAGCACCAGCGTGTCCACCGCCTCCGCCACGATGGCATCGCCGCTGGCGGAATGCGTGAAATAAACACTGTCCGAATCCGCTCCGAACAGGCGGGCATAGGGCCGGATTTCAACCCCCAGGCGATGCAGACGCGCGGCCATTTCATCGCGCACATAGAAGGGCAGGGTTTCGCCGGGCGCGATGCCCTCAACAAACAGACGTACCGAACAGCCGTCCCGGGCGAGCTTTTCCGCCAGCCCCATCCCGATCCAGTCGCCGCGCCAGTCCGCGATCACCACGCGGCTGCCCGGATTGCCCTCGCCACGGAGCACGGCCCAGGCGTCCAGCACATGCGCGCCCTCGGTCTCGATGGCAGGCGCGCGCGGGCGGGCGCCGGTGGCGAGGATCACCCGGTCGGGCGCCTCCGCTGCCACCAGTTCTGCCGTGACGGGGGTATTCAGCCGCAGGGTCACACCTGCCTCGCGTACCTCTCGCAGAAGATTGGTGACAATGCCGCCAAACTCTGCTCGGCCCGGCAGAAGCTGCGCCAGAAGGGCCTGCCCACCCGCCTGCGGCCCGGCCTCGCAGAGTGTGACCGCATGGCCGCGCGCCGCCAGCACGGCCGCAGCCTTGAGCCCGGCAGGACCGGCGCCTGCGATCAGGATGCGCCGGGGCGTCGCGGTCCGGGTCTTGCGGGGGGCCAGCGTGGTTTCCCGCCCGCTTTCCGGGAACTGGATACAGGAGATCGGATAGCCCCGGTGGAAATGCCCGATGCAGGCCTGATTGCAGCCGATGCATGCCCGGATGCGATCCGGCGCGCCTGCCCGTGCCTTGGCAGGCATCTCCGGGTCGCAGATCATCGCGCGGGTCATGCCGCACAGATCGGCGTGACCTGCGGCAAGGATGGCCTCGGCCTCCTGCGGCTGGTTGATGCGACCCGTCACGATCACCGGGCGCCCGACGGCTGCCTTCACCTGCGCCGCCAGCGGCGCGGTATAGCCCGCCGCATAGAACATCGGCGGCACGATGTGGATGGCCCCCGACAGCGAGGCCGAATTGCCCGCCGTAACATGGAAGCAATCGACCAGGCCCGCCGTATCAAGGTGCCGACAGACCGCGACGGTTTCGGACTGATCAAGCGCCTCGACATCGCGCTCGTCGCCACTCAGCCGCAGGCTGATCGCGAAATCCGGCCCGGTGGCGTGGCGGATCGCCGCGGCGATCTCGACCAGAAACCGCATCCGGTTCGCCAGCGGACCGCCGTAGTCATCGTCCCGCAGATTGACCGCGGGGTTAAGGAACTGCGCCGGAAGATACCCGTGCGAGGCGACGATTTCACACCCGTCGAATCCCGCGCGCTGCAATCTTGCCGCGCTGTCGGCATAACCCTGCACGATCTCGGCAATCAGGTTGAGGCTCAGGGGGATCGGCATAACCCGAAAGCGCGAATTGGGCACGGCCGAAGGGGCATAGGCGATCGCGGCGGTACCATCATCGGTTTCCATGATCTCGCGGCCGGGGTGGAACAACTGCCCGAAAATCCGCGTGCCATGCGCCTGCACCGCCTGCGCCAGCCGGGTATATCCCGGAATCGCGTCATCCGATGTCGCCATCAGCATATGCGAGGTGTATCGCGCGGTCTCATGCACGCCCGAAACCTGCACCACGATCAACCCCGCCCCGCCTTCGGCCCGCGCCTGATGATAGGCGATCAGGCGGTCGGTGACATGACCCTCTTCGGCCATCACCGTATCGTGCCCGGTGGAAACGATCCGGTTTGCCAGCTCGATGCTGCCGATGCGAACGGGGGAGAAGAGTTTGGCGAACATGGCGGACTCCGGCTGTGTCGGGGTCAGCATCGGCGAGCGTTCGTCGCCGGGCAAGTCCGCCCCCGACATCAGGGAAAAGATTTGCGGGGCGCTCGTCTCTTCTGCAAGTTGAGTCAGGGACAGCCCGGTTACTGCACGATGAACTCGGCATGGAGGGCCCCGGCCGCGTTGATGCTTTTCAGAATGTCGATCATGTCATGCGGCGCCACGCCCAAAGCGTTCAGTCCCGAAACGACGGATGACAGGCTGGTGCCCTCGGTCAGTTCGGCAAGGCCCGTGCCCGGCGCCTTGGTCACGGATGCCTGGCTTCGGGGCACCACCACGGTTTCCCCCTGGCTGAAAGGGTTGGGCTGCACCACAACCGGCGCCTCCTCGACCGTCAGGGTCAGGTTGCCCTGCGCCACCGCGACGCTGCTGATGCGCACATCCGCCCCCATGACAATGGTGCCCGATCGCTGATCGACGATTACCCGGGCGCGGGTTTCGGGTTGCACCAGCAGGTTCTCCAGCCTGCCGATCACATGCGCGGGCGAGTCCATGCGTGTGCGCTCCAGATCAAGTGCGACCGTACCCGCATCTGTCATCACGGCGACGGTTCGGCCGAATTCGCGATTGATGACGCTTTCAATCCGCGCCGCCGTGGTGAAATCCGGCTGCCGCAGGGCCAGCCGGATCGCACTGATCGAGGTGAAATCGAATTCAACCTCGCGTTCGACCCTTGCGCCGGAGGGGATGACCCCGGCGGTCGGCACGCCCTGCACGACCCGCGCCGCCTGCCCCTCGGCAGCAACACCCCCGGCGATGATCGTGCCCTGCGCCACGGCGTAGATCTCGCCGTCGGCCCCATTCAGCGGCGTCATGATCAATGTGCCGCCCAGCAGGCTTTTGGCATCCCCGATGGCCGAAACGGTCACGTCAATGCGCCCGCCCGAACGCGCGAAGGGTGGCAGGGAGGCTGTCACGAAAACGGCGGCAACATTCTTGGGGCGAAACTCCTCGCCCGTAACGTTGACGCCCAGCCGCTCCAGAAGGTTGGCCATGATTTCTTCGGTAAAGGGGGCATTTCGGATGCCGTCGCCGGTGCCGTTCAGCCCGACGACAAGGCCATAGCCCACCAGATCGTTGCCGCGCACCCCGTCAAACTCGACCAGATCCTTGATGCGGATCGGTGCGGCATGCAGTGGCGAGGCTAGCAGGATCAGCAATAGCAGGAGCCGTATCATCCAAGGTAATCCGCAAGGCTGAGGCCGGAAAGGCGGGCCGTGAGTGTATAGATGAGCTGGAGCTGCGTTTCGGCCTCCTGCACGCGGCTTGCAGCCTCGAAGGGATCGGCTGCCCTGATCTGGCTTTCCGCGAATTTCAGGGCCGTCATTTCCGCCCCATTCCGGGTTTGCGCATCGGCAATCCGCTGCTCGGTGATGCCGAGGTCGGCGGACAGCGCAGCCCGTGCCCCGCTGCTGCCAATCAGCGTGTCACCTGCGGCGGCCAGCATGGCGGCCTTGTCTTCTATACCCGGTCCTGGCAGATCGCGACCTGCGAGTGCGGCAAGTGCCAGCCCCTTCAGCGTGTCCCGTATCCCGTCGGACAAGGCGGTCGGTGTCAGCCGGGCCGTTTCTCCCTGTGCGATGGTCACAGGCTCCAGCGCGGCACCGCCACGCCAAGCTGCGGTTTCAAAGCCGCCGCCGGGGCCGAACCAGGTGTCGAGCCGGTCACGCAGGTCAGCCACCGACGTGGCACCTTGCGCGACTTCTGCAACCTGATTCAGCAGGCTGGCGCTATCGGGCAGGGGCGAATGATCCGTCGCCACGCCGCCGAACAACGCCCGTCCGTCGAGCGAGGTGTTCAGATACCCGACCGCCGCAAGGAAGGCTGCCTCTCCCTCCCCGCCCACCGCTGCGAATGTCGCAGGTTGCCGGGCAGAGGCGGCGGACAACAGCTGTGGCCCCAGTTCGATGGCCCGGTTGTCGATGGCCTCCAGCGCCGATTGCATGGCGCCGGACCAGAGTTGCATCTCGGATGTCACCGAGGCGAGGGTCTCCAGCCGGGCAAGGGAGGCCGAGATCGCGTTCAATGGCCCCAGATCGCCGTCGGTTCGCCTGGCAATATCGGTGATAAGGCCGGTGGTCATTTCCTGCGTGTGCAGGGCCAGATCCGCCTTCACCTGCCCCATGTGACGCCGCAACATGAAGCTTTGCGCCATGTCGCCCAAGGATACGAGGCTCATCTATATCTCCATCAGCCGGGCCAGAAGATCATCCAGCACCTGAAGGACGCGCGCATTGGCCGACCAGGTGTTTTCGATGGTCAGAAGCGATTGCATTTCCTGATCGGTGTCCACACCGCCAGCCAGTTCCTGCTCTTGCAGGGCGCTGGCGCGGGCGGCTGCGAAGCTTTGCGCAGAGTCGGCGGAGAGGCGTGCCGCCGCAGCGTCGGATGTCAGGTCCGACACGCGGGTTGCAAGACTGCGGGCACCCGATGGCAGCGCGGGCGAACTGGCCGGGAGCGCGGCCGTCATCGCAGCATGAAGTGCGTTGAGCCTCGTGGCATCGCCGGCCGGACCCGGGGAGGGTGCGCCGAGCCCATCGCGCAGCCGCCACGTTGCCCCGTCCAGCGCTGCATTCACCGCCAGGCGCGTTGCCAACCCTGTCTCCTCCCCGGAGAAACCGGCCTGCGCATCGGTGAACAGGCCAGGGGCGTCGGGGGGCAGACTGTCATCCAGCCCCGAAAACCGCTCGATCAGGTCGCGGGCCAGCCCGTCAAGGCTTGCCTGCGCGGCGGGGGCGCTTTCATCACGGATGGCGAATTGCGCCGCCAGACCGCCGCCATCAATGAAACTGCCGGGACCCGTCGCGATGGCCCGTCCGTTCAGCGTCAGCCCGGAAAGTGCGCCATTTTCCTGCGTCATGTCGGCGGTCACCACCGGATGCGGCGTGAAGCCGAAAACGGAGGGGGATCCTTCCAGCAAGGATGCCCCGCCTAGTGTGAACAGCGCAACTGCGCCATCGGCGCGCGCCACTTCGCGGATGGGCAGGATTTCTGCAACGGAATCGATCTGCTGCTGGCGCAGGTCCAGCAATGCGGACGTGTCCTGCCCGGCAATGCTGCCGATCTGGATGCGCGTGTTCAGATCGGCGATTTGCGCCAGGGCATCGTTCAGCCTCCCGACCTGGGATGCAATGCGTGAATCAGCGGTGGCGCGGGCTGTCTGGATTGTGGCGCTGGCGGCCCCGAGATGGTTGGTCAAGGCTGCGGCGGCATCGACAACTGCGCCAAGCCGCACATCAGAATCCGGCCTGCCCGCCGCGGCCAGCAGGGCGCTGTCGAGCGCATTGACGCGGGCCGACAGTGAGCTTGACGTATCGGCGGTTCCCACGGCGTGTTCGGCCACGGCCAGAAAGGCTGCTCGCGCAGCTGCCCCTGCTTCCCCCGCTTGTGCCATGCGGCGTTCGCTCAGAAGATGCATGTCTGCGGTGCGCAGGATGGCGACAAGCCGTACCCCCTGGCCCCCGGTTTCGCGCGCTGCAAGTTCTGCCGTACGGCGAACGTAGCCGGGGGTCATTGCGTTGGCGACATTGGAGGAAACCAGCTCGGCCATCCGGGCGCTGACGGTCAGACCCGAAAGGGTCGCATTCATGGCGGAGGAAAGGCTCATGGCGGGTTACCGTTTGATATTGGTGGTTTCCTGCAACATTTCGTCCACGGTCTGAATCACCTTGGCATTGGACGAATAGGCGCGCTGGGTCTGGATCAGGTTGGTCAATTCCCCGGCGACATCGGTGGTCGACCCTTCCCGCGCGTAGCCCGCGACCGAGCCAGTCGGCCCGTCCCCCGCATCCCAGAGGAAGAACGACCCGGAATCGGGCGAAATGCCGTAGGTCTGGTCGTTGTAGGAGGTCAGGCCGTTCAGATTGGGCACGTCAACCAGCGGGATCTGGTACAGTGTGCGGGTAAAGCCCGTGTCATAGGTGGCCCGCAGCATGCCGTTCTGATCGACCTCCACCTCCATCAAATTGCCGACGGGCGAGCCGTTCTTGACGATGGAGGTCGGCGCGAAATTGTCGGAAAGCTGGGTCAGCCCCGTCGCATCCCCGAGCTTGCCGATGCTCAGTTCCAGTGGCCCGCCCGCGACCGTCAGATTGATTGCGCCGGTCGCGGGGTCATATGCGCCACCCGAAACAGCGCTGACCGAGGCCAGTGTGCCGCCATTGGCGCGGCTGTCGTCGAAGGTGAGCGTATATTCCCCGATCACCGCGCCGTCTTGCGCGGAATCGGTGATCGTCATGGTCCATTGGTTGGAGCGCCCGCCGGTGCCCGGCGTCGGGGTGAAGGTGATGTCCAGCGATTCCGAGGTGCCGAGATTGCCGAAATATTCCACCGAAAGCGGCAGCGGATCGCCCGGGGCGCTTTCGTCAGTTGCTGTGGCGGGCAGGTTCACGCCAAGTCGCACGGCGGTCGTCGGGTCGCCCGCCTGCTGGTTGGTGTTGACCACCACCGGAGAGAGGCCCGACATGGCATCGCGTGGCATCACCGGAATTGTGCCGTCGGCATTGGCGGGCCAGCCCAGCAGCACGAGGCCCGAGGCGGTGCGCAGCACACCGTTTTCATCGGGGCGGAATGCGCCCGTTGTCGTCATCAGCAGCTCGCCCTGACTGCCGCCCATGTTCACGGACCGCATTACGGGCAGCATCCCCCGCCCGGATACCGCGAGATCCAGCGCGCTTGCGGTAGAAACCAGCGACCCGCGTTCGTCGATCAGTCGCGAGGCATTCGCCCGAACGCCACCGGCAGAATAGCTGCCCGCGTTTTGCGCCCCGCTGAGCACGAGCGACTCAAACTCCGTCCAGGCGCGTTTATAGCCATAGGTGCCGGAATTGGCGATGTTGTCGGAAATGGAGGCCAGGCGGCTGGCATTCGCGTTCAGCCCGGCCACCCCGGCATTCAGGGCAGAGGAAATGGTCATCGGAGAGGGCACCTTTCTGCGTGTCGATTCCACTTGCAGAAAGACCCTGCGCTCTCGCGCTTAACATTGCCCTAATGCGGCACAGGCGACTTTGCTATCTGTCCCGCCGCAACAGAACCACCTCAACCCGGTTGTTCCGGTTTGCCATGGGATCGGCGGTCACCGGCTTGCGGTCGGCGTGGCCGGTGATGCGCCGCAATCGCGAGGCGGGCACACCGGCGGATTGCAGCAATCCGCGCAGGGCATCGGCGCGGGCCGCCGAAAGCTCCCAAATCGGATTGCGTGCCAAAGCCATGGGATAAGAGCGGACATGGCCATTCACCGCGAGTTCGTTGCTGGTGATGTCCAGAACCTCTGCCAGCATCGTCGCAATCTCGCGCAGAACCGGCTCTGGCCTGGCAGAATCGGGGGCGAAAAGGGCGGCGTGGTCCAGATCGAAAATCTCGATCACCAGACCTTCGTCGGTGACGCGGGTGACGACATGGCGCAAGGCGCGCTGCATCGTCATGCTTTCGCCGCTGAACGCGGTCAGATGCTTGTCGATCTCGGTCTTGATTTCATGCAGTTCACCCGCCCCGCCCTCGCCGGTTTCCGAAGGCGAGCGACCGCCCGCCAATCCGGTGCCAGAGCGCGCACGCGCGTCTTGCGAAAAGGGAGAATCTCCCCCCAATACGTCGACCCCACCCCCTGAAGGCGAGATTGAGGCGGTCGGGGCGAAGTAATCCGCCACACCCTTGCGCTGTTCTTCAGTCGTCGCGCCCAGCAGCCACATCAGCAGGAAAAACGCCATCATGGCGGTCACGAAATCGGCATAGGCGACTTTCCACGCCCCCCCGTGGTGACCATCGCCCCCGACGATCTTTTTCCGTTTGATGATGACTGGCGCGGCAGAATTCTTGCCGGCCATCACACACCCATCCTTTTACACCCATGCCCAGACTAGCCCGGCGGGGTGAACTGGCGGTTAAAGGATAAAAGGCGCGGGATATTCCGGCTCAGACCCCGTGCAGCACCAGTGCCAGGCCCTGACCGACACCGACGCAGAGCGTGGCCAGCGCGGTCTTACCGCCGGTTTCCGCCAGTTGCCGTGCGGCGGAAAGGGCAATACGTGCGCCGGACATGCCAAGGGGATGCCCCATGGCGATGGCCCCGCCGTAGCGGTTCACCTGCGGCGCATCGTCGGGCAGACCCCATTGCCGCAGGCAGGCGAGCGCCTGCGCGGCGAAGGCCTCGTTCAGCTCGATCACGTCGCAATCGGCGGGGCGCAGGCCGGTGCGGGCGGTGATGCGTTCAACGGCTGCAACCGGGCCGATGCCCATGATACGCGGCGCGACGCCTGCGCTGGCGGCGGCACCGATTCGGGCCAGCGGGGTCAGGCCATGCGCTTTCACCGCCGCTTCCGAGGCCAGCAGCAGCGCACAGGCGCCGTCATTCACGCCCGAGGCATTGCCTGCCGTCACGCTGCCCCCCTGGCGGAAGGGCGTGGGCAAGGCGGCGAGCTTCTCCAGCGTCGTCGCACGGGGGTGTTCATCCCCGGCCACCACCGTATCGCCCTTGCGGCCCGGAATGGTGACCGGCGCGATGTCGCCTGCATGCCATGCGGCATCGTAGCGGCTTTGGCTGCGCAGGGCGAAAGCGTCCTGATCGTCGCGGGACACACCGAAATCGGCGGCCACATTCTCTGCGGTCTCGGGCATCGACTCGACGCCGAATTCCGCCGCCATGCGCTTGTGGATAAAGCGCCAGCCGATCGTCGTGTCATAAACCGCATTCGAGCGCGAAAACGCGCTGTCCGCCTTGGGCATGACGAAGGGCGCGCGGCTCATGCTTTCGACGCCGCCCGCGATCACCAGATCAGCGGCGCCGGTGGCGATGGAACGGGCGCCGAGGATGACAGCATCCAGCCCCGAGGCGCACAACCTGTTCACAGTGACGCCCGGCACGCTTTCGGGCAGGCCGGACAGCAGGACAGCCATGCGCGCGACGTTGCGGTTGTCCTCGCCCGCCTGATTGGCGCAGCCGAGGATCACCTCGTCCACCGGCAGGTCACGCCCCGCCAGCGCGGCGGTGATGGCATGGGCCGCCAGATCGTCGGGCCGCACCGCCGACAGGCTGCCAGCGTAGCGGCCGATGGGTGTGCGTTTGCCGGAGCAGAGATAAACGGCGGTCATGCAAGGGCCTCCAGCGCGGGGGATGCGTCATAGCGGGGTTTCAGCGCGTCGGGCGCGGCGGCGCGCAGGCGGGCGAGTTCGGCCCGGATCACGGACAGGCCATGGACACGCGCGCTTTCAAACGGGCCGCGCGGGAAGTTCAGCCCCAGTTTCAGCGCAGTATCGATGCCCGCCATATCGGTGCCGCCTTCGGCCAGCAGTGTCGCGGCCTCGTTGGCCAGCATCGCCTCAATCCGCAGGACAATCGTCGCCGCATCGGCAGGGGCAGGCGGGAGCGGGTCGGGGTGGAGGAAACCCCGACCCGTCTTGCGGCCAAGATGGCCGCTTTCCACCTGCGCACGCAGCGCGGGGAACACATGATAACGCGGGCTTTCCCCCATCGCGGCCAGCAAGCTTTCGGTGGCGGCAAGGTTGATGTCGGCCCCTACAAGGTCGATCAGTTGGAACGGCCCCAGCCGATAGCCTGCCGCGACCATGGCCGCGTCAATCTCGCCTGCGCTGCGACCTTCGTCCAGCAGGGCCAGCGCCTCGCCGTAATAGGGCCGGGCGCAGCGGTTGACGATGAAGCCGGGCGTGTCGGCGCAGGGGATGACGGTCTTGCCGGTCGCTTCGGTCAACCGGCGGGCGGTTTCGGCTGCGCCGGGCGTGGTGCCGGGCAGGGTGATGAACTCCACCAGCTTCATCACCGGCGCGGGGTTGAAGAAATGCAGCCCGACCAGACGGCCCGGATCGGTCAGGCCAACCGCAATCGCCCCCACGGACAGCGACGAGGTGTTGGTAGCCAGGACCGCGTCGGAAATCCGTTCAACTTCTGCGAAAAGCGTCTGCTTGGCGTCAATCTTTTCGGCAATCGCCTCGATGATCAGCGCACAGGGGGCGAGGTCGGCCATATCGCAGACCGTGATCCGGTCCAGCAGCGCCTCCATCTCTGCCGCGGGCATCTTGCCCGAGGCGACGCGCGGCGCCAGTCCGTCGCGCAGGCGCTGCATGGCGCTTTCGCGCGCGGGCGCCCAGGCATCTGTCACGCGCACTTCGTGGCCCGTCGTGGCGTAAACCTGCGCGATACCAAGCCCCATGACGCCCAGACCGACAACTCCGATCACTGCCATTCTCGCCCTCCTGCTTTGATCCCATGCTGAGCCTTTGGCAAAAAGATTTCAAGTCAGAAATTTCAAGCTTGAAATAACGGCGCGACGGTGGCAGCATGATTGCAAGGAACGCGAAAACCGCGGGAGGTTTACGATGAAAGTGCTCTGCCTTGGGGGCGGCCCGGCCGGTCTCTATTTCGCCATCTCGATGAAGCTGCGCGACCCGTCGCATCAGGTGACGGTGCTTGAACGCAACAAGGCCAACGATACCTTCGGCTGGGGTGTTGTGCTGTCGGATGACGCGCTGGGCCGGATGCAGAAGAACGACCCCAAATCGACCGAGGCGATCCGGTCGAACTTTGCCTATTGGGATGATATCGCCACGATCCATAACGGCGTGCGCACCGTGTCGGGCGGGCACGGGTTCGCCGGGATCGGCCGCAAGGCGATGCTGGTTCTGTTGCAGGAACGGGCGCGCGAACTGGGCGTGGATCTGCAGTTCGAGACCGAGTTCAAGGCAGCCGAGGAATATCGCAAGGAATATGACATCGTCGTCGGCTGCGACGGCATCAATTCCGTTGTGCGGCGGGAATATCAGGCCGAGTTCAAGCCCGATATCGACGTGCGCAAATGCAAGTTCATCTGGCTGGGCACGCATCAGAAATTTGACGACGCTTTCACCTTCATCTTCGAGAAGACGAAGCATGGCTGGGTCTGGGCGCACGTCTACCAGTTTGACGACAAGACCGCGACCTTCATCGTCGAAACCCTGCCCGAGACCTGGGATAAATGGGGTTTCGAGACGATGAGCAAGGAAGAGATCATCGAGACCTGCCGCCAGATCTTTGCCGCGCATCTGGGCGGACACGAGCTGATGTCGAACGCCAATCACCTGCGCGGCTCGGCGGTGTGGATGCAGTTCCCCCGCGTGATCTGCGAAAAGTGGTATCACGAAAACGTCGTCCTGATGGGCGATGCGGCGGCGACCGGGCATTTCTCGATCGGCTCCGGCTCGCGTCTGGCTTTCGACAGCGCCATTGCGCTGGCCGAATATCTGCACAGCGAGCCGACGCTGGAACGCGCCTTTGCCCGCTATCAGGACGAACGCCGCGTCGAGGTACTGCGCCTGCAATCGGCGGCGCGCAACAGCCTTGAATGGTTCGAGGAGGTCGAGCGTTACCTCGACATGCACCCGACCCAGTTCGCCTATTCGCTGCTGACCCGCAGTCAGCGCATCAGCCACGAAAACCTGCGCCTGCGCGATCCGAAATGGCTGGCCTCGGCTGAAGACTGGTTCCAGGAGCAGGCGGGGGGCGAAAAAGGCCGCCGCCCGATGTTCGCGCCCTTCAGGCTGCGGGACATGACGCTGAAGAACCGCATCGTGATGTCGCCCATGGCGCAATACAAAGCGGTGGATGGCTGCCCGACCGACTGGCACTTCACCCATTACGCCGAACGCGCCAAGGGTGGTGCTGCGCTGATCTATACCGAGATGACCTGCGTCTCGGCCTCGGGCCGCATCACCCCTGGCTGCCCCGGTCTTTACAAGCCGGAACACGAGGCGGCGTGGAAACGACTGGCCGATTTCATCCATGCGGAAACCACGGCGAAGCTGTGCATCCAGATCGGCCATGCCGGGCGCAAGGCTTCGACCTGCGTGCCGTGGGATGGCGGGATCGACAAGCCGCTGCCCTCGGGCAACTGGGAGATCATCGCCGCCTCGGCCATCCCCTACCGCCCCGAGAACCAGACCCCCCGCGCCATGACCCGTGCCGATATGGACGAGGTGAAGGCGCAGTTCGTGGCCTCGGCCCAGATGGCCGACCGTGCAGGCGTCGACATGATCGAGATGCACGCGGCGCATGGCTATCTGCTGGCCACCTTCATCAGCCCGGTGACCAACAAGCGCGACGACGACTACGGCGGCAGCCTTGAAAACCGCATGCGCTATCCGCTGGAAGTGTTCGAGGCGATGCGCGCGGTCTGGCCTGCCGGCAAGCCGATGTCGGTGCGGATCAGTGCTCATGACTGGATCGACGGCGGCGTGACACCGACCGAGGCGCTGGAAATCGCCCGCATGTTCCGTGCGGCGGGGGCCGACATCATCGACGTCTCCTCGGGTCAGACCGACCCGGCGGAAAAGCCGGTCTACGGTCGCATGTTCCAGACCCCGTTCTCGGACCGCATCCGCAACGAGGCAGGCATGCCCACCATGACCGTCGGCAATATTTCGGACTGGGATCAGGTGAATGGTATCCTGATGGCAGGCCGGGCCGATCTGGTCTGTCTGGCGCGGATGCATCTGGCGAACCCCTACTGGACGCTGCATGCTGCGGTCGAGCAGGGCGATACCGCCGCCGAATGGCCGGCGCCCTACAAGGGCGGGCGCGATCTGCTGTATCGCCTGCGCGAGCGCCAGCAGGAAACCATCCGGGTCTGAGGAGACGGGTATGAGCATCGAGGGCAAGCGCGTTCTGATCACCGGCGGCGGCACTGGCGTGGGGGCCGACCTTGCGCGCGGCTTCGCGGCGGCGGGCGCCGAAGTGGTGATCGCCGGGCGCCGCCTTGCCCCGCTGGAAGATGTGGCCGCGCGGGTCGGTGCTCGCGCGGTGACGGCCGATGTGACGGATGAGGAGTCGGTTGTGGCGATGTTTGCTGCTGCCGGTCCCTGCGACATTGTCATCGCCAATGCGGGCGCTGCCGAAAGCGCGCCCTTGGGCCGCACGACGCTGGCGCAATGGAATGCCATGATGGCGGTCAACCTGACCGGCGTGTTCCTGACCTTCCGTGCGGGCCTTGGTCAGATGAAAGGCTGGGGGCGGCTGATCGCCGTCGCCTCGACCGCCGGGCTGAAGGGGTACGCCTATGTCGCGCCTTATGCGGCGGCGAAGCACGGGGTGGTCGGCCTGACCCGCAGCCTCGCGCTGGAAGTGGCAAGGAAGCCGGTGACGGTGAACGCGCTTTGCCCCGGTTTTCTGGATACCGAGATGACCGCGCGCTCGGTCGCCAATATCATGGACAAGACCGGGATGGATGCGGCGGCGGCGCGTGCTTCGCTGGAGGCGACAAATCCGCAAAAACGGCTGATTCAGCCTGCCGAAGTGACCGCCGCGGCACTTTGGCTCTGTGCAAACGGGTCCGAGGGGATAAACGGTCAGGCAATTGCGATTGCCGGAGGAGAGACATGACCGACCCCGCGAAGCCCGATCCCCTGTCGAAACGCCGTCTGAAAAGCTGGATCCGCCTCTTGGGTGTGACAAGGGCCGCCGAAAACCACCTGCGCGAATTTCTGCGGGTAAATCATGACACCACGCTGCCACGCTTTGACGTGATGGCTGCACTCTGGCGCCGCCGCGAGGGTGTCACCATGAGCGAGTTGAGCCGCATGCTGCTGGTGTCGAACGGCAATGCAACGGCGGTGGTGGACCGGCTGGAAAAGGACGGGCTGGCGAAACGCACGCAAAGCGCCACCGACCGGCGCACCGTTTATGTGGCCCTCACCGAAGAGGGCCTGCGCCAGTTCGAGCAACTGGCAACAGATCACGAGGGCGAGGTGAACAAGCTGTTCGCCAGCCTCACCGAAGACGACCTTGATGCGCTGACGGAAATCCTGAAGCGCGCGGGGCAGAGGGGAGAGACGGCATGACCGAGCTGGAACTGGCGGGGCTGAAGCCCGAACATTTTCTGTGGGAGGTAAAGGACCGCATTGCGACGGTTCGGCTGAACCGCCCTGACCGCAAGAACCCGCTGACCTTCGACAGCTACGCAGAGCTGCGCGATACGTTCCGCAAGCTGGTTTATGCGACCGATGTGGATGTGGTGGTCTTTGCCTCGAACGGCGGCAATTTCTGTTCCGGCGGCGATGTGCATGATATCATCGGTCCGCTGGTCGGCATGGACATGAAGCAGTTGCTGGCCTTCACCCGCATGACCGGCGATCTGGTCAAGGCGATGATCGGCTGCGGCAAGCCGATCATTTCGGCGGTAGATGGCATCTGCGTGGGGGCTGGCGCGATCATCGCCATGGCCTCGGATCTTCGGATCGCCACGGCCGAGGCGAAGTGTGCTTTCCTGTTCACCCGAGTCGGTCTGGCGGGCTGCGATATGGGCGCCTGCGCCATGCTGCCACGTATCATCGGGCAGGGTCGCGCGGCAGAACTGCTGTATACCGGCCGGGTGATGAATGCCGAGGAAGGCGCCGCCTGGGGCTTCTGGAACGCCTTGCATGGCGCCGAGTCGCTGGAGGCCGAGGCGCAGAAGCTCGCCACCCGCATCGCCGCCGGGCCGACCTTTGCCCATGGCATCACCAAGACCCAGCTGAACCAGGAATGGAACATGGGGCTGGAGCAGGCCATCGAGGCCGAGGCGCAGGCGCAGGCGATCTGTATGCAGACCCGCGATTTCGAGCGCGCCTATCACGCCTTCGTCGCGAAGGAAAAGCCGGTGTTTCAGGGCGATTGAGTGCGGACCGGGGGTTTCACACCCCCGGACCCCCTTGGGATATTTGAGGACAGAAAATGGCAGACCGGACTTTCCTTTCCTGGCCCTTCTTTGAAGACCGTCACCGCGAGCTGGCGGAAGCGGTTGACGCATGGGCGGGGGCGCATCTGCCGGTGGATCATGGCGATGCCGATGCGGCCTGTCGCGGTCTGGTGGCCAGTCTGGGCGCGGCGGGGTTCCTGCGCCATAGCGGCGCGGCCGAGGGCGAGGTGCTGGATGTCCGCTCGCTTTGCCTGATCCGCGAGACGCTGGCACGGCATGATGGTCTGGCGGATTTCGCCTTTGCGATGCAGGGGCTGGGCATGGGCGCCGTCAGTCTGTTTGGCAGCCCTGAACAGCGGGCCTGGCTGGACCGGACGCGGGCGGGCAAGGCGATTTCGGCCTTCGCGCTGACCGAGCCGGGTTCCGGGTCGGACGTGGCGCATACCGCGACGACGGCAGAGCGTGTGCCGGGCGGGTTCCGGCTGAGTGGCGAGAAGACCTATATCTCCAACGGCGGGATCGCCGATGTCTATGTGATCTTCGCCCGCACGGGCGAGGCGCCGGGCGCGCGCGGGTTGTCGGCCTTTCTGATGCCGGCCGATGTCGCAGGGCTGGAAATCCTTGACCGGATCGACGTGATCGCGCCGCATCCGCTGGCGCATCTGCGGCTGAACGACGTGTTCCTGCCGGACAGCGCGCTGATCGGGCAAGCCGGATCGGGCTTCAAGATCGCCATGTCGGTGCTGGATGTGTTCCGCTCTACCGTCGGGGCGGCGGCGCTGGGCTTTGCGCGCCGCGCGCTGGATGAGGCGCTGGCGCGGGTGCAGGTGCCGCGCGTCAGTGGCGGGACGCTGGCTGATTACCAGATGGTGCAGGGCCATATCGCCGATATGGCGCTGGAGGTTGATGCCGCAGCGCTGCTGATCTATCGCGCGGCCTGGACCAAGGACAGCGGTGCCGCACGGGTCAGCCGCGAGGCGGCCATGGCCAAGCTTTACGCCACCGAGGCGGCGCAGCGGGTCATCGACACCGCGCTGCAACTGCATGGCGGCGATGGCGTGCGGCACGGGTTCGCGGTGGAAAGCCTTTACCGCGAGATCCGGGCGCTGCGCATCTATGAAGGCGCGACAGACGTGCAGAAAGTGGTCATCGCGCGCTCGGTTCTTGGCTGATCAGGGAGGACGGCATGAGCAAGGCACTGGACGGCGGCATCACCCGCAACGGCACGGGGATCGAAGGTCTCGAATGGAACATCCTCGGTCAGCGGTATTTCCCGAAGGCCGATTGCGATGCGGCCTTTGCGTTTGAAACTAACAGCGAGCCGGGCCAGTTCGTGCCCGTGCATATCCACCCGACTCAGGACGAGTTCATCCTCGTGCAGGAGGGGGAGCTGCATCTGAAGCTTGACGGCGTGTGGTCGGTGGCGAAGGCGGGCGATCTGGTGCGGATGCCGCGCGGCGTGCCGCATGGCTATTTCAACAAATCCGACAAGCCCGCGCGGGCGCTGTTCTGGGTCTCGCCCGCCGGCAAGCTGCGCGACCTGTTCGAGGTGCTGCATGACATGACCGATGTCGATGCGGTGGTGAAAGCCTCTGCCGAACACGATGTGGATTTCCTGCCACCGGAGGCCAACGACTGATGATCTACGAGCGGCTCATCCAGATCGAGTTCAATCACTGCGATCCGGCGGGGATCGTGTTCTATCCCCGTTATTTCGAGATGACCAATTCGGTGGTCGAGAATTTCTTCGCCGATGTGGTGGGCCGCAGTTTCGCGCAGATGCATCTGCAAGGCGGGGCGGGGGTGCCTACCGCGCGGCTGGAGGCGAATTTCCGCGTCCCCTCGCGGCTGGGCGAGAAGGTAACCTTCGGGCTGGAACTGCACCGCGTCGGCGGCAGCAGCGTCAACCTGACGATCACCGCCCGGCTGGGCGACGAGGTGCGGATGGTGGCGGAGATCACGCTGGTCTGGGTGGAAGGGCTGAAAGCCGCCCCCTGGCCCGAAGACATGCGCAGGCGCATGGTGGAATTCATGGAGGCAAAGGCATGACGATCGAGGCACTGCACCCGAAGGGGTGGAAGGCGACACCGGGCTATTCCAACGGGATGGCGGCAACCGGGCGGATGGTGTTCACCGGCGGCATGATCGGCTGGAACGACCAGCAGGAATTCGAGACCGACGATTTCGTGGGACAGGTCGAAGCTGCGCTGAAAGGCATCGTGGCCGTTCTGGCAGAGGCCGGGGCGAAGCCCGAACATCTGGTGCGGCTGACCTGGTATGTGACGTCGAAAAGCGAATACCTCGACAGTCTCAAGGATCTGGGTCGCGTCTACAAGGCGGTGATCGGGCGGCACTATCCGGCGATGGCGCTGGTGCAGGTGGTGGCGCTGGTCGAGGACCGCGCAAAAGTCGAAATCGAGGCCACGGCGGTCATTCCGCAGGGCTGACACATCCGGCAGAGGCGCGCAGAAGACGCGCCCTGCCATTATCACATGGGAGACTGACATGCCGGAACCGATCCTCGGGCCCACTGGCCATATCGACACGTTCACACGCGACAACCTGCCGCCCTTCGATCTGTGGCCCGAGATCGAGCTCGGTCCCTACCGTTATCCCGACTGGCTGAATGCGGCGGTGGAACTGACCGATGCGATGGTCGCCAAGGGCTTTGGCGACAATGTCGCGCTGATCGGCAATGGCCGGATGCGGACCTACAAGGAACTGACGGACTGGACCAACCGCATCGCGCATGCGCTGGTCGAGGATTATGGGGTGAAGCCGGGCAACCGCGTGCTGATCCGGTCCGCCAACAATCCGGCGATGGTGGCCTGCTGGCTGGCCGCGACCAAGGCGGGGGCGGTTGTGGTGAACACCATGCCGATGCTGCGCCATGGCGAGCTGAACCAGATCATCGACAAGGCCGAGATCACCCATGCGCTGTGCGATACCCGGCTGATGGAAGAGCTGGTCGTGGCGGCCAAGAACAACCGTTTCCTGAAAACGGTGGTGGGCTTTGACGGCACCGCCAACCATGACGCCGAGCTGGACCGGATGGCGCTGTCGAAGCCGGTGAAGTTTGATGCGGTGAAGACGGGCCGCGACGACGTGGCGCTGCTCGGTTTCACCAGCGGCACCACGGGCGAGCCGAAAGCGACGATGCATTTCCACCGCGACATCCTGATCATCGCGGATGCCTATGCGCGCGAAGTGCTGAACGTGCAGCCCGAGGATGTGTTTGTCGGCTCGCCTCCCTTGGCCTTCACCTTCGGTCTGGGTGGGCTTGCGGTATTTCCGCTGCGCTTTGGCGCTTCGGCCGCACTTCTGGAAAATGCCTCGCCGCCGAACATGATCGAGATCATCCAGAAATACCGGGCGACGGTCTGTTTCACTGCGCCGACCGCCTATCGCGTGATGCTGCGCGCGATGGAGGAAGGCGCCGATCTGTCCAGCCTGCGCGCCGCGGTTTCGGCGGGGGAAACCCTGCCCGGCCCGGTCTATGAAGACTGGATCGCCAAAACCGGCAAGCCGATGCTGGATGGCATCGGCTCGACCGAGATGCTGCATATCTTCATCACCAACCGTTTCGGCGACAGCTTCCCCGCCTGCACCGGGCGGCCCGTGACCGGCTACAAGGCCATGATCATGGCGCCCGATGGCTCCGAAATGCCGCGTGGCGAGATGGGGCGTCTTGCGGTGAAAGGCCCGGTCGGCTGCCGCTACATGAGCGCGCCGGACAAGCAGCGCGCCTATGTGAAGAATGGCTGGAACCTGACGGGCGACAGCTTCTGGCAGGATGAGGCGGGCTATTTCCACTTCGCCGCGCGGACCGACGGCATCATCGTCTCCTCGGGCTACAATATCGCGGGGCCAGAGGTGGAGGCGGCGCTGCTGGCGCACCCGGATGTGGCCGAATGTGCGGTGATCGGGGCACCGGATGCGGAACGCGGCCAGATCGTCGAGGCGCATGTGGTGCTGGCGGCGGGCGTGCTGGCCGACCGCGCCACGATCAAGATGTTGCAGGATCATGTGAAAGCGACCATTGCGCCCTTCAAATACCCCCGCTCCATCGTGTTCCGCGAGGCGCTGCCCAAGACTGAAAGCGGCAAGATCCAGCGCTTCAAGCTGCGCGACGGGATGTAAGGCCCGGCGGGGCGGTCAGTCGCGGCGCCAGAGCAGCGCATCCAGCGACCACCGCCCCGGCCCCCGCGCGATCAGCGCAAGGAAACAGGCCGCCCAGGTGCCATGCACCTGCCATGCCTCGGGGTAGACGAAGATCTGGATGGCTAGCGTCATGCCCAGCAGCGCCAGTGCCGACAGGCGCGTCGCCAGGCCCAGCACCAGCAGGATCGGGAACAGATGTTCCGATACCGTGGCCAGCACGGCAGCAAGGTCTGACGGGATCAGCGGCAGCGCATATTCATTTTTGAACAGGAACCATGTGCTGTCCCTGATGGTGAACAGCCCCTCGACCTTCGTCCGGCCCGAGGTAAAGAACACGGCCGCCGGAAAGACGCGCAGCGCAAGCCCTGCGATGTCCCACAGCAGGGGAGCAAAGCGGGCTTCGGCTGTTTCAAGGCGAGTTTGCAGGCGGGGGGAGAGAAGCGCGGTCATGGGGTTTCTCCGAAGGTGATCTGGGTGATGGCGCCGTGGCGGATCAGGCGCATCAGGAACGGGCCTGCATCGTGGCGGGGCTCGGCTGCGGTTGCGGCCTCGGCTGCGGCGAGCAGCGAATGGCCCGCCATCAAGCTGGCAAGAAAGGCATTGTCGCCGGGAGCAAGCGTCTCGACCTGCACGGCGTCCTGACGATCCCGCAACACCAGCGCGGCCTCGGTGCGGGCAGCCTCGATCTTGCCGGGCGTAGCGGTGCCGGGCTGGTTGGCCTGCCAGATGGTGACAAAGGCCCAGGGCGCCACAAGCCGCTGCACTGACGGATGCAGGGGCAGGCGTGCGCGATCCGCCCCGGCAGCCGCAGCCGCCACAGCCTCGGGCGGGGCAGGTGCTGCATCGGCTGCGTGATAGGCGCGGCCGCGCGCCAGTTCCAGCCGCGCGACATCGGGCAGGTAGGGCAGCCCGGCCAGCGGCGGAAAGGCTGCGAGGAAATCGGGGAAGGTCTCGCCCCATTGGAACAACACAGGCGAGGGGGGCGGGCTGTCCTTCCAGTAGACTCCGGCCATGGCGGCGAAGAACTCCGCCCCCACCAGCCGCTCCACAACCGGGAACCGGGCTTTCAGGGCCTCGGTCAGCGAATGCGCCACATTGTTGCGATAGACGGCGAAACGGCGCTCCGCCTCATCCGGCGCTGTTGCGGTCACACCAGGGGGCAGGCCCCCCGCTGCGATGGCCTGTCCGAAGGCGGCAATGAACTCAGGATGCGAGCGCACGGCGGGCCTCTTGCGCAAGGGTCAGGATGACGCTGGCGCGGTCGGCCTCCGCCATCAGCTCGGCAAAGATCGGCACGTCATTGTCCCATTCGATCAGCGTCGGCAGCGGGCCGCTGCGCATCACGGTTTCGGCAAACAGCGCCCAGACCGGATCGGCGACCGGGCTGCCATGCGCGTCGATCAGCAGCGGACCAGAGGGCAGTTCCTCCTCGGCATGGCCGCCCAGATGAATCTCGCCCGCCAGATGCAGCGGGAAATCGGCCAGCCAGGCGCGCGGGTCCATCCGGTGATTGGTGCAGGACACAAAGACGTTGTTCACATCCAGCAACAGGCCGCAGCCGGTGCGGCGCGCGATTTCGGTCAGAAACGCGGTCTCGGGGATTTCCGACTGTTCGAAGATCACATAGGTCGACGGGTTTTCCAGCAGCATCCGCCGCCCCAGCGCGGTCTGCACTTCGTCGATATGGTCGCAGACAACGTTCAGGGTTTCCGGCGTATAGGGCAGGGGCAGCAGGTCGTTCAGGTAATCGGTGCCATGGCTGGACCAGGCCAGATGTTCGGAAAAGCTCTCGGGTTGATAGCGATCCACCAGCGCACGCAGCCGGGCCAGATGACCGGCGTTCAGCCGCCCGGCGCCGCCGATGGACAGGCCCACCCCATGCAGCGACAGCGCATAATCCTGCCGCAGGGCGGTCAGCATCCGGTGCGGCGGGCCGCCTGCGCCCATGTAATTCTCGGCATGCACCTCAAAGAACCCCAATGCAGGGCGGGTGTCGCGGATGGCGGGAAAATGTTCGGGCTTGAAGCCAAGTCCGGCGGCGGCGGGAAGGGCGGGCTGCATCTTGTCCTCCTCGGGGCAGGGTGGCCGGGGCTGGGGACGCCCCGGCCGGTCGCTTTGCCGGGGCCATGCGAGGCCCCGGCGGCGATCACATCTTGACCGGCTCCAGCGAACCCATGCCATGCGGGGTCTCGATGCTGGCGCAGGTGCCGGCGGGGACGTATTTCCAGGCGTTGCCCTGATAGTCTTTCGTCGCAGTGCCGGCGCAGGTGGTGCCTGGGCCTGCCGCGCAGTCGTTCTGCCCCGCCATGGCGACGCCATAGCACTTTTCCATATCGCCCTCGGCCTGCGCCTGTGCGGCGGCCAGCGTCAGCGCGGTGGCCAGCGTGGCGGTCAGCGACAGGGTCTTGGTCATCATGGTCATCGGGTCATCCTCCGTTGGATCTGAAGCAAGGGCGCGTCCGGCCCTCGCAGTGCATTTCGCCGGACGGGCCGGGGGCGTTACTGGCATCACGCTTATGTGTTCACCCGTGATCCATTGCAGAAATGTCGTGAGCGGCTGTAACAAGGTCAGGCTGACGGCGTAATGCAGGACAGTATGAGAGACAGCGAAAGCGAATGGTCGGTGCTGATGCGGGCTGCGATCGGCGGTGACGGGCGTGCCTATGCACGCCTGCTGACGGAGATCACGCCGGTGCTGCGCGGGATCGTGCGGTCGCGCGGGCGGACGCTGCCGCCGGACCGGCACGAGGACATCGTGCAGGATGTGCTGCTGGCGATTCACGAGAAGCGGCACACCTGGCGTCCCGACAGTCCGCTGAAGCCGTGGCTCTATGCCGTGACGCGGCACAAGGTGGTGGATGCCTTTCGTCGCCGGGGCGCATCGGTGCATCTGCCCATCGAGGATTTCACCGAATTCCTCGAAAGCGAGCCTGGCCCCGACCCGCTGGCGCGGCGCGATACCGACCGGCTGCTGGCCGGGATCGACGACCGTTCCGCTGCAATCGTGCGGGCGGTGGCGATTGAAGGCGAGGAAACCGGCGCCGTGGGCGCGCGGCTGTCGATGACCGAGGGTGCGGTGCGCGTGGCGCTGCACCGGGCGATGAAGAAATTGGCCCGTCTGGGCGCCGGGAGCGGCGGCGATGGACCGGGCCGGGGACGTGACGAATGAGAACCGAAGATCTCATTTCCCGACTGGTGGCGGAGCCGCCACGCCCGCCGCTTCGCGCGGCGGCGATGGCGCTGGCCATGCTGGTCGCACTGGCGCTGCCGCTGGGGTGGTTTCTGGGCAGCATGGGGATGCGGCCGGATCTGGAGGCGGCGCTGCTCGCGCCGGTGACGGCGGCGAAGTCGCTGCTTCCCTTCGTGCTGGGCGCCACGAGTGTCGCGCTGGCGCTGCATCTCGCGCGGCCCGAGGCACGGGTGGGGCGTCGGCTGGTTCCGGCTGCGCTGGTCGGGCTGGCGGCGCTGGGGCTGTGGCTGGGCTTCTGGGTGCAGACGCCAACGCAGGCGCTGGGTGCGGCAATCCGTGGCTCTACCCAGGTGAAATGCCTGACGACCATTACCCTGATGTCCCTGCCGCCCCTGGCGGTAGGGCTGCTGATGCTGCGGCGCGGGGCGAGTTCTGCGCCCGCGCTGTCAGGGGCTGTGCTGGGGCTTGCCTGCGGTGGAATGGCGGCGGCTGGCTATGCGCTGCACTGCACCGAGGATAATCCGCTGTTCTACGTCACATGGTATGGCGCCGCGATTCTTGCCGCAGGTGGCATCGGCGCGCTTCTGGGGTGGCGTTTGCTGCGCTGGTAAGGCTTGCCGCTTCGGGCGTTATCGTTTTAACCTTGAAGCATCAGCGACAGCGGAGATTTGGCGATGCAGGATATCGTGACGGGGCTGGAGGAACTTCTGGGCCCCGACGTGGTCACCCGTGCGGGTGATGTGCCCGAGGCCTATCGCCATGACTGGTCTGGCCTGACCCCGGTGGAGCCGCTGGCGCTGTTGCGGCCCCGCGATACGGCGGGGGTGTCAGCGGCGCTGCGGTTCTGCAACGAACATGGCGTGGGCGTCGTGCCGCAGGGCGGGCGCAGCGGCATTTCCGGTGGCGCCATGCCGGTGGCGGGGGCGGTTGTGCTGTCGCTCGACCGGCTGAATCAGATCGAGGAGGTCGATCCGCAGATGGCCACACTGACCTGTGGCGCGGGTGTGGTGCTGGAAAAGGCGCAGCAGGCAGCGGCGGAGGCAGGGCTGATGCTGGCCGTCGATCTGGGCGCGCGGGGGTCGTGCACCGTGGGCGGCGTTATCTCCACCAATGCGGGCGGCAATCAGGTGATCCGCTACGGCATGGCGCGCGAGCATGTGCTGGGGCTGGAGGTCGTTCTGGCCGATGGCACGGTGATCACCGCGCTGAACAAGATGCTTAAGAACAACGCCGGGCTGGACCTGAAACAGATGTTCATTGGCACCGAGGGGCTGTTGGGCGTGGTCACCCGCGCCGTGATGCGTTTGCAACCGCGCCCGCCCCATACCGCTACCGCCTTCCTTGGCCTTGCCGATACGGCGGCGGTGATCGACATGCTGGCCCGCGCCCGCGCGGCACTTGGCCCGCAACTCACCTCGTTCGAGGTGATGTGGCCGAGCTTCTTTCACCATATGTCCGAAGGCACCGGCATCGGCAGCCCGCTGACCGGGCGCCATGGCGTCTATGTGGTGATCGAGGCCAGCGGCTTTGCCGAAGGCGGCGCCCGTGCCGCGCTGGAAACCTACCTTGAGGCCGCGCTGGATGCGGGCATGGTCGAGGATGCGGTGATCGCCGCCAACAGCCGCGAGGAACGCAGGCTCTGGGCCGTGCGCGAAAGCGTGGCCGAATTTGCCCGCGTGGTCGGCCCGATCATCGCCTTTGATGTCGGCCTGCCGCTGATGCGCATGGACGAGGCCGTGCGGCGCTGCGAAAGCGGCATTGCCGAACGCTGGCCCGGTGCGCTGGCGCTCAGCTATGGCCATATCGGTGACAGCAACCTGCATCTTGTGGTCTCGGTCCCTTCGGCTGGCAAGAACCAGCCGGAGTCCGAGGTCAAGAAGCTGGTCTACGGCATCGTGCGCGAGATGGCGGGCACGATTTCCGCCGAACATGGCATCGGCCTGATCAAGCGCGATTACCTTGCCTACAGCCGCAGCCCCGAGGAAATCGCCACCATGCGGGCGGTCAAAGCCGCGCTGGATCCG
The DNA here is from genome assembly GCF_003054195.1 of Gemmobacter caeni. Taxonomy (GTDB): domain Bacteria; phylum Pseudomonadota; class Alphaproteobacteria; order Rhodobacterales; family Rhodobacteraceae; genus Gemmobacter; species Gemmobacter caeni. The sequence goes on from NZ_QBKP01000012.1 coordinate 33,900, forward strand.
AAGGGGATTCTCAATCCGGGCAAGGTGCTTTCGCCCTGATTGAAAGAGCATGTGTCTGCAACCTTCTTATGGGCGGCCCGGTCAGTGCAGGGTCGCCCTTTCTTGTGGCCGAATCTGAAATATTGCACATTTTTTCAATGACTTGATAGTGAAAAGGTGGAGGGTGAACTTCGCTTTTCGGATATTTCAGGTTTGAACTTGTTTTATTTGCATATGCATGTTTTAATCCGCTTCATAAGAGTTTCGGCCGGGGTCCGGCGGGCATTGCCCGCACCGCTCCCGGTGATCGGAAAAAGCGGACGACAGAGCCGCTGCCGGTCTTGCGATCCTGACAGAAAAGACATCCAACGGAGGTTATGCTATGAGAATGTTCAAGGCCTTTGCCGCCGCGGCCCTGCTGGGGTCGTTCGGCACGGCTTCTGTGGCGGAAGATGTGATCGAAGCGGTCCACTTCACGCCGACCCAGGTGGGCTTTGCCCAAAGTTTCCTGCGCTTCGTCGACCGGGTGAACGAGCGCGGCAAGGGTGTCGTGCAGATCAACGTGCGCGGTGGCCCCGAGGTTGTGCCGAACCCGCAGCTGGGCACGGCTCAGCAAAGCGGCCTGATCGACATGATGAATGCGCCTGCGGGCCTGTATCTGGAAATCGTGCCGGAAGGCGAGGTGTTCTCGGCCTCGGGGATCAAGCCCTGGGAAGCGCGTGAGAACGGTGGCTGGGATGCGATCGACAAGATCTATCAGGAAAAGGGCAATGCCAAGCTGCTGGCCCATGTCGACGCCGGGGCCGGTTTCTGGCTGTGGACCGTGGACGAGCCGAAGCTGACCGAGGATGGCATGCTGGACTTCAGCAAGCTCGTGATCCGCGCCTCGCCGCTTTACAAACAGTTCTTCGAAAGCCTTGGCGCGCAGATGATCGTGCAGCCGGCCGGGGATGTGTATACCTCGCTGGAGCGCGGCGTGATCAACGCCAATGCCTATCCTTCCATCGGGTACAAGGCCTTCGGCTGGGACAAGTTCACCCGCTACCGGGTCGAGCCGGGGTTCTTTCACCTCGACGTGCTGATCTCGATGAACCTCGATAAGTGGAACTCGCTTTCGGACGAATCGAAGAAGATCCTCAACGAGGTTGCCATCGAATACGAACGCGAAAGCTATGACGCGATTGCCAAGGAAGACCAGGAATCGCGCGCTGCGATGGAAGCCGAGGGCATGAAGATTGTGGAAATGACCGGCGCAGGCCGTGACAAGTTCCTCGCCGAAGCTGCCAAGGCAAGCTGGGACCGCATGAAGGACCGCGATCCGACCCATGTGGAAGAGCTGCGCAAGTTGTTCCCCTGAGACCTGCCGGGCCGCACCTGATGTGCGGCCCTTTTCCTTGCGAGGGGGTGCGTGACACGTGCTCCGCCCCCCGACTGGCGCCAGAGTTCCCGACAGGGTGAACCGGCGCATGGCCCGGATGGGCTGCTTTGCGGATGGAGCGGATGACCACCTTCTTCGATATTGTCGGCCGGGTTTCCTGGCTGCTGGCCGTTGTGGCAAAACTGCTGATCGGGCTGCTGATCCTGTTCGTGGTGTCGGATGTCGTTGCCCGGAACCTCGGGATGCGCGCGCTGACCTGGGCCATTTCGGCCTCCGAATACAGCCTGCTGTATCTGACCTTCCTGTCGATGCCCTGGCTCGTGCGCAACAAGGGACATGTCTTTGTCGTGTTCCTGCGGGGGCTTTTGCCGCCTGCCGGACGAGCGCTGCTGGAAAAGCTCATGTACATCGCCTGCATCGTACTGTGCCTCTACCTCGGCTGGATCGCGGCAACCTCGCTGTCGGTGGCGGTGGCAAAGGGCACCTATGAAACCCGCACCTTCGACATGCCGAAATGGGCGGTGTTCCTGCCGATCATGCTGGGCTTTGGCCTGTCCGCGCTGGAGTGGCTGCGCTTCCTGCTGACGCCGGTGTCGATGTACGACATCAACCCGACCGAGATGGAGGGCATGTGATGGACTGGCTTTATCCTTTCGCCGTGCTCATCGGCTCGATCATCACGCTGATGGGGCTGGGCCTGCCGGTGGCCTTTGCCTTCTTCGCCACCAATATCCTTGGCGCGCTCCTGTACTTTGGCGGTACGCGGGGCATCACGCAGATGGTGGCGAATTTCAACGATGCGGTGGCGACCTATGCACTGGCGCCGCTGCCGATGTTCCTTGTCATGGGCAGCCTGTATTTCCGGTCCGGTCTGGGCGAGAAGGTCATCCACGCGCTTGATCTTGCCATCGGCAACCTGCGAGGGCGACTGTCCTATGTCGTGCTCAGCGCCGGGGCGATCTTCGCCGCGCTGTCGGGGTCGAGCCTTGCCAATGCGGGGATGATGGGCTCGCTGATGGCGCCCGAGATGCTGAAGCGGAAATATAAACCGCATATGGCCTATGGCCCGATCCTTGGCGCGGGCAGCCTTGCCGTCATCATCCCGCCCTCGGCGCTGGGGGTGCTGCTGGGTTCGCTGGCGCAGATCGACGTGGGGGCGCTGCTGATTGCCGGAGTGTTGCCGGGCCTGTTGCTGGTGTCGATGTATGCCGTGCTGATCTGGGTGCAGACCCGCATCGACCCCGAGGCCGCGCCGCAATATCCCGTGCCGCAGGTCACCGGCCGCGAAAAGCTGAAAGCCGTGCTGGTGAACATTATCCCCATGGGCTTTCTGGTGTTCATGGTGGTGGGCACCATCATCCTTGGCATCGCCACGCCGACGGAATCTGCCGGTCTGGGCTGTGCGGGCGTCGTGCTGTTGCTGATGGTCTATCGCAAGTTCAGCTTCGCGGTGCTGTGGAAGTCGCTGGATGATGCGATGAAGGTCACGGCGATGACCTTCCTCATCATCTCGGCCTCGATGACCTTCTCGCAGATCTTCGCCTTCTCGGGTGCCTCGAACGGGTTCATCCAGTATATCACCGGCTTCGACCTTGGCCCGCATGGCATCGTGCTGATGATGGTGGTGACGGTGCTGATCCTTGGCATGTTCATGGATCAGGTCTCGATGATGCTGATTACCCTGCCGCTGTTCATGCCGATCGCCAGCCAGTACGGGTTTGATACGGTCTGGCTGGGGCTGATCCTGCTGCTGGCCTATGAGGTGGGCTTCACCACGCCGCCGTTTGGCATGTTGCTGTTCGTCGTACTGGGCGTGGCGGAACCGGGGACATCCCTGAAAACCATCGCCATGTCGGCGCTGCCCTATGTGCTGCTGACGCTGCTTCTGATCGTGATCATCATGATCTTCCCGCAGCTGGCGCTGTTCCTGCCGAGCCTGATCTGAGGAGCTGACCGATGAGCTTTGCACTGGTGATGTTCTGGCAGGGTGGCGCGGCACTGACCGAGGCGGGGCGCGGCAGGCTGCGCGCCCTGCTGGGCGGGCTGGCGGGTGTGGATCGGTCGATCCTCTACACCCCCGCCAGGGCAAGCGATCTTTACACCGACGATGGCGCGGGCCCCACGCTGGGTGTGCAGATCGAGGCCCCGAGCCTTGAGGCGCTGGAGGCGGCTTGCGCCGCTGACGGCGCCTTGCAGGCGCTGGCCGATCCAGATTTCCTGCCGGAACTGGCGGGGGCTCAGGCGGATCAGCAGATGTTCGTCCTGCGCCGCTATCCGGTGGATGAGGCGCAGATGCAGACGCCCGCGGGCGAAATGCCTTGTTCCTATGTGGTGCACTATCCCGGCCCGGCACAGGATTATAATGCCTGGATGACGCATTACATCGCCGGACATCCGCCGATCATGCGCCGCTTTCCCGGCATTCGCGGCATCGAGATCCTGACGCGCTGCGACTGGATTTCCGCGCTGCCCTTCGCCCGTGCCGGTCACATGCAGCGCAACCGTGTGCTGTTCGACAGCCCGGCCGCGCTGACTGCCGCGCTGCATTCGCCGGTGCGCCACGAGATGCGGGCGGATTTCCATACCTTCCCGCCCTTCGAGGGCGGGAATTACCACTTCCCGATGTCGACCGAGGTGGTCTGAGCCTTATGGCAGCAGGATCAGCCGTCCGCGGCTGATCTCGCCCGCCGCAAGCCGGCGCTGCGCCTCCGCCGCCTGATCCAGCGACAGGCGGTCCGCGATCTGCGCTTTCAGCACGCCCTGCGCCGCAAGGTTCAGCACCTCGGTCACCACGCTGGCATCGTCCGTGATCATCGCGCGGGTGACGCGGACGCCGTGTTCCGCGCCGCGATCCTCGAACGGGGCGGCGGTCAGCCAGACCAGATGTCCGCCGCGTTTCAGAACGGCATAGCTGGCAGCATGGACCGCGCCGCCCATCAGGTCGAACACCACATCCTGCGGCGGCAGCTCGGTCAGGGCGTCCCGGTCATAAGCGATGATCCGCGTGGCCCCCAGACCGCGCACATAATCGGCGTTGCGGCTGTGGCAGGTGGCGCTGACCTCGGCCCCCAGATGGGCGCAAAGCTGCACCAGCAGCCCGCCCACCGCACCCGCGCCGGAATGCACCAGCACGCGCTGCCCCGCTGTCACCCCCGCCGCGCGGCAGGCGATCAGCGCGGAAAGGCCGGAGTTCACCAGCGCGGCGCCTTCTTCCATAGCCAGCGCATCGGGTAGCGGCACGGTCAGGGCCGCATCGGCGGCGATCATGCTGGCATAGCACCCTGCTCCGCGCGCGGGCGGCGCCATGACGGCGACGCGCTGTCCGGGCGTAAAGCCGGTGACACCCGGCCCGCAGGCGAGCACGCGGCCCGTGCCATCCCGGCCGGGGATCTTGGGAAATTCGGGCGTGAAATGCGCAGCCAGCATCCCGGCGCGCAGTTTCCAGTCCAGCGGTGCGACGCTGGCGGCCTCCAGCGCGACCAGAACCTGACCGGGGCCAGGCTCCGGGTCGGGCAGGGTGCCATGTTCCAGCACTTCGGGGCCGCCATAGCCGCGATAAAAGATCGCCTGCATCAGAACCCCTCCCGCGCGCGCGCCACGGCGGCGCCCGCAGCATCGGCCAGATGGCGCGCATCATTGCCGATCAGGAAGAAGGTGATGCCCAGTTCGCGCCAGCCCGGCACCTCGTCGGGCGAAGCGCAGAACATGCCCACCGCCTTGCCCGCCGCGCGCGAGACCTTGGTGATGCGCTTGATCGCCGCCATCAGCCTTGGTCGCCCCTCCGGCCCCAGCGCGCCCAGCGTCACCCCCAGATCGCCGGGGCCGATGAAGATGACATCCACACCCTCCACGGCCGCGATGTCCTCGATATTCTCCAGCGCGCCGGGGGTTTCGGCCTGAATGGCCAGCAGGATGCGACTGTTCGCCGTCGCCAGATAATCGGGGATGCGATAGCCGAACCCCGCCGCGCGCCCTGGCCCGACCCCGCGCACTCCGACCGGCGGATAGCGCGTGGCGGCGACGGCGGCGCGGGCCTCGTCGGTGGTGGAGACGCGGGGCACCAGCACCCCGTCGGCGCCGCTGTCCAGCACGCCCGCGATGCTGTCGGGCAGATGCCCCGGCACGCGCATGATGACCGGCACGCCATGCAGTTGCGCGGCGCGGATCATCTCTTCCGCGCGCTCGCGGCCGATGGGGGCGTGTTCGCCGTCAAGACACAGGAAATCCGGCGCGGTGGCCGCGCAGATTTCCACCGCCGTCGGATGCGGGATGGCGCAGAACAACCCGGCCAGCGGCTCGGGGGCGATACAGCGGCTGCGGAAATCGGTCATCTGGGCCTCGCGCGCAGGAATGATATTTCAGGATTAAAGTATTTCCCCGTCCGCGCCGCAAGCCCCCTCGCGCGCCATGGCCTGCGTAAGCTCCGCCAGCCGGTCGCGCGCGGGCGAGGGCGTGCCGCGATGCCAGACCAGCGCCAGATGCAGCCGCACCTCCATGTCGGTGACCGGCAGGAAGCGCACGCCGGGCGGCGGGCGGTGCCGCTGGTTTTCATTCACGAAGGCCATGCCCAGCCCGGCATTCACGAGTGCGAGGATGTCGGCCTCGCTTTCCGTCTCGGCGATGCGGCGCGGGGTAACCCCGGCACCGCGCAGTGCGGCGGTCAGATCATCCGACAGGCGTGGGCTGGCACCGCGACGAAAGCCGATCATGTCTTGTCCCTCCAGATCGGCCAGCCGCACCCCGGTCCGCGCCGCGAAGGGGGCGCCAGAGGGCACGGCGAGGATCATCCGGTGAAAGCCAAGCGCCAGCTGCCCCAGCGCCGGATCGTCGGGCGGGTTATACAGGAACCCGGCATCCAGCGTGCCGCCTTGAATCGCGGCAAGCTGCGCGGGGGAGGACATGGCGCTGAGCGCGAGTTCGACCTGCGGAAATTCGGCGCGGAAGCGGCGGATGGTTTCGGGCAACAGGCCCTGCCAGGCCGCCACCTCGATCAGCCCCAGTCGCAGCCGCCCGCCAGTGCCGGCCGCTGCCGAACGCGCCGCCGCCACGGCGCGGGCAAGCTGCGCCTTCACCTCGCGCGTCTGGTCCAGAAACACCCGACCTGCCGGGGTCAGCCGCACCCCGCGCGGCAGCCGTTCGAACAGGTCGATCCCCAGTTCCGCCTCAAGAAGCTGCATCTGACGGCTCAGCGCCGGTTGCGCGATGCGCAGACTGGTCGAGGCGCGACCGAAGTGTTCGGTCTCGGCAATGGCAATAAAATAGTGAAGCTGTCTCAGTTCCATGTGTTTTGATAGTAAGTTGCTATCAATCCGACAAGGCAATTGAATTGGAACGATGGGACAGCGGCCCCTAAGCTGACCGAAAGAACAGAGGTGCCCATGCTGCTGCCGACGCCCTTCCATGCCTTCGACCGCAAGGCGCAAACCCGCCCAGATCTACCCTTTGTCATGGCTCCGGCCAGCGCGGGCCTGCCGTATGCGCCGGAAGGATTCAGCTACACTTACGGTGCGGCGGCGGAACAGATTGCCGCCCTGCGCGTGGGCTATGCGGCGGCAGGTTACGGCCATGGGTCGCGCGTCGCGCTGATCTTGCAGAACCGGCCGGAGTTCCTGTTTCACTGGCTGGCGCTGAATGCGCTTGGCGCTTCCATCGTGCCGGTGAATGCCGATATGCGCCCCGACGAGCTGCGCTATCAGATGGAGAAATCGCAGGCCGAGTTGATGGTGGCGCTACCCGAATTTGATGCGCTGGTACTGGCCGGGTGCCCCGAGGATATGCCGCGCAGCCATCCCGGCGCAGCCATCCCGCCTGCGAAGGCAACCCGCCCCGCCGCCGAAGGCCAGCCGGGCGACGAATGCGCACTGCTGTTCACCTCGGGCAGCACCGGGATGCCGAAAGCCTGCATCCTGTCGAATTACTACTTCATGAATGTCGCGGACTGGTATGTCTCGACCGAAGGCATGGGCGGGTTGGCGGAGGATTGCGAAGTGTCGCTGACGCCGCTGCCGTTCTTCCACATGAATGCGCTGGGCTGCACGGCGGTCGGCATGATGGTCGTCGGTGGCTGCATCGTGGCGCTGGATCGCTTCCATGCCTCGCGCTGGTGGCAGACCGTGGCCGACAGCGGCGCGACCATTGTGCATGCGCTGGGCGTCATTCCGGCGATCCTACTGCAACTGCCGTCCCACCCGGCTGAAACCGCGCACAAGGCGCGCTTTGCCTTCAGCCCCGGCGTTGATGCTGCGCACAAGATCGAATTCGAGCGGCGCTATGGCCTGCCGATCCTTGAAGGCTGGGCGATGACCGAGACGGGCGGCACCGGCGTCACCTGCACCTTCGGCGTCGATTGTCCGCCCGGCCAGCGCTGCATTGGTGTGGCGCGCAGCGGAATGGACTGGCGGCTGGTCGATGACGAGGGCCGCGATGTGCCCCCCGGCACTCCCGGCGAATTGTGGGTGCGTGCCAAGGGCGACGACCCGCGCAAGGGGTTCTTCACCGGCTATCTGGGCGATGAAAAGGCTACAGCGGAAGCCTGGGAGGGTGGCTGGTTCCATACCGGCGATGTGATGAGTGTCGATGCTGAAGGCCGGTTCTATTTCGTCGATCGCAAGAAAAGCATCGTGCGGCGGTCGGGCGAGAATATCTCGGCGCTGGAGGTGGAGATGGCGCTGATCGCCGATCCCGCGGTGAAGACCGCTGCCGTGACGCCTGTCGCAGATGACACCCGCGGCGAAGAGGTATTTGCTTTCGTGGTGACGGAAGCTGCCGCCGACCCTGCCGCTGCAAATGCGCTGCTGGAACGTCTGGCGGCGAAGCTGAGTTACCATAAGCTGCCCGGCTGGCTTGCCTATACCGAGGCACTGCCGGTCAGTTCGACCAACAAGCTTTTGCGCGGCGTGCTGAAATCTGATGCGGCCGAGGCGGTGGCATCGGGCCGCGCCTTCGATCTGCGGTCGGAAAAGACCGCGCTGCGCAAGAAGGCATGACAGGAAAGGATACGCGAATGACCCCCGAGAAGATCCTCTATACCGCTGAAATGACCTCCACCGCCGGACGTCAGGGCACGTCCAGCCGCCCTGACGGCAGCTTCCCGCTGGCGCTGACCATCCCGAAGGAACTGGGCGGTCCGGGCGGTGAAGGCACCAACCCCGAAGAGCTGTTCGCGGCGGGCTATTCGGCCTGTTTCATCGGCGCGCTGAAGCTGGTGGGGCGGCAGAAGAAGGTCAGCCTGCCCGATGACCTGAAGGTGACCGCCAAGGTCGGCATGGGGCCTGTGCCCACCGGCTATGGGCTGACGGTGGAACTGATCATCCACCTGCCGGGTGTCGAGTCGGCGCTGGCGCAGGAAATCGTGGAGGGCGCGCATCAGCGTTGCCCCTATTCCAATGCGACGCGCGGCAATATCGACGTGACGCTGACGCTGGTCTGACCGGATGGCGCGGCGCGGGTATGAGGATGTCGTGCTGACGGTGCCGGTGACGGTGCCCTATCAGCGCTATTCGGTCGAAAGCACCGCCTGGTGGGCCGGGCGGGCGCTGGCCGCGCTGGCGGCGGGTGCGGGGATGAGCCATCGGGACTTCGACGGCTTTTCCTTCGCCAGCTTTTCGGCCGCGCCGGACAGTGCCATCGGCCTGACCCAGCATTTCGGCCTGTCGCCGCGCTTTCTGGATTTCGTGCCGCTGGGCGGGGTGGCGGGGGTCGTCAGCCTGCGCCGTGCCGCGCGGGCGGTGCAGATGGGCGATGCCGATGTGGTGGCCTGTGTCGCAGCCGAAACCAACGGCGTGCATACCTTCCGCTACGGGCTGGAGAATTTCAGCCGCTTTTCACAGGATGCCGTCTACCCCTACGGGGCGGGCGGGCCGAATGTGTCTTTCGCGCTGATCTGCCAGAACTACATGGCCCAGACCGGCGCGACGCGCGAGGATTTCGGCAAGCTCTGCGTCGCCATGCGCGACAATGCGTTGAAGAACCCCAATGCGCTGATGAAGAAGCCGCTGACGCTGGAACAATATCTGGGTGCCCGCGCCATCGCGCCGCCGATCCACCTGTTCGATTGCGTGATGCCCTGCGCCGGGGCCGAGGCGTTTCTGGTGATGCGCGAGGAAACTGCCAAGGCACAGGGCCTGCCCTATGCGCATCTGCTGGGCAGTATTGAACGGCACAATGCCTTTGCCGAAGACCCGGTGCAGATGCGCGGCGGCTGGGCGAAGGACATGCCGGAGCTTTACGCCATGGCGGGCACCACGCCCGACGGGATCGACGTCGTGAACACTTATGACGATTACCCCTTTGTCTGCATGATGCAGTTCGAGGATCTGGGCTTCTGCAAGAAGGGCGAGGCGTCCGATTTCGTGCAGGCGCATGATTTCACCATCGCCGGGGACTTTCCGCATAACACCTGTGGGGGGCAGTTGTCGGCCGGGCAGGCGGGTTGCGGTGGCGGGCACATGGGCATTGTCGAGGTGCTGCGGCAGGTCACCGGGCAAGCCGGGCCGACGCAGGTTTCGGGCGCGAAACGCGGTCTGGCCTCGGGCTTTGGCATGATCAACTTCGACCGGGGGCTTGGCTCGGGCGCGGTGATCCTTGGCGGGGAGGGCGCGTGATGGCTCCGCTTCAACCACCGCGTCGCAAAGATCCGCTGAAACGCACGCGGCTGCCGCTGTTGCCGCCGGGCCAGCGCAGCCGCGCGGCGCATCACCTGACCGCTGCCGCCGCCGAGGGGCGCTTTGCCCTGCCGCGCTGTGCCGTTTGTGGCGCCTTCCACTTCCCGGTGCGCGAGGCGTGCCCCGACTGCCTGTCGGCGCGGATCGAGATGGTCGAGGCGCCGGAGGGGGCCACCGTCCTGTCGCAGACCACCGCCGAAGTGCCCGCCGACAATTACTTCCGCGAGCGCGCGCCATGGCGGGTGGGGCTGGTCAAGATGGATGCTGGACCGACCGCGCTGGTGCATCTGCATCCCGAAGGTATCGCCGGGTCGCGGCTGCGGCTTGTGCTGATGCTGGACCGCGCCGGGCAGGCGGTGCTTTATGCGGGGCCGGAACAGAAGGGGGCCGATCCGATGACCGATCCGCAATGGCGCGAGATGACCGCCGATCCGCTGCATCGCCGGGTGCTGATTACCGATGCGCGCAGCTTCGCGGCCCCGGCGCTGGTGAAGGCGCTGGTGGAGGCGGGCGCGCGCGAGGTGCGGTTGGGCCTGCCCGAGGCGTGGAAGCCCTTTGCGACGGAGAAGCTGACCGCCCTGCCGGGGGTGAGCGTGGTGCCGCTGGATCTGGGCTCGGAACGGTCTGTCGCCGATCACGCGCGCGATTACGGTGGCAAAACCGAAATCGTGATCAATACCGCCGACCACATGCGCCCCGGTGGCGCGCTGGGAGGCAGTATAACCGCCACCCGCGACGCGATGGAGGCGGTGGTCTTTGGCCCGATGCGGCTGGCACAGGCGCTGGCCCCCGCGATGATCGGGCGCGGTGCCGACGGGCCGACCGGCGCGGCGGCCTGGGTCAACCTGCTGTCGGTACATGCGCTGGCGCCTTCGCCTGCGCTTGCCGGTTGGTCGGCTGCGCAGGCGGCGGCGCTGGCCTGGTCGCACAGCCTGCGGGCGGACCTGGCGCAGGGGGGTGTGAAGCTTCTGAACCTGTTCTGTGGTCCGGCGGACAGCGACTGGTTCCAGACCTGGCCCCAACCGAAGGTCGGGGGCTCTGCCGTCGCCACCGCTGCGGTATCCGGGCTGAAACGCGGGCTGGAGGAAATGTTCGTCGGCGATGTCGCCAAGGACGTTCAGGCCCGGCTGGCCGCCAACCCCAAGGCGGTCGAACGCGAAATGCGGCAGGGATGAGGAGCATCGCATGACCAACCCGTTGACCCTGCTTGTTTCGGCACTCGGCTCCGGCGCGGTGGAGGTGGTGGACCTGACGCAGACCCTGCGCGAGGACAGCCCCACCATCGTGCTGCCGCCGGAATTTGGCGCCTCGGCCCCGGTGCGGATCGAACGCATCTCGCGATATGATGCCAATGGCCCGGCGTGGTATTGGAACAACCTCAACTTCGGCGAACATACCGGCACGCATTTCGACGCGCCGGTGCATTGGTTCACCGGGCGCGACCTGCCGCTGAACACGGTCGATACGCTGCCGGTGGCGGATATGATCGCCCCGGCCTGTGTGATCGACTGCTCGGCGGAAAGCGCCGACCCGGATTTCCTGCTGACCATCGCCCATGTCGAGGCGTGGGAGGCGAAACACGGTCGCATCCCGGCGCGGTCCTGGGTGCTGATGCGAACTGACTGGTCGAAACGGCAAGGCGCGGCTTATGCCAACCTGCGCGACGATGGCGCCCATACCCCCGGCCCTGATGCGGCTGTGATGCGCTGGCTGGTCGACGAACGGGGCATCCTTGGCTTTGGCACCGAAACCATCGGCACCGATGCGGGGCAGGGCGGGCATCTGACACCGCCCTATCCTGCGCACCACTATCTGCATGGTGCCGGGCGCTACGGGCTGCAATGCCTTGCGGCGCTGGATCGCCTGCCGCCGACCGGGGCGGTGATCCTGGCCGCGCCGCTGAAGGTTCACGAAGGTTCGGGCAGCCCGCTGCGGGTGCTGGCCCTGATCCCGAAGGAGGGGTGAATGCGCATCTACTGGCAAAGTTTCATCGACGCGACCGCCAGCGCCGCCTATCTGGCGAAGCTCTCGTCCTATCTGAACGAGATCGCCAGCCCCGGCACCACGGTCGAGGTGCATGGCATCTCGCCCCCCGACCGCGGCTTCGGCCGGTTGTCAGAATTCCGCTGTGCCGTGCAGGCGGTGGATCAGGGGATTCAGGCCGAGGCGGATGGTTATGACGCCATCGTCATGGGGCACTTTCAGGACCCTGGGCTTTATGAACTGAAATCGGCGGTGGGCATCCCTGTCGTGGGCACCGGCGAAGCGACGCTGCATCTGGCGGCGCAACTGGGGCGGATGATCGCGCTGGTCTCGCTGGATGACGTTTACCGCAACATGCACCGCGAACAGGCCGATCTTTACGGCCTTGGCCACCGGATCAGCCATATCGCCGGGCTGAACATTCTGCCTTCTGATTTCTCGGCGGCCTTTGCCGGGGACGAGGCCGCGAAGGTGCGGATGATTGACGGCTTCCGCAAGGTAGCCGAACCGATGGTCGCGGACGGCGCCGATGTCATCGTGCCGGCGGGTGTATTGCCGGGGCTGCTGATCGGCGGCGAATACGGGCTGAAGATCGGCGCTGCGCCGGTGGTGAACTGCGCTGCCGTCGCGCTGATGCAGGCGGAAATGCAGGTGCGGCTGCACCGGCTGAACGGGTTGGAGCCGAACCGCGGGCCGCATTGCTGCCGCGCGCCGGAACAGGCGATGGGCGATTTCCGCCAGCTTGCGGCACAGGGCTTCCGGCGCGGCTGAGAATCCGCTGCGGCCATGTATTTCATGCTTGAAATATTGACCGCAGCCTCTAGTCTGATCCCGACGCGCGCCTCCTTTCCCCTGACCGACTGACCACAGGTCAGCCGCCTTTTTCACGAGGCTCCGATGACGCGACTGCATCCCCTGAAAGGCCCGAACAAGCTGAAGCTTGGTATCTTTGCGGCAAATGCCGACGGTGGGCTGGCCATTACCGATGTGCCCGAACGCTGGCGCGCGCTGTGGAACGACAACCTGTCGGCGGCGCAGATCGCCGACCGCGCGGGGATCGACTTTTTCCTGCCCATCGCCCGCTGGGCCGGGTTCGGCGGCAAGAACAAGGTGCGCGAATGGTCTTACGAAACCTTCAGCTGGGCGGCGGGGCTTGCGGCGGCGACGCAGCGCATCGGGTTGTTCATGACCGTGCATGTGCCGATCGTGCATCCGCTTTACGCGGCCAAGGCGCTGGCGACGGTGGATCATATCTCGGGCGGGCGGGCCGGGCTGAACATCGTCTGCGGCTGGAACCCGAAGGAATTCGGGATGTTCAACATCCCGCTGGTGGATAAGGGCTATGATCAGGCGTCGGAATGGCTGCGGATCATCGAGCAGGTCTATGCCGCCGAGGGGCCGATTGATCTCAACGGCGATTTCTACCAGCTGAAACAGGCGGTCAGCCGCCCGGCCAGCCTGCAAACCCCGCGTCCGGTGACGATGAACGCGGCTTTCGGTGGCCCTGGCCGTGACTTCGCGGCGGCGCATTGTGAATATCTGTTCACAACATTCACCGAGATTGCCGAGGCAGGCAAACATGTCGCGGATATTCGTGGCCGCGCCGAAAAGGTGGGGCGCGATGTCGGCTGTTATACCGTCTGCCATGTGGTCTGCCGCGAAACGCAGGCCGAGGCGGAAGAGTATTACGAACGCTATGCCGTGACACTGGCGGATAAAGAAGCCGTCGATCAGCATATGGCGGGCAAGAAGGAATTCTCGCATTCCCATGACGCCGATGCCTATGACCGTTATCGCAAGCGTTTTGCCGGTGGGGCGGGCAGCTATCCGCTGGTCGGCACACCGGAAAAGATTGTCGAAGAGATGAAGGCGATTTCGGAGCAGGGTTATGCCGGGATCGCGCTGTCTTTCGCCAACTACCTGTATGAACTTCCTTATTTCTGCGACAGGGTTCTGCCGCTTCTGCAAAAGGCGGGCCTGCGCACATGACGACCCTTGCCGCGCTGCTGGCGGATAAAGCTGCCGAACGCCCCGATGCGCCGCTGTTCCTGCTGCCTGCCTCGGTTCAGGCGATGTGGGGCGCGAAGGCGCAATGGAGCTATGGCGAGGTTCAGGCCGAAGTGGCGCGGCTGGCGTCTGATTTCGCAGCGGCTGGCTATGGGCCGGGGCACCGGGTGGCGCTGCTGCTGGAGAACCGGCCCGAGCATTTCCTGCACTGGCTGGCATTGAACAGCCTGGGCATCAGCGCGGTGCCGCTGAACCCAGATGGCAGCGCCGAGGAGTTCGGCTATGTGCTGGGCCATAGCGGCGCGGTTCTGGCGATTGCGCTGGAAGCGCGTGCGGCCCATGTCCGCAGTGCCGCTGCCTCGCTGGGCCTGCCGGTCATCGGACCGGGTGAGGCCCCCCCGCCAGCCCCGCCCGCGCCGGGTGGCGCTGCGGGCGAAGAGGCGGAGGCGGCGCTGGTCTATACTTCCGGCACGACGGGTAAGCCCAAAGGGTGCATCCTGTCGAACCTTTACTTCCTGAACTGGGGGCGCTGGTATGCCGCGCAGGGCGGCGCGATCTCGCTGCATCCTTGGGCCGAGCGGTTGATGACGCCGCTGCCCGCGTTTCACGTCAATGCCTCGGGCCATTCTTTCATGGGGATGCTGACCACCGGCGGGGCGCAGATCATTGTGGATCGCTTCCACCCCCGCAACTGGTGGCACGAGGCGGCAGAGACGGGCGCAACCTGCTTCCATTATCTTGGTGTCATGCCCGCCATCTTGCTGGAACTGCCGGAAGGCCCCGAGGATCGCGCGCATGGCATGCGGTTCGGTCTGGGCGGTGGCGTGCATCCTGATCACCATGCGGTGTTCGAGGCGCGCTATGGTGTGCCGCTGCTGGAAGGCTGGGCCATGACGGAAACAGGCGGTGCCTGTGTGCTGTGCGCATGGGAGGAGCCGCGCGTGCTGGGCAGCCGTTGCATCGGAAACCCCGCGCGCCCCGGCCCGGCGATGGAGGCGCGCGTGGTCGATGACACGGGCACCGATGTGCCCGACGGAACGCCGGGCGAACTTTGGGTGCGGGCGTCGGGGGACGATCCGCGCCGGGGGCTGTTCTCGGGCTATCTGAAGAACCCGGAAGCCACGGCCGAGGCCTGGGCGGGCGGCTGGTTCCATACCGGCGATGTGGTGATCCGCGACGCGGCGGGGCGGCTTTACTTCAACGACCGCAAGAAGAACATCATCCGCCGCTCGGGCGAGAATATCGCTGCCATCGAGGTTGAAGGCGCGGTGGCCTCCTGCGCCGGTGTCGCACAGGTTGCCGTGGTCGCCATGCCCGAACCGCTGCGCGGCGAGGAGGTTCTGGCCGTCATCGTGCCGAAGGCGGGGCAGGACGAAGCCGCGCTGGCGCAGGCGGTGTTCGACCGTTGCGCGACGCAACTCAGCTACTTCAAGGTGCCGGGGGTGGTTGTGTTCGTGGACAGTCTGCCCACGACCTCGACCCAGAAACTTCGGCGCGCCGATCTGGGCGCGCTGGCCGAGGCACCTTTGGCGGCGCCCCGCGGTCATGACCTGCGGGCGCGCAAGCAGGGCCTGCGCGCCCGGTCGGATCAGTAACGTTTCGCCATCGCCTCGACCGGCATGACGCGGATCTTGTCGGCGTTGCCAGCGGTGCCGAAAGCCTCGAACCGCTGTTTGCAGACTTCGGTCATCATGCCCATCGCGGCTTTCAGGTATTTGCGCGGGTCGAACTCGGCCGGGTCTTCCGAGAACGACTTGCGGATCGCGGCGGTCGCGGCAAGGCGGTTGTCGGTGTCGATATTGATCTTGCGCACGCCCGACTTGATGCCGCGCTGGATTTCCTCGACCGGCACGCCCCAGGTCGGCTTGATGTCGCCGCCATAGGCGTTGATGATCTTTTGCAGATCCTCAGGCACCGAGGACGAGCCGTGCATCACCAGATGGGTGTTCGGCAGGCGGCGGTGGATTTCCTCGATGACATGCATGGCGAGGATGTCGCCGTCGGGTTTGCGGGTGAACTTGTAGGCGCCATGCGAGGTGCCCATGGCGATGGCCAGCGCGTCGACGCCGGTTTCCGCCACGAATTTCTCGGCCTCCGCCGGGTCGGTCAGAAGCTGGTCATGGCTCAGCTTCTCGGTCGCGCCATGGCCGTCTTCCTGATCGCCCATACCGGTTTCAAGGCTGCCCAGAACGCCCAGCTCGCCCTCGACCGACACGCCGCAGGCATGGGCCATATCGACCACCGCCCTGGTGATGTTGCGGTTATAGGCGTAGTCGGCCGGGGTCTTGCCGTCCTCTTTCAGCGACCCGTCCATCATCACCGAGGTGAAGCCGTTCTGGATGGCGGTCGCGCAGGTGGCGAGGTTGTTGCCATGGTCAAGGTGCATGCAGACCGGGATGTCCGGGTAGGTTTCGGTCAGGCCGTCGATCAGGCGGGCCAGAACGCGGTCACCGGCATAGGCGCGGGCGCCGCGGCTCGCCTGAATGATCACCGGCGAATTGGTCGCCTTCGCGGCGGCCATGATGGCCAGCCCCTGTTCCATGTTCGAGATGTTGAAGGCGGGAACGCCGTAGCCGTTTTCGGCGGCGTGGTCGAGCAGTTGGCGAAGCGTGATCCGGGCCATGGAATCATCCTTGTCGGGGGTTGGGGGCGCCGAGGTAGCAGCCGATGGTATCGACCTCTTCCGCGGCACCGAAGATCAGTGCGGTATTTTCGTGCAGGGACTGCGGCTGCCGGTCAAGGATCGGCACGGCGCCATCGGTGGCCTTGCCGCCCGCCTGCTCCATCAGAAAGGCAATGGGCGCAGCCTCGTAGACCAGCCGCAGGCGGCCGTTCTCATACCCTTTGCGGCGGTCGGCGGGATAGAGAAACACGCCGCCTTGCAGCAGGATGCGGTGCAATTCGCCCACCGCCGCTGCCAGCCAGCGCATGTTGAAATCCTTGCCGCGCGGGCCTTCCTTCCCGGCGCGCAGATCGCGCGCCCAGGCTTGCAGCCCCTCTGGCCAGTGCCGTTCGTTCGAGGCGTTATAGGCGATGCTTTTCGTTTCCGGCTTCAGCGTCACACCCTCGCGGGCGATGCGGAACCCGTTCAACTCGCGGTCGAAGGTGGCGATGATCACGCCTTCGCCCAGCGAGAAGCCGAAGTCGCAGCTATGCCCGAAAGAGGCATAGCCCGCCGCCACGATGGCGCGGCCGGTCCGCAGAAAGCCCTCGGGCGCGGCGGGCAGGATGGAAAACAGCATCCCCAGCGGCGCACCGATCCCGATGGAGCCGGAGCCGTCGATCGGGTCGATTGCCACGTCGAAGGCGCCTTCGGCGGAAAGGTCGATCACCGCCTCGGCCTCTTCCGACAGCACCTTGCGCACGCCAGCAGCGGCAAGGGCGGCCAGCATGTGATCATGCGCGGCGACATCCAGCGCCTTCTGCTTGTCGCCGGAATCGTTGGTGCCGACGATGGCCTCGGGGTCGCCATGCAGGCGTCCGGCGGCCAGCCGGTCGGCCAGCGGCGGCAAGGCATGGGCCAGCGCGGCGACAATGGCCGCCGCCCCGCCGCGCGCGCGCAGGTATTCGTCCAGCGGCGTGCCGGTGGCAGCGCCGTCATTGGGCAGGCGAAGCATCATTGCCCCTTTCGGATTGGCTGGGGTGCGGGCCAACGCACCCCGTCAAGCTCTCTCATCAAGCGATTACCGCTTGTTGTACTTCGCGTCCACCTCATCAATGGCGCAAACATTGCCGGCGGACCGGCCGCTCGCGTCAAAATTCATCGTTTCGGCCAGCCAGGCGTCGGCGATGGCCTTCGCAAGCTCGGTTCCGATGACGCGGGCGCCCATGGTGATGATCTGCGCATTGTTCGACAGCGCGGCGCGTTCGGCGGAATAGGTGTCATGCGTCAGCGCGGCGCGGATGCCCGGCACCTTGTTCGCCGCGATGCAGACGCCGATGCCGGTGCCGCAGACGAGGATCGCGCGGTCATAGGTGCCCGCCAGAACCTCGCTTGCTACGCGGTCCGAGAGGTTGGCGTAGAAGGTGTCGGGGCCAGCCTCGGTGCGGCTGATCTCGGCCACATCGTGCTTATCCTTCAGGTGTTCGGCCAGAACCTTGGCCAGACCTTCACCCGCGCTGTCGCCTGCAATTGCCAGTTTCATGTCGTGATCCTTCACAGTTTGGCAGCGCAACGGGCCAGAATGTCGAGGTAACCTTCGACATTCCAGGCCGAGCGCCCGATGAACAGCCCGTCGATATGCGGGCAGGAGATGAGTTCCTCGCAGTTGCCCGGATTGACCGAGCCACCATAGAGGCAGGGGATGCGGCGGCCGAGCACGTCTTCGGCCACTGTGATGATCTCCGCCTGCCGCGCATCGGCGTAATCGGAGGTCGCGGGGATGCCATTCACCCCGATGGCCCAGACGGGTTCATAGGCCAGCAGGATCTGCGCCTGTTTCTGCGCCCCCGACAGCTTGTCCAGGGCGCCACGCACCTGCGTCTCCAGCACCTCTTGCGCGCGGCCCGATTCGCGTTCAGCCAGCGTTTCGCCGATGCAGATCAGCGGGATCAGCCCGTGGCGCACCGCCGCCTCGGTCTTGAGGCCGACGGTTTCATCGGTCTCGCCGAAATGCTCGCGCCGCTCGCTGTGGCCGAGTTCCACGATGTCCAGCCCGCAATCCGTCAGCATCACAGGCGAGACCTCGCCGGTCCAGGCACCGTCATCGGCCCAGTGCATGTTCTGCGCACCGACCTTGACGCTGGTGTCGGCCAGGGCCGCCTTCACCTCGCGCACAAGGGTGAAGGGCGGGATGACGAAGCGCTGGATGCGCGGATCGCGCGCGGTGTCGGCAGCACGCAGCCCTTCAGCAAAGGCGCGACCTTCGGACAGCACCTTGTTCATCTTCCAGCTTGTGCCGATCCAGACTTGCGGTTCCATGTATCAATCCTTGGCAATGGTCAAAGCGATCCCCGCGCGGTCCAGCGCGGCGCGATCCTCAGGCGCGGGGGCATCGTCAGTGATGATGGTGTCGAACTCGGCCAGATCGGCCAACACATGCAGCGCCGAGCGGCCGAAACGGGCGTGGTTGATCAGCAGGCAGCAGCGGGCCGAAGCCGCCATCATGGCGCGCTTGGCGCGCACCACGGCGTCATCCATGTGAAAGGCTTGCAGGCCCGAGACGGCAGGGGAAGAGATGAAGGCGATATCGGCGCGCAGCCGTGCGAGTGCGCCTTCGGTCACCACACCGAAAAAGCCGTTGAATTTGGCGCTGAACACGCCGCCGAGGGCGATCAGCGTGATGCCCGCTTCGTTCTTCAGCCGGTCAAGGATGGCGGCATTGTTGGTGATGACGGTCAGCGGCCGCTTGTCCACCAGCGAGGCACCCAGCAGCGCGGCCATGGAGCCATCGTTGATCATCACCGTCATGCCCGGCTCGATCAGATCCAGCGCGGCGCGGGCCATGCGGGCCTTGGCGGCGCCGTCCTGCAATTCGCGGATGCGGAAGTCGCTTTCGAACTGAGTTCCGGCCTCGATGGTGGCGCCGCCACGCACCTTGCGCAGCAGGCCCGCCTGTTCCAGATCGTCCAGATCGCGGTGAATGGTCATTTTCGACACGGCAAAGCGGTCGGCCAAGTCATCCAGATCGACGGCGCGCGCCTCGACCAGCAGATCCATGATCGCCTGTCTGCGTTCCTCGCGCTTCACGATTCCCTCCTGCTGCTGATCGCTTTCTAACATGGGCGCGGCATATCACAACAACATTATTGTTATGTTGTGATTTTATGATGTGATTTTTGTTGTGAAATCACAGAGCAGAAGTTACGTTAGCGCAAACAGGAGGACGCCCATGCCGATGGACAACGCCATCGCGGCCAAGGCCGCGCTTGACCCGCAGAACTTCGCTCTTGCCAACTGCCTGCGCGCGCTGGCCATCGACGCGGTGGAGGCGGCGAAATCCGGCCACCCCGGCGCGCCGATGGGGATGGCGGATGCGGCCGCAGTGCTGTTTCGCAAGCATCTGAAATTTGATGCGAAGAATCCCGCATGGCCGGATCGTGATCGTTTCGTGCTGTCGAACGGCCATGCTTCGATGCTGCTTTACGGGCTGCTGCATCTGACGGGCTACGAGGACATGACGCTGGATCAGATCCGCAACTTCCGGCAGTGGGGCGCGATCACGGCGGGCCACCCGGAATATGGCCATGCGCAGGGGATCGAGGTCACGACCGGGCCGCTGGGGCAGGGCATTGCCACCGCTGTCGGCATGGCGCTGGCAGAACGCAGGCTGGCGGCCGAGTTCGGCGCCGATCTGGTGGATCACCATACCTATGTGTTTCTGGGCGACGGCTGCCTGCAAGAAGGGATCGGGCAAGAGGCGATCAGCCTTGCCGGGCATTTGGGACTGGGCAAGCTGATCGTGCTTTACGATGACAATGCCATCACCATTGACGGGCCGACCTCGGTCAGCTTCTCCGAGGATGTGCCGGCGCGGCTGCGCGCCTGCGGCTGGCATGTGCAAAGCTGCGATGGCCATGACGGGCAGGCTCTGGATGCGGCCATCGCGGCGGCCAAGGCGGAAACCGCGAAGCCCTCGCTGATCGCTATGAAAACCGTGATCGGCTTCGGTTCGCCCGGCAAGGCAGGCACCTATGCGGTGCATGGCTCTCCGCTTGGTGCGGCTGAGGCCGAAGCGACCAAGGCGGCACTTGGCTGGACCGCCGCGCCGTTTGAAATTCCCGCCGAATTGGGCGCCGAATGGCGGGCCATCGGGGTGCGCGGGGCTGCGGATCGTTCGGCATGGGAATCCCGCCTTGCCGCCCGCCCCGAGGCGGAACGGGCCGAGTTTCTGCGCCGCCTGTCGGGCGATCTTCCCCCGGCATATGATGCCGCCGTGGCCGAGGCGCGCGCGGCGCTGTTCGCCCAGCCGAAGAAGGCCGCCACCCGCAAGGCCAGCCAGATGGCGCTGGAGGCGCTGACCCCGGCGCTGCCCGAAATGATCGGTGGTTCGGCTGACCTTACCGGCTCGAACCTCACGCGCGTTCCGGCGGTGGACAGCCAGTATACGCGCGAGGCGCCGGGTCGTTACATCGGCTATGGCGTGCGCGAATTCGGTATGGCGGCCGCGATGAACGGCCTCGCCCTGCATGGCGGGTTCATTCCTTATGGCGGCACGTTCCTTGTGTTTTCCGACTATTGCCGCAATGCGATCCGGTTGTCGGCGCTGATGGGTCTGGGCGTCGTCTATGTGATGACGCATGACAGCATCGGTTTGGGCGAGGACGGCCCGACCCACCAGCCCATCGAACACATGGCCTCGTTGCGCGCTATTCCGGGGCTGACGGTGTTCCGCCCCGCCGATGTGGTGGAAACGCTGGAAGCCTGGGATATCGCCATTCGCAACCGCCATGTGCCCTCGCTGATGGCGCTGTCGCGTCAGGACGTGCCGCAACTGCGTCTGGAGGCGGGAGCCGAAAACCTGACCGCGAAGGGCGCCTATGTGATCCGCCAGTTCGGCGAAGGGCGGGATGTGACGCTGATCGCGACGGGCACCGAGGTTGCGCTGGCCGTCGAAGCCGCCGGGGCGCTGCATGGCGAAGGCATAGCGGTTGTCGTGGTCTCCATGCCCTCGTGGGAGCTGTTCGAGGCTCAGCCCGCCGAATATCGCGCCGAGGTTCTGGGCAATGCCCCCCGCATCGCGGTTGAGGCTGCGGGCAAGTTCGGCTGGATCCGTTATGTCGCCACCGAGGATGACGTGATCGGTATGCCGGGCTTCGGCGCCTCCGCCCCGGCAGAGCGGCTGTATCAGGAGTTCGGGATCACCAAAGAGGCGATCATGGCGCGGGCAAAACTTTTGGCGCGGGGTTAATCCGCGCCCTGCATCAGTGCCATGGCGGTGGCCTCGTCGGTGATGAGGCCCCGTAACCTGCCGCTGTTCAACACCGCCCGCACAGCCGCAACCTTGCCCGGCCCGCCTGCGATGGCGACGACATGGCTGCCCTCCGGCCCGTCCAGATCCACGGCCAGGGTCCGCGCGGTCAGCGTGGTTTCCAGCACATGCCCGGCAGCGTCAAAGAAGTGGCCCAGCATCTCGCCCGCGCCACCCGCCGCATTGATCTCGGCGATCTCGCGCGGTTCGATCATGCCCGAGGCGACAAGCTGTGCATCGGCGTCGGCGGTGCCGATGCCCACCACCTTCAGCCCCGCGCCGTTCGACATGTCGAACACCTCGCGCACGCCGGGTTGTGCCAGCAGGATCGCCCGGTCCTCGGCCGAATTGGCGAAGAAGGGCACCGGCATGACATAGGATTGCGCGCCGGTCTTTTCGGCCATGCGGTGCATCACGTCATGCGGGTTGGCGGCGTAGTTCCGCGTCAGCCCGCCCAGAAGCGAGACGAAGCGTGTGCCCCCGGCATCAAAGCGCGGCAGGTGTTGGACGGCGGCGGCCAGCGTGCGGCCATGGCCAAGGCCGATCACCGCATGTTCACTGCTTTCAATGACCCGCCGCAGGAAGCCCGCGCCCGCCAGACCCAGCGCGCGCAGCGGCAGCCCTTCTTCCCCCAGATCGGGGGCAACCTCGCAGCTTTCCAGCCCGTAGCGGGTGGCCAACTGTTGCTCCAGTTCCACGCATTCGACAATCGCGCCGTCGATGGACACCTTGACCGCCCCGTCCGCCACCGCCCGCGCGATCAGCCGGTGGGTTTTCACCGAGGGCAGGCCCAGCCGTTTCGCCACGGCGGCCTGTGTCAGCCCACCCGCGTAATGCAACCAGGCCGCGCGGATGGCGAGGCTTTCCTCGGGGTCAAGCGGGCTGCGGCGGGCCATGGGCTTCCTTTCAGGCGGCGGCGTCTTGGACGGCGACAAGATCGGCTGCCGACAGGGGCGCCGGATTGGCCTTCATCGAGGACGAAGTGGCGGCGGCCTGTGCCGCTGCGGCGCGGGCCTCTGGCCCGATGCCCTGCGCGGCAAGGCCGGGCAGACCGGCGCTTTGCGACCATGCAGACAGAGCCTGTGCGGCGCTGTCCATGTCGGGCGCGCTTTCGAAAGCCTCGGACAGCCAGCCCGCCACCCGGTCCAGCCGCGCCGGATCGGCCACGGCACGGCGATTGGCGCGCAGCACATGCGGCAGCAAAGCGCCGCAGATCGCGCCATGTGCCGCGCCGGTCAGCCCGCCCAGTGGCCCGGCCAGCCCGTGCACGGCGCCCAGCCCGGCATTGGCCAGTGCGAGGCCGCCGCACAGGCTCACCCAGGCCATTTCGTCGCGCGCCTGAGCGTCCTCGCCCTGCATCAGCCGCTTCAGCGCCGCCAGCCCGCGCGGGATGGCATCGGCGCAAAGCGCGTCGGTGAGCGGGTTGGCGCGGGTGCTGGTGAAAGGCTCGATCACCTGTGTGATCGCGTCCAGCCCCGAGGCCAGCGTGATGGCGCGCGGGCAGCCATCGGTCAGCGCCGGATCGACCAGCGCCAGACGCGGCAGCATCCGCGCGTCGCGGAGGCTGACCTTGCGGGCATGATCGGGCACACCGATCACCGCATTGCGCGTGACCTCGGCCCCAGTGCCGGCGGTTGTGGGGATGGCGATGAAGGGCAGGGGGGCCACATCCAGCGGCAGGCCAAGGCCCACGACCTCCAGATGATCCAGCATCTGACGCGGGGCGGGCACCATTGCGGCAATGGCCTTGCCCGCGTCGATCACTGCGCCGCCGCCAAGTGCCACCACGGCCTCGGCGTCCGAAGCGCGGGCCAGCGCTACCCCGGCCTCGATCAGTTGCACATCGGGTTCGCGCGGCACGGCGAAATGCGTGACCGTGCAGCCCGCCGCTGCCAGAGCGGCGGCCAGTGGCGCCGCACGGGCAGGAGTAGCCCCGCCGACCAGCAGGACGCGCCGCCCCAGAGCCGCGATGCGGCCCGGCGCCTCGGCCAGCTTGCCGCGCCCGAACAGGATTTCGGTTGAGGTGGCGAAGGCGAAGGCTTGGGTCATCGGCAGGCTCCGGGGCTGTGCGACCTCAGATATTCAGGTTTTGCACGCCGGTGTCGATATGCGGCGCCCAGAAAGCCACGCTTTCGGCGATCTGCGGGATCACCTGCCGGTCATTCGGTTCGCGTTCCTTGAAGCTGAGTTCAAGGCAGATCTCGTTATCCACTGCGCCACCTTCGGCAAGGGCGGCCAGCAGCGGCTCGGGCTGGATCGAGCCTTTGGCGTTGAAGGCCGCCGTAAAGGGGCGGTGGCCGGATTTGTCCATCATTGACTGCTTGATATGGATGATCGGGCTGACTTTGGGCACCGCCCGCGCCCAGGCGTAAGGGTCTGTATCGTCGGGGTCGGGACTGGTGACATCGCCATGGTCGATATCGGCCATCATCCACATCGGCACCGCCATATCCGCCGCCGTCAGCCGGTCTTGCAGCGTCAGCGCGGCGGCGATGGTTTCGCCAAATTCGCGACCGACGCTCATCGGCTCCCAGAACACATAGCGCAGCCCGGCGGATTTCGCATGTTCCGCCACCTCGGCCCAGCAGTCGATCGCGGTCTGGATCAGCGCCTCGCGCCGCGCCGGATCGTCGTAATCCTGATAGGTGAAGATGGCGAATTGTGTGCCGACCGAGGTGCCGCCCAGATCGGCGGTGATGTCGACGAAGGTCTTGAACCAGTCCACATAATAGCGCCGCACATCGCGGTCGGGGTGGCCGAAGTGATTGAGCCGCCCGTAAGGCCCGGTCATGCCAGAGGTGACCCTCACCCCCGTCCGTGCCAGCGCGGCACCCATCTGCCGGGTCAGGCGACGGATCACCGGGGCGGGCCAGCCCGGGTTGATGAACTCATGCGTCAGTTGCAGGTCACGGATGCGCAGGTCACGCGCCACGGTGTCGATCAGATCATCCGGGTCGGCAAAGCGGTTCACCAGCGGATTGGTATTGAGCGAGAGCGTCAGGGTCATGGGAACCTCAGGCGGCAAGGCGGGCGGCGGTGAACCAGTCGGCAAAGGCCGCGCGCTCGGCCTCGGTCAGGTGCAGGTAATGCTTGGTCCGGCGATAAAGGATGTCCTCGGCGGTGCGGGCCCATTCCTTCGCGGTCAGGTAACGTACCTCGGCCTCGTAAAGGTTGCCGCCGAAGTGACGGCCCAGCCCGGCCAGTGTGGTCGCCGCACCTACCACATCGCGGGTGCGTGCGCCGTAAAGCCGCCCGTAATGCTGAACCAGCTTGCGCGGCATCCAAGGGTAACTGTCGCGCAGGTCGTTGGCGAAGGTCTCGTAATCCGCGCCGGGCATCTCGCCACCAGGCAAGGGGGCGTGCTGCGTCCAGTCATCACCCATTTTCGGGAAGATATGGCGCAACCGGTGTAACCCACGCTCCGCCAGTTCGCGGAAAGTGGTGATCTTGCCGCCGAAGACGTTCAGAAGCGGGGCGCCACCGGTTTCATCCAGATCGAAGACATAATCGCGCGTCACGGCAGAAGGGTTGCCCTTGCCATCGTCGAACAGCGGCCGCACACCCGAAAAGCTGTGCAGCACGTCGGAACGGCGCAGCTTTTCCTTGAAATAGCGGTTCACGGCGGCCAGCAGATAGTCGATTTCGGATTCGTCTGCCGCCACATCCTCGGCCCGGCCCTCATAGGCGATGTCGGTGGTGCCGATCAGCGCCTTGTCGCCCTCGTAGGGGTTGATGAAGATGACGCGCTTGTCGTGGTTCTGCACCAGATAAGCGTTCGATCCGGCCCACCATTTCGGCACGATGATGTGGCTGCCCTTGACCAGCCTCACATTGCGGGACGAATTGGACCCGGCGACATTGTTGATCACCTCGCTGACCCAAGGGCCGGCGCAGTTCACAAGACATTTCGCGCGGAAGGTTCGGGTTTCGCCGGTGGTGCCGTCGCGGGTGATGACGGTCCAGCCGCCGTTTTCGCGCCGGGCCGAAATGGCAGGCGAGCGGGTCAGCACCTCGGCGCCCTTTTCAGCGGCGCCAAGCGCGTTCAGCACCACAAGCCGCGCGTCATCCACCCAGCAATCGGAATATTCAAAACCGCGGGTGAACTGGTCGAGGATCGGCATGCCTTCGGGGTCGCGCCTCAGGTCCAGTGTTCGGGTGCCGGGCAGTTTCTTGCGGCCGCCAAGGTGGTCGTAAAGAAAGAGGCCCAGCCGCACCAGCCAGGCGGGCCGGTCCTCGGGGCTGTGCGGCAAGACAAAGCGCATTGGCCAGATGATATGCGGCGCGGCGTTCAGCAGAACTTCGCGTTCGATCAGCGCCTCGCGCACCAGCCGGAATTCGTAATATTCCAGATAGCGCAAGCCGCCGTGCACCAGCTTGCCGGAACGGGACGAGGTGCCCTCGGCCAGATCGTCTTTCTCGCACAGCACGACCGACAGGCCACGCCCGGCGGCATCGCGCGCGATACCGGCTCCGTTGATCCCGCCGCCGATGACGAACAGGTCGATCATTCCGGGTTCGGTGGTCATGTCAGTCTCCTTCATGGAACGTCCGGGCGGCGGCCAGCGCGTCCCAGGCGGGGACAAGGCCACGCCGCGCGGCGGCAAAAGCGGGAAAGATGCGGCCATAGGCGGTGACCAGCGCGGGGTCGGGGGTCTCGGACGCGCCCAGAAGCGGGGTGACCCAGTCGGCGATGCAGGCGTGCATATCGGGGTAGGCGCCGATGGCGACGGCGGCCATCATGGCAGCGCCTGCCGCCCCGGCCTCTTCGCGGGCCGACACGCGCACTGGCGCGTCGATGGCAGCGGAGAGGATGCCACGCAGCCCGCGCGACCGGGCGGCCCCGCCGGTCAGGCGCAGCTCTCCGGGCAGGCTGCCCATGGCGGCATAGCAATCGCGCATGGCATGGCCCAGCCCCTCGACCACGGCGCGCAGAATGTCGGGGTAGCGGTGGTTCAGCGAAAGGCCGGTGAAGCCCGCGCGGGCGTCGGCGTTGACGAAGGGGCCGCGCTCCCCGGCGGCCGAGATATAGGGCATGTAGACGATCTGGCCTGGTGTGCTTTGCGCCAGCCAGCCGTCGATGCGGGCTACCAGATCGCGGTGGCTGACCTCCTGACCGAAGTCGCGCAACACATCGGCGGCAAGACCCAGCGCCCAGTCGATGTTCAGCGTGGCGGCCATGTTGGTCTGCACCTGCGTGACCAGGCCGGGCACCGGCAGGCAGATCACATATCCGGTGCCCTCGGCGTTCAGATGCACGTCGCCGGCCTCAACCGCGCGCATGTGCACGCCGGTGGAGCCGACGGTGGAGCAAGCCACATCCCCCGGCCCACCCACGACGCCGGCGCCCAGTGCGGTCATTACCATGTCGACATAGCCAAGGCTGACTGGCGTACCCGCCAGAAGCCCGGTCTGCGCGGCGGCCCCGGGCGTCAGCGGATGGGTGATCTGCGTGCCGTCAATGATTTCGGGAAGCAGGTGGCGACGGGCGCTCAGGTCCAGCGCATCAATCACCGCATCGTCATAGGCACGGTTGCGGAAATTGCCGAAGGTGAAGCTGGCCTCCGACGGATCGGTGGCGCGCGCGCCCGTCAGGTTGAGGTAAAGCCAGTCCTTGCAATGCAGCGCGACCTCGGCCTGCGCCAAAAGCTCGGGGTAATGCGTCTGCATGTGGGCAAGTTGGCTACCCTGCTGGCAGGTGTTCAGCCCGGTGCCTGTCGCCTCGAATCTTGTGCGGTTCGCGGCTATGGCCGCCAGCCGCGCGACCGTGGGTGCAGCACGGGCATCCAGCCACAGCCAGGCGTCGCCCACAGGCTGGTTGCCCGCCCCCACAAGCCAGGTGCCATCGCCCTGCCCGGTAACTGCCAGCGCGGCGGTGCGGGCGGCGAGCCCCGCGATCTTCGCGCCCAGACCGCGCAGCGCGGCGGCGCAATCGGCCCAGGTATCGGTCAGCGACTGCGTAACGGCCCCGCCGGTCCGACTGGCATAACGATTCGGCACGGCTGCCGCATCAATCTGACGTCCTGCCAGATCAAAGGCCACGGCCTTGATGACCGAGGTTCCCGCATCAATGCCGATCAGCAGGTCGCGCCCGTTGCCCTGTCCTGCCATGTCTTTTCGCCTCCCGCCTTCGGCCCGCAGATACGCAGCCGTGTCCCGGCATCTCCTCCGATGCCGTTTCCGCTTCATAGCACAGTTTCACGATGCATGTGTATTTTTTTGCGGACAACGAAATTTATTTCAGTTACGGTTGGAACTGTCAAGAAAAGGCTGGCCGGGGTTCGCATCGCTGGAGGGCGGCGAAATATTCGGGGAGGACAGCCGTCACGACAGGCGCCGGGGAGGGGTGCATGCCGTTGAAAATGAAAGAGATCACAACATCATCGGCAGCGCGCCCGCTGTGCGGCGCCCGTCTTGCGGCGTCGGCCGCCGGGGGCGCCCCGGCTCGATTCGCCGCCTGCCGTTCCATCATCACGGAGGTCCGCCGATGAACCGCGCCACATCCCCCGCCCCCCGTGCGCCCGCCGCGCCGCGCCGTGGGCTGATGCTTTCGCTGGCGCTGGGCCTCGCGCTGCTGGCGGCGATGGCGCTGGATACCAAGGTGGTGCGTCTCGGGTCCGATCTGGATGTGCGCCAGCAGGCGTTTTCGCCCGACAGCTTTGGCGAGGCGGAGTTTCCCCGCATTCAGGCCAATATCGAGGGCCGGGCGGTGGATGCGCTGGTCATCGCGCCTGAGGCTCTGGCCGACAAGGCGGCGGCGGGCCAGAAATACGGCACCGTGTCTTCGACAGGGGCCATCATTCCGGTGAAGCTTTCCGGTGTGGTGGGTGAGGGAAAATCAGGCGTCTACCAGCTTGCCATCGAGGGCATGCCGCCGGAAATCAAGGTCCGGCTGCAAACCGGCCCGGCAATCAACGGCACCGATCTGCGCGACGCGCCGGGGGACATCGCCTTTGGCAGTTTCAAGAACCAGATCGAGTATCAGGATGCCGGCTCTGGCATCAACCGCGCCATGAAAAAGGCCGTTCTGGACGGGCTGGATACCGCATCGTTGCAAGGCAGGACGGTCGAGGTCATCGGCGCGTTCCGGCTGGTGAATCCGAAAAACTGGATGATCACCCCTGTGAGGATCACCGTGAAATGACCGATGTTCCGCAGCAAAAACCGGATCTGGCCGAGGTGGTTCTGGCCGCCCGTAACGTGGCGAAATCCTACGGTAATGTTCATGCGCTTAAAGGCGTGAACTTCGACATTCATCGCGGGCAGGTGACCACGCTGTTCGGCGAGAATGGCGCGGGCAAGTCGACGCTGATGAAGATCCTTTCCGGTGTGATCCAGCCGACCAGCGGCGAGATCATTCTTGATGGCAAGCCGGTCGCCTTCAACAATTCGACTGAGGCGCGGGATCGCGGGATTTCCATCATTCACCAGGAACTCAGCCTCGCCCCGAACCTGAGCGTGCGCGACAATATCTTCATGGGGCGCGAGATCATGGGCCCGACCGGCGTCGATTTCGCCGAAGAGGAACGTCAGGCCCGTCGCCTGATGGCAGAGCTTGAGGAAGACATCGACCCGCTGACCCCGGTGGAGGAGTTGCGCCTTGGCCAGCAGCAGATCGTGGAAATCGCCCGCGCCCTGTCGGTGGACAGCCGCATCCTGATCATGGACGAACCGACCAGCGCACTGTCGGCGTCCGAGGTTGAGGTGCTGTTCAAGGTCATCCGCGACCTGACGGCCAAGGGGGTCAGCATCGTCTATATCTCGCACCACCTGGAAGAGGCGTTGCAGATCACCGATCACGCGGTGGTATTGCGTGATGGCACGATGACCGCCTATGCGCCACGCGGCGGAATCGACCTTGAATGGATCGTCCGCAACATGGTGGGCGACAATTACGATCTGGGCAGCCCGCCCGAGGGGCATGTCTTTGGCGAAGTGGCGCTGTCGGTGCGCGACCTGACGGTGGCCGATCCCAAAGGGGGGGCCTTCAACGTGGTGGACCGGCTGTCGCTGGATCTGCGCGCGGGTGAGGTGGTCTGCATCTACGGGCTGATGGGCGCCGGGCGGACGGAGCTTCTGGAAACCGTGGCGGGCCGTTTGCGCGCCAGTAGTGGTGAGGTGGTGCTGGAGGGCCGCGAAATCTCGCATCTTTCCATCGCGGAACGCATCGCGCGCGGTCTGGCACTTGTCCCCGAGGATCGGCAGCGCGACGGCCTCGTGCAGACCATGAGCGTGGGCGAGAACCTGTCGCTTGCCTCCATCGCCAGCTTTACCAAAGGGCTGTTTACCCAGAAGAAGGCCGAACGCGCGCTGATCGACGCCTCTATCCGCGAGGTGACGGTGAAAACCTCCGGCCCGGCCGCCGCCATCGGCTCACTGTCTGGCGGAAACCAGCAGAAGGTCGTCATCGGCAAGATGCTGGCGACGAAACCCCGCGTCATCATGCTGGATGAACCCTCGCGCGGTATCGACATCGGCGCCAAGGCTGAGGTGTTCAAGCTGCTGGCCGAAGAGGCGAAGCGCGGCCTTGCCGTGATCTATTCGACCTCGGAAGTCGGTGAATGCCTGTCGATCGCGCATCGGATCATCGTCATGCACAAGGGCCGCATCTCGGCCGAATTCGATTCCAACGTCAGCAAGGAAAAGATCATGGCCGCCTCGGGCGAGTCCGTGGCGGCCTGACGGCCGATCCTCAGCGACCAAGTAACGGAGCCATCCCATGTCGGATACCACACTCGCCCGCACGGCCGCCGCGAAACCCGCCTTCAGCCTTGGCCGGCTGCTGCTGGAAGGTCGCGCCTTCTTTGCGCTGATCCTGATCGTCGCCGTATTTTCCTTCCTGTCGCCGAACTATTTCACGGTGTCGAACTTCCTCATCATGGCCAGCCATGTGGCGATTTACGGCATCCTGGCCGTGGGGATGCTGCTGGTGATCCTGAACGGCGGGATCGACCTGTCGGTCGGTTCGGTGCTGGCGCTTTCCGGCGTGATTGCCGGGGCGCTGATGCAGGGGGTGGAGATGCAGGCGCTGGGCGTCATCCTCTACCCGCCGGTCTGGGCGGTCGTGGTGCTGACCTGCGCGCTGGGCGCTTTGGTCGGCGCCGTGAACGGCGTGCTGATCGCCTGGTTCAAGGTGCCTGCCTTCGTCGCCACGCTGGGCGTGATGTATGTGGCGCGCGGCGTCGCGCTTCTGATGACCAACGGCCTGACCTACAACAATCTTTCGGGGCGCCCGGAACTGGGCAACACCGGCTTCGACTGGCTGGGCTTCAACAGGCTGGCGGGTATTCCGATCTCGGTTCTCGTGCTGGCGGCGATTGCGGTGCTGGCGGGTCTGATGCTCAGCCGGTCGGCTTTCGGGCGCTGGCTCTACGCCTCGGGCGGCAATGAACGTGCGGCCGATCTGTCGGGCGTGCCGGTCAAGCGGGTGAAGATCACCGTCTACACGCTGTCGGGCATGCTGGCGGCGGTGGCGGGGCTGGTGCTGTCGTCGCAGCTGACCTCGGCGGGGCCGACGGCTGGCACCACCTATGAACTGACCGCCATCGCAGCGGTGGTCATCGGCGGCGCCGCGCTGACCGGCGGGCGCGGCACGGTGCGCGGCACCATGCTGGGCGCCTTCGTTATCGGCTTCCTGTCCGACGGGCTCGTGATCATCGGGGTCTCGTCCTACTGGCAGACCGTGTTCACCGGCGCGGTGATCGTGCTCGCCGTGCTGATGAACTCCATCCAATACGGCAAAGGCCCGCGCAAGGGCTGAGCCGACCGACCTTCCCGACCGGGCCGGACCCAACCGACCCGCGCGGAAAGCCTTGCCAAGACGGCAAACGACCAAACCAAGGGAGAGAGAACCATGCTGAAACTGACCCGCCGTGCCCTGATGGCCGCCGTGGCTGTGACCCCGCTGATGAGCTATGCCGCCGCAGCCGAGGGGCTGATCTCGATCATCGTCACCGACCCGGCGAACCCCTATTGGTTCACCGAGGGAGAAGTGGCCAAGGCGACCGCCGAAAGCATGGGCTACACGGCCAATGTTTCGGCCCACAAGGGCGACACCAATGCCGAAAGCACCCTGATCGACACCGCGATCACCAACAAGTCGGCTGCTATCATCCTTGACCCGGCAAATGCCGATGGCTCCATCGGGGCGGTGAAGAAGGCCGTGGATGCGGGTATCCCGGTGATCCTCGTGAATGCCGAGATCAACCAGGAAGGGCTGGCCAAGGCGCAGTTGGTGTCGAACAACGCCCAGGGCGCCGCGCTGGGGGCGGAACAGTGGGTGGCCGATGTGGGCGACGCTGGCAAATACGTCGAGCTGTTTGGCAATCCGTCGGACAACAATGCCGCGACCCGTTCGAACGGCTACGAGACCGTCATCACCCAATACCCGGATCTGGAAAAGGTCGGCAAGGAAGTGGCGAACTGGGACCGCACCCAAGGCTATCAGAAGATGCAGTCGCTGTTGCAAGCCAACCCCGACATCATTGGCGTGATCTCGGGCAATGATGAGATGGCGCTGGGCGCGATTGCCGCGCTGAAAGAGGCGGGCAAGCTGGATCAGGTGAAGGTCGGCGGCTTCGACGGTTCGCCCGATGCGGTCGCGGCGGTGAAAGCGGGCGAGATGCAATATACCGTCCTGCAACCCGTCGCGGTCTTCTCGGCCGAAGCTGTGCGTCAGGCCGACAACGTGATCAAGACCGGCTCCACCGGCGCGGCGACCGAAAAGCAGCTTTTCGACTGCCTGCTGATCACCAAGGACAATGTGGACAAATACACCGCCGCTTTCACCCTGTCCGAGTGATTGACGGGTGGGGCGCCGCTGTGCGCCCCGGCATTCAGGCGGGGCCGGGTGCATCTGCATCCGGCCCCGATCTTTCCGAAAGGGATCTGCCATGGCTTGCCTGCTGGGTATCGACAACGGCCTGACCGTCAGCAAGGCGGTGATTTTTGACGAGAACGGGCGCGAGATCGCGGCGGCGCTGCGCCGTGTGCCGCAACAGATACCGCAGCCCCGGTATGTCGAACGTGACATGGCCGGTCTCTGGCGCGCGACGGCCGAAGCGGTGGCCGAGGCGCTGGCCAGATCTGGCCGCGCGCCGGGTGATATCACGGCAGTGGCGGCGACAGCGCATGGCGACGGGCTTTACTTGCTCGATCAGGCGGCGCAACCGCTGGGCGCGGGCATCCTGTCGCTGGACAGCCGCGCGGCGGACGTGGTCGCGGGCTGGCAGGCCGATGGCACCGCCGCGGCCGCTTTGGCGCG
Source organism: Gemmobacter caeni (assembly GCF_003054195.1). Lineage (GTDB taxonomy): Bacteria > Pseudomonadota > Alphaproteobacteria > Rhodobacterales > Rhodobacteraceae > Gemmobacter > Gemmobacter caeni. Next base: position 67,080 of record NZ_QBKP01000012.1, read on the forward strand.
CACGGGGCAGGAACCGCATGCCTCTGCCCCTTCGGCGCTGCTGGTCTGGATTGCGCGAAACCAGCCCGAGCGTTTCGCCCGGATCGGGCATGTCCTGGCCTGCAAGGACTGGATCCGGTTTTGCCTGACCGGCAGCATCGGCACCGATCTGACCGAGGCCAGCACCTCTTTCACCGATGTATCGACGCAGGCCTATGCGGCAGACATTCCCGGCATTTTCGGGCTTGGCACGCTGAACCTGCCTGAAATCAGCCGCCCGGATCATGTGGTGGGTCATGTGACCGAAGCCGCCGCCGCTTTGACGGGGCTGTGCATCGGCACGCCAGTTGTGGCGGGGCTGCACGATGTGACGGCCTCTGGCCTTGGCATCGGCGGCTATGGCGAGGGGATCGTTGCCATTGTCGCAGGCACCTATTCGATCAACGAAACCGTGACGCGGCAGCCGCTCTGCGATGCGCGCTGGTTCTGCCGTAACGGCATTGCGCCGGGTGAATGGAACGCCATGGCGATCTCGCCTGCCTCTGCCACCAATTACGACTGGCTGCTGGATCGCACCTTCGGCGCCGAGCGGCAGGCGGCCGAGGCTGCGGGGGGCTCGATCCATCCGCAGGCGGCGGCAGAGTTGCAGGCCGCGCTGGCGCGGCAATCGACGCTGATGTTCCACCCCTACCTGTTCGGTTCACCCCATGGAGCGGGGGCCAGCGCCGGCTTTCTTGGCCTGCGCGGCTGGCATGACCGGGGTGACATGCTGCGCGCCGTTGTGGAGGGCATCGCCTTCAACCACCGCCTGCATGTCGATGCGCTGCGCGAAGGGTTTGCCCCGCGCGAGGTACGGCTGACCGGGGGGATTTCCCGCAATCCCGCCATCGCGCAACTGTTTGCCGATGTGCTGAACCTGCCGGTCACCGTGCCCGGCACCGGCGAGGCCGCCGCCTGGGGCGCCGCGCTTTGTGCCGGGGTAGGGGTGGGGCTTTACCAAAGCCCGCGGCACGGCCCGCCAGCGCGGGAAGGCGTCACCTTTGACCCGCAGCCCGAACGCGCCGCCGAGATGGCCTGCCGTTACGCGCTGCATGGCGAAATCGCCGCACAACTGGCGCCGATCTGGCCCGCGCTGGAGGCTCTGGCCCCCGAGGATACTGCCTGAAATGACCGAGACCCCCATTGACGTGCTGATCCTCGGCGCCGGGATCAATGGCGCGGGCCTGTTCCGCGATCTTTGCGAACAGGGGCTGACCTGCGTGATCGCCGACAAGGGCGACTATGGCTCGGGCACATCGGCTGCGCCCTCGCGGTTGATCCATGGCGGCATCAAGTATCTGGAAACCGGCGAGTTTCGCCTTGTCGCCCAATCGACGCTGGAGCGGAACCTTCTCCTGCGCAACGCGCCGCATTGCGTGCATCCGCTGCCGACCGTGATCCCGATCTTTTCGTGGTTCAAGGGCATTGGCGCGGCGCTGCGCACGCTGATGGGATCGACCACCGCGCCACGGGCACGCGGGGCGGTGCTGATGAAAATTGGCCTCGCGCTTTACGATTTCTATGGGGCCCGCGCGCGGGTCATGCCGCGCCATGCGCTGTGGGGCCGGGCGAGGGCGCTGGCCGAAATCCCGCCGCTGACCCCGCGCATCGTGGCGGCAGGGCGCTACTATGACGCGACCGTGGCGCATCCCGAACGGCTGGTGCTGGAGCTGATGCAGGATGGTTTGCGGGCCAGCCCGGCGTCGCGGGCCTTCAATCATTGCGCCTTGCTGGGGGCGGAGGGCGCCACGGTGCGACTGCGTGCCGTCGATGGCACCGAACTGGCACTGCGCCCGCGTGTGGTGATCAATGCGGCGGGGCCGTGGATCGACGCGGTGAACGCCACGCTGGGCCTGCAAACGCGGCTGATCGGCGGCACCAAGGGTTCGCATATCCTGTTGGATCATCCGGCGCTTCTGGCGGCGCTGAAGGGGCGGATGATCTATTTCGAGGCCGATGACGGGCGCATCTGCCTGGTGTTCGATTATCTTGGGCGGGCGCTGGTCGGATCGACCGATACCCGTGCCGATGACCCGGACGGCGTGCGCTGCGAGGACGGCGAAATCGACTATTTTCTGCAAAGCCTGCGCAGCCTGCTGCCGGGGCTGGCGTTCGACCGCAGCCAGATCGTCTATGCCTATTCCGGCATCCGGCCCCTGCCCGCGTCGGATGGCACGGCGGCGGGGCTGATCAGCCGCGACCATTCCGCCCCGGTAATCGAGCCGTCAGATGCGCGCGACTGGCCGGTGATCTCGCTGGTTGGCGGCAAGTGGACAACCTTCCGTGGCTTTGCCGAGGAGGTGGCGGATACGGTTCTGTCGCGCCTTGGTCGGGCGCGGCGCGTCAGCACGCGCGATCTGCCCATCGGAGGCGGGCGGGATTATCCGGCTGACCCTGCGGTCTGGGCGGCTGAGGCGGGCGGGGCGCCGGGGCGGGCGGCCACGCTGCTCGCACGCTATGGCACCACGGCGCGGGCGATTCTGCAGGCGGAGGGTGCGGCGCCCACCTCGCTGGAAGATGCGCCCGATTACACACTGGAAGAGCTGGGCTGGCTGAGCCGCAACGAACAGGTGCAAGGTCTGGAGGATCTGGTGATGCGGCGCACCGCGCTTGCCGTCACCGGGCGGCTGAGCATGCGCGACCTGGACCGGATCGCAGGGCTGCTCGCCGAAGTTCTGAACTGGGACGCACCACGCCGCGAGGCTGAACTGGCGCAGGTGCGCGCCCGGCTGACCGGGCGCCACCATATGCGGCTTTAGGCTCAGCCTGCCAGCCGCGCCTCAAGGTCCAGAAGCTGCCGCACCGCGCTGGCGGCCTCGGCGCCCTTCTTGACGAAATGGTCGCGGTAGAAATCGGTCAGCACATCGACCGGCTGGTAGTTATGCGGCGTCAGCGAGACCGACAGGCAGGGCACGCCGGTTTCAAGACCCACATTCATCAGCCCGGTCACCACGGCACCGGCGACGAAATCGTGGCGGTAGATGCCGCCATCCACCACGAAGGCGGCAGCCACCACGGCGTTGAAATGCCCGGTCTGCGCCAGTTTCTTCGCGGCCAGCGGCATTTCGAATGCACCGGGCACGTCGAAGGTTTCCACCTCGGCGCCGGGGATCAGCCGGGCGGCCTCGGCCAGAAAGCCCTCATGTGCACGGTCCACGATGTCATCGTGCCAGCGCGCGCGGATGAAAGCGATGCGGGGGGTTTTGGTCGTCATGTTTTCGGAACCTTCCGTTCAATTGCGTCAGGTCCCAGAGCACGAGTCACACCCGGCCCGCGGGAGGCAGGCCGTGCGCGATTCTCTTCCATCCGGACTATACCGTCGGCCCCGGAGTTTCACCGGATCTGCTGACCCTTCGTTGCCGAAGGCGCTCGCGGGCTATACCGCCGGTGGGGAGTTGCACCCCGCCCTGAGAACCCTTTCTGACTAACCTGTCTGTGGCGCGATGACCAGCCTGCAACCGGCATCGGCATGTCGGAAACCGGCAGCCAGGAGTCAACAAATCCGGCATTAAGGCGGCCGGATTGGCATTTCGCCTGTCCCAAAGCGGTTGCATTTGACCATTTGGTCGGTCTTACTGTGGCGATCAAGGGCGCGTGATGAACGGTGCCCTCAATGCCAAGGGGAGATGCTGGTATGATTCATCAGAAATTCTTTGCGGGTCTGGCGCTGACGGCCGGCCTTGTGGCGGGTGCTGCGCAGGCGCAGGACATGGCGTTTTTCCGTATCGGCACCGGCGGCACGGCTGGCACCTACTACCCGATCGGCGGCCTGCTGGCCAATGCCATCTCGAACCCGCCGGGGTCGCGCCCCTGTGAAGAGGGCGGCTCCTGTGGTGTGCCGGGGCTTATCGCTTCGGCCCTGTCCTCAAACGGCTCGGTCGCCAATATCAACGCCATCGCCGGTGGCACGCTGGAATCGGGTTTCTCGCAATCCGACGTGGCAACCTGGGCCTACAGCGGCACGGGCATCTGGGAAGGCAAGCCTGCGGTCGAGAAGCTGCGCGCCATTGCCAACCTTTACCCGGAAAGCATCCATCTGGTCGCCAGCGCGGAATCGGGCATCAACGGTGTAGCCGATCTGAAGGGCAAGACCGTCTCGCTGGACGAGCCGGGGTCGGGCACGCTGGTTGATGCGCGCATCATTCTGGAAGGCTACGGCCTGTCCGAAGGGGACGTGAAGGCCGAGTTCCTGAAGCCTGATCAGGCCGCCGACCGGATGCGCGATGGCGCAATGGATGCGTTCTTCTTCGTGGGTGGCTATCCAGCCGGTGCGATTGCCGAACTGGCCAGCCAGCATGCGGTGAAGATCGTGCCGATCACCTGCGAGGAAGCGCCCGCGATCTGCGAGAAGTACAGCTTCTTCGCGGCAGATACCGTGCCGGGCGGCACCTATGAAGGCAATGCCGACGATGTGAAAACGCTGTCGGTCGGTGCGCAGTGGATCACCAGCGCCGATCAGCCGGAAGAGCTGGTGTACCAGATCACCAAGGCGCTGTGGAACGAGAACACCCGCAAGCTGCTGGATTCCGGCCATTCCAAAGGCAAGCTGATCACGGCGGATACCGCCCTGAACGGCGTGGGCATCCCGCTGCATCCGGGCGCGGAACGCTTCTACAAGGAAGCGGGCCTGCTGAAGTAACGAGGACCGGCGCAAGACCGGCCAGAAGCAGGGGCCGCGCCGCAGAGCGCGGCCCCGTTGCGCTTTTAACAGTCAGCACAGGGGCAAGTGACATATGGCAAAGGTAGAGGAAGACGAGGGGCCACGGCATCTGACAGCGGATGAGCTTCAGGCCCTGGAAGAGAAATTCGACCCGGAAATGCGGTTCCGCGAGGTTGCGCGGCCGCTGGCCATCCTGACCGGCGCCATCCTGTTTCTGTTGTCCTGCTATCACTATTATACAGCCGGATTCGGCATTCCGCAGGCCACGGTGCATCGCGGGCTGCACATGGGCGTTACGCTGGCGCTGGTGTTCCTGAGCTTTTCGGCCTTCGGCGCCAAACGAACCGAGCCGGGCCTTCTGGCGCCCTGGGGCCTGCCGCTGATCGACTGGCTGCTGGCCATCGCCGGGGCGGTTGCCGCGCTGTATGTGCCATGGATCTATGCGGACCTTGCGTTCCGGGTGGGCAACCCGTTGCCCATCGACATCCTGATGGGGACCATTCTCATCGTCGTGCTGCTGGAGGCGGTACGGCGGTCGATGGGCTGGCCTCTGCCGGTCATCGCGATCCTGTTCATTGCCTATGCCTATTTCGGCCAGTCGATGCCGGGCATCCTTGTGCATCCCGGGGCAAGCTGGTCGAACATCGTCAACCACCTCTATCTGACCTCGCAGGGGATTTACGGCACGGCGCTGGGGGTGATCGCAACCTATGTGTTCCACTTCGTGCTGTTCGGCGTGATGGCGACGCGGATCGGGCTGGGGCAATTGTTCATCGACGTGGCCTCGGCGCTCGCCGGGCGCTATGCGGGCGGGCCTGCCAAGGTTTCGGTGTTGTCCTCGGCGCTGCTGGGCTCGATCTCGGGTTCCTCCATTGCCAATACGGTGACGACCGGCGCGCTAACCATCCCGGCGATGATCCGCATCGGCTATCCCCGCCATTTCGCGGCGGCGGTCGAGGCGGCTTCGTCCACCGGCGGACAGATTACACCGCCAGTCATGGGGGCGGTGGCCTTCCTGATGATCGAATATCTGGGCGTGCCGCTGACCACCATCCTGACTGCCGCCCTGGTTCCGGCCTTCATGCATTTCTTCGGCGTGCTGGTGCAGGTGCATCTTGAGGCGCGGCGCCTGGGCCTGCGCGGCCTGTCAGCCGAGGAACTGCCGAATGCCTGGAAGGTGATCAGGGAGGGCTGGCTGTCGATCTTCCCGCTGATCCTGCTGGTCGGTGTGCTGCTGTCGGGCCGCACGCCTTTTGCCGCCGCTTTCTGGTCGATCACCGCCTGTATCGTTGTGCTGGCGATTCAGGAGTTCATGAAGGGGGGCATCGCGCAGGCGATCCGGGGCACCGCCCATGGCGTGTGGGAAGGTTTCTGCCTTGGCGCGCGTCAGTCGCTGTCGGTGACTGCCGCCGCTGCGTTGGTGGGTGTGGTCATCGGGGTCGTCACCCTGACGGGCGTCGGCTTCAAGATCGCCTATATGGTGACGGGCGTTGCAGCGGGCTGGGCGGCTTCGGTCTCTGGCTGGCTGGCGATCCTGCCGTTCGAGGTGATGACGGTGCCGACGCTGACACTGCTGTTCACGCTGCTGCTGACGGCCATCGTCTGTATACTGATGGGCTGCGGCATCCCGACCACGGCCAATTACATTATCATGGTGGCGGTGGCGGCGCCCATCCTTGGCATGCTGGGGATGGAGCAGATCGTGGCGCATTTCTTCGTGTTCTACTATGGGGTGCTTGCCGACATCACGCCACCCGTGGCCATGGCGGCCTATGCGGCGGCCGGGATCGCCGGGGCCAATGCCTTCAAGGCGGGGAACACCGCGTTCCGGCTCGGCATGGGCAAGGTGCTGGTGCCCTTCGTCTTTGCCTTCCAGCCGGCGCTTCTGCTGGTGACCGAGGGCTTTACCTGGGGGGCCTTCTTCCTTGCCTTCTTCGGCGCAGTAATGGGCATCTATGTGCTGGCGGCGGCTGTCACCGGCTGGCTTTTCGCGCCCCTGAAAGGGTGGGAGCGGCTGGCGCTGACCGTGGCCGCGCTGCTGCTGGTGGCGCCGTCGATGACACCCACGATTGTCGGTCTCATCCTGATCCTGCCGGTGGCGCTGCGGCAGTTGATGGGGCGCGGCGATTCCGGCGGGCTGACGGCCTGACGCTCCTGAGTTTTCGTAATGAGTACCGGGGCGCGGGGAAACCTGCGCCCCTTTTCAATCTGCCCCGTCAATCCAGCGTGCGACGGAAGCGCGCCAGTGCCAGCAGGCCATAGACCAGCACAAAGACCATGAGCGCCGCCATCGGCTGCGCAATGTCGGGCTGGCCTGCCCCTTTCAGCATCACAGCCCGGATCAGTCGCAGGAAATGCGTCAGCGGAAAGACCTCGCCCAGGGTCTGTGCCCAGCCCGGCATACCCCGGAACGGGAACATGAAGCCCGACAGCATCAGCGATGGCAGAAAGAAGAAGAACGTGAGCTGCATCGCCTGCATCTGGGTTCGCGCGAGGGTGGAAATGAGGTAACCGAGGATCACCAGCGCCAGAACGAAGGTGAAGATCCCCGCCGCCAGCACGCCGAAACTGCCGACGAAAGGCACGCCGAAAAGCAACCGTGCCGCCAGCAGAACCACCGCCACCTGCACCGCGCCGACGCCCATATAGGGCATGACCTTGCCCAGCATGATCTCGACCGGGGTGGCGGGCAGGGCCAGCAGGTTCTCCATCGTCCCGCGCTCGATCTCGCGGGTCAGCGCCATGGAGGTCATCATCACAAGGATCATCTGGAGGACCACCCCCAGCAGCCCCGGCACGATGTTGTATTGCGTGATCCCCTCGGGGTTATAGCGTTTGTGAACGACGATCCCGACCGGCGGCTGCGTCGGGCTGGCCCCTGTTTCGCGTTGCAGGGCCTCCGCCGCGACAGTGCCAAGGGTGGAAATGGCGCCCGAGGCGACGGAAGGGTCGGTCGCATCCGCCTCGATCAGGATCTGCGGCGCGTCGCCACGTTCGACCCGCCGCCCGAAATCAGAAGGCAGGGTGACGACGAAAGCCACAGCGCCGCGGGTAATCAGCGCCTCTGCCTCGGTCGCGGAAATGCCGACATGGGTGAAATCATAGTAGCCGGTCAGTTCCAGTGCCGAGACCATGGCGCGGCTGAACCGATCCTGCGTCGGTGCCACCAGAGCGGCAGGCAGGTGTTTTGGATCGCTGTTGATCGCATAACCGAACAGTACAAGCTGCATCAGCGGCACCAGCAGCATCATGGCGAAGGTGATCCGGTCGCGCCGCATCTGGATCAGCTCTTTGCGCAGCAGGGCGCCGAGGCGGCGAAGGGAAATGCCGGTCATGCCATATTGTCCCTGCTCTGGCCCATCAGGCGGATGAAGACGTCCTCAAGGCTGGTTTCGCCAGGCTGGAAGCTTGCACCGGCCTCGGTCAACGCGCGTTCCAGTGCGGCGCGGTCAGTGCCGGTGACGTGCAGAGTGGTGCCGAACGGGGCAACCTGTTCCACCCCCGGCGCCTTGCGCAGCCGCGCCGCAAGCTCGCCCGGACGGTCGGCAGTGACCAGAAAGGTGGTCAACCCGGCCGAGGCGATGACCTCGGGCACGGTGCCGTGCGCGATCAACCGGCCGTAAGCGATATAGTTGATGCGATGGCAGCGCTCTGCCTCGTCCATGTAATGTGTGGATACCAGAACCGTCAGCCCGTCGGCGGCAAGGCCATGGATTTCATCCCAGAACTCGCGCCGTGCCTTGGGGTCCACCCCGGCGGTGGGTTCGTCCAGCAGCAGAAGCTTCGGTTTGTGCATGATGCAGGCTGCCAGTGCCAGCCGCTGCTTCCAGCCTCCCGACAGGCTGCCCGCAAGCTGGCTCCGGCGCGAGGTCAACCCCAGCCCCGCCAGCGTGTCGCGCACGGCTTCGGCGGGCAGTGCGTAAAGCCCGGCGACGAAGGCAAGGTTTTCCTCGATGGTCAGATCCTCGTAGTAGGAAAACTTCTGGGTCATGTAGCCGACCTGCCGCTTGATGGCGCGGGCTTCGCGGCGGATGTCATGGCCCAGCACCTGCCCGTCGCCCGCATCGGGCGTCAGCAGCCCGCACATCATGCGGATGCAGGTGGTCTTGCCGGAGCCGTTCGGCCCCAGAAACCCGGCAATTTCTCCCCGTGCGACGCTGAGCGAGACGTCATCCACCACCTTGCGACCATGGAAGGCCTTTGTCAGCCCGGTAACCTCGATCGCGTTCATGGTGCTGACAGGTCCACATCGACAATCTGGCCGGGCTTCAGCCGGTCCGATCCGGGGTCGGGGCGGGCCTCGACCAGAAACACCAGCTTCTGCCGGTTTTGCAGCGAATAGATCACCGGAGGGGTGAATTCCGGCGAATCCGACACATAGCTGACAGTCGCATTTTGCCCTGTGCAGCCGTCGCAATTGACCTGCAACCGGGTGCCGGGGCGGATCTGCGCGACCGATGGCTCGGGAACGTACAGCCGCAGCTTCACCGCGCCGTCGGGCAGGAAGGACAGGACAGGGGCAGAGGGCCCGGCAATCTCGCCGGGTTCGCGCACCACGTCGTAAATCGTGCCAGCGGCGGGGGCGGCCAGCGCGCGTTGCGACAATTGCCATTCCGCTGCCTCGCGCGCGGCTCGCGCCTGCGCCAGCGTGGCGCGGGCGGCGTCGATCTCCTGCGCGCGGGCGGGCAGGCGGGCAACCGCAAGATTGGCCTCTGCCTCGGCCACGCGGGCGGCGGCAACCTCGGCGGCAGTGCGGGCCTGATCCAGTTGTGCCTCAGGGCTGACATTGCGGGCGTTCAGGCTTTGCTGGCGGGTGACCTCTTTCACGGACTCGTCCGATTGCGCTCGGGCCGACGTCAGCGTGGCTTCCAACACGCGGATTTCTTCCGGGCGGCGGCCCTCCTGAAGGTTGGCCAGCTGACTTGCGGCCCGCGCCTCTGCTGCCCGCGCCTCGGCCAGCGCGATTTCGGCATCGCGCTTTTCCATCGCCACCAGCGGCGCCCCCGCTGCCACATGATCGCCCCGTTCGACGTTGACGGCCGACACCTGTGCCACGGCAAACGGTGCGATCATCACGAAATCCCCCTCGACATAGCCGGTCGCAAAAGGCGGTGGCATATCACAGGCCGCAAACAGGGCAGACAACAGCGGAACGGCGCAGATCAGGCTCATGGCTGGCTCCTCAGGATGGCGCGCATGTTGGCGGCCAGACGGTCGGCGATGGCGGTGGTTTCGGCGGCGGAATAGCCGGTCCAGCCCATCCGGCGGCAGATAACGGGCTGACCGATGCGGAAGTAGACCGCCTGTCCCAGCAGTGAAAACACCAGAAGCCGGGTTTCCTCGGCTTCGGCGGGCTGGTCGGTGGCCATACCCGCCAGAGCGCAAAGCTCGCGGTGCTTGGGCAGGAAGAAGGCGTCGTAAACCAGATCGAAAGCCGGGCCGCCTTCGGAAAGTTCGCGCAGGATGAAAGCCACTGTATCCTGTGCCTGCGGCCCCTGGGTGAGGAAAACCACCATGGCGCGCAGCATCGCCTCCAGCCGGTCCAGCGCATCGCGTCGGGTGGCGGGCAGTTCTGTTGCGGGCGGTCCGGCGACCTGCCCGATGCGCCGCGCGACCTCGGCCCCACAGGCAAGGCGCAGGCCCTCCTTACCGCCGAAGTGATAAGCGATGGAGGCGACATTGGTTTTGGCAAGCGCCGCCAGGGCCCGTGTCGGCGTGGCAGCGAAGCCCTGCTGCCCGAACAGGTGCAGCCCGGCGGCGATCAGATCGGCACGGGTGCCGGCAGGGGGATCATCCTGAGTCATGCAGCAATTTAATCAAACGATTGATTTAATCGCAAGTCCGAAAAAAAGCCCGCCCCCGAAAGGGCGGGCCTTGCCGCGAAACGGCAATTTTACTTGGCGACGCGGGCGTTGCGCGTGGCGATCAGCTTCAGCCGCAGGGCGTTCAGCCGGATGAAGCCTGCTGCGTCCTTCTGATCATAGGCGCCAGCGTCTTCCTCGAAGGTGACATGCTTTTCGCTGTACAGCGAATGTTCGGACCAGCGACCGACACAGTGGACCGAGCCTTTGTAAAGCTTCAGCCGCACAGTGCCGGTGACATGCTCCTGCGACTTGTCGATCAGGGCTTGCAGCATTTCACGCTCGGGTGAGAACCAGAAGCCGTTGTAGATCAGTTCCGCATAGCGCGGCATGATCGAATCCTTCAGGTGGCCCGCACCTGCGTCGAGCGTGATCTGCTCGATCCCGCGATGGGCTTCCAGCAGCACGGTGCCGCCGGGGGTTTCATAGATGCCGCGCGACTTCATGCCGACGAAACGGTTTTCCACGAAATCCAGCCGCCCGATGCCATGCTTGCCACCCAGTTCGTTCAGGCGGGTCAGGATGGTTGCGGGCGACAGCGCCTCGCCGTTGATCGCGACGGCATCACCCTTTTCGAAGGTGACTTCGATATATTCGGGCGTATCCGGGGCTTCCTCGGGCGAAACGGTGCGCTGATAAACGTAATCGGGCGCCTCGTCGGCCGGATTTTCCAGCGCCTTGCCTTCGCTGCTGGTGTGCAGCAGGTTCGCATCCACGCTGAACGGCGCTTCGCCGCGCTTGTCCTTGGCAATCGGAATCTGGTTCGCTTCCGCAAATTCGATCAGCTTGGTGCGCGAGGTCAGATCCCATTCCCGCCAGGGCGCGATGACCTTGATCGACGGGTCGAGCGCATAGGCCGACAGTTCGAACCGGACCTGATCGTTGCCCTTGCCGGTCGCGCCATGGGCCACGGCATCCGCGCCATGGGCATGGGCGATTTCCACCAGATGCTTGGAAATCAGCGGCCGCGCGATGGACGTGCCCAGCAGGTAAAGCCCCTCATAGACCGCATTGGCGCGGAACATCGGAAAGACGAAATCGCGCACGAATTCCTCGCGCACGTCAACGATATGGATGTTCTCGGGCTTGATGCCCAGCAGTTCGGCCTTGGCGCGGGCGGGTTCAAGCTCTTCGCCCTGACCCAGATCGGCGGTGAAGGTGATGACCTCGCAGCCGTATTCGGTTTGCAGCCATTTCAGGATGATCGAGGTGTCGAGGCCGCCGGAATAGGCCAGCACGACTTTCTTGGGCTTGGACATGAAACGCTCCCTCGCGGTTTCGCCAGCGATTAAAGGCAAATGACCGCAAGGGCAAGCGGGCTGGTCTGCTTGACTCTGCCGGGGCAAGCTGACTCAATCGCCGCGTGCAACAGGCGAGGCGAAAGATGAAGGCGTGGCAGATTTTCACCCATTCGGTGCGGCAGGTGTTCGGCAACCTGACCGATGCGCTGCGCATTTCCGGGCTGCTTTACATCGTGCAGATGATGATTGTCGTGGCAATGGGCGTGACCTCGGGTGAGACGATGCAGGCCAACCCGGCGAAAATGCTGCTGATCGTTGTCGTCGCGCTGGTGTTTTCGTTATGGATCGCCGTTGCCTGGCATCGTTTCGTGCTGAAGGGCGAGGGCGGCACCAGTTTGCTGCCGCCGTTTCACGGCAACGAGATTCTGCGCTATCTTGGCCGCTCGCTGCTGATCGGGTTGGTGGTTGTTGCAGTGGGCGCTGTGGCCGGTATGCTGATGATGCCGTTGGGCGTCATGCTGGCAGGCCCGCTGGCAGGGGCGATGATCGCCTCGCTGTTCATCATGGTTCCCGTCTTCATGGTGATGCTGCGGCTCAGCATCCCGCTCCCGGCCATCGCCATGGGGCAGAACATCGGCTTCAACGAGGGCTGGAAGGCCACCCATGGGGAAACCGGGGTTTTCTTTGGGCTGGCGTTGCTGCTGGCTGTGTTCAGCATTCTGCTGGGCGTGCCGGAAGCGCTGTTCCGGCCGGATTCGATCCCTGCTCTTCTGTGGACGTTGACCACTGGTTGGGTGCAGATGATGGTGGGCGTGTCGATCCTGACCACGTTGTACGGCCATTACATCGAAAAGCGCAGACTGGTCTGAGCTTGCCAATCCCGGCGGGACGGGTCTAATCGGCGCATGAGCGATTTTACCAGCCGAGCCCGTCTGATCACCGAAGCCCTGCGTGACCTGTTTGCGGTCACGCCCTTGCAGCGTAATGACCACCTGTCCAATCGCTACGGGGCGGAAATCTATCTCAAGCGCGAGGATCTGACGCCGGTGCGCAGCTACAAGCTGCGCGGGGCATTCAATGCCATGCGCAAGGTGCGGGCGGCAGATCCGGGGCAGGGACATTTCGTCTGCGCCAGCGCCGGTAACCATGCGCAGGGCATGGCCTATGCCTGCCGGCATTTCGGGGTGCGTGGCACGATCTTCATGCCGGTGACCACGCCGCAACAAAAGATCGACAAGACCCGGACTTTCGGCGGCGATGCGGTGCGCATCGTTCTGACCGGCGACTATTTCGACCAGACGCTTGCCGCCTCGCAAAAGTATTGCGCCGAGGAAGGCGCGCATTTCCTGTCGCCTTTTGACGATCCAGATGTGATCGAAGGGCAGTCCAGCGTTGCGGTTGAACTGCTGGATCAACTGGGGGCCGCGCCAGATCTGGTGATCCTGCCGGTCGGCGGGGGCGGGCTGGCCTCGGGCGTGACCACCTATCTGCGTGAAGCCGCGCCCGGCGTTGCCTTCCGCTTTGTGGAGCCGCTGGGGGGCGCGAGCCTGAGTGCGGCGCTGGAGGCGGGCGGGCCGGTGACGCTGCCGCGTGTCAACAGCTTTGTCGACGGGGCGGCCGTGGCGCGTCTGGGTACGCATACCTATGATTGTCTGAAATGGGCAGATCCGGCGCAGGTGCTGCTGGCGCCAGAGGATCGCATCTGCATCACCATGCTGGAGATGCTAAACGTTGAGGGCATCGTGCTGGAACCTGCCGGGGCGCTGTCGGTCGATGTGCTGCCGGTGCTGGCGAAGGAGATTCGCGGCAAGACCGTGGTCTGCGTCACCTCGGGCGGGAATTTCGATTTCGAACGCCTGCCTGAAGTGAAGGAACGGGCGCAGCGGTTTGCGGGCAAGAAGAAATACTTCATCCTGCGCATGCCGCAGCGCCCCGGAGCCCTGCGCGAGTTTCTGATGATGCTTGGCCCGGATGACGACATCAGCCGCTTTGAATACCTCAAGAAATCCGCGCGCAACTTCGGATCGGTCCTCATCGGGATCGAGACCAGCAGCGCCGGGAATTTCGACGCGCTGACCGCGCGGATTGATGCGGCGGGCTTTGCCTATCGGGATATCACCGGCGACGAGGCGCTGGCCGAATTTCTGGTGTGACCGGCCGTCAGGCGGCGGAATGACGGGCCAGACCGTTCGAGAAGGCGGCTTTGGAATCGATGTAAAGCCGGATCAGGGTGGCCAGATCCACGGCCCCGCCTGCCCCGGCGTTGCACATCCTTTCCCCTTCCTGACAACGTAATGCCAGATCGCGAAACCCCAAATTCAGCGCGCTGCCTTTCAGGAAGTGAAGGTCGCGCGGCAGTTGTGTGACCTCGCCCGCGCGGAGCCGGGTCACGACCTCGTCTGTTTCTTCCAGAAACAGCGCCGCCACTTCGGCAAAGCCGTCCTCCCCGACTTCGGATTGCAGTTCCGCAACCCTGCTCCAGTCAATCATGATACACCCCGAATGCGGCCAGACTGGCCGACGCTTCCACATCCCACCAGATCAGGATCGCGGGCGGCGCTTAACAAGCGGTTAGGAAATCACACGAGTTTCCGCGCATTTTAGGTTTCACACCATCTTAAGAGGGGCTGCCGAAACTGCCGCTGTTTTTGGGTGGAGACAGCGTGTGAATCAGGGCAGTTCTCTTTTCACAGGTGATCTGATGGCGGGGGGCGGGCGCGGGCAGGTGCTTGTGGTCGACGACAGCCGCGCACAGCGCCGCATCCTGACCATGTCGCTGCAACGCTGGGGCTATATGGTGACGGAAGCAGGCAGCGGGGAAGAGGCACTTCGGCTGGCGCGCGAAACCCCTTTTGATATCGTTCTCTCCGACTGGGTGATGCCGGGCATGTCGGGCCTGGAGTTTTGCAAGGCTTTCAGGGCTTTGCCGCACGAAAGCTACGGCTATTTCATCATGCTGACCTCGAAATCCGAGAAAGGCGAGGTGGCGGACGGGCTGGATGGCGGGGCAGATGATTTTCTGACCAAGCCGGTCAGTGCGGATGAACTGCACGCGCGGCTGCGGGCGGGGCAGCGCATTCTGGGCATGCAGGCCGAACTGGTGGAAAAGAACCGGCTGATCCGGGCGACGCTGGATGAATTGCAGAAGCTCTATGATTCGCTCGACCGGGATCTGATCGAGGCGCGCAGGCTGCAACAGACGCTGGTGCGGGACCGTCATCGCGATTTCGGGCGAGGAGTGGCGTCGATTCTTATGAAGCCCTCCGGTCATGTGGGCGGTGATCTGGCCGGGTTCTTCGAAATCAGTGCCCGCCGTGTGGCGCTGTATTCCGTGGACGTGTCGGGGCATGGCGTGGCTTCTGCGCTGATGACCGCCCGGCTGGCGGGGGTGCTTTCCGGGGCCTCGCCTGACCAGAACATCGCGCTGACAGGCGGTCTGGACGGGCGGCGCGACGCCTGGCCGCCGGAAATGGTGGCAGCGCGGTTCAACCGTATGATGCTGGAGGAAATTCAGGTCGATCAGTATTTTACCATGGCCTATGCCGAGGTTGATCTGGCCAGCGGGCGGCTGCAACTTGTGCAGGCCGGGCATCCCTATCCGCTGATCCTGCGGGCGGGGGGCGGGATCGAACTGCTGGGTGCGGGCGGGCCGCCGATCGGCTTGCTGCCAAATGTGATCTTCCAGCGGGTCGAGGCGCAGCTTGCGCCGGGGGACCGGCTGTTTCTGGTATCGGACGGTGTTACGGAATGTCCGACACCAGAGGGGGAGGAGTTGGGTGACGAGGGGCTGATGCGAATACTGCGGGACAATGCGCAGCTCGACAGCCCCGCGCTTCTGGAGGCGCTGGTCTGGAATCTGAACGCGCATGCCGGAGGCGGTGATTTTCCGGATGACGTGTCGGGCGTGCTGTTCGATTACCGGGGCTGAGCCAGTGCGCGCGCCAGAAATGCCCGGTCACCGGCGTTGCCCAGCAGATCCATCGCCTCCAGCGCCGGCAACCAGACTGCACTGTGCCCTTCCTCAGTCGGCGGGCCGATGGGGCGGACGGGACGCGCCAGATAAATGGTGCACAGCTTTTCGGCCCAGAGATCGTAGTCCGGCATATAGCAGAACCGGCGGAAGGCGCCGAGGCGGCGGGTGACGCGGATGCTCCAGCCGGTTTCCTCCATCACCTCGCGGTGCAGGGCCGCGATGGGCTGTTCGCCGGGGTCGATGCCACCACCCGGTAGCTGGAACTCGGGCTTCGGGTCTTCCTGAAAGGTGGTGAGGATCTGATCGCCTTCCAGCAGCACGGCATAGACGCCGGGGCGCCGCCGATAATGTTGACCTGCCTTCACTGCTTCGCCATACCGCCTGATCATGCCTTTGGTCCTGTGCTTGCCGCGCCTATATGATCGCGGTATGCCAAGACTGGCGCCTTCAGGAAACCCCCATGACCATTGGATCACAGATCGCCTGGGACGATACCGTCCTGCCCTTTCAACTCGACCTGTCGGACATCCGCGGCCGTATCGCGCGGCTGGACGGTGTTCTGGAGCAGGTTCTGAAGCAACATGCCTACCCGCCGCAGATCGAGGCGCTGGTCAGTGAAGCGACACTGCTGACCGCGCTGATCGGGCAGACAATCAAGCTGCGCTGGCGGCTGTCGCTGCAAATCCGCGGCACCGGCGCGGTGAAGATGGTGGCGACCGATTACTACGGCCCAACCGAGGGGGGGGAGCCTGCGCGGCTGCGCGCCTATGCCGATTTCGATCCCGATCATCTGCCCGAAGTCGAACGCCCCTTCGATCTGCTGGGAGAGGGCTATTTCGTCATCGTGATCGACCAGGGGCAGGGGATGACCCCCTATCAGGGCATCACGCCGCTGACCGGCAATTCGCTGGCCGACTGCGCGCAAACCTATTTCGCGCAGTCCGAACAGCTGCCGACGCGGTTTGCGCTGACCTATGGTCAGGTGCAGACGCCGGGCGGCGCGCCGCATTGGCGGGCCGGTGGCGTGATGATCCAGCACATGCCCAAGGCTTCGCCTTTCGCGGCGGATCAGGGTGGCTCGGGCGAAGGCGGTCTGCTGACCGCTGAAGACATTGTTGACGGCGAGGATGGTGAAAACTGGACTCGCGCCAACCGTCTTCTGGAAACGGTGGAGGAGATGGAACTGATCGGCCCCGCCGTCTCGCCGACCGAACTGCTGGTGCGGCTGTTCCACGAGGAAGGCCCGCGCGTCTTTGATGCGCAGCCGGTGCGCTTTGGCTGTTCCTGCTCGGCCGAAAAGGTGCGTTCGTCGCTGGGGATCTATTCGCAAAAGGATCTGCGGCATATGACGACGCCGGAAGGCATCGTGACAGCGGATTGCCAGTTCTGCGGCGCGCACTACGAGTTCGACCCGCTGACGCTGGGCTTCGACGCGCCGAAGGCGGCCCCGGATGGGGCCTGAGGCGCTACTGGCTGCACTGGCACGGTTCTCGGGGGAGAGTTCGGATTTCGATCTGAACCCGGGGACCGTGCTGCCGCCGGGCCGTAAACTGCGGCCCGCTGCCGTGCTGATCGCTGTGTGCGAAGGCGCGGGCGGGCCGTCGGTCCTGTTGACCAAACGGGCGTCGGGGCTGAAGCACCATCCCGGCCAGATTGCCTTTCCAGGGGGCAAGATCGACGCGGGCGATGCCTCGGCCGAGGCGGCGGCTTTGCGCGAGGCGCAGGAGGAAGTGGGGCTCGACCCCGCACTGGTGCGTGTGCTGGGCCAGCTTCCTGCGCATGAAACGGTGACCGGCTACACGGTTGTGCCGATCCTTGGGCATATTCGCGCCGATTTCACGCCGGTTCCCGAGGCGGGCGAGGTGGAAGAGGTGTTCCGCGTGCCACTGGCGCATCTGGCTGATCCGGCGAATTTCCGGGTGGAACGGCGGATGTGGCGTGGGGTCTGGCGGCGCTATTATGTCGTGCCTTATGGACCCTATTACATCTGGGGCGCTACGGCCCGGATGTTGCGCGGCCTGGCCGAGAGGCTCGCATGAGGATCACCGGCCCCTGGATCGACGCGCCGGAAACGCAAGGAGTTTGCGCGGCGCTGACTGGGGCAGGTGCGCAGGCGCTTTTCGTCGGTGGCTGTGTGCGCAATGCCCTGCTGGGTGCCGCGGTCAATGACATTGACATTGCCACCGATGCGCAGCCCGAAACGGTGGTCAGGCTGTGCGAGGCGGCGGGGTTCCGGGTGGTGCCGACCGGGATCGACCATGGCACTGTCACGGTGGTTGCCAAGGGCGTGCCGCATGAGGTGACGACCTTCCGTCGTGACGTGGAAACCGATGGCCGCCGCGCCACGGTCGCATTTTCCTCCGATGTGGCCGAGGATGCCGCGCGGCGCGATTTCACCATGAATGCGCTTTATGCGGCCCCTGACGGTCAGGTGATAGATCCGCTGGGCGGCTTGCCCGATCTGCTGGCGCGGCGGCTGCGTTTCGTGGGCGAGCCGGAGCAACGCATCCGCGAGGATTACTTGCGTATTCTTCGCTTCTTCCGGTTCCATGCCTGGTATGGCGACCCCGCACAGGGGATCGACGCGGATGGTCTGGCCGCCTGCGCCGTGCTGGCCGAGGGGCTGGAGACGCTTTCGGCAGAACGGGTCGGGGCCGAGATGCGCAAGCTGCTGGCCGCGCCCGATCCCGCGCCCTCGGTCGCAGCCATGGCGCAGGCCGGGATCTTGCAGCGGGTTCTGCCCGGCGCTGACCCGACTGCGCTGGCGCCGCTGGTGCATCTGGAGGCCGGGATACCGCCACGCTGGATGCGGCGGCTGGCGGTGCTGGGTGGCGAAGCGGTCGATGACCGCTGGCGCCTGTCGCGGGCGGAAAGCCGCGATCTGGCCCTGTTGTTGCCTGCGGTGCGTGAGGGGGGCAGCGCCGCGGTGCTGGGTTATCGGC
This sequence comes from Gemmobacter caeni, assembly GCF_003054195.1. Taxonomy (GTDB): domain Bacteria; phylum Pseudomonadota; class Alphaproteobacteria; order Rhodobacterales; family Rhodobacteraceae; genus Gemmobacter; species Gemmobacter caeni. Next base: position 85,775 of record NZ_QBKP01000012.1, read on the forward strand.
TGAAAGCCCTCGCCGCCGATGCCATTCTCGCGCGGGCCGCGATGCTTGGGCATCCGCCCGGGCGGGGCTGGCAGGCCGAGGTCGCGCGTGGCGCGGCTGCCGTGATGCCGGTGCGCCCTGCCGACCTGATGCCGCAATATCAGGGGGCGGAGCTGGGCGCGCGGCTGAAGGCGATCGAGGCGCGCTGGCTGCAATCGGATCTGCGGCTGGACCGGACGGCGCTTCTGTCCCCCTGAAACGCGAAACGCCCGCAGCCATCGGCTACGGGCGTTCCGTTAAGCTGTGCGAAAGCTCAGCGACGCAGGCCCAGACGCGAAATCAGCGACTGGTAACGGCCTTCATCCTTGCCCTTCAGGTAGTCCAGCAGCTTGCGGCGCTGGGCCACGAGCATCAGAAGGCCACGACGCGAGTGGTTGTCCTTCTTGTGGGTCTTGAAGTGCTCGGTCAGCGTCGCGATGCGCGACGACAGGATCGCAACCTGAACTTCCGGCGAGCCGGTGTCGCCTTCTTTGGTCGCGTATTCCTTGATCAGACGGGCTTTTTCTTCCACGGTGATCGACATCGGGATCTCCTTTGCAGGTTGGTGTGACGGCACAAGCCGGGATGTCGTCCAGCAGGGCCCTTGGTTCCGCCTTGCGGCGGATGCGGGCGTATAGGAGAAAATCGCCCGCAAGGGAAGATGGATTCGCCCGGACGGATCATTCCCAGTTTAACCAAATTGCAAGAAACCATCGCGCCCGCGTGGCGCGCTTGCCCGGATTGTGCCATGATCGGCGCGCTGAATCTTCTGCAATGACAGGGGCTTGCGCGGAATATTGGTTAACGCCGGGCGGGCATTTCGGGGTTCGTGGGGAAACTGGCCATGTTGGGGCTGATCGGGTTGCTGGGCGCCTTGAGCGCGGGTCTGATGCTGGATGCGTTCGTCGCGCGACCGGAGGCGGAGGATGACCCATCCGCGAATGACGAGGATTCTCCCCCGGATGACACGGCGGAGAGTGATTCTTTCGCGCATGGCGATTTACTCGACCCGGCCACCGCGCATGCCGCCCCCTCAGCGGATGCCGCGCCGGAGGCGCCTGCGGTGGTTACCGGAGGGCCGGGGGATGACACGCTGACCGGCGGGGCCGAAGACGATGTGATCCATGGGCGGGGCGGTCTGGACCAGATCGTGTCGCGTGGGGGGGATGACAGGGTCGGAGGCGGTGCCGGACAGGATTATCTTTATGGCGGGCGCGGGGATGACACGCTTGCCGGTGGTTCCGGCGACGATCTGCTGCGCGGCGAGGCGGGGGCCGACTCGCTGTCCGGTGGCAGTGGCAATGATTTCATCGCGGGTCACGGCGGGACCGATACGCTGGCAGGTGGGCGTGGCGACGATTCGTTGATGGGCGGCAGCGGCAATGACCTGTTGCAAGACGATCTGGGCGACGACTGGCTGAACGGAGGTTACGGCGAGGATACCCTGTCGGGAGGCTATGGCGCCGATACGCTTGATGGCGATGCGGGAAATGATCTGCTGATCGGCCATGACCCGCAGGCGCCCCAGGATGGCGATGCCGATTTCCTCAATGGCGGGCAGGGTGACGATACGATGGTGGCCGGGGCGGAGGATTACCTGACCGGCGGATCGGGGGCCGATACCTTCCGTCTGGGCGACTGGCTGGAGGAAGGCGACGGCGCGCGGATCATGGATTTCAATGCGCATGAGGATGTGCTGGAGGTGCAATACGATCCCGAGGCGCATCCTGACCCGGTGCTGGAACTGCATGCCGATCCCCGGACCGGCGACGTAGCCCTGCATCTGGATGGCAAGCCCCTCGCCATCGTGGCGAATGGCGCCGGGCTGGATCTGTCGCAGATCAGGCTGGTTCCGCAGGCGGCGTAATTTCCCATGCCTGCACGGTCTGTGCCAGCGGCACATAAAGTGGATGGCGCGGCTGCCCGGCGAAGGTCAGGCCCAGATGCGCGACCTCTGCCCCACTGGCGCGCAGCAGCGCCAGAACCGCCGCATCGCGCCCCATCAGCCCGCCATGGTTGCCCCAGCCGCAGACTGCCGATCCCGAGACCCGCGCCGCCCAACGCAACAGCCGGTCGTTCAGCGGGCCAACCGGATCGTCGGCGCGTTTCAGATCGGCGGGTTCCTTGCTGCGCAGCGCAAACAGGTTCACCACGGCAAAGCCACCGGCTCCGCCCATCCGCGCCCGTTTCTCGCAACGCGCAAGCGTCTGGTCATTTTTGCGTTCCGTCGCGGTGGAGGGGTTGAGCATGACAAACAGCATCAACCGCCCCGCGCCCCAGCGACGGCTGAGATAGTAGCGGTACAGCCCGCAGCGCGAATAGGCGGCGCGCGATTGCACGCCCGCCTCGGCATGGCGACGGATCAGCAGCATCGGCTTACAGGTTGAACACGCGGCTCGGGTGCAGCTCGCCCGACTGGTAGCTGCCCACCGCCACCGGCTTTCCCCGATACGAGGCCCAGGCCGTTTCCCCGAACTCCACCCCCGAGGCGATGACCATGCCGGGATTGCCATTCTTCAAACGCGCCGCGCCTTCCGGCGTGGCGGGCAATTCCGGCAGATCGGCAAGCCCGAGTTCCAGCGGCAGCAGCAGTGTGTCGATTTCCTCGCTGCGCGCCAGCCGCTCGATTTCGTCAAGGCTTACGCCCTTGTCCGCCTCGAACGGGCCGGACCAGACCCGGCGCAGCCATTCCACATGGCCGCCGCAGCCCAGGGCCGCCCCCAGATCGCGGGCGATCGACCGCACATAGCCACCCTTGCCGCAGACCATTTCCAGCTCCACATGGTCGGCATCGGGGCGGGCGATCATCTCAAGGCTTTCCACCCACAGCGGGCGGGCGGCCAGATCCATCGCCACGCCGTCGCGGGCGAGGTCATAGGCGCGCTCGCCCTCCACCTTCACGGCGGAAAACTGCGGCGGAATCTGCATGATCTCGCCCCGGAACGGCGCCAGCACGGCGGCAATCGCCGCATCTTCGGGGCGCGCGTCGAAGGACGCCAGCGGTTCGCCCTCAGCATCGTCAGTGGTGGTAGTCACCCCCAGCCGCACCATGAAGCGATAGGCTTTCAGCGCATCGGTGATATAGGGCACGGTCTTGGTCGCCTCACCCAGGGCCACGGCCAGCACCCCGGTCGCCGCCGGATCGAGCGTTCCGGCATGACCGGCCTTCTGCGCCTGAAACGCCCATTTCACCTTGTTCACGACCGAGGTCGAGGTGATGCCTGCCGGCTTGTCGATCACGACCCAGCCGGAAACCGCCCGGCCTTTCTTGCTGCGCGCCATATCCGCCCCGCTTCTTTCAGAGAACCCGCCTGCTATCCGTCCCGGGGGCAGGCCGTCAAGGCAGCGGCGCCACCAGCCCGACGATAGGCCCCATGGGGAAGCCTATATCCGCCCGTCCCAGCTCCGGCGCATAAAGGCGCGAGACCTTGCCATCGAAATACAGCGCATCGGGCAGGCCGAGTTGATCACGGAACAGCCGCGCGAAGGTTTCAAAGTTCACCGCAGCATCCGAAATGGCAAACACCGCGCGCTTGCCATCGGCGCTGACCCCTACGCCGTTGCGGATATAGGTGCTGTCGCTGCCCGGAATGAACTTCGGATGCAGCTTGCCGCCGATCACCAGCATCGGCCCGGATTGTGTGGCATAGCGACAGGCGCGCGGCGCCCTGTCGAAGCGCCGCGATTCGATGACCGCGAACCGCGTCTTGCCGATGCAGAACACGCCGTTCGGCAGCATCCCGAAATTTCCGCGCGAGGCGGGCAGCACGATCCCGTGCCGCTGCTGCCCTTTCTCGATGTAAAGCCCCACAGGCCTGCGGTCGGGATGATACATCCCCGCGTTCATTGCAAAGACCAGCGCCTTGCCTTCGGGCGCCAGCGCTGTATCCACCGCGCCGAACGACCCCAGAAGATCGCCCGCATCATCGCTGTGAAACAGCCGCAGATCGGCGCCAGCCTGCACCTCGCAAAGCGTGAAGGGGAGGCTCTCGAAGCTGGTCTGTCGGCACGGTTCTGCCAGCGCCGGGGCGGCCAGCAGACACAGCGCCGCCAACAGCTTAAGCATCGTCGCCGTCGTCGCCCTCATCCGGCGTGTCCAGATCGCGGCGCACCTTTTCATCGGCGAACAGGCGCCGCGTCTCGTCCAGCTGATCGAAGGTCGCATCGGGGCGAAAGCGCAGGTCGGGTGTGTATTTCAGCGTCAGCGCCCCGCCGATGCGGTGGCGCAATTCGGCCTTGTTGCGCGCTAGCGCGGCAATTGCATCCTCCACCGGAACCGATCCCATCAGCGGCATCACATAAGCCGTCGCCACCTTCAGATCGGGCGAACAACGCACCTCGCCCACGGTGATGGACATGCGGTTCAGATCGGGATCGTGGATCTCGGCCCGGTTCAGCACATCGGAAAGCGTGCGCCGGATCAGTTCGCCAACGCGAAGCTGCCGTTGCGAGGGGCCATCGCCCGAGGAGAAGCGGTTTTTCGACATGACTTCCATCTAAGCCTTCCCCGCCGCCGCCGCAACAGGGCTTGGCCGTCTCCGCGCTTTCACGCTATGGGAGGGCGAGCAGACAGGAGGGCGCGAGATGGACGCATTGCCGGGTATCGTCATCGCCGGGGCTTCGGGCCGCATGGGCCGCATGCTGATCGGTACGGTTCTGGCCAGCGACAAGGCCCGTCTTGCCGCTGCCATCCAACGGCCGGGGCATGACTGGATCGGTCGTGATATCGGCGAATGTCTGGGCGGCGCGCCGGTCGGCGTGAAAGTCACTGACGACCCGCTGGAGGCTTTCGCCAAGGCCCGCGCGGTGATCGACTTCACCACCCCCGCCGCCACGGTGGAATTTGCCGCCCTCGCGGCGCAGGCGCGTCTGGTCCATGTCATCGGCACCACCGGGCTTGAGCCGGAACATCTGGCAAAGATCGACGCCGCCGCCCGCCATGCGGTGATCGTGCGTGCGGGGAACATGAGCCTTGGTGTCAACCTGCTGGTCACCCTGACCCGCAAGGTCGCCGCCGCCCTTGATGCCGACTGGGACATCGAGGTGATCGAGGCGCATCACAACAAGAAGGTCGATGCGCCCTCTGGCACCGCGCTGATGCTGGGTCATGCCGCCGCCGAAGGGCGCGGCGTCGATCTGGACACCATGCGCGACTCGGGCCGTGACGGCATCACCGGCGCCCGGCGCCCCGGTGCCATCGGCTTCAGCGCCATTCGCGGCGGTGACATCGTGGGCGAACATGACGTGCTGTTTGCCGGGACGGGCGAGCGCATCGTGCTGCGCCATATCGCGACTGATCGTGCCATCTTCGCCCGTGGCGCGCTGAAAGCCGCCCTTTGGGGGCAGGACAAGGGCCCCGGGGCCTATGACATGATGGATGTGCTCGGCCTCTGAGGCCCGGCACGTCCCTGCCCATTGCTTCTTGCAAAAATACTCAAATTCCGACGCTGCCGGCCACGCGGCCAGTCGGGGCAGGGCGCCGCCTCAGAAATCGACCGCGATACCCTTCTTTTCCCAATCGCCAAAGCGCACCGGCTCCGGCCCGTCGCGCCCGCCCAGTTCGGGCGGCAGGGTCTGGTCCTTCGCGGCGCGGCGGCGTTCCTCGGCCTCGGCCAGGGCGCGCAGCGCTTCGGGTGGAAGGTCAGGCTTGTCCTCGCTCATCGGTCGGGTTCCTTGCAGGCTTCTCTGCCATGATATACGGGCGGCAGGCAGATGAACAAGGGCGGGGACGCGGGCAATGGCAAGGACGGCACGGGCGGCGGCGGTGGACATGCTGGACGGTGTGCTGGGCGAGGGCCTGCTGCTGAGCCAGTGTGAAGCGGCGCTGACCGGCCTGTCCCCTGCTGACCGCGCGCGGGCGCAGCGGCTGACGGCGCAGGTGCTGCGCCATGTCGAACCGACCGACCGCCTTCTGAAGCCCTTTCTCCGCAAGGCTCCGCCGCTGACGGTGCTGAACACCCTGCGCCTTGCCACAGTGGAACTGGTGCTGGGCGAGGCTGCGCATGGTGTGGTGAACGAGGCAGTGAACATGGTCCGCCATCACCGCCGTCATGCCGCGCTGTCGGGGCTGGTGAATGCCGTGCTGCGGCGCGTGGCGGAAAACCCCAGTTTCGGCAAGCAACCGCCGCAGCGCCTGCCGTTCTGGCTGCGCAAGCCATTGGTCGATGCCTGGGGCAAGCCCGCGGTCAGTGCGATGGAGGCTGTGCAGGCCGCCCCTGCGCCGGTCGATCTGACCCTGCGTCCGGGGCGGGATGTGGGGATCGAAGGGGCTGAGGCCTTGCCCACGGGCAGTCTGCGGCTTGCCCCCGGTGTGCAGGTTTCCGCCCTGCCGGGCTATGCGACCGGCGACTGGTGGGTGCAGGACGCTGCCGCCGCGCTGGCAGTGCCGCTGCTGGCACCGCAGGCGGGCGAGCGGGTGCTGGACCTCTGCGCCGCGCCGGGGGGCAAGACCTTGCAACTGGCCGCCGCCGGGGCGCAGGTCACGGCGCTGGATGTGAACGAGTCGCGCATGACGCGGCTGCGCGACAACCTTGCGCGCACCGGCCTCACCGCCGAGGTGGTGGTGGCCGATGCGCTGGACAGGCAGCCCGAGGCCCCGTTCGATGCCATCCTGCTGGATGCGCCCTGTTCCGCTACGGGCACCATTCGCCGCCATCCCGATCTGCCCTTTGTGAAAGACGGATCGGAACTGGAGGCATTGGTCGCCCTGCAGGCCGCGCTGATCGACCGGGCGCTGGGCTGGCTGAAACCGGGAGGGCGGCTGGTGTTCTGCACCTGCTCGCTTCTGCCGGAGGAAGGGGAGGCGCAGCTTGCCGCCGCGCTGGCGCGTCACCCCGCCCTGCGCGTTGATGATACCCTGCCGCCCGGCGCCGACCCCGAATGGCGCGCGCCTGCGGGCGGTTTGCGCCTGCGGCCCGATTACTGGGCCGACCGTGGCGGGATGGACGGGTTCTTCATGGCGCGGCTGGCGCGCTGAACGCGGCGACCAGCCCCGGCAGCGCATCGTGATGGGCGAAAGCCGCATCATGTGGCAGCGCCTCGACCGGGGTTTTGCGATAACCTTCGGTGAACAACAGGAAGGGCAGGCCCGCGTTCTGCGCGGTTTCCGCATCGACCTCGCTGTCGCCCACGAAAATCGCCGGGCCGCCACCCATGCGTGTCAGCGTTTCCAGCAGCGGCGCCGGATCGGGCTTCTTCACCGGCAGACTGTCGCCGCCGATTACCGCCGCGAACAGGTTTTCCAAGCCGAAATGGCGCAGCACCGCAAGTGTCGGCGCCAGCGGTTTGTTGGTGCAAAGCCCCAGCTTGCAGCCCGCTGCCTGCAACGCCTCCAGCGCCGCGCGGGTGCCGGGATACAGCACGGTCAGCGCCTGCGCCCCTTCATAGACTTCCAGAAACCGGGCCAGAACGCGGTCGAACTCCGGCCCCTCATGCGGCAGGTCCCGCGATTCGCACAGCCGCGCCACAAGGTTCGGCGCGCCGCGTCCGACAAAGCCCTGAACCTCGGCACGGGTAAAGGGGGGCTGGCCCAGAGCGGTGAAAACGGTGTTGGCGCTGGCATGGATGTCGGGTGCGCTGTCAATCAGCGTGCCATCCAGATCGAAGATAACGGAATGGGTCATGCGGGCTCCTTTGCGGGCGGAGAATGGCCTGCCCCGGCGCCGGGGTCCAGCCCCCGGACCGGCTCACACGGGGTTTTGCGGTGACAGGGGGCGCCCGCGCGTCTATGGTGCGGCGCAAGACCCGGACACGGGCAAGGCAGGCAATTTGTGGATCAGTGAGCGGGGCATGAGGGCGGTTGCGCGCGGCGCATGGTGGGCAGAGGCTTGGGTGCAGGCGATGAACCGCCTTGCCGCCCGTAAGGCCACGCGCGCAAAGCCCGCCGCCGGTTTCGTCTCGCAACCCGAACCCCGCACCATCGGTCTTTACGCGCGCGGCAAGCAGCTTGTTGCCGGAAACTTCCTGTTCGCAGGCCATCTGATCGAGGCGCCGGGGGCAGAGATCTGGGATATCGCCTGCCCGGGCCCCGCGTTTGAGGCTGAATTGCAGGGCTTCGGCTGGCTGGATGATCTGGCGGCGGTCGGTGATCCGGCGGCGCGCAAACGCGCCCAGGACTGGACCTTTGGCTGGATTGATCGTTACGGGCGCGGCGACGGCCCCGGCTGGTCGCCCGATCTGACCGGACGGCGGCTGATCCGCTGGATCAACCATGCCATCCTTTTGCTGGGCGGGCAGGATCGTGACCGCGCTTTGGCCTATTACAGCGCACTGTCGCATCAGACGGTGTTCCTGTCGCGGCGCTGGCAGGTGGCCTCGCCTGGCCTGCCGCGCTTCGAGGCGCTGACCGGGCTGATCTATGCGGGTCTGGCGCTGATCGGGATGGAGGCGCATGTTGATCCCGCCGCCGCCGCGCTGGCGCGGGAATGTGAGCGCGAGGTGGATGCCGAAGGAGGGATACCGACCCGCAACCCCGAGGAATTGCTTGAGGTTTTCACCCTGCTGACCTGGGCTGCCCAGGCGCTGACCGATGCCGGGCGGCTGGTGCCGCCGTCGCATCTGGCAGCGATTGAACGGATCGCGCCGACTCTGCGCGCGCTGCGTCATGCCGATGGCGGGCTGGCGCGGTTTCACGGGGGCGGGCGCGGGCTGGAGGGGCGGCTGGATCATGCGCTGGCCAGTTCCGGCGTGAAGCCCGCACCTGTCGGCGGGCTGGCCATGGGCTTTACCCGGCTGTCGGCGGGGCGCAGTTCGGTTATCGTCGATACAGCCCTGCCGCCGGGCGGGGAGGCGGGGGCCTCGGCCCATGCCTCGACCCTCGCATTCGAGCTGACGTCGGGGCGGCGGCCGCTGATCGTGAATTGTGGCAATGGCGCGCCTTTCGGCGCCGACTGGCACCGGGCCAGCCGCGCCACGCAAAGCCATTCGACCCTGTCCATCGACGGGTTTTCCTCGTCCCGCTTTGCCCATGACCGCCGCGAGGTGCTGGAGGATCGTGCCCGCATCACCCTGCTGCGGCAAAGCCATGATGCCGAGGCGCATCTGCTGCTTGCCGGGCATGACGGCTGGCGTGGCACGCACGGTCTGGTGCATCTGCGCGACCTTTCCCTGACGGCTGACGGACGCCGCCTTGATGGCACCGACATGCTGGTGGCCGATACCCCTGCCGACAAGGACCGCCTGCAAGCGGTGCTGCGCCGGACGGAGGGGGAGATCGGCTTTGCTCTGCGCTTCCACCTGCACCCCGATGCGGATGCCGAAATCGACATGGGGGGCGCTGCGGTTTCGGTCGCGCTGCGCTCGGGTGAGATCTGGGTGTTTCGCCATGACGGGCAGGCGGTGATGACGCTGGAGCCCTCGGTCTATCTGGAAAAGGGCCGTCTGATGCCCCGCGCGGCGCGACAGATCGTACTTGCGGCATCTTTGCAGGATTTTCAGGCCCGGATCGGCTGGACCTTGGCGAAGGCACAGGATACTCCGCTCGCCATCCGCGATATTGACCGGGAAGAGCCCCCCTCCCGCCCCTGATCAGGAGTGTCCGATGCATACCGCCGCCGCCGCACCCGTGAACCTCGTGCCCGTGGGGCGCGCGCTCCTCTCGGTTTCCGACAAGACCGGCCTTCTGGATCTGGCACGCGCGCTGGCCGCGCGGGGGGTCGAACTGATCTCCACCGGCGGCACGGCGCAGACGCTGCGCACTGAGGGCCTTGCCGTGCGGGACGTGGCCGAGGTGACGGGCTTCCCCGAGATGATGGACGGGCGCGTGAAGACCCTGCACCCGATGGTGCATGGCGGCCTGCTGGCGCTGCGCGACGATGACGAGCATCTGGTCGCCATGGCAGCCCACGGGATCGAGCCGATCGACCTGCTGGTGGTGAACCTTTATCCGTTCGAGCAGACGGTGGCGCGCGGCGCCTCTTACGCCGACTGTATCGAGAATATCGACATCGGCGGCCCGGCGATGATCCGTGCCGCCTCGAAGAACCACAAATTCGTCAACGTGATCACCGATCCGCAGGATTACGATGCCCTGCTGGCCGAACTGAAGGCCCATGACGGGGCAACCACCTATGCCTTCCGGCAGAAGCTGGCGCTGACCGCCTACAGCCGCACCGCTGCTTATGATGCCGCTGTGTCCACATGGATGGCCGGGGCGATCAAGGAAGATACGCCGCGCCGCCGCGCCTTTGCCGGGCAACTGGCGCAGAGCCTGCGCTATGGCGAAAACCCGCATCAGAAAGCGGCCTTCTACACCGACGGCACGCAGCGCCCCGGTGTTGCCACCGCGCAGCAATGGCAGGGCAAGGAACTGTCCTACAACAACATCAATGACACCGATGCGGCGTTCGAGCTGGTTGCCGAGTTCGATCCGGCGGAAGGTCCGGCCTGCGCCATCATCAAACATGCCAACCCCTGCGGCGTGGCGCGTGGCGCGACGCTGGCCGAGGCTTATGGCCGAGCCTATGACTGCGACCGGACCTCGGCTTTCGGCGGCATCATCGCGCTCAATCAACCGCTGGACGAAGCCACCGCGCGGGAGATCACCGGCATCTTCACCGAAGTCGTCATCGCCCCCGGCGCCTCGCCCGAGGCGCGCGCGGTCTTTGCCGCCAAGAAAAACCTGCGCCTGCTGACCACCGACCGCCTGCCCGACCCGCAGGCCAGGGGGCTGGCATGGAAACAGGTGGCCGGCGGTTTTCTCGTGCAGGACCGCGACAACGGCTTCCTGCGCATGGAAGACCTGAAGGTCGTGACGAAGCGCCAGCCGACCGAGGCAGAACTGCGCGACCTGCTGTTCGCCTGGACCGTGGCGAAACACGTCAAATCCAACGCCATTATCTATGTGAAGGACGGCGCGACCGTCGGGGTCGGCGCCGGACAGATGAGCCGCGTTGACAGCACGCGAATCGCTGCCCGCAAATCGCAGGACATGGCAGAGGCGCTGGGCATCGCCGCGCCGCTGACCCATGGCTCGGTCGTGGCCTCGGACGCGTTCTTTCCCTTTGCCGATGGCCTGATCACCGCTGCCGAGGCGGGGGCAACGGCGATCATCCAGCCCGGCGGCTCGATGCGCGACGACGAGGTCGTCGCGGCGGCCGATGAACGCGGGCTGGCCATGGTTTTCACCGGCATGCGCCATTTCCGGCACTGACATGCGCCGCGTTGCCCTGGTTGCCCTTGCGATTTTCTTGATTGATCAGATCACCAAACTGGTGGTGGTCTTTGGCCTTGACCTGCGGGCGCGGGGCGAGATCGACATCCTGCCACCCCTGCTGAATTTCCGCATGGCCTGGAACCGGGGCGTCAACTTTGGCCTGATGTCCAGCGAAGGCGAGTTGATGCGCTGGGGCCTGATCATCCTGTCGATCCTGATTGTCGGCTGGGTCTGGCACTGGTCGGCAAAATCGGCGCACGGGCCGCTGGCGCGGATTTCGGCGGGCGTGCTGATCGGGGGGGCCCTGGGCAATGTGGTGGACCGCGTGGCCTATGGGGCGGTGGCCGATTTCCTCAACATGTCCTGTTGCGGTTTCGACAACCCCTACGCCTTCAACGTGGCCGACATCGCCATTTTCGCGGGCGCGGCGGGATTGGTCCTGTTCACCGGGGATCGTGGCGCGACCAGCGGTGGCAAGCCGCGGCCAAAGCGCCGAAAGACCCCGTGACGTGCCAGCGCCTTTGCGCTAAAGACAACGGGACGGGTTTTCTGGAGAGAACGATGCAGGCAGCACGGCGGGTAGCGCGGGGGGCCATCCTTGCAGGAGCGGCGGCGCTTTCGATGACGCTGGCAGGCTGCGGTTCCGACCGGGAGCCGAAGCTGATGAACCTGCGGTCTACGACCAATGGACCCGATGAATTCGGCATCCTGCCGCCCAAGGCGCTGCAAATGCCGGACAACCTGAAAGCGCTTCCGGCGCCGACGCCCGGCGGCAGCAATATCACCGACCCGACGCCCGAAGCCGACGCCATCACCGCGCTGGGCGGACGTCCGGGCGCGGGCAGCGACGATGCGGCGCTGGTGGGTTATGCCGCCCGGAACGGCGTGGCGCAGAATATCCGCGGCCAGCTTGCGGTCGAGGATCTGGATCACCGCCGCCGCAACGATGCCCGGCTGCTGGAACGGGTGTTCGGCGTGAACGCCTATTACCGCGCTTACAAGGACATGTCGCTGGATCAGCATTCCGAGCTGGATTACTGGCGCCGCCGCGGTGTCGGCAATCCGTCCGCCCCGCCGCGTCAGGACGGGGAACGCTGACGCACGTCCGGTAAACTCGCCGTCAGGGCGGCTTGACCCCGGCCCTCCACCGCGTAGGTGTGGTGGGCGTCCGAGGGAGGCTTCCATGCGCAATACTGTCACCGCCGCACTGCTTTGGTCGGCTTCCGCCACTTTCGCCCTGGCCGAAGGGCCGGTGACGGATTTCACACTGGATAACGGTCTGCAGGTCGTGGTGATCGAGGATCACCGCGCGCCGGTCGCCGTCCAGATGATGTGGTACAAGATCGGCGCGGCGGACGAGCCGCAGGGCCATTCCGGCATTGCGCATTTCTTTGAACATCTGATGTTCAAGGCCACCAATGATCTGAAACCGGGCGAGTTTTCTGACATCGTCGAGGCGCAGGGTGGCAATGACAATGCCTTCACCTCGTGGGACCAGACCGCCTATTTCCAGCGCGTCGCGGCTGACCGGCTGGACCTGATGATGACGATCGAAGCCGACCGGATGCGCGACCTGCAACTGACCGACGATGTGGTCGCTACCGAACGCAACGTGATTCTGGAGGAACGCAACCAGCGTACCGACAGCGATCCCAGCAGCCTGTTCATGGAACAGCTTCGGGCGGCGCAGTTTCTCAACCACCCCTATGGCGTGCCGATCATCGGCTGGCGCCAGGAGATCGAGGGGCTGGGCCGGGCCGAGGCGGAAGATTTCTACCGCACCTATTATGCGCCCAACAATGCCATCCTGATCGTCGCGGGCGATGTGACGCCGGATGCGGTGCGCGCCATGGCCGAAAAGCACTATGGCCCGCTGACGCCCACCGCCAACCTGCCGGTACGCAAACGCCCGCAGGAGCCGCCGCAACTGGCCGAGCGCCGTCTGACCATGCATGACAAGCGTGTCTCCGAACCTTTCATGATGCGCACCTATCTGGCGCCGAACCGTCGGACGGGCGATCAGAAGACCGCCGCCGCGCTGGTTTATCTGGGGGAATTGCTGGGCGGGTCCGGCACGACCAGCCTTCTGGCCCGCAAGCTTCAGTTCGAAGATCCGAAGGCGGTTTACAGCTATGCCTATTATGATGGCACGGCGCTGGATTACGGCCAGTTCACCATCGGCATGGTTCCCTTGCCCGGTGTGAAGCCCGAGGAAGCGGAGGCGGAACTGGATGGCGTGCTGAAGGATTTCCTGGCCACCGGCCCAGATCCGGCCGCCTTCGCGCGGATCAGGACGCAGCTTCATGCCTCGGAAATCTATGCCGCCGATGATGTGGACGGACTTGCCCGCCGCTATGGCGATGCGCTGACCACCGGCCTGACCGTGGCTGATGTGCAGGCCTGGCCCGAGGTGCTGCAATCCGTGACGCCCGAGGATGTGATGGAGGCCGCGCGGCAGGTGCTGGATCGCCGCCATTCCGTGACCGGCTGGCTGCTGACCGAGGAGGATGCCCAATGATCGGCCGTTTTCTGGCGCTGTTCCTGCTGCTGGCCACACCGCTGCGGGCCGAGATTGCTATTCAGGACGTAACCTCACCCGGCGGCTTGAAGGCCTGGCTGGTCGAGGATCACTCGATCCCCTTTACCGCGCTGGAAATCCGCTTCCGGGGGGGCACCTCGCTGGATGCGCCGGGCAAGCGCGGCGCGGTCAATCTGATGACCGGATTGCTGGAGGAAGGCGCGGCAGAGATGAATGCCCAGAAATTCGCGGAAACCCGCGATGGTCTGGCGGCGGAGTTCCGGTTCGACAGTTCGAAGGACGATGTGGCGGTTTCGGCCCGGATGCTGACCGAGAACCGTACGCAGGCGGCGGAACTGCTGCGCCTTGCCCTGACGCGGCCACGCTTCGATGCCGATGCGGTGGAACGGGTGCGGGGGCAGGTGCTGTCGATCATCCGCAGCAATGCCAAAGACCCGTCGGCCATCGCAGGCCGTACGCTGGACGGGATCGCCTTTGGTGACCACCCTTATGCCAGTTCGGGTGACGGAACCGAGGACAGCGTGCAGGCGCTGACCCGCGATGACATCCTTACCGCCCACACGGCCGCGCTGGCCCGCGACCGGGTCTATGTGGCGGCCGTGGGCGACATCACGCCTGAACAACTTGGTGCGCTGCTGGATCATCTGCTGGGGGGCCTGCCCGAGACCGGGGCACCACTTCCCGGCGCAGCCCGGCTCGATCTGACCGGCGGGGTCACGGTGGTCGATTTTCCGACGCCGCAGGCAGTGGTCAGCTTCGCACAGCCGGGGTTGGAGCGGGATGACCCGGATTATTTCGCGGCCTTCGTGCTGAACGAGATTGTGGGCGGTGAACGCTTCGGCTCGCGTCTCATGCGGGAATTGCGCGAAAAACGCGGGCTGACCTACGGCGCCCGCAGCTATCTGATCGACTATGATCATGCCGATCTGCTGGCCGGGCAATTCGCCACCGACAACAAGACTGCCGGGCAAGCCGTCGATGTATTGCGCGCTGAATGGGCCAGAGCCGCCGAAGGTGTGACGGCCGAGGAGCTCGCCGCTGCCAAGACCTATCTGACCGGCGCCTATCCGCTGCGCTTTGATGGCAACGGGCCGATTGCCCGCATCCTTGTGGGTATGCAGATGACCGGTCTTCCGATCGACTATTCCGCGACGCGGAACCAGAAGATCGAGGCGGTGACGCTGGACGATATTCGCCGTGTGGCGCGGCGGCTGATCCGGTCCGATCAGCTGCGGATCGTCGTGGTGGGTCAGCCCGAGGGACTGAGCACGGCGCCCTGACGCGCCGCTATTCCTGTGGCCGAATCTGCGCCCCTGTGCTAGGTCTTGCGGCATGAAGCTGGAAACCCCCAACATGGCGCGGCCGGTCATTCGGCAACTGGATGAAGCGGCGATCAACCGCATCGCGGCGGGCGAGGTGGTGGAACGCCCCGCCTCTGCCGTGAAAGAGCTGGTGGAAAACGCGCTCGACGCCGGCGCGCGGCGCATCGCGGTGGATTATGCGGATGGCGGCAAGACGCTGATCCGCGTTACCGACGATGGCTGCGGCATGACCGGCGACGACCTGCCGCTGGCCTTGTCGCGGCACGCTACCTCGAAGATTGACGGCTCGGACCTGCTGAACATCCAGAGCTTCGGTTTCCGTGGCGAGGCGCTGCCCAGCCTCGGTGCCGTGGGGCGGCTGACCATCACATCGCGCGCGCAGGGGTTTGAAGGCGTCAGCCTGACCGTCGAGGGCGGGCGCCTGGGCGACCTGCGTCCCGCCGCGCTGAATCGTGGCACGGTGGTCGAACTGCGCGACCTGTTCTATGCCACCCCGGCGCGGCTGAAATTCCTGCGCTCTGACCGGGCCGAGATGGGCGCGATTTCCGATGTGATGAAGCGCCTCGCGCTGGCCGAACCTCATGTCGGTTTCACCCTGCGCGATGTCAGTGGCGGTGGCGACGGGCGGCTTGTCTTCCGCGCCGATGCGGAAAACGGTGATTTCTTCGATGCGCTGCATCGGCGTGTTTCGCGCGTGCTGGGCAGCGATTTCGGTGAAAATGCGCTGCGCATTGATCTTGAACGGGAAGGTGTGCGGCTGGTTGGCTATGCAGCGCTGCCGACCTATTCGCGTGGTTCGTCTGTGGCGCAGTTCCTGTTCGTCAATGGCCGTCCGGTGCTGGACAAGATGCTGCTGGGGGCGCTGAGGGCGGCCTATATGGATGTGCTTAGCCGTGACCGGCACCCCGCTGCCGTGCTGAACGTGGTCTGCGACCCCGAACGGGTGGACGTGAACGTCCATCCCGCCAAGGCCGAGGTGCGTTTCCGCGAGCCGGCGCTGGTGCGGGGGCTGATCGTCTCGGGGCTGCGGCTGGCGCTGACAGGGGCGGGGCATCGCGCCTCCAACACCGTGGCGACCGAAACGCTGGAGGCGTTCCGTCCGGAGCCTGCGATGGTTGCGCCTGTTGCCGTGCCGCCGCGCGTCTATCAGATGGATCGCCCCTCGCAGGCGACCTTTGCCCGCGCTTTCGCCGCTCAGGCCCCTGCGCCGCAGCCGGGCTTTGCCGAGGCGCCTTCGGCTCGCGTCGAGTCGGCTGCCGCGCCGGAACCCGATCTGACCGAGCGTCCGCTGGGTGCCGCCCGCGCGCAGGTGCATGAAAATTACATCATCGCGCAGACGGCCAGTGGCATGGTCATCGTCGATCAGCATGCCGCGCATGAAAGGCTGGTCTATGAACGGCTGAAGGCGCAGGCGTCCGACAAGGGTATCGCCGCGCAGGCGCTGCTTATCCCCGAAATCGTCGATCTGTCGGAGGCGGACGCCGCGCGCCTGCTGGAGATTGCGGAGGATCTGGCGGCGCTGGGTCTGGGGATCGAACCCTTCGGCGGTGGTGCCATTGCCGTGCGCGAGGTGCCCGCGATCCTTGGCCGCGTCGATGCTGCCGCGCTGATCCGCGATATCGTGGACGATCTGGCCGATCTGGGATCGTCAGAGCGCCTGAAGGGCCGCATCGACGCGGTGCTGAGCCGGATGGCCTGCCATGGCTCGGTCCGCTCCGGGCGGCAGATGCGGGCCGACGAGATGAACGCGCTGCTGCGCGAGATGGAGGCGACGCCGATGTCCGGCCAGTGCAACCATGGGCGGCCGACCTATGTCGAACTCAAGCTGGCCGATATCGAACGGCTGTTCGGGCGCAGATGATCCGGCTGGGAACCATGGAACTGGCGTGGAATGACCCGGCCGTGCTCATTGCGGGCAGCCTCATCGGGCTGATCGTCCTGCTGCTGCTGCTTGTGCTGCGCGCCTCCGGTCGGGCGGCGCAACCGCTGGTGCAGGAACTGGGGTGGCTGGGGCAGCGGGTGCAAAGCCTTGCCGACGGGCAGGAGCGGCTGGCAGGCGGGCTGCATCATGTGTCTGAGGCGCAGGCGGTCAGCCAGACCGCCATGTTGCAGGTGATGGAACAGCGTCTGGCTGAAGTGCAGCGCCAGATGGGCGAAAGCCTGCACGGCACAGCCACTCGCACGGCGCGTTCCCTGGGCGAATTGCAGCAACGGCTGGAAACTATCGACAAAGCGCAGGCCAATATCGAGAAACTGTCGGGCAATGTGCTGGGTTTGCAGGATATTCTGTCCAATAAGCAGACGCGCGGCGCTTTTGGCGAGATCCAGTTGCATGACATCGTGCTGAAGGCGCTGCCGTCGGACAGCTACACGATGCAGGCCACGCTTTCCAACGGGCGGCGGGCGGATTGCCTGATCCACCTGCCCAACCCGCCCGGCCCCATCGTGATCGACAGCAAATTCCCGCTGGAGGCGTATGAAGCCCTGCGCCGCGCGCAAGGGCAGGCTGATCTGGACCTTGCGGCGCGTCAGCTACGACAGGCTGTGCGCACGCATATCAAAGCGATTTCAGAGCGTTACATCCTTGAAGGCGAAACCGCCGATGGTGCGCTGATGTTCCTGCCCTCCGAGGCGGTCTATGCTGAGTTGCATGCCAATTTCCCTGAACTGATCCGTGACGGATTTGCCGCGCGGGTCTGGATCGTCTCACCCACCACCTGCATGGCGACGCTGAACACCATGCGCGCGGTGCTGAAGGATGCTCGGATGCGCGAACAGGCGGGGGCGATCCGCAAGGAACTGGCGCTGCTGTATCAGGACGTTTCGCGGCTGGGCGACCGGGTGGCGAACCTTGACCGGCATTTCGGGCAGGCCGCGAAGGATATCGAGGAAATTCGCATCAGCAGCGAAAAGGCGGGCCGTCGGGCGCGGCGCCTTGATAACTTCGACTTCGAGGAACTGGCGCCGGAAAGCCCGGCCATGATTGGAGGCGCCGAATGAGGCTGAGCCGTGCGGATTACACCGAAATGCCCTGGGCCAATGGCAAGGGCCGCACGGTGGAACTGTGGCGCGAGGACGGGCCGCAGGGGCTGCGCTTCCGGTTGTCGATGGCTTCAGTGGTGGAGAACGGTGATTTCTCGCTGTTTCCGGGCATTGACCGGGTGCTGACCGTGCTGTCCGGTCCCGGTTTCGGGCTGGTAGGTGACGGGATCGACCTGCGCTGTGACCTGTTGGTCCCGGCGGCCTTTCCGGGGGATGTGGCGCTGCGGGCGGTGGGTGTCACCGCGCCGGTCGAGGATTTCAATGTGATGACTGCCCGTGACCTGCCCGCGCCCGAGGTGCGGGTGGTGCAGACGGGGCAGCACGCCCCGCCACAGGCTGGGCGGTTGTTTGTCTTTGATCTGGCCTCGCAGGGGCTTGAGATCAGCGAGGCGCCGGTGACGGTTTCGGGGCCGTCCCTTCTGGTGCTGACCCGGTTCTAGGCGGCAATTCGCAGAACAAACCTTGCAATCCCGCCATTGGCTGCCGATCTGGCGGGGATGAAACGACGATTGATGCTGATAGCAGGGGCTGCCGTGGCGATGGTGGCGGCGGGGGGCTGGCGTTGGCGCGCGCGCCACGACAGCGCGGCATTCGCGGCGCAATATGCCGCCCTGCCGCCTCGTCCCCCGGGATCGGTCTATCACCTTGGCCACAGCCTCGTGGGCCGGGACATGCCCGCCATGCTGGCGCAGATGATGGGGTCGGGCTACCGCTACAACAGCCAGCTGGGCTGGGGGGCCTCGCTGAACCAGCACCGTGCGGGCGACGTTCCGGGCCATGCCGAGGAAAATGCCACCCCCGCCTATCGTGCGGCCGAAGCGGCGATCGGATCCGGCGATTATGACGCAGTTGTTCTGACGGAAATGGTGGAGCTGCGCGACGCTCTGCGCTGGCATGACAGCGCGGTGGCGCTGGCCCACTGGGCGGCACTGGCGCGTGCAGCGCGGCCGGATGTGCGGGTGTATCTCTATGAAACCTGGCATCGGCTGGACGATCCGCAGGGCTGGCTCTCCCGGCTGGACGCTGACTTGCCGGAGTTGTGGGAGCCGCTGGTGGCCGAGGCCATGGCCGATCCGGCGACCGGCTCGATTCACATCATTCCTGCGGGCCAGGCGATGGCTGCGCTGGTGCGGCGGATCGAGGCGGGCGAAGTGCCGGGGCTGAGCAACCGGCAGGATCTGTTCGCCCGCGATGCGGCGGGCGAGGTGGACCCCATCCATCTGAACGATCTGGGGGCCTATGTGGTGGCGCTTGTTCATTACGCGGTACTGAGCGGTGCCAGCCCGCTGGGCCTTCCGCACCGGCTGAACCTTGCCGATGGCACCCCCGCCACGGCGCCGCCCGATGCCGCCGCGCCGATCATTCAGGCGGTGGTCTGGGACGCGGTGCGCGGTTATGCTCCGTCCGGTGTATCCGGTTGATAAGGCTTAAGCATGTCCCTTCTCGCATTCCTGGCTGACATCCTGTTCGTGGGCCACAGCCTCGTCGGCCCCAATCTTCCGCCGCTGGTGGAGGATGGCCTGCGTGCGACCGGGGTCGAGGAGGTGCGGGTCGAGGCGCAGATCATCAATGGCGCACCGCTGAAATATCAGTGGGATCACGCGGCTGAGGCCGAGGGCGCAAATGGCCGCGCCCGGCTGGAAACGGGCCAGATCGGCACGCTCATCCTGACCGAGGCGATTCCACTGGCGGGGCAGGCGGAGTGGAACGACAGCGCCGGGCAGGTCAAGAACTGGGCCGGGCTTGCCTGGGCACAAAATCCGGAGACGGCGGTCTATGTCTATGAGACATGGCACAGCCTTGCCTCCGGTTCCGGTGCGGTGATCGCGGATGACCCGGCGGCGGGCGTGCCATGGCTGGACCGGATCGCGGCAGATCGCGCGGCGTGGCTGGATCTGGCCGCAGCGGCCGAGGCGATCCGGCCCGACACTGCGCCACCGGTGCGGCTGATCCCCGCCGGGCAGGCGATGGCGCTGGCGGCAGGGGCCGCGCAGGCGGGCGCCTTGCCGGGCGTTGCCGACATCCGTGACCTGTTCGCCGATGACATCCACCCCAATGGCAAGGGGCAGTATCTGGTTGCCATGGTGCATCTGGCCATGCTGACCGGAGAATCGCCCGAGGGACTGCCGGCCAAGCTGGGCCGTCGCTGGCAAAGCCGCGATGCGGTAATTTCCCCCGAACTGGCCGTCGCGATGCAGCGCATCGCCTGGGCGGCGGCGCAGCCGGAGCTCGCCCGCGAGCCTGCCCCCCGCGCTGTTGCTGTGCCGGAACCGGCGGTCGATGCACCTGCCGGGGCCGATGCGAAACCCGTTGCCACGGAGGTTGCGGCAGCCGACCCGATGCCTGCCGCTGACGCAGCCTCCTTTACACCCGTCACCAACCCGGCGCTGGCGCTGGGGCTTGCGGGGGTGAACGACTGGTCGGTGCAGCAGCCGTTTCTGGATGTGATGAAAACAGCGCGGCCATGGACCGGCCATCTGGCGGGTCAATGGGGCGGGATGGACCATGATGCACTGGCGGCGGGCGGCTGGCTCAACGCGAATGGCTGGCCGGTTGCGCTGCCGCCCGGCATCACCGGGATTTCCACGCTGGTGCTGACCGATCTGCCCGAGGATGCGGGCGGGGTTGCCGGGCGCTATCTGGTGCACTGGCAGGGGCAGGGCGACCTGACGGTGGAGGGCCGGGCGCAAAACCTGACGCCTCTGCCGGGTGGCGGACTGGCCTTCGACTATACGCCCGGCGAAGGAGCGGTGCTGCTGACCCTGACCCGCACCGAAAGGGATGACCCGTTGCGCCGCATCACCCTCGTGCGCGAGGACCGGGCGGCAGCTTTCGCCTCGGGGCAGATCTTCAACCCCGACTGGCTGGACCGTATTCGCGGTGTGCGGGCGATCCGCTTCATGGATTGGATGGCGACCAACGATTCCATGCTCTCCACTGTCGAGGTCAGCCCCAAGCCTGATGATTACACCTGGGCGCGCAATGGCGTGCCGGTGGAGGTGATGGTGGCGCTGGCCAATGAGCTGGACGCCGATCCGTGGTTCACCCTGCCGCATCTGGCGGGCGATCCGCTGGTGCGGTTCTACGCCGAAAGCGTGGCGGATCTGCTGGAACCCGGACGCGTTGCCTGGGTCGAATATTCCAACGAGGTCTGGAACCCGCAATTCGCCCAAGGCCAATGGGCGCGCGAACAGGCGAAGGCGCGCTGGGGGGACGAAGGCGCGGGGCTGCAATTCTATGGCCTGCGCGCGGCCGAGGTCATGGGGATCTGGTCGGCAGCCTTTGGCGATGAAGCAGCGAAGCGGCTGGTCCGCGTGGTGGCCACCCAGACCGGCGTGCCGGGGGCGGAACGCGCGATCCTTGACGCGCCGCTGGCGGTGGCCGAGGGCAAGCCCGCGCCGAAGGGCAGCTTTGACGCCTATGCCGTCACGGGCTATTTCGCGGCGCTGCTGGGCAGCGAGGCCAAGCAGGCCATGGTGAAGGGCTGGCTGGCCGAAAGCGCCAAGGCTGATCCGCAGCACCCTTATGCGCAGGCCATCGCCCGTGCGGCGGAGGAATTGCGCGACGGTCGGCATTCGGGCGTGACCGAGGATACGCTGGACGACTTATTGACTCGCGTTCTGCCGCATCATGCCGAAGTCGCAAAGGCCGAGGGTCTGCGTCTGGCGATGTATGAGGGCGGCAGCCACGTCGTCGGCTATGGCCCGGTGACCGAAGATAGCGAACTCACGGCCTTCTTTCAGGCGCTGAATTACGCCCCGGAAATGGGTGCGCTTTACGCCGTCCTGCTGAAAGGCTGGGCCGGGCTGACCTATGCGCCTTTCAACGCTTTCGTAGATGTCTATCGCCCGACGAAATGGGGAAGCTGGGGCGCGCTGCGGCATCTGGGCGATGAAAACCCGCGCTGGCGGGTGCTGGCGAAGGGCTGCGACGGGTGCTGAGCGTCATCCTCCCCGCGTCGAACGAGGAAGCCTATATCGGCGCCTGTCTGGATGCATTGCTGGCCTCCGACCCGGTCCCAGGCGGGGCCGAGGTGATCGTGGTCTCCAACGGCTCGCGCGATGCGACGGCGGCGGTGGCCCGGCAACGACAGGCGGCTGCGGCTGCGGCGGGCTGGCGGCTGGCGGTGCTCGATCTGGCTGAGGGCGGCAAGCCCGGCGCGCTGAATGCAGGCGATGCGGCGGCGCGGGGGGCACTGCGGGCATATCTGGATGCCGATGTCATCGTCTCGCCCCCGCTGATGGCGGCGCTGGTTGCGGCGCTGGAGGGCGACCAGCCGCTTTATGCCGGGGGTACGCCGGTCATTCCCCGCGCCCGCAGCGCGCTGACCCGCGCTTATGCGCGGTTCTGGCAGCGCCTGCCCTTCAACCGCAGTGCCGCGCCCGGTTACGGCCTGTTTGCGGTGAATGCTGCGGGGCGGGCGCGATGGGCAGAGTTTCCGGCCATCATCTCGGACGACACTTTCGTGCGGCTGCAATTCGCGCCGGGCGAAAGGATGCAGGTGGCGCCCACATACCTCTGGCCGATGGTCGAAGGCTTTGCCGCGCTGACCCGCGTGCGGCGCCGGCAGGATGCAGGCGTGCGCGAGATTGAGACGCTCTGGCCCGACCTGCCTGCGCGCGAGGGCAAGGCGCGCCTTGGCAAGACGGCACTGGCGCGGCTGGCCCTGGCCGATCCCGTCGGTTTCGCGGTCTATGCTGCCGTGACGCTCGCGGTGCGGCTGCGCCGTCAATCCGGTGGCTGGACGCGCGGGCGTTAGCCCGTCGCCAGTTGCCAGATCAGCCGCAGCGCCAGCGCGGTGGAGCTGATCACCAGCAGCGGCTTGATGATCCTCGCCCCGATCCGCATGGCCAGCCGCGACCCCAGCCGCGCGCCGGCGATCTGCGCCGCCCCCATCGCCAGCCCCATCGCCCACCAAGGGGCGCCCTGGGCCGCAAAGATCAGCAGCCCGCCGATGTTGGAGGCGAAGTTCAGAAGCTTGGTATGCGCCGTGGCCTTCAGCACGCCATAGCCCGCCAGCAGGACGAAGCCGATCATGTAGAAGGCCCCGGCGCCCGGCCCGATCAGCCCGTCATAAAAGCCGATCAGCGGCACGATGGTGGCCGAGAAGGCCACTGCGGGCATCCGGGCGGTGCGGTCGGCATCGGTCAGCCCCGGTTTCAGCGCGAAGAACAGCGCAATGCCGATCAGGATGACGGGCAGCGCATAGCGCAGCCCCTCGGTCGGCAGGATGCTGACGGCCAGTGCACCAAGGGCGCCTGCGGCAAAGGCCCCGATCGCGGCGCGGATCTGGTGGCGCGGGTTCACATGGCCCGCGCGGGCGTAGGAAATCGCCGCCGTCGCCGCGCCGAAGGTGCCCTGAACCTTGTTGGTGGACAGCGCCTGCACCGGGCTTGCCCCGGCCAGCAGCAGGGCAGGCAGGGTAATCAGCCCGCCACCCCCTGCAATGCTGTCGACGAAGCCCGCCGCGAAGGCCGCCACGATCAGCATGGCGGCAAGATCGTAGGTGACCTCGAACATCACAGATCGAACCGGCGCGAGACACGGCCGACGACCTGCCCGCTTTGCAGCGCGTAATCGGGGTCGTTCGCATAATCGACAAAGCCGCGCCGGGCGTAATAGCCAAGCCCCGGCGCATTGTCGGCGCGGATCGTGGCGTTCAGCACCGTCAGCCCCGCCGCGCGGGCGGCGGGCACGGTAGCGGCGAACAGTGCCACGCCTGCGCCGCTGCGCTGGCGGTCGGGGCTGACGAAGCTGCCGATGTCGCCCCAGCCTTCGGGTAGCGCCGGGTTGTGACCGACACATTGAAAGCCGATCAGACCGGCGTCATCTTCCGCCAGATGGCAGCAGACGGGTTCCTCGCCCGCGATGTAATGGCGCGCCACCGCCTCGGGCGTAAACGGGGTCTCATGCGCCGTGGTGCCGCCGATGGCGATGATCCGGTTCAGCAGATCGGTCATTGCGGGCGCATCGGCGAGGGTGGCGGGACGCACGATCATGCTGCGAAATCCTCGCGCCGGTATCCCTGGATATACAGCAGCGCCGTCAGATCACCGTGGTTGATACGGATGTCGCATTGTGCCGCGACCGAAGGTTTGGCGTGCAGTGCGACGCCGGCACCTGCCCGGTTCAGCATCGCCAGATCATTGGCGCCATCGCCCACCGCCATCGCCTGTTCCGGCGTGATCCCCATGCGGGCCGAGATCTGTTCCAGCGCCTCAAGTTTCGCGGCCTTACCAAGGATGGGCATGCCCACCTCGCCGGTCAGCGCGCCATCCGTGGCAAGCAGCGTATTGGCGCGGTTTTCGTGGAACCCCAGCGCCTCGGCCACGCGGGTGGTAAAGGCGGTGAAGCCGCCAGAGACGAGCGCCGCATAGGCACCATTGGCGCGCATGGTGGCCAGCAATTCGCGCCCGCCGGGCATGAAGGTGATGCGGTCCGTCCAGACCCGTTCGATCACGTCTTCGGGCAAGCCCTTAAGCAGCCCCACGCGTTCACGCAGCGCGGCCTCGAAATCCAGCTCTCCATTCATCGCGCGGCGGGTGATGTCGGCAACATAAGCGCCCACCCCGGCCTCATCGGCCAGTTCGTCGATGCATTCCTGCTGGATCATGGTCGAATCCATATCCGCCAGCAGCAGGGCCTTGCGCCGCCCTTCGGCCGGTTGCACCACAAGGTCGATGCCTTGTTCCTGCAACTGCTCCCACACCTGCCAGCGGTCAGCGGGCATCGCCTCCAGCGCGAATTCCGCCGCTGCGCCGGGATCGAGCCAGAGCGTTTCCCCGCCATTCCAGGCGGCGCGCAGGGTTTCGACGGTGGCGCGCTCCAGCGTCGGACGGTCAGGGCAGGTCAGCAGCGTGGCGATGAACATGGGGTCTCCGGTCGGTCGCAATCGCGGGTTGCCTTGCCGCATATGCCAAATCCGCCGTCCATGCCAGCCCGTCAGCGCTGCGACAGGTAACGTTCGAAGGCCCGCAGGGTGCTGTCCGAGACGTGATGTTCGATCCCTTCGGCATCGAGTTCGGCGGTTTCCTCGGGCACGCCGACGGCCACCAGCAGGGCCACCACGGTGCGATGCCGTGCGCGCACCTTTTCGGCCAGCGTGCCGCCCGCTTCGGTCAGGAACACGCCGCGATAGGGGCGGGAGATCGCCAGCCCCTCGCGTTTCAGCCGCGCTACCGCCTTGGTTGCGGTGGGCTGGGCCACGCCCATCCGTTCGGCGATATCGGCCACGCGGGCCTCGCCCATCTCGGCCATCAGATCGCCGATCATCTCGACGTAATCCTCCAGCAGCGCGACCGACTGCACCTCGCGCGCCCGCAGAAAACGGTCTGCCTGTTCGCGGGCCGGGCTGGGTGCTTGGGGGATATCCTCGGTCAACAGGGGGCTCCGGCGGCAATCTTCGGGGAAAACCTTATAGCCAAGGCTGTGCTTTCGGGCCAGCCTTTTCGGGGCGGGAAAGCCACTTGCACGAATTATAGCCTAAGCTATATCTTGACCCGCAGGCTAATTCGGGGCGCAGCAATGACTTCTTATTCGGATCGGACGCGGCACGGCATGTCGGCGGTTCTGGCTGGCGAACGGCGGGGGATTCGCGGCAAACTGCTTTTCGCAGGGCCCGCCATTATTGCCTCGGTCGCCTACATGGACCCGGGCAATTACGCGACCAACATCCAGGCAGGCGCGGGCTATGGCTATACCCTGCTGTGGGTGGTGCTGCTGGCCAACCTGATTGCCATGCTGTTTCAGGCGCTGTCCGCGCGCCTGGGCATCGTGACCGGCAAGAATCTGGCCGAGCTGTCACGGGACAATTTCCCGAAACCTGTGGTCTGGATCATGTGGGCGATCAGCGAGATCGCCGCCATGGCCACCGACCTTGCCGAGTTTCTGGGCGGCGCAATTGGCCTTGCACTGCTGTTCAACCTGCCGCTGATCGTGGGCATGGCGATCACGGCGGTCATCACCTACGGCATTCTGCTGTTTGAGCGGCAGGGCTTCCGCCCGATGGAGCTGATCATCGGGGCGATGGTCGGCATGATCGGCCTTTGCTATCTGGCCGAAATGCTGATCGCCCCGGTCGACTGGGGCGCGGCGGCGGGTGGCATGTTCAGCCCGGCACTGCCCGACCAGACCGCGCTGATGATTGCAGTTGGGATCATCGGTGCCACGGTCATGCCGCATGCGATCTATCTGCATTCAGGGCTGACGCAGGGCCGCGCCGCCGTGCGCAGCGAGGCGGAGCGCCGCAAGGTCTTGCGCTTTTCCAATGTCGAGGTTGTGCTGGCGCTGGCCGTGGCCGGGATGGTCAACATGGCCATGGTGATGATGGCGGCCAGTGCCTTCCATCAGGGCTATGCCGAGGTGGCCGAGATCGAGACTGCCTATCACACGCTGACGCCGCTGCTGGGCGCGGCGGCGGCAGGGATCTTTCTTGCCTCGCTGATCGCCTCGGGGATTTCCAGCTCGGTTGTGGGCACGATGGCGGGTCAGCTTATCATGCAGGGCTTCCTGCACATCCGGGTGCCAATCTGGCTGCGGCGGCTGGTGACCATGGTTCCGGCCTTTGCCGTGGTGGCCGCCGGGGTGAATGCGACGCAGGCACTGGTGATGAGCCAGGTGATCCTCAGCATCGCGCTGCCGGTGCCGATGATCGCGCTGATCATCTTCACCTCGCGCCGCGATATCATGGGCGATTTTGCCACCGGCCTTCTGGTGCGGCTGCTGGCGATCATCGGTGCGGTGGTGGTGCTGGGGCTGAACTTCGTTCTGCTCGCCGGGGCGGCGGGGATGGACCTGCCGATCTGACCCTTTCGGAGCTGCGAGGGGGCGGGCAGAGGCATTTGCCCCGCCCGCCACTTCCGTTACCGCGCGTCGTCGGTGTCGCCGCTGCGGATGACCTGTTCATCCTCTTTCAACTCCAGCCACATCGCGTTCATCACCGCGAAGATGGCCGCCAGCGGCAGGCCGAGCATCCAGGCGAAATACCACATGGTCGCTTCCTTTCAGTAAACGGAATGGCTGTTTTCGGTCACGTCCTTCGCCGTCACCTTGCCCCAGAGCACCCGGTAAACCCAGGCGGTATAGGCAAGGATCAGCGGCATGAAGATCACCGTGACCACCAGCATGATGAACAGCGTGAGATGCGAGGACGAGCTGTTCCAGACGGTCAGCGATGAACGCGGGTCGCTGGAGGAGGGCATGATGAAGGGAAACATCGTCAGCCCGACCGAAGAGATCACGCCGAGGATTGCCAGCTTGGAAAACAGCAGCGTCGTGATTTCACGTCCCGCCCGCAGCCCCGCGAAGGTCAGCAAGCCCCCGAGGATGCCCAGCACGGGCGCTATGGCGATCCACGGTCGGTCGGCATAGGCGGAAAGCCAGCTTGCCGTGCGCTCCACCTGAAAATACAGCGGGTTGGAAGGGCCATCGGCCACCACCTCGCCGACGATCCGGTAACCGCTGATACCATAGGCCAGCCAGATGCCTGCCAGCGCATAGGTTGCCACCGCCACGAGCGCGGCGATGGACCCATAGGCGCGGGCGCGTTTCTGCACCTCGCCCGTCGTCTTCACCGTCAGCCAGGCGCCGCCATGCATCACCAGCATCGACAGCGACACCACCCCCGCCAGCAAGGAGAACGGGTCCAGCAGGCCGATGAACTTGGCATACCACGCGCCTTCGTAGATCGTGTGCAGGTCATCGGTGAAATGGAACGGTACGCCCTGGATCACATTGCCAACCGCCACACCGAACAGCAGCGCCGGGGCCGCGCCCGAGACGAACAAGGCCCAGTCCCAGCGGTTGCGCCAGCTGTAGCCATCGCGTTTGGAGCGGTATTTGAACGCGACAGGCCGCACGATGAAACAGGCCAGCACCGCGAACATGGCAAGGTAGAAGCCAGAGAAGCTGACCGCGTAAAGCGGTGGCCAGGCGGCGAAGATTGCGCCACCGCCAAGGATGAACCAGACCTGATTGCCCTCCCACACCGGGCCGACGGTGTTGATGACGATGCGGCGCTCGACATCGGTCTGGGCGGTGAAGGGCAAAAGCGCCCCCACCCCCATGTCGAAGCCATCAGTCAGCGCGAAGCCGATCAGCAGGACGCCCAGCAGGCCCCACCAGATCACACGCAGCAGATCATAGCTGATAAGTTCATGCAGAATCATGGCTTTCACTCCGCAGGTTGGGCGATGGCATCGGCATTGCGGCGCCCGGCCAGCCGGTTATGGTGGCGCGCCACCCAGGCCTCGGTTTCCGCGACATCCTGAAACGGACCCTTGCGGATGTATTTCAGCATCAGGCCCATCTCGATGATGAACAGCACGGTGTAGAACAGCACGAACCCGGCCAGCGTCAGCGCGACTTCGGTCATCGACAGCGCGCTGACCGACATGGCGGTGGGCAGCACCCCGTCCACCGTCCAGGGCTGCCGGCCAAACTCGGCGACGAACCAGCCCATTTCGGCGGCAATCCAAGGCGCCGGGATCATCCAGACCGCAACATGCAGCGCCCAGCGCGGATACTGCATCTGCCGGAATGAAGCGCGCCAGAAGAAATAGGCCATGGTCCCGATGAAGCCGAAGCCCAGAACCACCATGATGCGGAAGGCCCAGAACAGCGGCCAGACCGTCGGCACGGTGTCGGCTGCGGCGGCCTGGATCTGCGCGTCGCTCGCCTGACGCGGGTCGTCGATGTATTTCTTCAGCAGGAAGGCAAAGCCCAGATCGGCGGAATGATCTTCGAAGGTCTGCATCACCTCGGGCGGCGTGGCATCGCGTTCGGCGCGCACGGTCATCAGCGCGTCATAGGCGATCAGGCCCGACCGGATACGCGTTTCCGCCTGCGCGACCAGATCGCTGATCCCCGGAATCTGCGTGGTCAGCGACCGGGTGCCGATCAGCCCCATCACATAGGGCACATGGATGGCATAATGCGTCTCTCGCGCTGCCTGATCGGGGAAGCCGAAGGCAGTGAAAGGTGCGGGCGCGGGCTCGGTCTCCCACATCGCCTCGATGGCGGCCATCTTCATCTTCTGGTTCAGCGAGGTGTCATAACCCGACTCGTCCCCCAGCAGCACCACCGAGAAGGCCGAGGCCAGCCCGAAGGCCGAAGCCACGGTGATCGAGCGGCGTGCCAGTTCCGCGTGACGCCCACGCAGCAGATACCAGGCCGAAACACCGATCACGAAGACCGAGGCCGTCACATAGCCGGCGCTGACAGTGTGGACGAATTTCGCCTGCGCCACCTCGTTGAACAGCACTGCGAAGAAATCCGTCATCTCCATCCGCATGGTCATCGGGTTGAACTCAGCCCCGACCGGATTCTGCATCCAGCCATTCGCGATCAGGATCCAAAGTGCGGAAAAGTTGGAGCCGATGGCGACCAGCCAGGCGACGACCAGATGCTGCACCTTGCTCAGCTTGTCCCAGCCGAAGAAGAACAACCCGACGAAGGTGGCCTCGAGGAAGAAGGCCATCAGCCCTTCAATGGCCAAGGGGGCGCCGAAAATGTCGCCGACGTAATGCGAGTAATAGCTCCAGTTCATGCCGAACTGGAATTCCATGGTGATGCCGGTGGCGACGCCAAGGGCAAAATTGATGCCGAACAGCATGCCCCAGAACTTCGTCATCTGTCGCCAGATGGGGCGGTTGGTCATCACATAGACGGTTTCCATGATGGCGACGAGGATCGACAGGCCCAGCGTCAATGGCACGAAAAGAAAGTGATACATGGCCGTCATTGCAAATTGCAGGCGTGACAGCTCGACGATGCCGAATTCCATGTCCAGCACTCCGGTTCAGGGATGGGAAGGCGCGGGGATACGCATTCCCGATATTGAATGTATTTAACCGCTCAGATCGGGGCGGCCTTGATCTGTATCAATAACTCGTATCACTGCCTCCAGTTAATGAACTGTGACGTTTCGTAGCGTTTGTGCAGTTTCGGTCTCGCGATGCGATGCCAGCAGGATTGCGGCCTGCGGCAGATGGGCGCGGAGGCCGCTCAGGACGCGGTTTGCGGTATCAGGGTCCAGCCCTTCGGTCGGTTCGTCCAGCAAAAGGATGGCCGGGCGGCGCAGCAGGGCACGGGCCAGTACCAGCCGCCGCGCCTCGCCCCCTGACAGACCACTGCCGCCGCTGCCCAGACGCAGATCCAGCCCGCCGCGCGCCCGGATCGTTTCCGCCAGCGCGGTTGCCTCCAGAGCCTGCCACAACTCGGCCTCGGCCGCGTCAGGGGCAGCGAGGCGCAGCGCCTCGGCCACGGTCCCGCCCATCAGGCCCGCGCGTTGTGGCATCAGTGTCAACAGATCGCGCAATGCGGGTTCGTCCCAATCCGCCAGCGCACGACCTGCGAGGGTGATCTGGCCGGACAGCGGCGGGTGAAGGCCCGCCAGCGCCAGCAGGACGGTGGATTTGCCCGCGCCGCTGGGGCCGGTCAGCGCCACGGTCTCGCCTGGCGCGACGGAAAAGCTCAGCGGCGGGGTCAGCGGCTGGTTGTCGCCGGGGCGGGCGAGGCAAAGGTCATGCACCCGAATACCGCCCGATCCTGTGTAGGTGCCCATGCTGGCGACGGGCAGTGCAACACTCAGCCCGCCCCGGACGCGCCGCGCTGCATCTGCCATCCGGCCAAGATCGGCGACTGCCCGCCGCAGGGGTATCAGCGTCTCGGCCAGCGCCAGCGCGGCAAAGACCCCCAGCGCCGCCAGCGCTGGGCTGAGCCGTCCCTGCTGGGTCAGGGTCAGGCCCAGCCAGAGCGCACCACCGGCCGACAGGCTGGTCAGTGTGACAAGGGCTGCCCCCGCCCGCCGGTCCAGTCGGTCGAGCTGGTTTTGCATATTACGGCGGCGGATCTCGGCCTTGCGGGTTGCGGCAAGCTGATGTTCCAGATGGCCATAGACCGCCAGATCATCGCGGCTGCGGATCAGGTCAATCAGCCGCGTACGAAAAGCCTGTGCCGCAGCCTCGGCGCGGCGCGAGGGGCGCAGTGTTCGGCGCCCGGTTCGCCACAGCACCAGTGCCGCGCCGGTGATTGAAACGGCGGCCAGCCAGAGTGCGACCTGCCAACCGGCCAGAAACCACAGAACCCCGAAGGCAAGTAGCTGCGTCAGCCCCCCGGCCAGAACCGGCAGCGCCAGCCGCAGGGGCAGCCCGTCCAGAGCGTCGATATCGGCGGTCAGCCGGTTCAGCACCTCGGCGCCGCGCAGCCGGATCAGCCTTTGCCAGGGTGCGGCCAGGTGGCCAGCCATCAGGCGCAGCCGCAGGCTTTCCAGCGCACGCAGTGTGGCGTCATGGGTGGCCAGCCGCTCGCCATATCGCGCAGCGGCACGGCACAGTGCCAGAAAGCGCACCATGGCCGAGGGGCGGAAGACGTCAAACGTGGCCCCCACCCCGGCCAGACCGGCTGCGGCAGCGGCGGTGATGAACCAGCCTGAAAGACCCAGCAGCGCCACGCCCATCGCCAGCACCAGCACTGACAATGCCGCGCCGCGCAGCAGGGCGGTGCGCTGGTCCCGCAGCATCAGGCGCAGGATCTGCCAAAGCGCGCTCATGTGGCGCCTCCGATATGGATGATGCGGTCCATGCGTGCAGCAAGTGCAGGGTCATGGGTGGCGATGACCAGTGTCGCACCTCTTGCTCGCTGGGACAGCAGGCCCTCGGTGACAGCACGCGCGGTTTCCGTATCCAGATCGGCAGTCGGCTCGTCAGCGAGGATCACATCAGGCGTGGTCAGCAGGGCGCGGGCCAGCGACAGGCGCCGCGCCTCGCCGCCCGACAGGCCGCCCCCGGTTTCGCCCGGCCGCGTGCGCAGGCGCGGGGTGAGATGGCCAGCCGCTGCGGCTTCCATGGCCGCCCCAAGATCGCCCTCGCGGCCCAGCCGCAGGCTGGCGTCAAGGGTGGCGCCCGGGAAATGCACGCGCTGCGGCATCCAGCCGATGCGCGCGTGCCAGCCATCGGCGGTCGCGGCGTCGAGCTTCTGCCCGCCCGCCACGTGCACCTCGCCCGGTGCCGCGGTGGCCAGCCCGGCCATCAGCCGCAGGGCACTGGTTTTCCCGGCCCCGGAAGGGCCGACCAGCGCCACCGCCTCGCCAGCCGCGATCCTGATATCGGGCAGGCAGGCGCCGGAAGGCAGGTGGCAGCCAGTCAGGCTCAGATCGGCCGGGCCGGGCAGTGGCTCGGCACGCCCCCCTGCGCCGGGACGATCCGGGCCGGGGGCGGCCTGCCACTGGTCCAATTCGTCCCGCAGGGCATCTGCGGCGGCCCGGTCGTGCCAGGCGGCGGCCAGATCGCGGAGCGGCTGATAGAACTCGGGTGCCAGGAGCAGCAGGAACATGCCCTGCGCCGGGGTCAGCGGCGTGCCCCATGTGCCGAAATCCAGCAGGCCAAGCAGCGAAAACCCGACATAGACCGCCATCATCGCCACGCCGATGGCAGCGAACAGTTCCAGCACGGTCGAAGACAGGAAGGCGAGCCGCAGCACCGCCATGCTGCGCTGGCGCAGGGTAGCGGCCTCGCTGGCGAAGCCCTCTGCCACCTGCGGCCCCGCCCCCAGCAACCGGATGTCGGCCAGCGCCGACAGGCGTTCCACCAACAGGTCGTTCAGAGTCCCGATCCCTGCAAGCTGGCGGGCGCTGGCCTCTTTCGCGGCCATGCCGACCAGCGCCATGAACAGCGGGATCAGCGGGCCGGTGATCAGCAGGATCAGTCCTGCCGCCCAGGACTGGCCGAAGCTCAGCACCAGCAGGATGGGCGGCACGATCGCGACACGGGCGCGGGCAGGGCCATACCGCAGCAGCCAGGGCGCCAGCATCGCCAGCTTCTCGCCGGCCAGCGCGGCGACCGAGCCGGGCCCGCCAAAGGCCGTCTCGGTGGCGCGGGCCGCCTCGGCGCACAGAATGCGGTCGCGCAGGCCGCTGATGATGGTTTCGGCAGCCCATTGCACCAGCCGTTCTGCCCAGAGGCCCAGGGCCATGCGGAGCAGACCGAGCCAGACAAATCCCAGCGCCACGGGCAGCGGCGGCACCGGCAGATCTGCCACCAACCTGCCGATGGACCATGCCAGCAGAGCAGCCTGCACCGGCCAGACCAGCGCGGCCCCCGCCGATATGGCGGCGGCCAGTCGCAGGCGCCGCCGTTCTGGCGCCATCGCCTGTGCGAGCATCCCGCTTCGGCTGTCCGGCTGCATCCCT
Organism: Gemmobacter caeni; assembly: GCF_003054195.1. Classification (GTDB taxonomy): domain Bacteria; phylum Pseudomonadota; class Alphaproteobacteria; order Rhodobacterales; family Rhodobacteraceae; genus Gemmobacter; species Gemmobacter caeni. The sequence goes on from NZ_QBKP01000012.1 coordinate 119,035, forward strand.
TCATCCTCAAGTCACAGGGCGGATACCAGTTATCTGCCCGCCGTCTGATCTGGATCAGATACAAGGACGGGCTTTCGTGGCACATGCGGTAAAGTCGCCCATGCAACAGGACTTTCATGCGTCTGACAACCCGAACCAACCTTGCTACCCGCGTGCTGATGTTCTGCGCCGTGAACGAGGGCCGGACCGTCCGCACCGCCGAAATCGCCGAACGCTGCAATGCCTCGGTCAATCATCTGTTGCAGGTGGTGAACCTGCTTCAGGCGGGCGGGTATGTCGAAACGCTGCGCGGGCGCGCGGGCGGCTTGCGGCTCGCCCGGTCGATGGAGGCAATTTCGGTGGGCGAGGTGTTTCGCAGTTTTGAAAGTGGCGTGCCCTTCGCGGAATGCTTCGATCCGGACAGCAATACCTGCCCGCTGACCGCCACTTGCCGGTTGCGCAATTACCTGACCCGCGCGCTGGAGGCGTTCTTTCACGAACTGGACATGGTGACGCTGGCCGATCTGGTGAAGGGCAACTGCGGTTTGAACAGATTGCTGGAGATGAGCCCGGCGCGGGGTTTGACATGTCCGCGCGACGATGCTCTGGCCTGACGCTCAGCCCGCCGTGTGCAGCAGGGCCAGACCTGCGAGGATGCAGGCTTCCTCGGGCAAGGTTTCGGCCTGAACGCCCTCGGCTGCCAGAGCCAGACGATAGGGCTCAGAGCCTTCCCCGGCCAGAACCACGCGTTGGCCCAGCCAATAGGGGCGTGCCGCGGTCAGTTCGGCGCCAATAAACAACCCTGTGGCCCGCGAGCGGAGTGTCGTTGCAGACAGACCCGAGAGGAGGCTTTCTGCCCTCAGGCTGGCAATCTGGGCGGCAAGCCGCTCGGGCCGCGCGCGCGTGGTGGCAAGGGACTCCGTAAAGGCGGCGGTTTCCAGTGGCCCGGCGATGTCCCCGGTCAGCGCAGCCAGCAGGCTGCCAGTCGCGAAGCTTTGAAAACTGACGACCTCGCCCGCGCTCAGATGCGCCCAGACTGTCGTGAGACCCGGCAGGCAGATCACCCCGTCGAAGTCGCCCAGCACCCGCAGCGCCCCTGCAATTCGCACCTCGGCACCCTGTGTCAGATCGGCGGGGCGATCCTGTCGCAGGCCGGGCACAAGCCGCAGGCTCAGGCTGGAATCGTCCGAGGGCACAGGTACAGCGGTCGCGACCGGGGTGCAGGGCACGATGCGCAGGGCAGTGACGGGGGCAAGGCCGCTGGCAATGACCTCGATCTGCCGTCCTTCGGTCAGCCAAGGTGCGGCCAGCGCGTGCAGGGTTGCCAGAGGGTCGGCCCCGACCGGGGCCTCTGCGCGGGCAAAAATCCCCTCTGACCCCATGGCCCAGAGGCGCAGGTGGTCTGCCGTACAGTCGGCGGCGATCCATTCGGGGGTCATGCCTTGGCCTTTCGCATTGCGGTTCCGGCCATGTATCAATCGCGGAACAGCGCGGCCAGACGCTCGCGCCCGATGGCACGACAGATCTTGCCGCGCGGCTTGATCGTCGGCACGTCTTCGCCGGCAACCATGGCATTGACCACGGCCTCGTCCACCGCCTCGACCGCTGCCAGATAGATCGGGTCCAGATGGTCCGGGTTCAGTTCCGTCACTTGGCGCAACAGCTTGGCACGCTCGGCCATCGGCTGCGGATTGGCTGTAGTGAAGGCGAGGAAGATGTCGCCCGAACTGTTGCCCCCCGGCGTGCCGGTGCGCCCGATGCCGATGGCCGCGCGTTTCGCCAGCGCGCGCAGGGAAAGCGGCGACAGCGGCGCGTCGGTGGCAAGGATCACGATGATCGAGCCGGTTTCGCGCGGCAGCAGCCGGTCCCCGGTCAGCATCTGCCCGACCGGCTTGCCGAGGATGGTCAGCCAGGGCCGGATGCCGAAATTCGCCTGCACCAGCGCGGCCACCGTCCATTCCCCACCCAGATCGACCCGGCGCGAGGCGGTGCCGGTGCCGCCCTTGAACTCATAGGCGATCATGCCGTTGCCGCCGCCGGTCGAGCCTTCGGCCACCGCGCCCGTGCCCGCCGCGTCCAGCGCGGCGCGGGCATGGTCGGGCGTCACGCTCAGTCGGGTGATGTCATTCAGGATACCGTCATAGGTTTCCGCCACCACCGGCATGGCCCAGGCGACCCCGGCGAAATGGTCGGCATAGGTGTCGATCATCCATTGTACGGCGCCGGTGTGGCAGGCTCCGATGGCATGGGTATTGGAAATCATCACCGGACCGAGGAAATAGCCCGCATCGTCGATCCAGTGGGTGCCCGTCATCTCGCCATTGCCGTTCAGTGCATAATGACCGGCGGTGACGGGGATCGGCGTGGTGCCCTTGCCGCGTGGCAGAATGGCGGTGACGCCGGTGCGCAAGTCGCGGGTGGGATCGGTCAGCGTGCAGAAGCCGACCTCCACCCCCGGCACATCGGTGATGGCATTCAGCGGGCCGGGCGTGCCGGGGAACGGCAGGCCAAGGTCGCGGGCGCGGGGTGGTCGGGTCATCGGGTCACTTCTCCGGGGAATGGGATGCGGGGGTCCGCAGGGTGTAAAGCGGCAGGGGGCCAAAGCTGCGGATGTCGGCTTCGCCCAGAGGGCGCACGGTCTCGGGGCAGCGGCGGGCCAGTTCGGGGCCGATGCAGCAGGCGGTGCCGAAGCGCTTGTTTGCCTCTTGCAGGCGGGCGGCAAGGTTCACCGCTGCGCCATGGGCAGTATAGTCGATGCGCCCGCCATGGCCCACATCGCCCAGCACCGCCGGGCCGGTTTCCAGCCCGATCCGGGTGCGGCCGAAACCGCCATGGGTGGTGCGAAACCGTTCTGTCGCCGCCATCAGATCGGCGGCGCAGGCCAGCGCCGCAGCTTCATGCCCCGGTTGGTCCAGTGGCGCGTTGAACAGCGCATGTACGGAATCGCCCACCAGCTTGTCGATCATGCCGCCGTGTTTCAGCACGATGCCGCAGGCCACCGCAAAATAGGCATCCAGCAGGGCGACCATCTCGCGCGGGCCCATTTCGGCGGTGGCGATGCTGAAGCCTTCGATGTCGGTGAACAGGGCGGTAACCTCGCGCAGCTCGCCCTCCAGCCGCATCAGGCCGGGGTCAGCGGCGATGCGGGAAACCAGCGCGGGCGGAACAAGCTGCGCCATGCGGGCGCGCAGGGCACGCTCGGCCCGGCTGGCCAGCGCGGCGCGGGAGAGCAGCGCCAGTGCCAGCGCCCCGAAGGCGGCCAGCAGCGGCGAAACGGGATCGAGCAGCAGGCCGCTGCCGCGCCACAGCAGCATGACGGACCCGGCCCAGAGCAGGCCGCCCGCTGCCAGGATGAGGCTGGCGCCCACGGGCGGCAGGGTGGCCAGCAGCCAAAGCCCGGCCAGACCCAGCACCAGCACCGCCAGCGCCTCGGCGGCCTTGCCCCAGTCGGGGCGCCAGGGCAGGTGCCCGGCAAGAATCTGTTCGGTCATATCGGCCATGATCTGCACCGAGGGCGTGACCGGACTCGCCGCCGTGGGACGCAGGCCACCCGCCTCGGGCAGGCTGGAGCCGACAAGGATCAGCGCATCCTCCGGCAGCCGGAACTCGCCCGAAAGCACGCCTGCTGCGGGCAGCGTGCGGCCAATCCAGTGATCGGGAGCGGAGGGGACAAAGCGCATCATGCCGCCGGAGACGGGCAGCAGGGTCTTGTCCAGCCGCAGTGCGCTTGCGGTAAGCAGCGGGCCGGATTCGTCGTGTGCCAGCCGGGCCAGTGCGACCGGGAGTGACGGATAGGCCATTCCGGCGACAGAGACCGCCGCAGGCAGGCGCCGCACAGCAGCGTCGCCGTCGCCAGGAAGGGCCACGCTGGCCACGGTGGTCGCGGCTGCGGTGAAGGCAGGGCAGGGTGTCTCGGCCCCGGCTGCGGACCAGAGCGCGATGCCCTCGGCGACGGCCAGATTATCGGGTGGCAGGGCGCCACCGGGTGTGGCGGCCAGCAGAAATCCCAGCACGGAACGCGCCTGCGCGAAGCCATGCGCCAGCGCGGCATTCACCGGGCGGTCGCAGGCACCGGAAAAGACGATATCGAAGCCGGTCGCCTGCGGTTTCGCCGCCACGATCCGCGCCACCAGCCGCGCGGTGGCGGTGCGATCCCAGGGCTGCCCCAGATCATCGGTGGCGCCGATGTCGATGACCGTCACAGGCTGCGCCGGGGTGGCGGGCGGCAGGGTCAGCATCAGGCGGTCAAAAATCCTTTCCTGCCACAGGGCAAGCCAGGGGGGCGAAAGCACCAGCAAGGCCGCGACGGCGAGGCAGGCCGCAAGAACCGCCGCAGACCAGAGGTTGCGCGACAAGGCTCAGCCCTCCGGCTCTGCCAGAAGGGCAAGGGCGGCGGTGCGACAGTGCCAGACGCCGCCGTCGCGGCTGAGCGCCCCTGCCGCCTGCAAGGCCATCAGCGCGCGGTTCACCTTGGGGCGGCTGGCGCCCAGAACGGCGGCAAGCTCGGTCTGGCTGATCTCCAGCCGCAGGGGGGCCTCGGGCGGCGGGGCCTCGCCATGGATCTGGTGCAAAGTGAACAGAAGGAACCGCGCCAGACGCGCTTCAAGCTGGTAAAGCGCAATGCCTTCCAGCTGATCCGTGGTCTCGCGCAGACGGCGGCAGAAGTAGCGCGCGGCTGCCATGCCAAGGGCGGGATGTGCCTCTGCCAGTTCGGCGAAACGCGCGCGCTCCAGCAGCCAGCCTTCCGTCGGAGCGACGGCGGTAGCATCGGCAGAGCGGGGCTCGCCGTCGATCAGGGCAAATTCACCCAGGGTATCGCCCGCCTCGGCATGGCGCAGGATCAGTTCGCGCCCCTGCGGGGTCAGCAGCGTCAGCTTCACCCGGCCATCCGCCAGTGCCAGCATCCACTCCCCCGGCTCGCCACGCTGAAACAGCACCTCGCCGGACTGCCAGCGGCGGCGGCGAGCAGTGGCGGCCAGCGCCGCCAGTGCCTCGGCTGGCAGGCCCGAGAACATTTCGAAAGACCGCCAGAATGCGGGTCGGGGCAAAGGGGGTTCCATCGCGGTCTCCGGGCATCGGTTGTCCCATGCTGCGCCGATCCGCCGGGCTTGGGCAAGCCTGTTCCGCCGGGAACAGCGCAGGCGACCGCCCTGCGCCAATGTGATCGCAGCAAGTAACCCGGCACGATGGAGAAACGATCATGGCTGACATCATTGGCAACGACCTTTCGAACTTCCTGGACGACCGCTTCACGCTTGGCATTCCCGGCTTCCGCAATGACAAGATTTCGGCGCTGGGCGGCAATGACCGCATCCTGATCACCGATGGCGATGACACCGTTTTCGCGGGCAGCGGCAACGATGTCATCGAGGATGGCAGCGGCGTGATCGGCGGTTCGGGCAACGACTCGATCCTTGGTGAGGCGGGCAATGATACGATCCGCGCGGGCGAGGGACGCGACACCATCGACGGCGGCACCGATATCGACCTGGTGGATTACACCGCCTCTACCGCTGCTGTGAACGTGAACCTGACCCGCACCGGGGCGCAATCCGGCGGCTTTGCCGAAGGGGATGTGCTGCGCAATATCGAGAACCTCACCGGCTCGCGGCACAATGACATCCTCGCGGGGAATAACGGGGTGAACGTGATCCTGAGCGGCGATGGACGCGACAGGGTTTCGGGGGCCGGGGGCAATGACACGCTGGACGGCGGCACCGGCAATGACACGATCTTTGGTGGCGCTGACCGTGACCGGCTGATCGGTGACAGCGGGGACGACAGCCTGATGGGGGACAGCGGCACCGACGTCCTGTTCGGGGGAACCGGCCGGGATACGATGTATGGCGGCACAGAGAATGACGTTCTCTATGGCGGTTCGGAAAATGATCTGCTGGATGGTGGCGATGGCGATGACCAGATCATCGGCGACAGCGGCCGTGACGTGATCTTCGGCGGTTTCGGCAATGACACCATCTCGGGCGGCACCGACAATGACACCATTCAGGGGGGCGGCGGCAATGATCGTATCGACGCGGGCACCGGCGATGATCTGGTGCGGGCCGACAACCGGAGCGACGCCGATTTCATCAATGGTGGCGTGGGCACCGATACCATCGACTTCAACGGCCTGACCCAGTTCTTCACCCTTGCGCGGGCGATCAACTCGATCAACGTGAACGGGCGCTTCGCCAATACCCAGTACACCGGATTTGAAAATGTCGTCGGCACCGGCAATGCAGATGCGATCACCGGCGACAGCCAGAACAATGTTCTGGACGGCGGCAACGGGAATGACCGGCTGACCGGCGCAGGCGGGGCCGATACCCTGCGTGGTGGCGAGGGAAATGACGTTCAGGATGGCGGCGAGGGCGCTGACCTGCTGCTGGGCGGCAATGGCAACGATCAGCTGCGGGGTGGCACTGAAAACGACCGTCTGTTCGGCGAGGCCGGTGCGGATCGGCTGGATGGCGGTGCGGGCAACGATACGCTGGTCGGTGGCAGCGAGAATGACACGCTGTCCGGTGGGGACGGCATCGACCGCCTGCAAGGCGATGCCGGGGATGACGTGCTGTCCGGTGGCGCCGAGAATGATGTGATCTCGGGTGGGGAGGGCCGCGACATCCTGACCGGCGGTCTGGGGGCCGATGTTCTGACCGGTGGCGCGGGGGCGGATCGGTTTGTCTTCGACTTCACAGCAGAATCGCCGAACACGCCCGGCGGGTTCGACCGTATCACCGACTTCAGCGATGCCGAGGATCTGATCTATCTGGGCCGGATCGACACCAATCCGGCACTGGCGGGCGATCAGGGCTTTGCCTTCGTGCAGTTCGGCAGCGGCGCGGGCACGGTGCGCAGTTTCGTGCAGGACGGCAATACCTTCGTGGAGGCGCATGTGGATGGTGACGGCGTGGCCGATCTGGTGATCCGCCTTGACGGCGTCCACGAACTGACAGCAGCCAATTTCTTCCTCTGATCCCCTCGGAGGATGGGCTGCCGCCCCCGGCCTGCGGGCCGGGGGTTCGGCGTTTCAATCCTGATATCCCGGCCCCAGCGCCGCCCGCAGCGTATCGCGCGGGGTCAGGCCGAACCGCAGGCGATAGCTTTCGGCAAAGCGGCCGAAATGCGCGAACCCCCAGCGCAGCGCCACATCGGTGACACGGGTTCCGGGCGCAGCGGCAATCAGATCGGCATGCGCGCGCGTCAGCCGCCGGTCGCGCCAGAAGGCCAGCGGCGTGGTGCCGCGATACTGGCGGAAGGCGAGTTGCAGGTTGCGCGCGCTGGTCCCCGCGGCCTCGGCCACATCCTCGAGCGTGATCGGCTGATCCAGATGCGCCTCGATGAAGCTCTCGGCCAGCCTCAGGTGGCGGGGGCGCGGCGCGGAACGGCTGCGGCCCAGATGCGCGGCATAATCGTGGCGATGCGCATCCAGCAGGCCGGAAAGCAGCGTTTCCTCCAGTTGTCGCCCCATCAGCCCGGTCAGGGGCGCCGCGCCGTCATCCGCCTCTGCCACCAGCCACAGCACCAGCCGCCGCAGCGCCGCCCCCGCCCCGCTGCGCAGATCAAGCGCACCCTGAAAGGTGACTGGCGCCGATGCGGGGGCGCCAAGCTGGCGCGACAGATGCGACTGCATCGCCGCCCGGTCGATGCGCAACAGGACCTGCCGGGTGCCTTCCTCCCAGATCATCGTGGTTTCCCGATGGGGGTTCAGCACCGCCGCGCGGCCCGGGTCGCTGGTGTAGCGGTCGCCGCCGTTGACGATGGACGCCCCGCCACACAGCGGGATCTGCACCAGATAGAAATCGCGCAGCGCGCCCGGCGCGATCATCGTCTTGGCGCCATATTCGATGTAGTTCAGCGACAGCTTCTCGCCCGGCAGATGGTGCTGGCGGGCATGGAACCTGCCGCGCACGGTATCGAGCCGATGCGGGCAGAACACGCGCGCAACCTTGTCCCGCGCCTCGTCCAGATCGCGGCTTTCGAACAAGAGATGCGCGGCCAGCGGCCGCGGCGCATGGTCCAGCATCCAGGTGCCCTCCATGGTGAAGCGTAACACGCTTTGGGTGCCTGCGCGCAGCATTCCCGTCGATTTTTTCGTTTTGCGGATAGTCCGCGCTTTTGGCGGATAGCGGGCGCGGGCGCGCTGCCGGAGGCTGCTTCAAATTCAAAACAAACAGGGAGACGACCATGCGCGGATTGCAGGGAAAGACGGCCATCGTTCCAGGGGGGGCCACGAAAATCGGGCAGGCCGTGGTCGAACGTCTGCGCGCCGAGGGCTGCCGGGTGATGGTGGCCGATCTGGCGGACGGCGGAACCGAGGCTGCGGACCTGGGCTATTGCCGCTGCGATCTGCGCAGCGATGCCGATATTGCAGCGCTGGTTGCGGCAACGAAGGAACGGTTTGGCCGCATCGACTTTCTGGTGAATGTTGCCTGCTCCTATCTGGATAACGGCGCCGCCAGCCCGCGTGCCGAATGGCTGGAGGCGCTGGATGTGAACATCGTGGGGTCCGTCATGCTGATGCAGGCGGTGCGCGAGGAACTGACGCGCAACAGGGGGGCCATCGTCAATTTCGGGTCAATCTCGTCGCGGGTGGCGCAGACCGGGCGCTGGCTTTACCCGGTGTCGAAGGCTGCCATCCTGCAACTGACGCGCAATCAGGCGATGGATCTGGCGCCCGAGGGCATTCGGGTCAACGCCGTTTCGCCCGGCTGGACCTGGTCGAACATCATGGATCAGCTGACCGGCGGCGACCGCGCCAAGACCGACCGCGTGGCCGCGCCCTTCCACCTGCTTGGCCGCACCGGCGACCCCGAGGAAGTGGCAAGCGCCGTGGCTTTCCTTCTGTCGGACGAGGCGAGCTTCATCACCGGCACCGATATCTGCGTGGACGGCGGCTATACCGCCATGGGGCCGGAACAGGCGGTGCCCGCCATCCCTAAACTCATGGAATAGGCGCCGGGCCGGGCCGCCGGCTGCCTCCGGCGGGGATATTTGAACCAAGATAAAGACAGGGAGACAAAAATGCGGAAAATCACCATCATCGGCGGTGGGCAATCGGGGCTGCAACTGGGTATCGGGCTGCTGAAGGCCGGGCATCAGGTGCGGATCGTCCAGAACCGGACGGCGGAGGACATCGCCTCGGGCCGGGTGCTGTCGTCGCAATGCATGTTCCATACCGCCGTGCAGAACGAGCGCGATCTGGGCATCGACTTCTGGTCCGACACCTGCCCGCCGGTCGAGGGCATCAGCTTTGCCGTGCCGGCGCCGGATGGGCAGGGCAAGGCGGTGGATTGGGTCGGGCGGCTGGATCGCAATGCCTATTCGGTGGACCAGCGCGTGAAGATTCCGCGCTGGATGGCCGAGTTCACCCGGCTGGGCGGCCAGATGGTCATTGCCGACGCCGGGATTGCCGAACTGGAGCATTATACCCGCACCGACGATCTGGTGATCGTGGCTTCGGGCAAGGGCGAGATCGGCAAGCTGTTCACCCGCGACGAGGTGAAATCGGCCTATGACAAGCCGATGCGGGCGCTGGCGCTGACCTATGTGACCGGCATGACCCCGCGCGCTGACCATTCGGCGGTCTGTTTCAACCTGATCCCTGGTGTGGGCGAGTATTTCGTCTTCCCGGCGCTGACCACCACCGGCCCCTGCGAGATCATGGTGTTCGAGGGTATCCCCGGCGGCCCGATGGATTGCTGGGGCGATGTGAAGACGCCCGAGGCGCATCTGGCGATGTCGAAACAGATCCTTGAAACCTTCCTGCCGTGGGAGGCGGAACGCTGCCGCGGCATCGCGCTGACCGATGACAACGGCATTCTTGCCGGACGGTTCGCGCCGACGGTGCGGCATCCGGTGGCGACGCTGCCTTCGGGGCGCAAGGTGCTGGGTCTGGGCGATGCGGTTTGTCTGAACGATCCGATCACCGGGCAGGGGTCCAACAATGCCTCAAAGGCGGCGGCGGTCTATCTGAAGCGCATCCTCGCCCATGGCGACGGCGCCTTTGACGAGACCTGGATGCAGGGCACCTTCGACGCCTATTGGGACTATGCGCAATGGGTGGTGAGCTGGACCAACATGATGCTGCTGCCGCCCCCGCCCTTCATTCTGGAGATCATGGGCACCGCCTGCGCCGAGCCGCGTCTGGCGCAGCGCATTGCCAACGGCTTTGATGATCCGCGCGATTTCTTCCCGTGGTTTGCCGATCCGCAGGCGGCGGGCAGCTATCTGGCGGAACTGAGGGCGGCGTGATGGGTGTGGTTGATACGGACAGCTTTCGCAGCGCCATGGGGCGCTTTCCGGGGGCGGTGACGATTGTCACCGCGCTGGCCGGGGCGGAGCGGCGCGGCATCACCGCAACGGCCGTCTGTTCGGTGACGGCCGAACCGCCCAGCGTGCTGGTCTGTCTGAACCGGGCCACCGGCACCTGCGCGGCGGTGGGCGAGGACGGGCGGTTCAACGTGAACCTTCTGTCAGACGCCGCCGACGCACTGGCGCTGCGTTTTGCGGGGGTGGGTGGCGTGACGGGCGAGGACAAGTTCACCGAAGGCGACTGGCAGGCCGACAGCCGTGGCCTTCCGGTGCTGGCGGATGCGACCGTCTCGCTGTCCTGCGATGTGGCCGAGGTGGTGGAGGCGGCAAGCCATATCATCTTCATCGGGCATATCGTCGAGATGCGCAGCGCTGACGGGCCACCCTTGCTGTATGAACAGCGGCGCTTTCACCGGCTTTCGCCGCTGAAATGACAAAGGCGCCCCACGGGGCGCCTTTTCTGTTTCCGGTCCAGACTTCAGGCGAAGCTGCGGCCCTTCGCTGTCAGGCGAAGCTGCGGATCGTGTCGATCGCGCCATCCAGCGCCTTGCCCTCTTCATCCAGCAGCGCTGCCTCGCGCAACCGGCGGGCCCAGTCGGCGGCATCCTCGCGCGCTTCAATCAGCGCGATCCCGGCGAGCACGCGGTCGAATTTCGACTGGCCGCGCGCATGGGTGTCGGAATAGCCCTTCACCAGACGGCGGCATTTCACGATTTCCACCGCCAGATCGTAGTTCCGGCCCATAGCCGCCGTCGCGCGGGAAATCCAGCGCTCCATATGCGCCATCTCTTCGGCGTGGCGCAGCGATTTCAGCCGCCACCCGCGCAGGCCCCCCAGAGTGTAGAGCATCAGGAAGCTGGGCATCGTATCGGTGCGTACGCGGCGGCCCTTGTTGAACCAGCGGTCCAGACGCGCCATCCAGGCCGGGCTGTCCTGCACCTTGCGGCCGATCCCGGCGGGCAGCATCCCGGCAATCTCGGCCGGGCCGGGGTGCATGAATTCGGTCAGATGCATGAGATTGCCGTCTTTCGCACCCATCTCGCGGCGGATGCGGCTGAAGCGCTCGCCGCGGGTCTTGAGATCAGCGACGCGGATCACATCGTCATAGGCCATGGCATTCGCCAGGTATTTCGCGGCCTCGCGGCTGAAGGCATGAGCCTTGTCGGCGCGGTCCTGCCGGACCAGCATCTCCAGACGGTCCAGATAGGCGGCGCCATAGGCGAGATCCTGAAATTCCACCACCTTGCGAAGACCGGGCAGCGCCAGCTCGGCCACCTCAGCGGGCAGGGCCGTGATACGGCCGGTCAGGCGGTTCCATTCGGCCTGAAGTTTGGCACTGCCCTGCGGCACGACCTGCGCATGATTTTTGGGTGCTGCCACGGGAGCCGGGGCGACACCGGCCTGCGCGGCCTCATAACCCACGGCGAAGGCGCGGAGACTGGCCTCCACCCCTTTGCCGCCTGCACGGATCGCATCCTCGAATGCCTCGCGCGGGAAAGGCAGGGCGCCCGATCCGGCAAGACCGCCGAACAGGCTGGCCGAGATCACCGAACCGACCTTGACCGCCAGTCCTTCGAAATCCGCAAGAATCAGCCGCTGCGCCGCGACTTCGGCCGCCGCGCGCACTTCTTCGGACGAGGCGATGCCATTGCCGGGCACCATCTTTTCCGACACAGCCAGCGCCCGGTGGGTGGAGGCGATCAGCGTCGTGCGGTCCGGCGTGACAAAGCCGCGCATGATGGCGCGTCCGGCCTCCATCATCTCGGCCGAGATCATGATGTCCACATCGCCCGAAGCGGGGGCGAGCGAAAACACCGGCATCGGCCCGCCATTATAGGGTGCCATCTCGACATAGTAGATCGTCGCGCCGGTGCGCTGTGCCACCCCGGCGACCGAGGTCGCCTGCGCCGCATAGCCATTGGCGCGGGCCAGATCCTCGATCCAGCCGGTCAGCACACCGCCGCCCTGGCCACCGACGGCCAGACAGGCGAGCTTGATGATCTGCCCCAGTGCCGGGTCGGGCTGGCGGGGCGCGAGGCTTTGCTGCACGGTCATGCGGTTTCTCCGAAAGTCAGGCGGCTGGCGGCGCGGCGCGATTGCAGCCAGCCGATGACGCGGGCGCGGAAGGCGGCCCAGCGGCTTTCCCATGCGCCGGGATTATGCACCACATCGGCGCGATAGAAGCTGGGGCAAAGCACGGCGGCATCCGCCACCTCGCCGCAGTTGCCGCAGCCGACACAGGTCTGGTCGATGCTGGCGACCGGATCATCGCGCAGGGGATCATCCAGCGTTTTCAGGGACAGCGAAGGGCAGCCAGACAGCCGCATGCAGGCGTGGTCGCCGGTGCAGACGGCCTCATCGACACCAAAGCGCGGTGCCTCGACCCGGCGACCTTCCTTGATGGCCTTGGCGCGCAGGGGCTTTTCGCGGCGCTGCTTGTTCAGCATGCATTCCGACGAGGCGACGATGACCTTCGGCCCCTTTTCCTCGGTCGTCAGCGCCTCGATGAACAGCTTCTTCAGCCCGGGCACGTCATAGGTGCGGTTGACCTGCCGCACCCATTTCACCCCCACGCCTTCCAGCGCGCGGGAAATCGGGTTGTTGGTGGCCTTGGTATCGTTCTTCGCCCGAGACGACAGGATGTCCTGCCCGCCGGTCGCGGCGGAATAGTAGTTGTCCACCACCACCGCCACGGAATCCGACTTGTTGAACACCATGTTCCCGATCGACGACGAAAGGCCGTTGTGCCAGAACCCGCCATCGCCCACGATGGACAGCGCGCGGCGTTCGCCGCCGCCGTCAAACGCGGCGTTGGAGGCGGGGCCAAGCCCGTAACCCATGGTCGAGCCGCCCACCTCGAACGGTGGCAGCGAGGCGAACAGGTGACAGCCGATGTCCGCCGTGATCTGCACCTTGCCGGTTTCCTTCTGCGCCAGTTTCAGCGCGGCGAAGATCGGGCGTTCGGGGCAGCCGGTGCAGAAGCCCGGCGGGCGGATCGGCACGGTTTTCGACAGGTCGGGAATGGCGGGCGCGGTGAAATTCGGCGCACGCACCTGACCGGGCAGCAAATCCTCGGCCTCTTCGCGGAAGAAGGCGGTCAGGCTGTCCAGCAGCACCTGCCCGGTATATTCCCCCGCCATCGGCAGGATGTCCTTGCCATGCAGCCGCACGTTACTTTTGGCGCGGTAGAGATAGGTCGCGAGCTGCTGTTCGATGAATTCGGGCTGGCCTTCCTCGATCACCAGAACGGCGCGCTTGCCCTCGCAGAAATCCAGAAACTCGGACGAGACCAGCGGATAAGTCACGTTCAGCACATATAGCGGCAGTTCGGTCTTGCCGTGCAGATCGGCAAGGCCCAGCCGCTGCAAGGCGCGGATGACGCTGTTGTACATGCCGCCCTGCACCACCAGACCGACCGGACCCTCCTTGCCGAAACGCTCGTTCAGGCCGCGTTCACGGATGAATTTTTCGGCGGCGGGCCAGCGTACGTCGATCTTTTCCTGCTCGTGCCGGTAGGTCCACGGCGGCAGAACGACCCGCTGGAAATCGCTTTGCGGATTGGCCAGCGCATCGCGCACCGTCAGGGCGGGGCGCTGGTTGTCACGGGTTTCGAACGTGCCGGTGACGTGGCAGGACCGGATGCGCACGGTCAGCATGACCGGCGTGTTCGACGCCTCTGACAGTTCGAACCCGTCGCCCACCGCCTTGACGATGGAGGGCAGGTTGGGACGCGGGTCCAGCAGCCAGATCTGCGATTTCATCGCAAAGGCATGGCTGCGCTCCTGCATGATCGAGGAACCTTCGCCGTAATCCTCGCCCACGATGACCAGCGCGCCGCCCTTCACGCCGGAATCGCTGAGGTTCGCCAGCGCGTCCGAGGCGACGTTGACGCCGACCGGCCCCTTGAAGGTGACCGCGCCGCGGATCGGGTAATGTACGCTGGCTGCCAGCATTGCCGCCGCCGCAGCCTCGTTGGCATTCGCCTCAAACCGGACGCCCAGTTCGGTCAGCAATTCCTCGGCATCGGCCAGCACATCCATCAGGTGACTGATGGGCGCGCCCTGATAGCCGCCGACATACCCCACGCCATTTTCCAGCAGCGCCTTGGTAATGGCGAGGATGCCCTCGCCCGTGAAGGTCTGGCCGGCGCCCAGCCGCAGATGCTCTACCTCCGCCTTGAAAGACCGTTCGGCCATTCGCGCTCTCCGTTCTTACTTGGAAGGTTCGGTGTTCGACCACAGGACAGGGCCACCGTCCTTTTCATAGGCCATGCCCTGCGGGAAGGAGATCAGCTCCATCTGCAAACCCCAGGGCGCATAGAAATACAGGATCGACTGACCCGCCGCCGGGCCTTCGCTGACAGGCAGCGGGCCCATCAGGGTGCGGATGCCACGGGCCTTCAGATCCTCGGCCGCCGCTGTGATGTCATCGACGTAGAAGGCGATGTGATGCCCGCCGATGTCGCTGTTGCGCGGCGTGACGGTGGCCTGATCCGGTGCGGTATACTTGAACAGCTCGATGTTGGAGCCGAAGCCGCAGCGCAGAAGCGTGATCTGTTCGATCACCGCGCGCGGATCGACGTTCAGCAGATCCTGCATGAAAGAGCCGGTATCGTCACGGAACGGGCCGAAGGACATTGCCTTCTGGCAGCCCAGAACATCGGTGAAAAAGGTCTCTGCCTCTGCCAGATCCGGCACGGTCAGGCCGATATGGTTGACCCCACGCATGCCGGGCAGGGGTTCGGCGCTGGCTGAAGCCGCGACAAGCGCGGCAGAGACGACGGCGAGAGCGGCGAATTTCATTCCTAACTTCTCCTGTCGGGTGAACGGGCCGCTTCTTCGGGCAGCCTCAGAATTCGTGTTTGCGGATGTTCGCCAGTATCTGCTGAAGTGTGGCGACAAACGCGCGGCGGTCCTTGTCGGGGATGCCGCGAAAGAGGTTACGCTCTGCCTCGACCATATGGGGCCAGAGGCTGTCGAAGGCGGCGCGACCTGCATCGGTGATGAAGATGCGGGTGGCGCGGCTGTCCTGCGGGTCGGCCTCGCGCCGCACCAGCCCTTCGGTGGCAAGCTGGTCCAGTGCCCGCGACAACGTGCTTTGCTCGGTCACGGTATAGACTGCCAGATCGCGGATCACCGGACCGTCCACCACCGCCAACGAAGCCAGAACCCGCGCTTTCGGCGTGGTCAGGCCCAGTGCCGCCATTTCGTCACGGAAGCCCGCGTTATACCGGCCCATGATCCGGTTCATCAGATAGGGGGCGAAATTCGTCAGCCCGATCTCGCCCAGCCGGGGAAGGGTTTCATCATCACTCATGCACCAAGCCTCTTTGCCGCGTTGAACCCCGATCCGCCGCCAAGGCCCGGTCCGGGATGTGTCGAGGCTCCGATATGATGGAGTCCCTTGATGGGGCAAGCGCCGGGGCTGTGCGCGAAGGGGCGCCAGAGGAAGAACTGGTCGATGGAGCAACTGCCGCCATAGGGGTCGCCGCCGACGAGGTTCATGTTCATCGCCTGAAGATCGGCGGGGGAATAGGCGCGGCGTGCCAGCTTGATCGCGGCGAAATCCTTGATGTGAAGCGAGAGGATCGCCTCGATCCGGTCGGCAAAGGCTTCGCGGGTTGCCTCGGTCCAGTCGGCCCCGGTGGTGATTTCCCCCGCCGCATCGCCCTTGATGACGCGCGGCGCGTCGGGGATTTGCAGCCAGAGCACCGCCTTGCCATCCGGGCAGCGGCTCGGGTCCAGTTGCGAGGGTTGGCCCACGCAGATCGTGGGCACGGCGGGCAGCAGCCCGCGCTCTGCCTCGTTGGCCGACCGCGACACCGCGTCGATCCCGTCGCTGAGGTGGATCAGCGCGACCTGATCCAGACCGGGCGTCAGCCATTCCGGCGCGCGGTCCAGCGCGAAATGCAGCTGGAAATCGCCGCGCCCATGGCGGAAGGCGCGGGTGGCCTCGGCCTCGGCAGGCGGGGCGTCCAGCAGGCGGCCCCAAAGCTGCGACGGCGTGACCGAGGCGAGCACGTTCTTCGCCGCAATTTCCTCGCCATCAGCCAGCCGCACGCCGGTTGTGCGGCCGTTGGCAGTGAGGATGCGGGCCACGTCAGCGCCGGTGCGGAGCGTGCCGCCCTTTTCCTCGATCAGCTTGCGGAATGCCTCGGCCGCTTGTCCGGCGCCGCCCTTCACGATGGGGGCGCCCGCAGCTTCCAGCGCGAAGGCGATGACCTTGCCCATCTGGGCGGAATAGGCGCTTTCCGGGGTCAGGCCACAATGCAGCACCCAGGGCGCCCAAAGCGCCTGCACCAGCGGGCTTTGATACTGCGTTTCCAGCCAGCCACGCGCCGGGGCAAGGGCGCTGCCGAACCATGCGGCCATGCCCTTCAGCCCGCGCCGCCGCACCTGGCCGAACATCAGCTTCAGCGTGGGCCAGGACCACAGATCACCGCCCAGCAGCGAGAACAGGAAGGGTGCATCGGCCTCGATCGCGCCGACATCAGTACCATGGCGCGTGCCGTCACCCGGCGCCAGGGCGTTGAAACGGCGGATATTCTCGGCCCGGTCCATCGCCAGCACCAGCGCCTCTCCATCGGGGCGCAGCACGGCGGTCGGGTGCGGGGAATGGCAATAGTCCATCCCGTGCCGGGCAAGGTGGGGGCCAAGCGCGGCCCCCGCCGGGGATGTCATGAACAGAACGAAAGTGGCGGCCATCACGTCATGGCTGAAACCGGGGATCAGTTCGTCTGTGCGCAGGCAGCCGCCGATGCGGTCCTCGCGTTCCAGCACCAGCACCTTGTCGCCCTTCAGCGACAGCAGCGCCGCCGCGACCAGCGCATTGATGCCCGATCCGATAATGACATGATCGACCGCCATGGCGTTACGCCTTCGGCACCAGCGCCAGCGCGCGGATAGGCGAGCCGGTTCCGTTCTTGATCTTCAGCGGCGCTGCAATCAGGATCGCACCTTTCGCGGGCAGCTTGTCGAGATTGGCAAGCGAGGCGAGACCGAAGCGGTTGTTCTTGTGCAGCAGGTTATGCGCCGGGAAGGGCGGGTTCATGCCACCGGCCTGACCCGCATCGGTGCCGATGCACTGGCTGCCCCAGCCGACGATGCCCTTGGCGATCAGATAGTCGATGACCTCGGCGGTCGGCCCCGGCGTATGCGGGCCGGTCGCATCGGCATTGAGGAACTTCGCCTCGTCATCTGCGAAACGATCCCAGTCAGACCGCAGCACGACCCATTCGCCTGCCTTGATCTCGCCATGGGTGGCCTCCCAGGCCTTCACATGGTCGATGGTCAGCAGGAAGTCGGGGTTTTCGGCGCATTCCTTGCTGAAATCCAGCACGTTGACCGGCGCGATGAGGCGCTGCACGTCCAGCGTGTCGGTATAGCCGTCGGAATAATCCTTGCCCGTAATCCAGTGATGCGGCGCATCGAAATGGGTGCCGCTGTGCTCGCCCAGTTCCAGCCAGTTCCAGGCCCAGAACGGCCCGTCCTGATCATATTCGCTGATGCGGTGAATCTTGATCGGGGGCGTATCCTTGGCCAGTTCCGGCGGCAATTTCAGAAGCGGGGTTTCCGGGCCCAGCACGCCCGAGCAGTCCACAACGTCGATCCCGCCCGACAGAATCATTTGGCCGAGCTGGCCCAGAAGAGCCTGAGAAGTCATCGCTATCTCCCTGAATGGCGACCGCATCTGGCGGCGGTCATCGCATGAGAATCACTCTAGACAGATTTACATGCATTTGCAAATATCATTGTCAGACAGGGAGCAAAGAACGATGGCGGAAAGCCTCGATGTCATTCTGGTCGGCGCGGGTCACAACGCGCTGGCCGCAGCCGTGCATATGGCGGCTAAAGGTTGGAAAGTCGGCGTCTTTGAGCAGGCGCCGATGGCTGGTGGAGCTGTAAAGACCGGCGAGTATACGCTGCCGGGGTTCCGGCATGACTGGGCGGCGATGAACCTGTCATTGTTCGCAGGCTCTGCCTTCTTCAAGCAATACGGCGCGGAATTGCAGGTCCATGGTCTTGAATTCGTGCCAGTTTCGCGGCCCTTCGCCTCGGCCTTCCCGGATGGGACATGGCTGGGCGTCAGTACCGATATGGCGCAGACGCTGGCGCGGATCGGGGCGGAATCGCCTGCCGACGCAAAGCGATGGGAAGAGCTTGTGGCCGGTTTCGGGGCTGAGGCGCCGCATCTGTTCGGTCTGCTTGGTCGTCGCATGAATATGTATGCACTTGCATCGTTCATGTTCAAAACGATTCGCGCCAAGGGTGTCGGCGGCACGCTGGACATGGGGCGCTTTCTGCTGGAAAGCCCGCGCCGCTGGCTGGACCGCACCTTTGACTCGCCCAAGGTGCGGGCGATGCTGGGCGCCTGGGGCATGCATCTGGATTTCGCCCCCGATGTGTCGGGCGGTGCGCTGTTCCCCTATCTGGAGGGGATGGCGGGTCAGGCCTTCGGGATGGTGCTGGGGCGCGGCGGGGCGGATACGATCATCCGTGCCATGGTGGCGATGATTCGTGCCAAAGGCGGTATCGTGGAAACCGGCGCCCGTGTTGCGCGGATTGATCATCAGGGCGGCAAGGCGACCGGCATCACGCTGGCGGACGGTCGTCGCTTCACCGCGTCGCGGGCGGTGGTCGCCGGGGTGGCGCCGCGCGCCTTGCCTAAGCTGACCGGCGGCACCGAGCCGGGCTTTGACCGGGCGATGGCCGATTACGCCCATGCGCCGGGCACGATGATGATCCATATCGCTGCCAGTGACCTGCCTGACTGGGCAGCGGGCGGCGCGCTGCGTGATTTCGCCTATGTGCATCTGGCGCCTTCGCTTGATCAGATGGCGCGGACCTACCAACAGGCGCAGGCGGGGCTTCTGCCGGATGAGCCAATCCTCGTGGTGGGCCAGCCGACCGGGCAAGACCCGACCCGTGCACCGGCGGGCAAGCATGTGATCTGGCTTCAGGTCCGCATGGCGCCGGGCACCATCCGGGGCGACGCCAAGGGTGAGATCGCCGCGACCGACTGGGCCACGGCGGCGGAACCCTTTGCCGAGCGTGCGCTGGACATCCTTGAACGCTATGCGCCGGGCTTCCGGTCAAAGATTCTCGCGCGCCGCATCGTCACCCCGGCCGAACTGGAGGCGGAAAACCCCAATCTGGTCGGCGGCGATCAGATTTGCGGCAGCCACCACCTGAGTCAGAACTTCCTCTTCCGCCCCGTCCGATCCCATGCGGACGGGTCAACTCCGATCCGGAACCTGTTCCTTACCGGCGCGGCCGTCTGGCCCGGCGCGGGAACCGGGGCCGGATCGGGCTTTCTTCTGGCACAGAAACTCGCCGGAAAATAACGACATAAAAACAATAACAAAGCCATCAACCAACAGGGAAAACCATGAATCTCAACCGTCGCAGCCTTTTGAAGCTTTCCGCCGCCGGGGCAGCGCTTTCGCTGACCGGCCTTCCCGCGCTGGCCGCCATCGATGAACTGGTGATCGCCTATAACGTCACTCTGCCAAGCTGGGACCCGACCGTCGGCCCCTCGGCGGTGAACCCGACGATCCAGGGCATCTACCAGTCGGTGTTCGACCAGTACATCCTGCAACAGCCCGACCTCAGCCCCGCCCCCGGCCTGCTGACGGAATGGGGCTGGAACGACGACCGCACGCAGGTCTGGATGACCGTGCGCGAGGGCGTGAAATGGCATGACGGGTCCGATTTCACCGCCGAGGACGTGGCCTGGAGCCTCGCCCGTGTGGCGAACCCCGATACCGGCTCGCCCATCCAGTTCGTCTGGGGCACGCTGAAGAACCACCGGGTCGAGGGCAACAAGGTCATCGCCGATGTGGCGCAGTTCGACCCGACGATCTTCAAGTGGATGTACTTCCTGACCGGCTATGTGCTGCCGAAAGCCTATTACGAAAAGGTTGGCGCCGAGGGCTTCGAGGCCGCGCCGATCGGGACCGGCCCCTATATGGTCGAGAAATTCGAGCGCAACGCCTATGTCCGCCTGAAAGCGAATGAGGCCTATTGGGGTGGCGCGCCCGAGTTCAAGACGGTGACGATCAAGTTCGTGACCGATTCCGCCGCCCGCGTGGCCGAGGTGGAATCGGGCAATGCCCACGTCACGCTGGAAATGCCCTATGAGGAATATGACCGGCTGAAGAACGGCCCGCTGGCCGGGGTGGCGACGCCGGTTTCCGATATCGGAATGATCTTCCTCAACGATATCGACGTGATGCTGGACCCGAATGTCCGCAAGGCCGCCGCACTGGCCATTGACAAGCAAACCATCATCGACCGGCTGCTTTCGGGCTATGGCGTTGCCATCGACACGCTGCAAACCCCGGAATACGAGGCCTATGACCCCTCCATCAAGGTTGGCTACGACCCGGAGAAGGCGAAGGAACTGCTGGCGGCCTCGGGCTACAGCCCGGAGAATCCGGTGAAGTTCAAGATCCAGACCACCAAGGGCTTCAAGCCGAAGGATTACGAGATGGTGCAGGCCATCGTCGGCCTGTGGCGCAAGGTGGGGATCGAGGCGGAGATCGAGGTTTACGAGATCGCCAAGCACTACGAACTGCGTGCCGCCGACCAGCTTGCCCCCGCCGCCTTCTACAACTGGGGCAATTCGGTGGGTGATCCGACCACCTCGACCGGCTTTGCGATGTTCGGCCCCTCGCCGCATTCGGTCTGGGACGGTGCTGATCTGATCGAGAAGATTGCGCCGCTCTGGGGTGAGGCGGACGAGGCCAAGCGCATCGAAGGCTGGAAAGCGGTGGATCGCTACATCGCCGAAAATGCGCTGGTCATTCCGCTGCTGCAATATGTGCAGCCGATCCTGCATGCGCCGGGTGTCAAGGTTGTGCCCCATGCCTCGGGCGCGCTCTTGCCGCATCTGATGACGCGGGGCTGAGCCGTCGGCCGTGGGGGACTTCACGTCCCCCACACCCCCTGTGGGATATTTGAACCAAGATGAAAGCGGGCCGCGTTCGGGCGTGGGCGGGAGAAGCATGTGTTCTGGCAGAAACTGATCGCGCGGATCGGCACGACGGCGGTGACCCTGATCGGGGTGGCCGTGATCGTCTTCGTCGTTATCCGCGTGGTGCCCGGCAATCCGGTGGCGATGATGCTTCCGCCGGGTGCGACCGAGGCGGATGTGGCGCGGCTGACCGCGCTTTACGGGTTGGACAAATCCATCCCGGCGCAATTCCTGATCTGGGTTCAGGGCGTGCTGCACGGTGATTTCGGCACTTCGATTACCACGCGCCAGCCGGTGCTGGATCTGGTGCTGGGTCGTTTGCCCGCGACGCTGGAGCTTTCGATCATGGCGCTGGTAATGGCGGTGGCCATCGGTGGCACTGCGGCGCTGACCGGCACGCGGCTGCGTGGCACCAAGGCCGAGGGCGCCATCGACGTGGCGAATGGCATGGCGCTTTCGGTGCCGGATTTCTTGTGGGGGCTGGCCTTGATCCTGCTGTTCGGGGTGTTGATGCCGGTCTTCCATATCTCGGGGCGCGTCACGCCGTCGCTGGAACTGCCGTTCACGACCGGGTTTTACCTGTTCGAAAGCCTGTTCCGGCTGCGCTTTGACCTCTGGGCCGACATCGTGAGCCATATGCTGATGCCCGCGCTGGCGCTGGCCATTCCGCTGGCGGCGATCATCGGGCAGTTGCTGAAGCAGAGCCTGAAGGAAACCATGCATCTCGATTACGTCACGCTGAGCCGGACCAAGGGCTATGGCGAGAACCACGTCATCACGCGTGAGGCGTTGCCCAATGCCATCCTGCCGACGCTGACGCTGGTCGGCGTGCAGTTCACCTTCCTGATCGGCGGCACGGTGATCGTGGAGCGGCTGTTTTCCTACGAGGGCTTAGGCAACATGGCGATTGATGCGGTGATCAACCGCGATCTGCCGCTGATCCAGGGTATCGTGATCCTGTTCGCGGTCATCTTCACCGCCGTCAATCTGGTGGTGGATCTGCTTTACACCGTCCTGAACCCGAGGTTGCGTCATGGCTGATCTGACCGATGGCCGCGGTGCGGTGAAGCGCCGGATAGGGACGCGGCTCTGGCTGGCGGGGGGCTGGCTGACGCTTCTGCTGCTCGCGGCGGTGTTCGCGCCGCTGGTGGCGCCGCAAGACCCGCTGGCGCAGGATCTGTTCCTGACCCGTCTGCCCCCGTTCTGGGAAAAGGGCGCCGAGGCTGGTTACTGGCTGGGCACTGACAGCCTTGGCCGCGATGTGCTGAGCCGGGTCATCTATGGCGCGCGTCTGGCGCTGGTGGTGGCGCTGGTGGCGGGCAGCATCACCTGTATCATAGGTTCGGCTCTCGGGCTGATGGCCGGGTTCCTGCGGGGTTGGGTCGATCTGGTGATCTCGCGCCTCATTGACATCTGGATGGCCTTTCCGCCGGTGCTGTTCTCGATCCTGCTGATTGCGGTGATCGGGCCGGGGCTGCATTCGATCATCCTTGCCATCGTCATCATTGACTGGACGCGCTTTGCTCGCGTGGTCCGGGCCGAAGCCATGGCGCAGGGGGCGATGGATTACGTCGCCTCGGCGCAGGTGGCGGGGCGCGGGCGCATCGGCACCATGCTGCGGGAAATCCTGCCCAATGTGTTGCCGACCATCGTTGTTCTGCTGACGCTGGAAATGGGCATTGCGGTGATCGTCGAGGCGATCCTGAGCTTCGTGAACCTGTCGATTTCCACCGACGATCCCACATGGGGCGGCATGATCGCCGAGGGCCGCGCCAGCGTTTATCAGGCGTGGTGGGTGCTGGTTTTCCCGCTGATCACGCTGTTCCTCACCGTTCTGGCCTTCTCGCAACTGGGCGAGGGGCTGAAGGACCGCTTTGACCCGGTGCTGCGATGAGCTTTCTGTCTGTGAAGAACCTGACGCTGCGCCTGCGCGACAACCGTGCGCCGCTGTTGCGCGATGTCTCGCTGGAGGTCAGCGCGGGCGAGGTGCACGGGCTGGTGGGCGAGAGCGGTGCGGGGAAAAGCATGATCGGCAAGGCCGTTCTGGGCATCCTGCCGCGCGCGGTAGAGATCGCGGGCGGCGAGATCTGGCTGGATGGCGTGGATCTGCTGGCGCTGCCGCCTGCTGCGCGGCGCAAGCGGGTGGGCGGATTGGCCGCGCTGATCCCGCAAGACCCGCTGACCGCGCTGAATCCCTCGCGTCGGATCGGGCCGCAGATCACGGACCGGCTGGTGGATATTCTGGGCTGGAAACGGGCCGAGGCGGAGGCGCGCGCGCTGGATCTGCTGGGCGAGGTGCAGATCAACGACCCCGCGCGGGTGATGCGGCAATATCCGCACGAGCTTTCGGGCGGAATGCGGCAGCGTATCCTGATCGCCAGCGCCTTCGCGGCAGAGCCCAAGCTGATTGTAGCCGACGAGCCGACCACCGCGCTGGATGTGACGGTGCAAAAGCAGATCCTGCGCCTGATCGCGGGAATGCAGGCCCGGCATGGCACGGCGCTTCTGTTCGTGACGCATGATCTTGGCGTGGTGTCGAAGGTCTGTCAGAGCCTGTCGGTGCTTTATGCTGGCCGCATTCTGGAACAGAGCACGGTGCGCGATTTCTTTGCCGCGCCTTCGCATCCTTATTCGGCCGCATTGCTGGGGGCGACGCCGAAATACACCGATCCCGAAGGATCGCTGACCCCGGTGCCGGAGGCCATCATTGCCCGCCTGCGGGCCGAGATCGCCGCTTATGACGAGGCGCATCATGGCTGAGCTTTACACGGTGGACAATCTGCGCCTCTCGCTGGCCGACATGACGCGAAAACCTTTGCTGGGCGCGGCGCCGCGGATCGAGGTGCTTCGGGGGCTGAGCTTTTCAATCGCCAAGGGCGAGATCATCGGTATTGTCGGCGGCTCCGGCTCCGGAAAATCGACGCTGGGTCGGGCGCTGATCCGGCTTCTGGAGCCCTCGGGCGGCAGCATCCGCTTCGACGGGCAGGACATTACTCATCTGGGAGAGGAGGCGCTGCGCCCGCACCGGCGGCGGTTCCAGATGATCTTTCAGGACCCGATGTCGAGTCTCAATCCCCGGCATCGGGTCGGCCAGATCATCGCAGGCCCCATGCGCCTGCACGGGTTCGATCAGGTGGAGGCGCGGGTGGTGCAGGCGCTGGACCACGTCGGCCTGCCGCGCGGCTTTGCGCAGCGCTATCCGCACGAACTGTCAGGCGGGCAGCGGCAGCGCGTCGGGATCGCCCGTGCCATCGCGCTGGAGCCGGAGTTCATTCTGGCCGATGAAATCGTCTCGGGGCTGGACGTTTCGAGCCAGGCGCAGGTCCTGCGGCTGCTGGAGGATCTGGTGCGCGAACTTGGGCTGACACTGGCCTTTATCAGCCATGACCTGAGCGTGATCCGCAGACTCTGTCACCGCATCATGGTGCTGTATCGCGGCGAGATCGTGGAACTGCGGCAGACCGCCGAACTGTTTGCCGATCCGCAGGCGGCCTATACTCGCGAACTGCTTGAGGCAATTCCGCTGCCCGACCCGGATCAGCGGTGGATCTGAAACGAAAAACCCCCGCCACAGGCGGGGGCATACTGGTTACAAACCCGTTCCGATCAGGGCAGGCGTTTGGCCACCGTATCGGCAAAGGCGTCGACCAGCGCCTTGTAGTGTTCGGGGGCGTCGGTCATGCTGGTGATCGCAACGGCGCCTTCGGGCAGGAAGCTGTTCACCATTTCCAGCGACACGGCGATTTCATAGGCGTCCATGTTGGTGCCTTCTGCATCGTGGAGACGGACCATGCCTTTCAGCACGGAATCCTGCGCGCCGACAGCGGTCTGAAAGCTGTTGGCCAGGGAAACTTCGTCGATGTCGACACCGACGGTCAGCCCGTTGTCGGCCACGCGGTCCTGAATGCGGGCAAGGATGGCCGATTGCAGATCGTTTGCCAGATTGCCGTAATATTCGGCCGCTTTCGGATTGGCGATTGCGGCGACATCGGTTTCAACCTCGACCGCCTTGATCGGCTTGGCGTCAGCCAGAGCCATGCCGGAGACCGGCAGGGCCAGAGCGGTGGACAGGGCGAGAATATGGAACACTTTCATTGTCAACCTCATGATAAAGCGCAGAAATTTCTTTCCTGCCTTCTGGTGTGACAACGCGCGTTCGTCGATCCCGGTTCCAGAAAAATCGCGAAATATCGATTCTGCCGGGTGCGGCGCAGGCAGCCATATAATCGGGAGAAGTAAAAAGGGGGCCGAAGCCCCCTTCTTGAGATCCTCTCCGCAGCACCTTTCAGGCGCGCAGGGTTTCCGTGGATGAGAAGAACATCGCCTGGCTGACGGCCGACCGCACCTGCGTTTCCGAGAATGGTTTGGTAATCAGGAAGGCGGGTTCCGGCCGCTCGCCGGTCAGCAACCGTTCGGGGAAGGCGGTGATGAAGATGACTGGCATCTGTTCACCCGAGGCGAGGATTTCGTTCACCGCGTCGATCCCCGACGAATTGTCGGCAAGCTGGATATCCGCAAGGATCAGATCCGGCTGGATGCGGGCAGCAAGGGCCACGGCCTCGGTCCGGGTGCGGGCGATGCCGGTGACCTCGTGCCCGCAATCAGTGACGATATCCTTGATGTCCATGGCGATGATCGCCTCATCTTCGATGATCATCACGCGGCCCGAGACAGAGTTTTCCATTTCGCGCAGGGCAATGGCGACCAGTTCGGCCGCTTCCTTCGCAGAGACGCGCAGGATGCTACCGATTTCATCGGCCGAAAAGCCCTCGATCACCGACAGCAGCAGCGCCTCGCGCGAATTCGGGGTCAGGTCGCGCATATGGCGCTGCGCCCGTTCGGCGAGCGGGCTGTCCGCCTCGCCCACCGGCGCACCTGCACTGGCCCAGACGAGGTGAAAAACATGGAACAGCGCGACTTTCACACTGGAGGCGGATTCCAGCGGCGACAGGTCTTCAAGCAGGGTTTCCAGCGTGGCGGCGGCGAAACGGTCGCCGCTGGTCTGGCTTCCGGTCAGGGCGCGCGCATAGCGGCGCAGGTAGGGCAGGCTGCCCCCTACCGCCGCGGCGAGATCGGTTTTTGCCAGGTCAGTCATTCAATGCTCCCCGATGTGACAAGCAGTTGCTTTTTTCGGGAACCAAACGCTTCGCACGGCGTTTGGTTCCAAAGAATCCGCATGAATGTCTCTATGACATGAGGCTGTCCTGAAGGCATGATGAACAGATGAACAACGCACCCCGCAAATCCAGTCTGCAACAGCAGATCGACGAGAACCTGAAGCGTGTTTACGAAGAGACGCTGAAAGAAGAGGTTCCGGACCGTTTCGTGCAGTTGCTTGAGCAGCTCAAGGCAAAGGAGCGCGAAAAATGAACAGCGCCACCGGAGCGAGCGATCCGCGGGAAGAGATATTGATCCATCTTCCTGCGTTGCGGGCGTTTGCGATCTCTTTGACGCGCAACCCCTCGCAGGCCGACGATCTGGTGCAGGACACCATCGTGAAAGCCTGGTCGAACATCGACAAGTTCGCTGTCGGGACCGATCTGCGGGCCTGGTTGTTCACTATCCTTCGCAACACCTTCTTCTCGGACCGGCGCAAGAAAAAGCGCGAGGTGGCAGACCCCGACGGTCTGCATGCGCAAACCCTGTTCGACAAGCCGCATCACGACGGGCGGCTGGCTTTCGCGGATTTCACTCGGGCGTTCTACGAACTTTCGGACGAACATCGCGAGGTGCTGATCCTTGTCGGGGCGAATGGCTATTCCTGCGAGGAAGCGGCTGAAATGATGGGCGTCGCTGTCGGCACCGTGAAAAGCCGCACAAGCCGTGCGCGCAACCGTCTGGCGCAGCTTCTGGGGATGGAGCCGGGCGAGGATGTGCTGGCGGGTGACAGCGGCGCTACGCTTGCGGTTCTCAGCCGGTCGGGCACGCAGGCGGCATGATGCACATACAGGGGCTGGTGCGCCGGCGTCTTGCGATCCTGTCGCGGCTGGGCTTCCGCTTGATGGTGATGTTCGGCATCGTACTGATGCCTCTCGCCATCCTGAGCTATGTACAGATCCGCCAGTACCAGCGCGAGGCCGCAGCGCGAACCGAGGCCGCCGTCATGGGGCAGACCATGCAGGCGGCGGTGCCGACGGTGGAGCGGATCATGCGGGGCCAGGGCGCGGTTGCCGGTCTGGCCGTTGCCCTGCCGACGATGCTGAAAGATCCGGCGGACTGCCGGGCCGTCATGCAGCGCTTTCTGGAGCTTGAGGAGAACCGTATCTACACCTTCGCGGGGTTCATCGACCTCAATCTTCAGGTGAGTTGTTCGCCACAGGGCGATCGCGACATGAGCTTCCGGCAGGATCTGCGCGATGCGATGAAGCTGGACAAGCCGACCATGCGGCTGCGGACCCATGGCTCGATCAGCAATACCAGCGTGCTGGTGTTCCTGCATCCCGTGCATGATGCCGACAACAAGGTGATCGGGCTTGCCGCCCTGTCGCTGCCGCATCAGGTGGTGCGGTATGAGTCGCTGGGCGAGCGGGCCTTCAGTGCCGGTTCCGAGCCCAACGCCCTGATGACGTTCGACGCCGATGGCGAGATTCTGACCTCCAGCCTGTCGCTGGATCAGGCCAAAACCATGCTGCCGGTCTCTGTTCCGCTGTCGGATCTGGCTGACGGCCTGCCGCACAGCTTTTCCGGCAGCGCGATGTCGGGGCGGCAAAGCGTGTTTGCGGTTGTTCCTATCGCCGAAGGCAGTCTATTCCTTCTCGGCAACTGGCCGGTGACCGTGACCGATGCGATGATCGTTGAAACCTCGATTCCGATTGTGGTGTTCCCCGCGCTGATGTGGCTGGCCAGCCTTCTGGTGGCGCAACTTGCCGCCGAGCATCAGGTGCTGCGCCATATCCGCACCCTGCGCGATTCCATCGTAGCTTTCGCCGACGGCAACCGCCGCCTGCCGGAGCTTGATCTGCACGGTGCCCCCAGCGAGTTGCGCCGGGTGGGTATCGCGGTCGAGCGCATGATGGAAAGCGTGGTGCATGATGAGGCCGAACTGGAGGACATGGTTCACCAGAAGGAGGTCCTGCTGCGCGAGGTGCATCACCGGGTGAAGAACAACCTTCAGCTGATCGCCTCGATCATCAACATGCAGATCCGCAAGGCCCGCAGCGCCGAAAGCAAGGGATTGCTGCGCGGTTTGCAGGACAGGGTGATGAGCCTCGCGACCATTCACCGTGAATTGTATCAGACCAGCGGGCTGACGGATATTCGCGCCGATGAACTGCTGCAAAGCATCGTGACGCAGATCATGAAAATGGCAGGCCGGCCGGGCGAGCCGCTGAAGGTCACGACGAATTTCGCCGATATCCGTCTGACCCCGGATCAGGCCGTTCCCCTGTCGCTGCTGGTGACCGAGGCGTTGACCAATGCGCTGAAATACGCTTCCGCCCCCTCGGGGCAACGGCCCGAACTGCGTGTGGCTCTGCGTCGTGATGCCGACTCGCGTGCGGAGGTCGAGATCGTCAACAGCGTCGCACCCGAGGCCCTGCGCGCGCCGCCGTCGCCGGACAGCGCCGCGGAAAGCACGGGGCTGGGCGAAGCCCTGCTGTCAGCCTTTGCCGCCCAGCTTGGTACGCGGGTGGAGGTTGAGCATGGCGAGACGGAGTTTGCCCTGCGCTTTGCCTTTTCCCCGAATGCGCTTGCCGAAGCGGAAGAACGTGCAGTGGTCTGAAAAGCGGCTGACCGGGGGCCTTGCCGTTGCCCGGTCAGTTGCTGCCGAGCTGCCGCAACGAGATGCGCGCCTGTTCAACCTCGGCCCGCAGGCTGCGCAGAAGCGGGGCCAGTTCCGGTTCGATCCGAACTTCCGCCAGCGCGATGTCGAAAAGCCGCAACAACTCGGTTTCGCGGGCCACCAGTTGTGCCGCATTCGAAGGTGCGGCGGCAGGCTTGCGGCGGCGCGGGCGATCATTGCGACTAAGACGGCTGCGCAGGGTCATCGCCGCACGACGGCGGCGCACGAGAACACTGTATAGCAGCGGCGTGGGTGAGCGTGCCTGCATTTCCTCCATCTCATCGAGGCTTGTTTCAAACTCGATCAGCAAGGCTACAAGGGCACGTCTTAAAGGCATGGTAATCCCGTTCTGGTCGTTCAGGCCGGTTCTGAAGCAGAGAATGTCATCATGAAAACCTCAACGCGGCAGGTCGGTTCCATACAAGCGAACGGGTTGTGACAAAAGTGTCAAGAAACTTGTGACTTTTGGGGGCGAAACGGGCACTTCCTGCGGGGATGCGCCGTGATGGAACCGGATTGCCCCTGTCGCGTTGATCTGTCGGAAGCGCCGAAAGGCGGAAACCGGACACACAGGAGAAGATCATGCTTGGTTGGGCACTTACCTTTCTGATTGTTGCATTGATCGCCGCGGCGCTGGGTTTTGGCGGCATCGCGGGTGCATCGGCCGGGATCGCCAAGATCCTTTTCATCGTCTTCATCATCCTCTTCGTCGTGGCGATGATCGCCCGTGCGCTGCGGGGGCGTCCGCCGGTCTGAGGACGGGCCAGCTGCGCTGAGGGGCATGTTTGAACCTTCGACAAGACTAGGGGCCGCATGATGTCATGCGGCCCCTGGTCATTTTGAAAAACAGGTCATTCCGGAAACGGGCGGCTGAGCGAGGCAGAGCCGCGTAAGCCAAAGCGCCAAGGTCTTTCCTTCGCCCGACTGATACCAATGCGCGGACCTGCCACCACCTCACCGGGCGGATTCTCGGGAAGGATGGAGAATTCCGGGTGATCGAACGGCTTGCCATTCAGTGCGGGGCCAATCCCCAGGGCCCGACCCAGGCGCCCCGGCCCCGCTGCCAGCCGGGCATCCGGCACGTCGCCACGTCTCTGCCGCATCTCCTCCAGCCCGTCCTGCGGTTCGATGGCGCGCAACAACACGGCAGTCCCCTCCATACAGACCACATTCAGGCACCAGTGAATGCCGTAGCTGCGGTAGACATAGGCATGTCCCGCAGGCCCGAACATCGCCGCATTGCGCGGTGTCCGGCCCCTGAAACTGTGCGAAGCCGGATCATCGTGTGTATAGGCCTCGGTCTCGCAGATCATGCCCCGACACCTCCCGATGATCAGACGGCAGCCGATCAGCCGTCGCGCCACTTCTGGCGCTGGGAGTGCAAAATCACCGGGACGGAAGGTCATGGCGTTTGCCGAGAAAGGCCTGACACTCCAGATCGAAGGCCAGGGCATAGCCGGGATGATCATGTCCGGCCCGCAATGCGCAATGCGCCGCGATGCGCCAATGCAGAAGCGGTGCGAGCCGGTCGTAGCGGGCAAGCACACCGGCATCCGCATATCCTTCGCGAAAGGCGGCCACTTCCGCAGTGGACAGGGGATACCCGCGGTAAAGATGCTGCATGCCCGGTGAAAGGAACAAGGCAACATCGTCAACCGGGTCGCCCAGGGCCGGACATTGCCAGTCGATCAAAAGGGCGTTTCCGCCCCGCACGAGGATGTTCCCGGCCACAGGGTCGCCATGCAGCAGGCGGGCGGGGGCTGGTTCTGTTACGGCCACTTCCGGCAGGGGCGGTAGGTTTCGTAGTCGTGGCCATTGGCGCAGTTCCGCCAGCAGCGCCACACTGCCCGAAGCTGTTCGGCGCAGGGAAAGCTGCGGGGCCGGGGTTGCATGGAGCCGTGCCAGCAGAGCACCTACCCCGGCCGCACCGCTTTGCCATGTCTGCCCCACGGCAAAGCGGTATGCCAGCCAGTCAGCGCCACCTGCGACCGGCGTCGGGGCGAGGCCCGTCCCGCGCAACGCCTCCAGCATCGCATATTCGATGGTGGCGTCGTTCGGAAACAGCGGAGAGGCCGCCGCTGGGCGGTGCTGTTTGACCACCAGAGCGCCGACACGCCAGACCCGGTTGACCCGCCCGCCTTCCAGAGGATGCCATTTCTGCCCGACCAAAGCCGGTAGCACCGCGCAGATATGCGCGGCCTCGGGTGGGGCAACAGGGGCCGAAGCAGGCAGGACGTTCATGGCGCGCGAAGCTAGGGCGCAATCGCCTGGCAGGCAAGACGGTGTCATTCACGCAGGGCCGTCACCGCACTGACCGGAATTTCGGCGCCTCCGGCCATCATCAGCATCAACCCCTCAGTGCCCCCCCTAACCTCGAGAATGCGGCCATACACCTCGACCGGAGAGGGCTCGAGCCGGGTTTCGCCCTGATAGTTTTCAAGTGAGACATCATATGTCCCGTCCGGAAGTGGCGCACCTTCCACATCAACTGGCGTCCAGTCCAGTTCGGTCGTGTCGGGCGCCAGATCGACACGGTTCACCACGGTGCCATCCGCATCCATGACAACCAGAACCACACGATCCGCGCCACGCGCGGGATTCGGTGCGAGCGATACCGGCGCCCCCGCCGCGACCTGCATCGGCATTTCGGCACGGGCTTCATGGCCCACCCACCCCGACATTTGCGCCATACCCAGCAGTCCGAACTGGGCCTGCATGGTTTCGAGCAACTGGTTGGTCCTGGTCTGCTGTTCCACACCCGAGAAGGTGGCGAGTTGTACCGCATAATCCCCGCTGTCGATCGGGTTCAGCGGGTCCTGATTTTTCATCTGTGTGGTCAGCATCTTCAGGAAAGTATCGAAATCTGAACTGAGGCTGCTGCCGGACGGAACGCTCCGCGCGGAGGTTCCGGTACCGGTTTGGGTAATCTCCATGTTCCGTCCTTTCACAATCTGAGGTCGAGACCCTTGCCGGGTGACCGGAGCAAGGCAGGTGGCGCGGCAGATTCCGGTTCCGAAACAACCGGATGGGAAACGCCCGGTTCATTCGCCGGATGATCTGACCGGGCGTTGGGCTGGTCCTGGGTCCAATGGCCGAACTGCATTTCGGCCTGTCGAAAACCGGCCGCCCTGAACTCGGCCAACAGCTGTTCGCCGTTGCGGCGCAAAAGCTCCAGAGTGTCTGGTTGTTCCGCCCGGATTTGCGCCAGGATGCGGTCGCCCTCACTGTGCAATGTCAGTTTCAAATGACCCAGCTCTTCGGGTGCCAGCGACAACATGATCCCCTTCCCTCCGCCCGCGTCGTCCAGTTCTGTCTGTGGCGATATGGCCCCATCCGGTGAAGCCAGTGCGGGCGACAGATGGGGCAGAGCAAGCTGTCGGTGCGGGCGTGGTGGGGAGTCCGGCAGTATCACATCCCGGGCATCGGAGTGGGTGCGATCCGGTAAGGAAGGGATGCGCAAAATATCCGGTTCTGCGGCGGGTTCTTGCAGGTTCTGATGCGCGGTCCCATCCTTCTTGGCCAGTTCATCCGGCGTAACACTGTCGAGCAAAGTATTGGCCTGTTGGGTCAGGCCATCCGCAGGAGGAGCGTTTCCTTGCAACTTTTCCGGTACTTCTCTCAGCGCCAGACGAAGCTGAGGAAGATGTTCTTTCAGGGAAATCAGGTGCTTCTGAAGGGGAGGTAAAGTCTGTGGTGCATCTTTCGACGGTGTCTTCAAAGGCAGGCACGGTTTGACGGGCTGCGCCGAACCTGCTTCTGAAGCGGCATCCTGAAACGAACGTGTGGCCATCTGCTGCGGTTCGGGCAGATCGGGCGGCAGATGGCGCGGGATCGCTTGACCCGTGCGCGCCTCAGCATCAGCCCTCATAAGCAGCGGCGGGGAAGCATCATCGGGCAGACTGGCAGACGGAGCTGGCTTCGCCACATGAGACAGATTTTCGTGCGAACTCCGTTTGAGAGCGCCCGAGGCAGGGGGTGTTTCAAAGGGGCTATCCTCTGTGGCTTCTTCTGCGGCGGTGGGGTCCGTCGCATCGACAGGCTCAGGCCCTGCGGGCTGGCTCGTATGAAGAAAGTCCACATAAGCCATGGGTGGCAGGTTTGATATTTCCTCCGTCACCTGAACGTCGAAATCCGGTGCTTCAGAAGAGGCTCCGACTCGGCGCTGCGCATAAGCAGGGGTCGAATCATCATGCGATTCTGAGCCCGTGACCTCTGGCTTTGCTGCGGTGGCGTCGGGAAGGTGCGATTCCGGACGAAGTTGTGCAACCGGAGGCGGGCCGTCGGGGCAGACCGGCCCGGCTGTGACAGTCGCTTCTGCGGCTGACACAGGCTGCCGCTCTTTATTTGTCGGCCTGTTCAAGACCTCCAGAAGCGATGCAAAGGCAATCTCTGCCCCCTCGGCGTCGCGGGGGTAGCCCATTCGCAGGGGCACAACTCCGGGCAAGGAAAGGGGAGGAATCACCGGGGCCTCACGTTTTCGATCTATCTCCGGTTATTGCCGCAACGAGTTACCGGATGTTTACCGGCAGGCCGCAGCCTTGGGGAAAATCCAACACAAGGAGAAGCGGATGACAGATCTCACGATCCGGGCCGGTGTCGTGCGGCCCGGACTTGCCCCTGAAGCGCGATTGCAGGCACGCGCGGCTGATCTCGAATCGGCTTTTCTTTCAGAAATGTTGGGCTTTTCGGGCCTTCTTGCCACCGAATCGGCATTTGGTGGCGGGGCGGGTGAGGCGCAGTTTGCCTCGTTCCTGCGAGACGAATACGCGCGCAAACTTGTTGCCCGCGGCGGGCTCCGGCTCGGGCAGGCTTTTGTAGATGCCATGCGGCGGGGGGTGGACAATGGCGAATGATGTGGCTTCCGATGTGCGACTGCGGCTGGAGGCGATCCGCCAGGCCCTGATTTCGGGAGACATCCTGTCGCTTGTCGAAGAGGAGGGGCAACTGCGGCAGGCATTGCAGGCTGCTGTGGGGCAGATCGCCCCTGCGGAGCGTGCAGAATTGCGCCGCCTCGCACACGAGAACGAAGCCCTGCTGCGGGCAACCCGACAGGGCATCCGCAGCGCCCTGCGGCGCATGGCCGAGATTCGTGACGCCAGGGTGGCCTTTGGCACCTATGACAGTGGCGGGCGCCGGAAGGTAATCCCGCATCGGCCCCCGGAGACGGACCGATCCTTCTGAACTGCATCAAATGCCGGATATTGCAGCCCTCATGGACGGCCGGATTTAGCAAAGTGTTAGAGATTGGCGGGCATCAATCCAAGGGCATCCCGAAAGCGGATGGCACGGCAAGGCGCAAGCGGCCGTAGGGCGCAGAAGGCCGATCCCGCCGCCAGACGGCACTATGCCCGGCGCAAAGCGCCGGCTCAGGAAAGGAAAAGACATGTCGTCCATTCTGACCAATACCAGCGCAATGGTTGCTCTTCAGACCCTGAAGGGCATCAACAGCAACCTCAATCAGGTGCAATCGGAAATCTCGACCGGGAAATCGGTTTCCACCGCCCGCGACAATGCGGCCGTCTGGGCGATTTCGAAGGTGATGGAATCCGATGTCGAGGGCTTCAAGGGCATCAGCGACAGCCTGGCGCTTGGCTCTTCCACCGTGGCTGTGGCGCGGGAAGCCGCTGAAACCGTGACGGATCTGCTGACCCAGATGAAAGGCAAGATCGTCGCGGCCCAGGAAGACAATGTTGACCGCACGAAAATCCAGACCGATATCGTTGCGTTGCGCGATCAGATCGCCTCGGTCGTCGGGGCGGCCCAGTTCAACGGCCTGAATCTTGTTGACGGGTCGCAGTCGACGGTCGATGTTCTGGCCTCGCTGGATCGTTCGGGCAGCGGCGTCAGCGCCTCCAGCATCACCGTCACTGCGCAAAATCTGTCTGCGGGCAACTATACGGCGAAGAACGTCTTTGGTACTTCAGACGGCGTTTCCGCGAATGGTGATACCGCCGGGTTCCAGCTCGACAACGGCACCGGCACCGGCATGATCGAAATCGACGATTCCGGCGCGGCTTTCGCCGCAGGCGACAGTGTTTCTGTCACCATCGGCGGGAAGACCGCCACCTATACGGTGACGGCTGACGATGTCGGCGCGACGACGCCGTCTGATATGGTTGCGGTCGGTCTGAAGAATGCCATCGATAGTCTGGGGGTCAGCGGTCTGACGGTGGATTATGACAGCGGCTCTCCCGGTCAGCTTGCGTTCACCAATGCCGGAACCAATGATCTGACGGTCAGCGCACAGTTCAAGAATGCTGGCTCGGGCGGGCTGTCGGCGCTGTCGTCGATTGACGTGTCGACCGCAGGCGGCGCGGCTGCGGCGCTGGGCAATATCGAAGGGATGATCCAGACATCGATCAATGCGGCGGCTGATTTCGGTTCTGTGCAGAAACGGATCGACATTCAGGCGGGCTTCGTCGGCAGTCTGACGGATTCTCTGAAGACCGGGATCGGCAGCATGGTGGATGCGGATATGGAGGAGGCGTCGGCACGGCTTCAGGCCCTGCAGGTGCAGCAGCAGCTGGGCGTGCAGGCGCTGTCCATCGCCAATCAGTCGCCGCAGAGCATCCTGTCGCTGTTCCGCTGACGACAGGGGCGGCGCGGAAAACCGCGCCGCCGCTTCCTGACATTACCCCGCACCGCCGAAAGGACACCCCGTGACCGTCAGCCAGCTTGCACGGGTTGCTTATGGCAGCCCACATACGCCCGTTCGTTCGGATCGCCAGAACGAATACGACCTCTTCGCACGCATTACGCGCGCGCTTTCAGATGCGGTGACGCGCCGCGAAACTGATTTTCCGGCCTTTGCGGCGGCATTGCATGACAATCTGGTGCTGTGGCGCACCTTGGCCGCCGATGTGTCGGAGGAAGGGAATGCCTTGCCGCCGGCGTTGCGGGCGCGCCTGTTCTATCTTTACGAATTCACGGCGTCCCATAGCCGCAAAGTATTGGCCGGGGAAGCAGGCGTTACCGTGCTGCTGGATATCAATACATCGGTCATGCGCGGGCTGCGTGGAGAAAGGGCCGCCACATGACGGGTCTTGTGCTGAAGCTGGGCCCGCATGAACGGGTTCTCATCAACGGGGCGGTGATTGAGAACGGGGATCGTCGGTCCCGCCTTTCGATCATGACGCCCAACGCAAACATTTTGCGGCTGCGGGATGCGATTCATCCTGAAGAGGTGACGACGCCGGTGCGCCGGGTCTGCTACATCGCGCAACTGGTGCTTTCCGGAGATGCCGATGCGGCAGAAGCCCGTCTGCAATTGCTTCGGGGTATCGAGCAATTGAGCCAGGTGCTGACAGATCCCGACAGTCGGCTGCACCTTGCCGCTGCGACGGATGCGGTTGTGGATGGTCAATATTATCATGTGCTCCGGGCGCTGCGGCATCTTCTGCCACGGGAAGAGCGGCTGTTTGCCGCGCGGACGACATGACCTTCGCCCCGATCATACCGCTTTCTGGCTATGCGGGGTGGAGCTTTCTGCAAAGAACGCTGGACAAGCAGAAGGCCGCCTTCAATGCAGATGCAGCTTTGCAGCGGGACCAAGCCTACTTTCGCAGCCGGATCGGCGACATTCATACCGCAGAGCAGCTTGTCGCGGACCATCGCCTACTGAAAGTGGCTCTGGGTGCTTTCGGTCTCGAGGCTGATATCGGCAGCAAATTCTTTATCCAGAAGGTCTTGACCGACGGGACGCTTAACTCCGGCGCCTTGTCCAACAAATTGGCGAATAAACAATACAAGGCCATGTCCAAGGCCTTTGGTTTCGGCGATTTCAACACGCCCCGCACACAGCTTTCAAATTTTGCCGATGAAATTCTGGCAGGGTATCGGGACAATCGCTTTGAGGCCGCAGTCGGTGAGGTTGACGCGGATATGAGGGTCGCGCTGTACGCACAGCACGCCCTGCCGGAAATAGCACAAGGGCCATTGAGCGAAGATGCGAAATGGTTCAGCATAATGGGATCGGCGCCGCTCCGGAGGATTTTTGAAACCGCGTTCGGCTTGCCCTCGAGTTTCGGGGCGCTTGATATTGACCAGCAGCTTGGCATCCTGAAATCAAGATCAAGACGAATGTTCGGGGCCGGTGGAGTGGCCCAGTTCGCGACCGCCGAAAGTCAGGACAAACTCCTCCGACAATATCTCCTCAGGGCAGCTTTGTTGCGCTAGGATCCAGACCCATTGATTTCAGGCCTTTTGCGGGCTCTGTTGCACAAATCTGGTGAGGGACGGAGTTCCCTTATTCCTGGATAGACCTCCTGCGACCTCTGTGATGGGCGTGCCGAGAGCCGGGAAACCGTTCAGGACAGCGCCAAGGACCAGGAACTCTGCAACCCGACGGTCGAAGTCCTGAGCGGAGAGGCGCTACCCCAGCAACTTGCTTCAGTGCATCTTGGTCTCCGCCCGGCCTCGTCGATCATATCCGCGGTGGCTATTGTCGAAACAGGATTGTTGTATCGACCCATGTGTGGATGGTATATGGACCCCGCCTGATTGCAACGGTCTGTTTGGTTCTGGATCGGCGGTCGCGATTGCTGATGTATATCCGGCTTCTTCGGGCGGCCTGACG
>NZ_QBKP01000013.1 GCF_003054195.1 Gemmobacter caeni
CTGGAAAGCTACGCCGCCACGGGCCTGCTCAACCGCGAGCCAAAGGGGTCACTTTTGGGCGCCGATCGGGGGGCCCGTTTGGATGCCGATTGACATTCTGAAACTCACACTCGAGGCTCGGCAGCTGCGCCATAAGGCGCGACAGCTGGTCCTCTGGAATAAACCTTGGCACGCGGTGTGCCAACTTCGGCAGATCGTTCGGATCAAGAATGGGTCGGGTCGGAAAATTGGGCCAATCCCATGCCGCGCCATCAGACAGGAACTTGGCAACTGTGCCCGCCCTTGCTCGACGAGCGTTTATGGACAGTGGCGCGCCGGTGCGTGTTGCAATGTCGAACTGAAGGTGGCGAAGGTAATCGTTGAAAAGCTCAGGATTGATATCAGCAAAGTTCAAAATGCTGGGCTGCCGGGTAGACAAGTAAGTCACAAAATGCCTCATCGAAACGGCCATGTGATCTACCGTCGGGCGAGCAAGACTGACCCGCTTTCTCTCAAGCCACCGGTTTGCCCATTCCTGCAGGTCTGGCCTCGGCGAAGCGATCGGCTTGCGCTTGTCTTGGATAATCTGAGGTCGGATGACATCGTTCCCGTTTTGGAAGAGGAGCAGTTGCAGAACGCGGGTTTTAACCCGCCAGCTGCGCTGAAAGCCTGCCGGGAAGCTTTCTTTCTCGTTTCGGAAGATATGAGTGTCATGCCGTGCGGCGAAGGCGTCGACACCTGCGATCATTTCGTCGAGGTGATGCTGGCGAAGATCGCCGAAAGAGCGAACACCCGTGTGCATCGCAAGGCGTGGCAAAACCACGCGGAGCGCTGCTTGCACGCCGGTTGCGGAATAGCCAATCTTCGCACTGTCCGCGACCAATGCGTCGAGCCCCTCATAGGCGTTCAATGGCTCCATCGTCTCCGCCACACGCATGTTCCCGACTGCGAACAGGAAATCGTAGTCCAAGCGGATTCGGTCGGTCATGGCTGCGTAATAGAGATAGCTGCGTGCCCTAAAGCTGACCGGATAAGTCGGGTGGGCCTGCTTGTCACCATTTAGGCAGCCAATTCTGATGGGCAGGGGAGCAGCGAACCAATCCCTGATATCCGGCCACCGCTCAATAAACGTGGATCGGTATATCAGCCGCTTGCGGCGAAAACTTTCAGCCATCGGGATGCGCGCCAGAAATGCCGCATAGTCAGCTTCGTCTGCGTGCTCAAATATGACAGGGCGGTCGGCGTCCGATTTTGGCGATGCATGGGTCACAGACCCTCTCCGTCCGTTGTTTGTGAAGGACGATCCAGCCCCAAGGCGTGTCGATACTCGGCGACCACCACGGCGTCGGAAACCCTTGTGTAAATTCTGGTCGATTCCGGCGAGGCATGACCCAATCGCTTCTGTAGTGTCAGTTCTCGCATCCCTGCCTCCCACATGCGCGTCGCATGGGTGTGGCGAAGGGCGTGCGGTGTCATCCACGGCTCACGGATCTCGGCGCGCTCACATGCGCGAGCGAAAAGTCGCGCCAGCGAAGAATAGGACAGCGGTTCTTGACGGTTTACGCCTGTGCCGCCGAGCAGGAACACGAAAGGAGCGTCAGCATCACCCGGCCGTTCGTGCATGACGTATGTGTTCAGCGTTTCCAGTGTCTCGCCATCATGCAAATCGACTACGCGCTCGACGCGAGACTTTGATCGCGCGCCCTTTGGATGATCATCGCGGCAGCGCACAAAGATGCGTCTGCGCCCGTAGCCTATATCGGTGAGATGCAACCCGAGAACTTCTCCGGGGCGCAGGCCTCCGTTCAGCATCAGTAATACTAGGCTGCGATCTCGGAGATTGCGCGTGGCGGCCAATAGGCCTTCGACCTGTTGCTGACTCATCGGTCTTGGAAGCCGCTGCATGGTCTTGAGGCGCAATTCTCTGACCTCAGACCTCTGCCGTGAAATCCCTGTCAGAAACGGCCTGTGCCTGTCGCTCACCCGCCAGGATTTTTGATCTTGTTTCTTCACGATCGGGTTTGCCCCGCTGAACGCTCCGGTGAAAATCGCCCAACGATAGAAGGCGTCGACCGCCACAAGGGCGCGATTGATCGTGGCGGCCGACAGTCCTTTTGCAACGGGCGCCCCCTCACTCACCACAAGTCTGATCGAAGTGCTCCGGCGCTTGCGGTTAGCGGGCACTGATCGAAGGTGCCCCAGGAAGGCGACGGAGAGTTCAGGGGAGAAGGCGGTCCAATGAATTCCTTGGGTTGAGAGAAAGGTCCAGAGATGAATGAGGTCGCGCGCGTAGGCGAGGGCGGTGTTGGGCGAATATGCTTTCGCCAGCAAGTAGGCAGCAAATCGACAGATCGGATCGACTGGATTACCTTTCAAATCTGTCACCAGAATTGTGCCGCCGTTAGCGGAAGTTGTCAGTTTGAACATCAGCGCCTCAAGAGATTCCGGGGTTATGCCGTCCAGCATAGGGCAAAACGCCGCCGCGGGCGTGCTGTCCACATAATCGACTCCTCAAAAGCCCATTCTGCGGACTTTCGCCACCGAGCCATGTTTCATCATGCCGCAGGAATCTGGCTCGCCGAGACCATCTTCGGGCCGACGATCACGCTTTCCACCGGCCGGATCATCCCGACCCGGTGGGTCGGCGAGCAGCATGTGCGCGAGGACCTGGGGTTCATTCCGAGTTTCGCGGACTGGGTCAAGGCGATCCGGCCAGAGCCTTGGATGGGCCGCGCCGAAAAGATCGAGGCGCTGGTCGATCCGCACCTGGCACCGCCGGTTGTGGAGGTTAGCTGACATGAGCCGGGCTTACCGCGATCTCGGCGTCTCGCCCGAAATCACGCCGCTCGCGATGCTGCGCATTGCCATCGGTCGCCTTCATCCCGACACGCTGGCCGTGCGCAGCTGGCGCGCGGCGCGAAAACGCTATTACCGCGAACTCCTGCAGGCCCATGCCGAAGCGCAGGCCCTGGCGCATGTCGCCTGCGAGTGATCCGGGCTGACCATCCAAGTTCCAACCAGCCCGGCCTTCTGGCCGGGCCTTTTCATTCTGGAGGCACTATGGCCGACTATTTCACCCACTTTTCCTGCGTCCTTGACGTGGGTTCCCCAGAAAAAGCCACCACGGCGCTTGGTCTCTTGGCCCACCTGCATCTCGACGAGGAGGGCGCCGACGATCCGGAATATGCGGGCTTCGCCATGACACAGCAGGACGGTCCCGGCAGTTCGATCCTCTGGTTCCATGACGATGACGGGCAAGGCGATATCGAAGGCGTCATCCGCTTCGTGCTGCGGCTGGCGGAAGAGATCGACCTCACCGGCCTCTGGGGTTTCGAAGTCGCGTACACCTGTTCCCGGCCCCGCTTGGACGCCTTCGGCGGTGGAGCGCATGTCATCGACCTTGGCGCGCGGAAATCCATCGGCTGGACCAGCACGCATGAATGGCTCGAGGCCGCGCTGCGCGGGGAGGACTTCGATGCCTGAGGTGATCTGCACCACGGTCTATCAGTTCCCGGAACTGTCCGCCGCCGCCAAGGACAAGGCCCGCAGCTGGTATCGCGAGGCGGCCGTCACCGACGATTGGTGGGATGCGGTCTATGAGGACTTCGAGCGCATCTGCGACATCCTCGGGGTCAGCCTCAAGACCCGGCCCGTCCGGCTGATGGGCGGCGGTATCCGCCAGAGGCCTTGCGTCTGGTTCTCAGGGTTCTCGTCTCAGGGGGACGGCGCATCCTTCGAAGCCACGGTCAGGCATGCCAAGGGCTCCGCGCGCGAAATCCGCGCCTATGCCCCGAAGGATCACGCGTTGCACGGCATTGCGGACCGCCTGCAGAGCGCTCAGCGGCAGAATTTCTATCAGCTCAGCGCCGATGTGACCCATCGCGGGCGCTACTATAACGAATACTGCATGACCATCGATGTGGCGCGCGATAGCCCGACCGGGCAGGCACCGACTGGGGGGAGTGAGGAGACCGTCGTGGAGGCACTGCGCGATCTTGCCCGCTGGCTCTATCGGCAGTTGGAGGCCGAGTATGACCACCTCACTTCGGATGAGGCCATCGAGGAAGGGATCATCGCGAACGAGTATACGTTCACCGAGGCAGGGCGGCGGTTCGGGTGATGGCTGCGGTAAAGCCGCAACCTTAATGTGATCTGGGCCAGAACCTTGCTTTTGGCCCAGAACTGATCCATATATCTTTCCTGATCGGGGAAACATTATGCCAGCAGAACTGACCATCAACGAAGCGGCCCATCTTGCGGGTGTGTCGACCAAACTCATCGAGAAATCGGTGGAGTCAGGAATCTTGCATGCCGAGAAGGTGACCGATGTCCTGACTCGCCGGTTGACCCGCCGCTTGCCGCTTGCAGCGGTGCCATTTCTGTCGGCGATCAACGACGAGTGGCTCCGGGATCTTCCCGTCGCGCGCAAGCGGCGCATCTGGACGATTGTCAGCCGCAGTCGTCTTGCAGCCGAGGCCCGGCTCGCCGAAGTGCGCCTCAACGAAACCATCACCCTCGACCTCGAGGGCATGGCTGGCACGCGTACGCGCCTCGCTTACGACTATCGGGCT
This sequence comes from Gemmobacter caeni, assembly GCF_003054195.1. GTDB lineage: Bacteria > Pseudomonadota > Alphaproteobacteria > Rhodobacterales > Rhodobacteraceae > Gemmobacter > Gemmobacter caeni. The sequence goes on from NZ_QBKP01000013.1 coordinate 4,551, forward strand.
GCCCGCGATGCCCACCTCGTTTCCGACGACGAGATCTTGGGCGGAACGCCCGTCATTCGCGGCACCCGCCTGACGGTCTATTCGGTCCTTGGGCGTCTCGAAGGAGGCGATACGGTCGCGGACTTGGTGGAGGATTATCCAGGCATTCCGGAAGCCGCTTTTCTGGCGGCAGCGACCTATGCAAGAACCCACCCGCTGCGCGGGCGCCCGTCCGGGCGGCCCTGGGTGCCGGACGCAACAGTCCGGCACTGAGAGATGCAGTTCTTTGTCGATGAATGCATCTCGCCGCAGGTTGCTGCGCGGCTCAACGGTACCGACCGCAATACGGCCGTTCAGCCTGCTCGCATGATCGCTGCAACCAGGACTTCCTTCGTCACCTTTTGTGCGCGGCCCTGAAGGATCTGGAATCCCTCTGACACCAACAGCTTGCTCGTGACGGCATCAACCAAATCAGGATTCATCTTCTCGGTCACGGCGAGTGCTTCCCGGCAGGCATCAGGAAATTTAGAGCAGGCTTCAACGACGTAGTCGGTGCCCATTGCCAGGGCGACGGCGGCGATGTCGAACATGTCCCGGGGCTGGAGGTGCGAGCCGCGGAATACCACCTTTTTCGCGAGGATTTCAGCGGGCGTCTCAAGTTTAACGCGTCGTCCGCGGATTTCGGAAATGACATACGGTTCTTCGGTGACCGGGTCGCAGCAGATGAAGTCGATCTCGCCGACGCCATTGAACACGATCTTCAGGGCGCGTGTACCATCGGTTTCATAGTCGCTCGGTGCGAGCGCCAGATCGTATCCCTGCGTCTCGGGGTTCAAATACGGGATGTACTGGGCATCGTCGATGAAGAGGTCGATGTCGTGGCTTTCGCGATGCTTGATCTGGAGCATGAGAGCCGTTCCGCCCCCAAAGCTCCAGTTCGACATGTCGATACCTTGGCCGTTGGCTTGGTCAATGATCGCCATAGCCACGTCAAAAAGCTCTGGCCAGCGGCTTGGCTGCGGGACGTTCATTCAGATCGCAAGCGGGAGTTTGTATCCGGCGAGCTCGGAGAATTTCTTTGCGACCACGGTGACCGCGTCCTTGCTGACACCCATCTCGTCGATAAACGACTGCTGCAGTTTGGGTGACACTTCGGACAGGAAGGCGAACACGCTGCAATCGCAGGAATCGACACTCTTGATGTCGGCGATCTTTTCGGCCAGCTGGGCAGCCGTCACCAGCACGCCGTAAGGCGCGCTGACTGTCGACATCACTTTCGCTGCGACCGAGGCCATTGCATCATCTCTGTGTGGTAACTGCCCATGTAATGTAGTCCACGGGCCTCAACAAAGCAATAAAGCCCCGTTTGAACCAAGTTTCACCTGTTCCCGTCGATCCACTTCGACATCAGGCACTTGTCGCGGAAGCACTCGTCTGGCACGGCGCGGCGCTTGATGCGGGCCAAGCGTTCGGCAAAGGCGACCTGCTTGGACGACGGAAGACGGTCCAGCTCGGAGACTGGCTTCAGGTTAGCCTGGGCTTCGATCCAGGCGCTGAGAGTGCGTCGGTCCTTTTGAACCTCCCAAGGCAGAAGCGTCTGGTTGCGCAGCGCCAGAGCGCGCGCATAGGCGATCTGCTTCGGCGTGGAGGGCAGGGCAAAGGTAGTGTTTTCCATCGGGTATCTCCCTTGGCTGGTCCCTCGGAATATAGAACATAACAGGAACAAAATCAACCCGACGGGACCCGAAGAGGCAGAGGTGGGCGGTATCCGGGGGACGTGCGGGCGAGTCGAGAGAGCTGCCGATGCGCGTCCTTCACCCCTGATCTGGAGGATTTCCGATGAATCAAATTGCTACCGAAGCCAAGCCTGCGACGCTTGTCCCCGAAACCCGTCGCATGGAGTTCTTGCCGGGCCTGTTCGGCCGCAAGCTGATGCTGGTTGGCGAACGCACCGTCTATCAGTTCATGTCCTGGCTTGCCCCCGAAGATTACACCGGCGGCATGTGGCGGTTCCACGAACAGGGTCGCCAGCCGCTGTTCCTGTCGCCCGAAACCGACAAGCGGTTCCGCATCTCTTGCGAGACCAATAGCTATCAGGGCGAGGTTTCTGCAGAGGCCGCCGGGATCATAGCGACCCTGTTCGCCCTCTCGCACCTGTCGTTCCGGCACGAAGCCGACCAACTCGCTGACGCCTATGCGCGCCTCTATGCCTTCGCCGGGGATCATGCCGAGGCGGGAGAGATTTTCGCGGCTATCGACTGAGGGTCAAAACTGGGCGGGCCGATCGCAGGGATTCCCCGGCTGGCCTGCCGTCCGTTTGAAAAGAAGCAGGGTCGCCCGCCGCATCCATGGCTCGACCGGGCGAGGTATTGCCCGACCTATGCGGTCAGGCACCGCCCCGCACCACATGCTTCTTTGAGGGATGATGGTTTGCAGCGTTCTGAGCGCTCCAAGTCGCGATTTTTCAAAGAGGTTGATGGCCAGATTTACGCTGGCGGGAGCCGACGATGCTGGGTTTCGCCCTGCAGTGGTTGCCTACGGAGGTCTTGGGCACCTCCCGGCGTGCCGCCGGGACCGGGCCTTGGTCCTGCGGACGGGAGCCAGCCTTGGCCATCTCCCCCCATGCGGGCCACAGTCCCTGGCCCGGGGAAGGGGAGGGGAGGGAGAGCGGAGCCGGAAGGGGTCAGGTTCCGGCGGGTGAGAGAGAGCGCCGCGCGGGACTGCCCCTCCAGCTCTCTCGAGGTTTCCCTGATGAACGATCTTTCCTCTGCGACCCTGGCGCCTGCGCCGACTGCCGTGCCGTCCCCGTCTACGACGGCTTCCCGAATCCTGGCCGTTGCTGAAGCGCTACAACCTGATCTGGCGCAGGGCTTCCAGATCGACGCCCTGCGCTTGCGGCTGGAGATGGAGCGCGCCTTTGGCGGCTCCGATGCGGATGGCGCCTGGGACTGGAAACTCACCTATGAGGCGGTTGAAGTGGCGCTCGTCCTTTTCCTGCGGAAATTCGGCCGCGCGCTGCTCGCCCGGGTCGGCTCGCTTGCGGCGCTGCTGCCGATCCTCGCCAAGGTAGCGGGCCTCTTGCCCACGCACACCCGCCGCTCGGAGGAGATGGAGCGCTTACAGCAATTCTCGACGCCGGTGCCCATGGGGATCGCGGCCCTCTCCGCGGCGCAGATCACTCAGCGTGATCTGGTCCTCGAGCCTTCCGCCGGGACCGGGCTCCTCGCGATCCTCGCCGAGATCGCGGGCGGCAGCCTCGCACTGAACGAGCTGGCCGAGACTCGTGCCGATCTTCTGCGGCTCCTGTTTCCAGGGCGCCCCGTCACCACTTTCGACGCCGCGCAGATCGACGATCATCTGGGTGCCGGCCTGCGCCCGAGTGTCATCCTGATGAACCCGCCGTTTTCGGCTGCGGTCCATGTCGGTGGCCGCAACACCGAGGTGACGGCGCGGCATCTGCGCTCGGCCCTTGCCCGCCTCGTGCCGGGCGGGCGGTTGGTCGCCATCACTGGCGCCAATTTCGCGCCGGATGCACCCGCTTGGGCCGATGCCTTCGCTCGGCTGACCGAGTCCGCGCATCTGGTCTTCACCGGCTCGGTGTCTGGCGGCGCTTTTGCCAAGCACGGCACAAGCTTCGAGACGCGGATTTCGGTCTTTGACAAATGCCGTGGTAGCGAGCAGGGCGGCATCACGGCCGACCTCGCTCCGCCGATATCGCCCGATGTGGCGCATCTCTTGGCCCGGATCATCGCCGAAGTTCCGCCGCGCCTTGAACTGGCAAAAATCGCCACAGCTAGGTTAGAATCCACTTCTCCTTTCCCGGGAAATCCGGCCCGCGCCCCAAAGATCACCGTTGACATATCGCGAGCTTCCGCCTCGGCCTCGTGTTCCGCCGCAAGCACGCAGATCGACGCCGAAGACCTCGCCTATAGCCTCCGCGAGGCGGCCGAAGGCGACAGCGCTGCGCGTCTGTCGGATGCGATCTACGAGACCTTCCGGCTTCAAGCCTTCGACATCCCCGGCGCGGCTTCGCATCCGACCAAGCTCGTGCAATCGGCGGCCATGGCCTCGGTCGCACCCCCGAAACCGACCTACCGGCCGAAACTCCCCGCTGCCGTCCTCCGCGACGGCCTGTTGTCCGACGCGCAACTCGAGACCGTGATCTATGCGGGCGAGGCGCATAGCGCGCACCTTGCCGGGTCTTGGACCGTCGACGAGACCGGCGACGTGATCTCCGCCGCGCCAGAAAACGCCAGCGACGCCATCCGCTTCCGCCGTGGCTTCTTCCTCGGCGATGGCACCGGGGCAGGCAAAGGCCGCCAGTCGGCCGGGATACTGCTCGACAACTGGGCCCAAGGCCGACGCAAGGCGCTCTGGATTTCGAAGAGTGACAAGTTGCTGGAGGACGCACAGCGCGACTGGTCGGCCCTTGGCCAGGAGCGGCTGTTGGTCACGCCGCTGTCGCGCTTTGCGCAAGGCCGCGATATCCCGCTGACCGAGGGCATCCTTTTCACCACCTATGCGACGCTGCGCTCGGAAGAACGGGGCGCCAAGAAATCCCGTGTCGATCAGATCGTCGATTGGCTCGGGGCGGATTTCGACGGGGTGATCCTTTTTGACGAAAGCCATGCCATGGCCAATGCTGCAGGCTCCAAGGGTGAGCGCGGCGACACGGAAGCATCGCAGCAGGGCAGGGCGGGCCTGCGCCTGCAGCACAAGCTGCCCAATGCCCGCGTGGTTTATGTCTCGGCTACGGGGGCGACGACCGTCCACAACCTCGCCTATGCGCAACGCCTCGGACTTTGGGGTGGCGAAGATTTCCCATTCGCCACCCGCGCCGAGTTCGTGCAGGCCATTGCAGCTGGCGGCGTCGCCGCGATGGAGGTCCTCGCCCGTGACCTGCGGTCCCTCGGGCTCTACACCGCCCGCTCGCTTTCCTATGACGGTGTCGAATACGAGATGCTGGAGCATGCGCTGACACCCGAACAGCGCAGCATCTATGATGCCTTTGCCGGGGCCTTCGCCATCATTCACAACAACCTCGCCGCTGCGATGGAAGCGGCCAACATCACGGGTGAGAACGGCACGCTGAACCGTCAGGCCAAGTCCGCCGCGCGTTCCGCCTTCGAGAGCGCCAAGCAGCGCTTCTTCGGCCATCTGCTCACCTCGATGAAAACCCCCACGCTGATCGCGGCCATCGAGGCCGATCTGGCGGCAGGCCATGCGGCCGTCATCCAGATCGTCTCGACCGGCGAGGCGCTGATGGAGCGACGCCTGTCGGAGATCCCAACTGACGAATGGAACGATATCCGCGTCGACATCACCCCGCGGGAATATGTCCTGGACTACCTCGCCCATTCCTTCCCGGTACAACTCTTCGAGCCCTTCACCGACAGCGAGGGCAATCTGTCCTCCCGACCCGTTGTGCGGGATGGCCAGCCAGTTGAGTGCCGCGAGGCCGTCCGCCGACGTGACGCGCTGATCGAAAAGCTGGCCTCGCTGCCGCCGGTGCCGGGGGCGCTCGACCAGATCGTCCAGCGCTTCGGCACCGATCTCGTGGCCGAGGTCACCGGCCGGTCGCGTCGCATCGTGAGGAGGGGCGAGGGTCAAGCGGCGCGGCTTGTTGTGGAAAGCCGGGCGGGCTCTGCCAATCTCGCGGAAACCGCCGCCTTCATGGATGACCAGAAGCGCATCCTGATCTTCTCGGATGCGGGCGGCACGGGGCGCAGCTATCACGCCGATCTTGGGGCGAAGAACCAGCGCCTGCGGGTTCACTACCTTCTTGAACCCGGCTGGAAGGCCGATGCGGCGATCCAGGGCCTTGGCCGTACCAACCGTACCAATCAAGCGCAGCCACCCCTGTTCCGGCCGGTGGCCACCGATGTGAAGGCGGAGAAGCGGTTCCTCTCGACCATCGCGCGCCGTCTCGACACTCTCGGGGCGATCACGCGGGGTCAGCGCCAGACCGGCGGGCAAGGGCTGTTCCGGCCTGAGGACAATCTCGAGTCGCCTTACGCCCGTGACGCGCTGCGCCAGCTCTACCGCCGCATCTACCGCGGCGATGTCACGGGCTGCTCGCTCGGGGCCTTTGAGGACGCGACCGGTCTCAGTCTGACCGACGACAATGGTCTGAAGGACGATCTGCCGCCGATCACGACCTTCCTCAATCGCCTGCTGGCGCTGACGATCGATATGCAGGCCGTGCTGTTCTCGGCTTTCGAGGAATTGCTCGACCAGCGGATCGAGGGGGCCATCGCGGCCGGTGTCTATGACCTCGGCCTCGAGACGCTGCGCGCCGAAAGCTTCCGCGTCACGAACGCTCGCGTCATCTACACCCATCCCGGCTCCGGCGCGGAAACGCAACTTCTGACCATCGCGGAAAAGCGCCGCAACGCGCCGACCTTGCTGGCCGACGCGCTCGACTGGCTGGATGACCCGAAGGCGCGGCTTCTGGTCAACAGCCGCTCGGGCCGGGCGGCGGTACAGGTGCCTGCCACCAGCCTGATGCTGGACGACGGCACCATCGAGCCCCGACTGCGGCTGATCCGACCGACCGAGGCCAGCACGGTTCCAGCGAAGATCATGGACGACACCCACTGGCTTGAGGCAGATCGGGCGACCTTCGCCGCCGCCTGGACAGCGGAACTGGCCGAGGTGCCGGAGTTTTCAGAATCCACGCTGCACATCGTGGCCGGCCTCCTCCTGCCGATCTGGAAGCAGCTCCCCCAGGATGAAACCCGCGTCTACCGGCTGCAGACCGATGACGGTCAGCGCATCATCGGCCGCCGTGTTTCGCCCGCCTGGGTCGCGACCACGCTGGCAGCTGACGCGCCGAAGCTCACGGCTGCAGAGGTCCATTCCCTTGTTCTGGAGGGTAAGACCGTCGTGCGTCTGGTCGAGGAGATGGAGTTGCACCGGTCCCGCGTTATGGGCGTGAACCGGATCGAGCTTTCGGGGTTCACCGAGGCGCAGAAGGACCGGCTCAAGGCGGATGGGCTCTTTTCGGAAATCATCGCCTGGAAGCTGCGGCTCTTCTGCCCGACCGATCCTGCCGGGATCGCGGTCCTAGAGCGACTGCTTGCGCGTTTTGCGGTCTCTGGTCTACATGCACGCAATGGTTGAATTGTGTGATCATGTCATTGGAAACAGAAGACCTCTTGCGTGAGCTTTCCGCAAATGCCGAAAGCGTTTGTCGTCATTACCTTCCCGCTGGACGGCGGGAAGGCTCCTACTGGATCGTCGGAGATCTGCAGAACAATCCCGGTCGGTCGCTCTTCGTGCGGCTGACCGGCCCCACATCGGGGCCCGGTGCCGCCGGCAAGTTCACCGACGGCGCCACCGGTGAACATGGCGATCTTCTCGACATCATCCGCGAGCGGACGGGGATCACGCGCTTTCCCGATCTTCTGGCCGAGGCGCGCGCGCATCTTGGCCGTCCGGCGCAGGTTACCCCGGATGGCCCTTCCCCGAGAAAATCGAAGTCCCCCGGGGGCACCCCAGAGGTGGCAGCGCGCTTGTATGTGGCCTCGGTCCCTGTTCCAGGCACGCTTGCGGAAACCTATCTCCGCTCCCGGGGCATTATCCTTGGCGGCAAGACGAGCGCCCTTCGCTTCCACCCGAAGTGCTGGCATCGGGATGAGGGTCAGACCAAGAGCATTCCCCGACCAGCGCTGATCGCTGCGGTCACCGATGGGGCAGGGGCCTTGCAGGGGGTACATCGCACCTGGCTCGCGCCTGACGGCCAAGGCAAGGCGGCAGTCGAGACGCAGCGGCGGGCCATGGGTCACCTTCTTGGCAATGCCGTCAGGTTGACCCCATGTGATGACATCCTCGTTGTCGGCGAAGGCATCGAGACCATGCTTTCCGTTCGTGAGGCCGCCCCCGGCCTTCCCGTCTGGGCCGCTCTCTCATCGGGTCACCTTGGAGCCGTTCTGTTGCCGGAGGGGTTGCGGCGCCTCTACATTGCCATCGACCGCGATCCTGCCGGGCAGCGCGCAGCGGAGAGGTTGACCGCCAGAGCAGCAGAGGTCGGGATTTCGGTGCGGGTGCTCGAACCGCGGCTCGGGGACTTTAACGACGATCTTCTTGCGGATGGACCGGCGGTGCTGCGTCAGCATCTGTCAAAGCAGATCGGTCCCGAGGATCAGCAGCGCCTGGAAATCTGAGCTTCTCCGCGCAAGGGGCGTTTCAAGACGGCGGGGCAGGCGGACTGGAGCCATCGCAGGTCTGAACCGTCACCTTCTGCCTCTTCTCGGGGCAGCTTATCCACCCGTCCCCCGAGCGGCCTTCAAGAGATGGGCAAGCGGCCGTCAAAGGGGACGACCCTTCAAGGACGGGGGGCAACTGATTTCCGCCAGCGGGGCACGCCCCGCCTTTGCATCGCGACACAAATCAGCCACCCCCCGTCCTCCTCCACATGCGTTCCGGCCCCCGCTTTTGAGTTGTTTGGGGGCGGGGGTGAAGGGTCCTCCCCCGTGACGGCGCATCTACGCCCATGAAGGCCGCGCGGGATGACGCGCGGACCAGACAGGCCCGGAGGCAAGAAGAAGATGACGTTCCAAACCCGCGACGACGCTTACGAACCCGCCCACACCGCATCCCAGACCGCCAATGCGCTGGAGGAGCTGCAGCTCTACGGCTACCGCCCCTTCGAGGACGAGCCCGATCCCCGCCCGATGCCAGATGCAGACCGCCTTCGGGGTGCCGTCGCGGATATCTTCGACGCCCTCGTCGCGAGCCTCGCCGACACTCGCATGGAACCCGACCTCGAAGAAGTGCTCTGGGGCCAGGTCAACCTCTTCCACCGCGCCACCGCCCGGATCGAACGGACGCTCGACGACAACGAACAGGGCCAGCGCCGCCTCCAGCGCGAGCAGGACGGCTCCGAAGTGAAATCCACCGAGCTCGAGCGTCTGACGGCCGAGGGCCTGACCCTCACCGAACGGCGGAACTGCATGGACATGATGCGCGATCACGCCGCCACCGAGTTCTGGCATCACACGGGCTCCACCTGGAGGCCCCGCACTGGGTCAAAGGTGAACCACCAGCACCTGACCGCAGCTCTGATCGACAGCCGCGACTTCCTCGCCGCCAAGCGCCGGGCCGAGACCGAAGTGATGCTGCCCGCAGGACCCAAGGTCGCCCTCACCGGGGGGACCGACTTCAACGATCACCGCCTGATCTGGGGCAAGCTGGATCAGGTCCGCACCAAGTATCCCGACATGGTCCTTCTGCATGGGGGAAGCCCCAAGGGCACCGAACTCATCGCCGCCAAATGGGCCGAGGCCCGCGGTGTGACCCAGGTTGCCTTCAAGCCTGACTGGACCAAGCACGCCAAGGCCGCCCCCTTCAAGCGCAACGACGCCATGCTTGATGTGCTCCCCGTGGGTGTCCTCGTCTTCCCGGGCAATGGCATCCAGGAAAACCTTGCCGACAAGGCCAAGAAGCTCGGCATCCCGGTGGTGAAGTTCGAGAGGGGGGCGTGAGCCCCCCAACTTTCGAGGGCCGGAGATCGGCCCTCGTAAAACAATCCGTTCAGATTGACGCTGGCAGTTCTCTGGCTGCGGCCGATTGCATGTCGAGCAAGCTGGCGTTCCGGCGCGCGAGGGTTTCGTGCCACTCCTGCGCTTCCCGATCTTTGAAGAAAACAGCCGTCGGCGCCAATCGCGCAACCGCTGCCTCGACGTCCTCCAGCGCGACCCGAAAAAATTCCTTCCGGAAATTCGACATGTTGATCCGTTTTTCGGCGAATTCCTTCTGGAGGGCCGCCTCCAGCGCGGGAGCGGCATCGCTGTAGATCATGGCATGGGTGTCGAAACTGAACGGCACGCTGGCGTCCCCAAGTTCGCGCACCCGGTCATCCGGATCCAGCCTGCGGGTCAGCCCGATCTTCACCACATCGTCCCCGAAGGAGCCGACGTTCGAGATGATATAGACGTAGCCGGACTTCGTCATTTCGGCCATGGCTCGGGCACGTTCGCTGGCCAGATGGGCCGCAGCCAGAGTGGCTTCCAGTTCTGCGATCCGTTGGGCGTTGCCGTCACCATTCGCCTCTTTGCGAGCTTTCTCCAGAAGGGCCTGGTACTTGGCCTCCTCCCGCTCAGCCGCCTCGGCTTCAGCCAGGAGCTTCTTCTCTTCCTTCTCGGCACGCGCCATTTCGGCCCGCTCGTCCTTTTCGCGTTTCAACTGTTCGCGGTATTCGTGGGTGAGCCGGAGTTCTTCGATCTTGAGGGCGACGAACCTGTCGTTCAGCGTCAGGTTCATCGAGGTGTTTTCCTTGTCGATCGAGGCCGCTGCCGACAAGATGCGCTTCTCCATCGCAACAACGTTGTTCCAGCGGACATTGGCGATCGCAGCTTCGCATTCGTTATTGAAGGCCCGCATCGTTAATCGCATCTGACGGTTGATCATGGTGGCCCCTTTGGCCTTGCTGCCCTCCACCGTCCATTCGGTCGGGCAGAGCGCCGCCTGCTTTGCCGAAATCATCGCCTTCTGGCGGTCCCGAACCTCGACGATCTTGGCCTTGAACTCCTCGCTGTCAGTAAAATCGAAATGGGGCTCATAGATGCCTAATTCAGCAAAGGCGAGCCGTTCATCATAGATGGCGACTTGGCTTTCCAGCCGGTCGAAATGCGCCCGCTTTTCGGCATAGGATTTGCGGAGCGCGTCGATGTCCGAAGTGAGTGCGGAAGCAATGCTCTGGAGACGTGCTACCTCGGCTTCTTCGGAAATGATTGCGGAATACTTTGCCTTCGTTGCCTCGTGCTCGGCTGCCAGCTTGGCGACCTCTTCTCTGTGGATCGCGGCAGCCGTCTCTGCCTCGGACGTCCTCGAGCGCAGCTTGCGTTTTCCAATCAGCCAGAGCACCAGAAATACGGGGGCCAGGACGAACCAAACCAAAGCCACAAATACGATCGGATCCATAGGTTCCCCTGAAAATACATTGTCACCGTAGAATGCTTGGGCGCCGTCTGCACCTCAAGATTGAATCTCGGTCCTCTGGTTGCAGCGCTGCCATTCCGCCCCGGTCCGATGTTGGTCTCGGGCTGAAGCCGATGTCCTCGTTGTTGTCGCGCCTATGGCATCCGCGAACTCGGTGCCGATCTGGCCGGTCGCGAGCCCGTCCTTCTCCGCGATGATCCCTGATCGTGGCGGTCACCTCTGTCGTATGGCGGGGTTCTTCGGATGGTGTGGGATCTGGATCTGAACCCTCTGCCCATATCGCAGGCCCCTCTGCGACCGGGCCGTGAAGTTGAGCCCATTGCTGCGGTGCCATTCGGTGTTCCAAATGCTCTGCGATCTCGGCGCGGGGTAGGGCGGCAGCCTAACGTGGGGGCAGGGGGAATATGTGGGCGCGGTGACCTAATTCTCGCTTCTCGGGACGGTTCCCCCTTGGTCCTGACATTGCCGGATGAGGTCGGCTAAACTTGTCAGCTTGGGTTCCTCTCCCCCTGTGGTCTGGTTGAGGCACCTCCTCTTCGACTGACAATCCCCTAAGCCTGTTCGGTTTCCTGCCCGCAACCCCGCTCTTGTCCGGGCCGTGTTGGCCGCAAAGCGTCCTGCCCGCTCCACCCCGTCCCCTCGGGGGTTTCCGGCTGGTCCTTGGCCCAGCCGTGCAGACGTCTCCCGACAGGCTTCTGCCGGGTCTTGTCGAAGGGATGGTCCCTCGCACCAGACACAGGAGAAACACCATGCAGAACATCGTCATCCTCGCCGGCAACATCGGTCAGGCCCCGGAAGCCCTCACCACCCAGGGCGGCACGAAGATCACCCACTTCACCCTCGCCACCTCGCGCCCCCGCCTGTCGGAAGGCCGCCCGATCCGCGACGAGCACGGCTACCGCGTGATGGACACCGAATGGCACCGCATCACCTGCTTCAACGGCCTCGGCAAGTCGGTCGCCGAGAACTGCGAGAAGGGCATGAAGGTCCTCGTCCAGGGCCGCATCCACTACTCGAAGTGGACCGATGCGGCGGGTGTCGACCGCTACGGCTGCGAGATCATCGCCGAGAAGATCGACTTCCTCAGCCGCCCGAAGACGGCCGAGGGCGAAGGCCCCGAGCTGATCGACAACAACGACGAGGTCGGCTTCTGAAGCCGACCAGCACCTCCCCGGCGGGGAAACCCGCCGGGTCGGGGGAAGCCTCGAGACAGGCCAAGGACGGGAAAACGGCCCAAACCGGCCGGTCAGGCCCAACGCTTGGCTTCGCCGCGCCCCGACCGAAGCCGACGTCGATGCGCATCGCAACAAAAGTAGCGGGACCCATGCACGGTGATGATCGAGACACAGCGCAGCCCCGGTCGCACCCGCAGCAAAGCAAACATGTGTCACGCATAATAGAGTGCGAACATCGCCCTACTCACGCGGGCTCGAGGCGCCTTTGCAAAGCGAAACGGCAGGGATTTCCCCCTGCCGCTCCACCTCCCGGTGCGTTGTTCGACGAACACAGATCGGCCCGACGTGGAGCCCTATCGCGCTCAGCCGGCGCACCGGGAAAGCCGTCCACCGCCAAGGCGGTGAAAGCCGCTACTCCTGAATCCCCTGCGGCAGCGCGCGCCGCCGGTCCGGGGTTCTCTCGGTCACGAGGCTCTGGAAGAACTCATCCCAGCCGAGGCCCGGATCTTCCTCCCGATGGGGCACCTTGTGCGCCCCGTGTGTCTTGCCCGAAGGCATATTGTCGGCAGGCATGTTTGGCCCTCCGTAACATCCCGGAGAGAACCCCCGAGAATATCGTCTGACGGCGTGGTGCGCGGCTCAGTCGCGCGCTTTCGCCTTGACCGGGGACGCGGCGGATGCCGCTCCAGTCCCTTCGCGCGCGATGCGGGCCGCGCGCAGCCGCGCCGTCAGCTCGGCGCGTGTATCTGCCTCGGTCTCGCGGATCAGCTTGACGGCGGCATCGGTGCGCTCCTGCGCCGTGGACGGCGGCTGAGCAATATCGCGGAAAAAACCGCGGGTCTTGTCCTTGCGGGGCATGACGCCTCCTTGATCGTGTGATCCGGCCAAGGCGGCCGGACCCCGGATCGATCCGATCAGGCGACTTTCAGATCGCGAGCGGATTCACGGCCGTCGCGGCCGGATTCGACCTCAAAGGTGACCGCTTGACCGTCATTCAGCTGCGCGATCCCCGCGCGCTCAAGGGCCGAGATATGGACAAAGATGTCCTTCCCGCCGCTTTTCGGTTCGATGAATCCGAAGCCTTTGGTGGCGTTAAACCATTTCACGGTGCCATTGGCCATCGTGAGATCTCCTTAAATGAATACCGCCCGCAAGATGCGGCGGCTTGGCCCAGTCAATTCAAAAAGGCAGACTGAAGCCGAGAAAGGAGACAGGTGCAGTTGGGAACAACGTAGCTTGGCCTTCCTATACGGTTTGCCGGCCTTTTGCAAAGGAAAAGGCCCGCCTTCGGATCTTCGTACCGCTGGCGGGCCCTTGCCCCGATCGTTTGTGCGGCTCAGTCGATCTGATCGGTCCAGACCTCGAAGCCGGTCAGCACATTGGCCCCGAAGGAATGGATCAGCGGCACATCGGCGGCATCGCGGCCCCGGGCGACCAGCACACGGCCGATCCGCGGCATGTTGTTGCGCGGGTCGTAGACCCACCAACGATCCCCCAGCCAGACCTCCATCCAAGCCGCGAAATCGCCCGGCGCATAGGGCGGCTCCATGCCGATATCGCCCAGATAACCGGTGCAATAGCGCGCGGGGATGTTCATGCAACGGCAAAAGGCGATCGCGAGATGCGCATAGTCGCGGCACACGCCCTGCGCCTCGGCATAGGCCTGCGCGGCGCTGCGGGTCGCGCGGGCGGCGAGATAGTCGAAGCGGATATGGCGATGCACGAAATCGCAGATCGCCTGCACCCGGGCCGATCCGGGCGGGGTATGCTCAAAGAGCCGCCAGGCGATATCGGACAGAACATCCGTCTCGCAATAGCGGCTGCCCAGCAGAAAGACGAGCGCCTCGTCGGGCAGGGCCTCGACCGCCACCTGACCGCCCTCGGGCGGGCGCGCATCGGGCAGGCCGCTGTCGGCGATGATCGCCTCGGCACCGATACTGAACGCCCCAGCGGGCGCAACAAGGCGCGTGCACCAGTTACCGAATCCGTCGCGATAGGCGCTCAGCGGCACCGGCGGCACGCTGCGCAGATGATCGGGGAACTCCAGATCGCCCGCGCGCGAGAAATGCACGTTGAGCAAAGCGATCATGGGGGTTGGCTGCTGCAGGCTCAGATTGAACCGGCACCCGAGCTTGATCCGAATGTCAGAGGCGCTCATCATGGACCTCTCTGGGTTTGAACGGGACACCGGGTCTGGGCGGGTCGGCCCTCATTCCGATTTGCGATCGAAACGCGACCATGCCTTGCGCCGTTCGGCGCCCTCGGGCGCGTAAGAGGTGTCGAAGATCGACTTGCGCTCGGGCGGCGTCGGGGAATCGGGAATGTGCGAGGTGAGGGTCCGGGGGGCCTCGGCGGCTTTGGGCGCCTTGGTGTCAGGTCTCTTCATGGGTCAGCATCCTTTCAGGCAACACGGTCTTTGGGGTCTGATGCCGCGTCGCAAGGAACACAGGGCGCCGTCGCGATCAGGCCTTCGGACTGCAGGTCTGGAAGATCGGAGGGCACGGATCACTGCCCGGTTCCCCGATCGGCGCCACGGCGCCCGCAGAGGTCGTCGTCCGACCCCGGGATGAACACTGCAGATCCTCATGATATGGGCCGATCTCGGCCCAATTGCGAGCCCTGTTTCCGGCGAACCGTCGCGAAACCGTCGCCGGGCGACAGAAAACCGCCTTCGGATGGTTCGGACGGCCCAAGCTGTCGGAATATTATCTTTCCGCAGCAACGGGTTGACGGATATGCGGCGCGGGAGTGCTTTATTTTCTCGCAATCCAGTCTGCGAGCCCCTATCTAGGTCAGGCATTTCTTCTTCTCGGACCCTGTTCCTTCTGGCTCAGCGACGACCATGAGCCGTGCTCTGCCCCTGCATCCTGCGGGCGGCACTTCAGAAAGGGACACACGATGACCGATACCGGCCACGTAAAACAGCTCGACCAGACCAGAGACCTTGGGCGCGCCGCGCCGGCGGCCTGGGGACACGATGGGCGCGCCCATACCGGGGAATGCCGTCAGGCCGAACCTGCCCGCGGGCACGGCTCGGATGGCGCCGCGCGACCTCGCGAATGACCAAACTGGCAGGCTTTCCGGTGCGCGACCCGCGCGGCCAGAGCCGAGGCCCAGACATCAACCTGGCGCGAACGGCCCTTTGGCCGGGGCGCCCTCGGCGAGCGGAACCGGCCCGGCCGGGTACCCTCGCGTTTTCCAAGAAAGACCAATACTTTGATCGAAATCTACTGGGGTGTACCCATGTCTCTTGTCATCTCGCCCGAGGGCGACGTGAAGAAATTCAGCACGATCGAACAGGCGCAATACTGGCTGCGCAAGAAATGGCCCGTTGCCGACGCGGCGCGCCTACATGCGCTTGGCCGGCTTGAGGCCGCGATGGACTGTCTGGGCTCGGTCGGCGAGGCGCGCCACGCCTTCCTCGGCGCGGCCCGCAGCGCGGGCTTCGTGCCGCAACACTCCCCCGACCTGCCCCGCGCCGCCTGAGCGCGCCCCGACCACAGGCTTGCACCACCGCGCACGAGGCCAAGGATGCTGAGCGTCCGATCCAGACTTTTCGACGTGTTTTTCGGGCTTTGGACCTTGCTGCAAAGCCTCTTCATCCCGGCCTTGGCCGTGCTGCACCGCCCGGGCCTGACCCGCGCCGCGATCCGCTTCTGGACCCGCGGCGTGCTGGGCCTGTCGCACCGCATCCTCGGGCTGCGCCTGCGCGAAGAGGGCGTCGAGAACAAGCATCTCGATGCCCCCTGCATCTATGTCTGCAACCACCAGTCCACCTGGGAAACCCTCGCGTTCAACCAGCTGGTGCCCGATGTCTGCATAATCGCCAAGCAGGAGCTGCGCAAGATCCCGGTCTTCGGCTGGTTCCTGCGCCATGCGCCGATGATCCTAGTCGACCGCAGCGGCGGCGGCCGGGCAATGGCGGCGATGATTTCCGAGGCGCGGCAGGAGGTGGCGCGCGGCCGCTCGATCCTGATCTTCCCCGAAGGCACCCGCATCGGCGTGCATGAGCAACGCAAGTTCCAGCCCGGGCTGATTGCGCTCTATCGCAAGCTCGATCTGCCGGTGGTTCCGGTAGTGCACAATGCCGGCTGCTTCTGGGGCAAAGGCGCAAAGCGGGGCGGCACGATCGTCGCCTCTTATTTCCCACCGATCCCGCCCGGCCTGCCCCCCGCCGAGGTGATGGCGCAGGTCGAGCAGCTTCTGAACACCGAAAAGAGCCGCCTCGTCGCGGCCATGTCCTGAGACAGTTTCGTTGCCTTGTGCCCAAGCGGCCCTGAAGACATGCGACCGTCCGCTTTCCAGCCTGGATGGGCGGCCAGATGATCCGAGCTGACCGACAGCTTCCCGCCCTCTGTGTCAATTTGTGTTACATAATCTTCGCTACGCGACATGGACCGGCGGCTAAACCGGACAGGCCCATCCGCCCTGACGGTCACGGTAAATGTTGGTCACCTGCCGAAAGATTTCCGAGTCTTGCCTTCCGTCATCCAGTCCCGACCACCGAAGGCAACAAGTGCAACAAAGAGGCGGTCCTGGGCGAGATCCGCACGGAACACGACGGTAAGTCGGTGACCCCGCCCGCCATGGCGGACGAGCCATCCATCGAGTGGTGGCGCCAATCGAACACCGGACAGCGGATTGGCTGAGATGTCGGCGATAAGCTCGTCGACCTCATCAAGGCGTCGTCCGGCAGCGTCGAAGTCCCCACCGGTGACCTCGACGATGTGATCAACCAACGCGGCGAGGTCTTGGTCAACTAACGGATGTCGAACGAGGTGCATCAGGCGGCGGTGCCACCGCCGGACTCGGCGAGCCGTGCCAGTTGGGCACGCGCACCAGATGTGATGGATTCGCCCGTTCGGACGGGTTCCCATGCATCAAGGGGGAGGGCGAGACGCCTCTGGACTTCGGCTTCGAAGATAAGGCGCTCCCTCTCCCGCGCCGCGCGCGCACGCGCCATTTCGCCAGAGACCGCAGCGCTGATGTTTGGATATTCCCCGCTCTCGACGAGCTCGCGAGCGAAGTTGAAAGCAGCATCTGTGAAGCTGACACTCTGCTTGTGAACGCTCATCATCTTCTCCGCCGGTGGTCCATTGGAGCACCATAAACTTTCCCCAAGTTCCTTTCAACGATCGCATGCGGCTGACTTTGCGCAGGCCATCCACGAGCGGCGGGCGGAAAGCCTGTAACTTAGGGCTACATTTGCCGGGTAGGCAGATACCCACGCCGCTCCTTCTGGCGAAGCGTTCGGACTGCAGCCTTCTCCGCCTCTGCGGCAGACAGGCAAGTTTCGACACTTGTCCGACCGCGCGTCCCGATCCTGCCCCAGGTCCGAAGAACGGAGACCTCGCCGAACAGTGTCGGTGCGACTTCAATGCAATAGAACCGGGCCATGTTGGCCTTGGGATCGGTGCGGTGCAGATGTGCTAATGCCATTGCTATCCTCCTCGGCTCAGAATCTGCTCCGGTGCGTAGGAAGTCCAATGGCATTTCTGAATCGGATAGTACGATCCGATTCAGAAACTTGATGGATGGCAACCTTCGGGTCGCCCTTGGCTATGAGCGCGGCCGCCTACCGGCGGCCTGCCTTGATCAGGAGGCTTCAAACTGCTGAAGGTGGGTCACTGCCACGACGGCGAGCTTTCTCGGGCGGCGTTTGTTGGCAGTGTACCAGACCGTCTTGCGCTCGCCCGTGTGGCTGAACTCATAGGTGACGCCGAGGATCGTCTCACGGTGATCCGGGTCAACCATCCATTCCACAGGCCGACCAACATCAAGTTCGGCTGTCGGCGTGACGTAGTGGAGGGCATTCGATTTCTGATCAGTCATTTCTCTTCTCCCTCGGGTGTCGTGTGCAGCGGCGCTTTGTCCAGGGCCAAGTCGAACGCCTCCTGGAACCGTGCGCGGAAGGCCGGGCCCATGACCCGCGCCAATCCTAAGATTCCAAGCGGGTCGTGCCGGGCGGCCAAGTCGGCTGCAAAAGGCGGTCGCAGGGTCAATGTCACGCTGGTCGGATGCTTGCCCCGCGCGCCGCGAGGCTCACTGACTTCGGGCATGCCATCGCGCTCCCAATCGTCAAAGAGCTGGTCACGCAGGCCCTGGGCCACGCGACGGATCAGGAACTGGACCGAGCACCGCGCCACTGCGGCCCAGGCTTCTGCCAGACAGGCTTGCCGGGCAGTGAGCGACACCGCGACATAGACGACCTGACCTCGGGCCGTTGCGGAAGGGGCAGGCACCGCATGGCGTTGCGCCAAGTGCGGTGGTGTCTGCGGTTCACCCTCCTCTTTCCGGGCTTCTTCTTGGCCGTAGATGGGCAATCCGCCATCATCGTGTTGAGGAATGACATGTGTGGAGGCTGCCCCGGTCAGAGGTTCTTCAGGCTTCACCCCCGACATGACATTGACCGAAGACAGCGGCGCCATGCTTGGCCTGTGGGCCTCTGCCGGTGGCGCGACCATCCCACCAAACCCAAGCTTTGCCGAAAAACCTGCGTCCTGCCGGATGATCCGCATCTGATCCTTACGCGGTGCCATTATGCGACCTCCGCCGGTGCCGCGATCAACTGATCAATCTCGTCGAGAAGTTCACCGGCTTCCTTCACGGCAGTCTGAAGATGCGCCGCCAGCCCGCGGTTTGGCGTTTTGTCCGCGATCGGGCCGAGGAGCCCTTCCTTGTCCATCCGGACATAGGCGCTGCGACTGGACAACCAGGCTTCGCACGCGGGCAACGACCGGAAGAGTTCATCCGCCACCGCGCGCTCGGCTTCAGAGAGCCGGACCTGCACCCGGCTGAACACAACGGAGAAGCCGGCAAGCTCATCCGGATTGTCGACCCGGCCCCGGAGCTTCAGATACCAGCTGGCCGTCTCAAGGGTCTCGCTGAGATCACCGCGTGACAGCATCATCGGGCAGATGATCCGGTGGGCGGCAACGGCAAGCACGTCTTGCGCCTCAGACCCGCCGCCGAAGGTGTCGATCAGGATCAGATGCTCCTGGTCCGGCTGTTCATAGATCTGGTCAATCGCCTCGACGACCCGGTGCGCGTCAAGTGTGTGGATCACCTCGACCAGCGGCGACCAGTTTCCGGCTGCTTGCCCCGCCTGCATCCACTTGAGGCAAGACTTCGAGGCATCCGTGTCGAAGATCGTGACCGTCTCGCCGCGACTTGCTGCGGCAGAGGCGAGGGCGCGGCAGAGCGTGCTTTTGCCCGATCCGCCCTTCCTGTTCATCACCAGCACAACCCGTATTCCGTAACCCATACCATCTTCCTCACTTCGCGTATCGCCGATCCCATTTGTCTGAATGCAGATCGCCAAAATCATTTATCTTAAATCACATCTCTTTAATCTGAAGCCGGACTGCGTATATCAGAAACCATCTCGCGCAAACCCTATTGCGCAAGGCGTATTTCTTTAATCATTTGTCTGATTACTGGATGCGTATATCTTTTATCTGATCGCGCAATGCGTGTATCATAAGGCGTAGCCCTGATCACACGTCGCTGATGCCATAACACGCATCCTAAACATCCTTTCTTCGAACCCGCAACACTGAACGGTTGGGTCCTCACATCAATAAAAACAGGGCGTTACCACCACTTCTTCCCGGGAAATGCCCTCCTGCCAAGGGCTTGGAGGGGCACCTTCTCCGGTTGCGCCTTGTGCATTCAGCGAACAGCGAAGTGCACTCGGTGTCAGGTGAGTTACCCAAGGGGAGCACAACCTGCAAGGGGTCATATCGCGCATAGATTGTGCTTGATCAAGGGGCGAAAGAAGGGGATAGAGAAGGTGGCAGGAAATGCGATGTGTCTACAAATATTCGGTGGATGAGGTCTGTGGTAAAATATGACGCGCATGGAAAAGACCGAAATTCGGCTGGGGTGGCGAGGAATGCCGCTGATCCGGTGCCCCGGAAATCCGCCGGGCGCGGGCGCCCCCGGTCGGCGGATCGGGGACAGGTCGTCAGCTGCCGTCTGCCGGCTGAAGAGCTGCGGGCCTTCGATGCGCTTTGCGTGCAGCTTGGCGCGAAATCCCGCTCGGACGGGGTGCGGTCGGTCGTGCGGATGGCCTCGGGCTTCCTCGAATTCAGCCGGGAGGACAGCGCGCGTCTGGAGGAGATCCGCTACGAGCTGGCGAAGATCGGCACCAACGTGAACCAGATCGCGCTGGCGGCGAACCGGGGCCGGGCGCCGATGGTGCGGGCGCAATGGGCATCGGTCGAAGAATTGCGCCGGTCACTGCCGATGGTGGCGAAGGCGCTGAGCCAGATCATCGCGGAACGTCGGCGGCAGGGCGTGGCGCTGTTCCTGAAGTTTGCCGAAGGTCAGGCAGGCGCGCGCCGTGGTTAAGCCTGGTTCGCGGCCTGTTGGCCTCGCTCAGGCGGTTCTGGGCGATCTCGATTTCCTGCGGCCTCGGCAGGGGCGGGTGAAGGCGAGGTCATCCTCCCCCTCCCGGCAGGGCTTCCGGTTCTCAGCCCGGGCCAGCCAGCTGTGGCGCTTTGCCCTCGGCTCGCATGCCGCGGTCATCAAGAAGATCGGCAGGGGCGGCACGGCCAATGCGAAGGAGCTGGCGACGCAGATGGATTACCTGTTCTCGAAATCGGCCGCGATCTTCGGCAATGGCGTGGTGCTGGATGACAAGGCCAGGGGGCTGACCCGGGAAGAGCGCAGGGAGATCGTGGGCGACTGGGTGGAGGATTGGCGAGGGTCTCCCAAGAACGGGCACACCAGTCATCTGCTGCTGAGCTTTCCGTCCCATGTGCGGGCCGAGAAGGCCACGCTGATTGCCGAGGCCTGGGCCTTCGAGATGTTCCAGTCGGGCGAACATCAGGACGATGTCTGGTCCTATGTCGCGGCGCTGCATACCGACCGGGCGCATCCGCATGTCCATATCGTGGTGAACAACCGGGGCATGTTGAACGACAGCTGGTTCTTCATGGCCAGGGAGCATGCGTTCAACCTCGACAGGATGAAGGAGCGCATGGTGGCCATCGCGGCCGAGGAAGGCGTGTTCCTCGATGCCACGTCCCGGGCGGAGCGGGGGCTGCTGAGCTATGGCCCGTCGCGGGCAGAGATCGAGCGGGCACGGACGGAAGGCCGGGCGCCGGAAGAACGACCGCGCGAGGGCCGGGCGCTGGAGGATGCGCTGGCCACTCTGGCGCGTACGGCCGACACCATGCGCAGCCTGCACCATGTGGCAGCGCTGACCGGGTTGCCGGAGATCGGGGAAAAGATCGCCGAAGCGGAGGAGGTGCTGCGGCGGGGCGGGGTGCTGCATCCCTTTCCGGCCGAGGCGGCGACGCTCGAGCGCGCTGATCTGGAGCAGCATTTCAGCGGGTGGATGACGGAGACAGAAGCCAGGATCCGCAAGGCACCCATGGCCGAGCGGAAGGACCTGCGGGATGAGCTTTATGGCTATGCCGTCGACATCGCCCGTGGCCTCGGTGATGCCCGCGGCGCGCAGCTTCTGCAGATGATGCCGCAGTCGGTGATTTACGGCATGGCGCTCGATGGCGATGTCCTGATGCGGGGCAAGCTGGAGACGACCCTGCAGCCCGGGGCAACGGAGCGGCTGCGGGACGATATCCTGGCGGGTGCCGCCGCGATTGGCCTCAGCCGTGATCACATCGCCAGCCGTCTGGAAACGGGTGCAGCGAACGCCTGGGAAGAGCGGGATTGGGTGCGCAGCGATCTTCTGCTCCTCGCCGGACGGGAACGACTGGACCTGCGCGACCCGGAGCAGGGACGGCGCATGGCCGGGGAGCTGCAGGGGTTTTATGACCGAGCGGCGGCGGCGATTGACCATACCGTTACCCATGAAACCGCGCCTGAGAACGACCGGCTTGTGCGCGCGCTGCGGTCCATGGGACGCATCATGCAGGCCGAGGGCAAGGTTGAGTTCCGGGGGGATGCTCATGCGGAGCGCTTCGCGGGGGAATTGCGGGCGCGATATGGGGCGGGCATCGTGACAGACCTCGCCGCAGGCCGGACAGATGCGCTGGCGCAGGATGTCGGGGATCAGGCCGAACGCCACCGGATCGCCCGCGCAGTGGTCTCAGCCGCGAAATCGCATGTCGCCTTGGGACTGACTTTGCGTGAGGTGGCAAAGGCAGAGCGCGATTTGGCCAGACAATCGGAGCGCAAGGGCGTGGCGGACTGGGACCTGTGATCCGGTCCAGGTGCGCGCCGCCCCCGGTTTTCTCCTTCGGCTCTGGCCACGGTCAGCGTGCCCGCCATTTTGTCGCCAGGCACGGCTGCCATATCTTCCTGACAAGCCACAGCCGCTTCGATAGGCTGGTCGTCAAAACAGTACTGCTCGGCGGGTGAGACGTGGCAAAGAGTCGGATCGATGAGGCATTGGCCGCCCTTGCGGCTGCGGGCGACGATGGCTTTGGCGCGCGTCGCGATGTTCTGGAGCGCATGAGTTTCGACCTCTTGCATCGTCCGGCCCTGGGCGGCCAGATCGTCGCGCAGCTCTGTGCTATCGAAACGCCTTCGCCGAATGACGAGGGCCTTCTGGATCTGCTTGGCGCAGGCCTCGATGCCGCCCGTATCGCCAGGGAAAACGGCAAGGCGCGCGGCCAGACCTTTCTCAAGACTGTCGAAGACACGCTTGATCTTGCGCGGCGACAGGGGCGGATGACGCCTGCTCACAACCTCATCTTCGCCCAACTCTGGACGCGCAATGGCCTGACCGCCCCGGCTTCTCTGGAGTTGCACCGCCAGGGCGTCATTTTAGAAAATGGGCGACGTACGGCCAATCCCGTCGAAGGCGAAGCCCTGCTTGAAGGACTCTTCACCGAACTGATCCAGCAGGCAGAGGGCGATCCACTCGCATTGCACCATGCGCTGACCGAAAGTTTCCCGGCCATGCCCCCGGAGATGCGCGATCATGTGGTGGCCTATTCGGTGGGTCGAAGCGATGCGCTCCATGCCGATCTGGCCTGTTTCTGGCTGCTTGACCCGGCTCCACATATCCGCCTTGCCGCAGCGCAAGGCCTGGCTGATCGTCTTGCGCGCGGCGACCTTCCGGGGCGCATTCTGGCGACATTGGTCGTTCTGCGCAGCTGGATGCCCGAGGATGCGGCACGGAGAAGCGTCGATCAGGTTCTCAAAGAGGCCATGCGCAAAGGCGTTGTTGCTGACCCGGACGTGACCCCATGGAAGATTCATGGCATCCGCATGACCCTGCCGGATGGGGGTGGGGCGCAGAGCATCGGTGTCGCGCTGCAAGCAGGATCGCAACGCAAGATGGCGATGCTGCTCCTGAAGCAGGGGCAAGGCGTAAAGGATGCCTATACCATCCCCTGTGCTACCGCCCGGGAGCAGAAGTCGATCATTGAGCGCATGTCGGAAGAGGTTGGCGCATTGACCGGGACGACCGACTGTTTGCGCCGGGCCGTGTCTCTCGCGTTGGCCGATGGTCTTGCCCGCGATCTGCCGCCAGTGCCGGGGTTGATCGAGGTGGCGCGCCTCTGCGGCCTCGACGGGCTGCGCCCGGAGCCCAGATCGACGCCGGATCTTATTGCCGACATGGGATCGTTCGCGGCAGTCAAGGCGCTTCCCTCACGTCAGCAGGGTGCCCTGATCATGGCCAGCGAAGACTGGTGGGATCGGCACGAGATCATCGAAAGCTGGTTCGAGGACAGCGATGAAGCCCATGCGGTCCTCGACAAGGCGCGCAGCGCTCGCTCGGCAGAGGTCGCGCTCTGGAAATGGCTCGAGACCCGGCGCGACTGGTGGGCCCGTATCATGGCCCGCAGCGCCGATGTGCTGGAGAAAAGCCTTCATCCGGATGCGACCGGTTTTGTGGCTTGCGCCACCGCGCTTCTCGAAGGCCGGGAGCTGAAGAAGATCCCGGTCATGCTCGACATCCATGAGCAAACGATTGAGGCCTGGGTGCGGGATGATCCGGATTTCGATCCGGAGGCATCGCTTGAGGATCTGGCCGAAGCGGCCCCCGAGCCCGAGAAGAAGGGTGAAGTTGCCGCGCTGCTGCGCGGAACGGGCCTTTCGTCTGACTGGCTTGATGGCTACCTGACCGGGATCGTCATCGCGCCGAAAATCATCATGCCGAACCAGTGGCTGCCCCGGATTCTGGACGCCGTCCTTCCCCGGATCGACCCGTCCCGCTTCCAGCGGTTCATGGACCTTCTGATGATGCGTGCCCAGGCGGTTGCCGAAAGAGCGTCCGAGCCCGCCGAGTTCGCGGCCTCGATATCCAGTCGATCGAAGAAGGCGCAGGGCGATTGGGCATCCGGGTTTTCTGAGGCCCTGGACAGGTTCCAGTCGGCATG
The DNA here is from genome assembly GCF_003054195.1 of Gemmobacter caeni. Lineage (GTDB taxonomy): Bacteria > Pseudomonadota > Alphaproteobacteria > Rhodobacterales > Rhodobacteraceae > Gemmobacter > Gemmobacter caeni. The sequence goes on from NZ_QBKP01000013.1 coordinate 28,945, forward strand.
GCCGAAGAAGGGCATGACCAAGGAGAACCGAAGATTGATTGAGATTGGAGCGACTGGCCTGGCCGGTGCCGATCTGCCTGAACTCGCGGCTTTGATCGCGGAACGGCAGGCGAAAAACTCAGGGTGAAGATAGGGCGAGAGGCGTCGCGAAGGGCGGATTGCGGACATTCGCTGCATTTGCAAAGTGAAGAACAGCCCATGGAAAAGCGGACATGACAGCTTTGTTTTTTTCACTGGGAGTCAATCTCAATTGCAAGCGGAGGCACGCTTTGATAAGCAATCTAAAAGAGAAATGGGGCTGGTTGACTAGTGCAATTCATTGAGCATGGCCCGGACATACCAGATGAATTGCTTCTGGCCCTGGATGAAGGCCGAGTCGTATTCTTCTGTGGCGCTGGCGTCTCACGGGCTAAAGCTAAGTTGCCTGACTTCTTCGGCCTAGCAGATCAGATCCTAAAGACACTTGGCGTTCCTGACGACTCCGCGGCGGTCAAGATTTTGTCTGAGGCCCGCGAGATAGAAGGGCGAACCGGCGTGCCGGGTTTGATTTCAGCCGACCGAGTTTTCGGTCTGCTTGAGCGCGACTTTCTTGAAAGAGACATTGAGTCTGCCGTTGCGCAAGCCCTTGACCCGCACAAGGTGAAGGATTTCGACCCTGAGAAGGGTGTGGACCTGTCGGCACATGAAATTCTGCTGGACCTTGCTACGACCAAGGATGGTGTAACGAAGCTAGTCACGACCAACTTTGACCGATTGTTTGATGATTGCGGGCGAGGATTGGAGGCGTGGCAGCCGCCAAGGCTACCCGACCCGGCAAGACCGGGGGACTTGCATGGGATCGTCTATCTGCATGGCCGTGCTACGGGTGACTACGATGGGGCTGAGGGCGATGGGTTCGTTTTGTCGAGCGCTGAATTCGGGCGTGCATACCTTGCAGAAGGTTGGGCAACCCGCTTTTTCAAAGATGTGATCGATCGCTATTCCGTGGTGTTCGTTGGCTACAACGCGGACGACCCTCCAGTACAATATCTGCTGGAGGCCCTGAACAAATCATACGGACGGTTGGATGAGGCCTACGCCTTTCAGTCGGGTGATGCGGACGATGCGACGTCCCGCTGGGAGCACAAGGGTGTGACCGCAATCCCGTTCTCCAAGGACGACTACGCAAACTTGTGGGATACCCTTGAGGAATGGGCTCGGCGCGCCAAAGACCCGGAAGGTTGGCAGGTAAAGACCATAGCGATGGCCCAGAACGGCCCAGAAGCCCTTTCCCCCTTCGAACGCGAACAAGTCGCCCACTTGGTTTCGACTAAAGAGGGCGCACGCAAATTTCTTGAAAGTGATCCGCCTGCGCCAGCCACGTGGCTTTGTGTCTTTGATAGCTCAATTCGCTATTCAAGGCCGGACGTCGTTCGATCCGGCCAAGACGAAGGAAAAATAATTGACCCATTTTCCTTCTACGGATTGGCAAGTGACCCCACTCCCACACCGATAAGTCCGGAAGACTTCCACCCGAAACGTGAGACGCCAACAACGGTGTGGGACGCGTTCGAACTTAACCGTCGGGACCGCAAGGAACTGCGGGACGAACACATTACAACTATGCGTGGCGGCCAGTCCCTATACTCGGGGCAACTGCCAGATAGGATCAATATTCTCGGGCTTTGGGTTGGAAAGGTCGCCAACCAAAATGCCGCCGTATGGTGGGGCGCACGGCAAGGCGGCTTGCATGGCGGCATTCAGCAACGGATTCGATGGAACTTGGAAAGGGCCGACGCCAATTGCGCCCCGCACATTCTCCAAGCTTGGCACTATCTTTTCGACCACTGGCGAGCTGGAACAGACACAGACCGCCTTGATTGGTACCGCTTTGCGGATGAAATCAGAGTTTTAGGCTGGAACAGTACAACGGTTCGAAAGTACGAGAAGCTTTCGCGGCCACGAATGACAGCACAACACAACTATTTCCGCTCTAAACTGGCACCACAGGTCGATGATGAAACGAGCCTTGGCGACTTGATCCTTCTGGATTTGGCCTACACAGAAGACAGCCCCGAAATCGCGATACCGGACCAATGGTTACCCGATGTTGTTTCGGCCCTGAAACGGAATCTGGATATTGGAATACAGCTAGAGACTGAGCGTGGGCACTACAGATGGCTGAACATTCCGCCAATCATGCCTTCGGACGACCCCGACATAAGCGACTATGCACGCAATGAGGGGTTTACTGGTGCTGTGTTGTCCTATGCCGCCCTGTTCGAACGTCTGGTGGAACTGGACGTTGAGAAAGCACGAAGGGAAGCCTCGACATGGCCCACAGACGACGACAACGTGTTTGCCCGGTTGCGGATATGGGCGAGCCGGTTCGAAACGCTGGTTCCCAACGAAGACTTCAACGACTTTTTTGAGTTGGTTAGTCGCGATGCGTTTTGGAACATACGACACCAGCGCGACCTGTTGCTTACTTTGCTCGAACGCTGGGCAACACTGCCAATACCCGCAACGAGACGGATAGAAGAGCGCATCCTCAGAGGCCGGGAACGGTGGGAAAACGAGGCAGAGCACGAATTCGTTCAGCGGTGCGCTTGGGACATCGCCGAACGCCTTCATTGGCTTCGTTCGAGGGGATGCAACCTGAACGTCAATTACGACGAAGAAATTAAACGGCTTCAAAACGCTGCACCTGATTGGTCGCCAGAACATGCCGAAAATGCCGACCGGTCATGGGAAAGCCGTGGTGGAACGGTACGTACCGAAACAGAGCATAGCGGCCTTCTATCTGAGCCACTGTCAAATGTACTTGCAAAAGCACAGGAGATCGGCGGACGAACCGGGCTGGCACTCGTTGACTACGACCCATTCTCGGGCTTGTGCGCGAGGCACCCTATCATGGCGCTTTCTGCCTTGCGGCTAGAAGCCAAGCGCGGCGAGTACCCGGAATGGGCTTGGCGGCGTTTTCTGCGTTCAGAGATCCGAAAAGATGACAATGGCCGCTTAAAGAATTTCGTAGCCGAACTTGTCATTTCGGCGGACGATGAAGCCTTAAAGGGCATCGTATACCCTGTGTCCGAGTGGTTTCTTTCAAACACTGAAAAGCTTCCCGACGAATGCGTTCCCACTTTCGAGCGGTTGACTACGCGCCTACTCGGCTTCCTGGCCGGCAATCCAGACGCGGGCGGCTCCGGCGTTGTTCGCGGCAATCGCGACCCTGATTGGGCGACAGAAGCTCTAAACTCGCCTGCGGGCAAAATTACCCAAGCATTGTACCACGATCCGCGCCGCCAAGACCTTGAAAAAAACCAAGGACTACCCGCAGAATGGCGTACAATGGTTGAGGGTGCGTTGGCGTTGCCCGGAGACAATGGCCGCTTCGCCCTAGTCTTTTGTAGCTACCTCTTGAACTGGTTCCACTACGTCGATTCCAACTGGACGCAAGAAGAGCTCCTGTCTGTCCTGCGAACAAACGACGCTGAAACCTTGGAGGCCTGGTGGACCGGCTATCTTTGGGGTGCGCGTAACCTCCCTAGCATTGACCTGTTTCAAGTCTTGAAGCCACACTTGCTGGCGAAAGCTGCTGGTCAGACCTACGAGGAACGGAGCAACCGCGACAAGCTAGCCGGACTGGTGCTGGCAAGCTGGGGGCGCCCTGACCCGAAGACTGGTGCCGAACGCATTTCTGACGACGAATTCCGCAAAGTTTTGTTCGATGCGGGAGATCGTTTTCGGTCTCGAGTATTGTGGCAGCTTGAGCGGTGGAGCGAAGAGGATGGCGAGAGTGGGGAGTTTTGGAAGCCTCTCCGAGAACGTTTCTTACGCCGAGTCTGGCCCATTCAAAAAGCGGCCCGGACACCCCACAATTCGGCTCGCTTGATCGAACTTGCATTCTCTGATGAAGATAGCTTCATCGCCATTTCAGACGCAATATTGCCTTTGATAAGCAAGATCGAACGCGATCAAATCATGTTACCTTCTATCCGGCGTGGTGAAGGGAACATAGTCGACAAGTACCCAGAGCGCGTACTGGAAATCCTGCACTTAGCCCTTCCCGAAGACGCGAACATTTGGCCCTACGAGATAGACGCAACCATCGGGCGCATTGCCGTTGCGGATTCATCACTCCGAGTGGATCCTAGGTGGGTGGAGTTGAACAGGCGCTGGAATTCAAGATGACTAATCTTTGAAAGTCGGCTTCTCCGGATAACTGGCAGCACCATTTCATTTTGGCGAACGTCCGCGATTCGGGCTGCGACAGCAGCATCAAAGACTTTGGCTGAGTGGCTGGTTTGGGCCGGGAGCGGCTATGGTCGCATTGGGCGGAAAGCGGTTGGTAAGTGATGCAGCATGGCACTCACAGCGAGCTTGAGTAGCGGTCATTCAGGCACCACGCAGAGCAGTCGCTCCCTTCGGCCCATCACAGCGAGACAGGCCAGTCCGTCGGGCAATCTCGCGGATCGGAAGCCCGTGCCGCAGCCGAAGCTTCCGGATGATGTTCATTAGTCCCATGTGAATCGTTTCGTCGCCCCCCATCGCTCAACGCGCGCGGGAAGGGTCACGTGGGTCAATTCTCAATGGAAATTATGTGCCCACTAGGGTCATTTTTGAGTGGAAATTAACAGCCATGGGATTGAATCAATGACTCTCAGAAACAATATCCAATCCGTCAAAATTAGGGCAAAGTTTTTGATCAATTATGAACACAGAAAAAAGACCATCACCAGTCATCTGGCTATCGATCTTGAAGCCAGTTACCCGAAAGCCCGGATTTATGGCATCGGAAATGGCTGGTGAAGCATGTGCATGGACACCCGTCACAAGTCTTCCAACAGTACTCTCATGATCATACTGGCGGTCGGCCACCTTGACCTGGATTTGACTGTCCATCCCAATCGGAACCCCCACAAAAACCTCTAACTCCTCATAAATTCCATCATGCATGTTTGCAAACTCCAAATACTCCCAACCACGCGTTCTCAATCCCTCAAATTGATTGGGCAACATTTCCCGCTGCGTAAGGCAGATCCATTCGGTGTCGCTGGGATACAACCGCTGCTTGAAGAACAGTGCTATGGATCGAAAATTACTTGTCCCTTCAATGCGCCGCAGGGGAAATACTGTATGATCGATACTATTTGCCTTATCATCAATAATAGAAAAGTCAGCATACAGGGCGAAGTCACTTTCGTCGACAAACTCACTGATCACGAGATGAATACATTCAATTCCGTCGGTGGGCACTCTATAGAACGTCTTATGAAAGTAATAATCAGACAATCGCCCACGATCACCCACTGAACTTCTCGAGAGGCTTTGAAGCTCAAGGTACGCATACGTCCTCTTGGAAAGCTGCTTACTCATTCTCATGCTGGCCAAGATCGTTGCTGAGTCGCGAACTTGGTCATAGCTTTGCGGAATCGTGGCGCGAGCTTTGATTTTGGCTAGATTGCTAATCTGGCTTTCTCTGAGTTTGATTTCATGAAGCTTTGCTATGACATTATTTCTAATTATCTCATGATCGTCTTTATTCGATCCAATAGCATTAACTGCTTGCAGAATCTCGAGCGTTCCCCACCTGTCTGGTAAATTTACAATATTTTCACCATGAATGCTTTTCATGGCAGGCGCCATGTTTCCGTCTATCGCTGAAGAAAGAATTCGTGAAGCATATTCCTTTAAGCTAAAGCCTGAATTCTGCTCTTCATGTGTTCTCTTGTCGAATGTAACGCCGAGTATTCGGCCCCCAGGGTAGCTGTCGGAAGACAGACAACCTGTGGGGAAATTTTCAAACAGACCGCCATCAAGGAGATGGGCGTTAGGTTTGGATTTAAAGCCGCGAAAGGCGAGAGGTATAGCACAAGTGTCAACTAAATTTCCGGCAATGTCACGAATGAGCTTTCCGTTCAGTTCTATCACCTCAGCCTGCGAGGTATTGATGTTTGTCACGATCACCGAAGTCTTGCAGGTAAAATTTGGAGTCTGATTGTCCCGATAGCCAGTGGTTTCAATAAGTATTCTTTGGAATAACGCTCGAACGCGATGCTCATCAGCGAGCGAACCACCCCTGGCAAGTTTAACCAACCCCCAAAATCCCAAGTCAAATGACATTATTTCTGAAAGAGCCGATTTAGCCTCCTGACTGCCGAGGTAAGCTCGTAGCTTTTTCATGTCACAATCCAATCCGAGAAGGACTGCCGCCAATCCTCCCGCAGATGAACCTACTACTTGGGAGTACTTAATGTGACCCGCGCTTCGCATGTTTTGGAGCGCCTCAACTGCGGCCAACAAGGTCACGAATTTTGCCCCCCCTCCTTGGAAGGCCACTCTAAAATCTAGAGGCTCAGTCACTATTTGTTTACTCCCGTTACCCTAGCCTTTGTCAGATGGCAAAGCCCCCATATCTAATGCAGGCAAAGATAAGGAGAAGCGTCATGTCTGTGCCCAAATTTCCGCTTTTTGGTATGAAGAAACTGCTCTAGCAGAGATTCCCCATGCGGCGTTCCATTTGTGATGAAGGTGACCCGACCTTGTGCGCTAGACAAGCGTTTTCTGCTCGGAGCGGAGTCCGTGGCCTGTCCAGTCCCTCATCGCTACTATCGTGGCCGAGTGTTTGCTGCGTAGCAAGATGAACGGCAGCTTCCGAGAGCGCGGGAAGGCAGCACAAGTCGAGGTCGACCGGCGGCTATGGGCCGGTCTCGATCACGGGAAGTCACGGCCCCTACGCGAACGCGACTGAAATCTCGGATGGGAGCTTTGAGGGACAGGCTGGAAACAGGCGGCAAAGCAACTCCAGAGCTCTGTCGGAACGTTGCCGGATTTCTGTGGCGTCAGGGGGCGGCATTCGGCCGATCACCCGGCGGATCTGCAGATCACCCAGCAGTAGCCCGAGATAGATCTCGGTGATCTGCGCAGGGTCGTCGCTCTCCATTGCCCGGTCGAACAAGCCGGTCAACTGTGGCGCAATAGAGCCGCGCCCAGTTTCGGCAATGATCCGACCGAGATCGCCGCTGGGGTCGGCCGCCGCCGCCCGGTTCAGGGCAACAACTTCCTCGCTGGTGAGAACCGCGATTAACCGGGGGCCGAACTCCTGCAGGGCGGCAATCGGATCACGGAATGTGGCGGCCGACATCAACAGCCCGTCACGCAGTTCCTCGATATTGGCCTGCACCATCGCGCGGAACAGGCCCGGCTTGTCGCCATACCATTTGTAAAGCGTTTCAAGCGAGGCTCCAACTGCCTTGGCAACAGAGGCCATCGTTGTCGCGGCATAACCATGCTGGACAAGCAGCGCCAGCGCAGCCTGCTCGATCTCTTTTCGCCGCGCCTTCTGTGCTTCTTGCCGCATGTACCTTCGCTCCTGAATGTCCGCGTTGACAGGATCAGTAATTGTAGTTACGGATTATCGCAACCGTAATATAAGTTACACATATCTTTGGCCGGAGGGCCCATCTTGTCCGAATCCCGTTCGATCTCCGCCGCGCTGAGCGTGCTGATCATCCTTCAACTGGTCATGCTGGGCGCCCTTTACGCGCAGGTGCCGCCGCATCCGCCCGCGACGATTCCGCTTTTCGCAATCGCCCCGTTCCTCGCTGTCGCCCTTGCGACTGCGGCTGCTGCTTTGATCATCGGTCCCCTTGCCAGCCGGACGGGCAAGGTGCTCAGCCTGCTTGCCGCGCTGATGGCCATGCTGTCCTTTGGCCCCCAGAAATATCTGGACCTGCAGTTTCCGCTGATATGGCCCGCCGTTCTGACGGCACAGGTCGCCGTCATCGCGATTTTCATTGGAGTGCTGATCCGTCAGGGGCATCGTTCGGCAAGATGACGTGGTTTGCGCCGCTCAAGGCATCGGCATTACTCACCCTGCCGCTGCTAGTTTCAGTTAGTTTCAGCGAGGCATGTTTCGACTTCTTATCTGCCCGGCAAAGTTCAGCCCTGCGCGATCTGGACATGATCAACCCGGCCAGGGCCATCGAGGCCATGCAGGTGATGAACGCCTCTCTCCGTAATCCGCTTTTCGGCGCCGTCTACTTCGGAACGCCTTTTGCTCTGACATTGGCGGTCGTCATGATGGCCGTTCTGCGGGCAAGAGTCGCCGCCGCGGTGCTGGGTCTCGGGCTTGCCGTGCATATGATCGGAGTCTTTGGGGGCATTGTCGCGCCCAATGTGCCGCTGAATCGGGAACTTGCCGCAGTCGATGCCCGGGCGCCGGGCGGCGACACAATCTGGCGGGCCTATTCCACGCGCTGGCAGTCGGCCAACCTGAGCCGGATGATCGCCGCCGGTGGCAGCCTGATGCTGGTTGCCGCCACACTCACTGCTGCTGTCCAGAACCGGAGAAGATCATGAGCATTACCCTTCTGACCTTTGCGCTTGCGGCTTTGTTAACCGTCGCAATGCCGGGGCCGACCTCCCTGTTGGCCTTCTCCAACGGGGCCCGCCACGGGCTGCGCGATGCCGGTTTCGGAATCGCGGGGGCGGTGTTTTCAGACCTGGTTCTGATCGCCGCTGTCTCGGCCGGTCTGGGTGTGCTGCTCTCCACCTCGCAGCTTTTGTTCTCGGCCGTGAAATGGCTGGGGGTGGCCTATCTGGCCTATATCGGTCTGCGGCTGCTTTTCAGCAAGGCCGCCTCTGCCGAAGCACCGACGGCTCAGGTCACAGAGGTGCGCCGCCTGTTCTCGCGCAGTTTCCTTGTCGCCGTCACAAATCCCAAAGGTTACCTGTTCTTCACAGCGCTTCTCCCCCAGTTCATCGATGCCGCCGCGCCAGTCCTGCCGCAATACCTGCTTCTGGCGGTGACTTTCTCACTGATCGACCTGGCGGTCCTGCTGGCCTATGCGGCGGCAGGCAGGCGTTGCGCGGGACGCTTTGGTACGAGGCTGATCACCCGGATGGACCGGGTCTGCGGTGGCGTCTTCCTTGCGCTGGCGGGGGGATTGGCCATGCTTCGGCGCGTGGGGGTGTGATGCTGCTGCGCCATGTCGTGTTCTTCTCCGCCCGGAATCGCGCGGATGTAGAGCGGCTTTACGAAGGCTTGCTTCTCCTGACCCAGATCCCCCATGGCCGCGTGGAGATCGGGCGCAACCTCGGGATCGACACCCTGTCCGCCCCTGTCGATTTCGTTGTTTATGGTGAGTTCGCGGATGAAGCAGAGTTGGCTCGCTACAAGGCGCATCCGGCCTATGCCGCCTCGATATCCATCGCTCGCCCCTTGCGCGAGCTGCGGGTTGTGGCAGATTTCCACGCGGGTCTTGCGGAAGGTGCCTGAGTGACGATTTACTGTGTCGATGTCTCCCTCGTGGCTGCGCACCGCATCGGGGCACATATCCTGCCCCCGGATGGCAAGAATCTGTGTGACGACGAAGATGCGGAGGGGGTCTGGTTCTCGCCAAGCCTTGATGGCGCCCGCGCCTTGAATGATGCCGAGGTGTCGGTATTGCAGCGCAGCCGGATTGAGCTGATGCAAAAGCCCGTGCGCCCGCTGCACAGTGCCGGGATCCATCACAACCTGATGATCGTCAGCACCGAATTCGCCGCCATGGCCGAGGAAATGGCACCGGGCAGGCACCAATTCGTGCCGCTGTCGGATGTCTGGTTCTACAAAGCCAAGGAGCCCTCGCCGGGCCGCTATCTGGCCGCGCTGATCATGGATTATGCACCGACCGTCGATCTGGAAAAGTCGCGGATAATGCGCCAATTCTTGCCTCATCTGCAAAAGACGGCGGTCCGACTGTCGGCTATATATCCCGTTCAAAGGGTCGTTCGCACGGATACCGCCTTGGGGCGCAGCCTCTGGGCGGATGAGGTGACCGGGGCGATCTTCTGCACCGAGGATTTCCGCAAGCGAGCCAAGGTCCTAGGTGGCACACTGGGGCTGGGTTTCGGGGAATGCACTGAAATATGACACGAGACGCCAAGAGAAGCGCGGCCACAGACAGGGAAACATCGCGCCCGCGGATGCTGGCCCGTCTGTCAGGGGTTCTTGCTGGCTGCGCCGCCGCCCTGATCCTTGGGGTTTTTTGTGTGGTGGTGGCGGATGTTCTGGTATTGCCCGAGGGGACGAGGGCGGCGTCAAACGCTCCGCCTGGCCCGCCAAAGGGACTGGTGTTCTTGTTCAGCACCGCGTTTTTGCCGGGGTTCGCCGCTTTTCTGCTTTATCCCGTGACGCTACATCGTCGCCGAAGGGGCCTGACTGCGGCTGTAGAACTTGAGATACTCATCATCCTCGCCGCATGCTTCACACTTTGGATGGGCTTCGTGCTGGCGGCTATGTGACGACGGCTTGAGGGACGAGAATGTCAAGATCAGCACAGCGCAACATATTGCCTGTCCACCAGAATGATCGCCGCACCCGATCCAGGCGATTGCGGATACTGGCTGTTCCCGTTTACTCGATTGCTGCGGTGCTGCTGCTCTCTTCTGCCGTGCAGGCGAAGAAGGTGCTTTATTCGAAGATCCTGATCGCCGCCGAGACCATATTGCCGCAATGCGCGGATCTGCCGGCGGGGAGCTGCGCCTATCCGCTGTTCATCGGAGCGCACTCGCCGCGAATGAAGGGGCGTCCGGAGGAGGGTTTGCCCCCGGCGCTGAGCAACCTGCCCGGAGCGCGCTTCAATACGGCGTTCTCATTTTCCCAAACCGACCCGGATCTCTGCCAGCTGGAGACATTCGCGGGCGATCTGTCGCGGGCGGCAGTTTGGGTAGGTCAAAAGGCGACCGGAACGGCTTGGCTGCAGCGCGTCGAGGGGGCAGCCAAAGCGTGCCAGGTCCACTATTCCCCGAGCATCAGAATGGGTGCAAATCAGGATCTGATCTGGCTCAGGGATGATCTCGGAGTGACCATCGTCGGATGGCGGTGGTGCTCCACGATCGCCGGAGAGGTGAAAGGCTGCGAGCTACACCTGACGCCCAGGCGGCGGGGCTGTGGCGTGAAGGAGGGACTCGAAATTACCGTGGCGGGTCTCTCGCCGCGCGCCAGCGAGGTGCTGCTTGGCGATCTTGCAGCCAGCGTCACGCGGCTGGCGGTCAATCTAATTATTCCCGTTTCGCTGGAGCATTGCCTCACCGATGGCCAGTTTGTCGATGTTGCGGGTTTTGTCCCGGATGATTGAGAGTACCGAAAAAGGGGCCAATTCCGGCGCGCCCCGAGCTCTGATGATCTTGCAAATTCAATGTGACGGGGGCGATCTGACAGGCCAACTGAGGCAGAGAGTCGCTTGAATCGTCCCGGAAACTGTCCAAACGATGGGGGCTCACTCTTCTCAGGATGAGCATGTTAGCGGGACATAACTTTCATTGAGCGCGCAGAGAGGTTTATGAAACGCCCCTCGGGTTTTCTTCCTTCAACAGCGACCAGGCATCGACGTTCAGTCCTTGAGCGATGCGATGGAGGTTGTCGAGTGAGATGTTTTGCTCACCGCGCTCGACGGCGCTGAGATAGGTGCGGTTCAGGCCCGCTTCATGTGCCAGAAACTCCTGTGACCAGCCTTTCTCGGCGCGCAACAGTCGCATGTTGCGGGCGAGGACGTCGCGCAGCGGGCTCCGGGGCGTGGTTTTCATGCGGGATGCTATTGTGCATCACCGCTTTTAACTCTACCTGTTTTAAGATACATTCGTGGGCCACGCGATGGTTGCGGCCGCAGTGTCCGAGTTGAGGGTATCGGGGTGACAGTTTCAAAGCTTTCAAACGACAAGGTTGTTCAGAGGAGACTTGCCGCGTTTCTTGCAATGTTTACGGCGCCGCAATCAGTTGTTCCGACAGTCACATCCCAGAGGCGATGTGATCGGTCCGCGGCGGCCAGGACCCTGGATATTGTCCTTGAAATCCTGCTCGATGCTGGTCTTGGACTGGAAGCCGCGCCATCCCTGCCACAGGATTCCTGCAACTGGTCGCTTCCGCGGGTTCTCTGCGCGCCGAAGAACGGATCAAGGTTCGAAATCACCATCGGTTTGCGAGGAGGATATGATTGCAGGGGGGTGATCGGAACAACTGTTGTTCGAAGCGAAGCTATGACGTTTGAAGCCCTGACCATGATGCTGCGAAGTCTCGCTGCGCTTGAGATAGGTGAGGAGCTGTAGACAGCTGATCCGGCAGTGCGCCGGAAAGCCCGTCCCTATCCCGGTGAGCTACGATCTGAGAGCTCCAGGAACGCTTGCCGGGGTGCCTCTGTCGTAGAAAGTGCCCGTGGTTCACCAGAAGAGATCTCATGCTCCCATTTCCTGTATTTTCCTGGTGAACCTGCGCATGCGCGCCACAGCAACGATCTGGTCTGGCCGGAAGGCCGCAAGATTTGCGTCCGGTCCTGACGAATCTGGCAGGTTGGCACCTTCGCCGGACTGGCCATTCTGCGCGAGGATTGGCTTTTCCGCCGCCATGAGTTCCGCCGCCAGTTTTGGTTCGGCCATGGCCGAAGCCGATCCCGGTTTTTCCGCTCGCACGAAATCCACCACCATTTTTTCGGCCAGCCGCCGCTCCAGCGCTTCCATTCGCGCGGTTAAAACCTGAACCGCGGCAGCCTCCTTCGGCGGATAGGGCAGGGGTCCCGCCTGCGCTTCGAAAAGGGTCTTGAAGGTCGTATCCTGGAAATAAACGATCCGATGGACCAAAAGCGGATTCTGCCGTTCCGGGACAAGGATGGCCTGATCCGGGTTCAGCCTCCGCACCTCGTCGGGTGTCAGGAGGGGCCGCTCCTCCAACCGTCGGCTGACCGATCGCCGCTGCATGAAGTCCCGATCCCGCGACACGCTGTCCGACACCGAAAGCTTGGTCGTCTTGCCCAAGGCGTCCGAGATCTCTCCGGCGGTCTTCTTGTCGTTGGCCGCGAGGTAGAGCTTCATCCCGGCGGCAGATTCGAGCGACATGCGGACGTTCTCGCCATAGATGTTGTCGAGGCCGGGGATCGACTGGGTGATGATCGAGACGCGCGCGCCGTGGCCCGCGAGCTGTTTCAGGGCTTGTTCGACGATGGGCATTGGCCCGAGCTGGTCGAATTCGTCGAGCATGACCATGACCGGCCAAGGCTCAGATTTCGGGTCGGGGAGGGTCGAGCGCATTGTCGCAATGAGCTCGCCGAAGAAGAGCCGCACCAGCGGTGACAGGGTGCGGATGTCATCGGCGTTGACAACGACATAGATCGACATCGGGCGCTTGCGCAGATCCGTGAAGGAAAAGTCGTTACCGGAGGTTGCCCGATCCACCGCCGGGTTGTTCCAAAGTGTCATGCCCGCACCGCCCAGGACCGAGGCGTGGGACGACAGGGTCCGGTCGGAGTAGCCTGCAAACTTGCGGAAGGTTTGGGCAGCATTGGGGTGTTTCACCTCCTCGGCATGCTCGCCGTAAACCTCCTGCGTGGCACCACGGCCGAAGAGGATGCGGCTGATCTCGCCGATGGTCGGCTTGCCCCGCTCGATCGCCAGAAGCCCTGCAGCTACGAACAGTTCGCGCCCCTCGGTCAGGAAATCACCAGCCGTCCCTTTGTCCGAAACCGTGAGGAAGTAGTCCGAGATCTTGGCAAGCTCCGTGTAGCGCTGTTCGGGATTTTCAATGCGGGAGACGCGCTCGAGCGGGTTGTAGCGATGGGTCGGGTGCTCGAAGTCGAAAGGCGAGAAGCGATAGACCGCATCGCCTTCGGCCTGCCGGTGCCGCGAGGTGGCCTCGAATATCTCCCCTTTCACGTCGAGAACGACGATGCTGCCGTTGAAGAGGAGGGTGTTCGGGATAACATAGCCCACACCTTTCCCGGCGCGCGTGGGTGCGACGACGAGACAATGCGGGAACTTCTGGAACGTGGCGCTGACGTAAGGCGCGCGTTTTGAAGGTGTCCCGAGTTTGCCGAAGACCATGCCTGCGCCCAAGGGCTGCAAGAGGCCATTCGCCTTCATCTCGGCGCGAGCCTGGAATTTGGCCTGGCCATAGCCCGTCAGTTGTTGGCGGAAGGTCAGGGCGACCGCGGCGATCGTGAAGACCACAGTCGAGGCACCGACAATCTGCCAGGGCAGAACCCAAGGCACGGAGGTCAGCCGTGCGAAGCCGGGGAATTCCTCGATCAGGACGAATATGCCGGTCGCGTTCGGGTCGCGCCCCAGGATCAGGTTCAGCGCGAGGCCGCCGGCAATAAGGCCCACGAGCAGGCCGGCCGACAGACCGATCGGGAGGAGAAGCGCGATACGTTGCATGATCAGAACTCCCTGTCCTGGGCATGCGCTCGGTCATGACCAGACGCGCGCGTGTGCTCCGGCGGCCTGGGACCGGCCTCGGCCGTCATGCGACGTTCGGCGCTTTCCACCTCATGGGCACTGAGGCCGAGAGAGGGGTGTTCTTTTGCCGCTGAGATGACGGCCGCAGCCATGGCTTGGCAGGCACTGGCCTCGGGGACATCCTTGGCCAAGGCGTCAGTGCGTCCGGCGGCGATATCTTTCAGCACATTAGCACCGTACCTTTCTTTCATCTCTTCCGCGAAATCCCGTGCTTGGGCCTCGTTGCGGAAGGCGACTGAGCCTTGCCGGACATGGAGTTTCGCCATCTTGTCCAGGGCCTCGACCATCGGGTCCGGGGCTCTCGAAGCGTCGATGCTACGGGCGGACTGGATCATCTCGGCGGCGCGTTGGTAGAAGCGATCCAGGCGTTCTGCGGCCGCGTTGCGGCCTTGCGTGTTGTCGAGGTCATAGCCGTGACGCCTGGCGACGTCGGCGAGATCGGATTTCACCCAAGCTTCCTCTTCACGGGCGTTGGCGGCACCAGTTTCGAGACGCTTGCCAAGCTTTTCGGCGTCGATGCCTGCGAGGCGGGCGTTGAGGGTCAGGCTTCCCTGCAGGCTTTCGGCACCGCCGGATTGAAGCCCCGTCTCTTCGCCGCCAACGGTCAAGATCGTCGGGCTGATCGCCGTGCTGTAGAGGGTCGAGCGGGGAGAGACCTCGTGGCCAGTCTGCTCCCGATCCAGGCCAAAGGCTGCTGCAGCTTCCTTGGCGATGCTCTGCATTTCGGCACGAAGGTCTTCTTGTCGGTCCGACGGCAACCGATCAATCCGGGCGCTCGACTGCGCCACCCAGGTGGAGATGGCCCGCGCTGGATCAGCCGTGAAGTCGCTGCGCAGCCGTTCTTCTTCGACATGGGCCGTGAGAACCGGGCTTTCAGCCAGATGCCTGGCCAGGGCTTCGCTCAGCGGCCCTTCGTCCGGGAACTTGGCCAGCACCTCGGCACTGCCATCACGACCATAGGAGGTGATGGCCAGGAGTTCATCGGGCAGAAACCCTGCGGAGCCTTGGCCGTCGACAAACCGGCCGGTGCCAAGGGTGGCCTCGGCATCGGGAATATGCTCGGCCACCACTTGCCGAAACGCAGGATCGGCAACCAGGCGTTCCGCAATATCGCGGGAGGCCTCGGTGTCACGGCCGAGGGTGAGGACCAGTTGGGCGTCTTCGCCCGCATAAATCGCAGTCTCAGGGCGGGGGAATTCCGGCTGTTCGCGATGTTCGAGCACGAGGCCCGAGGGTCCGCGGTCCATCTCTTCGCCAGCGTCACGATCCACCGCGGCGGCCCGGCTGACGGCAAGCTCCAGCCCTTCTTCGCCGCCTTCGTAAAAATCCCAGGCATGCCGCAGTGCCTCCCAGCTGTTCGCGAAGGTCCGCTCCGAAAAGCTGATCACCCCCTCACCACCGCTTTCGGACGCGTCATAGCCTGCGTGGACGCCGCGCTCGGTTGCGACCGCGACGGGGCGCAGCTCCACGTTCCGGTCCGTCGTGACCCAGTCCCCTGAAGCGACGACTTTCGGCCCTTCTGCACGCGACGCGAACTCAGCCTGCTGCTCGCGGTCCGCGTCAGCTTCGCGGGCTTCGACGGCCGCGCGCAGGGTCGGCCCCGGCGGAACTTCACCTGTATGCTCATTCCAGAGCGCGGCCGCCTTTTCCGGTTCCCGCCGCGCGAAGGCTTCCAGATCGTCCTTCAGCCCGGCATCCAGCCTCTCGACGGCCTTCGCCCCGTCCTTGCCAAACTCGACCCTCTCCAGGCGCTCAGAGATCGAAGCCTCCATTGCCGCCACAAACCCGGCCCGGAATTCCGCATCGGGGGCATGCGAGTCCGGCAGCGATTTGAAATAACGTGTCTCTCCCCTCTCGTGTGTCCCGTGGGTTTCCGTATGAGCCATGGTCCGGGCGGAGTTGCCGTCGATATGGGTCACCGAAGGCCGCTCGGCCGGATCGGCCCGGAAGAAGGCCTCGCCGGCAAGACGCGGATCTTCGAACTCCTGCGAAGTCCCGGAGAAGGCCGAGCGGACGGAGAAGTATTCCTTCTTCCGCTCTTCGGCCACTTTCGTCTGCAGGCCGTCAATGTCTTGGTCCATGAATGCAACCTTTCAGCCAGCAGGCCAATCAAAAGTGGAAAGGGAGGGCAAAGACCGCAGTCTGTCAGTCCTCGAGCCCGGGGAAATACATCTCCGTGATCCCGCGGCGGTCGCCCTGGCGGCCCATCTGCAGGATCACGTCGATCGAGGTCTCGAGGTAACGGATCACCTCTGCGAAGCTGAGCTTTGTGCCTTGCGCCATGACGAGAAGCGCCAGCCGGTCCATGGCTTTTCGCGCCGAATGGGCGTGGAGCGTCGTAAAGGAGCCGGAATGGCCGGTGTTGATCGCATCGAGAAACGTCGCAGCCTCAGACCCGCGCAATTCGCCGAGGATGATCCGGTCGGGCCGAAGGCGCAGGGTCGCCTGCAAAAGCTTGTCTGCCGAGCGGGGGGAGGCCTCGTCCCGCTGCGCGATCAGGCTTACGGTATTGGGCTGGCCCGGCAGGAGTTCGAGGGAATCCTCGATGGTGACGATGCGCTCGTCCGGGGCGACCATCTCCAGAAGCTTGCGGCCAAGCTCGGTCTTGCCGGTCGAGGTGCCGCCCGAGACGATGACGTTCAGCCGTTCGCTGACGAGCCGCGCGAGGAAGGCATCGACATCCGCCCCCTCAGACTCGGCGCGGATTTCCGCAACCATGGCCCGCCGCTCCTCTTCGAGGGACTTTTCCTGTCCGCGCAAGAAACTGAAGGAACGCGGCGCGCGCCTCGTGTCCCCCTGCCGGGACCGAAACACCCGGATACCAATGACGGTGCCACCCGAAACGGCGGGCGTGCCGACCACCTGACAGCGCAGCATCAGATCGCGGTAGGGCACAGTGGCCGAGATGAGGGGTGCGGCTTCGGTAAAGGTGTTCGAGGTGGAATTGGCGATCTGGGCGGCGAGATCGCGCACCGAGCGCGCGGGCAGGGGCGCAAGCCCGCTCGGCCCCATGTGGATCTGGCCTGATCTCTCGACCCAGATCGTGCCATCGGCGTTGATCGCAAGTTCCATGACGGCCGGGTCAGAGAGCGCCGTGTCGAGCTGCCCGAGATAGGTGTCGAGGTAGCTCATCAGTAGAACTCGATGTCGGCGTCGACCCGGACCATGACGACAGCCCCCTGATTGACGCTGATCGTCGGCGGGATGCGCAGGTAGTCGGCCATCACCTCATTCACCGCCTCGCCGAGATCATTGCCGACATTTTCGGCGGTATCAGATGCCACTTCGTCATCGGCGTATTTCGCGGCGGCGATGGCGGGCGCCGCTCCGATCACCGAGATCAGGGCGGCGGTGCCGAAGCGCTGCAGGAAGTGATTGCGCACCTTGCCGGGCAGGCCGGAGCGCCCGATGCGGTCCGTGCCGTAAGCCGCGAGTTCGACGGATTGGCCATCGGTGGTCACGATCCGGTCCCAGGCGATCAGCACCCGGCGCTGACCGGCATCAACGTCGGAGTCGTAGCGGCCAAAGAGACGGGAGCCGCGCGGGATGAGGACGCGGGACATGTCGAAAGACCAGACATCGTGGCTGACGATGGCGGCGACATTGCCGGAAAGATTGGTGCTGACAGCGGTTTCGAGCGAGGCCTCGATCAGGGTGCCCTGCATCACGGTATAGGCGGGATTGGCGATCACCTCCACCTGCCGGACCTCGGCCGACTTTGCCCCCGCGCGCCGGAAGGCCTCATCTCCCGTGGCAGCGGCAGCTCCACCTCCGGGACCGGTCGGGGCGGCACCTCCCGTCTCCCCGCCCAAATCCATGGAAGAGCGCATCGCGACCATGTCGGAATGGATCTGGGCTTCTTTCCGCATCTCGGCTTCCTGACGCTTGCGGGCCAGTTCCTCTTCGCGGGCCCGGGCCGCTTCGGCCTCGGCATCACCCTCGACGAGCGCCTTGGTCTCAAGTTCGGTCTGAAGCCGGATGTTCTCGCGTTCGAGGTCGGAGAGGGCGGCCTCGCGTGCTTTGGCATCCGCATCGAGCGCCGCCATTTGTGCTTTCAGATCGGCAAGAGCCGCCTCATCCGTGACCGTCACCGGATTGGCTTTCAGATCGGCGATCTGGGCATTCAGGGCCTCGATCTCGGCCTGCAGCCGCTCGGCTTCGGAAGGGTCCGGAGCGGTTGGCACGATCTGCGGCTTTTCTTTCGTGATCGAAAACCCGTCGGCGCCGCCATCCCCCTGGAAATCGCTGACCGAAGCGGTTTCCAGCGCGGGTGCCGGGGCTGGGGCCTCCGGGGCGGCGAGGACAAGCCATGCCCCGACGCCGGCGCCCGCCACGGCGGTGACGGCCGAGAGGGCATAAGGGTTCACGCCGCGACGGCGTTTTGGGGCCTCGGCAGGTTTCATGCGGGCCATGCGCGCTGCGAGTTTGCCGTCCTGATCGTCTTCGCTCATTGGCCGGTCCCCTCGACCGCGGTCACGCAGACATAGTCGTCGCCGTAACGCAGGACCCAGCGTTCGGAGCGGGAGCTGACGGTGATCGCAGTGCCGCGCACGGCGGAGTTGACCGAATATTCCTGCCCCCTGGCATCGGCCCGGAAGATCACCGGCATCGGGGCACCGGGCGGGATGACAAAGGTGGTCTTCCGCCCATCATCCGAGATCGACACCGGAGCGAAGTCGGAGAGCCGCTTGCCCTTTTTCATGACCTTATAGGTCATCGGCAGGGCCGCTGGGATATCCGTTCCGGGCGAGGTGCCACGGGAACTGCCGGGCACGGTGAACTTCACCGAATAATTTGGACTGCCCTTGGCGCTTTCCGTCACTTGCATGAAGTAGATGTTCTTCTGGGTCTCGACCGTCAGGTTGGTTGTGGCACCGGCGACCACGGGCTTGATGATGAAAAGGTTCGACCGCTCGAGCTTGTCGATCTTGAAACTTTCGAGATCGCCGATGGCGATGGACTGGATTTTCTCGCCGTCACCAAGCTCGACGAGGGTCACTGTCCTAAGCCGCGTGGTGATCCGGTAGACCTGACCCTCCTGATAACTGGCATAGGTCACCCTTGCGTCATGACGACCGGATTTCGGGGCGGTCTCGGCAAGAGCGGGCAGGGCTGTGAAGGAGGCCACAAGACCCGCCGCGAAAATTGTCAAACCTGGCGTCATGTCAGCCTCCCGAAGGGGTGAGGGCCTCGGATGTGAGGCGGTAATCGGTGACGAGGAACCCGGTCGGGTTCTGCCAGACGAGATTGAGTGCGGTCTGTTTCGTGGGCTCAAACCGGAAGGTGACGGTCGCGGTGAACTTGCCGATCCGGTCCGGGATACCCTCGCCATCCGAGACCCAGGTCTTGGTGAAACGAACCTGTGCGGTGGTCTCGGTCACCGGCGTGATCGAGAGGATGTCGACCAAGACCCTGGAGCTTTCGCCATAAAGCTTCGGCGGATAGTTCGGGTGCCCCTCGGTCCAGAGCGCCACGAGCGACGACTTCGCATTGCCCTCGGACCAGGTATAGGCGCGGAGGATCCGGGCCTCGTTGTCATGCTGGTCATAGGTTTCGCGGTCGGTGACATAGGCGAAGAGCAAACTTTGCCGGATGGCCTCGGCCTGTTCCATTCCCGCCTTCTCAACGGCGACCACGCGTTCGGCCACACCGGTGTCCTTGTCGACGATGGCGAGGAAGGCCTCGGTCTGCTTCAGGGGCAGCATCGTCGCGACGGCAATCATCCCCATGAGGCCGATCGCGAGACCGCCGCCGGCCACCGCGTAGGCGATGCGCTCGCGCTTCTTCACGCCGAAGAACATCTCGGCCTCGAGAAAACTTCTCAATTCAGGGGGTGAACCTGTCATGATCTTGCTCCGGTGAAAGGGGTTTTGCGCGGCTGTCGGGCGGCTGGATCAGCTGTCGCGGATGAACTGGCCGAGCCGCATACGGGCGGCATGGCCCCGCTCAGCGTCTGACCGCGCCTGATCGCGCAAATGGTGATGTTCGGTCTTGCCGGTCATGAAGCCAGAGCGGAACTCGTTCATGCGCCGGGCGGAATAGTCGCTGGCCTTTTCCAAAGGCTTGCCCGCAATCCGCAGGGCCTGGGGCGCGATGCTGGCGAGGCTGATCTGGCCGGTGATGTGCGTCACGGCATTCGGGATGGCCATCAGGGCGAAGATGCCCACGAAGACGATTACGAAAAAGCCGAGGATTGAGCCGAGATCGGTGACGTGTTTCTCTTCGCGGAAGACATCATGTGCGACAGTAACCACCGCGACAATGATCCCCGCGGAGGCGACCGGGTACATCAGATACCCGATCATCGCCGAGAGCCAGGCCTCGAAGACGCCCTTGGTCTTTTCGAAGATCGTAGCCCCGATGGCGAGCGGGGCGACACCGAGAAGGAAGGCAATCATCAGCTTGGCGAAACCGACGATGAAGACATAGACTGCCATCAGCACGCCGAGGATGACATAAAGGATCGCGGCAACGAAGCCGCGCATGATCGAGGACATGGCGGAGGAGACAGAGTCGACGTTGCCGGCCATCATGTTGGCCATGTCATCCATCGCTGCGGTTGCCGATGTCGCGACACCGCCGCCGCCGAGGCGGAAATATTCCAGCGCAAGATCGCTGAGCCCGTTGCTCGCAGCCTGATAGATCTGGCTGAAGTTCGACCAAGTCAGACCGAACATCAGCACCATCACGATGCGGAAAGCGAGTTGCACCGCATCGCGCATGGCGATGCGGTAGACGTTGAGGGCGGCGTTGATCCCGACCATGACGAGAAGGAGCGCAAGGAAGCTCGTGTAAATCGGGCCGACGGCGCTGGCAGTTGCCTGAAAGAACTGCCTTCCTGCTGCCGTGATGGCCCCGTCCAGCGTCGTCAGAATGGTCGAGACGCTGTCCATCAGAAGGAACCGCCGCACATGGTTTCTGCGATTGCCGTCAAGCGGTCAGCTTCCGCAGCGACCTCTTTTGTGTTCTGCCAGCCCAAGCGCTCGATGCCGCTTCGCTCGCGCAACGCTGCTGCAATTCGGTCTACGTCTTCCCAGTTTGCGACCTTCCCGGGGCAAGTGCAGTCTTCAGACGCCACGACATTTCGTGCCTGAAAAAACCCATAAATGTCTCTCAGCGCGCGCGCCTCGGGACCGGATTGCGCGTCCTTGTACCCCATCGGCCACTGGGCCTCACAGTTCCGGAACTCTTCGTTCACCGCGCCCGGGATCGGCTGGACATCGTCCGGCACCTCGACCTTCGGCAGGACATCGAGATAGGCCTCTTCCTGAGCCAGATCGGCCGGGGCAGGGGTCTCGGCCGTGGCTATTCCCGTCATGAGGGTCGCCAGGATCAGCGCCGCACTGAAGGGCTTCCTTTGGAACTTGCCCATTTTCATTCCTTTCTGATCACTTTGATGAACTTCTCTTCCTCGGCGGCCGTTGCGGCATCCATGACGCCGGCTTCCCCCATGCCCATGAGCTGGGCGGACTCCATGTTCCAGATATTGGCCATGGCGATGGACAGCTCTGCCGTGACCCTCGTGTTGAGGTCGATGGCTTCCTTCAGCCCCTCGGTGTCCGGGATCTCCTGGACCAGTTCGTGCACCCGTTCGAGGCTTTCGGACGCCTTGACCGAGGATGTTTCCGCCGCGGCCGACAGGAAGGCGGCCGTGTTGGCCTGCGTGCCGATCCGCGCCGCACCCGGATCCTCGCTTTTCGAAAGCGTGTCGACGGTGGCGGTGTCCAAACCGACCGAGGCGAAGAAATCAGATACATATTGTCCGGCTGGCTTGTCGCCGACCTTCCCCGAGGTGGTCATGAGCGAATACTTCCCGTCCTTCGCGGCGATAAGCCCGCCGGTCAGGTCAGCGACGTCCGGCAGAATGTCATCAAAGAAGGTGTCGGGATCCGGAATGCCAAGTGCTTCCAGTGTCAGCCCGTTCCTCAGCGCATCGAGCTGTGCCTTCAGGGTGGCGATCTGTTCGATCTGCTTCAGGATCTGTTCGTCGAGCTTCAGATTCGAGGCGATCATCTCGCGCACCTGGAGTTTGGCTTGCGCCAGCACCTCGCCGATCTTGGCGATGCTGGTGAGGTCGATGGTCGGCACGCCTTGGGCGGACGCTGTCATCGGGAGCGCCAGGGATGCGGTGAGGAGAAGGGCACTGACGCCCCGGATGCGCTTGGGGATCATTCCGAACCAGCCTTTACCTTGATGAATGTTGCGTCGCGGGCGTAGGCCTCGATCCAGAGCGCGTATCGCGCCTGGTCGACCTTGACCCTTGCGGCCTTGACCCGGTCGGCCATCAGCGCGATCCGCACGGCCTCGGCCCGGGCATAGGTGTTGAGATCCAGCGCCTCCTTGGCCGAACTGGTGGTCGGGATCTTCTCGATGAGGACGCGGAGTCGCTTCAGCGAGGCTTCGATCTCTAGGCTCGCTTCCATGCCATAGTGCAGCCCGGCGTCCGCGACATTGGAGGCCGTGGCAATCGCCATGTCGCGCGGATCGAACGTGCCAACCTGATCAATGCCGCTGATCTTGGCCGCATAGGAGTTGAAGAACCCGGTGATGCGGACCACGTAGTCCTGAGTTTCCTTGAAGGGCGGGATGCCGCCGTATTTCGAGACATTGCCGGGACCGGCGTTGTAGGCGGCGAGCGCCAGCGGGACTGAGCCAAACTTGTTGAGCTGGGTCAGGAAATACCGGGCACCACCGTCAAGCTGCAGCATCGGATCGTCATAGTAGGCCGGATAGATGCCGAGGTCCTTTGCCGTATCCGGCATCACCTGCGTCAGGCCGAAAGCGCCGACAGGCGAGCGTGCCCCGATGGAAAACCCGGATTCCTGCTTCACAAGGCTCTGGAACCAGATGCGGAATTCGACCGGATTGAGGCCAGCCCGCGCGAGCCCCGGGTGGCCCGCGTATTTCTTCGCAGTGGCGATGATCATCTCTTCGATACCGGTCTTGCCATCCCCGAAAAGACGCGCCGCATAGGGGCTGTCATGCTCGACATCATAGAGGACTTCCGCCTCGGCTCCCGGGATCACTTCCAGATCGCCGATCCATGGCGTGGTGCCGGTCATCATCGAGAGCGTGGCGTCGAGCGCATTAAGCTGTTCCTGATGCAGCTCTGCAATCCGCGCCTTCTTGTCGGTCTCAAACTCCCGCGCTATGGACAAACGGTTCATCTGCGCGATCTCGAGGCCGTGCTGGATGATCGACTTGCTATCGGCAATCGGCACGCCACGTGCGAGCGCCGCAAGAGGCAGCACAGTGATCATCAAGACAAGCGCCCTGACTGAGGCTGGTGATCTAACGGCAAGGAATGACATCGGCCAGCGAGCTGTCCACGCGCGAGGCAGGATACGAAGTCGGGCTTGCGCCCTTTGTGGAACTGGTCACAGTGGAACCAGATTGCGCCCAGCAATTGGTTTTCCGGATCGGCACGTCTCCACAGCCCGCGAGCGCAACACCAAGAAAGCCCATAAGGATACTTATGTAATGTATTGAGTTCATTGAGTAATCATTCCTTCCAGAATTTGGACCGCGCGGCGTAGTCAGCACCGAAGGCATTGAGTCCGGCCTGACCGCCGCCGAGGGCCGTCAGCAGAGGCCCGAGTGCCTTCAGATCGACGTTCAGCACCGTCGAGCCGCGTGGGGAACGTGACAGGACCAGCCGTTGACCCGGGATCGGGTTCAGGACGAAATCCAGCTCGCCATCGGTCAGCCGGAAGCTGTCGTAGTCGGCCGAGGCTGCTTCACCGTTCGGGAAGAGAAGCTGGTTCGGCAGCGCTTCCAGGATCGACCGGGCTTTCGATCCCCGGATCTGGCTCGGGAACTGGGTCATCATCACGACGACCACGTTCTTCTTCCGGGCCGTCACAAGCCATTCGGCGAGCTTTCTGGCGAAGTATTCGTCGTCAAGGACCTTCCAGGCCTCGTCGATCAGGATCAGTGTCGGGCGTTTTTCCTCGATCATCATCTCGATGCGGCGGAAGAGATAGCCGAGGATCGCGGTGCGCTCGGTGCCGAGATCAAGGATTTCCGTCAGGTCGACGGCCGTCACATCATGGCTGGTGAAGTCGACCACCGGCTCCTTGGCTTCGCCGAACACCCAACCGTAGCGGCCGTCCGGTCCCCATTCCCGGAGACGCTGCGCGAGATCGAGGCCATCGCCGACATCCCCGAAGAGCTCCTGAAACGATTGGAAATTCCTGAGCCCCTCGCGTGCCTTGCCATTCTGGGCGATGGCAGATTTGAGCGCCTCCGATTGCAGCGGCGTCATTGGCCCGGAGCGGGATTCCAGAAGGGCCACCAGCCAGTCGAGAAGCCAGGCTTCCCCGCGCTCTCCGGCCTCGGTCGCGAGCGGGTTCAAGCCCGTCGGGCGTCCAGCGCGGACTTCGGCATAGCGGCCATCAAGGGCAAGCACGGCCATCTTGAGACCAGCTTCCTTGTCGAAGATGATGGTCCGGCCGCCCGCCCTTTGGGCCTGGGCCGCGAGGAAGGCGACGGTCGTCGTCTTGCCGCCGCCGGATTTGCCGAGAACGAGGGTGTGGCCGTTGGTCGGCTCTGCCGTCGGGTCGCACGGTTCGTGGAAGCTGAAGCGATGCAGCGAACCCTGTAGCGTCTGAAACGCCGTGATCGGCGTCGCCCAAGGCAGACGCGGCTTCTCCGTCCCGGTAGCGGCGGCGTGGAGGGCCGCCATGTCTGCAAAATTGATTGACGACACCGTCATGTCGCGCGCCCGGTAATCCATGTTGCCGGGATGCATGGCGAAGAAGGACGCTTCGAGCGCTGTGACTTCGCGCACAAGCCGCATGCCGTTCTGATGCGCGATACCGCGGATGCGGGCCACCTGAGAGTCGAGCGCGGTTTCGGTTTCCGCAAAGACCGTGATTGTCATCTGATGCACGCCAAAGCCAAGCGCGCCGCTTTCGGCCTTGTCCGCTGCCTCGAAAAGCTGGGCTTCGACAGTGGCGGCGATGTCTTCCGCCGACCGCATTTGGGCCACGCGGCGCTTCACCCGCTCGGCGATGCTGCCCCGTTCAATCGGCGTGTAGCTGTGGGTGATGATTGTATCCTGCGTGGCCCCGAGCGCATCGAGCATGCCGGGCCAGGTCGCATTGGCATAGGATTTGACATAGAGAACGGTGGCGAGTTTCGGGGTGGACGTCCCCTCTTCGATCTCGACCACGCCCTTGCCAAACTGCACGGAGGCACCGGCGGCGTCTTCCGCAAGGAGGCAGTACGGGCTGCGCGGGTGCGCCCGCAACTCACCGGTCAGAAGCGAGGCGTAAAAGCCGATCAGGCTTCCATCACTGATCTTCATCCTGCGGGTCTTGATGCCAAGACCGGTCTCAAGGATGGAGACCACCTCACGCAGCTCTTCCAGACGCCGCGCGGTGTCTTCGCCCCAGACCCGGGCCGCAGCCTTGCCAAAGAGCGGAACAGCCAGCGGGGTCACTTGTCGCCGGACGACGGTCAGGATCAACACCGAGTCCTGCAGGTTGCGGCGGCTAAGCTCATGCCGCCAGGCCCTGTCGATGTCGGCTGCAAAGCTCAGCCCATGGATCGGCGCGATGCCGGTCTCTGCAGGACGCATCATCCGGTGCAGATAGAAGGTGAAACGCTCATCGAGCGTGTCGAGGAGATGCGCGAAGCCTGCCCGAAGGGCTGCGACCGAAGCCGCGCCTGACGTAACCCCGTCGATGCCGGTCACCTCAAGCGACAGCATCAGCGCATTGTCCCTTGTGCGGACGACCTCGTCATCAAGCTCGATGACGTAAGGTAGATGGGCGTAGATCTTTGGGTTGGCCGGGATCAACCGTCCTGCCCTGCCCCGCGGCGTCGTGCGCTCAAGAAACATGGCGCCGCCTCCGGTTCAGGATGGCCAGCGGCGTCACCTGCATCATGACGGCAAAGACATGGTGCCCGTTCGGGTTCAACTTGGTGGCAACACGGGCAAACCCGTACCAGACGGGGGCGGTCAGGAACCACCAGACCGGTTTGAACAGGATGAAGGGCAGCACGGTCATCGCGCCCACCGCCATGGCATAGGGCATCGGCAGGCCGAGAAACCTGGCTTGCCGCGAGAGCCCGAGGATGACCGCGCTTTTCTCCATGAATCCTGCCCCGCCTCAGCTGAAGGACGAGCGCAGGTTGGCGACGATGGCAGGCCCCGCGAACACAAGGAAGGCGCCGACCACGACCAGCGCCACCCAGGCCCAGCTGATCCGGTTGAAGGCCGCGAGAAAGCCGGTCACCACAAAGGCGATGCCGAAAAAGGCTGTCGACAGCGTGCCCCGGAACGAATCCAGCAAGCCGGTCGCCACCTTTTCGGCCTTTGCGAACTTTACCTGCGCCAAGGCAGGTTCCGCATGGATGGCCAAAGCCAGCCCCGCGGCCAGCGCGAGGAGAACGAGATGTGATTTCTGCATGGGGTCCTTCCGTCAGGTTTCCGCAAGAATGCGGTCATAGGTCGCGAATACCCGTCGGACATGGGTCCGGGTCTCGCGATAAGGGGGAATGCCATCATGCTTCCGGACCGCCTCCGGCCCGGCATTATAAGCGGCCAGGGCAAGGTCGAGGCGGCCGAATGCAGCCAGTTGCTCCAGAAGGTAGCGGGCACCGCCGTCAAGGTTCTCGATCGGCTGGCCCGCATCGACGCCAAGAGAACGTGCGGTGCCGGGCATCAATTGGGCAAGACCGATTGCTCCGGCGGAGCTGACAGCTCTCTGTGAATAGTTGCTTTCGACCTTGATCATCGCCTGAAAGAACGCGGTCCATTCCCTGGGAGAAAGATCAATCTTAGCCAGGGCGGGATGATCCTGATACCGGGCCGCGACAAGCCGGATTGCGGGCAGCACCTCGGCTGGCGCCGCAACGCCCTTGGAGCTATAGGAGACCTCAGTCGTCGCCCCTGCCCCTTCCCGGACTTCTTCTTCCGTATCCGGATGCGCCGGAACAATCAGCTTTCCTTGGCCGTCATAGCGCAGGACTGATGCCTCAAGGGAGGCGAATTCGATCTCCGTTCCCTGCCCTTCCGGTTCATTCCACCGGATGACGTCCGCCTGCGAGGCTCCGCATGCCGCGCCGCACATCGCCAGCGACAGCAGGCACGTCGAGATGATCGAGCGCAAGCTTCCCGAAAGCGAGGCCGAACATGCCGATCGGCGAGTTGACGATCCGTTCCCGGGCCAGAGCCGTGACCAGCATGAAACGCTCACCGGCACTGTTGACCACATAGAATAGCCATTCGCCGGAAAATCGCCCCTCAGGGTCCGGCGCCGAAACACACTCGATCTCAACTGTCGCTCCCTCAGTGGCCGCCATCTTGCGGAAATCACGTTCCAGCAAGACGGGCAGCGCACGCCGTTTCGTCGTCATGGGGTCCCCTCGGGTTCGATCTCTCGGGGATCGTTGTAGCGGAAAGTTTTCCGTGCAGCGATGCCTAACAGAAAGTATGGCGCACACAACGTAAAAATGACAAACACGATGAAATAAGTATGAATGGTGAATGACCCAAGACCTCCGCGGTCTGGGCGATCACGCGGCGGATGACTGGGGAACGATCAAAGGTGCCTACATATATAGATGACCGGCATGCGTCGCACGGCCCGCGAAACAAGGGAAATCCCGCGCCGTTTCGAGTGCTGATCCGAGGGTGGCTCTTACGTCAGGTGGGCGTGCTGCGTGTCGCATTCGCCGTCGCAACCTGCGCCTTGGTCGGTGTAGTTCCCGCCACCGCACAACCTCAAGTGATTCGCTGTCTGTCGCCCGAAGCACCGATGACCGAGCTGCCGGTAGACGTCCTGGCCGAGTACCGCATGGAGATTGCCGCAGAGTTCGAGGCGTATTTCTCGTCGATCACGGAACACATCGCCTGCCTCGATAAAGAGCGCGGCCGCGTCCTGCACGAGGCTCGCGCCGCGACCGAGGCCTACGCCCGTCTCATCAGCACCATCCCCGCCGGAAAGGACCTTCCGTGAAACGTCACTTCCCTGCCCTGCTTCTCGGTATCGGGCTTTCGACCGCCGTCGTCTCGCCAGCCGCCGCCTATCCGGTCGACTGTGCAATTCTGCTCTGCCTCGCGGGCGGCTTTCCCGCCTCGGCCGAATGCGCCCATGCCCGGGCGGTATTCATCCGGCGCATCACACCCTGGCCGATCGAGCCGCCGCTACAGATCTGGAACTGTCCGATGCGGGCAAGTTTCCGTGGGGAGGCGAAGCCGTTGGAGCGCCTGTTCGACATCGCTGTTCGTGGTGGACCCGTGCCGATCAACTCAGTTCCGGAAACGCCGTGGGCGCATCAACTCGTCCAGGGGCGGGCGGATGTTGATATCTCTGGCCCCGCGTTTGATTTCGTCCGCTCGATCCGCGTCTTCGAAATTACCTATCAGCAACACCGAAATCGGGATGGCGGCTGTAAAAGTTCAGAAAGCGTCTACCTGGGCTCCTATGGCGCACAAGGCAAATACCGCCGTCGCCGAAGCAGTGCCACTGCTGTGCCGTCAGCGTCAGACCTCTCTGTCCCGGCAGATTGCCTCGGCTACCGACACCGGTCCGTATTTGTCGAATGGCGCGATGCCAAAGGCAGCTACGGACATGAGGAGGTTCACTACTGAGACCCTTAACGACCTTCCGCTCCTGCAACGATCGAAAGACCGCCCTCCCCAGAAACGGAAACGACGCCAGACCATAGGCCCGACGCCGCAATGATTTCCTCATGGTAGTGGGAATCTAGCGCGAGCTTTGGGTCCGTTCAACCGGCAAACACTTTTGACGGATCGAATTTTTGTACCTTGCGGTCTGGTGTCGCCCCAAGACGGAACGACACATCATGGAACTCACGACCGGCGCAATTCTGCGCCGCATCACCGAAACGCCGCTCTCCACGGCTGCGCACAAGCTTGCAACGATCATCCTGGACGGGATCGCCTGGAAGGACGGTTACAACGGGCTCGAGCGCGGAACGGCCGCGTTTACGCTGGCGCATCTCGCCGAAAAGATGGGGGTTTCGCGGCAGCATCTGTCGGTGCTCCTGACCGAACTCGCTGCGTCCAGTCTGGCATTGGTCCGGTGGAAGCCGAACGGCAAGTTTGCACCTTGGCTGTTCCGTTTCGGGGGGCACGCTGATGTTGATGCCCAGCCAGATGTCGTGTCAGGCTCAAGCGACACATCACTATCTAGAGAAACTAAGAACAAAACTGTCTTTACAGGGCGGATCGAGATTTGTGACGAAAGCAACGTCTACCATACGCCTTGGGCCGATCTGATCAAAGCCGCGAAGGCGTCGCTGGCTTGCTGGAACATCGACACCCAGGTCATCTGGGAGCGGTTCATTGCCTTCAACCGATCGCGAGGGAACGCGGCGGTGCCAGCAGGATTCCTGCTCGGATTTATGCGGCGGTGGCGGACTTCGCTGGATGCCCCACTGAAACGCGATGCATATGCAACCCCGACGCGTGCCTTGACGCCGAAAGACCTGGAGCTGCACAGGCTGATTTCGGCTGCCCCGAGCAAGAACTGGCAGTTTCACGCCTCAGACCTGTGTCGCCTCATCGGGCACGCCGCCTACGACGCGCGCGTCTCGGATGTTGTCCAGCGCTTCGGATGCCCACGGTTCGCGGCCATTCTCGTAGTGCATGGACGCGCAGTGATTGCCGGCGAGATCTCGCGATGACTGTGGAACAGGTCGTCCCTGCTCGGCGGATGCGCCGCTTGCGGCCGGGCATCACAGTCCGAAACGTTGCGCTAAAGCCTGCAGACATGGGGTGACCACGATTTGCGCGGACACTCTCGACCTTTCTAGGCTCAGGACTTCGGTAACGGGGCTGTCCCGGTCAAGCCCTTTTGGGCGTGAGCTTTCACCCGCAGAGGAGCGGACGGGTTGAGGCAATCTTTTTGTCGCCCATCTCGGGCCGGCCTTCGTTTGAGATCACCCCGGGTGCATGCTTCGGTCCGTGGTCGGCGCGGCGGCCGCCAACATGATGCTAGTTCAATGCAATTCCGATGTGCCCATCTCATTGGCGTGCTCGATCGGTGTCGGCAACAGTCCGGACCACGGCATCATCGGAACCGCGTCCCTGGGGGGACCTCGAAGGCCTGCCGTGAGGCGGGCGTCCGCTGGGGGTCCGGTTTCTCACCCAAGCCTATCTCGCCGACGTGCTCGGCCGCATCCACGATCATAAGATCAACCGGCTCAACGAACTCCTGCCGTGGAACTGGGCGCCAATGGCCACCGCTCAGGCCGAGGCTGCCTGATGGCGACCGTCACGCACGTCTGCACCATCGACTATGTCGCGAAGATGCTCTGCGAAGACCCCGAGTTGCTTGAGGCCATCGTCTCCAACGACGACAATCTGACCTACGGTAACATCATCAGCGTCTACACCAGTTCGGAGGAAGCCATTACGGCTCTCACGGACCGCGGCATCGAAGAACTCGGAGACATGCTCCGGGCCGCACGCATGACCCCCGACACTTGGCATGAGTTCCTCGACGACTTCGTCCACGACGCAGAACTCGTCGCCCGCATCAAGGCCCAATCGCCGCGGTAGCAACCGGCCGCTTACGGAGAGACGACCATATTGATGTCCCTTCAAATGGGGTTCATCCTCCGAGACCAACCAGATCTCGGCAGGTCCAAGGTGACACGCATCGGAGTATGTGATGGCTTCATTTGTTGTCTTCGTCCAGATCGGCGGCGCGGTCGCGCTGCTGCTCGTCGGTCTCGGCTTCGTGCGCGACGGGGTCACGGTGGCCTTCGGCATCCGGTTGAAGACAGCGCTTGGCCTCGGCACACGAACGACCTTTCGCGCGTTTCTGACAGGTCTCGTCGCCACGCTGGGGCTTCAATCCTCCACATCGACGGCCCTTCTCACCGCATCCTTCCTCGAGCGGCACCTCATCGGCGGGCGCATGTCGCAGATCGTATTGCTTGGCGCGAATGTCGGCACCGCGCTCACCGCGCTGGTCATTTCGATCGGGCTGGGCGCCATCGCGCCGGCACTCCTGTTGATCGGCTTTGCGGCGAGCCGTCGCGAACCACCGGTCGTGAGCGGCAGCGGTCGCGCCCTCATCGGTCTGGGGCTGATGCTCGTTTCGCTCTCGCTCCTCGAAGCGGGCACGACGCCGCTGCGCGAGTCATCGGAGATGGCCGCGTTCCTTTCGATGCTGGGGGAGGCGTGGCCCGTCGCGC
Organism: Gemmobacter caeni; assembly: GCF_003054195.1. Classification (GTDB taxonomy): domain Bacteria; phylum Pseudomonadota; class Alphaproteobacteria; order Rhodobacterales; family Rhodobacteraceae; genus Gemmobacter; species Gemmobacter caeni. The sequence goes on from NZ_QBKP01000013.1 coordinate 60,373, forward strand.
TGGTCTTCGCGGCCTGTATCGCCGCGGTCTGCTCGTCCTCTCTGGCCGCGGTCATGCTCGTGGCGGCGCTCGACGTCCCGTCCGGCCTCTGTGTCGTGCTCGTGCTGGGCGCTAACCTGGGCGGAGCGATCCCACCGGTTCTCGTGACGGCCAAATCCGGGATGGCCGCGCGACGGCTGACCCTCGGAAATCTGGTCGTGCGCGCGGCGGGGTGCCTTCTGGTTCTTCCGGTGGCCGGTTACTTCGGAACTATCCTCGAAAGGTTGCCGCTGCCGTTCACCGGATTGGCCGTCGAGGCCCATCTCGCCTTCAACATCCTCCTGTCTCTCTGCGTCCTCCCTTTCGCCGGCCGGTTGTCGCACGGCCTGGAGCGTCTCATGCCCGAGACCGAACCGGAAGGCGAAGGACCACCGCAATGGCTGGATGAGCAGGCCCTCGAGGCGCCGACTCTGGCCCTGGCCGGCGCAAGCCGGCAAGCCCTCGCCATCGGCGACGACATTGCGCGGATGCTCGACCTGACCCGTCTGGCCTTCCGCAAGAATGACGGAAGCCCGCTATCGGAGGTGGCCACTCTCGAAGACCGGGTGGACCTGCGCCAGGGACAGGTGAAGAGCTATCTGTCCCGCCTCGGTCGGGATGCGGACGAGCACGACAGGCGCCGCGCGATCACCATCCTCGACTATGTGATCAATCTCGAACATGTCGGCGATATCATCGAGAAGGGTCTTGCGGCCAACGTGCGCAAGAAGGTCGGATTGCAGCTCCTGTTTTCGGATGAGGGCTATCAGGAACTGGACGCCATGTTCCTGATGACGGCCGAGACCCTGCGAATGGCACAGACGATCTTCATGACACACGACATGGAGCTTGCCCGGCAGTTGATCGAACAGAAAGTTGAAATCCGCCACAGGGAGCATCAATCGGCGCAACGCCACCTTGTGCGGCTACGCGAAGGGCATCCACAAACGCAGGAGACGTCGTCCCTCCATCTCGACATCCTGCGTGACCTGAAGCGGATCACCGCGCATCTGGTCGCCGTCGCCCACCCGATCCTGGACGAGGAAGGGCTCCTTATCGAAAGCCGCCTGCGCAACGGATAACGGGCGGCCCACAGGCCGGCACAGGTTGGCCACGTTCCCGGCCCGCTCTCACATCTGCTGCCCTTGGCGAGGCCTCGCGCGAAAGAAGATCCTTCTCCTGAAACGGCAAACTTTGGAATCCAAATACACGATTAACTTGGTAGTCTTTCAGGGCAAGGAGATCCGAGATGATCAGAACACTCCTCGTCCCCGGCCTCGACGGCTCCCCCGCCCCGCATTGGCAGCATTGGTGGGCCGCCACCGATCCGACTGCAAAGATCGTGGAACAGCACTCATGGTCTGAGCCCACGCCCGAAGCCTGGCTCACGGAGATCGCCGCAGCGACGATGATTCACCCGGGCTCGGTGCTTGTCGGCCATTCCCTTGGCGCGATCGCGATCGCAAGGCTTCTCTCCTCTTGGCCACAAATCAACGTCGCGGGGGCTCTGATGGTCGCCCCGGCGGAACCGTCGAGGTGCAGCCGCATTGCGTCCTTCGGTTCGTGTCGCGTTGCCGTTAAATAGGGTCATCCTCAATTTGTGTGGTGCAGAGGGAGCATTCGGGCCCTGAGCAAGTTCGGGCCGGCTCGCCCATACATCGCGCGCTTCAAGGTCTTCAATCGGTTGATCTGGCCTTCGGCTTGACCATTGCTCCACTCCATTTCGATCGCATTCCTGACCGCATCAATGTCTCTGTTCAAGGTTCGGGCGAACCGCACGATGGGCGCTAGGTCCGTTTCGATCGCATCGTCGATCCAGGCGGGCAGCGGGTCTGCTTTTCGACCACGCAAGATGCCATTGAAACGCATGGCGAGGCGCCGCATTGTTGTGAAGGCAGGCGAGCCTTCCTTGAGAACTTCGACTTTTCTCGCCTGCTCCAAGGTAAATCTTCCTCTTGGTTTGATGCAGAGTGCGGCCGCGATAACCGGGGAAATCGCGTGCCCCGTTTCCGGGTCCCGGACCGGTGCAAGGACCTGATCTTCCTTGGTGGGTCCCTCCTGTTCCTCTTTTTCGGCTCTGCGCCATCCGGCCAAGAGCCGCTGCAAGTTTGACAGGCTGCCCTCATAACCACGTTCTTGGATCAAAGGGAGCAGCGCATTGCCGCTGCGAATACCGTTCTCCCAGCGTTGCTTCAGGTACTCTTCAAAATACCATGCGGAGGAGCGCTTGAGGACGGCGCGCTTTCGGTCAGGTGGCGTTTCGAACTGCAGCCATTTCGCGACGCTACGCCGGGGAAACCCCGTTCGCCGTCCGATCTCGCTGCACGTCAGCCCTTGCTGCCTAAGTACCGAAATGGTCTTGAAAATCTCTTCTCGGGATTTGCGATGGGCAAGACGTGATTTCAGAAGGTTCTGAGCTGTGCTGATGTTGTCTGCATCGGAGAGCAAGGCCCTTCCAGTTGCACGACCGTGCAGGTTCATTTGCTCCTCGATTGCCATGCGAAGGTTCTGCACGATATGAAACCGGTCGGCGACCTGTTCCGCCTGCGGCGCTCCTTGTCGGGCGGCTGGGGCGTAGAGACCGCAGCGATCCCGGCTTATGACTTCCACCTCAGGATGACGCCTTAGCCAGTCGGTGCATGTGACGACATCACGATCTTCGAGAACATCGATGACAGCGCGACGCTCGAGGTCGATGATGATCGTCCCGTAGTTCTGCGACTTTCGCCAACTCCAATCATCGATCCCGATGATCCGTGCGCGTGGTGGAACAACTTGAGCTGCGCGTAGCAACTGTCGGAGAATAGTATCGTCACTGACCCGGATACCCAGTCGCCGCAAGAGCCGTTCAGCTGGGGTGCCGCCAGCGGCGTGCGCCATATGGCCTAAGAGTTGTGCCTGTCGCGACGTCCGGCGCGCATAAGGGGTCGCCACCGCCCCCTCGCGATCGGAGAACGTGCGGCGGCGGCAATCCGAGTTCAAACATCGCCATCGACAAACCCTGAGCTCGATCCAAACCGCTTGGCCCTGAGCAGGAAAATCCTCGATCCGCCGGCGCCGCCAACCATGTCGTTGTCTTGAGGACGTCCCGCACTCAGGGCAGGTGCCATTCGGAGCCAGTCTGCCAGATACGACCCATGCACCCGTCTCAGACTGGCGGACCTCACCAACCTCGACGCTGGCGGTTGGAGCCCAATGCTTGTTCGATACCACGGCCTGATCCCTTCAATCTGTGAAACTCGGTCAGATCGTGACACACAAATTGAGGATGACCCCATTTAAGGGCTACGCGACAGCCGCCGTCCTACCCGCCGCTGCCTATCCGGTCGACTGCGCGATTTTGCTCTGTCTCGCAGGGGGCTGGCCGGCCTCTGCCGAATGCGCCCACGCGCGGGCGGTCTTCATCCGGCGCATCACACCCTGGCCTATCGAGCCGCCGCTGCAGATCTGGAACTGTCCAATGCGGGCGAGTTTCCATGGTGAGGCGAAACCGATCGAGCGCCTGTTCGACATCGCTGTTCGCGGTGAACCGGTGCCGCTCATCTCGATCCCGGAAACACCGCTGGCGCTTAAGCTTGTCCAGGATCGGGCGGATGTCGACATCTCCGATCCGGCGTTTGACTTCGTCCGTTCGATCCGCGTGTTCGAGATCACGTACCAACAACGAAGGAACCGGGATGGCGACTGCAACAGCTGGGGCAGCGTCTACATGGGCACCTATGGCGCTCAGGGCGACTACAGCCGTCGCCGGAGCAGTGTTTCTGCTGTTCCAGCTGCGTCAGATCTCGCTGTGCCGGCGGACTGCCGCGACTATCGGCACCGGTCAGTCTTTGTCGAGTGGCGTGACTATGAAGGAAGCTACGGCCATGAGGAGGTTCACTACTGAGGAAATGAAGGACCGCATCCCCCCGAACGATCGAAAGACGCAACCTCCAGAAACAGAAACGACGCCAGACCGTAGGCCCGACGCCGCACTGATTTCCTCGTGGTAGCGGGAAACGATCGCGAGCATATCGACCACGATTGGGTGTGCCTGGACGGGCCGCTACAAGCAGCGTGAGGGTGGGATGGCAGAGTTCACTCTTGCGGTGCATCTGGCAAGATAGAAGGAGCGCTCGGGTATCATCTCATCCCATTCCTTGCCAGTCTTCTGGATCACGTCGCAGGAGTTTCACTCTGACTATCTGAGGTTCCCAAAATCGGACGCGCAGTAGGTATCAAGGTGATCACCAATCCGAAAAGTACGAGTATCGAGCCCATGAGGAACCCGGATGTCAGGGTCTCATCAAAGAAGGTCACTCCGATGAACATGCCGAGCAGCGGCATCAAGAGCGCAAATGGGGCAACCTGATCCATACGGTTGCGTTCCAGCAACCAGTACCAGATCAGATAGGCCGCCACGAAGGACCCGAAGCCAAGTAGTGCCACTCCAAACCATTCGTAGGCCGAACCCGTCGCCAGAAGATGGAGATGGTTCCGCTCAACGGCAAACGACACGATCAGCAACTGGGGCGTCGCCATCAGGGACGTCACCCCGATCAGCTGCCTGGTATCATCGCGTGAGTACCGCCGTATCAGTGCTTGGCCGAGGCCCCAACTGGCGGTTCCCGAAAGTATCAGCAACAGCCCGGACAGGCTGCTGCCAGAACCCGGCGACCCGAGGACCACAGCAATCCCGAGGATTGAGACGGCGACGCCGATCATTCGGAAGGGGCTGAGCTTCTCGAGACCGAAGAGAGACGCAGCAATAATTGCGAAGGGTACCTGTGCCTGAACGACCAGATTGGCCAACGACGTATCAACCAGCGCCACCCCCGAGAAGATAAGGGCACTTTGCAGGCCGCACCCCAGGACAGAGATGAGGATGAGCCAGCGCCAAGGGGTCAGGATGGGAGAACCAGGCCGAAAAAGAGTTGTACCAGCAATGGCATACATCATCGCCGTCGTGAACAAAGGCTGAAAGTGAACCAGCGCTCCTTTTCCGAAAGAATAACCGGCTGCCCAAAGCAAAGGCGGCAGGACGGCAATCAGAATGTGAACTGGTTTCAATTGCAGCAACTCACGGACAGGACCACATTTGGAAGATAGCCCGGCGCATTGATCTGGATCGCCTGATCGCGACAGCTTTGATCGAAAGCTGGCGGTGCCGGAAATGCGGGATGATCGGCCGGGGCGGCAATCGGGTCGTATCAGGCCGGGCGCCGGCCGCGTCTAGCCCTGGACCGCCCGCGAGAGCATTCCGAACAGATCGCGCGGATCGTCGGGGTCCGCGATGATGTCAAGCCGCTGGAACAGGTCGGTCCCTTCCAGCCGGTCGCGGATATAGCAGAGCGCCGAGAAATCCTCGATGGCAAAGCCCACACCGTCGAACAGCGTGATCTGGCGGTCCGAAGTGCGGCCGGGCGCGGTGCCGGCGATGACTTGCCACATCTCGGTGACGGGGAAGTCCTCGGGCATCTGCTGGATCTCGCCCTCGATCCGGGTTTGCGGGGTGTATTCCACGAAGACATCGGACCGGCGCAAGATGTCGCCGTGCAACTCTGTCTTGCCGGGGCAGTCGCCGCCTATGGCGTTGATGTGGACACCGGCCCCCACCATGTTGTCAGTCAGGATCGTGGCATACTGCTTGTCTGCGGTACAGGTGGTGACGATCTGCGCCCCTTCGATGGCCTCTTGCGCGGTCTTGCAGGCGGTCAACCCGATGCCCCGATCAGACAAGTTCCGCATCAGTTTGGCCGTCGCGGCGGGGTCGATGTCGTAGAGCCGCAGCTCGCTGATCCCGCAGATTGCGCGCATCGCAAGGGCCTGAAACTCGGATTGCGCGCCATTGCCGATCATCGCCATGGTCGTGGCGCCTTTGGGCGCCAGATGGCGCGCGACCATGGCGCTTGTCGCGGCGGTGCGCAGCGCCGTCAACAGCGTCATTTCGGTCAAGAGTTCAGGATAGCCGGTGTCGACACGCGCCAGAAGGCCGAAGGCGGTGACCGTCTGCAAGCCCGATTTCGTGTTCTTCGGGTGGCCGTTCACATATTTGAAACCGTAGCTGACCCCATCCGATGTCGGCATCAGCTCGATCACACCTTCGGCCGAATGGCTGGCCACGCGCGGCGTCTTGTCGAACAGGGTCCAGCGGCGGAAGTCGTCCTCGATATAGCGGGCAAGGTCGCGCAGCGCGGTCTCGACGCCGATGCTGTTGACCAGCCGCATCATGTTTTCCACGCTGACAAAGCGAATGAAGGCAAGGTCCGAGGGTTTGGGGGCGGTCATGGCGGTCCTTCAGGAATGGCTGCGGGTGGGCCGGTCAAAGACGCAGCGGCCGAACAGCGAGGCGGTCAGATCGACCATCAGAGCGGCGGTTCGCCCGCGATCGTCGAGAAACGGGTTCAGTTCCACAAGGTCCAGCGAGGTGACAAGCCCGCTGTCGTGCAGCATCTCCATCGCCAGATGCGCCTCGCGGAAGGTGGCGCCGCCCGGCACGGTGGTGCCGACGGCGGGCGCGATGGCGGGGTCGAGGAAATCGACATCCAGCGACAGGTGCAGCATGCCGTTCGCGGCCCTCACTGCGGCGATGAACTCGGCCAGCGGGGCGGCGATGCCGCGTTCGTCGATCTGGCGCATGTCGATGGCACGCATGCCCGCCGACTGAATCGCCGCGCGTTCCGGCCCGTCGACCGAGCGCAGGCCGATGAAGCAGATGTTTCGCGGCGGCACCGGATTCGCCATCGGCGGAAACCCGTCAAAGCCGGGCTGCCCGGTGACATAGCCGATGGGCGTGCCGTGCAGGTTGCCCGAGGCCGAGGTGGCCGGGCTGTGGATGTCGGGATGGGCATCCAGCCACAGGACGAACAGCGGTCGGCCTTTCGCCGCGGCGTGATCGGCCACGCCCGCCACGGTGCCCAGCGACAGCGCATGATCGCCGCCGAGGAAGATCGGAAAGCCGGTGGCCATCGCGTCACGGGCAGCATTCGACAGAAGCCTCGTCCATTCGATGTTTTCGGACCGGGCATGGACCTGCCCGGCGGGCGCGGGCGGCGGCGCCTTGGGGCCGGGCACGTCGCCCCGGTCCTCGACCCGCCAGCCAAGATCGGCCAGCGTCTCGGCAAGGCCCGCGACGCGATAGGCTTCTGGCCCCATCGAACAGCCGCGGCGGCGCTTGCCGCAATCAAGCGGCGCGCCGATCAGGATGCAGGTGCCGCCGCTCATGCCGACACCGCCGCCGTCACGATCACCTCGACCAGCAGGTCCGATCCGGCCAGCCGCGCCTCACCGCAGGCCCGTGCAGGGGCGCAGCCTTCGGGCATCCACTCGTCCCACACCGCATTCATCGCGTCATAGTCGGCCATATGGGCAAGCCAGATCGTCGCTTGCAGGATGTCGCGGCGCGAGGATCCGGCTTCGGTCAGCAAGGCATCGACGCGGGACAGGCAGTCGCGGGTCTGCTCGGCCACGGTGGCGCCTGCGCCGACCTGTCCGCACAGCCAGATTGTGCCGTTGTGGCGGACGATGCGGCTCATCCGGGCGGTGGTGTGGAAACGCTCGATCATTTGATCCCCATGGGTGGTGCGACGGCGGCGGCGGCGGGTTCGCGGCGGCGTTCCAGATGGCGCAGATAGCGCCGCTCCAGCCAACGGAAGACCCGGGTGATGGCAAAGACGATGATGAAGTAGAGGACGGCCGCGGTGATCAGCCCCTCATAGGCCAGGTAGTAGCGCCCGTTCAGCCAGCGGCCGACGCCAAGTATGTCCTGCAGGGTGATGGTACTGGCCACGACCGAGCCGTGCAGCATGAAGATCACCTCATTGGAGTAGGCAGGAATGGCGCGGCGAAAGGCCGACGGCAGGATGATGCGGCGCAAGCGTCCGCAGTAGGAATGGCCGGTGGCGATCGCCGCCTCGACCTCGCCTGCGGGCGTATCGACGATGGCGCCGCGCAACAGCTCGGTCGAATAGGCGGCGGTGTTCAGGGTGAAGGCAATCAGCGCGCACCACCAGGCCTGCGACAGTACGGGATCCCACAGCCACGAGTCGCGGATGAAGGCAAATTGGCCCGCGCCGTAATAAAGCAGATAGGTCTGCACCAACAGCGGCGTGCCGCGAAAGACATAGGTATAGGTCCAGACCAGCGGGTTCAGCACCCGGTGTCGCGACGCACGGGCAATGGCCAGCGGCACGGCAAGCGCGGCGCCAAGCGCCAGCGACAGGAAGGTCAGGCCCAGCGTCACCCGCACGCCGACCAGGAAACGGTCGAAATTCTGGGCGATCAGCGGCAGGTCCAGCGGGAACCAGTTCAGAAAGGTTTCCATCGCTCAGGCCCTTTGCACGCCGCGGCTGTAGCGCCGTTCCAGTGCACGCAGGCCCAGGTCCGACAGCGCCGTCAGGCCAAGATAGATCACGAAGGCCGCCGCCATGAAGGTGAACAGCGCGTCAGTCGACCGGCCCGCCGCAAAGGCGTTGTAGACCAGATCCTGCAAGCCGATGACCGAGACCAGCGCCGTCGTCTTCAGCTGCACCAGCCAGTTGTTGCCGAAACCGGGCAGGGCATAGCGCACCATCTGCGGCCAGACGATGCGGCGGAACAGAAGCGGGCGCGACATGCCGATGCTGATTCCGGCTTCGATCTGGCCTCGCGGGATGGCAAGGATCGCACCGCGGAAGGTTTCGGTGAAGTAGGCGCCGAAGATCACGCCGATGGTCAGGGCGCCGGCGGCGAACTGGCTGACCTCGAGATAATCCCAGAGGCCGGTGGCAGCGCCGATGGCGTTCAGCGTGACCTGCCCGCCGAAGAAGACCAGCATGATCAGCACAAGGTCCGGCACGCCGCGCACCAGCGTCGTATAGGCGCCGGCCAGCGCCCTTGCGGTGCGGTTGGCCGATAGTTTCGCCCAGGCGCCGATCAGCCCCAGAGCCACCGAAAAGAACAGCGAGGCCAGCGCAATCTGAACCGTTGTCACCAGCCCGGCCCAAAGCTGTGATCGGTATTCGATAAGAAGATCCATGCCTGACCTCACGCAAAGGCCGGGGGCGCGGGATGCGCCCCCGGGGTCCGGTTACATCCCGTCGGGACGGCCGCCGTAGATGTCGAAGGGGAAATACTTGTCGTTGACGGTCTTGTAGGTGCCGTTGTCGCGGATCGCGGTGATCGCCGCGCTGAAGGCGTCGCGCAGTTCTTCCTCACCCTGGCGCACGGCAATGCCCACGCCTTCGCCATAGCAATCGACATCGGTATGATCGCCGGCAAGGAAGGCAAAATCCGCGCCCTCGGGTTTGGACAGGAAGCTTTCCTGCGAGATCAGCGAATCCGACAGTTGCGCGTCGATCCGGCCAAGGGCAAGGTCGCTGAACACTTCTTCCTGCGTGCCGTAAAGGACGATTTCCGCCTCGGGGAACATCTTTTCGGCATAGCACTGGTGGGTCGAGCCGCGCTGCACGCCCAGACGCTTGCCAGCCAGCCCTGTCGCCGTGCCTTCAAGGCCGGAGTCCTTCTTCGCCACCACCCGCGCCGGGGTCTTGTAATACTTCGCCGAAAAGTCGATCTGGCGCTTGCGTTCCTCGGTGATCGACATCGAGGCGACGATGGCGTCGAACTTCTTCGCCTTCAGCGCCGGGATCATCCCGTCCCAGTCCTGTTCGACCAGCTCGCAGTCGCGCTTCATCTCGGCGCACAGCGCCATGGCGATGTCGATGTCAAAGCCCGCAAGGCTGCCGTCCGCCTGCTTGAACGAGAAGGGCGGATAGGCGCCTTCGACGCCGATGCGCAGCTTGTCCTGCGCAAAGGCGCCGGTGGCAAGGGTCGCAAGGGTGGCTGCGGCGATGAGGGTCTTTCTGATCATGGTGGTTCCTCCTCTGGGTGATCAGTTCATCCGGGACAGGAAGGCCCGGAATTGGTCGGTCTGCGGGTTGCGGAAAAGCTGGTCGGGCGGGCCTTCCTCGCAGATCTGTCCCTGATGCAGGAACACGGTCCGGGATGAGACATCGCGGGCAAAGGCCATCTCATGCGTGACGACAAGCATGGTGCGCCCCTCGTCAGCCAGCGCGCGCATGACGGCCAGAACCTCGCCCACCAGTTCGGGGTCAAGGGCCGAGGTCGGCTCGTCGAACAGCATCACGTCGGGTTCCATCGCCAGCGCGCGGGCGATGGCCACGCGCTGCTGCTGGCCGCCCGACAGATGCGCGGGGTAATAGTCGGCGCGGTCCGACAGGCCGACCTTGGCCAGAAGTGCCGCGGCCTTCTCGCGCGCCTCGCGGCGCGGGGTGCCAAGCACATGCACCGGGCCTTCGGTGATGTTCTCCATCACGGTCATGTGCGACCAGAGGTTGAAGCCCTGAAACACCATCGCCAGCCTTGCCCGCATCCGTTCGACCTGGCGCAAGTCGGCGGGGCGGCGTTCGCCTTGGCGGCTGGTCATCCGCATCTCCTCGCCCTTCAGCCAGACCTTGCCGTCGGTGGGGGTCTCCAGCAGGTTGATGCAGCGCAGGAAGGTGCTTTTGCCCGAGCCTGAGGCGCCAAGGATCGCCACGACATCGCCCTTGGCGGCACTCATCGAGATGCCCTTCAACACCTCATGCCCACCAAAGCTCTTGCGGATGTTTTCGACACGGAGCGCGGGTTCGGTCATGTGGTTTCCTCTGGCTGGGGACCGAGGGCTGCAATCTCGGCCAGGGTGACGGGCTTGACGGGGGTGCGGATGCGGCCCGGCCCGAGGGTGGACGCGGGGCGGTCGGTCGCTTCGGCGATCAGCCCGATGACGGTGGTCTCGCACATCCGGCCCTGACAGGGGCCCATTCCTGTGCGCAGGCTGGTGCGCATCAGGCGCAGGCCCTCGGCGCCGGTGCAGGCGGCCTTGCGGATGGAACCGGCGGTAACCTCCTCGCAGCGGCAGACGATGGTCTCGTCCGGCGGGGCTAGGAAGGCGGAGGGCACGGAATAAGCTGCATCGAGGAACGGCCGCAGGGAAAGCGCGCGCGACAAAGCGCGGCGGAGCGGAGCGGCCCGCCGGTCGCGCCCGGCTGCATCCAGCTTTCCGGCCTGGTGCAGGATCGCCAGCGCGGCCAGCGCGCCCTTTGCCCGCGCAGCCTCGGCGCCGCCGATCCCGCCGCCGTCGCCTGCAACGAACACATGGGGCTCGGACGACTGCCCCCAGGGGTCCAGCGTCGGCCGCCAGGCGCCTTGCTCCGCGTCATATTCATGCGCCAGACCCATCGAGCGGGTCAGGTGGCTTTGCGGGATCACGCCCAGATGGGTCAGCAACAGGCCGCACGTCAGGCTGTGGCTCTGCTTTCCGGTGGTGAAGTCAAAGCGGATCCGGCCGTCCTCCGTCGTCTCTGCCCGGAAGTCGGCGGCGCCCCGATACCACGGGATGCCGGCCGCGCGGATGCGGGCGATCAGACCAAGGCCCTTGATCAGGGTCGGCAGGCCGAACAGCGCGCGCGGCAGTTTCGGCAGGGCATGGGTGATCGCCGTCGGCGTCTCGACCAGCGCGACCGGCGGCGCACCTGCCGCGATCATCTGCGCCGCGACCAGATAGAGCAGCGGCCCCGCCCCGGCGAGGATGGCCTCATCCGGCACCATACCCGACTGTTTCATCAGGATTTGCGCCGCACCTGCGGGCATCAGCCCCGGCAGGGTCCAGCCCGGAAAAGGCACGGGCCGCTCCTGCGCGCCGGTGGCGATCAGGACATGCGCGGCCGGGCTGACATGACTTTGCCCGTCGCGCAACCAGATCACGCCGCGCCTTGCGTCGATGCGCCAGACGGTTGCGCGGGGCTGATGCGTGATGCCGGGATGATCGAGGCCCTGCACCAGAGCGCCGCCGCGCGCGTAATCGGCCCCCAGCCAGCCGCGCCCCGCTACCGCGCCGACATTCCGGTAGATCTGCCCGCCCGCCCGCTCCTGTTCGTCCAGAAGCGTGACCGACAACCCGCCCTCCGCCGCCACCCGGGCCGCCGCCATCCCGGCTGGACCGGCGCCGATGATGACCAGATCGGCGCTCATGGCTGGTCCCCCAGCCGGCGCGCGCCGATCTGGCGCTGGATCACCATGCCCTCGCGCGCGCTCACCATGCAGGCCTGCACATTCGGGTGCCCGTCGATGGTGACAAGGCAGTCGAAACACACCCCCATCATGCAATAGGGCGCGCGCCCCGCGCCGGTGACAGGCGTCTGGCGCGTGGCGCCCCCGCTGTGCGCCAGCAGCGCCGCGGCGACGCTTTCGCCCGGCCGGGCCAGCACGGGCACCCCGTCCAGCATCAGGCGCAGGCTGCGCGGGGCGGCGCCGGGGGCGTCACGAAAGCGCGAAGCGGCGTTCATCGAAAGCCTCCAGATCCGGGGCGGCGGGATCGCCGTCGATCCATTCGGCCAGCCGTGTTGCGTGCAGGGGTGCCAGCGTGACCCCGCTGTGACAGGTGACAAGGAAGGCGCCCGGATGATCGGCGGAACGCTGGTAGATCGGATAGCCGTCCGGCGTCATGACGCGCAGCGCCGCCCAGGAGCGCAGCACGCGCAGATCGGCCAGCCGGGGCCAGACCGCGACGGCGTGCTGCGCTAGTCCCACCATCGTGGTGGTCGTCTCGGTGTCGCAGTCGGTCTCGGCCTTGGTGCCGCCGATCTGAAAACCGCCCTCATCGACCTGCCGGATCGTGCTGGAGAGGAAGGGCAGGCGGTCGGCCACCCGCTCGGTGATCATCAGCTCGCCCCGCTGCGCCCGGATCGGCGCCCGGAACCCCAGCTGCGGGCCAAGATGCGCCGCCCCCAGGCCCGCGCACAGAACCACGCGGCTGGCGCGGGTCTGACGGCCGGTCTCGTCCAAAAGGGCGAAACCAGCGCCCGCTGGGCGCACGGATACGACGCTGGCGCCGCAAGTGATGCGGACCCCGCTGGCAAGGCAGGCCTGCCGCAACGCGAAATGCAGGCGCAGCGGGTTCACATGGCCATCAAGCGGGCAGAAACTCGCCCCGACCACGCGCTGACCGATGCCGGGCAGGCGCGCCGCAAGATCGGCGTGGTTCAGGAGTTCAAAAGATAAGCGGTCGTCCAGCGCGTTGGCCTGCCGGTGCAGGTCGTGGCCGAAAGCCTCATATTCCGCAGCGTCGGTGAAGAACTCGTAGCCGCCCTGCTGACACAGCGCCAGATCGACGTCGACCAGCCCTGACAGGCGTTTCGCAAAGTCGGGCCAGGCCTGCACCGCCTGAAAAGACCAGCGCGCATAGGGCGCATAGCCTGCGCCCTTGCCCTGCAACCAGACCAGCCCGAAATTCCCCTGCGAAGCGCGCATGTCGCCGTCGCGCCCGTCCAGCACCAGCACCTCATGCCCGCGCGCCGCAAGCCCGAGGGCCACGCACAGCCCTACGATGCCCCCGCCAATGATTGCTGTGCCTGCTTGCGCTGACATGGCCGATCTCCCCTTGCTGCAGGGATGACAGATCAGGGGCGAATATGTAAAATCCGAAGAATCGCGCTATCCATACGTCAATGCTATGAGTCTGACATGCGGCTTTCCCATCGGCAGATCGAGGCCTTCCGCGCCATCATCGAAAGCGGCTCGGTCACGGCCGCCGCCGATCTGCTGTTCCTAACCCAACCCTCGGTCAGCCGCCTGCTGGCCGATCTTGAGGCCGAACTCGGCTTTGCGCTGTTCGCCCGCATCGGCCGCAGCCTGACGCCCACGCCCGAGGCCGACGCGCTATATGAGGAGGTGCGGCGGTCGTTCGTCGGGCTTCAGGAAATCTCCCGCGTGGCCGATGACATCCGGCAATACCGCAGCGGCAGCCTGAAGATCGCGGCGATGCCGGCCCTTGGATTGCAGTTCCTGCCTGGCGCCATAGCCGACTTCACCGCTGAGCGGCCCGGCATCGCCGTCTCGCTTCGGGTGCGCAGTTCGCATGCCGTGGTGCAGCACCTCAGTTCGCAGCAATTCGACGTGGGTTTCAGCGCGCTGGACTTCGATCTGCCGGCGATCCGGCGCGAACCGCTGGGAACAATGCCCATGCTGGCGGTGCTGCCGCCCGGCCATGCGCTCTGTGACAAGACGGTGCTGGAACCGCAGGATTTCCACCAACGGCCCTTCATCGCCCTTGGCAGCGAGATCAGCACAAGGTCCGACACCGACCGCTTCTTTGCCGATCATGGCATCAAGCCCCGCGTGGTCGCCGAGGCGCAACTGTCCTTCGCCATCTGCGCCATGGTCGCCGGAGGCGCGGGCGTTTCGATCGTCGAGCCGGTGACGGCGCAGCATTGCGCGCATCTCGGCATGGTCGTGGCCCGTCCGATCCGCCCGGTTCAGCCCTTCACCTATGACATCCTCACCCCGGCCCTGCGCCCCGCTTCGCGGCTGGTCAGCGATCTGGTGCAGCGGGTCCGCCAGCGGTTTGCCGGGCTTGCCGCGACAGAGGCTCAATCCCCCGGCGACAGGGCGTGAAGGCTTTGCCAGAACGTCTCGACCACCGGGGGTGCGGGCCGCGTGGTCTGGCGGATCTTCAACAGGTGCCGAAAGGCGCCAGGGTCGTCGGGCTGCAAGAAGGAGAGCGCGCCGCCCGTTGCACGCATCGCGCTTTCGGGCAGGATCGTGGCGCCCAGCCCGGCATGAACGAAAGCCAGAAGGGCCGTGGTATTGCGCGATTCAAGGCCTGAGCGCAGCACCAGCCCTTCGACGGCAGGGTTCTTCACCATCCCGCAGAGCGGGTTGACGATCATCGGCTCCAGTTCCGTCAGTGCCCAATCCCTGCGGCCCTCGCTTGCCGCGCGGTCGATGGGGCCACCCACCCGGCAGACGATGCCCAGCGGCGTGCGTTCGATCAGCGTTCCTTCGCCGGCGTTTTCCGGTGCCGCCGAAACGATGCCGATATCCGCCTCGTCATTCTCGATCCGGCGGCGGACCGAGGCGCTGTCCACATCGTTGATTTCCAACCGCACATCCGGGCGTTCGCGGCGAAACCGCAGGATCACCGGGGGCAACAGACCGATGGTCGCAGACGGCACCGCCGCGATCCGCACCAGCCCGCCGGTCGCGGTGGCATAGCGGCGGATCGCGCCGACGCTGCGCTCGAACGCCTCGTTGGCGCGGCGGCTTTCCTCCAGCACCAGAAGGCCGAGCGGTGTCAGGCGGCTCTTGCGGCCAGCCTCGAACAGCGCGCCTCCGACCTCCTGTTCCAGTTGCAAGAGCATCATCGAGACGGCCGAGGGCGTTCTGCCGAGGGCCTCGGCCGCACGGGCCAGAGACCCCTGCGCGGCGGTGGTCTGGAAGACGCGCAGCATCTCGAGTTTCATTTCAGTTTTCCTGCAATTTCATTCAGAACTTCAAGATTGCCTGAATTGATAGGCGCACCCTAAACCGGATGCAAAGGAAAGTGAGGCGCCATGACCCAGAATCAGCATCTTCATATCGCGGGCCGCTGGCAGTCCGGCATCTCGACGGTCGAGAACCGCAACCCGTCCGACCTGTCGGACCTGATCGGCCATTATGACCAGGCCAGCGCCGAGCAGCTGGATCAGGCGCTGGACGCGGCGCGGGAGGCCCAGCCGGTCTGGTGGGCGGCCGGCATCCAGAAACGCCATGACGTGCTGATGGCCATCGGCACCGAGCTGATGGCCCGCGCCGGGGAAATCGGCCGCATCATCGCGCGCGAGGAAGGCAAGCCCTTGGCCGAGGGCAAGGGCGAAACCTATCGCGCCGGCCAGTTCTTTACCTATTACGCGGCGGAATGTCTGCGCAATCAGGGTGATCTGGCCGAAAGCGTGCGCCCCGGCATCGAGATCGACGTGCGGCGCGAGCCGGTGGGCGTGGTAGCGATCGTCAGCCCGTGGAATTTCCCGGTGGCGACACCGGCATGGAAGATCGCGCCCGCGCTGGCCTTTGGCAATGCCGTGGTCTGGAAGCCCGCCAACCTGACCCCCGCCAGTGCGGTGGCGCTGGCCGAAATCATCGCGCGGCAGGATATTCCGCCGGGCTTGTTCAACCTGGTGCTGGGTTCGGGCCGCGAGGTCGGGCAGCGGCTGGTCGAAAGCCCCAAGGTGGATGCGATCAGCTTTACCGGCTCGGTGGGCGTCGGGCGCGGCATCGCGGCCGCAGCCGTGGCCAACATGACCAAGGTGCAGATGGAGATGGGGTCCAAGAACCCCATGCTCATCATGGACGATTGTGACCTGGATCTGGCCGTCACTCATGCCGCCAATGCGGCCTTTGGCGGGACGGGGCAGAAATGCACCGCAGCCAGCCGGCTGATCGTGCATTCCACGATCCATGACCAGTTCGCCGAGCGTCTGGTCGCGGCGGCCAAGGCGTTCAAGGTCGGCCACGCGCTGCAAGACGGCACCCAGATTGGCCCGGTGGTCAGCGAAAGCCAGCTTGCCCAGAACCTCGCCTATGTCGAAAAGGGCCGCGCCGAGGGCGCAGAGCTGCTGTGCGGCGGCGACCGTGTGGAACGCGAGACCCAGGGCTATTTCATGGCCCCTGCCGTGCTGGCCGGAACCCGCAATGACATGACCGTCAACCGCGAGGAAATGTTCGCACCGATTACCTGCCTGATCAAGGCCGACAACTATGCGGAGGCGCTGTCCATCGCCAATGACAGCCAGTTCGGCCTGACCGCCGGGATCATGACCCGCAGCCTCTCGCGCGCCAGTCATTTCCGCGCCAACATGCGGGCGGGCTGCGTCATGGTGAACCTGCCCACCGCCGGCACCGATTACCATGTGCCCTTTGGCGGACGCGGCGCGTCCAGCTTTGGTTCGCGCGAACAGGGACGCTACGCAGCCGAGTTCTACACCAGCGTGAAGACCGCCTATGTCGCCGCGGGGGCGCCGGAATGACGCCGCTGATCGACGGCCTGCAATACGCCAACTGGTCGGAAAAGATCTTTCGCCAGATGCGCGCCGGTGGCGTGGATGCGGTGCATGTCACCATCACCTATCACGAGACCTTCCGCGAGACGGTGCAGGTGATCGAACGCTGGAACCGATGGTTCGAGCTGTTCCCCGACCTGATCTTTCAGGGGCGGACAGCCGCCGATGTGAGCCGCGCCCGCGACACCGGGCGCACCGCGATCTTCTTCGGCTCGCAGAATCCGTCCTGCATCGAGGACGACATCGGCCTGGTCGAGGTGCTGCACACGCTAGGCCTGAGGTTCATGCAACTGACCTACAACAATCAGTCGCTGCTGGCCTCGGGCTGCTACGAAGACACCGACAGCGGGTTGACCCGCATGGGCCGCGCCGTGGTTTCCGAGATGAACCGCGTCGGCATGGTCGTGGACATGAGCCATTCGGCCGAACGTTCCACGCTCGAGGCGATTGAGCACTCGACGCGGCCGATCACCATCAGCCACGCCAATCTGCACAGCTGGCACCCGGCGCTGCGCAACAAGTCGGATACGCTGCTGCGCGCGCTTGGCCAATCCGGCGGGTTTCTGGGTCTGTCGGTGTATCCGCATCACCTCAAGGGCGGCAGCGCCTGCACGCTTCAGGACTGGTGCGACATGGTGGCCCGCGCGCTGGATCTGGTCGGTCCCCGTCAGGTTGGGATCGGTACCGATCTGTGCCAAGACCAGCCCGACAGCATCGTCGAATGGATGCGAACCGGGCGTTGGACCAAGACGGTGGATTACGGCGAAGGCAGTGCCGATGCGCCGGGGTTTCCGCCGATGCCCGCATGGTTCCACGACAACCGCGATTTCGGCAGCCTCCGCGCGGGGCTCAAGGCGGCAGGGCTGGATCTCGCTGCTATCGACGGCGTGATGGGCGGCAATTGGCATCGCTTTTTTGAGATCAGTTTCGGTCCCGCTGAGATGCCACAAACACTATCGAGGCGCGCTGTCGGTTGACGGCGGCCCCATGACACAACGTTCAGGGAGGAACGACATGGCAGATATTTCGATGGAGGGAGGCCGCAGCGCCTTGCAGCGGATCAACAGACCGCTGTTCGCGCTGTCGGGTGGGTTTATCCTGCTGTTTTGTCTATACGCGCTTGTGGACCTTGACGGGCTTTCGGCGGCGGTTGACTGGGGCTTTGCCGTTTCGGCCAAGTACTTCGGCCTTTACTGGCAGATCCTGATGCTGGCCACATTCTTGATCAGCCTTGTCCTTTGCGTGCTGCCTGGCGGCCGCACGCGCCTTGGCGGGCTGTCGATGCCCGAGTTCAAGACCTTCAACTGGGCGTCGATGATCATGTGCACGCTGCTGGCTGGTGGCGGCGTGTTCTGGGCCGCAGGGGAGCCGATCGCGCATTTCCTGTCCACCCCGCCGCTGTTCGGCGAGGCGCCGGCCGATCTTCAGGCCCGCGCCAATATTGCAATGGCGCAAAGCTTTCTGCATTGGGGCTTTCTGGCCTGGGCGATCCTCGGTTCGCTTTCGGGCGTCATGCTGATGCATTACCACTATGACAAAGGCCTGCCGCTGGCGCCGCGCACGCTGCTCTATCCCGTGTTCGGCGACCGGGCGATCAACGGTCCCATCGGCCTGATTGCGGACGCCACCTGCATCGTCGCCGTGGTTGCGGGCACGGTCGGGCCGATCGGTTTCCTTGGTCTGCAGATGTCTTATGGCATCAATGCCCTGACCGGCATTCCCGATACCTTCGCCACGCAGGCCGTGGTGATCATGGCGCTGGTCGCGGTCTATACGCTGTCGGCCATTTCGGGCCTGGCCAAGGGTATCCAGATGCTGTCCACGCTGAACGTGATCCTGGCGCTCGGCCTTCTGGTCTTCCTTCTGGTATTCGGGCCGACCACGGCCATGCTGACCAGCTTCTTCGGCGGCATGGGCGTCTATCTTGAGAACTTCTTCCAGATGTCGATGTATCGCGGCGAGGCGGGGATGTTCGGCGAACCCGGCTGGCTGGGCTGGTGGACCGTGTTCTTCTGGGGCTGGTTCATGGGCTATGGTCCGCTGATGGCGATCTTCATCGCCCGGGTCAGCCGTGGCCGGTCGATCCGCCAGATCGTCCTCATGCTGTCAATTGCGGCACCGCTGATCACCAATTTCTGGTTCACCATTATCGGCGGGTCGGGCATCGCCTTCGAAATGGCCTCGCCCGGGGTCATTGCCGGACCGTTCGAGGGCTTCAACCTGCCCGCCGCGCTGCTGGCAATCACCAGCGCCATGCCGGCCGGGTTCATCCTGTCGATCCTGTTTCTGATCCTGACCATGATCTTTGTGGCCACCACCAGCGATTCGATGAGCTATGTGATCTCGGCGGCGATGTCCGAGGGCGAACCCTCAGTTGCGCTGCGCGCCTTTTGGGGGATTGCCATGGGGGTGATGGCGCTAATCCTGATCTCGACCGGGTCGGGCGGCATTGGCAAGCTGCAAAGCTTCATCGTCGTGACGGCAGTTCCGGTATCGATCATCCTGCTGCCATCGCTATGGGACGCGCTGCGAATCACCCTGATGCTGGGCCGCAAGGCCTGAGTCTTCGTCCAGGGGCGCCAGCCCCCGGGCCATACGGAACCGGAGAAGAAGATGAACCGCATGTTGCCCCAACCGACCGGCGATCTGGCCCGGTTCCGCCGTTCGCCAGATCAAGTGATGACGCTTGCTCGCATGGGGGCCGCCCATCCGACGCGGCTTTCGTTCCTGCGCCAGTTGCTGCGCCGAATGGAAAGCGAAGGCTGGCGCTTTGACCGCCCGCTGTGGGACATCAATGCGAAGGGTGTCGGCCGCGCGGTCTATCGCGCCATCGGCCCCGTCCGCACCTACAGCCTGGTGGCCTTTGCCCATGACCTGCCTGACGAGATGCGGTCCGACAGAGTGATTGCCACCGCCTGGGACGCGACCTTTGCCCTGTTCGATGGTAACCCCACGCGCGAGGATATTGCGCGGCTCGAAGCCAATGTCCCCCTGCAGGAGGCGGGCCGGATCACCCCGCACGAGCTGTCGCTCAGCCGCGCCAACCGCTCCGTCCGGCTGTTTGCACATGTGGTTGACCGGCTGGCGCAGGGCGAACAGCCCGACCCGGCCGAGGTCGCCGCCGTCGGCTATCTGATGCGCACCACCGCCGTCTATGGCGCGGGCAAGTTCGGCGCTGCCGACCGTTCGATCATCGCCGACCGGCCGGAAATGGCGGCCCCTTTCCAGGCCGAGATGCTCAGCGTCTGGCTTACCCGCCAGTTCACCACCGACCTTGTTGAACATCTGGCGGCATCGAGGGGCGGCGAGCGCGCGGCGCGGCTGGATCCTGCCACCCGCCGCAGCCTTGGCGTTGGCAATTCCACCGGCCTCGGCATGGCGCCGTTCCTTGTGCGCCATCCGGTTCTCATGAACAACTGGATGCGCGCACGGGAAGAAGCGCTAGCCCGCGTCCGCGCCCTGCCGACAGCCGATGCCGACAGCCTTCAGTCCCTGAATGCTGCGCTGGCCGAGGCCCGTCGCAACGCCGGACTGTGGCAGTCCGAGCACCCCATCCAGGTTGCAAAGCTGAAGGATCTCGATGCCGATCTTGACCTGATAGCAAACAAGCTTACGAACTGGCCCCGAACTTCACCCTATCCTTGGGACGATCTTTGGCACTGGGGCGAGGTCACGCTGACGCTGGAGGGGCAAGAGGCGCTTCTGTCCCTGATGCTTGAACCGCATGGAAAGCTCATCGACGATCTCGGCCCCACCATGTCCGCCGACGAGGCCATTGCAGCGCGCATCGATGGTGCAATGACCGTCGAGACCCTGCGTCGGCTGATCCGCGAGCATTTCCGCTGGGCGCTGGATATCGACTTCCGTGATTCCGCGAACGATGCCCGCTTCTGGTATGTGTCTGAGGAAAAGCTCGAACCGCGGTTGGGCGAACGTCACAGCGAAGACGGTGCCGAATTGGAACAACCACTCTGCATCGCCCGGCTGGTGCAGGAGCTGCACATCGCACTTCAAGGCGAAGACGGTGACACGACCGTCGCCGCCTTCCTGATGCGCGACCCCGGCCAGCGCTATGCTGCTCGGCGGGTGCAGATTGCCGAAGGCCACCCCTTCGCCGAAGTGCGTGACAACTTGATCGGCAAGGACATGCTGCCCATCGACCTGATGCGCTGCAAGCTGGCCTTCTTCGGCGCCAGCCGCTTTGATCCGCGGTCCGACAAATGGGTCCGTATCAGCATGTTCCAAGACATGCCCTATCCCGATGAAATGGCCGGGAGGAACCGGTGATGTCCTTGACGGAAGCCCATGATCCGACAGCCTCGGCGACGACCTTTTCCGAACATCCCGTGCCGCTGACCCGCTTGTCGCGCAACGAAGTGGAAACCCTGTGCCTGAAGGCCGCACGCGGCGCCGGCATGCCATGGGGGCTGGCCGAAGAAGCCGGCTTCGCGGCAGGCTGGTTGGCTGCCCGCGGCATTGATGGTCCGGCGGCCCTGCTGGCCCATCTTGCGGCGCGGCCTGCGGGAGGTGGTGCCCTGACCATCTCTGGCCGGATCTGGGCGGCGCAGGACGGGCGCGCGCTTTGCCCGATCACGGCCGGCGCGTCGCTTGACGACCACGCGGGCCTGCCGGAAGGCGTTTCTGCCGCGCCTGTCATGGTCGGGGCGTTGCGTCATCCGGTGCTTGCCGTTCCACATCTGGCGCGAATCGCCAAGGCGATCAATGCGGCGATCGAAATCGGTTGGAACGGCGAAAAGGCCGTTATTTCGGCCGACGGTGAGGTGGATCCGGCAAAGCTGACCGCGCTTTCCAAGCTGCAGGAAGCACAGGTTGTGCTGGTGACCTGCCGGGCGGAACACAAGATCGCGCCCCCTGCCCCCGACATGTGCCCTCTCTCGGCAGAGACGCTGGCCGGACTCAACGCGCTGTCAATGCGCACGACAGTTCCGGCATCCGAAACCTCGCGCCGGGGCGCTGGCGCGATGGTCAGCGACAATGACTGAAACCGAAGGAAGAATCATGACATTGACCCACCTCAATCCCGGCCCCCGCATGAGCGAGGCCGTCACGGTCGGCGACATCGTCTTTCTGGCCGGGCAGGTGCCCGACGATCTGACGGCGGACATCACGACCCAGACCCGGCAGGTTCTAGCGAATGTCGATGCCGTGATGGCAGAACTGGGCGGCAGCAAGGCCGACATCGCGTCGGTCCAGGTCTGGCTGGCCGACATGGCGGATTTCGCTGGGATGAACGCCGTCTGGGACGCCTGGGTCGATCTGGGCAACCCTCCGGCCCGGGCGACAGGTGGCGTTGCTCTGGCGCGTGCAGGTATGCGCGTCGAAATGATCGTCGTCGCCCGTAATCCTAGGCGTCTTTAGGCTCACTTCCGGTTGATCTCCGCTCGGCTGCTGGTCGATGCCGATTTGGCAGCTTAGTCTCTGCCGCGAGATAGAACAGACCCGGCAGATGCGCCGGGTCAGCCCTTGTATCTCCAACGGCTGCGCATGGATAGGCCGTCAAAGCATCACTCAAGGCTTGTGAGTGCTCGGGTGGCTGGCAATGATCCAAGCCGCACTAACGCGCATGCGTCTACGACCGGAATCGATAAACAGGATTGATCGCCACGCTCAAAAAGAAGCGGCACCCAAAGGTGCCGCAGTTTGCAGATCGTTACCGGTCTGCAGGGAGATCAAGTCACAGTGGATGCCATGAACTGCCAATGGCTGACGGAGCCAGCGTTCTCAAATCCGTGGTTGGGTCCCGCACCAGATTGGGCTGAACAGTTTGGCCCGCCTCGATGAT
The DNA here is from genome assembly GCF_003054195.1 of Gemmobacter caeni. Classification (GTDB taxonomy): domain Bacteria; phylum Pseudomonadota; class Alphaproteobacteria; order Rhodobacterales; family Rhodobacteraceae; genus Gemmobacter; species Gemmobacter caeni. The sequence continues at coordinate 83,029 of NZ_QBKP01000013.1, forward strand.
CCGCTTGCCGACCATGTAGGCCCGCGGGTCGTTCATGGCGTCGACGGCCAATAGCCGTTTTCCCCCGAAGTACCAAACTGAGGCAGAGCGACCTTGGCCGCGCCGTTCAACCACCTGGTTGTAGGCACACTGCCCCAATCTGGCGAAGACCATCAAAAGAATCTTCACGTTTCAAACATTTTCTTTACGCCACCTTCAATCGAACCTCGCTGGCCCCACCGCCTGTCTTGATCACCTCGACCTGAACCGGGATCCTGTCTTTCATTGCCTGTACATGGCTGATCACGCCCACGGTTCGCCCCTCCGCTTGCAGTCGCTCCAAGGCATCAATGGCAAGATCGAGGCTATCGGAGTCCAGCGACCCAAAGCCTTCGTCAATGAATAAGGTACCGGCCAAGGCACGACGTGTACCCATGCCCGAAAGGGCCAGAGCGAGCGCCAGAGAAACAAGGAATCTCTCGCCACCCGACAAAGAGCGCGTCGTGCGTCGATCACCGGCCATGTCGAGATCAATGACGAGAAGCGCTAGGTCAGACGCAGCGACCTCCAACTGGTACCGTGGCTTGAGGTCCCTTAGGTGCAGATTCGCACGCTCCACGAGAAGGCCAAGGGTTACGGCCTGCGCGATCTGGGCAAAGCGATCTCCGCTTGCAGAGCCGATGGCGTCATTGATCGCGAGCCATGTATCGGCGGTCGCGCTGGCCTCCTTGATCTCGGTCTCAAGGCCCTTCAACCTTTCCTGCGCTTGAAGGTCTGCTGACTGCTGCTCGATCAACCCGCCGATCTCTTGGGCCCGTTTCTCGACCGCGGCATTGACCTCGTCTTTGCGGGCCTCGAGCTCATCCCGAGGTTTGTCTGGAAGCCCCTTTTCTTCGATGGCAATCAAGGCAGACTCAAGCTCCTTGAGCGCGCCGTCGGCTTCGGTCTTTTCAGTTTGTGCTTTTTGGACCTGTTCGCGGAGGGAAGTGACCTCTGCGTCGGAGGCTGCGTGAAGTGCGATCACGCGCTCAAAAGACAGACCCGCGGCAGCGCACGCGGCCGAAAGCGCCTCCTCAGCGGTCTTTGCACCGATTTCAGCCTGACCAACGGTCTGGCGAGCGGCGGCTAGCGCACTTTCAAAGCCGGCGAGAACGATCGCTTCGCGCCTGGCCGTGGCTTCAACGCGCTGGAGTGCGAGTAGCGCATCTTTTCGCGCATCGTTATGCCGCGTCCGGTGCACCTCCGTAGGCTCACCTCCCAGCAGCGATGCCCTTTCTTCTCTGAGAGCCTTTAGGTTCTTGGTCCGCGCATCCCTTTGAGCCGTGGCATCCGCCTCTGCACGCCTTGCGACTGCGAGCTCAGCCGCAGCTCGGGCGATGTCGGGCCCCAGCTCTGCAAGCCGGGCCCGATAGTCGGTGAGGCGACGCTGCGCCTCCGTCAGGTCGGAGACGGCCCTTTGCAGCTCGCTTAGCACGTCCTCTGCGCCCTCGCCGAACGCTTCAACATCGCGGCCAAGCGCCGCGAGGATTGTTCCGACCCGGGTGTCGATCTGCTCGACCGCTGTTCTTGCAGTCTCGATATTCGCGGACAGCTTCTCGATCCTTGACCCGGATCCCGCCATCCTTTGATCAAGATCGCGGATCTGTGCCTCAAGGCGTGCGATCTCACGCCCTTGTGCATCGATCACCCTGGCCGCGTCGTCATGAATCCTGTCGACCTCCTCGAGGCGGTCCCGGTCTTGCTCCAGCTTCTTGCGCCACTCGCCGATCGTCACGACAATCTGCGCGTATACGACATCACCGACACCGGGCTCGCGCGGGAGCCGGTTGTCGAGAGCGGTGCCGTCCAGAAGGCCGCGCGCTTCGGTGAAAGCCTCGATGGCCTTCGCGAGGCGACTGTCGAGCTCTGGCCTGATCGCCGTCTGCTCGGCGCTGATTTTCTCGGCTTCGGCTGCTGTTCCGTCGGCGTTTCGGAGTGCGTCCATCGCCGCAGAGTACGCTTTCTCTTCGGTCTCAAGCTGCAAGCGGAGCCCGGCCGCAAGCTGCGCCAAGGCGCTGTCCTCCATCACAGGATGAGAGAGCGACTGACAGACAGGGCACGGTTCTCCATCCCGGAGATGCTGCCGCAGGCGCGCAGCTTCGACCGAGACTGCGGCAGCAGCACTGGCGACCGGACGCCTGAGCGTTTCGACCCTTTGCCGGGCGGCCTCGACCTCTGTGGTCGCAATCGCCTTCGCCGCGACCGCAAAGGCAAGCTGTGCGCGCGCATCTGCGATCTTCCTTTCACTCCCGGAGATCACGCTTCGTGCAGCGCCCACCTCTCGATCAGCGCCCTGCACAGCGCGCAGGTCCGTCGCCGCTTGTGACAGACGCACCAATCTGGCGGACGGGTTAGCGGACCTCAACGCCTCGCGCTCACCCGCAACCTGATCCTGCCTCTCGCGGGCAGCCGTGATGGTAGTGTCGGCCCTCCTAATCGCGTCCTGCGCGGTCGTCTTCGTCTTGACGTCGATCGCTATCGAGTCTGTCAGGTCCGCTTTCTCGACCAACCATGCTGCCAGGCTGGTGGCCGCCTCGATACGATCCTGAAGGCGACCCTCGAGCATCGTCCAGTTCGCCAACAACGTCTCGTGGCCGACGACGGCTTCGAGGGGGGCGCTCTCCCGCGCAACAGCCGCCTCGAGCGCCGTCTTGTCCCTCTCCAGGTCCTGCGAAACAGCATCCGCCTGTCTTGCCTGTTCGGCCGCATCGGCGAGTTTCGCCTCGGCATCCCGTAATTCGCCCTCTGCGGTCCTCATGTTCCCATCGAGGGTCGTCGCGCGTGTCCAGTCCGGGCCGAGCTTCTTGAACAGCTCTTCCGCCGCGTCGTGATCGGCCTTTGCCGTCTGCACCGCGACGTTCACTTCCTTCACCAGCGCATCCTGCTGATCATGTTTGATGATGAGGTCATCGCGTGATGCTGCAGCATCGCCGAGAGCTTTGACCGCGATTTCCCGTTCCTTAATCTCGCCGCGCAGGCCGCGCGCGCCTTCCCATTCCCTGAGCCAAGCTTGGTTCTCTGCACAGTCTTCAAGCGCTGTTTGCGCTGTTGCCACCCGCTGCCTCGCCTTGGTGACTTTCGTATGGGCTTCGTCCCGCGATGCATACACGGCGATCTCGACCGAGATCCGCTGAAGTTCCTTGCCATCCAGGGTTTGGAGGTCCCGCAGTTCCCCAATCTGCGCGGACAGGGCTTCGCGCTCATCGCCGGACAAAAGCCTGTGCTCGCCGCGCCGCGTTTCGAGCGAGTCGAGCGAGCGCCGAGCCTCCGCATGACGCTCGAAGACCTTCCGCGAGATCGCTCGATAGATCTCGGTGCCTGTCACCTTTTCGAGGATCGCAGCCCGGTCACCCGTCTTTGCAACGAGAAAGGCATCGAAATCGCCCTGAGCAAGGAGCACTGTCCGCCGGAACTCATCATATGTCAGACCGGTCAGCTCGACGATGCGCTCGTTCACGATGGAGGTTTGCGTCGCGAGAACCTGCTTGTCCGACAGCCGCATCACGCTCCGCTCTACTGCCTGCAGCCGCCCATCCAGTCTTCCCCGCGCCCGGCGAGCCATCCATTCCGCTGCATAGTCCTCTCCATCGACTGCCCGGAACACTACGCGGGCAAAACCGTTGGAAGCTCCACGGCGAAGTGCCATGCGGGGGTCGTTGGACTTCAGTTCTTGACCATCGACGTCCTCGACGCTTTCCCGAGTGCCAGCACCCGAAAGGCGAGGACAGTCGCCATAGAGGGCCAGACACATCGCATCGAGAAGGCTCGATTTCCCTGCACCGGTCTCTCCCGTGATGGCAAAGAGGCCGGCAGATGAAAGAGGTCCTTCATTGAGTCGGATCGCAAAAGGCTCTGCGAGGCTCGCAATGTTTTCCCCGCTGATCGAGAGAATCTGCATGGCTCACAGGCTCCCCAGAATATCGCGGAACCCCGCAAGGTGGCGATCGTCAGGAGCTATGCCGTGCCTGCGGCTGAACGCTTGCACGAAGAGGTCCTCGGGTTGCGTGTCCTTGAGGGAGATCACTGGGGCTGCCGAGGCGGCACTCTCTGGATCCGCATCCACGGCACGATGGATTCGAATGCCTGCTGGACGGACGGGCAGCGCGCGCAACAGCGCTTCGGCTTTGCCTATGATCACGGCAGGCGCGTCGGGCCCGGCCGCAAGTTCGACATAGACGAGGGGTCGCAGTCCCATGTCTGGGACAGCGACGACTTCCAGAAGCGCGACTTCCAAGTCGTTGAGGTTCATCGTCCCTGACTTGGGCAATCGGAGGACCAGAGCCGGCCAGGGGATATCGCGATGGCGTGTCGTGATACTGCGTCCATCGATCTCAAGGATCGTGACGCCGTGACTGTAACGGATTTCGGAAGCCGAGAGCGGAAAGCAACTTCCGGAATATCGGACGCGGCCGCCGTCGAGGCTCTGTGGCCCGTGGAGATGGCCGAGGGCAACATAGTCAAGGCGAGGAGGAAAGATGTCCGGCGGTACCGCGTGCGAGCCGCCGATCAGAATCCGGCGCTCGGCGCCTTCACTCTCAATGCCACCCATGCAGTGGAGGTGCCCAGTGGCGATAAGGGGCAGATCATCCACGATCTGTTCGACGGCTGCAACGATTTCGGCATGGAAGGACCGTGCTGCGGCCTCAATGCTGAGCCCGGTCTCTGTGTCTGAAAAGGTAACGCCCGTGAGGTCGGCCGCACGGAGGAAAGGGATCGCCAGAACGTAAAGAGCGGGATTGCCGTTTGGACCTGGGATGGCGACGAGATGCTCTCGTGCATCCAGAACGCCAGCTTGTCGGCGCACGGTCCCGATCGCGTGGATATCAAGGCTCTCAAACAGATCGGCGGGTGCTTCTAGACGCAGGGCGGGATCATGATTGCCGCCCGAGATCACGGTGACAAGTCGTGGGCGCCGACGCTTGAACTCTGCGAGGGACCGATAGAGGAGTCGCTGGCTTTCGCCTGATGGGTTGGTGTTGTCAAATATGTCACCAGCGACGAGGAGGAGATCGATGTCCTCCTCTTCCAGGACGTCGGCGAGCCGGGCGAAGAACACTTCGTGCTCGCGCTCACGGGACCAGCCGTTCAGGGTTTGACCAATATGCCAGTCGGCGGTGTGCAGTGCGCGCATCAAATCCTCAAAACCAAAGCAGTTATTCGACGCAACCTGCGTCGCAAGAAATCACGAGAGTACAGCGTACCTTGGCCATCTCTTGTCACGATCTATCTCTTGGAAGCTGCGAGCAAGACTCAATACCACTGCGCTGCGCATCTTTATCCGGCCTTCTTCTCGAAAGAGCTATTCGGCGAAACTTTCCTAGGCCTGTTTGCGATTGACCGTCTTTCGATTTCGCGCGCTTCAGCGATACGCCACATCCGGTATCGACCCTGCCCGGTCACTTCGCGGATAAGGTGTCGCGCCTCCATCCAAGCGAGGTTACGCTGAACGGCGGCGCGACTGGCGCCGGTCATTGTCTCGGCCATTGGGGCAGAGACGAGTGGCCATTCAGTAAGTAACGCGCGCAAGGCTTTGGGCGTTCTGCCTGAGAGTGAGGTCATCTCTGCCTCCGCTCGCGCAGCCCATACCTCAACGTCGTCGAGGTGCCGGATCGCGCTCAGGCAAGCCGTTTCCATCCCGTCTAGCCAGCGCGTCAAACGGTCGGCGGGTCGGCCATAGGCACGAAGGCCCCCTACCCCGCCCATGGCCAGTGGCGCAAAGACTGCCCCTTTTCCCTCACTGGCTGCGATCCGGGCAGCCGTGACTGCCGCTTCCATCCTGTCTCCGTGCTGCCCGAGACCGGCCAAGCTCCAAAGGTGGAAGCCCATGCAGGCGCGGCTAATCGGGTGGAGATCGGCAGCTTGCGCCATCAAATCCAGCCAACCGCCCGCGCGATCCGTGAAGGGCTCCGCTTCATCAGCCAAGTTCTCGGGGTCACGGCGACCCAAAAAAGCAGCGAGGTCCACCTCTGGCACTGGCCCTCCTGTCAGTCGCCGGACCGTCCATCCGACCCGTGCCAGGGCGGCAGTGTCGTCTTGAACTCCAGACAGGCGCAGGGCGATCCAGAGAGCCAGTCGATCCGGTCCGATGCGGTCGCCTGCGAACCAGCTTAGGTCGGCCGCTTCGATCAGGGCGAGCCTGTGGCGCCAGCCCTCAGGCCCCCTCCGCAACCGCTCGTCCAGCCCACCGAGCCGACCTGCGACACGGGCGAGCCGCGCGGCATTGTCCGCCTCGGCTTTGCGCCAGTTGTCAAGGATTGCAGTCTCGTGGGGTTCGGCCCTGGGGATGGGCGGCAGATCGTCGGGCTCGTCTTCGATTGGACCGGGCAGGAACCACAGATCGTCTTCGGATCTCTCCGCGGCCTCTTCCACCCCGGTCAGAGGGTCGTCAAAACTATTATGTGGAGCAAATGCTTGAGGCGTCATATGTGCAAAATAAGTCAGTTTTGCACTTTACCCAAGGGTTTTTCGGGGTGCGTCTTTACTTCCTAAATAGCACGCGCGCGCGACTGCTCGCGAGATCACTCTGAACGCGCGCAGCCATAGGAAACTAAGGGCATTTCGCTGACCTCGGCCATGGAGAGTGCTCTTGCTTCTGTTCACAAACGGTCGTTTATTAGTGGTGTATGAAACTGCAAACGGCCTGTTTTGATGCCTCTGATCGGCTATGCGCGCGTCTCGACCGAGGATCAGACCCCCCTGCCCCAGTCGCAGGCACTGAAATCCGCAGGCTGCGCCGAGATCCATGAGGAACAAGCCTCGGGCGGCAACCGCGCGCGGCCCGTGCTGGCCCGTGTGCTCGAGCGGATTGGCAAGGGCGACACGCTGGTCGTCGTCCGCATCGACCGTCTGGCGCGGTCCCTCTCGCATCTGCTGGAGGTGATCGAGCGGCTGGAGGCGAAGGGTGCGTTCTTCCGCTCGCTCATGGACCCGATCGACACGTCCTCGCCGCAGGGCAAGTTCACGCTACAGGTCCTGGGCGCCGCCGCCGAGTTCGAGCGCGCCCTGATCCGCGAACGCACCAAGGCGGGGCTGGCCTCGGCGCGCAGCAAGGGCCGAATCGGCGGCAACCCCGGTCTGCGGGCCCGCGATCCGGCGGCGCTTCGCAAGGTGCGGCTGGCCCGACAGGACGGCTATATGGAACGGCTGAACGAGACGGCACAGGACTGGGTGCCCCATGTGCGCCGCCTGCGGCCCGACATGGCCTGGGAAGACGTGCTGCGGATCGTCAACGGCCCCCTTCCCCGCGAGCGCCAATGGACGCAAAGCCGCCTGCTGCGCGCCGTGAATGCCTACGTCCGCGACGGCTTCCTGCCCAAGACAGTGCTGGCCCGAGCCGGCCGCCGTGAGACCGACGACCGCCTTCCCGCCATCGTGGCCGGCATCAAGGGCGCGAACCCGGAAATTACGCTGCAGGAGATCTGCAACAGGCTCGAGAAGATGCGGGAGCGGACGCCCCGTGGGCGGACCAGCTGGCAGCCTTCGTCGGTAAAGATGCTGCTGGAGCGGGCTGAGAGGTTGGGGCTGCTCGGGTAGATGTGGCGGAGAGCCACCCCGTTACGCAAACGGGTTCACAATCCGCAGCTGGTTTTCAACGAGCAGGCCATCTTGCATGTCCTCGCTCCACAACTTGGTGCAGCCCGCGACCAGCGCGCTTGCCACGATCATTGCATCGTAAATCGAGAAGCCGTAGCGCTCCGCCAAGGCTCTACCGACGTCATGTGTGTGCAGCGTCAGATCCTCGACGGGACACAATGCGCGCACGCCTGCGAGAAACGCCCCCGTCTCCTCCCAACTGAGCCCGGCTTTGCGCCGACAGTTCACCAGCGTCTCGTTCAGGACCTGGACGCTGATCCGGGGTCCCTGCCCCATGATGGCCTCAGCCAGGTCGGCTTTCGAGCCCTCGTCCAGCAGGTAGAGGACAACGTTCGTGTCTGCGAACTCAGCGCTCATGTGCTTCGTCGCGGCTCAGGCGTTCCGCAGCGGGCAGCTTCCTTCGGAAGCGGCGCAGACCCTTCAGCACCTCGTCCGCACGTGGCAGGCGACGAACTCTGACCTGGCCGTCGTCCTTGACCAGGTCGATCTGATCGCCTTCCTTGAGGCCAAGTTCCCGGACAAGCTCCGCGGGCAGACGGACGGCGAGCGAGTTGCCCCATTTTGCGACCTGCATCGTGGTCTCCTGCGTGGATATACGCGCAAGAATGTATATCATGCTGGCTGCATGGGCAAGCCTGTCCGCGAGCGCGGGCTACTCTTGTGCGTCACGCAGAGGCTGACACCAGATTTAGAAACAGCTTGCGCGAATCTGGTTGGTCAGGCAATAGTCTCGAAAAATAACGCGCGGTCACATAAAAATCGCGCCCACGGATCGAGCGGGGCATGACCGAGATAGACAAAGACCTGGACGTTGCCATTGGCCACTACGCCGAACTCCTGGCTTCGAACCTGCATGCGCAACGCGCAGCACACTTTCCGCCCGATGCGAAGAAGGTGATGCGTAGCTTGACGAGCGGTGAGGCGGCCGAGTTGCTCGGTGTCGATCACACCTACCTTCGCAAACTTCATCGGGAAGGCAAGATCGCAGACGTCGAAACGACGGCCGGTAGCCATCGCCGCTACACCCTCGACGATGTCTGGGAAATCAGAAAAAGTCTCGAGGCCAATGCCAAGAAGCCTGGAACCTACGTGCCGGGTCGGCGCAAAGGCGACGAGCTGCAAGTCATTTCTGTTGTGAATTTCAAGGGTGGGTCCGGCAAGACCACCACATCTGCACATCTTGCACAGAGACTTGCGTTCAAGGGTTATCGGGTGCTGGCCATTGATCTGGATCCGCAGGCGTCGTTGTCCGCCTTGCACGGGATCCAGCCTGAACTGGACCTCATGGAGGGCGGGACGCTGTACGACGCGGTCCGTTATGACGACCCTGTCCCTGTTTCCGAGGTCATCAGGAAGACATACATCCGTGGCCTGGATCTCATTCCGGGCAATCTCGAGCTCATGGAGTTCGAACATGAGACCCCGGCCGCGATCCAGCGTGGTGGCGCCCGCGCTTTTTTCGCGAGAGTCCGTGACGCACTCGACAGCGTCGAAAGCGACTACGATGTCGTCGTGATCGACTGCCCTCCGCAACTGGGCTTCCTGACCATGTCTGCCCTCTCCGCGTCCTCGGGGGTTCTGGTTACGGTCCACCCGCAGATGCTTGACCTCATGTCCATGTCGCAGTTCCTGCGGATGACGGCCGACCTGTTGGGCGTGATCCGCGATGCAGGCGCCAACCTGCGGTTCGATTGGCTCCGGTTCCTGCCGACCCGCTACAAGGTGGGCGACGCCCCACAGACCGAGGTGATCGCCTTCATCCGCGGGCTCTTCGGGCGTTCGGTGCTGACCAACCACATGGTCGAGTCGACGGCGATATCGGATGCCGGGCTGACCAAGCAGACCTTGTATGAGGCGGACAAAAAGGACTTCACGCGCCAGACCTTTGATCGCGCCATCGAGTCCATGAATGCCGTGAACGACGAGATCGCCGCGATCATCCAGAGCACGTGGGGACGCAATGGCAAGAAAACCTAAACTAGGACTGCCATTGCAGACCTTGCGCAATGCCCCCGACGCTCTTGAGGGGCGCAGGCTGCGGGGCGGCGTGTTCGAGATCGAGCCTGACCACATCGAGACCGTGGGCAGGCTGGATGACCGTCTGCAAATCGAGATTGCTGGGCTGAAGGCATCGATCTCCAGAAGCGGCCAACGGGTGCCGATCCTCGTGCGACCTCTCGAAGGGGATCGCTACAGCCTGATCTACGGGCGTCGTCGGCTTGAAGCCTGCCGGGATCTCGGGATCAAGGTCCGTGCGATTGTCACTGAAATGGACGGAGATCAGGCGCTTCGGGATCAGCTGCTCGAGAACCAAGAACGACGTGACTTGAGCTTCATCGAACGGGCCTTGGTCGCGGCGGCCTTGCTCAATGGCGATCATCTGGGAGAGGCGGAACGCACCAACAAGGGTGTGGCAGAGGTTTTGGGCCTTACCGAAGCCGGTGTGTCGCAGCTGTTAAGCGTCGTCCGCGCGGTTGGTGAAAGCCTCGTCCTAGCGATCGGTACGGCACCTGGCATCGGCCGGCCTCGTTGGGAGGAGCTCAAGAAGTCACTGGGCGATGCATCCGTGGACCGCGAGAACCTCGCTGCAGTGGCGGCAGAGGCCAGGTCTTCTCATTCTGGTGGCCCTGACGAAAAGTCGGACGCCGCGTTCCTTGCCGTCCTCGCAGCAGTGGTGCAGGTAGAGCGGCCGACCCGTCCATCAGGTCCCCGAGGGACGCCAAGTGTGGCCATTCCGGGTGTCGGGGCTGCAACCATCGCGACAGGCGGCCGCGGCCGACAGTTCAAGCTCGAACTGAAGGCTGAGGACAGAGATTTCGTCAGCTGGCTTGAGGGCAAGGCCCCGCAGCTGATCGCCGAGCTTCACGAGCGCTGGAAGCGCAAGGAAGACTGAGGAAGAGCGACAACCAAAAAGGAGGCACGAGACAGGCAGAAAAGAAAAAGGCCCCGAGAAGCAAGCTTCACGAGACCTTTATTAGGTTTCGCACGGGACCAGCCCGCTACAAAACTCAGTTTTCGCACCTCTGAATGTAGCGATCTGGCCCTTTTCCCGCAAGCGCAAAGCGATTCGCGGGCCAGGGAAATTTTGCCTTCGTGAACTGACATCATGGAGTACACACCGATTTCGCCGTTTATGCGGCCGATCTCGCATGCCCATCTGCGCGTGATCGAGCGGCCCGAGGCATCCGTTCCGGGCAAGCCCGTCAACAAGTGGGAACTTTTGCGCGAGTTGTCCAAGGCGCAAGCTGCCTTTGGGGTTTCCGAGCGCGATCTGACGGTTCTGCAGGGGCTGCTTAGCTTCTTTCCCGATGATGCGCTTGGTGGGAACGCCGAGATGGTCGTCTTCCCTTCCAACAAGGCGATCTGCGAGCGGCTGAATGGCATGCCCTGCTCCACGATGCGCCGTCACCTCGCGCGCCTGGTCGAGGCAGGCTTGCTCATGCGGCGGGATAGCCCCAACGGGAAGCGCTATGTCCGCAAGAGCGGCGAAGAGCGTGTGGCCTTCGGCTTCGACCTCTCGCCGCTCTACTGTCGGTCCGAGGAGATTGCGCGGGCCGCTGAGGCCGTGCGTGAGGCCGAGGAGCGTGTCAGACGGTTGAGGGAGGTCGTGAGCCTCATGCGGCGCGATCTCGCGGCCCTAGCGGACTTTGGAGAGGATATCCAGCCGGGCTTTGGCTTCTGGGATCAGCTTCGCGACACGGCGGCCCTCACAGCGCGCGCTCTGCGCCGCAAGTTGTCGCTTGATGACCTCGTGGCCTGCCGTGGTGAACTCGAAGCCCTCCTGGATCAGGCACGGAACCTCATCGATGGTCCTGAAACAGAAGAAATGAACACCAATGATGACCGTTTTGAGCGTCACCATCATAATTCAAATACAGACACTATCGATCTTGAACCTGCCTTGAAAAAAGGCGGGGCGGCGGGCGGCGGGCCAGATGATGATAGTGAGGCGCCCGGTGCAGATGTGGAAGAAGCAGAGACGAGAAGTTTGCCAAAGATTCCACTCCATCTGGTGATTGCGGCCTGCCCTTCCCTCAAGACTTTCTACCAGGGCGATATCCGACACTGGCATCAGCTTTTCGATGCGGCATGCCACGTCCGGCCCGCAATGGGGATCAGTGCATCCGCGTGGGAAGAAGCGCAGCGGTTCATGGGTCCAGAGCAGGCGTCCATCGTCCTGGCCGCCATCTTGGAACGCTTCTCCGATATCCGATCGCCTGGGGGGTACCTGCGCGCGCTCACATCCAAAGCTGCGACGGGCGAGTTCTCTTGCGGGCCGATGGTCATGGCGCTGGTTTCCCGCCGAAGTGCTGCATAACAGCTGTTAAGTCTATTGGGGCGATCACCAAGTTCGACAAGACTTAACAGCTGTAAAGTCACGCGTCGCTGGGTCAGTAGCACAGAGAGGAAAAGGTTGGGGGTTTGAGGTGTGACGGTGAGTGAGATCGGGAGAGTGGCTTCCGGCGCCCGTCGTGGAGAAGATCTGATGGCGAAATCTGCCCAGAAAGTCACCCTGTCCCCTTCGCGGGACATCCCCTTCGACAAGCTCGTCCTGAGCCAGTCCAACGTGCGACGCATTAAGGCCGGCGTCTCGGTGGAAGAGCTGGCCGAAGACATCGCGCGGCGCGGGCTCCTGCAGAGCCTGAACGTGCGGCCCGTGCTCGATGCCGATGGTGTCGAGACCGGGACGTTCGAGATCCCGGCCGGTGGTCGTCGTTTCCAGGCGCTGTCGCTCCTCGTGAAGCAAAAGCGGATGGCGAAGACCGCGCCGATCCCTTGCATCGTGCGGGATGCTGCGTCGGAGATCCTGGCTGAGGATGACTCGCTGGCGGAGAACATGCAGCGCGTTGCCCTGCACCCTCTCGACCAGTTCCGCGCTTTCCATGCCCTGCGCGAGAAAGGTCAGGGCGAGGAAGCGATTGCGGCGGCCTTCTTCGTCACGCCGCAGATCGTCAAGCAGCGCCTGAAATTGGCCTCCGTGGCCCCTGCCCTGCTCGAAGTCTATGCCGACGATGGCATGACGCTGGAACAGCTGATGGCGTTCACTGTGAACCCGGATCATGTGCGTCAGAACCAGGTCTGGGACGCGGTGAAGAACTCCTGGAACAAGGAGCCCTATGCCATCCGGCGCATGCTGACGGAAACCTCGGTCCGGGCCTCGGATCGTCGTGCTGTCTTCGTCGGTGTCGATGCCTATGAGGCTGCAGGCGGTGTAGTGTTGCGCGATCTCTTCCAGGGCGATGACGGTGGCTGGCTCGAGGACCCTGCACTGCTCGACCGGCTGGTCTCCGAGAAGCTTCAGGCCGAAGCCGAGGCGCTGGTCTCGGAGGGCTGGAAGTGGATCGAGGTGGCGACCGACCTGCCCTATGGCTACAGCCACGGCCTGCGGCGTCTGGCCGGTGATCCAGCGCCGATGACCGACGAGGAGAGCGCAGCCCATGCGACGCTCCTCGCCGAGTATCGTGCGCTGGAGGAGCAATACTCCGGCGAGGACGAGTACCCGGAGGAGATCGATGCCCGGCTTGGGCAGCTCGAGATGGCGATGGAGGCGCTCGAACAGCGGCCGCTGAACTACGACCCGGCCGAGGTTGCGCACGCGGGTGTCTTCGTGACACTGGATCGGGACGGCAGTCTTGCGATCTATCGAGGCTATGTCCGGGCCGAAGACGAGCCGCATGAGGAGACCGCGGTCCAGGATGGTGTGGATGCCATGGGGCAGGGGGGTGATGTCGGCGGTTCCAGTTGGAAACCATCGGCGACGCCCGCTGGCGGCACCATCATCACCTCGGGTGGTCAGCCGATCGGTGCGGACCCGTCCGAGGAGGACGACGACGGAGCGCTGAAGCCGTTGCCCGAGCGGCTGGTCATGGAACTGACGGCCCACCGGACCCTCGCGCTCCGCGAAGCCATCGGGCGCTCGCCTGACGTGGCGCTGACACTCCTGCTTCTGAAACTGGTGACGGACACCTTCCGCACCTCCTCTGCTTCGGGCAGCTGTCTCGAGGCCTCCGTGCGTCACGTCTACATGTCCGCGCAGGCGCCCGATCTCAAGGACAGCGTCGTGGCGAAGCTGGTCGACGAGCGGCACGCGGCCTGGGAGGCTGATCTGCCTCTCGGCGATGATGCCGCGCTCTGGGACTGTCTGGCCGTGCTCGACCAGGGCAGCCGTCTGGCGCTCCTGGCGCATTGCCTCAGCTTCGGCATCAACGCGCTCCATGAGAAGGTGAACCCCTATGGAGCGGGTATCTCCGCCAGCGGTCTGACCCGTCGCATGGCGCATGCCGATCTCGTGGCCCGCGCAGTCGAACTCGACATGGTGGAGGCGGGTTGGGAGCCGACGGTCGATGGCTATCTCAACCGCGTGCCCAAGGCCCGGATCCTCGAGGCTGTGCGCGAGGCGAAGGGCGAGGGGACCGCGCAGCTGCTCGATCACCTGAAGAAGGGCGAGATGGCCACGGAAGCCGAGCGGCTCCTCAAGGGAAGCGGGTGGTTGCCCGAGGTCCTGCGCCGGGCCGATCTGGTCGCACTGGACGGTGGGGCGATCGCAGAAGGGCAGGAAGAGGACGCGGGCCAGCCCGAAAATGCCGATCTCCCGGCCTTCCTGACGGCCGATCTGCCGGAGAACGCCACGTCGATGATGGCGGCGGAGTGATCTGAGCCATCGGGGGGGCGGGAAAACCCGCCCCCACACCCCACAAAATACAGCAATATCAATATGATGAATGCGAACGCTTGCATTCGGGATGAGGAAACATGTCCGCAACGACCATAATCGAAACAGCCCCCCTCGGGGCGCTGATCCGTTACACCGACGGCAGTCCCAAGCCGCCGGCACGGTTCAAGAAGAAGCTGGCGGCTTGGGAGCGATCGAACGGCGTCGGCCGTCTTGTGAAGAAGGAACCGCCAAGGGCTTATCCAACCTGGACCGCTCCGCCCTCCTTCACGCTTCACGAAGGGAACTTCTCCTCGGACGGGGTCATTCTCGTCACCATCATGCGTAGCCATTCGGCAGACAGCCGACTGATCTTCGAAGTGGCCGAGGAACCGAAGCCCGGGCAGGTGCGCGTGCTGCTGGACTTTGGCGGCAACAGCGAACTGCTGCATCTGGCGGAGTCCGTCACCGCAGCGGAGCTCTGGATCGCGCGGGAAGGTTATCGCAACGCGCGGCTCGAGATCGTCGGTGCCGAGGACGGCGATAGGGCAGGGGGCGCGGACCTGGCCGCCTGAGCCCAGAAAATGCGTGAGGGGCCTGCTCACCGGCCGGCCTCTCGCCGACCACTTGAACCTCGTCCCGCGAAATCGCGGGGCACCAAAGGATCCATCCCCAAAGGCGGAAGTCTTCAACCACGAGTCTCCCCGGGAGGCTGGCGGCGTTCCAAGCATGAGCGGGACAACCGGCTCCTGACGTTGGGGCACCATCCCCCGCTCGCCATTCCCTTCCTTGCCCCGAATCCCGTCTTCGAGATCAACCCGCGAGGGGTCGGACTACGGGCATGCCCGTGCCGCCGGGTGCATTCGGGCAAGCCGAACGCACCCGGTGATGTCAGCCAGTCTTCGGGCCTGCGGGGTCCTGTCGCGCGGGGGATGGTCCCCCGCCTCCAAGACAGGAGCCAAACAGATGTCCCGCAAAGATGCTTACGCTTTCGCCGCCTCCCTTGCCGCCACGCTCATGGTCTCGATCGTCGTCTTCCAGGCAGGCGATGGTACCTTCGGCGCCGTCCCCGCCGATGAAATCGACGGCGACGAGGTTCAAGTGATCGCTGAGGTCGACCCGTGGGCGTAAGGCCCACGGATTCTCCTGGGGCTCGGAGGCGGAGCGAAGGCTCCGATCCGGGCCTTTCGCCTGTCTGCCATCCTGTGCCGACCAGCAGAGTGAGGCGACGACGGTCGGCAAGCGAAATGGGCGATCACCGCTGCCCCACGGGAGCTGTGATCACCTGACTTTCAAAGGTGAATTGGCCGTTCCCACTTTGCTGTCTTTAGACCGCGAGCTCAGCCGGGTCTTTGCCGGCATTGACGTGATCGGCGAACCAGTGCGGTTTCCGGCCCCGGCCCGACCAGGTGAGGGCCGCGTTCTCAGGGTGCCTATACTTCGCGAGGGCCGGCGCACGAGTGGCTTTCACCTCAATACCGATCAGGTCGGCGAGGGAGTAGCCCATCTCCTTGGCGATGGCTTCCAGCTTGGTGCGGGCTTCGGCCTTATGACGGTCCTCATAGGTGGAAATCGCCTTGGCGAGGTCCTTCTGCAATTGCCGCAGTTCCTTAAGTGACGTCGCCTCGAGATTGAAATCAGCCATTGGTCCCTCGTGTCCTGAGTGATGCGTCCGGGATAGCCGTCAGGTCGCAACATCGCAACTCCCATGGAAGTTGCTGCGGGTAGGGCAGGGGGATAAGGTTGGCTTGAGCTGCCGGGTCGGCGGTTTCGAAAATGCTTTGACTCCGTTGCCTTGGCCAGGAAGGCCGAGTTCAGCGAGAGCCCCCGGGCCCCTCCTATCACCGGTGCCATTCCTTCGACTGACAATCCCCTAAGCCTGTTCGGCCTCTGGCGCGCAACCCCGCGTCAGTCCGGGCCGTGTTGGCTAGCGATCCTGAAGGATCGCGTCACCTGCCCGCTCCACCCCGGCCCTCTGGAGGTTTCCGGTCGACGTTCCGTCTCCCGTGCACGCCTCAGCCGACAGGCTTTTCCGGGTCTTGTCGAAGGGACGGTCCCAGGGACAGAAAACACAGGAACTACAAAATGCAGAACATCGTCATCCTCGCCGGCAACATCGGTCAAAAGCCCGAAGTGCGCTCGACCCAAAGCGGCACGAAGATCACCAACTTCACCCTGGCCACATCCCGGCCGCGCCTCTCGGAAGGTCGCGTGATGCGCGACGAGAACGGCTACCGGGTCATGGACACCGAATGGCACCGCATCACCTGCTTCAACGGTCTCGGCAAGACCGTCGCAGAGCACTGCGAGAAGGGCATGAAGGTCCTCGTCCACGGCCGCATCCACTACACCAAGTGGACCGACGCAACCGGCACCGACCGTTACGGCTGCGAGATCATCGCCGAGAAGGTCGACTTCCTGAGCCGCCCGAAGTCGGCCGAGAACGAAAACCCCGAGCTGGTCGACCGCGACGACGAGATCCCGTTCTGAAAAGAACGGGGTCTCCCCCTAGGGCCCGGCGGGGAAACCCGCCGGGCTCCGTCGTTTTCGGCCCATATGTATGTGTCGGCTGCTGTTCGCAACTGAGTTTCTGCGCGGCTTCGGAAATCGCTCATATGTATCCGGCCTGTTGATCGGCTCGCGGGCCGTGGCCTTGATGGGGTTACGCACGCGCCGTGGTCTCATTAGCGGAAAGGTCGATGATGACCTTTTGGGCCGTCAGACTCTGGGGGCGTATCTTCTCCGTTCCATGCTGTCTTCTCCGTCGCGAACTCCGTTTCGGCCTTGGTTGCTTCAGATCGCTTCCAGAGCCGGATCTTGTTTTGCATCGAACCGAGTGCCGTGGTGGAGAACGCTCCAGGCGGTTCGGGCGATCTTGTTGGCAAAGGCGATGGCGGCCTTGTTGCGCGGCGTTCGTGCGACTGCCCCCGTCAGCCATGGACCGAAGCTGAAGTCGGCCCACCTGTGCTGGCGCATCATGATCACCTTCGCCGCCTGCACGAACAGCATGCGCAGGTAGCGACTGCCGCGTTTCGTGATCCGTCCGAGGATCGTGCGCCCACCGGTGCTGTATTGTGTGGGCACCAACCCCACCCAAGCTGCGAAGTCGCGCCCTCTGTCGAAGGCTTCGCCTTTGCCGATCGCTGCCACCATCGCGGTCGAGATCATCGGGCCGATCCCCGGAATGCTCATGATGTTTGCGCAGTTCTCTTCGGTACGGCTGATCTCTTCGATCTCGGTCAACACGTCTTCGATCCGTCGGTCCAGCCAGAGCCAGTCTCCATAGAGGCCCATCAGGATGCCGCGGATCCGTGGCGAAATCTCCTCGCGACGCTGATCGAGGATCGCTTCGAAGGAGTTCTTCAATGCGCGGAGGCCGGAGCGGACAGTAATCCCTTGCTCGATCAGGAAGGCGCGGATCTGGTTGATTGTCGCTGTGCGCCGCGAGACCAGTCGCGCCCGCACCCGATGCAGGGCTTGCAGATCGAGCTGGTCCTGATCCTTCTCGGCAACGGTCCGCAAGTTGGGCCGAAGTGCTGCTTCTGCGATGGCCTCGGCATCGTTGTAGTCATTCTTCTGGCCCTTGTTGAAAGGCTTCACGTAGATCGCCGGAATAATCCGCGGTTCGAAGCCCATGCCGCGGAGCGTCCGGCTGACGAAATGGGCGCTGAGGCACGCCTCCATTCCGACAACGCAACGAGGGAGATGTTCGAACGTCGCGGACAGGGCTAGCCGCTTGATCTGCTTGCGCATGACCAGCTGACCGGATCGGTCAAACCCAACCAGATGGAAAGTCTCCTTGCCGATGTCGATCCCGACCACGGCGAGTTCTTCAGTGCTTCCTTTCTTCTTCGCATGCATCGCTGCTTCTCCTGCAGATGAGGGGGCATCCTGCTTCAGGATAACCCAACGCTGGGGAAGCAGCCGACACATCCCATTAGCGGACTCTGAGGCGGAGCATTCGCGAGCCTGCTCGCCGTGTCCCCCCGCGAAATGTTGAGCGGCTCAGTCCAGATGCGGGAAATAATCTGCGGGTGACAGGGCGATGTCGCTTGGGTCCAGTCCTCCGGTCAGCACCCTGATTTCCGTGCGGATATCTTTGTCGATTGCTGCGCCGCCCAGGATGGCTTCGGCGGCATCGACTGCGAGCCTACCCTGCTGCACCGGATCATCGAAGGGGGCTGCGAGGACCTGTCGTCCGACAAGTCCGCGCGCGATGCTGTGGCTTGAATAGGTGGCCGCGAGCGCCGGTCCGTCGTCGCCCGTTTCGAGGGCCATCGCGGCCTCTATGGCGGGGGCGGTCCCGATCACCAGACCGGCCTGAGGATGCTCTGCGCGGGCTTTTTCAACCAGGCGAAGCTGTTCAGCGGTGCCCGTATCGGCGCCATAGGTGGCAACGATAGTCACCGACGATCCGACTAGACCTTCCATCAGTCCCCGTTCAAGCGGTGCGACCCATCCGGCCTTTGGCGGCCCGGACAGCAAGACAGCCTCGACCGGTGCGCCCCGACCTGGGTAGCGGTCGGCAAGATGGCTGCCCAACGCGCGGCCCATGTTCGCCCAATCCACGCCGACCTGTGTGGCAAGTGCGTCGGAATGCAGTTCGTTCACTAGCCCGATCACCGGATGGCTTCGGGATGCCACCTCTACCGCCGTAAGCAGGCCCGGTGCGTCCGAAGAAACTGCGCCGATCAGGATTGCCACGGGCTGAAGCGCCCTGCATGCGTCGATCTGCCGAAGCTGGTTCTCAAGGGCGTCGTATCCGCCCGCTTCGAAGAAATGCACCGAGAAACCAAGGTCTTCGGACCGTTGTTCGACACCGTAGGCGACGCTGAGCCAGTATTCATCCTTGAAATGCGGGACAAGCACGCAAAGCGTGCGTCCGTCCGCCCATGCCGTGCCGCCGAAAAGGCCGCAGAGGGCGAAGATTGCTGCGCCGATGATCCGGCGGTAATCCTTCCTGATGCGCTCCACACGGTTCGACACGCAGCTGAAGTCCTTCTTCATGGTCCTTTTCGGGCTGATGGTCGTTGTCGGTCTGGCATCGTTCGGCGTCAACCGCTTCCTTGCCCAAACCCAGCAGCGCGTCCTGTCGGAAAGCATCGCGATCATCGAAAGAACCGAGCGGGTGGCGCAGGATGCTGATTTCGCGGCGGCTCTGGCGGGTCAACTGGCCGCAGCGCGGGAGTTGCGTCAGTCCGAAGACCTGGCGCGGGCGTTGCAGCTGCGGATCGACCGCATCGCCGCCGATCTGGAGGTTACCCGCGCCTTTCTCGGACGTGCGCCAGAGCCAGATTCGGCCACTCCGGTGCGCGGTGTGGTGACCGAGATGGAGAGCACCGTTGCCGTGCTGATCGAGGCGACGGAACTGGAGCTCACCGAGCGTGCGTCGCTTTCGGAAGCGGGCGCGATGCTTTCGGCCCTTATCTCGACCGAGGCCGATCTGGCGCGCCTGCGTGTTACGGCGGGAATCTGGGAACTCTACTCCCTGCCATCGGGGGCGGATACGCGGCCGGAACTCGACCGTCTGGCCGATGCGAACTTCTTTGCCTATGAGCGTTTGGCGGAGATGGCCGAGGCGGTTTCGACCTTTGGCCAGTTGCTGGCGCGGGTCGGAATGGCGGGCCGCAATGCCGAACTGGACGCTCTGGAGCGTGATTACCAGGCGGAGGTGGCGCTGATGCAGGACCGCGTGACCTTCATGCTTTCGGCCCGGTCACGGGCGATGGCCTCCGACATTGTGGCCGAACTCGCACAGGGCCTGACGGTGGATGGAGTGATCGCGCAGCGCCGTTCGGCGCTGCAGGCAAAAGAGGCACTCGATGCGCTGTCGTTGGAGCTTGGCCGCCAGCTCGACCTGCTGATCGCAGAGGCGCTGCAAGGACGTGTCGAGACGCGGGAACGAATGCAAACCGCGGTTGCTGCCTCGGGCTGGCAGGCGACGCTCTTGTCCGCTGCGCTTGCGGGTGTGATCCTTCTGGCGCTGTTTGCCGGCTATATGGTCTGGACGCGCATCCGACGCCGGGTCGTCCTGCGACTGGAAGGCGTGGCCGACCGTATGGTGGCCATGGCGGACGGGGATCTGGGTCAGGCGCTCACGATCAGCGGCGCGGACGAGATCGGGCGACTGGAAGCGGCGCTGAACATCCTGCGGGACCGCGCCGAAGAGGCCATGACCCTGCGTGGTCGGCTGGAAGCGGCAGTACTCGATCGCACTGCCGAAGTGGTGGCCGAAATGCAGTCTGCCAATGCGGCCCGCGCCGATGCCGAAGAGCAGAGCCGAGCCAAGACCCACTTCATGGCCCGCATGAGCCACGAGATCCGCACGCCCCTGAATGGGCTGATCGGGCTTCTGGACTTGCTGGGCGCCGATGAAGCAGACGCGGGGCGGCGCGCGCGGCTGGAGGTGGCGCTGACGTCGGCGCGCGACCTGCAGGAGTTGACCGAGGAAATCCTGACCTTCTCGGTTGGCGAGGACGGGCAGGACCAGAAGCGCCTTGCAGCGTTCGACCCGACCGTGGTCGCGCAGGGTCTTGCTGCGCATCTGGACGTGATCGCGGCGGCAAAGGGGCTGCAAGCCGTAGTCAGGATCGATCCGGATTTGCCCCCAGCGCTTGTGGGCGAGCCTACCAAGATCCGGCAAGTGATGATGAACCTGCTGTCCAATGCCGTCAAATACACCGCGCGGGGTAGTGTGACACTGAGCGTTGGTGCAAGGCCCATACCACCGGGCAAGCAGGAGCTCAGCCTCTGCGTGCGCGACACGGGGCCCGGCATGACTGCGGACGAGACGCGGCAGGCCTTCGACATCTACGGCCGCAGCCGCTCGGCCCGTCAGAGCGGGGTCAAGGGCGTGGGGCTAGGTCTGGCCATCGTCAGGCAATTGACCGATGCGATGGGGGCGGAACTGCGGATCTCCACCCTGCCGGGACGCGGCAGCAGTTTCACGCTGGTCCTGAGCCTGCCTGAGGCCGACCCTGACGCAATCTCCGCCCTGCCGCCCGAGCCGGCAGCAGGGGCAGGCCGGCGAGTGCTTGTGGTGGATGACCACCCCGTCAACCGGCTGGTGGCGCGCGGCTATCTGGAACGCATGGGATGCAGAGTGACCGAGGCCGCGACTGGACAGGCGGCGCTTGCGGCGGCGCGGGACGGGGATTTCGACGCGATGCTCGTCGACCTGAACCTGCCGGACCTTAGCGGCGATGCCGTCGTATCGCAGATCGTGCGCAAGGGGGCGCGGGTGGCAGTCCTGACCGCCGACCTCGTGCGGGATGATGCCGAAACGCGGGAGAGGTTCGGCGTGGACCGGGTGCTGACCAAACCGATCTCGCCCCGTGCGCTGGCATCGTTCCTGGAAGGGGGCGAGCCACTGCCCGCGGCGGAAACCGCGCCTGGATCGGTTGTCGATGTCGCCCTGCGCGACGACATCGCTGGGTTGGGTGCCGAGCAGACGGCCGAGATCGTGGCGGCCCTGATGGCCGACATTTTGGCTGCGGTTCCTCTATTGCGGGACTTTCCCGATCCGGAAACGAGGCGCAAGCTGGCGCACCGGCTGAAGGGGGCCGCGTCGAACTTCCGGCTCGAGCCGTTCTGCAACCTGATGCAGCGCATCGAGGCGGGCGAGCCTTCCGCGCTTGAGACGTTGAACAGCGTGGCTTCCAACGCGATCAATGAACTGGCCTCTGCCGCGCGCCGCGCAGGCCTTGATCTTCAGCCCTTCGCAAAGCCCGCGAAGACATAGCCTTCGCCCATTCGCGTCAACAGGAATTCCGGCTGGGCCGGGTCCGCCTCGATCTTCTTGCGCAGCCGCCCGATCAGAACGTCTATGGTCCGGTCGCCGGGCCGCAGTTCGCCGCGTCCGACAATCTCGCTCAGCCTCGCGCGGCCGAAGGTGACGCCGGGATTGCGGGTCAGCGTGTCGAGCAGATCGAATTCCTGCGCGCTGAGCGTCTCTACCCGCGCGGCCGAGACCAGACGGCGGCGAATGCGGTCGAAATGCCAAGGTCCGAACTCCTCGACCACATCGGCGACGGGAGCGCGGCGTCCGATCTCGGTGATGCGGTAGAGCAAATTCTTGATCCGGGCGGCAAGTTCGCGGCGGTCGAACGGCTTGGTGACATAGTCATCCGCCCCCATCTCTAGCCCTATGATGCGGTCCACCTGTTCGTCGCGCGAGGTCAGCAGGATGATGCCCACCCGCGACTTCGCCCGCTGTTCGCGCGTGATGGTCAGCCCGTCCTTGCCCTCCAGCCCGATGTCGAGAAGCAGGATCTCGGGCGGGTCGGTGTCGATCACCTCCTGCATCGCCTCGGCATCCTCGACCTCGGTGACGCGGTGGCCGAGGCCGCGCAGATAGGCTGCAAGGCGCATGCGCGTGACGCGATCATCTTCGACAATCAGAACATGTGCGGTCATGGCTGCGTCTTTACATGTCTTCACATCTCTTCACCACATGGTTTGACGGCTGTCAAGGCTTCCGGCGGGGTAAACCGGCACGGTCGCGGCAGAAATCGGATGGAGGTCCGCGATGAAAGTGATGCAACCCACCAGACGTCATTTCCTTCAGGGCAGCGCCGCCCTGTTGGGATCGGGCTGGCTGATGAACTCTACGGCCATGGCGGCCATCGACCCCAACTCCTTCTCTGGCCGCATCTTCAGCGCCAGCCACTATGGCCCCTTCGAAGCCGTGGTGCGCGACGGCCAGATCGTCGGCATCTCGCCCATGATCGAACTCGACCAGCGCCCGACCGAGATGCTGATGCATGGCGTCTTGGACCGGGTCTATGACAAGTCGCGCATCGATTATCCGATGGTCCGCAAATCCTATCTGGAAGGCTGGAAGTCGGGCGATGTGAAACCCGAACTGCGCGGCAAGGAAGAATATGTCCGCGTTGATTGGGATACCGCGCTGAAGCTGACGGCCAAGGCCATCACCGACACCATCGTCGAACACGGGCATCAGGCGATCCTGTCCACGTCCTATGGTGGGTGGAGCCACGCCGGCATCATGCGGCCGAACGTCCTGCAGGGCAAGTTCTTCAACATGATCGGCGGCTGCACCAACACGGTGGGCGACTGGTCCGGTGGTGCCAGCCAGATCTCGCTGCCACACGTGATCGGCGACATGGAGGTCTATTCCGCGCAGACCGCGTGGGAAGTGATCCGCGACAACACCGAGGTCTTCGTCCTGGTCGGCTGCGACCCGATCAAGAACAACCGGATCGAATACACGGTGGCCGACCACGGCATGTATGGCCCTTGGGAGCAGATCCGCGACAACGGCTGCAAGTTCATCTCGATCAACCCGCAGAAGACTGCCTCGGATGCCTATCTGAACGCCGACTGGGTCCGGATCGTCCCAAACACCGACGTCGCGCTGTTCCTGGGCATGGCCTACCACGTTCTTGAGAACGGGCTGGAGGACAAGGATTATCTGGCGAAGTACACTGTCGGTTCGGACAAGTGGATCGCCTATGTGAAAGGCGAAGGCGAGGACAAGACGGCGAAGACGCCGGAAT
The DNA here is from genome assembly GCF_003054195.1 of Gemmobacter caeni. Taxonomy (GTDB): domain Bacteria; phylum Pseudomonadota; class Alphaproteobacteria; order Rhodobacterales; family Rhodobacteraceae; genus Gemmobacter; species Gemmobacter caeni. Next base: position 106,810 of record NZ_QBKP01000013.1, read on the forward strand.
GGGCCTCGGCCATCACCGGCATCGACGCAGCGAAGATCCGCGAGCTGGCCGGGCTGCTGGCCAAGTCCAGGACCGAGATTGCAGGGGCCTGGTCGCTGCAGCGCGCCCACCACGGCGAGATGACGCACTGGGCCATCATCAACTTTGCCGCGCTGACCGGCAAGATCGGCAAGCCGGGCGAAGGCGTCGGCTTCAGCTGGCACTATGGCAACGGTGGCATGCCGCAATCGGGCAAGGGCACGCCTTCGGGCCTGAGCCAGGGCAAGAACTTTGTCACCGACTACATCGTTCCGGCCTCGCGCATCACGGAGGCGCTGGAAAATCCGGGCGCCGAAGTTGTCTACAACGGCAACGTCCGCAAATACCCGGACGTGCACATGATCTACAACGCCGGCAACAACTTCATGTCGCACCAGCAGGACACCAACCGGCTGATCAAGGCGTTGCAGAAGGTGAAGACCATCGTCAGCCAGGATGTCTGGTGGACGGCAGCGACCCGTTGGGCCGACATCGTGCTGCCCGCCTCCTCCCCTCTGGAACGCGACGACATCTCGGTCGGCGGCACCTATTCGAACGACAAGATCTACGCGATGAAGAAGGTGATCGAACCGGTCGGCGAAAGCCGTAGCGACTTTGAAATCTTCGCGGGCCTTGCCGATCTGTTCTACAAGATGTCGCCCTATGTCGAGGACCAGCAGTTCCCCGAATACATCGAAATCATGAAGTTCGCCTATGCCAAGACCGGGGCCGCCGAACACACGCCGTTCGAAGAGTTCTGGGAACGCGGCTATGCCCTGCAACCCGCGCCGAAGGAAGCGCGGCAGTGGGTTCGCCACGGCGACTTCTACAGCGATCCCGCAGCCAATCCGCTGCACACCAAATCAGGCAAGATCGAGATGTTCTGCGAGACCATCGCGGAGATGAATCTGGAAGACTGTCCCGGCATGCCGATGTGGCTGGAGCCCGCCGAATATCTGGGCAACGCCAAGGAAGGCCAGCTGCACGTCGTCAGCCCGCACCCCTGGTATCGCCTGCACAGCCAGATGGACCAGTCCGCCAGCCTGCGCGACCTCTACAAGGTGCAGGGCCGCGAACCCGTGCGGATCAATGCCGAGGATGCGGCGGCGCGCGGCATCGCCGACGGCGACCTCGTCGAAATCTACAACGACCGCGGCACGGTTATCGCCGGTGCAGTTGTGTCGGACGAGATCATGCCAGGCGTCATTTCGATCTATGAGGGTTGCTGGCCCAGCCTTGACAGCAAAGGCCGCTGCAACTCGGGTCTGGTGAATTTCCTGACCTCAACGCAGAAATCCTCGGGCCTGAGCCAGGCGACCACGGCGAACACCTGCCTTGCCTCGATCCGCAAGTGCGAGGACCCCGAAGGTCCGAACATGGCCTATGAAAAGCCGCCGATCTTGGAAGGCGTGGAACTGGCCGCGATCGACGATGCCGATCTGGCGCTGGACCGGCTGGATGCGGTTATCGAGGCGCTTTATGACGATATGAGCCCGGGCGAAAAGATGTTCTACGAACGCTGCACCGTCTGCCACGGGCCGCGCGACGTGGGGGCCTTCACGAAGTTGCAATGGAAGGCGATCACGCCGTCCATGTTCCCGCGCGCCGGTCTGGATGACGCGGAGGCCGCGCTCATCATGGACTTCCTGATGGAAAATGCCTCCGACGCGGCAAACTGACCTAACCTGTCCGCGGCCGGATCAAGCCGGCCGCGGACCCTTCTTCCGAAAGTTCCCTGACCATGACTGCCGCCCTCGATGTTCCGTCCCTGATCGATCTCGCCACAGCGTGCGAGATTGCCATCGCACAGGTTGAGGGGATCAGAACGCTGCGCGACCTGCCGCTGGCGGCCGCTTTGGGCCATGTCTGCGCGCGTGACATCCTTGCGACCAGCGCGATGCCCTTCTTCACGAATTCCGCCGTGGATGGCTTTGCCCTGCGGCTGGCCGACCTTGCCGAAACACCCCATGTCCTGCCCGTTGCAGGGACCGTCGCGGCCGGCGTCGGTTATCCTGACACCCTGCCCGACGGGGCCGCGCTTCGCATCTATACCGGCGCGCCCTTGCCTGAAGGGGCAGATTGCGTCGTCGCGCTGGAAGCGGTGACCGAGGCAAACGGGCGCATCCATCTGGATTTCCTGCCGCAGACTGGTGCGAACATCCGCATGCGGGGTAGCGACCAACCCCTTGGCGCGGTCCTGCTGCCGCGGGGTACGCGTATCGCGCCGCAGCATGTCGGCCTTCTGGCCGCCAACGGAATCGGGCGCGTTCCGGTGATCCGCAGACCGCGAGCCGTGGTGCTGTCGACCGGCGACGAACTGGCCCAGGGCGGGCAGCGCGGAGCAGGGCAGATCTTCGACGCCAACCGGCCGATGCTTCTTGCCCTCGCCCAATTGGCCGGATGTGAGGCCGTCGATGGCGGCACCATGCCCGATGCGGTGGTGCCACTGGCGCACCGGCTGGCCGATTTGGCGGGGACCGCCGATCTTGTGCTTTCCTCGGGCGGGGTGTCGTTGGGCGGGCGCGATCCGATCCGGCCCGCTTTCGCAATGGCGGGCGGCGAAATTGCGGGCTGGCGCGTGGCGGTGAAACCGGGAAAGCCCGTGATGTTCGGCCGCATCGGGGATACCGCCTTCACCGGCCTGCCGGGCAATCCGATGGCGGCCTTCGTGGGTTTCCACCTTTTCGTTAAGCAGCAGATCGACCGCCTCTCCGGCAGGTCCCCCGACCCCTTCGCCGCCCGCAAGGCGCGCGCGGCCTTTTCCTGGCGGCACCGTCCCGGCCGTCAAGAGGTCTTTCCCGTCCGTTGCCTCGGAACGGACGGGACGGGCCTTCCCCTCTTGGAACGGCTGGGCAACGGTGTGTCGGCCACGCTCTTTCCGCTGTCGCAGGCGGATGGCCTTGCCACGGTTGCCGCCCTGTCCGAAGGCGTGACCGAAGGCGACCTGATCGAATGGCAACCCTTCGGCATGGGAGGCTGAGCCCATGCTGCAATCCCCGTCCGCCTTCGACGCCGATGCAAGTCCCGTCCGCGCGCCGCTTCGGGACGGCTTTTGTCGATCCGTCTGCTACCTGCGGGTGTCGGTCACCGACCGCTGCGATTTCCGCTGCAGCTACTGCATGGCCGACCGCGTGCAGTTCCTGCCGCGCAAGGACCTTCTGTCCTTGGAAGAACTCGACCGTCTCTGTTCCGCCTTCATCGGGATGGGCGTCACGAAACTGCGCGTCACGGGGGGCGAGCCGTTGGTGCGGCGCGACATCATGGGATTTTTCCGTGCCATGTCGCGGCATCTGGCCAGCGGGGCGCTGCGGGAGCTGACCCTGACCACCAACGGCAGCCAGCTGTCCCGTCATGCGGCCGACCTTGCCGCCTGTGGGGTGCGGCGGGTCAATGTCTCGCTCGACACGCTGGATGCGGGCCGCTTCGCGACGTTGACGCGGCGGGGCCAGCTTGCCCCCGTGCTGGAGGGCATCGCCGCCGCACGGGCGGCGGGCCTGCGCGTCAAGATCAACACGGTGGCCCTGCACGGCTTCACCGAGGACGAGCTTTTTCCGCTGGTCGACTGGTGCGCCAGCGAAGGGCATGACCTGACGTTGATCGAACTGATGCCCATGGGCGAAGAGGGGGCCGAGGCGCGGATCGGGCAGTTCCTGCCGCTGTCGGACCTGCGCGCGCGGCTGGCCGAGCGGTTCACGCTTGAGCCCCTGACCGAAACGACGGGCGGACCCGCGCGCTATGTTAGGCTGGCCGAGACGGGGCAGAAGATCGGCTTCATCACCCCGCTCAGCCACAATTTCTGCGAAAGCTGCAATCGCGTGCGGCTGACCTGCACGGGCGAGCTTTACACCTGTCTGGGACAGGAAGGCGCATCCGACCTGCGGTCGGCCTTGCGCGACACGCCGGACGCGACCGCGCTGGAGAGCGCGATCCGCGCCGCCATCGCGCTGAAGCCGCGCGGGCATGACTTCGACTATTCGCGCGGTGTTCCGCAAGGCGTAATGCCGCGCGGCATGAACCATACGGGCGGGTGAGTTATGGCAAGCGTGAACGTCCTTTACTTCGCATGGCTGCGCGAGCGCATCGACACCCCGCGCGAACGGATCGAGACCTCGGCCACGACCGTGGGCGATCTGGTGGCGGAACTCGTCGCCCGCAGCGACCGTCACGCGGCGGCCTTCGCCGATCCCGCCTCGGTTCGCGTGGCGCTCGATCAGGAACTGGTCGATTTTGCCGCCCCCCTTGCGGGCGTGGCCGAGGTCGCCTTCTTCCCGCCGATGACGGGGGGCTGAGGCGATGGAGATGGCGCGACCGCTTTATGCCGAAGGGGAACTGCCCCGCTATGCCCGCCACATCGCGCTGCGCGAGATCGGAGGCCCGGGTCAGGCGCGGATGAAGCGTGCCTCGGTTCTGGTCGTCGGGGCGGGCGGTCTGGGTGCGCCCGTTCTAATGTACCTTGCGGCGGCGGGAGTGGGGCGCATCACCGTCATCGACGACGACACCGTATCGCTGTCCAACCTGCAACGTCAGGTGATCCATGCGCAGGACCGGCTGGGGATGGACAAGGTAACCTCCGCCAGCATCTCGCTTGCGGGGATAAACCCCTTCGTCGCGGTGACGCCCGTCAGGGCGCGGCTGGACGCCGGAACCGCCCCCGCAACCGTCGCGGGCCACGATCTTGCGATTGATGCGACCGACAACCTGCCCACGCGCCATCTGTTGAATGCCGCCTGCGTGGAGGCGCGGGTGCCGCTGCTTTCCGGCGCGATCAGCCAGTGGGAAGGACAGGTGACGGTCTATGACCCGGCCCGTGGCGCGCCCTGCCTGTCCTGCGTCTTCCCGACGATCCCGCCCGACGATCTGGTGCCAAGCTGCGCCGCTGCGGGCGTCATGGGCGCGCTGCCCGGCATCGTCGGTTCGATGATGGCCGCCGAGGCGATCAAGCTGCTCACCGGCGCGGGTAGAAGTCTGCGGGGTCGGCTTCTGATGCAGGACATCCTCTGGGGCGAAGGCCGCGAGATCGCCGTCCGCCGCCGCCCCGACTGCCCCGTTTGCGCCGCCATCGAAGAGGAGACTGCATGACCCTGACCCATTTCGACGCCGAAGGCCGCGCCCATATGGTGGACGTCTCCGACAAGCCCGCGACTGACCGCATCGCCGTGGCCGAGGCAACGGTCACGATGCAGTCCGAAACGCTGGCCCTCGTGACCGAAGGCCGCGCACGGAAGGGCGATGTGCTGGGCGTCGCGCGGCTTGCGGGCATCATGGCGGCCAAGCGCACGGCCGACCTCATCCCTCTCTGCCATCCGCTGCCGTTGACCCGCGCGGCACTGGACCTGTCGCCCGATGCGTCGCTGCCCGGTATACGCATCCGCGCCACCGTCCGGACGACCGGCGTGACGGGGGTAGAGATGGAGGCGTTGACCGCCGCTTCGGTCGCGGCGTTAACGGTCTATGACATGCTGAAGGCCGTCGAGAAGGGCATGGTCATCGGCGGGGTGCGGCTCTTGGTCAAGGATGGTGGCAAGTCCGGGCGCTACGACGCGGAAGGGGGCGACGCATGAGGCTCGCGCATATCTCGATCACCGGACGCGGAGAGACGGACCGCTTCCTTGCTGCCGTGGCAGAACGGCTCGAAAGGGCGGGGGTCCGGCTTGCGGGAACGGTGCAGACCAACATCGCCCGCGCCGACAGGACGCGTTGCGACATGGACCTGCGGGTTCTGCCCGACGGTCCTGTCCTGCGCATCAGCGAGGATCGCGGTGCCGCGGCGCGTGGATGCATGCTGGACCACGGCGCGCTGGAGCAGACGGTGGCCGAGGTGGCGCGTCGGCTCGACGGGGCCGAGGTCCTAGTCGTCAACAAGTTCGGCAAGGCCGAAGCCGAAGGACGCGGGCTGGTCCCGGTGATATCCGAGGCTTTGGAGCGGGGCATGACCGTTCTGGTCGGGGTGAACGGGCTGAACCTGCCGCTCTATCTGGACTTCTCAGGCGGGCTATCTGAAGCCCTGCCGGCCGTGGAAGCCACCGCTGCCGACTGGTGCCTTCAGGGGGTTGCGAACCATGCCTGACAGGATTGCCCATATCGCCGTGCTGGTCGTGTCGGATCGCGCCGCCCGCGGGGAATACGACGACAAGGGCGGCCCCGCCGCCGAGGCATGGCTGCGCGCCGCGCTTGCCTCTGCCGCGCGCATCACCCGCACCATCGTGCCGGATGGGCGCGAGACGGTGGCCGCCACCCTGCGCGATCTTTGCGACAGGCAGGGGGCCGACCTCGTCCTCGTGACGGGCGGCACAGGCCCCGCACCACGGGATCAGACACCTGAAGCATTCGACGATGTGATCGATAAGCGCCTACCCGGCTTTGGCGAGGCGATGCGACAGGCCAGCCTGTCAGAGGTGCCCACCGCCATCCTGTCGCGGCAGGATGCGGGGATACGCGGCCGGACGCTGATCATCACCCTGCCCGGAAAGCCCTCAGCCATCGGCACCTGCCTGACTGCCGTCTTTCCGGCCGTGCCCTACTGCCTCGACCTGATCGGCGCGGCACGCATCGAGACGGACCCCGCAGTCTGCCACGCATTCCGCCCTGGAATGGGCTGACATTGGAGAAGAAGATGAAACACCTGATCCTGCCCCTGATACTTGCCTTTGTGACCGCAGCCCCCGTTATGGCGGGCGATGCGGCCAAAGGCGAAGCAGAGTTCAAGAAATGCAAGGCCTGTCACGCCATCGTGGCGACGGACGGAACCGAAATCGTGAAGGGCGGAAAGACCGGCCCGAACCTGTTCGGCGTCATCGGCCGGACCGTTGGCACGGAGCCTGACTTCGCGGCCTATGGCGATGCCCTGAAGATGATCGGCGCGGCCGGACGTGTCTGGGACGAAGCTGCGCTCACCACGTTCGTCGCTGACCCCGCGGCATGGGTGAAAGAGGCGTCGGGCGATCCGGCGGCGAAGTCGAAGATGACATTCAAACTTGCCAAGGGCGGCGAGGACGTCGCGGCCTATCTTGCCAGCCTGAACTGAGGGCGCGGCAGGCACGGCTGCGGGAAGGGGGCTGACTGTCCGCATTCCGCCCTTCACATCAGCCAGAGTCAGAGGAGTGCCGGTTTCCCGGTGACGGGTTGAGGGCTGGGAGAGTGGCTCCTGGCGCCTGTCGCGGGAGATAGCCGATGGGCGTTTTAGAAGTTCTGGATCCAGTCGCACCGGCGCGGGCGGGTGGCTGGAAAGTGGATGTGAGCCGGGGTGAGCGGAACGGGCGAGTGTCGTCCGAATGGTTTAACCGGCCCGACGATGAGCGTTATCTGTCGCTCGACGATCTCTGGGCCAATGTGAAGGGCCGGTCCGAGCGCAGCCGCAGCCGGGTGGTCCAGACGGCCGACATCCGGGTCGAGGCCGCGCGCGACAACCCCGAGCGCTTGCACCTGATGCTGCCGAAAGCGCGTGAGCCAGTCGCGCCCACGCACTGGGCCTTCGGCCAGCTTGCGAGTATCGTCGGCGCCCCGGCCTCCTACCTGCGGCAGTTGCCCGCGCCGCTGGCGGGCATCAACCTGCAATACGGCCTGACCAATCACCGCGCCGAGCAGGTGAAGACCTTCGAGACGGAAGACGGCCGGACCGAACTGCGCGCGGTCACTGGCCCGGACTATGGCCGCATCCACGACCATGAACTGGTCGAGGCGGTGCAGCGCATCGCGGGCAACGGTACCGGCGACACGCGCTGGAAGGTGCCGGGGGTGCTCGACTGGTCGACCGGGGTCTACAACCCCGATGTCGAGATCAGCCGCGACACGACCACCCTCTATGCCTCGGACCGCGACGTCTTCCTGTTCCTCGTCGACGATCACAACCCGATCGAGGCGGGCCGCCTGCCGGATGGCTCCCCCGATCTCTACTTCCGGGGCTTCTACTGCTGGAACTCCGAGGTAGGTGCAAAGACGCTCGGCATGGCGAGCTTCTACCTGCGCGCGGTCTGTCAGAACCGCAATCTTTGGGGTGTCGAGGAGTTCCAGGAGATCAAGATCCGCCACTCGAAATACGCGGCCTCCCGCTTCGCGCACGAGGCGGCGCCGGCACTGACCCGGTTTGCCAATTCGTCGCCACTGGGGTTCGTGAACGGCATCAAGGCCGCACGACAGCAGATCGTCGCGCGCGATGACGAGGATCGGGAAGACTTCTTGCGTCGACGCGGCTTCTCGAAGGCGGAGTCGGGCAAGATCATCGAGAAGGTGCTGATGGAAGAGGGCCGCCCGCCCGAGAGCATCTTCGACTTCGTGCAGGGCATCACGCGGCTTGCCCGCGACAAGACCCAGCAGGATGCCCGCCTCGACATGGAGGGGCGCGCCAAGAAGCTCCTCGACCGGGTCGGCTGACGCCGGGCCCGACAACGCGACCGCCCTCGCGCGCGGCGGTCGCACTTTCCCTTTCCACACGCATGCCACTGGCCCCGCCCCGAGAGGGCAGGGGGCTTTGGCATGGGCAATTCAGCGAGACCCCCATGACCCCCCAGGAAGAAACCATCGTCCTCGAAGCCCGGGACATCCTCGGCCGCTACCTCAGCCAGAACCCGGTCATCGGCAGTTGGCAGGCGCTGATGGACTATTGCGCGCTGACCGTCCGCGGCCCGATCGAGCGCTTCCACGTCCTCTACCTCGACCGCAAGAACCGCATCATCTCCGATGAGCTTCTCTCGACCGGCACGGTCGACCATGTCCCGGTCTATCCGCGCGAGGTGATCAAGCGAGCGCTGATGCTGAATGCCAGCGCCCTGATCCTGATCCACAACCATCCATCCGGCGATCCGACGCCGTCGGAGGCCGATCTCAGCATGACCAAGGAGATCCAGAAGGGGTGCAGGTATCTCGGCCTGACGCTGCACGACCACATCATCGTCGGCGCCGGGACGGAGCTGAGCCTGCGGGGGCTCGGCAAGCTCTGAGGTCCTCTGTGGATCCTCCACCGCCGCGCCTTCGAGGAAGAGGGCGACGGTTTTGTCTTTGACGGTGAAGCGGGGAGAGAGGCTTCCCGCGCCGTCGGAGATCTCCCCATGTTTGACCTGCCCTTGCCGACCCACCTGACCGCCGACGCACGGGGCGTCCCGCCGCATTTTCCCTCAGGCGAGACCGACCCCAACCACCCCTTCGCGCTGAGCCTGTCGCGCCGCGCACCGGCCGATCTCATGTCGGGCCGGGCCGTGCCGCTGGTGCTCGCCCGCTTTGCGACTCTGGCGGACGCCATGCAGGGCGCGATCGACCATGCCGAGGGCATCGTCCCGGATGCTCCGCCTCAGCTTCTGGCGATCCTCGACCGCGATCAGCGCCTTGTTCTGGCCGGGGCCGCCAGCGACCACGCCGTCGCCTGGTGCCACCCGGTGGCGAGCGCGGCCGAGGCGCGGGGCGTCGTGACCGAGGCAAGCCAGCTGCGCGCGCAGGCCGGCCGCGCGTCCGCCTGGGGCGAACCCGATCTGGCGCAACGGCTGCGCCACCGCGCCGATCTTCTGGATGCGCGGCTCGTCGACCCGCTCTGGCGCGCTTTTGCCGCCCGGGCGCTGCAGGTCGCGGCGTGAGGACCGAGAGACAGAGAAGGGGCAGGGGGGAGTTGGAGCTTGTCCGGGGGAGAGAGATCGCCCGGCCCAGCTCCGATCCCTTACCCTTACCGGAGACACCCGATGACCCTGAGTGAACCCACCCTCACGCCGCCGATGGCGCCCTCGACCGTCGACATGACGCAGATCTTTGCGGCTCATGCCGAACGCACCGCCCGCATCGAGGCGCTGCGCCCTGGCAACAAGGACCGCCTCTTCGATGGCCTCATAGCCGCCGGCATCACCCATGTCACCGTGACCTTCGATGGGGCCGGGGACAGTGGCCAGATCGAAAGCATCGGCGCATGGTCCGGCGAGACCGCGGTCGAGTTCCCCTTGACCGCGATCGAATACGCTGCGCTGACCTGGGACAACCCCGAGGTCGAGATGCGGCAGCTCTCGCTTGAAGATGTCGTCGAGCAGCTCGCATACGACTTTCTCTCCGACACCCATGGCGGCTGGGAGAACAACGACGGCGCTTACGGCGAGTTCTGCTTCGACGCCGCAGCCCGCTGCATCCATCTCGAGTTCAACGAGCGCTTCACCTCGTCCGAACTCTACACCCACGACTTCTGAGGGGGTGGCAATGGCACATCCCTATCACCACGCCCTCTCCTCGGTGAAGAAATGGGGCGGCACGGTCGACGATTTCATGGCGGTGCATGCCTGGTTAGATGTTATCTGGACAGGCAAGGATTTTCTTGGCGCCAAGGGTAGCGATAGTCCATAGGAGGGACCCCGCCGTCCGCACTGCGCGGATCAAAGCGCTGGCGGTGCGGACGGCGGGGAGGTCCCTGTGGTCTATCGCGATTGTCGCGCATCTCCAATTCATCTGTTTATGCTTGACTGTCCTTAGGTGTTTAGTCCCGGCATCTGGTGGATCGGGTCGAGGATGAATCGATCTGGTTCTGATGTCCAGATTCTGCAGATGTATTCGTAGGGCGTGAGCCCGCTGAGCGTCTTTAGTCGGCGTGCGAAGTTGTAAGCTGCCAGGAAGTCCGCGAGGTGCGTGCGCAGCTGCCCGTGGTCATCGTAGTGGTATCGCTTTACGGTTGCGTCCTTGATCGTGCGGTTCATCCGCTCGACCTGGCCGTTCGTCCACGGATGGTTCGGTTGGGTCAGCCGGTGCTCGATGCCGTTGGCCTCGCAGATCATGTCGAAGCGCATCGGCCGGGAGTAGATGGTGTTCCGGTTCCGCGGCTGCTCTGCGAACTGGATGCCGTAGCATGTTGGGAATGACGCGCGGTTGAAGGTTACGGCCGCCTGCGCAGCCTCCAAAATTGCGCAGCAGGCGGCCATAACCGGGTCTCGGGTCTCTATGGTGGTTTTGCGAACCACACCACAGAGGAGACCGGCTATGGCCAAGGTTGAGCATACTTCGGATGCCCGTGTTCTGGTAGGCATCGACATTTCCAAGCACCGGCACGAGGTGCTGATTGCCGCTCCGGGCAAGACGCGGCGACGGCGCCTGACGATCACCAACAGCACCGATGACTTCATGCGCCTGATCGCGATCTTGCGGGAATACGGCCTGCCTGTCCGGATCGGCTTTGAAGCGACTGGCAACTATCATCGGGTGCTGATGTATCATCTTTGCGTCGCCGGGTTCGATCTGAAGCTGGTGTCGTCGGTCGCCCTGGCCCGCACGCGGGAGGCCCTACACAACAGCTGGGACAAGAACGATCCGAAGGATGCCCAAGTCATCCTGCACATGCCGCAGATCGGCGCGGTGCAGATATTTCAGGACCCGATGGTGGCCGGCACGAATGACATTCAGGAACTGTCCAAGACCCATGATGCCGTGTCGCGGTCCAAGACCGAGCTGTGGCACCGGATCCTGACACATTACCTGCCGCTCTACTTTCCAGAAGCCGACCGTTTCCATCGCAGCTCGCGCACCGATTGGTTCCTGGCTTTCCTCGAGATGTTCCCCTCTCCGCACATGATATCGGCCCTGACCAAGGAGGAATTTACCAAGGCGGCATGGGAAGTGGTCGGACGTAAAGTCGAGAAGACCCTCATGTTGTCAGATATTTACGAAACAGCAAAGGCATCTGCCTGTTTACCTGTCGCGCCGGACTCAGATGCCATCCGCATGTTTCGCATGATGCTGGCCGAGGGCAGAAGCCTGATCCGGCAACGCAATGCCATCGAAGATCGGGCGGTCGAACTGCTGGGTGGCCGGGCCGATTATCAACTGCTGCGCACCATCCCCGGCATCGGGCCGATCAATGCTTTGACCATTCTGGCCGAGACCGGCGACCTGTGCCGTTTCCACCATCACCGTCAGTTTCTGAAGTTTTGCGGCATGGATCTGGCCACCGTCCAGTCCGGCATGTTCCGCGGCCGCAGCAAGATCTCCAAATATGGCAGCGCTCGCCTGCGCCGCACATTGTGGCTTGCAGGGCAGACGGCGGTCCTGAAGAAAGCGAACAGCTTCCGGGACAAATTCGAGCGTTACATCGCTCAAGATCGCCATAACCCGGATTTGCGCCGGAAGGCCTATACTGCCATCGCCGCAAAGATGGCACGCACTATTCACGCCGTGATCAAATCCGGCGAACCCTATCGTCCCTTTTTCGAGGGGACGAGCCCAGGCGGAAGGACCTCTCTCTCAAAGGGCCGTGGAGGCGCATGACGCGACCTCGTAGATAATGTTCGGGCCTTCCGCTTGGGATTTAGGATCTCGTTTTAAGGACGGTGAGGGCGGCAACCAGGCCGACCCTGTATTTGCTATGGAAGAGACCACTTCTTGACGGCGGAGCCCGCCTGGGCAACAGTTCAACAGGTATCCGGTCGCTCGGATGCCCCGTGATCTGACGCCCTAAACCGCGTTTTGTTCCCGAGCTAGGACGTTATCCGTCAGAACCGTGTGGACCTGATAGGGCACGGCCTCGAGCATGTGCTGCAGGAACTCCTAGGCTGTCCTTCTGTCAGCAGTTGCAACGAGTTGAGCAACGACGAACTTAGAGGTCCGGTCGATGCCGACGAACAGGTAGAGCTTGCCCTCGGCGGTCTGCACCTCGGCAATGTCGATATGGAAGAAGCCGATGGGATAGCGTTTGAACTTCTGTCGCTTGGGCTTGTCCCCTTCGACATCTGGCAAGCGCGAGATGCCGTGCCGCTGCAGGCACCGATGCAGCGCAGACCGGGTCAGGTGCGGGATCGAGGGCTGAAGGGCATAGAGGCAGTCATCCAGTGGCAGAAGAGTATGGCGCCGGAACGCGACGACCGCCGCTTCCTCGTCCTCGGTCAGGACCGTCGAGCGCGGTTCCTTCGGTCCGGTCTTCATATCCTCGACCGATGCCCGCTTCCGCCACTTCGCCACCGTCTTCGGATTAATCCCCAGCTCCCGGCTCAACTGCGCGAGCGAAGCTTGCGATCGCTGTATTGCTGCTCTGACGGCGTGCGTGGTCGTGGCGCTCCCGTGACGAACCTGTCCCATGCTGCTTCCTTCCATTCCTGCGAAAGGATCGCACCATCAAACCCTGGGATCAAACACCGGGCCATTACTCATCTGCCAATTTTCCGTCGCGCAGATGGATAAGCCGATCGAAGCGGTCGAAGATTTTCTCGTCATGGGTCACGGTCAGGATGCAGGCTTCCTGCTCGGCGGCAAGCTTTCGCAGCAGGTCCATGACCAGTTGTGCGCGTTTGCTGTCCAGGGCAGCGGTCGGCTCGTCCGCAAGGATGATCCGCGGGCGGTTCGCCAGCGCGCGTGCGATAGCAACCCGCTGTGCCTCGCCCCCTGACAGTAGCGCGGGCTTGACCGGGGCGCGGTGGCCGACCTCGAGATAATCGAGAAGCTCTTTTGCCCGCTCCTTTCCCTTTTCGGGCGCCCAACCGGCAAGATCGAGGACGAGGGATACATTTTCTGCCGCCGTCAGAAAAGGCAGCAGGTTGTGGGCCTGAAAGATGAAGCCGATCTTGTCGAGCCGCAGGCGGCGCAAGTCGCTGCGCAGCCATTTGCCGTCAAAGACCGGATCACCGTCCAGCACCACCCGGCCCGAGGACGGGTCAAGGATGCAGCCGATGATGTTCAAAAGCGTCGTCTTGCCAGACCCCGAGGGCCCCAAGAGTGCGATCACCTCGCCTGCGCGCACCTGCAGATCAACCTGACGCAGCGCATCGACGCGGGTCTCGCCGTCGCCATAGTGCTTGGCCACGGCCTGCACATCGACCAGAATATCACCGATTGCCATGACTTAACCCCCCAAGGCGGTGGCGGGGTCCACCTTCATTGCCGCGCGCACGCCAAGGCCACTGGCGGCCAGGCAGACCACAACGATGATCCCGGCCAGAACGGCCACGTTGAACGGCTCCAGCACGACACGGCGCGGAAAGACATCTTTGACCAGCAGGATCAGGATCAGACCGATGCCCCAACCTGCGGTCCCAAGGATAAGCGACTGCTGCACGATCAGCCCGATGATGGTACGGTCGGGGGCGCCAATCAGCTTAAGCGTCGCGATCTGCTTCAGCTTTTCCATTGTCATGGTGTAGATGATCAGCGCGATCACCACGGCCGACACCGCCAGCAGGATACCCAGAAACAGCCCGATCTGACGCCGCGCCTTGTCCACGACCGAGGCCAGGAGGATATTTTCCTGCTCGATCTGGCTAAGGGCCGCCAGATGCTTCCACTGACGCAGGGTTGCGGTCAGCAGATCGACATCCGCGCCGGGGGTGATGCGTACGATGACCGCCGCGACCGAGGCCGACTTGACCGCCCCAGCTCCGCGCGCGGCCTGCACCCGTTGGTCGGCTGGGGCAAGCTCCGTTTGCAGAACCATTGCATCGTCCAGCGTCATGTAGACTGCGGGATCGCCGCCCGAGTTCATCGCCCCTTCGACCAGGCCGACAACGGTGAAGCGGTTGCGGCCAAGTCGGATGGTATCGCCGAGCACAAGGCCGGTCTTGCGGTCGGCTACCAGTTCGAAATGGCTGGTGCCGATGCCCCGCCCTTCGGCGATGACCTTCGGGCCACCCGGTCGTCCCGGTTCGTATCCGATGACATAAAGCCGCAAGGCGCGGTCAAGGAACGGGGCCTCGATGGTCTGGTAATTGATGGCCCCTGCCTCGGCCACGCCGGGCATGCGGGCCACGGTATCGCGGCTGTCGGCGGGGATCGAGGAGGCTTCTGCAAAAGGCCCCTTGGTGCCCGCTTCAACCACCCAGACATCCGCTGCGGGGGCCTCGACCACCGCCAGCGCATCGGCCACAAGGCCGTTGTAGATGCCGATCATCGCCAGAACGACCGTCATCAGAAGGCCAAGGCCAAAGCAGGTCAGCACAAAGCGGAACAGGCCATGCCGGATGTCTTTCAGCGCCAGATTCATGGCGCGTCCCCAATCCGTGCCAGCCTGCCATCGTCGGCACCCTTCGGTGGCATGGCGACAATCGCGGCACCGTCGGGCAGGCCGCCTGTCACCTCGACCCGGCCCTTGTCATCACGCGCTCCAAATGTCAGCGTGGTGCGCTGCAACCGACCATCCTGCACGATCCAGACCGTGCCACGAAATCCGTCAAAGCCGGTGATTGCCACCTCCGGCACCATCAGGGCGCTATCACGCGTACCGGTCAGAATGCGCACCTCGGCCTGTTCGCCTAGGAACATTGCTGCGGGGCAATCGGTGCATGTCAACCAGACCCGGCGCTCTTCGTTCACGCGATCACTTTCAAGGCCGATCCGAGCGACGGTGCCGTGAAACTCGGCAGAGGGCTGCGACCGCAGGCGGATGAGCCCCTCTTGTCCAAGCGCAAGTTGGCCTGCCCGCTCTTCGTCGATAAAGGCCTGAATCCAAACCGTTGCCGGATCAATCAGAGTGAAGATCGGATCCCCGGATTTGACCACTGTGCCTGGCTCGACATGGCGGGCAACAACAACCGCATCATAGGGTGCGACCAGCCGGTGATGGGCCAGCAAGGTCAGTTCCAACTGCAATGCCGCCTCCGCATCTGCGCCCTGCGCGCGGATCACGGCCAGATCGGCCTCGGCCAAGGCCAGTTCGGCCCGCGCCACATCCTCGTCGCGCTGTGCCTCCTCGGCTCGCTGGATAGAGGCGACGTCCTGCCGCGCAAGTTCCTTCTGTCGATCGTTCGCGGCAATGCGCTGTGCCAGAACTGCCTGCGCCCTCGCCACTGCGGCATCGGCCTTGGCCTGACCGGCGGCATTTGCCGCAACCGCTGCCTGCGCGCGCGCAACGCGCGCTTTCTGCTCAGCCGGATGCAAGGCGGCCAGTTCCTGTCCGGCCTTGACCGCGTCACCTGCATCTGCCGATACCGACACCAATGCCGCGCCAACTTCGAACCCGACGCGCGACAAAACCCGGGCCTCGACGGAACCCAAACCGTAAAGGCGCAAGGGCACCCCGGCTTCAGCCGCGACAACCGTCACGGTCAGGGGCCGTTCGGTCAGAAACCAACCACCTGCCGCCAAACCAGCCAGCGCAACCGCGCCGAGCATCCACAACTTGCGCATGGCTCAGCCCTCGGCCCGGCGCATGCGGTTGATCAGGCCATCCTTCAGAACGAAGTGGTGATACAGCGCGCCGACAACATGCAGTGCAACCAGTACCAGCAGGACGATCTTCAGCGCGTTGTGCCCTTGCGCCGCCAGATCAACCCCACCGAACCAGGCTATCGACCCGCTAAGCGGCATCAGGATCATCAACGCGTAAAGGCCGACATGCGTGGCCTTTGCCAAGGCGCGCTGAGCGGCATTGTCGCCGACCATGACGGGAGAGCCGCGCCGCGCCCGGATCGACAACCGCCACAGCGCGAACAGCATGACCAGCGCCCCGCCTGCGACATGACCCAGAACCAGCGGATTGAAGGTGGTTTCCAGACCTTTCGTCGTCGCGTCCCATGCGGCAGCAATGGCATCCTTGAACAGGTATTGCTGCACGATCAGCAGGGCCGCGCCCCAGTGCAATGCGATCTGAAGACGGGTGTATCCTTTGGGGCTTGGCATGGCGGTCCTTTCGGTCTGGCGAATCAGCTTGCTTGGCTTGCAGATTATGTTAGTAATTACTTACTTACAAGAGGTGCCCCATGTTGCGTCGCAAATCCGCCGAGGATCGCAAGACAGAAATCGTTGCTGCTGTTCTGGACTTGGCCGACCGCATCGGCCCTGACCGATTGACTACCAACGACATCGCGCAAGCGGTCGGCGTCACCCAGGCCGCGATCTTTCGGCATTTCCCGACAAAGGCCGAACTTTGGACCGCCGTCGGGGACGCCATCGCAGATCGGCTTGAAGCTGCCTGGAAGCAAGCCGTGGACAGCAACCCAAGCCCGCAGGCAAGGTTGCGAGCGCTGATTGCTGCGCAGTTGCAGCAGATCGGGGAAACCCCCGCGCTTCCGGCCATTTTGCATTCCCGCGAATTGAACGTGGACAATGCCGCCCTGCGCGACCGGTTTCGTGGGGTTCTGATGCAGTATCAGGCGCATCTGGTGGCAAACCTGCAGGCCATGGCCGAAGCCAGGATGATGGGGGCGGGAGTTCAGCCAAAGGATGCCGCCGTTCTTCTGACCTCGCTTGTTCAGGGCATTGCCATCCGGTGGAGCCTTGGCTCGCGCAGCTTTGACATCGTGCCCGAGGGGATGCGCCTGCTTGAGGTGCAACTTGTTCTGTTTGCCTGCAAGGAGATGCAGACATGAAAACGCATCACATCGCCGGTGTAGGGGCCATAGCCTTTGGGTTGTTGACGCTGATATCGGGCGGATCGGCCCTGTTCGGCGTGGTTGACATGGGGGCCGTCGTGCCCTTTGTCTTGTGGTTCAACTTCCTCGCAGGCTTCGCCTATGTCATTGGCGGCCGACTTCTGATGATCGGGCATCGGCTTGCGTTGCCCGTGGCGCTGACCATCCTGATCGCGACCGCAACCGTCTTTGCAGCGTTCGGCTGGCGGGTTTTCGCAGGAGATGCCTTCGAGGCGCGCACTGTCGGCGCGATGACGTTTCGGACAGCTTTCTGGGTAGTGATGGTCTGGGCTTCCGTGCGAAGCTCATGACACTTGGTATGAGTTTGCTATAGCGCGCGGTTTGGCCGACGTAATCCGATGTCAACATAGCTTGTTTGTTGTTCGCTCACTGCTATGGGTCGGCTTCTTCACCCAGATCCTTCAACAGACGTTCGATGCGCGATGCTGTGCTCTGATGTCGTTCGACCTCTTTAGACCATCCCCGCTCGCGCGCATCTTCAGCAAGTACTAACTCGAGTTTTCTCCGCTCTTGCAGCCGACCAGCGTAAGCTTTGGTCGTGACGAACTTGGCGCAGCTGAGATACAGGTCGCATTCGCAAGGTCCCTCCGACGGAAGGCGTAGACAATGGCCAAGTTCGAGCTCAGTCTTGATGAAGTTCGACTTAAGCCAGTCGATCGCAGCGCATGACAGCTTTCCTGCGCGGATCGCTTCTGCGCCCGGCCCGGCAATCATTTCGCCGGGTCCCAGAACGCTGCGGTAGTCGCGCAGCACTTCGGCGTCGCTGATCCGTGCGTAGACCATGGACATGTGCGGCGTCTGATGCCCCAAGACGCTCATGATCGTGTGCAACTTGGCACCTCGTTCGGCGAGTTGCGTGCCCACAGTGTGCCGAAACCGATGGCTGGTAACTATCGGCTTTCCATCTTGATCGACTAGCCCGGCGAGTCTGCACATCTGATTCAGGGGGTATTGTAGCAAATAGTCTGCCGACATCCGCCCGCTGCGGCGAAAGAAGACATAGCGGACCAAGTCGCCAGTCTTGTCATCTCGGATCGGACGGTCGTTGGCTTCGAGCCGTCGCTGGATGACTTCGCGCAATACCCTTGCGGCGTCGTCATGCAAAGGCACGAGGCGTTCCCGCATAGTCTTTCCAGCGTGTATCCGCAGTCGGAAGGTCCCGTCGGGATACTGATCCAGGCAGTCCAAGCGGAGCCGAATGACCTCTCCCCGCCGCGCGCCAGACCAGCGGGCGATCAGGAGCGCTGCCTTCTGAATGTTGAACGGCTTGCAATAAGGACCCCGCTTCTGGGGTGATCGGCGTCCAAAAGGGACCCCACCGACCGGGGGTTGGGTCCATTGTGCCTTCGAT
>NZ_QBKP01000014.1 GCF_003054195.1 Gemmobacter caeni
CTGGAAAGCTACGCCGCCACGGGCCTGCTCAACCGCGAGCCAAAGGGGTCACTTTTGGGCGCCGATCGGGGGGCCCGTTTGGATGCCGATTGACACCGCGATGATGAACACCCAGAACCCGGACGTCGGGGCGGGGGCGTCGTCTGGCGAGGAGAGCGACGTTCTTGCCGCTTACCGTGCGGCGCAGGTCTAACAGGAGCACCGAGATGGCCAACTACACCCCCGGAATCGCGTCCGTCATCCTCGGTGATACCGAGATCAATGAGCCGCTGTTTTTGAACTACGATATCCGCCCCGGCGCGTATGAGGGCCACGCTCTCGCCTCCGGGCAGACCATCGCGCTGCAAGCGCCGGTTACTCTGAATGAGGACGGCGAAGTCATCGAGGCAGAGGCCGGAACGCCTGCCATCGGCTTGTGCATGTCGCCGATCAACGCCGAGACGACCAGCGTCCAGGTGCTGAAAACCGGAGTCCTGAACTCCCGGGCTATCGCTTGGCCCGCGTCCTACGACACCGCCGAAAAGCGCGCCGCCGCCTTCCGTGGCGCACCCGCGCCGACCAACATCATCGTCAAAACCGCCGTCTAAGCGTCTGAACGGGAGAAAATAAAATGAACATGAGACCCATGAACTTCCAGGAGATGCGCTTCGCGGTCGAGGACACGAAGCCGCAGGTCCGGCTGTTCTCCGACAGGATCTTCAAGCACTCTTATCAGGCGGACAACGACCTGATCCACATCGAGAAGATCCCGATGGCGAGCAACATCGTCGCACCGACGGTGAACCCGCGTCTTTCCGGCCCGGCGGTCGGGAATCAAGGCACGAAAACGATGGTCCTGACGCCCAGCTACTTCCGCCTGACCTCGCCGGTCGAGCCGTCCGGAATCTATACCGGGACGGACAAGAACAAGCTGTCCTACATGTATGACGCCAACCCCATGAACCGTCTCGCCAAGGAACGGAAGCGCGTCAACAACGAGCACATCAGCCGCATCGAGGAGGGCTGGGAGCTGCAAGCCGCTCAGGCCGCCATCACCGGCAAGGTGAACGTCTATTACGAGGGGTCCACGGTCAGTGAGGTGGATTATCATCGTGACCCGGCCCTCACTGTCGTGAAGACGTCCGGCACGTTCTGGGACGAGGACGAAGATCTGATTCTGGAAGACATCCAAAGCATGATCGACCGGATCTACGACCTGACCGGAGAGACCGCCGTGCACGCCCTGATGGGACGGAACGTTGCGAGCCGCGTCCGCAAATCCGCGCGCAAGGGTGCGCTAAAAGACCTCTTGGACAAGCGCTATCAGCCGGACGGGACCAGCTTGGTCACCGGGCTGACGAAACCGGGCGAACTGGTGGAAATCGGGAATATCGGCGGGCTGATCGACGCCTACGAATACAAGGTGAAGTTCCGCGTCCCGCGTGACGGCGGGCTGGAAGTGGTTCAGCCGCTCGGGGACAACCAGATCTGTCTTCTGACGGACGACATCCTGGGCATCAACGCTCACGGTGCCATCAAGAACCGCGCCGCGAACTATGTGGCGGCGAAGATTTTCGCCCAGAACTACGTTGAGGGCAATGCTCCTCAATACGAGTTCATGTCACACGAAAGCGCGCCTCTCGCGATTGTCGCGGACGCAAACCGCACCGCCCTCATGACGGTGCTGGGTGCCTGATAAGCGAACTCGGGCGGCCCACGGGCCGCCCATCAACTTTTTGGAGAATGTGATGGTTGAACTGATTGCGATCCACACCGTGCAATACCTGCGCAATGGGAAACAGGCGGTGGCGTTCCCAGGTTCTCGCTTCGAGATGCTGGATGCTGATGCGGAGTCGGTTATCCGTCAGAAGGCGGCGTTTTATGCAAACCCGCACGACGTGGTGCCCGTTCAGGCACCTGTTGCTACACCGGCCACTGACGCCCCAGCGGTGACCGAATCCGACTCTGAACCGGCCCCCGTCGAGCCTGAGACGCCGACCGAGCCTGAGACGGACGCGGACGCCAAGCCGAAGCGGGCCCGGAAGGCCAAGACCGAAGCCGCGGAGTGATCGCATGGACTGGAGGGAACGCGCCCAGGCCATGGCCGAGGCCCGCGCCCAGGTCCATGAGATCTACAAGATACCCGTCATGCTGACGACCGACAACGGCGTCAGCTGGCGGGTCGTTTTTTGTCGTTTGCACGAGTCGGTGAACCCGGACGGTCAGACGGTTGGGAGCCAGAATTCCCGCATCACGGTCGATACGGACACCCCGGTGGCGATCTTCAGACACGCCGAGGCCCCCGACCTGAAAGCAAATGACATCGTGTCGGTGTCGGAAGGCGTCGCCTACAAGGTGGCGTCCGCCGCCCCGCCTGACCGTTACGGGTATCGGAACGTCCGCTTAAAGCACGACCATTCCGGCGTGGCGCGGCCCGTCCCCGATTGGGAGACCCTGTGATGGCCGTCGCATACGTCGCCTTGGAGAACGTCGTGGACGTCGCGCAGCTGCGCGAGGTCTTGGAGAACCACGGCCCCGTCCTGCTGAGGGCGGTGAACGACGCGGGCAGGTTCGCGCACAACGAGGCGCGGAAGCGTATCACGGAAGGCGGCACGAACTGGCCCGCCGGATACATCAACAATAAGACATTGAGTCTGCGGCCCGCGACGTCCCTGATGCGCGGAAACACCGGTTCCGCCGTCATCACCGCCCGGTCCAGACCGTCCACCCTGACCAGGTTCAACGCGACGGTCGTGAATGACGATAAACGCAAGGGCGTCCGGGTTGAGGTGAACCGGGGGCGGCCGAAGATCCTGTGGAAGGCGTTCATGACGAACATGGGCGGGAACGCATTGGTCATGATGCGCGAGGGTGATTACCGGCAGCTCCCGAACATAAACGCACACAAATACGCCTGGAACGGTCTGGTGTCCCTGTATGGCCCGTCCGTCGACCAGGTTTTCAAGACGCACCGGGACGGACCCGACGGCATCGCCACGATGGCGCTGGACCGCTTGGAGGACGTGTTCGCGGAACTGATGGGGTTTAAGCATGCCTGAGCCGATCCGACTGACCGTGATGAAAAAGCTGTGCTCCGAGATCGAGCAGCGCGCTGGCTTGGCCGGTGCGGTATTCCGTGGCCGCTCCTACTTTGGGCCCGCGACGGGAGGGCCGTTGAAGATGGTCTCGGTTTTTGAGGACGGGGCCCACGCCGAGGATTACCCCCAGCAGACCGGGGACGGTCGCGCGAACGTGGTCCGACTCCCGCTAATCCTGATGGGGTATGACGTCGAGGGGGTCGAGCACCCCACGGACCCCGCGATGGTCATGATGCACGACGTTCTGGCGGCCCTGAGGGGCGTCAAGCGCGACGGAGCGCCGGACGGGAACCGGAGCCGCAACTATCTGGGGATGGGCCGCATCGTGGACGACATCCAGATCGGGAACGGCCACGTCTATCCGGCCTTCGCGAACGAGAACACCTCCGTGGCGTTCTTCCTGGTGCCGGTGACCGTCACCTACGTGGACTTGGCCGCCTGATCCGCCTGAGACGCCTGAACCGTATTTGCCCTGTGTGACACTGGCCCGTCGCGGCCGAAACCAACATACAGGAGCGCCACGATGGCACAAACCCAGAACTACACCGTGGGCCGCGGTAAGGTCTTTTATGCACCGTTCCGCCCGGGCACCACGCGCCCCGCCGGATGGGAATACATCGGACACACCACGGAGCTGGGGATCTCCGCCACGACCGAGAAGCTGGACCACTGGAACATGGACAGCAAGCGCAAGCGCAAGGACAAGACCGTCACTCTTAGCGCCGAGTTCGCCATGACGTTCAGCACGGACCACATCAGCCCCAACAACGTCGCCCGCTTCTTCCTGAGCGACGGCGCGCAGACCGTCAGCCAAGCCGCTGCGGCCAGCGTGAACCAGACCATCACCGGCATCGAGATCGACCGCTATTACACGCTGGGCGATTCCGACGGCGCGCCGATGGGCGTCAAGGAGCTGGAATCCGTGACCGTGACGGTCGGCGGGACGGCTCTGGAAGAGGAGATCGACTATATTGCGGACCTGGTGAACGGCACCGTTTACTTCGTCGAGGGCGGTGCGGCTACCGCGGGTGCGGACGCCGTGATCACCTACGGGGTTCGCGCGTCCACGTTCGACCGCGTGCTGTCCGGGGACGCAGAGGTTCGCGGCGCTCTGAAGTTCGTGTCCGACAACGCCACCGGTGATAACGTCACGATACTGGCACCCTGCGTCGAGATCTCCCCGAACGGGGACTATGCGCTGAAGGGCGACGAGTGGCAGGTCCTGTCGTTCAACGTCTCGGTTCTGGAACTCGATGACCGGGCCGCGCTGTATCGCGACGGACGCCCGGAGACGGTCTGACATCCACAACTACCCGGCCGCCGAGTTTCGGCGGCCGTTAACGATTGGAGCCACGCATGGCGTTCGCCGATTTCCGCCCTCACTATTTGAAGGTCACCGACCGCGCCGGCAACGAGCTGGGACAGGTCCGTGCGCTGAACGAGTCCGACCTGAGCTTGCTGTGGCAGAAGCACGAGGACGCGATGGAGCTGGTTTTCCAGTCCGTCACGTCCGAGGGCGTCTCACCCGACCTGATGGTGGGTGCCGCGGCCGTCGCCGCCATCAAGGTGGCTCCGGACATGGTCACGGACCTGATTTGTCTGGCGTCCGGGGAGCCGGACTGGGACGCGACGTTCCGGGCGGTGTCCACGATGCCGGTCGGGATGCGCCTTGAGATCTTGGGCGCGGTCCTCAGGTTGACGGCGGAGTCCGAGGGCGGGCTGGAAAAACTGTTGGGTCTGTTCAGGCTGCTGCGTCCAAGAACCGACCCGTAAAGGACGCCCGGACACAGCCCGGAACGCCCGTCTCGCGGTTCATGATGACCGTCAGGCGGACGGTCTCGTTTCTATTGGCGAACGGCCACCACAACGCCGCCCTATACCCCGTCGCCCGTATTTTCCTCGAAGCGGAGCTGGTTCGCGAGCGGCTCGACGCGGAGCGCGCCGACGCCGCCGTCCTGATGCAGCTGACGGTCGGAAGTCTCATGGACAAGCAGACTGCCAAGGACTTCACGAAGCGTATCGGGGAGATGACGGGGAATGGCCGTTAACCAGCACGAAACCAGTCTAAGGATCACCGCCAATAACGACGCGTCTAAGCCCCTGAAGCAGGCGGCGGACGACCTGGGTCGGTTCGAGGACGCCGTCAAGGCGGGCGGGACCGCGCTGGACAACCACACCGGCAACATCCGCGACTTCGGCAAGGCCGCGCAGAACGTGTTCAAGCCCTTGGGGGACTTGGGCAAGCAGGCGGTGGGCAAGCTGACGGCTGCGGTGGAACAGCTGGACGCTGCGCTGGAAGACACCAACGCCAACATCGGCGTCACCAAGAACCAGATACAGTCATACAAGGACGCGGCAGCGGCGGTGGACGCCCAGATCGACGCGGTCCAGAAGCTGCGGGACGCCGAGGACGCACGCCGGACGTCCGAATCCTCGAACCTTGCTCACCTGAAAGACGCGGAGGCGGAACATCTGGCCGCAGTCCGCAAGTCGGCCGATGCCCAGATCGCGGGCATCAACGAGGCCACCCAGGCCCGCCGCGACGAGCTCGCGGCCATCGACGCCCAGATCTCCGCCGAGCAGAAGCTGGCGAACGCCCGCGACAAGAAGCTGGCTAAGGCATCCAAGGACATCGACGAGAGCGTCGCCAAACAGCGTGAGCTGGAAGAGGCCCGTTCCAAGGCGGCTCCGGACCTGGCTCCGTTCGACGCCCAGATCGCGAAGCAGCGTCAGCTCAAAGAGGCGGCGGACGCCGAGCTGAAAGCGCGGCAGTCGGCTCACTCCCAGTCTGTCGCAGAACGCCGAGAGATATTGGCCCAGCGAAAAGTCCTGTTGGACAACGCGAGGGTTGAGAAGACGAGTTATGAGCAGCGTAAACAGCGTTTCGCTGATACCAGGGCCAGCATAAGGGCCGCAATGAAGGCCCCGGGTGCTAACCTTATGACTCTGGTCACGCAGGATGCCGCGAACACCCGTGGATCCGGAGCGAACGAAGCTGCGTTCAAGGCGTTCTCCGCCGAGAATCTCGGACAACGCAAAGCTCTCACCGCACATTTGGCGGACCTCGGTAAGCGCATCGAGGCCGAGAAAGCCGCTGCGGACGCCGTCAAGACCACGGTCGATGCACACGCCTCAGAGATCGCGAGGCTGAACGAACTCCGGAAACCCACGGCGGACCGCGTCGCTGACATCGACAAGCAGATCGCCGCCGAGGAGAAGGCCCAGGCACGCCGCCGGACCATAATTGACGAGCAGATCGCGGCTCAGGCCCAGTCCGCTAAGGTTGTCAAAGATCTCGCCAAGGCCCGCGACGCCATTGTGCCGGACGTCACCAAGTCGGATGCTGACATCGAAACCGTCAATAAGACTGTCGCCGCAGAGAAAGCCGCGTCCGACGCTCGCATCAAGGCCCAGAAGGACCTGACGGACTGCGTAACGACGGAGTCCAAAGAGCGTATCGCGGCCGCCAACAAGGAGCTGGCGGAGCTGCGCAAGGCCCGCACCGCGGAGAACGCCCGCGTCAGGGCGGGCATCAAGGCCCAAGGCACGCTGGACGAGCGTCGCGAGCGCATCACCTCCGAGCGCGACCAAGCCGCCGCGATGCGTGACCGCGCCATCTTCCTAAACAGACAGATCACGGACCCCACCGCCCTGAGGCGCGTGGCCCGGACCATCGGGAGCGGCCCGGAGACCCAGTCCCGCGGCATGGCCGCCCTGACGGAGCAGACCCGCAAGGCGGCGGACGCCCAGCGCCTGCTGAACGGCGAGGTGAAGCGCGGGAACTCCGGTTTCAACTCCGCAAGGTCCTATATTATGGGCTTGGTGTCCGCATACGCCCTGTATGCGACGACCGTGACCCAAGCGTCCCAGGCGATCGAGGCGTTCAAGACCAAGCAGGCCTTCGAGATCACCGTGTCCAACACGCTGGGCGGGGACATGGCCAAGGCACGCGGAGAGTTCGAATATCTGACGGACGCCGCGAACGAGTTCGGGTTCTCCGTCGCGACGATCAGCCAGGAATACGCGAAGCTGGCGGCGACGGCCCGCGGTATCGGCCGTTCCGACAAGGACATCCGGTCCATGTTCGAGGGCGTGCTTTCTGTCGGCCGGGTGAACAATCTGAGCGACGAGAAGATGCAGGACGCGTTCCGGGCGGTCACGCAGATCCTGTCCAAGAACCAGGTCATGTCCGAGGAGCTCAAAGGTCAGCTGGCCGAGGCGCTGCCGGGCGCCGTCGTCCGATTCGCCCAGTCCCAGGGGTATGACCCTGACCAGATGAAGCAGTTCTCCAAGGACCTGGAGGACGGCAAGTTCGCCGCCCGCGACATCATCGAATACGCCCAGCGTGAGCTGGAGGACAACGCGGCCGCGGTCCTTCGCGCCCAGAACACGTTCCAAGCCACGATGGCCCGGTTCCAGAACACCCTGTTCAAGAGCCGCACGGACTTCGCGGAGAACGGGTTCATGGACGGCCTGACCGAGACGATCCGGGAGCTGGACGAGTTCTTCAAGTCCGAGGACGGCAAGGCCTATCTGATACGGCTGGGTGAGGGCGCCAAGGTCGCGGTTGACGCGCTGGCTCTGCTGGCCAGGAACCTGGACACAATCATCGCTCTGGCCGGGACGCTGGGGGCGGTCTGGGGCGCTAAAAAGATCGGCGGCGCGGCCACCGGCATCGCGTCGTTCTTCGCGGACGCCAAGGTCTCGGCGGCCGCGGCCAGCGGGGCCATCGGCACGGCGGGCAAGTCGGCGGCTGGCGCGGCCCGGTCCTTCGGGATGCTGGCGGCTGTCGGTCGGGGTCTGCTGGGGGTGTTCGGGGGGCCGGTCGGTCTGGTGGCCATGCTGGCGTCTCTGGGTGCCGGGGCCCTGTGGTCATGGACCTCGTCCCAGAACGCCGAGCAGGCCGCGCAGGCGCAGTCCCGCATGGAGCGGATCCGGGACGTCATCGGGGAAATCCGGTCCGCAGCGGTGGACGCGGACGGGGACGTCTCGAAGTTCGTGAAGAACCTGGGCGCGATCCGGGGGATGACCGACACCCAGCAGATGGAACTTCGGCGTGACGTCGTCCAAGCCAAGGCCGACGTTCGGGACGCCGTGTCCGAGGTTATAAGCGGCGCGTTCGCCAAGGAGAACGGATCGCGTGAACGGGGCAGGCAACTGCTGAGGGACGGCGTCATCACGGTGAACTCCGGAGACACCTTGAAGCTGGCCCGCATCGGGTCCCAGATCCAGAAGGGCGGGTTCGACCCGAAGGTCCTGAACGCGGAACTTGACGCCATCGCTAAGGCTAACCCCGCGATGACGGGGTATGTCGTCACCATGCAGCGTCTGGTGGAGCAGATGGTCGAGCTGGAAGCGGCCCAGACCGACGTCACCCAAGCGATCGAAAACGCCAACAACGCGGGCGAGACTGCCGAAGAGCAGATGAAGCGGCACACGACCGAGAACCGGAACTCCGCGGAGGCGGCGTCTCTGGCGGCGTCCGCCCAGCAGGACTTCGAGGACGCACTGACCAAGGCGTCGGACGCCGCGGGCGACACCGAGGGTTATGACGCATACGCCAAGGCCATGAAGGAGGCCGAGGACCTTAGAGAGTCCGCCACCAAGGCCTTGGACAAGTGGATCGAGCAGCAGAAGCTTGCGGGCAAGGCCCTGAGCGCCGACGACGTAGCCCGGCAGACCGCGCGCATCAGCGAGGCGGTCGGGAAGATGACGTCCCAAGCGGTCCGTGATCTGAACCAGTTCCAGATGGCCGCACGCGGCCTGAGCGTGGAGCTTGACGCGGTGTCCTCCGGGATGCTGGACGCCTACCGTCAGCGCGAGCAGTTTGGTCAGACACAACTCGATCCTTTGGGGACCGTAACGGGTGCGGCAACGGGACCCGGCCGGAAATACGGGGCCGACAAGAGGTCCATCGCCCAAGGCATTGTTGAATCGGCGAATGCCTTGGGCATATCTCCGGAAGACCTCGCGACGGCGATCTCTTACGAGACGGTCGGGACTTTTGATCCTTTGAAAAAAGGACCCACAACCGATGCTTGGGGACTGCATCGCGGGCTGATTCAGTTTGGCACGCCGCAAGCCCGTGAGAACGGTGTTGACTTTAGCAGTGCCGACGCTGCCGCAGCGTCCCAGCTTGGTGCCAACGGGGCAATCGTCAAATATCTCCGAGGTCGAGGCGTCAAGCCAGGCATGGGATTGCTCCAAATCTATTCCGCCATCAATGCCGGTGGTATCGGCGAGAAATACTACAACCGGAAGGACGCACATAACGGCGGTGCTCCCGGAACAGTCCGCGACAAGGTGAACTACCAGATGGGAGGACACCGTGCTAACGCGCGTTCTCTGCTGGGTGATTACGCGTCAGGGTCATCCGTATCGGTCGAAGAGAGAGAGCTGGCGGCTCACGTCACCCAGAACATCAGCACCGCGCTCTCGGACCAGGCCAAGCTGGCGGTCCAGCACGCGGCGATCGACAATCCGTCCCTGTGGAAGAACCCGGAGTTTGTAGCCGCATACCGCAGCGGCGACGCGCGCGGCGTTGCCGATCAGCTGCGGGCCTCGGGGGACGCGTCCAGGGCCGACGAGGTCATCAGGACGTCCGCCGGAACGGAGATGGTCCGCCAGATCGAGGCGAACGCGGACGCGGTCAAAACGTTCGCGACCGCCGTCGAGAAGATATCCTTCGACAAGGACGACATGAAGGCCGGGAATCGGGCCGCGGCCGTGGACCGCGAGACGGCGGCCCTCATCAAGGACCTGACGGCTGACGGCGCGGATCTGGCTGCGGCGACCAAGACCGCCACGGAGGACGAGGCCCGCGCACTGGTTCGCAGCCGCGTCGAGCGGCAGATGCAGCTGGACATCGACAAGCAGCGCAAGGACCTCATGACGGACCGTGCGGAGTCCGACGCACAGGCCAACAGGGACGCACAACAGCGGATCCGGTTTCAGGAGATCGAGAACGCACAGGGAGAGCGTGCGGCTGAGCTTGCAAGAATCGAGGCGGAGCTCAGGAACCAAGAGCAGGACGAGGGCCTGTCCAGGACCGACTCCCAACGCAGCGAGATCATAGCTCTTCGCATCAAGGCGTGGGACGCGGAGAACGCGGAGCGCCTGGCAAAGGAGGCCAAGGACAATGCGGACAAGGCCAAGGACGACGCCGAGAAGGTCCACACCGACAAGATAGCGACCCTGCAATCGAAGCTGGCATACCTGAATGACCAGCTGGCGGTGGCGATCGAGAACCGGGACGCGACGACCCAGAACCGATTGAAGGACGAGATCCGGGGCGTGTCCGACGAGCTGATCACCGCGACCCAGGCGGCCGAGCAGTTCTACGGGACGCTGTCTGGGCCGGAGAGCGAGCAGGGCGTCCTGGCCATGCAGCGCCTTCGTCTTGAGGCGCAGCGCGGCAAGCAGGATCTCGGGAAGATGTCTCCCGAGGTCGAGGAGCTGTCCGGCGTCATCCAGAACAGCCTGAACGGGGCCGTGGACACGTTCGCCCAGCGCATCGCCAAGGGCGACAACGCGTGGGACGCCCTGAAAGCCAGTGTGGGACAGGCCGTCGGGCAGATACTGATCGACATCGGAAAGATGATCACGCAGGCGGTGATCGCGGACGCCACCATGAAGATGCTGGGCCAGTCCACGCAGAACATCCAGATGGGGGGAGGAAACGGCGTTCCGACGGGTCAGTCCGGCGGCAGCAAGGCTGGCGGGATCATCAGCAGCATCCTGAACATCGGCATGTCCCTGTTCTCGGGCGGGATGGGCGGAGGAACGGCCGGCATGGGGGGCGGTGCCGGAGGCATGACCGGCGGGATATTCCACGACGGCGGCATCATCGGGGACCCGTCCAAGAACATCGACTTTCTGGCGAGTCTGATCAACCTGAAACCGGGTGAGCGTCCGATCATCGCGATGGACGGCGAGGAGATGCTGACGCGCCGTGACCCGCGACACCGGGATAATCTGGGCGCGGCCTTCGACAGAATGAACAGATTCCACATCGGCGGGATCATTGGTCGTCAGCCGAAAGCGATCCAAGACCGTATCGGCGGTTCGGGAGGGTTGCTGGGCGGGCTGATATCGCAGGTCATGGGCGACAAGGGCGTGGCTGGTGCCACCCTGAACCCGATCCAGATCATCAACGCGATCGACGACGGCGACCTAAGGGACCGGTTCTTCTCGGGGCCGGACTCGGATCGGGCTTTCGTCAACATGTTCACGCGTAACGCGTCCAAACTGAGGCACGTGCTCAAATGATTGACCTGAACAACCCCGTGGCCACCCCGTTCCGCGTCAACTGGGGAACGGACCCGGTGACGGAGTATCATTACAAGACCGACGTGTTCACCGCGTCGGACGGCTCCGAGCAGCGCCGCCCCATGAACAGGTATCCGGAGGTCCGGGTCAGATACGAGACGTGCGCTATGACCGCCGCCCACGCCGAGCGGATCGACGGGATGTTGCCGATGCTGATGACGTCAGCAGTGGCCGTCCGGGACTTCCGGATGAACGGGGCCGGCCGGGTGTCGGATGACGGGTCGTCATTCATCATCAGGACGTGGTCAGCGTCTTGGGCCGTCGGGGTCCGCGTCGTCATAGAGGATGATGACGGCCTGCAAGAGCACACCGCGCTGGTCACCGGCGCGGACCCGGCGTCGCGCACCGTTTCCATGAGTGACCCGTGCCCCGAAGCGATGCGGGGTAAGGCGGCCAAGATCGGATCCGCCGTCGTGGCGTCCCTGGACGACGAGATGGGGTCCGTCCGCCACACCGCGGACGTCGAGGTGTGGGACGTTTCCGCTACGTCCTTCCGGGGGCTGGACCCCATCGGCGGCGCGCCGCTGACGGCGTTTCCGTTCTCCCACGGCTCCGAGGACGGTGTCCGGATCACGGCGCGCCGAAGCGTGCACGGTCTGGACTACGGGGTGGGCCGCAGGTCCGAGGTTCTCGGCTACGCGTCGATGACGTCCGGATTCCGCACATACCAGGTCGAGACCTACCAGCTCAGCCAGACGTCCAAGGAGGCGCTGGTCTCGTTCTGGTGCGGGTGCCGGGGCCGCCACAAGTCGTTCACCGCGCCGAGGTTGGACCCGTCCGCCAGGTTCCGTTTCGCGTCGGACATCCTGGTCGTGACGCACCGTAGCGGGGACGTGTCGTCCGCCA
Organism: Gemmobacter caeni; assembly: GCF_003054195.1. Taxonomy (GTDB): domain Bacteria; phylum Pseudomonadota; class Alphaproteobacteria; order Rhodobacterales; family Rhodobacteraceae; genus Gemmobacter; species Gemmobacter caeni. The sequence goes on from NZ_QBKP01000014.1 coordinate 12,252, forward strand.
CGGTCAACCTGGCCCAGGTCATCGCATAACGGGCAGGCCCGTATTTCCCGCATAACAGATGCGGGGTCCGGCGTGGGTATTTTTGACGACAACGAGAGCCAGATCGAGACGGGTTTCGTCTCGTTCACCGTGACGGTGTCCGGGGACGGCGAGACGTGGCGATACACGAACTCGGACGCCGTCTTGGTCGACGAAGACGGGAACGAATACCAGCCGGTCCCGGTGATGACCAGCAACATCCAGGCGGACGGCGCGATGTCCGGCGGTGAGCTGGACGTCACCTTGGACAGGTCGGTTTCTCTGGCCGACAGGTTCTTCCCGGAAGCTCACCCGGCCATCTACAAGATCGTCATCCGTCAGGCCTTCCACGAGGAGGGCGTCATCATCGAGGCGCCTCTGGCGTTCACCGGGGTCATCACGTCCGTGTCGTCCTCGGGGGACGGGGCCGAGTTCAAGCTGAAATGCACGACCCAGCAGGGCTTGCTGAACAGGTCAGGGCTCAGACGCCGCTACCAGCACCAGTGTCCGTTCTTGCTGTTTGGCACCGACTGCCGCGCCAACCGGGCATCATCCCAGTTCTCCGCCACCATCTCCGCCCCAGCGGGCACGGCAGTGTCGGACGTCAACCTCAGTTTTTACGGCGAGGACGCGGACAACCCGGAGATATGGCGGGGACGCGACCTGTCGGACCTCCAGAACCGGGTGTTCATGGTCGGGGCGACGATCGAGTTCCAGGGCGTGAAATACGTCGTCTGGGACTTGGAGACTTGGGACGCGGCGAACTCGCCTAACGTGTTCCGGATCCGCCTGAACTCGCGCGACGTCACCCCTCTCAGGGACGCGGTGTCCGCTGCGGAACCCGCTGACCGCGTCTGCGTGATCACCCCTGCGTGCGACCACACGATGGCGTGCTGCCAGCAGGTCTTCTCGAACGGCCGCAACTACGGCGGGATGCCGTGGATCCCGTTCGAGAACCCCGTGAAGACGATGTTCGTGGGGGCGTGACATGGACCCAATCACACAGATGGTCGTCGGCATCAGCATGCAGTTCATCGGTCTGCTGTTCCAGCCCAAGCCGGAGGAGCCGAAGCCTCCCAGCCTGGACGACTGGGACGAGCCGACGTCCGACTCTTCCAGACCGATCCCGGTCGTCTTCGGCACGGTCGAATTAAAGGGACTGAACGCTTTGTGGTGGGGCGAGAAGGCCATCAAGCGTCGGGACGTCAAGATTCCCACGGAGAAGAAGTGATGCTGGTCCGTAAGGCGGACGTCCTGGCCGCGGGGTTCTGCGGCCCCGGCATGAAGGCGTGGTGCCGCCAGCACGGCATAGACTCACGACAGATAAACGACGGCGTCCCGGCCGAGCTTCTGCTGGCCACGGGGTGCGCTCTGGCCGAGGCGGTCGTCGCCAAGGCGCGGGAACGACAGGTTTTGGAGGCTGATGATGTCCACCGGTAAGAAGATGACCACCCCGGTATGGGACATGAAGATGTCCACGCACTTCGGCGTCGCCCTCGGGGCCGAGGCGCTGTTTGGGATCAAGATCAAGGACAAGCTGTGCTGGCCCCCGGAGCAGGTCGACGGCGACGACACCGTCGAGAAGTGCCCCACACTCAGCTACCGTCGCATCAATGCGGATGTGGATCTGAATGACATCCGGACGATCGGGGCAGCGGACCCGGCCCCCTGCATAGACCCGAACAACCCCCAGATAATGACGGGGCCGAGAGACGAATACATCAGCGAGCCAGAGCTTTTCGGCGGTGACACGAACGGAACGGGCGGGGTCCGTGGCCTGTTCAGCTGGCTCCCGGGGAAGATTAACCAGGTCCTCCCGACGTTCATAACGTCTCGCCTGAAAGAGGATAACGACCAGTGCCCGTCGTATCGAGGTCTGGCGTCCGTGTTCTTTTCGGGGTCCCGGAAACCGACTCTGGGGACTGACCAGAACGGTCTGGTCATCGGCGGCAAGGTGGTCGGCAAGGTTAACTCCTCGAACAACCAAGGATTCGTGTGGGGGGTCAATGACCCCTATGTGCCGAACGCCTCCCTGAGGGTCTGGCGCAGGCCGAAGGCTGAGCCGCTGCGTAAGTTCGCGGAGTTCTTTTTGAACCCGTATAACGTCGGGATATATCCCGGGAAACAATATCAGGTTCTGGCAGTCCAGACCCCCCTAAGTCCGGCCCGCAGGAAGCCGGACGGCGACGACGGGGAGATGTTGCCCAGGGGCGGGGGATTCCCGGGCGCGAACCCGGCTGCGGTCCTGTATGAGCTGGTCTCATCCGGGGCATACGAGATCAGCGCCACCGAGGACGCCATCGACAAGGACTCGTTCCTGATCTGTGCCCGTAGGCTTGCATATGAGGACATGGGCATATCGTTCGCGTGGGTGGACCAGGACACCGTCCGTGAGGTCGTGAACGAGGTCTGCAAGCACGTCGGCGCGGCGGTGTTCATCCATCCGAAGACCGGACTTTATACCATGCGTCTGTTGCGTCCTGAGACGGACTTTGACGCCATCCAATCTCGCCAAGGGGAGCGGATTCCCAGACCTTGGGTCACGGGCTTCGTGCTGGACCCCAGCAACGCGGAGCTTGATGGTGATTTTGAGCGGAAGACGTGGACGGACGTCGTCAACAGCCTGACGGTCAAATACACGGACGACGAGACGTCCGAGGAGAACGCCATCACGGTCCAGAACCAAGTGGCCATCGCGGCGGCGGGCGGGCGAATCAACGACGGCACGATGAACGGATACATGTTCCGTTCCGAGGAGACGGCGCACGCGGCGGGCGTCCGGGAGCTGGGCAACATATCCAGGCCCATCCTGAGGGCGTCCTGGAATCTTAGCCGGAAGGCTTGGTCTCTCGCCCCGTTCGACGTCATCACCGTCAACTGGCCGTCCGAGGGGCTTGTCGGCGTGAAGTTCCGGATCATGTCCGTGGACTACGGCACCCCCAGAGACAGGACCGTCAAGATCGACGCCGTCCAGGACGTCTTCGGGGACGTGAAGCCGCGGGTCGCGTATGTCCCGCAGGCCCCGCTTTGGCGTCCGGACTCCCGGCCCACGATGCGTCAGCCTTGGTTCAGCCCGGCGTCGGCCCCGATGTTAATCAGAAACGGCGTGACCATCGAAGAGGTCGAGCAGCTGGACGAGGACCAGGACGCCGCGGTCATCCACATGATTTCCAGCGACGGCCCCTTGGACTCGGCGGACGCGTTCGTCCACCTCGCGGGTGAGTCGTATTCCCAGAACGGCGTCCCGATCGAGGCTTTGCCGCGCGCGGTCTTGGGGTATCCGCTTCCGGCGCAGACCACGACGGTCTTGAACTTTTACGAGCTGGACTTCGGTCGGCAGGAGCGGGACCCGGACGTCGGGGACGTCTTGGTGTTCGTGCGCCCCCGCCCCGACAAGACCTCGCTGAACGGATACTGGCAGACCATCGGCGGCGGAAGGCAGTCGTCTCTGACCTGGGACGCGGGATACGGCACCGCTTTCAGCCCCATCAAGCTGCACTGGGGAGTCGGGACCGCGGCGATGGCCTTGGACCCGGCGTCCCAGCGCAGCGACACGATGGTCGGTCTGGCCCCGGCCTTCCACGAGGAGGTCTGCGTCATCACGGCCCTGAACCGGGACACCGGCGACGTCACCGTCAGACGCGGGTGCTGGGATACGGTCCCGGCCCCGATCCCGTCCGACGCGTGGGTTTTCCACATGAAGAACCGCCCGCCCGTGCCCAGGTCCGCATCGCCCGACGGCGAGTTCGTGTATTCGGTGTATCGCCCCAAGAACGCGTCCGCCGTGTCCCGCGGAACCACGCAGCAATACTCTCACGTCGCGACGGCCCGGCAGGCCATGCCCGCGCGTCCGGGCAACGTCAGGCTGGTCATCGGCGGTGAGACGCACCACATCGGTTCCAAGCCGGTTCTGGACGACGCAGCCGACGTGACGGTCAGGTGGGCGTCCCGGAACAGGATGCTTGACGACGCCAGCCCGGCCGCTTGGACCGCGGGGAACATCACCCCTGAGAGCGGGCAGTCCCACTACGTCAGGGTCTGGCGCAGGGTCAGGCGCGACGCCGCGGGGGACGCCCCCGCTGTCCTGGTGGCCCAGTTCTATAATCTGGGCGGCGATAGCTACGTCGTGCCTGCGACGGTGTTTACTAACAGTATGACGGACCCGGACTGGAACCCCGGTCAGGTCGAGTCCGACATCGAAGTCGGGGCGGCGTTCGTAATCGAGGTCGGTGCGATGCGCATGACGTCCGGGACCACGCTGGGTGAGCCCGGAGCGTCGGCGCAGATGTCCGCTCAGGCGGCACTGATGTTGCTCGACGTCGGGACCGCTCCGGGAGGTTGGGGCAACAGATACGGAGAGGATTACGGCGGGGCGGCGTGATACGCCCCGTCCGCCTTAATTAGCGGTAACCACGCCGTAAAATCCGCAAGACTGACCAGAGTAGTTCTGGCAGTCCGTCGCGTAATCCGGCTCCATCTCGAATCCGTTCGACGTTGACCGGATGTTCACGGTGCACAGCCCGCTCTCAGTCATCGTCACGCGCCACTGACCTTCCGCGACGGTCGATAAACGTCCTGTTCCGTGGCCGGAGCACTGACCACGGACCGTGCTGCGGACCTCGGCCGTTTCGCCTCTGACAGTCAGGCTGACCTTCGTGCCGTCACCGGTTCCGCTGTATTCTCCGTCCGGTAAGCCCTGAGCCTGCGCGGCAGTCCCAATAGTTGCCAGTGCGGCAGCGGCAATCACGACCCGGATCACCACGCGCACACGCGCGCAGTCTGGTTGACCCAGCACGCACCCTCACGGCTCAGCATGCCCAGATCCCAATGCGCCTTGCTATCGCGGTCCGGCCCATTCCAAGAGCCCTTCATCTGATCGCCATCCCGATTGGCATAGGCGAAATACCCGTTGCTGCCGGTGATGATGAAGGAACCGTCGCCGTCACCGATGGCGGTGAACTCGCATTGGCTGTCGATGTATTTCTGCCCCTCGACCGTCAGCTCGCACTTAGCCGTTTTTGCGTGCACAGCACTTGTCGAGAGGGCCACAGCCAGCATCGCGATGAGAATCTTCATGAAAATCTCCCAGTAACACGCGAAGACAATCTCACGAATCCGTTAAGCCGGCAACGTCCCCGACGCTCTCGGCCCGTATTTCCCGATGGAACAGACGCGGAGTGACGGACATGCCCTCAACGACGATCCCGGGTATCGGCATCGAGGCCAGGTGGGCCGAGGGCGAGAACGGCTGGAAGCCCGGAATGGACGAGAACCTGGTCCGCTTGTCGGCCCTGACGCAGATGTCCGTCCCGTCCGTAACCGCGGCCCTGTCGACCGCCAACGGCGTCCAGATAGCTCCGCCGTCCCACGCGAACGCCGGACAGGTCGCCCTGAGTGTTGGCGGCGCGTGGTGGTATTACGCCCCGTTCCAAGGGATGCGGGTCTGGGTCCGTGACGTCCAGTCGTGGTTCGTCTTCGATGGCTCCGCGTGGGTCCGGGAATCCGGTGCCGCGCACGTCATCAGCCCCGTCGTCTCGGCGTCCCGTCTGGTGACCGAAAGCGAGTTCGCCGTCGGCGCGACCATCGAGGTGTCCTCTGAGACCGACGTCGTCCTGACCGTTCCCGGACCGGGCACGACCGCCCCGCAGCTCGGGGCGTCCGTCGCGCGCCGCCCCATAACGGTCATCCGGACAGGGGCCGGGAACGTCTCCGTAGCCGCGGCCGCAGGCTCCACCCTGATGTCTGCGGGGAACGCGTTCCGCGCACGCGAACAGGGCTCGGCCTTCGTCATAATCCCCCTGACAGGGGACCGGTATTCCGTCCAAGGTGACGTCACATGATTCTGGGACCGATATTCCGCAGGCGCGGCGCAACCCAACAGACGCCCGTGATGGTGTCCAGGATGGCCGTCGCCGTCGTGCACGCCGCGTCCCGGACGTTCTCGAACGCGGACGTCTCGCTGGCGGCCCTGGTAGCCGCCCGCCGGATGATCCGTCAGCCGGGCCGGTCTGACGTCTCGCTGGCTTCACTGACGGCGGCCCGAAGGATGACACCGCAGACCGGCGCCGCCGCGCCGTCGTTGGCGACACTGACTGTGGCCAGAAAGATGGACGAACCCGACACGGACCCGCACGTCAGCAGGATGTTCGTGGCCGTGGTGCACACCTAAGAGGATATGTGATGGCAATTCTGATGATGGACGACTTCCGCAGTTACCCCACGCCCGAAGACTTGCTGTCGTATAACGGGCGCGGCGGGCCTTGGACCACGTTCGGTGAGGTCTCGTCGGTCAGTTTCCGACTGATCAATAACCCGACGTGGCGGGGTGACGGTTCCGAGCTTAGGGCTCTGGAATATCGCCATAACAGCGATCGGAACGCGCCCCAGAGAGACTTCACGACGGCGGCTGTCCCCGCAGTGTGTGCCCAGTTCATCTGCGGCGTCGGCAACTCGACCGTCTCTTACACAGAGACGTGCAACTTCGTGTTGTTCCAAGAACCCGTGATCGACAAGAACACCGCCACGCTCGGCATGAGCACGTTTTATGGCGTATCCGTCCGTGCGGAACAAGGGATGCCGGGGGACGTGAATAAGGTCGGGGTCTATTACACGATCCTGACCTCGACGACGTCCTCCCCGTCGATCAGCCAAGTTCTTGTAGGTTACCTCAGGCCTTGGACCAAGGGCAGGCATTATCACGTCGAGCTGAAGGTCGATCACTCGAACCCGACCGCGCGCATCATCGTTTACGTCAACGGCGTGCTTGAGATGGACGCCACCTACGACCGTGACCGCGTGGACAACGGCTTGCAGACGAAGTCCTTCAAGCGCGTTCTACTGAGTGGCACGTCCCCGACCTCGAGCAGCATCTACAGCATGGCCACGTATTCGAACCTGGTGATCTACACGGACGCTGACGACACTGTTTTCCCGATGGGCCCCATCGACCTGACGGCCATCTCTCCAACAGCCGGACAGGGATACGACGGGCTGCGTGCCGCGCCGAACGCCGACGACAGCACCTATGCGACCGTTCTGCCCGGTTCCACGCTGAACGGGACATTCGACGACCTGACCGCGAATCCTAATCCAGTTTTGGCGGTGGACGCGACGGTCCGGCACCAGTCCGTGGCGGGCATCGAGCCGTCCCAGATCACAACCCGCATCCGCAAGGCTGACGACACCGTGTCCGGTTCCGTGACGACGACGGCCGCACCGGGCGTCCCCGCGACGCACCGTCGGTTCAGGCTGCCTGCTGGGCTCACTGCGGCGGACGTGAACGGCCTAAAGTTCCAGATACAAGCGGCGGGGTGAGTCATGGCGGTCATTCTGCAAGAGGGATGGAAGACCTATGCGGACAGGACGGAGGTCGGCTTCGGCTGGCCGCTGCGGGCGACGTCTGTGGCCAGTAGCGTGTTTACTGATATATCCGGACGCCGCACATACGACATGTATGGCGCGAAAGTCGCTAAGACCATCGCCCCGACGCGCCGGGTCTGCGCGCACTTCGTGCTTGACCTGACGGCTGGCACGATCGGCTCAACGACGACGCTGTTTCAGTTGGGCCTCAATCCCGCGAACATCGCCGCTTCCGCCTATGAGACGACCGCCGGCGACCGTTTCATCGTCGAGGGCCGAGGCACCACCATCCGCGTCGTCAGGAACGCTTTCGGCGCGGACGGCTCCGTCCAGAGCGGATCGCAGACCGTCGCGACGGCCACCCACACCATGTCGGCGGGGGCATCTTATCGCATCGAGGTTCTGGCGGACGTCACGGCGGAGACCGGGACGGCTGAGGTGCTGATAAACGGCGTTTCCGTCCTGTCAGCCGAGTTCTCCCGGACGATCGGCACATACCCCTGCGACGCGCCGTTCGGCATCGCGTCCCTGTATGCTCAGGGCGTGACCGGCGCTCGCGGCAGGCTGTCGAACCTGGTCCTTTACACGGACGACGCGACGACGACCTGGCCTGTCGGGCCGCTGAACATCTCGTATCTGCCAGCTGCCCCGAACGCCGGGGAGACCATCAACTTCCCGCCGTTGCTGACGGACCCAGAGATTCCCATAACGGACGCCACCGGCAAAACGTGGTCACTGGGCGACATCAGCGGCGTCAGCGCCGCCTCAATCAAGGCCGTCATCGGCTCCGTGCGGATGTCCTCACCGGACGCCGTCGTGCCCGCATCGGCGGACGTCGTGTTCCGTAACGGCGCCGCCGTTCTGGCGTCCTCAACTCACGTCGTTCAGCCCGGGACGCCCGTGTATGACCGCCACACCACCATCCCGGTCACGGACCCCGGCGTCCTGAACGCGATGACGATGACCGTAAGGAAGACGCCATGATAACCACCATCCAGTTCGTGTGCCCCCGGACCGTGTCAGCCGGTGAGCTGGTGATGGACCCGAACACCGGGGCGTGGGGATACGCAAAAACCCACTACGCAGGCGGCCAAATCGGCACGTTCTCGGCCGGTGCCGGATACGTCGTCACCGTCCCGGGCAACGTCTCAGCGGGTTCGGATTTGTGGTGCCGGAACGGGGTCATCACGTCGGCCCCGTCTGCACCGGACGAGACGCCTTGTGCCTCCGTCGTCAGCGTGATGTCGCAGGCGGACGGGGAGACCACGGCCCTGGTGCGGCTTTATTGATCGTCTTTTGATCACCGGTCGAGAAACGGCGTGAATGCCCAGCGTTTGCTGGGCTTTTTTATTTGATGGTCTTTTGATTGCGGATCCTCGTTGCGGACGTTCCGGCCCGTATTTCCCCACGATAAGCGGGGAAACTTCATGGGGCCCCGAAGCACGGGGACCCACATGAAAATGTTTATGGACGAGTATGTCATCGTCATCACCGCCCTGATCGGCACCTTCATCAAGCTTCTTCTCACGCCCGCCAAGACGCTCAGGGAAACGATGGGAATCGCGTTCTCCTCTGCGTTCATGGCGATCGTGTTCACCGAGTCCATCGTCTGGTATTTCGAGATGGATCCGATCCTCAGGACGCCTGTCGCCGTAATCCTGACGTGGACCGGAGACGGTATCGCGCGGAAGATTATCAGGATCGGGGAGAACCCGTCCGAAGCAAAAAGCGTCGTCGGTGGTTTTGTCGAAATCCTGAACATCTGGAACTCTAAAACACCTCCGAAGCGGGATGACGATGCTGATCGAAATCCCCGGTAAGCCGCAACCCAAACAGAGGCCCCGGATGACGCGATACGGCGCGGTTTACACGCCCGCCGAGACCCAGGCCTTTGAGAGGCTGGTCGCCCGACACGCGAAGGCGTCGGGGGCGAAGCCGGTTTTAGGGCCGGTCCAAGTCGAAATCACCTCGGTGTTCCCCATCCCAAAATCTTGGACGAAAAAGCGGAAGGCGGAATCGGACGGTCAGCCCCACGTCCAGCGGCCGGATCTGGATAACTTGGTCAAGTGCGTTCTGGACGGGCTGAACGGCGTCGCGTTCGCGGACGACTCCCAAGTCCACAGCGTGACGTCCCGAAAGATCTGGTCATCGGAGTGCGGCGAAGGAAAGACCGTCGTCCGGGTCATTCACTGATTCCGGAGGAACGTCAGTCCCAGCGCGAGCGGCCCGACATACAGGGGCGGGCACAGCACCACGGCCAGCGCGCCGTCCGACCCGACACCCACCAGCATGCAGGACGCCAGAACCCACAGCGGCAGCATGATGGCCCCGGCCACGTAAGCGACGCCCCCGATAATCCCCAGAAGCACGCGGATGACCCCGCAGACGACGGTGAAGTTCTGCCCCGCTCCCCACGCCATCGTCATGAACCCGAAGGCCCAAAGTGCGGCTGCGGTGACCGTGAACGGATTACCAGACTCGACGGACATGAGAACGGAAGCGGAGATCGCAGACGCCGCCACCACCAGCGTCAGGACCTCCGCCCCAGCATCGCGGAAAACACAAAACATGGAACCATGAACCTCCGCGATAACCACATGTAGTATATCGGATTTTGGCGGGTCTTTATAGAATGACACTGCGGGTCATTGCGGGCCAATCAGCCCATCAGGCCGCGTTCATCGGCGATCCGGCGGACCGCGGCTTCAAGCAAATCTGATGCCCGCTGACGGGCCTCGGCGGCGGTCAGCTTGCAGCCGTGGCGTTTCAGTATTGCGGACACAGACTGCGGCTTCTCGGCTAACAGCGACGTGCGGACGATCTCCGCGTCCATCTCGCTCAGCTCGGCCAAAGCGTCCCCCAGAGCGGTCATACGCTTGTCGTTCTCGTCGCGGATCTCGAACAGCTCCGCTGCGTCCGCCTCGTCGACCAGGTCGTCCGAGCCCACGCAGAACGCCGCTTCACCGGTCTCCAGAGCCGCCCTGACGTCGTGGACCTTGACGCCGATTTCGTCGGCCACCGCCTGTGCCTGGCAGTCAGTCAGGGTGTTCGTGGGGTCGATGCCCAGCATGCCGCAGACCCGCAGAGCGTTCTGGTGCGCGGAACGGCGTTGTTTCGAGTTCCCCAGATTGACGCGCGAGGCCGCCTTCATACCCGCGTCATCCAGATCCCGCTTGATCCGGAACTTCGCGTAAGCCGACAGCCTGCGTCCGTGCGCCGGGTCGAACCTGGTCGCAGCTTGCCAAAGTGCGGCCATGGCTATTTGGAACCTGTCCTCGTATTCGAGCTGGGATTTGTGTTGGTGCGCCATGCCGCGCGCGAACGGCTCATACGCACTGACCAGCCTGTCCATTGCCCTCCGGTCTCCGGTTCTTGCCAAGCGGGCCAGCCTGAACTCTTCCGCCTCCGTCAGGAAGCCGGAGCGGGTGAACGCGGCCTTCGCCGCCGCTCTGTTAGTCATTTGTGCCTCCGGTGATCGCGGTGAAGGCCTGCTGGGTGGTGATGCCCAGCTTGTCCGCCAGCTCATGGCTCAGCCGTCCGATCTGGTATGAGGTCCCGCCGCCCACCGCCGCCGCCTTGGCGCGGTTCAGGGCGTCGATGGTCGAGACGCACCGGTTCTCGACGTATTCGGCCAGGTCGTGAGCATCTGCAATGGTCTGCGCCGCGCCGTCGAAATCCCCGGCCGCCGCTTGTTCGTGCGCCGTGTTGAAGCCTGACCATATAGCGCCCAAAGGCTCCAACATGTCCGGCACTCTGATTAGCCTGTTCTGTGATTTCATTCCGCCCCGCCCCGTGCGTTTGTCGCTATTATCGTTTGATTTCGTGTGAGCGGACGCCCGGGGTCAGACTTGGGAACTGCCCCGGGACGCCGGACGCCGGTAAAAAGGAGGAAAACCCGGCTCCAAGCGGTTCTATTATGCTCCCCGCTCCCTGCTATTCAGATATGATCCGCACGCGATATCCGCAAACATTTTGTGCGTTCCTGCCAAAAATTGTTTTCCTTGCCTGTAAGGAAATTTTAGAGGCGTTTTGATTTTGAGCGAAAAAAGATCATCGTAGCCCGAGGAGATTGCGAAAGACACGCGAATCACCCATACTGCGCGGATGGCAAAACGACAGACGAAGGCGTAGCGGATGGCATCTGAACCCGAAGACCCGATGGACGAAGACGCGATCCGCGAGGACTTCGACAAGCTATTTGATGAGACGATGCGGTCCGAGCGGATAAAGATTATGCAAGAGCTAAACCAGCATCCGGTCGGCTACGTGGTCGATAACGGCGGCCTGCAAAGCTGCGTCGTGGCGCGAGGAGATGTCCCTGACGGCGGCCGCAAGGATGACGCGGACCGGCGGGATCTCGGCGTGAGGCTGAACAAGCCGATGATTCTGATCGGGCCTCAAACCGAGCACGAGATCCACGAATGGATCGACTATGTGCACGGAGAGAGCCCGTGGATGGCTGAGGTGTCCGCATATGTGATGCGGCAGGTGGAACAGCGATTTCGTCAGGGTGACCGATTCGTCCACTTTGAGCCGGTCTTGGTCCACGGCGCTCCGGGCGTCGGGAAGTCCCATTACGCCAACTTTCTGGCGGAGTCCGCCGGCGTCCCGGTCCTGACGCTGGACGGGTCTTCGATGATTTCCGTGTTTCAGATCTCTGGCGTCGAGCGCGGCTGGCACGGCGCTTGCGCCAGCCCGGTCGTCCGGTTTCTCGCAGAGAAGGCGTGCGCCAACCCCGTCGTGATCATTGATGAAGTCGACAAGGTCGGAATCACTGGGAACGCGCGCGGCGGCAGCCCGCACAGTGCGCTGCTGGGGATGATCGAGAGGTTGTCGGCATCCCAGTGGCGGTGCCCGTATACCGAGTTGGTGATCGACTTGTCGAAGGTATCTTGGTTTTTCACCGCGAACGACATCTCCGGCGTCCCCCAGCCGCTGATTGACCGCTGCAAGGTCATCCGGGCCGGGTCGCCGACGCCCCAACAGATGATGGAGCTTGTGCGTGCGAAGATGCCCGACGAGGATCCGCTGGTGGTCCAGCGCACCGCTGAGGCCGCTGTGGGGATGTCCCTGCGCCGGGTGCAGCGGATGATCGACGCGGTGCTGTCGGCGGGCAACGGCCCGATGCTGAACTGACGGGACCGGACGGGGTCTTTCATTTTCGGGCGTCGTCCAGAACCGGATGGGGTTTTCCATTCTGCCCCGTCGTCAGTCCGGGTAGGGCAGGTCGTTCTCGTCGGTCGCGGGCATCAGGGCCATTCGTGCGACCGCCCCCAGCTTTTGCTCCACGATGGCGGGATTATCCCGCAGGACCTGGGTGGCGTCATCACCAGCAATCAGATCGCTGATTGCCGCGCTCATGCCGCCCTCGTATTCGCTGCGGGCCTCGATGAAAAACCCGCCGTCCTTAGGGAAGGCCCGCAGCGTGATGTTCAGCTCTCGTTCGATCATGTTCGTCTCCCTTCAAGCGGCCGCGCGGGCCATGTTCAGCAGTCTGGAAACCACCGTCGCCGGGCTGGCGGACGATGACATCCGGACCCATCCCGGCTGACCGGGAACGGCCTCGAAGCCGAACTTATGACAGTTCCCCGCGTGGACAAGCCCCTCACTTAGGTGACTGACCTCTGTGACCGAATAACGCCACGCCTGACCCCCGGCGTTGGTGCGGTCCGGCTTGATGTGGCCCTCGGCCCGAAGGTGCTTCGCGGTCATCGCCGCGATTTCGGCGTCTCTGTTAATCCAAGATACGTTGCTCATGATGGTCTCCTCCCGTTCTGAGCTGGCCGAAAACCGGCCGGTGTTTTTTGTTCTGCGTCGATGCGGCTCAGTCAGTGCTCATGCCGCACACCTATGTTTAGCCTTCATCATTTCGCTGAACGGTAATAAAACCCCGTTAGCCCAATCAACAATGTCATTACGTCGAAGCATTGCTTCCTCGGATATGTCCTCGTCATCCCAGATTTTGTCTGCTTCCAGGATTCGGAAGATAAATATCCATGTCAGATACCCACCCTTAGCCCAGACCTCGCTGCGGAAAGATGTGGATTCTATTTTTCCGGACGCTGTGTTGACCGAAAAGCCGCCTTCGACGTCCGTGTGTGCTTCGATCTGCTCACAGATCTGTTTAACCCTCTTAATGACCTGATTTCTCGCTATTGAGATGTCTGGCCACCACCAGCCATAAGGACGCTTGGGAGCCCGCTTTTTCCGAACCGCGGGTTCGGGATCAGGCTTCCTGATCGTGAAGTTGTCTTCGAAGCTCTCCGCGATGGCGGTGATTTGGTCTTCGGTCAATCTGGTTACGTTGCTCATGATGGTCTCCTCCCGTTTTGAGCTGGCCGAGAACCGGCCGTGGTTTTTCGTTTTCGCGAATCGTCCGGGACCGGACGGCGTTTTTCATTCTGCGGAGTCGTCAGCGGACCGGGGACACCCCGAACAGGTTGACGTGCCCGCGGGCGTGGACATACGCGATGCCGCGGACCACGACGGCGCGGCAGCCGGACCACAGTGCCTGACCGGCCTGCGACACGATGACCGGGACGGCTTCTGGTCGGCCCGCGATGCCCATCAGCGCCTCGACTTGGGGCCTGCTGATGTCGCTTCCCATCCCGTATCCCGAGTCCGAGATGACGACCCGCGCCGCTTCCGCGTCCCCGGTCGCCAGAGCCCGCATGAGCCGCTTTCCGGGTTCAGGCGTCATGATGTCCGCGAACTCCGGGTCGTCAGGAACCGCCGTCCCCGCGTCAGCGCTGACGGCGCCGATGAACTCGGCCCTGAGCTCGGAACCGTCGGACGCGTTCGTGATGGTGAAGGCTTCGGGGCGAGAGCCGTTCTCGGCCCTGGCCGCAATCTGTTTGTTGCTCATGATGGTCTCCTCCCGTTTTGAGCCGGCCGAGAACCGGCCGTTGTTTTTCGTTTTCGGACCTCGCCCGGGACCGGACGGGGTTTTTCATTTCACCGCGTCGCCCGGACCTTCAGCTTGGAGCGGTCGCAGTCCGCTGCCGTCGCTCCCGGGCGTTCGGCCTTCCAGACCGGCTGCGTGATGACGCCGTCCGGGGACGCATACAGATAGCGGACGTCCGCGAACGACCCGACCTGCGGCATGCGGGCTGACGGCGGCACGGAAACCCGGCCCGCGTGAACCCACCCCGCCCCGTCCCACGTCTCGATGGACACCACTCGGCGGCCCTGGTCGTCGTGACCGGCGATGCGGAAGGTCGCGTCCTCGACGAATTTCACTTTCAGCATCCAAGCGGACGCGGTTGACCGGGACCGGCCGGGCCTATGCGGGGCGTCGGCCCGTTTCAGAACGTAGCCCTCGGCCCCGATCTTTCTCAGGCGTTCGGGGCCGTTCATGGCGTCGAAGTCCGCTTTTGGAATCGCTTGGCAGACCCGAAGCGTCCCAAGTCCGGCGCAGGCCATCTCGACTGAACCCAGAGTGTCGTTGCGCTGGCGGAACGTTGAGTCGCGGGTGACGTCCAGACCCTGGATGATGTCGAAGATCTCCAGACGCGTGCCCATGTCCTCTGAAAACAGGACCGCGGGGCCGATGCGTCGGAACAGCTCGAACAGGTCGGCTTCATAGTGAGCCGGAACCGGGACCGGGTTAGCGTCCCGATTGTAAAACTGGGCTCCGTCGGACGTGAGGCGGATGGGGCGGTTGACGCCGTCGTGCTTGCGCTGGACCAGCCAGTCCGCGCCGGAAAAATCATAGTGCTCCGGGACATGGAGTGGCGTCAGCAGGGACGGCAGCATGTCCGAGTGCACCTCGCGCTCCGCAACCTGACGGGACGGGTCAGTCCATCCCGCCCGGACCTTCTCGCGAACCAGCTTTTCAGCGATGCCGGTCGCCTCCTGATGCGGGACGCCCAACGCGATCGCTGACGGGAAGATGACCCGACCCGGTCTGCCCGAGTATGCCATCACATCTACCAGCCCGTGGGCCGCCTCGCGGAGACGGATCTGGAAGACGACGTGCCGGTTCTTTGCGGGGCACGCGTCGTGCAGTTCTGCGATCGTGTTCTCTGTCATGTCGTTCCTCCTTGGCTTGGTCCGAGAACCGGACAGGGTTTGTGATTCTGGTGCGTCGGCCGGGACCGGCCGGGCTCTGTCATTTCGTGATGCCGTCCAGAGCGGCCTGGGCGGCGTCTCTCGCGTCGCGGGCGGCGATGACGGCCCGGAGCCGGGCGGTCTGGCACTCCAGCAACGCGGTCTCCGCCCGAAGCCGGTCGGCCCCGGAACCGGACGCGTCGAACCGTTTTACCGCTACGCGGGCGCGTGCGCGGTCCGCGATGAACCGGATGAATGCCCGGCGTGCGGCGGCGTCCAGCTGTCGGACGTCAGGTCCCGGCGCGGCCGCTTGGTCTGTTCCGACGTTGATGCGGAAAAGCGGCGGAACGCGGGTGTCTGTGATGATGTCGATGTCCAGCATGCCTCCTCCTCGAGTCATGATCTTCGTGAGCTTGCCATGACCCGCCGCCCCCAGCGACGGGTCAGAACCGGATCACGAGATGTCGGCTTCGTATTCCCGGGCATATTCGATCTCCGCTTGCTCACGGTAGTCCTCACGCGTCAGGATCGCGTCGTGCGTCGTTTCCCGGATTTTCAGGAAGTCCTCGAGAAGTTCAGCGAACCGGTCGATCAGCAGGTCCCGAAGTTCCTGGCCCTTGAAGACCGGCGTCTTCTTGAAGCTGACAGCGATCACCCCGGAGTGCGGGATTTCAGCGATGCTGATGAGCGTAATGAACTGCTCGTCCTCGCCGCCGGTGCTCGCGATCAGCTTTTTCAGGTCGCAAGGCAGGTCGTGCGTGCCGAGGATGTCCCGGTTGCCGCCCGCGATCATCAGGGTCCGGTTTTGAGCGTTAAACCAGCCCGCCGCATAGTCCTGCCGGACGCTGGCGACTTCGCCGATGGAGAACGCATAGTCTTCAGGTGCCGCCAGGCTCAGGCCGAGCTGGTTGACGAACTGAAGGGCGATCCCGCCGCTGTCGGTCCCGCGGGTCTTCTCGACAGCCTTCGCGATCGCGGCGTAGTCGAACCGGTTGACGTTCTTCTCGGAGACGAGCATCGCGTGGGGGGTATCAAAGACGCCGTCCTCGTCGAATGCCGCGACCTCGAAGGCGGGCATGTCGGCGAACTCGCTGTTCGCGTCAACGATGCTCTGTGCTTCGGCGACCTGTGCTTCGAGAGCGGCGGCGGTGGTGTTTTTCAGGTTGGTCATGGCGTTTCTCCTGTTTTTTGCCAATTTTTTCGGGCCCCAAGTTTCCCCCGCGATTGCCCGATATTCGCGAGGCCCAGGTCGGCGGTTTTTGTTTATCCCGTCTCTCTGTGAAATCGTGATATGATCTTAATGCGTTGAAATCAAATAAAAAAACACCATCAACATTCAGGTAATGTTGATGGGATTTGAGTGAGCTGGGAATAAAATCCAATCACACAAGGAGATTTTCAGTCGTTATTTTTTAAATTAAAAAGACCCGCAAAAAAAAGTTTTGCGGGGTTCAGGTATTTTGAGATTTTAAAGAGAATCGTTGGCGAATCAGGCTGCGTGATTCGAATCACTGCGCGGCTCATTTTCTCTGTCTAAGATGCTGTCGAGACTCAGAAAAATTCGGTTACAGGGTGACAAGACTGCAGGACACGCTGTATCGCGATCTTACAACCAGATCGCGAGAGGGACATGGATCAGGTCGAGTTTGAGCAGATTCTGGCGGTTGCGACGGAGCGGCTGACGGACGACGTGCGGCAGTCAGCGGATCATCACAAGCCGTCGGTTTTTGAGGATTTCGTCAGAGAAACGGTTCAGCAGGTGCTGCTGGAGAGGGGGCACGGGGCAGCGATGGACCCGCGCGTTCAGGGTTTTCCGGACATCGCCGTCGGAAATTTCGGCATTGAGGTGAAGTGCACCGAAAGCGATTCTTGGCGCTGCATCGCTAACTCTGTTTCTGAGGGCAACGCAGTCGTCGATGTGGATCGAATATACGTCATCTACGGCAAGATCGGCGGGATACCTGAGGTCCGATGGGCCGATTACGGCAGGTCCATCATGCACGTCCGCACAAGTCACGTCCCGCGTTTTGAGATCGAGATCGGGACGCAGCGACCGCTGTTCGAGCAGCTCGGGACGACATACGAGGACTTCCGCGGTCTGTCGATGCACGACAAGATGCCATACATCCGCGAATACGCGAGAGGCAGGCTCGGGCCAGGCGAGCGGCTGTGGTGGCTGGAGGACAAGGAGGACGACGATCAGCACACGATGTCTTTGTCCGTGAAAATTTACATGGACCTTCCTCAAGACGAGAAGCGGAAGCTCAGGGCGGAAGCGGCGCTCATGTCCCCTATGATCTGCGCGAGCTCACGGTCACGCAGGAAATACAACGACGCCGTTTTGTATATGATGACGTATCGGGGCGTGCTGTGCCCGCAAGCCAGAGACCTGTTTTCGGCGGGCAGCGTGGCCGGTCCGGAGCGCGGCGGCAACTATCTGCTGAGGGCTTTGCAGGACATACAAGACGAGATGCGGACGGCGGCGCAGGAGCTGGAGGACGCGCTGTTTCAGGAGTATTGGGGGCACGTCCCGGCGCCGGAGAACAGGATCCTGGAGTGGCTGAGAATGGCCGACCAGTTCGCAAGTGACTGGATTCCCTCGGAAAACCTATTTTTTGACGAACAGAATCGGATCGGTTAGAATCGGCAAAAAGCGAAGCAGCCGCCCTGGCTGCCCCTCAATTTCAGGAGCAGCATATGTCCAAATATTCCGTCGTATCTATGTTTTCGGGCTGCGGCGGGATGGACTTGGGGTTGCTGGGGGGGTTCGATTATCTGGGTAAGCGCTTCAAGAAGAACCCGTTCGACATCGTGTGGTCGAACGACTTGAACAAATACGCTTGCGACACTTACGAGCACAACCTTAAGCACAAGATTCACGTCGGCAGTATCTGGGACCACATCGACACGATGCCGGGCTCCTGCGATCTGCTGATCGGGGGGTTCCCTTGCCAGGACATCTCGATCAACGGAAAGCGGCGCGGCATCGCGGGTGAGCGGTCGGGACTGTATCGCGCGATGGTCGAAGCCGTTAAGCGCATGCGGCCGAAAATGTTCGTTGCGGAGAACGTCCGCGGGCTTTTGTATGCGTATAATCGCGAGAGTCTGGAAACGGTGATCAGCGATTTCTCGGAGCTCGGCTATGACGTTACATACAAGCTGTATCTGACGGCGGATTACGGCGTCCCGCAGAGTCGGGAACGCGTTCTGATCGTCGGTGTCCTGGGTGGAGCCGCACCGTTCGTTGAGCCGGAGCCGGTCACGCCGAAGGGGGCGTGGATCGGTTCGCGTAAAGCGATCCAAGATCTGGAAGACGTGTCGCAGGACAAGGAATTCAGTCACGTCTGGTCGCTGGCGAAGCGGACCGGAGATCAGGGCGGACGTGTGCTGAATCCCGAGAGGCCCTCGCCGACAATCCGCGCTGAGTGTCACGGGAATAACTCGTTCCACTATTCGCTGCCACGCCGCATCTCCATGCGTGAGGCCGCGCGGTTCCAGTCGTTTCCGGATAACTTCATTTTCAAGGCGCGGCTGCGCGAGACGGAGCGGATGATCGGCAATGCGGTGCCGCCCGTTTTTGCGTGGCACGTGGCACAGTCAATCCGCGCGACTCTGGATGCGTTCGAGACGGTTACGCAGATCGACAAGGTTCTGGTCGCAGCGGAGTAATCGAGCGGCTCGACACGTCCCCCGGATTCGCGCCCCTGGTCGCCGACCTCCGTAGGGGAGCGGGTCCTTCCGGGGGATCCCCGTCAACCGGGGGGGCGTGGAACCCCGGTAAAACAGCGTATTTGGGCCCCAGGGGGGTGCGCCACCACAAATAAATCCAAAACGGTCTTTTGCCGTTTAATGTCAATGGCTTGCGCGATCCAGTAAATCGAATTGTTTGTGCATTTGGCGTGTTTTGGTGCGCCGAAAATAAGACTTGGGCGATATGCCAAGATTATCGTTCGTCGGCTTTCGTCGGCATGCCGTATTTATCGCGTGTCACGGCCGGGTCGTCGGAACCCAAGATTCATTTTGGGATAGTTGCCCAGAGCTCGCTCTGGGCCAGTTACCCGGGACGGCCGTGATTTTCTCTGTTGATGGACATGCAGTTAGTTGCGATCACGTTCGGGTCAGCCGCAACGGATTACAATCATGTCAGTCTATATCGCGAACTTCGGCGTCCAGAACTACGAGTGGCCGGAGTGCCTGAAACGCGGCACCATCGCGACGGTCAACGAGGTGAAGGCGTTCGAGCTCTGGAAGGCGGGCGACCGCGAGGGCTACATCCGGACGCGCATGGCCGGTCTGACCGTCGCAGGGAAACAGCCGACCAGGGCGGTCGCGGCCCGCTGGTATAACCTGATGAGCATCATCACGCAGTCCGTCGGCGACGTCTGGATCCACAAGGAGGGCCCCAGGATCTGGTGGACGCGGACGACGGACGAGCCGGCCAGCTATTACGAGAAGGTGGAGCCGGTGCACCCGCGTCGGCACGTGGTGGTCTGCCACAAGCCGTGCGAGCCGTGGCGAAACGCCGACGAGACCGGCGCGCCGCTGCTGTGGGACGCGCTGCATCCCAAGGCCAAAGACTTTCTGGCTACCGAGGCAACGCTGCAAAAACTGACGCCGGACAACGCGGCTTACGCGATGGCCCTGATACACGGGGAGCCGCGCGAACAATGGCACGCTCTGCCGGTGTGGGCCGCGAAGGTCCAATCGTCAAAAAACAAAAACACCGGTGCGCGGATTTACGGCGGTCTGGACAAGTGCATCTGGAGGATGGCCAACACCGCGTTTCACACCACGGCACACGCGAACGGCCAGACGGTCGAGAAGACCGTAAAAAACAAGGACTGCCTGTTCACCAGTCAGGTGGCGCTGGAGGCCTACATCCGCGAACTGATCGAGATGCAGGAGGGGCAGTGCGCCATTACGGGGATGAAACTGAACTTCGACGACCCTGACGAGGACGTCGAGATGTGCGCGTCTCTGGACCGGATCGACAGCTCAGGACATTACGAGCAGGGCAACCTGCAAGTCGTTTGCCGGTTCGTGAACCGCTGGAAGGGCGCGGACGACAACGCGGAGTTCAAGCGCCTCATAGACATACTGATGACCTGAAACGCGGGGCCGGAAGTTTATGTCACGCTTTTTGTCCCGGAAATGTCACGCTTTTTTGTCACGCTTTTGTCCCTCAATCAGCCGTGCGATTGAAAGCTGCCGACAAAGATTATGGACAACCTACGCATATCGACGCGGTTTGATATTAAGGACACTTATGTATGGTTTCGACGCAAAACGGAGCGATTAGCCGCTTAAGCTCTGACGCCGTCTGTGGATACGGCTCCCATGTCCACCAGACGTCCCGACCATTCATGTGCCGCTTATATGCGTAAAACAGTGCACTCATGTCGATAACGATATTCGCGTCATGTAGCATCCTGTGTGCTGCTTTGAGTGAATTGTCATCATGATGTGCGCCGACGCAGCTCGGCATGTCCCAGACGAAGTCGGACATAATATCAGGACGTATCGACAGGTGAGTCATTATTTCGGGAGCTTCGACATACTCCCAGACCGCACCGTTTTCGGCGTCCACGGGCTCGCCGTTAACAACGGACCTGTCCACGGGAGCGTTCAACTTCGCCATGCTACGCATCAGCCGCACGGCGGTTTCACCTCTCATCAGAAAATCTGTCGTGTCTATATCCTCCGTTCCCTCGTCAGGGATTCGGTCTTCGTCTCGCTTCGTCATTTTCCCCTCACAGATACCGACGGATCACGCTGAGCGCGTCCCTCGGCTTATCGTCAATATTCGGTTCCGGCGGCGTCCTGACCGCAACCACGTTCATGCCGTCCTCGACCCGCAGCACGTGGTCGTGCGGGGGCGACAGCGGGTCAGCGGCCTCATAGCGAACCAGAACGCCGGTGTCCGGGTCCAAGAACGCCCGTCCGGATTTCGACAGGCTCATGACCCTCTCCTGAAATCAGATTGCGACCGGATGGCATCAGTGATGATGGCGTCAATCGCCTCTCTCGCTCTGGTTGCGGTCTTCAAAACGCAGGACGGATCGCGCGTATGGATTAAGTCGTCATTCAGCTCGACGATATGATCCAACATGGGCCTTATACCGTCCGCAAGTCTGCCATATCTCAAAAAGCCGTCGACAAGGGATTCGTCGTCTGTCATGGCTTCACCTCAAATGTCTCATAGAAAAAATCGTCGGGATCACCTCTGCCGAAACGCGAGTGCCAATCGAGGTGCTCGGCTTCCTGACGCTCAACCTCGGACTTCGCGGAATCTTCGGACAGGAAGACGTCGATGATGGTGAGATCTCCGCCCATGTTGACTCTCTGGACGAGATATACGCGGCTAAAATCGGTCACGGCCGCCCTCCGAACACCGGCTTCCGCCTGACCGACCGTTCCGCAAGCGAAACCGGCACCACCACCATCTGCCTGATGGACTGACGTTCCAGCCGCTCGGCGTTGCGCAGCAAGGTGCTGAACTCTCGCTGCGTCCGCGCCGTCCTGATCATGCGGTCATTATGGCGCATCGCGTCCGTCACGCGGATCGTCTCGCCAAGGATGTCGTCTGGGGTGTTCATCATGCTCGCCTCCCTGGAGATTATGGTTGTTGTGTGGTGTCGGTGCCCGGAGCCCCCCGCTCCGGACGCCGGTCAGCGATCGGGGACGTCTGCGGGGAAATCGAAGATCCGGACGACGGTTTTCCCGCCGCCGAGGTGCTTGACGGTCATCGGTCCGCGACACGTAACCCGCGCGCCGAGTTTCACGTCCTCGGCAGTCCGCTCGTCGTCTCCGTGGACGCGGATCCAGATGCCGTTCCGGTCGTCCAAGAAGGCGTGGACCTCGCCGCGTTCGAACAGTTCGTCGACGTTGTATTCATTTTCGGCATCGGACCCAGAGAAGTCAGGGAACGCATCCTGATATCTTACCGACATGTCTTCATAGGCGCGGATCTGCTCTTTGATGGTATTCATCATTATCCTCTTGTCGTTGATGGTTGATCGCGGACCGCCCTCAGGCGGCCTCGCGGCTTTGGATGTCGATGACGATGCTTCGGATGACCGACGGTGCGATTTTGCCGACCTGCTTGGTATCCAGGTTACCCGCCTCGATTTCGTTAGCCCCCTCATTCAGGACGTCCCTGATGACTGACGGGATCAGTTTGCCCAACTGAGACACGTTGATGACGCCGCCGGTGTTCTCTGCCGCCATCTGACGGACCCGATTCTCCGTAACGAACGCGTGGACGAATTCAGCCACATCCTTGGACAGGACTGTCTCGTGCTTGACGTGCGTGCGTCGGACCGGGTCGTGGTGCGCAGCCTTCACCTTGAAGAACATCGGCATCCGGCCGTCCAAATAGTCGCCCGGCACCTGGGTAAAAACCAGACCCTCTCCTCGTCCGCAGACGCCGAAATGATCCTTGACGTATGGGTCTTCCACACCGATCGCATCCACCTGGGCCAAAATGTCCTCGTGAAGTTCCCGGTTATGCTCGTGGTCGTATGCTCTGATCTCGACCTCTGGTCCGGCCCACGGCAGGACGCAGATGTTCTCCGGGATTTGGGTGTAAATTTCGCTGAGGAACGCGGATATGGCGTCCGGGTCAGTCGTAAAGGACCGCTTAGAGTGTCCGACGGAGTTGTGGTCGAACTTTTTGTCTTCGGTGAGGGCGATCGCCAGAGCGAACGGGAAGAACGTCCGCTTAGGGATGTCCGACACGGCGTCCGCCTCCTCAGCGCACCCCGGACCCGCCCACTCGCCGTAGATGGCGTAAGACCGGTCGAAGCGGCGGTCAGGAAGCCGCAGCTCGGACAGGACGCTGAACATATCGAATTCAACCAAGACGTGGTTACGGCTCTGCAAATAGACCTGGTCGCCGTTCTGGATGATACCCACGTTGGCCCCGTGGAGTTTGATCTTCGGACGAACCCGGATGGACTGGACGCTACCCTTGATCATCTGGGTAACGACGTCTGCGAAACGGTGGGTGCTTGGGTAGCGGATGTGCTCCATGATGGTTTCCTGCCTGTTGGTCGTTTATAGTTTTTGTGGTGTTTTGGGTGCCCGGAGCCCCCCGCTCCGGACGTCTTCGGTCAGAAACAGATGACCAGCTCCTCGTCGTCCCCGGTCCCCGCCTCGGTCACGACGACCCCGTCCGGCGTGGCGGTGATGACCCCGCCGAAGTGCCAGCCGTCGTCTTCCGTCAGGTCGTCTTCGTCCTGCTCGTCGTCCGTCAGAAACACGGACAGCAGATCGGCCAGGTTTGTCCGCAGCTCGTCAATCAACTGCCCTGCAGCATCGGCTTGAAACGTCGCCAAGGCGGTGTTCAACGTCGCTGTTTCGTCCGCGTGCAACAGCTGCCTGACGGCTTGGATGCTGCTCGTCAGGTCTTCCGTCAGCTCGTGGGCGGCGTCCAGCGCGGCCGAGGTGTGCGTCGGGTTCAGCGGCACGCCCAGGTGCCCGTATCGCTCGTAATCCGTGTTCATGGCGTCCTCCTCAGTGAAGCTTGCGGGTCTTGCTGGCGATCTGCCCCAGCGTCTCGCTGTATCGGCGCACTGCGTCCCGATACTTCGCGATGTCCGTGTCCGACGGGGTCTTCCCGACCCCGAACGCGGAAATCCCGGCGATGGCCAGGCCGATCCGGTCGGCGTTCAGGCGTCCTTGGTCCTGGACGTCGTCGGTGCTCTTTTCGCAGAGGCCGATGAGAGACCCGAAGTCGAACGCGGGCTCCGGGCCGGTTTCGTGCTGGGATTGGCGCTGGCGCGCGGCATCAGCGTAAGCTGCGGCGGTCTTTTTTAAATCGACGGGGGCGTCATCCAGAATGTCTTGAACGCTGACATTCAGGTTTGATACGATTTCCTCGATCCACCCGAGCCCGTCAGCGATCTTCTCCAAGATTTCGTCGGGGATCTTAATGGATCCCGAAACTTTCAGCTTTACGGTGATTTCGTTTTTGTCAGTCATGGTCCACTCCGTTTCTAAAATGACAGCCTAAAATTGGCGGTCACACTGAATATCGAAGCGTTATGACGGTGTAAATAAAAATCAGTGGCGTGTTTTTCCTTGGACGCAAGGAAATAATATGGGCGATTAAAAATAAATTCGCCGATTTTTACCGGGATCGCGCTTTTGGCATTTCAGGTGATTCGCCCACAGGGCATTCGTCAGCGGATAATGCCCACATGACCGCAAATACCGGCGCGCTGGCCGCCATCGCCAACACGGTGATGACGGCCCAGACGACGCGGCGGGACGCCCGCATATACGACTCCTCGCCGCGCGTCGGGAAAAGCACCCTTAGGGGGATCATGACAACACCATCCCGGTTGCGGCGTTGCGGATGCCGTGCTTGTTGACGAACGCCACGCCCGCCGGGGTGTATTCGTGCTGGCTGACCTGCTGGGTCAGGGTGTTGCCGCACACCGCGCGCGCCGCGACGCCCCGCAAGGACAGCTGGACGAACAGCATGTGATACGTGGACGGCACCAGCTCCACGCCCTCGACGAACACGTCCCTCAGGTCGACGCCGACGGACTCGCAGTGGTCGGCCAAGGCCACCAGCAAGCCGCCGGAACCCGCTGCCGGGTCCGCGCCCCGGAAGTGCCCCTGATCACGGACGATGGCGGCGATGTCCGGAGCGGTCATCCGCACAAGCATCTGTGAGACCTCGAACGGCGTGAAAAACTGTCCGACGCCGCCGTCCAGCGCCCCCATGAGCCCGCACGCCTCGCCGAGAAAGTCACGGCCGCCCTTGGATAACGCTGCCTGCGCGACGCCCAGCATCGCCTCCATGGTCCGGATGTCTTCCGTGGTGTATTTCGCGGACGCCTCGGCCTGCTGCTGCATGAGTTGACGGGACCGGTCTGGGGTCCGGGCCGTCACTGCGGCGATCGCGCAGAACATGATCTCGCACCAGTCGTCGAAGACGCGGAACGGCTTGTGGCCCTTGATGCTGCGGGCCAAGGCGACGAACTGCTTGACGGGGGCGGTTTCGGGCTCCGGGGCCGCGCGGGTGACCGGGCTAAATGGGAACCCCATCAGCGCGGACGCGGACTGAACGCCTTCGTGTATGTGTTGGTATCTCATGTTTCCTCTCCTGTTTTGGGTGGCCCGGCCCCTGGATGGGCCGGGCGCATCGTTCACTTGCGGGGCGCAATACAGATGACGTTGCTGACGGTGCCGGATGCCACGTTCATAGGGACGGACAGCCCATCCAGGCTGACGGCAGTATCAGTGGGCGCGGACTTCGGTGCGCCCGACAGGGCAGACTCGACCATGTCCCACTCATCTGTAATCGAGGAAGCGGGTCTCGCCGCCAGATCTTCCCGTTGTTCGTCCTCAACAACGTCGCGGTCACCGGTTTCTGCCTCGCTGACCTGAGATGACAGCCAGTCCGAATCGACCGCATACGATTGCTGCGATCCGTAGCGCTCGAACCTCGCCGTGGTGCTTTTGGTGACGAACGGAAGCATGTCGATGGCACCGCGAACCAAAGCAGTCGCCTTCGAATCGTAATCAGGGAAACGATCCATGCCTGCATCCCGATGGTAAGCCTCGAAGGCCTCGCGCATGCAGAACCGCTCACGGTATGTGAGGCCGTCGATTGCGACGCGCGCGAACTTGCCGGATGACGGCTCGGACAGCCATCCTGTCAGCCAGCCCGCGAACGCGTGCTCCGGCGTCTCGATGGTCGCCTCTCCTTGAAGGCGTTTCGCGATTTCGTCCGCTTCACCAGTCAGGAACAGCGGAAGGTCCCCCTCGTGCTGGTCGCAGCGCATCTGCCGATAGGCCTCCAAGGCCTCCGCATAAACCTGCTGGATCTCGGCGCGGACGGAGGCCAGGTCGACCGGGTTCTGTTCAGTGGCACCGACCAGTAACGGCCAGAAGCGGCGGTTCCCGGTCGGGTCGATCAGATAGCCCTTGTCGTTTGACGTGCCGACCGTGATGAAACCGCGCTTCCGCTCCTCGGTGTATTTCGAATATGCGGCTCGGGCCCGGTCCGCCTTTGAGGACAGCTTGGACTTCACGGTCCGGCTGTTGACCCCCAGCAGCGCGGCCAGCTCCGGCAGCTCGATGAACCACTTACCGGCGGTCATCTCGTTCATGACCTTGGAGTCCGTGAACTGGCGCGGCTCGCTGATCTCGCCGAAATACCCCAGCGACCACACCTCGATCAGCGAGGACTTCGCCGATCCCTGGATGCCTTGAAGGACCGGCATGAAGTCGAACTTGTGCCCGGGTTCCAGCAGCCGCGTCACGGCGGCCACGAACGTCAGTCGGGAGACCGCGTGGTTATATGCCTGGTTGCGCTCGTCCAGTCTTAACCAGCGCGTCAGCGCGGTGTCCAGACGCGGCTTGCCGTCCCACTTGGCGGACGTGATCTGCTCGTAGATGGGGTGGGAGGCGTTCTGGTAGGCCGCGTTCCGGACGGCGTTCGCCATCGAACCAGCCCCGACCACCAGACCCCATCCGCCCGCCTCGACCGGCGAACCCAGCCAAGTGTTCAGCGCGCCCTCGTGGTCGTCCCAGAAGTTGTCCCCGCCCGGCTCGCAGCTGATGTTCGCCAGACCGACCGTCCTGAACTGGACCGGCTTCTCCACGCGGATGTTGCCCGTGAACAGGTCCAGCGACAGCGCCCCGTGGGTGCGCGGGTCGTTCTGCAAGATCAGCGTGGCGTTGTAAGCCGTCGCCTTGTATCCGTCCGGACGGCCCCTGAGGTCCATCTTCTCGTCCAGCAACCCGACCAGCTTCTCGTGCGGCATCGGCTTTGAGTTGGCGCGCTTCGTTATGCGTGATTTCAGGCGGTGCTCCGCGCGGCTGAGCGGCGTATGCCAAGATGCGGGAACCTTGGGTTCCGATTCAGTCGCCAACTCCTGACACAGCTCGTCCAGGTCCCCCTCGATCTGCTCCGCGTCAGCCTCGCAGGTCTCGTCCATGCCCGCGTTCAATGCGTCCAGCAGCGCGTCAAAGTCTTCGTCTCGTGCGTCAGACGCACGTAATGTTGCGATATTCGTAGCTCGTGCCATGTCAAACCTCCTATTTCGTTGGCAATCTCCCAAGATGTCGCCGGTCCCCCCAGACCGGCCTGAACTACATGTCTCCAGCTTCCGAATGTTGCAACATCTTTTTGATAAAAAACAAAAACATGACATTTTTTCAGCCCGCGAAAGTCTTTGACTCTAAAGACTATTGAGGCAAAAAATGGGTGAAAAAATATTTTTGTTGTGTGCCATTCGGCGTGTCTTTCGGTGTGTCAGCGTGCCTGAATGGTGAATTTTAAGCGAATCACCCCGCGAATCGGCGCCGACAGGCCGTCCCGTCAGCGCCATCCCGGCGGACAAAAAGCATGTCCGGGCAGAAGTATTTTGCGCCGCCCTTAACGATTATCCTTCTGTGTAAGGATTTTTCATTTACGGTCAACATGCTGATATTAACTGTTATTTTGTTGATTCGTTCACCTTCTCATGTTCTAAGCGTCCATCCAAAAAACGTCGGGGGGCGTGAACGACTTAGGAGGAGCAGATGTCGGGTGGAGCGAGGAATAACGTGAGCGTTTCGGCGCGGGAGCAGGTGCTGATGTCCGAGGGCCGCAGGGTCGGCAGGCTGGTCGTCAGGGGTCTGAACCGGAACGGGGACGTGGTGTGCGACTGCGAATGTGGCGAGACGGAGGCTGTGAGCCGCGGCGTCTGGCTGTCAGGCAAGCGCTATCAGTGCGGGTCGTGCGACGAGTGGTCCAACGCGTCGCCGGTCCAGCAGATCATCGGCTGCCGCGACACCTATGACACGCTGATGTCCAGAGCCCGCGGGGCGAAGGACCGCTGCAACAACCCCAACAACCCGAACTACGACAATTACGGCGGCAGAGGCGTCCGGTTCCTGTTCGCGGACGAGGAGGCCTACGCCCTGTGCCTGTTCATGCACGGCTGGCGCTACGGCGACGAGCGGACGACGGACAGAATCGACGTGAACGGGCACTACGAGTTTAACAACGTCAGGCTGGCGGACGCGTCCGAACAGGTCCGCAACCGGCGCGTTTCGGTCGTCGTGGACACGGGGGACGACGTCGTGCCGCTGGCCACGCTGGCGGAGCGGAACGGGATCTCACCGAACTCCCCGGAATACGCGCGCCTGTCCGGATACGTCAAAAACTCGAAGCAGCGCGTATTCGAGGACATCATGGGCAAGATCGACGAGCTGACCGGCGCGGAGGCGGCGTGATGGACACCAGGGTCGTGAGCACAATCAGGAATACGCTGGATAAGCCTGACACCAAGGCCGTCCTCACGGAGCCCGGAACCCGGCACGGGCGGTTAACGGTGTCCGGCAGGAACGCCCTGGGCAACGTCGTCCTGAGGTGCGATTGCGGCGAGACCATCCGCCTGAGTTCTGGGCAAGTCATGTCCGGGAAGCATTATCAGTGCGAATCTTGCGACAAGTGGGACCGGAAAACCCCCGCTCACCGTTTAGTCGGAACGCAGGCATATAAAAGCTTGGCGTCGCGGGGTTATGGCGCGAGAGACAGGTGCTTAAATGCGTCGCACCAATCGTATCCCTCTTATGGTGGTCGCGACATTCGTTTTAACTTTGACGATATTGAGCATTACATCCAGTATATGGCCCCTGCGGTTATGACCTGCGGGACGGACGGACAGGTGGACCGCATAGATAACGAAGGAAACTATGAGCCGGGTAATCTCCGCATCATTTCCGCGAAGCATAACGGTAGGAATCGCCGAAGCACTATATTAATAGACGGCGTTCCGCTTGGGGAGGTCTGCGAAAAATTCGGATTTAACCCGACGGATGACCTGAGCATATACAGGAGAATATCAGAGAGGGTCAGATACAGGATTGGTTCTGGGGGACTGGTTGATGTTGCGTTTCTCGAAGAGACTATTAAATCCGCAAGAATAACCCCGGTCACGGCCGTTTCGAAACCGAGAGCGAAAAGACAGCCTGTGGTCGTCTGCGGACGAACCCTGCGGGATATTCTCGATGAGGTGGGATTTGGCGGCAATAAGGCTGTTTACAACAGCACGAGGATGCGAATCTCGTATCATCTCAATCAGGGCGTCACGGGCATTTCGGTCGAGATGGTGAGGTCATGGGCTGTGAACTACGCGAATACGAGGGGTTTGCAGCCGGGCGCGCCAGTTTCGGGGGATTCGTGAGCGATATGATGGCGTCACGCCGTTGACCATAACCGCGAAAAGCACGATAATGACGGGAAACCACGAGGTATCCCATGTTTTTCATGCACGGACTGGACGAGGGCGTGGCTGAGTTCCACGAGCGCCTGGAAAAAGCATACAAGACGTCTTCCCTGACCCCTGACCGGGACCACGGGCGATACGTTTGGATTGCGAACAAACTGAAAGAGCACGGCGGCACGGCCTCACCGGAATCCGTGCGAAAGTGGTTCGCGGGCATGACGAAGCCCCGCGGGTCCACGATGGGGGCTCTGGCGGCCGTTCTTGGCGTGACCGAGGGGTGGCTGGAGCACGGCATAATGCCGGACGCCTCACAGCTGGATGATGCGATACCGGACCATCTCGCCCCCAAATCTGGTGAGAACGACTTCATAATCGACTTCGAGGACCCGGAGTTCGACGTCCTCACGGTCGGCGACAGGTCACAGGAAGCGCGGGAGAACGCGACGGCGGCGGGGCTGGTGTCCGCCCGCCTGATGTTCGCCGGCATCCAGCACCGGCACGCGAAGTCCCGCATCCTGGTCGAGGACGGCAGCAAGGCGCGTGAGATCGCGGTGGTGCTGATGCACAAGGTCGCCGACAGGGGCGGCGTCTGGGTGGCCCGGATGCCGGAGGCCCGCAGCGGGTTTGAGCCCTACACGACGTCGTTCGACATGCTGATGTTCGTGATGCCGCGCGGGGGGCGTGAGCCCGCGCTGTTTATCGTCAAAGGTAAGGCCGCTCCGCGCCTCGGGGTCCCGGACCAAGTTATTGAGATCCGCGAGACCGGCGAGCCCAATAAGCCGCAAATAACCTTGCGTGCGGACGGTAAAACTGACGTGCCGGTTGATCCAATCAGGGACTTGTCCCTGTTGGAAAGACTGTTGGGTTGATTTGATGCGCGCGGCGCGTATTTAATAATCCGCACCGCCCCTACTTAATAATCCGCACCGCCCGTATTTAATAATCGGGAGCGGGGCGCTCCGCCGCGCATCGCTGTAACCGCCCCATAATGCGCCAGTTCCGATATCCGGGGCTGGCGTTTTTATTGCGTTTCTGCGGGGGGCTGTTTCTAAGGCGGGAATCCGGCATTTGGGGCTCCGCGACGAGGGCGGAACGGTGTCACAGGCGGCCCGTTGCCCGGCCCGCAGGCGTGCTGTATGGTCGCGCTGGTGACGGAACCTCGCGACAATTGGGCATGAACACGCCACAGCGCTGCGGGGGCCGTCCAAGCAAATTGTTGGCATTTTTGTTGGCATCGGTAGAATCATGGTGTATGCTACATCAGCATTTGCTGGGTTTTTGAGGTCTTGTTCGAGTCCTCTTCTGGGCACCAAGACTTGCGAAAAGCCGTGCAACCCGATCAGGTTGCGCGGCTTTCGTCTTTTCCGGCCTGTTTGTTACCGGACTGCGGCATGGCTTCGCGCCCTGCCCTGCGACATTCCGCCACTTACCGCGCCCCCCCCCGCCAAACGGGAATTAGGTGTCCCGGCGGGCGACCATGGTCGCATGGGGTAACGGCCGATTCGGCGTTATGCTGTCCTACCGGGATGAGGAAACTGCCATGATCAATCGCGCCGTGCTTTGCCTGGCCCTGTCCACGCTGCCCGCCCTTGCCGAGGCACCGGAGCAGGGCACGCTGAACCCCGAGGAGTTGTCGCTGAATCGCGCACTGACCGACGCGATGGAAGGCGAAACCTCGATGACCACCTGCGCCTCCGGCTATCTGATGACCAAATCGGGCCAGCACGAAATGGCGCGGCGGCTGTTCGAAGCCTGCGTTGCCGACGGCTACACCGGCGCGATGACATGGATGTCCTATCTTGAGGACAATGGCTTTGGCGCGCCGGAGGACCCCGATGCGGCAGCGGATTATGACCGCATGGCCGCCGAGGCGGGCGATCCGGTCGGCATGTTCAACTACGGGCTGGACCAGATGCGCGGTCGGGGCACGCGGCGGGACGAGGAAGCGGGGCGCGCACTGGTGGATCGGGCGGCGGATATGGGCCTTTCCGTGGCCCAGCGGCTGCGCGCGGCGGATTACGACCTTGATGAGGTCACGCCGGATGCCGACAACTGGAAATACGCGCCAATGTTCTAGACTAGGCGCGCGGGGCTGCCCTCCAGGCGCAGCAGGCGGTCGGCCAGCCGCGCCGCCTCTGCCGGGGCATGGGTCACGAGGATTGTGGCCATGGGGCGCCGTGCACGTTCCGCTTCCAGCAGGGCCATCATCTCGTCGGTCAGCGCCGGGTCCAGCGACACGAAAGGTTCATCCATCAGCAGCACATCGGGCTGCGCGGCAAAGGCACGCGCCAGCGCCAGCCGCCGTTGCTGGCCCAGCGACAGCGCGCCTGGCAGTGCCCTGGCCTTGTCAGCCAGACCCACACGCACCAGCGCTGCCCGCGCCACCCCGACATCGCAGCCGGTGGCAAGGGTGAGATTGTCCTGCGCATTGCGCCAGGGCAACAGAACGGGTTCCTGAAACACCATCGCCAGCCGACCGGGAAGCGTCAGCCTACCCTGCCAGTCACGATGCAGCCCCGCGAGGATGCGCAAAAGCGTGGTCTTTCCCACCCCTGATGGTCCACAGATCGCCACGGTTTCCCCAGCGGCCAGCCGAAGATCCAGCGGCCCCAGCACCTGCACCATCCCGTGCCCGGCACGGGCAAGCCGCAGTGCCAGCGCTTCGGCCGCCGGAGCCTCAGCCGCCGGGAGCAAGGAACACACCGCCTGGCAGGCTGTCCATCTTGCCGACCAGATCAGCGCCGCCGAGGTCCGCCATGATCGCCAGCATCCGCGCTGCCGCCGCCTCGTCCACCGGGCCGGGCGCGGGAATGCCTGCGCGGAAGCCCGCCTTCAGCGCCTCGAACTGAGCATCGGTTTTCGCATTCATCAGCGGCCGCAGCGCCTGCCATGCCGCATCATCAGTTGCCAGAACCTCCTTGGTGGCGCGGCTGGCCGCGGCAAATCCCTGCACCAGCGCGGGCTTGTCCCGCAGAAGATCGCCGCGCACCACATAGCCCAGCAGCGGCGTATCCGGGTCCAGCCCCAGCGCCGCACCCGCCTCGGCCACGGAGATCAGCGGGCGCATTCCCGCCGCCTCCATCTTGGCGCCGAAATGCCAGAAGTTCACCGCGCCATCCAACTCGCCCGCAAGCGCGGTTTCAAAGATCAGCGGCGGCGCACCGAACACCTGTTCTGTCGCCTCCTGAAGATCGAAACCCAGCTGCTTGCGGCTGTAAGCGCGCAGGATCAGCCAGCTTTTGTCGACCGGCCCACCCGCTATGCCGATCTTGCCGCCCTTCAGATCGGCAAGCCCCTGCGCCTTGCTGTCCTTCGGCACATGCAGCGCCCCAACCGCGCGACTGTAGGGGATGAAGACATAATCCTCGCCCTCCGCCCGCTTGCGCGCGACCCAGAGCCAGTCCGACACGATGGCATCCACCTCGCCTGCCTGAAACGCCACCTGCGCGGCGGGGCCGGCGGCGACATCCTGCACCTCCAGCCGGAAGCCGTTGGCGGTGTCGAAGCCGCGTTCGTGCAGCGTGGTCAGTTCCCAGTTCACCGTGCCTGAAAGCTGTGTCGCAATGCGCAACACCGCGTCTTCGGCCCATGCGCCGGCGGAGGACAGCGCCAGAACGGCGGCGGCAATCATGTGGCGCGTGAAACTCATCGGCTCCTCCCAAAGCTTGCCTTGCAGGATAGCAGGCAATGACCGGATGCCTATTCGACCAAAGCGTCGGGGCGGGTCCGCGCGAACTACGACCAAAGCACGAGGCGGGGCTTGACCTGCATCAACGCCCCCACCCTGACGCGGCGCGATACCGGGACCAGGAAACGCGCTTCCCGAAAGACAGGAGACGGGCATGACCCTCCGCATCTCTCTCATCACGCTGTTGCTGGCCGCGGCACCGGCACTGGCCGAAAGCCCCAATGTCGGCGCCATCAAGGCCGAGGCCGGGCAAAAGTTCTTTGACGCCGAATGCCGCCGCTGCCATGCCATTGACAGTAAAGACAAAAGCTATGGCCCGCCGCTGGAGGGTATCATTGGCCGCAAGGCCGGATCGGTGGAAGGATACCCCTATTCCGCGGCGCTGAAAGCGGCGGGCATCACCTGGACCGAAGGCGCGATCCGGGCCTGGATGGAGGATAATCAGGGCCTGATCCCCGGCACCCGGATGCGTCATGTCGGGATCACCGACCCGGTGGAGCAGGAATTCATCCTGACCTGGCTGCGCCAGAGCGCGGCGCATTAAACGCCCCCGGCGCAAGCCCGGAACGGCCCGGCGCAGGAGGGTGCGCCGGGCCGTTTTGCTGCCTGCCCTGCCCCCTTACGACCATGGTGCAATTTTCACGCCCCCGTGACCGGGACGATGATACCCCCCGAGAACCGTGTCTCCGCAGGAGGGAGCGAGGCGCTGAGGTCTCCGACGGATCATCCAAGGGAGGAAACAGATGAACCGCTTTATCGTGGCCGTGACGGCCGCAGTGCTGGCCGCCGCCCCGGCGTTTTCGGGCGTGACGGAGGAAGATCTCGCCAAGGACGCCGAATCGACGGGTGACGTGCTGACCAACGGCATGGGCCGCGACCTCCAGCGCTTCAGCCCGCTGACGACGCTGAACAAGGACAATGTGAAGAACCTTGTGCCAGCCTGGGCCTTCTCGTTCGGGGGGGAAAAACAGCGCGGGCAGGAAACGCAGCCGCTCGTCTATGACGGGATGATGTATGTGACCGCCTCCTATTCGCGGATTTATGCCGTGGATCTGGCGACCGGCAAGGAAGTCTGGCAATACGACGCCCGCCTGCCCGAGGGCATCCTGCCCTGCTGCGACGTCATCAACCGTGGCGCCGCCATCTATGGCGACAATATCTATTTCGGCACGCTGGATGCACGGATCGTCGCACTGAACGCCAAGACCGGCGACGTGGTCTGGAACAAGAAGATCGCCGACTACAAGGAAGGCTACAGCTATACCGCCGCGCCGCTGGTGGTGAACGGGCTGGTCATCACCGGCAACTCGGGTGGCGAATTCGGGATCATTGGCGAGGTGCAGGCCCGGGATGCCAATACCGGCGAGCTGGTCTGGACCCGTCCGACCATCGAAGGCAACATGGGCACCTACATGGGCAAGGAAAGCACCATGACCGGGACGCTCAACGCGACCTGGCCGGGCGACATGTGGAAAACCGGCGGCGGTGCGACCTGGCTTGGCGGCTCGTATGATATCGAAACCGACACGCTGATCTTCGGGGCAGGCAACCCCGCCCCCTGGAACAGCCACCTGCGCAACGCGGGCACCCCGGTCGAGGGTAACAAGGGTGACAATCTCTATGCCGCCTCGCGCATCGGGATGGACCCGAAGACCGGCGAGATCAAATGGCACTTCCAGACCACCCCGCGCGAAGGCTGGGATTATGACGGCGTGAACGAGGTCGTGGCCTTCACCGACAAGGATGGCGCGAAGAAATTCGCCACCGCCGACCGGAACGGCTTCTTCTACGTCCTGAACCGCGAGGACGGGAAGTTCCTGAACGCCTGGCCTTTCGTGAAGGACATCACCTGGGCCAAGGGCATCGACGAGACCGGCCGCCCGATCTTCAACGAAGAGAACCGCCCCGGCGATCCGTCCAAGGCCGCCGATGGCGCCAAAGGTGAAATGGTCTTTGCCTCGCCTTCGTTCCTTGGCGGCAAGAACTGGATGCCGATGGCCTACAGCCAGCATACCGGCCTGTTCTACGTTCCCTCGAACGAATGGGGCATGGATATCTGGAACGAGCCGGTCAGCTACAAGAAGGGCGCCGCCTATCTGGGATCGGGCTTCACCATCAAGCCGAACTACGAAGATCATATCGGCAGCCTGAAGGCCATCGACCCGGCCACCGGCGAATGGAAGTGGGAATACAAGAACGAGGCCCCGCTTTGGGGTGGCGTGATGACCACGGCCGGCGGTCTGGTGTTCTTCGGGACACCTGAAGGCGAGTTCATCGCGCTGGATGACACCACCGGCGAAAAGCTGTGGTCGTTCCAGACCGGCTCGGGCATCGTCGGTCAGCCGGTCACCTGGGAAGCCGATGGCGAGCAATATGTCTCGGTCGTGTCGGGCTGGGGTGGCGCCGTTCCGCTGTGGGGTGGTGAGGTCGCCAAGAAGGTGAACTACCTTAATCAGGGCGGCACGGTCTGGACCTTCCGCCTGCCGAAACAGCTTGCCATGGCGAACTGACCCCCTCCGGTCGGTCGCTGAAAGGCAAGGCGCGCCGCCCCCGTGGGCGGCGCGTTTTGCATTACTGCGACGCTTGACCGAATCCGTAACTTAAATTACGGATTATCCGAAATATCAATTACGGTTATTTCGGAGCCGCCATGCGCAACCTTCCCCTTCTCTGCCTCACCCTCCTTAGCCTTCTGGGCTGCGGCGCCATCTTTGGCTTCTTCTATGCCTGGAGCGTATCGACCCTGCGCGGGCTGGACCGGATCGAGCCGGAAACCGCCATCGCCGCAATGCAGGCCATGAATGCCTCGGTACGCAATATAGCCTTCGGCCTTGGCTATTTCGGCACGCCTGTAGCGCTGCTGATCACCCTCGCCACAGCCATGCTGACGCAGGTAAGGGGCGCGGCCATGGCACTTGCCATCGCGCTGGCCTGCTATGGTCTGGGCGTGACGCTGTTCACCGCACAGGTGAATATCCCGATGAATCAGGCTCTGGCGCAGGTCAGCCTGCCACTCACCCCGGACCAGGCCGCGCGGATCTGGGCTGATTATTCCGGCCCATGGCAACAGGCCAACCTGCTGCGCTGCATCGCCTCAGGACTTGCGCTTTTCGCCACGGCGGTATCGCTTGTGCTGGTTACCCGCCGAAGCTGAACCGGAGACACCCATGCGCGAAGAGGCCCGCCTGCGCCGCCAGACCCAGATCGAGGATGCCGCCTATGCCTTGCTGGAGGAGAAGGGCTACGCCGGGGCCACGATGCAGGCGCTGGCCCGGCGCGCGGGCGCGTCGATGGAAACGCTCTACAGCTGGTACGGCGACAAGCCCGGCCTGTTCCGGGCACTGATCGCCCGGAATGCGGAAACGGTGCAGCAGGTGCTGGACGGACAGGCAGGCACCGCCGGAGCCGCGACGCTGATTGCCGTAGGCGAAAGCCTGCTGGCGCTGCTGACCGGGCCGCGGGCGGTCGCGCTCAATCGCGCAGCGGCAGCCGATGCCACTGGCGCGCTGGGGGCCGAACTTGCCGCAGGCGGCCGCGCCACGGTCATGCCGCGCATCGCCGATCTGATCGCCCGCATGGCGGCTGCGTGCCAGATCGCCCCCGGCGACGAAACACCCGAGGCGCTCGCCGACCTCTGGCTGGCCCTGCTGGCAGGGGACCTTCAACTGCGCCGCGTTATCGGCGCCATTCCGGCGCTGAACGATACTGAGTGCAAGGTCCGCGCAGAACGGGCCACCCGGCATCTTCTGCGGCTGTTTCCCCCGGCCCCGTAAAGCTCAGGGCTTGAAGAAGTTTCCGGCACCGCCGCCCGACAGCACCCGCACCTTCCCCGGTCGCCCTTCGGCAGAGATCGCCTGCCGCAGATCCTCCAGCGGCTTGGCCAGCGATGTGCCCAGCGCAACCTTGCGCCCCTCAACTTCAGCCTTGGCCGAAACGACCGAAACAACACGCGCGATACCGCCCAGCATCGAAAACACCGGCGCGCCGGACGAGCCGAAATCGACATCGCAGCTCAGCACCAGCATTTCAGGCTTCTGGCCCAGCACCTCGCAGGCATCCTGCATCGACGGCGCTTCAGCCCGGTCCTTCGCATAGGATACGACACCGACAGTATCCCCCCGCAGCGGTTGATCCCCGATCCCAAACGGCTCGATCGAAGGCATGCGGATCGGGCGGTCCAGCTGGATCAACGCAAGATCGTGACTGACGCGGTCCAGCCGCTCGTCCCCGCCATAGACGAAATCGGGATGCGCAATCGCACGGCGCACACCACGATAGGCTTCGGCCCGGCCATTGCGCCAGCCCGCGAGAAATTCAATGGTGGTCGGGTCGATGCGGGCGCCGGTCTCCTTGTCGAACAGGCAATGCCCGGCAGTCAGCACCAGATCCGGCGCGATCAGCGTCCCGGTGCAGAAGCCCCGCCGGCCAAGGTTCAGACGTCCCACCGCATTCCAGCCCCGGCTGTCATCGCCCGTCTGCAAGCTGCGCAAATGGCTGTCCTGCGCCCCGGCAGGCAGGGCGCACAGCAGCAATAACAGAAGGGCGCGTCGGATCATCATTCCCCCGGCCTAGCGGCCCCGCAGGGCAATCCTGTGGCCGTATCGCGGCACACCCCTCAGGATTGTGACAAAAGCCCGCCGCTGGCAAGGGCGCGCGGCACCGGACCGCCGGTCGCCCAATCCAGCAATTCGACCGTATGAACCACCGGCACCCCGGTTCCCGACCCGATCTGCATCATGCAGCCGATATTGCCCGCCGCGATGATCTGCGGCGCCTTCGCCTCCAGCGTTGCCACCTTGCGGCGCTTCAACTCAGCCGAAAGTTCGGGCTGCAACAGGTTGTAGGTGCCGGCCGAACCGCAGCACAGATGACTGTCGGCAGGTTCCACCACCTCGAACCCCACGCGTTTCAGCAGGTCTTTTGGCGCGGTCTTCACCTGTTGCCCGTGTTGCAGCGAACAGGCAGCATGATAGGCCACACGCAGCCCCTTCGGCGCACCCTCGGGCAGTCCAAGCCTTGCGAGAAGTTCGCTGATGTCCAGCGCCATGGCAGACACCGCCGCCGCATCCCCCGCCAAGGGATCGTTGCGGAACATATGGCCGTAATCCTTGACCGTGGTGCCGCAGCCCGAGGTATTGATGACAACCGCATCCAGCCCCGCACCACGCTTTTCCACCATCCAGGCCGCGATATTGGCTCCGGCCTGCGCATGGCTTTCGCCGCTGCGCCCCATGTGATGCGTCAGCGCCCCGCAGCAACCCATGCCTTTGGCCACAACCACCTCGCACCCCAGCCGGCGCAACAGCCGGATGGTGGCCTCGTTGATGTCGGTGTTCAGCGCCTTTTGCGCACAGCCCGTCAGCAGCGCCACCCGCATCCGCGCCGCGCCCTGCGCCGCAAACACCTGCGGATCGTCATTGCGACTGACCGGAGGCACCTGCTTCGGTGCCATGGCGATCATGGCCCGCAATCGCCGGTCCGGCAGCAGCCGCGCGAAGGGCCGCGCCATCTTGGCGCCCAGCAGCGCCAGCCGGAACCGCCCCGGATAGGGGATGATCCGGGACAGGAGCCAGCGCAGCGCCCGGTCGTGCCAGGGACGGCGATAGGTCTGCTCGATATACTCCCGCGCGTGATCCACCAGATGCATGTAATGCACCCCGCTCGGGCAGGTGGTCATGCAGGCCAGGCAGCTCAGGCAACGGTCGATATGCTTCACCGTCTGCGCATCGGCAGGCCGCCCGCTTTCCAGCATATCCTTGATCAGGTAGATGCGCCCGCGCGGGCTGTCCAGCTCGTCCCCCAACACCTGATAGGTCGGGCAGGTCGCGGTGCAGAAGCCGCAATGCACACAGGTCCGCAGGATCTGGTTCGCCCGTGCAATGCCGGGATCTTTCAGTTGCTCGGGGGTAAAGCTCGTCTGCATTTCAGATCAGTCCCGTCAGATAAAGCCCGGCGCCGGGGATGGCCAGCAGCCCGATCACCACCAGCGGATAAAACCGGGCAGGCAGAACCTGCCGCAGCGTCTGTGCCAGCCCGGCCAGCGCGATGGCCACACCAAGCGCCATGGCCTGAACCTGCCCCGGCAGGTTTTCCGCCCCCAGAGCCCGCAGATACAGCACCCCCATTGCCAGCAACGCCAGAAAGCAGCCACCCCAGAAGGGCCAGCCGCGCGGCAGAAGGCACAACAACAGATAGACCACGACCGGCGGCCCGGCCTGCATTGCCCAGAATGGCAGCGTCATGCGAAAACCCCGCGCGGATCGAACTGCAGACGCAGGCGATTGGTCAATGTGGCAATCGTCGGCGGCTCCTCCGGGCCTGCCACTCCCCCCCGCAGACAGGTTGCATGGCCGGAAAAGGCGCCGAGCCGCCCGACAACATCGCTGCCCGGCGCCATCAGCGCCCAGACCAGCCCGCCGCCCCAGTCATAGACGACCGCCTCGGCCCCCAGACGCGCCACCACGCCCGGCGCCTCGGAGGGTCGCAGGGACAGCCGCCAAAGATCTCCGGGGCGCCCTGCAAGCGCCGTGACATCGCGGATCGCCGCCCAGGGCGAGGCCACCTCCGCCCCCGCACCGTAAGATGCCAGCACCGCGCGCAGCCGCTCCAGCCTGTAGCGCACCGATCCCTCGAACCCTTCGATCCGCAGGTAAGTCCCCTGCCCCGGCAGATGCGCCGCCCCCGTGACCTCGTAGGGCGATCCCAGTGCGGCAGACAGCGCCTCCACAGCCTGCGCATCCGACAGCCCGGACAGGCACAGCGTCGCCTCCGTCTCGGGGCGGGGCAGCACCTTCAGGGCCACTTCGGTCAAGACCCCCAGCCGCCCCCGGCTGCCCGCCAGCAGCTTCACCAGATCATATCCGGTTACGTTCTTCATCACCCGGCCGCCATTGCGGATCACCTCGCCGCGCCCGTCGACAAAACGCACGCCCAGGCAGAAGTCGCGACAGGCCCCCACCGAAACCCGGCGCGGACCCGAGGCATTTTCGGCCACGACACCCCCCAGGGTCGAAGTCCCCTCGCGCCCCAGCAGTCCGCGCAGATCCGGCACCTCGAAGGCCAGTCGCTGCCCCTCGGTGGCCAGCAGCGCCTCCAGTTCCGCGACCGGCGTCCCCGCCCCGGCCACCAGCGTGAGCGCGCCCGGCTCATACAGCGTGACCCCGTTCAACCCGCCGGTTTCCAGGACCGCTCCCGCAGGCAAAGCCCCACGCGTGCCGCCGCCACGCACGACCAGCGGCCCCGAGGCCGCCCGGATGATCTCGCAAAGTTCCGCTTCGCTTGCTGGACGCATCTCGTTCATCTGTTCAAAAATATCCTCGGGGGGGGGGAGGCCGAAGGCCGTGGGGGAGCAGACAGCCCCCCAGCCTTTCAACCCGCGCGACGACTGGCCGTCACCGGCAACGGAAACACCTTGGCGGGATTGAGCAGCCATTTCGGGTCGAACACATCTTTCACCCGCAACTGCGCCTCCAGATCGGCGGGGCCATACTGCACCGCCATCAGGTCGCGCTTCTCGATCCCCACGCCATGTTCGCCGGTCAGGCAGCCGCCCACCTCAACACAGAGCTTCAGAA
Organism: Gemmobacter caeni; assembly: GCF_003054195.1. Classification (GTDB taxonomy): domain Bacteria; phylum Pseudomonadota; class Alphaproteobacteria; order Rhodobacterales; family Rhodobacteraceae; genus Gemmobacter; species Gemmobacter caeni. Next base: position 53,171 of record NZ_QBKP01000014.1, read on the forward strand.
TCTCAGCGCCAAGCGCCTCGCATTTCTCCTGATCGCCCGGCAGATTGGCATTATAGAGGATCAGCGGATGCATGTTGCCGTCCCCGGCATGGAAGACATTGGCCACATCCAGCCCGAAATCACGGCTCAGCTCGCCAATGCGTTTCAGCACGAAAGGCAGGCTCGACACCGGGATCGTGCCATCAAGGCACATGTAATCATTGATCTGCCCCATGGCGCCAAAAGCCGATTTGCGGCCAAGCCAGATGCGTTTCGCCTGGTCGGCATCCGCCGCCTCGCGCAGTTCCACAGGATTGTGCCGCCGGGCGATCTGCATGATCAGGTCAAGCTGGTGCCGGATCTCGGCCTCCGATCCCTCCACCTCGACAATCAGCAGTGCCTCGCACATCGGATAGCCCGCCCTGGCGAAAGCCTCGCAGGCCTCGATGCAGGGCCGGTCCATGAATTCGATGGCGACAGGCAGCACGCCCGCCTTGATGATGTCCGACACGCAGGCACCCGCCACTTCGGACGAATCGAATCCCATCAGCACCGGCAGCGCGCCCTCGGGCTTGGGCAGGATGCGCAGCGTGGCCTCTGTCACCACACCCAACTGCCCTTCCGAGCCACAGACAACGCCCAGCAAATCCAGCCCCGGCGCATCCATCCACGGCCCGCCGATCTCGACCACCGTGCCATCCATCAGCACCATGGTCACACCCAGCAGATTATTGGTCGTCACGCCGTATTTCAGGCAATGCGCCCCGCCCGAGTTCATGGCGATATTGCCCGCAATGGCACAGGCGAGCTGGCTGGAGGGATCGGGGGCGTAGAAGAACCCCGCTTCCTCCACTGCGCCCGAAACGCTCAGATTGGTGCGGCCCGACTGCACGCGGATGAAACGGTCCGTGTAGCTGACCTCCAGCACCGCATTCATCCGCGCAACGCCCAGAATCACGCTGTCCGCAGTGGGCAGCGCCCCGCCCGCCAGCGAGGTGCCCGCACCACGCGGCACCACCGGCACACCTTCGTCATGGCAGATTTTCAGCGCGGCGGCGACTTCAGTGGTACTGCGCGGCAGGATGGCCGCCAGCGGCGGGCAGCGATAGGCCGACAGCGCATCGCATTCATAGGCGCGCAGTTCATGCAGGTCATCCACCACCGCATCGGCGGGCAGAACCTCGCGCAGACGCGCGACAATCCGCGCCTTGCGCGACAGGATCGCGGCATCGGGCCTTGGCATATCCATGGCAGACCTCCCTGATTGGTAAAAAAGTATAACCAATTTTTGCTTTTGGCAAGCCAAGGCTTTGGTCTATCAACGCCTGATGGACCTGCCGACACTTCTTCTTCAGTTCTCGACCGCCGACATGCTTGCCGTGGCCTATACGCTGGCCGGGGTGATTGTGCTGCAACTGACCATAGAACGCCCGAATGGGCGGCACCCTTCGGTCTCGGTCATCATGGCATATTACCGGCGCGACTGGATGCGGGAATTCGTGACCCGGCAGCCGCGCATGTATGATGCCTCGGTGCTGGATGGCTTGCGGCAGGGCATCACCTTTTACGCCTCGACCTGCATGCTGGCGCTCGGCGGTGGCCTCGCGTTGCTGGGCGATACCGCCCCGCTGGAGGGGCTGGCCGTTGCGTTTTCCCTGCATGATGATCCGGCGCTGGTGATGAAGGTGAAGATCGTCTTCATCCTGTCCTTCGTGGTGAACGGTTTCCTGAAATTCGTCTGGTCGCACCGGCTGTTCGGCTATTGCTCGCTTCTGATGGCGTCGGTTCCGAATGATCCGGAGCATCCCGCCGCCTATGACCGCGCCGCCCGCGCCGCCGAGGTGAACATCACCGCTGCCAAGAACTATAACCGGGGCCTGCGCTCGGTCTATTTCGCGATCGGCGCTCTGGGCTGGCTGGTCGGGCCCTGGGGGCTGTTCCTGACCATGACGGCAACATTCGCCACGCTGATCCGGCGCGAATTCGCCTCGCAGTCGCGTGCGGCCATGCTGCCGCGCCTGTCGGAAGACCCCTCAGACCACCACTGACAAACGGGCCGCGACCGCCTGCGCGACGGCCTCCCCCGACAGACGGGCACCGCCGGCGGTCTGCACGAGGCCAGCCCCCGCCAGCGCCTCGCCCGCGAACCAGATGCGGTCGCCCACAGACTTTCGCAGCACGTCCCGTGCCCCCGCCTTGCCGGGCCGCGCCGCCGCATAGGCCCCGCGCACCCAGCGCTCGCCGCCCCAGCGTGTCATTGCGCCCCGCCCGATATGGCGCCGCACATCCGAGCCGAACATGTCGGCCAGCCGGTCGCAGACGAAGTCCACCCCGGCCTCGGCCCCTGCCGCCTCGATCTCCCATGCGAAATCGCCGCCGACGAATCCGACCATCTGGTCGAGGTCGAAAGGAAAGCACAGAAAGTACAGATCATGCCGCGCATGGCGCTCCATCAGCAGATCGTCGAAGGGCGCAAGGCCCAGCCGCGTGCCACTGACCGCGACGGGGATCTTGGTCAGCAGCCCCATCGGCAGATCGAAAATCGCCTCCTGCTGTGCTTCGGGCAGCGCAGGGGCAAAGGTGATGCCATCGAATTGCAGCACCCCGGTCGAGACGGTCACGATCACAGCCCGTGCGCGCTGCGTACCCCGATCGGTTTCCACCTCGACCCCCGGCCCGTCCCAGCGGATCTGCCGCACCGGCGTGCGCAGCCACACCGGCACATCGGCCCCCCAATGGTGGATCAGCGCACCAAATCCTTCCCGTGTGAAGTAATTGGGGTCCAGATCCGCCGCTGCCCGGAAATCGGCGATGGAGATTTCGTCATCATCGGCACCGAAATCCATCGGCCCCGCAAAGGTCGACGAGGCGCGCAGATAATGGCAATCCGCCAGCACCGCGGACAGCCGGTCCTCCGCCCCTTGGTGCGCGGCAATGCAATCCGCCATCGCCCGCTCTGCCGCCCGCATCCGCGCCAAATCGTCATCAGAGGCCCGGCGCGATCCGAAGTACAGGTGATCCAACCCCATGTCGTGATGATAAAGCGTCCAGCCCGCCGCCTGTGCTTCGGGAAAGAAGGGATTGCGATCGGCGGCATGCAGCCAGGCGCAGCCGACGTCGAAAGGCACGCCGAAATCGGCGGTCGTGGTCCAGGCCCGCCCCCCGATCCGGCCCATCGCCTCCATCACCGTGAAACTCAGCCCCGCCGTGCGCAAGGCGCGCGCCGCAGCCAGACCTGCAACTCCGGCACCGACAATAACAACATCGACGTCCCCGCCCATGAATCCCTCCGCCGAAAATTTCCGTGAAAAAATCAAAGAACGGCAAAGCCGCAGACGCAGCATGCACCCGGCAGGGGATTCGGGGAAGCGTTCAGCGGCGGGCGGGCAGACGCCCCTCGCGCAGCCAGGCGGCAAGGATCAGGACGCTGGCCAGCAACAGCCATGCCCAGCCTGGCAGCAGGGCGGCAACCCGTACATCCTGCGTGAGGTAGGCCCCGCGCGGAGTGATGCCCAGCCAGCCGCGCCCGGCAGCCACCCGGCCCGGTGCAACCTGCCGCAGGTCGAAGGCGCCGTCCTCCAGCCGCAGCACGCCGCCGCCGGATTGCGCCAGAACCGGCTCCAGCACATCGGGCGCAGCGATGGTGCGTTCAAACTCTTTCGGCGCCGGGGGGCCAAGCGCCACGACCGTCTGCAACTCGCCCTGCTTCAGGCGGTAAAGCCCGACCTGTGGCGCGGCGATATCGGCCTCGTAATGCCCCGGCTCCACCTCGGGCAGCACCAGTTCGGTTTCTTTGCCATCCGGTGCGGTCAGCGTCACCGGACCAGGCGGCACTTCGGCCAGCGTGCGCCGGGTGACGATCAGACGCCCCGCGGCGCCCGCATGGGCCGACAGGGTTTCCTCTTCCAGCTCGGGCTCTTTCAGCATCCAGTGGGCTAGGCGGCGCAGCAGCTCCAGCTGCGGCCCGCCCCCCTCGTAGCCGCGTCCCCAGAGCCAGGCCTGATCCGAGGCCAGCACCGCGATGCGCCCCTGCCCTTCGCGCGCCAGAACCAGCAGCGGCTTGCCCTCGGCGCCTTCCATCACGACCTGACCGGCGCCACGCGCCGCAATCTCGATCTGGCGGAACCAGCGGCCCCACCCGGATTCGGGCGCCCCGGTCTCCAGCCCCTGCGTCACCGGATGGCGATGCCCCAGCGCAGTGATCTTCGGGCGAAAGCCCCCCTCCAGCACGCGGCTGGTGGTCGTGACCGGCAGGATATCGGCAAGGGGCGAGCGCCACAGACTGTCGGCCGTGCCGAACTCCGGCCCCGCCGCCACCAGAACCGTACCCCCACGCGTGACGTAATCGCGCACGTTTTCAAGGTATTGCAGCGGCAGGATACCGCGCAGGCGGTAACGGTCGAAGATGATCAGATCGAATTCCTCGATCTTCTCCACGAACAGTTCGCGCGTCGGAAAGGCGATCAGCGACAGTTCGTCCACCGGAATGCCATCCTGCTTTTCCGGCGGCCGCAGGATGGTGAAATGCACCAGATCCACCGACGGGTCGGATTTCAGCAGGTTGCGCCAGACCCGTTCGCCCGCATGCGGCTCGCCCGAAACCAGCAGCACCCGCAGCCGGTCGCGCACCCCGTTGATCGCGGTGACCGAGCTGTTGTTGCGGGTGGTCAGCTCGCCCTCCGAGGTCTGCACCTCGAATTGCAGGATGTTCTGGCCGCCATGCGGAAGGGTGACCGGCAGTTCCAGATCCTCTCCGACCGGCACGGAATACCAGCGCGGCTCGCCGCCATCTATGGCGATGGACAGCTGCGCCTCGCCCTGCAATGCCTCTGGCACGGCGCCGTCATCCTCGATCCGCAGCGTCAGCGTCAGTTCTTCGCCCAGAATGGCGAAGGCGGGCGCGTTCTTGACAATCAGGCGGCGGTCCCAGTCGGCGCGTTTGCCGGTCAGCAGCAGGTGCAACGGTGCGGGCATCTGTGGCGCAAGTTCGGTGTCATGCACCTGCCCGTCCGAGACGATCACCGCTCCGGCGACCCGTGCGCGGGGTTCCTCGGCCAGCGCCTCGGCCAGGGCGGTCATCACGCGCGAGCCACCATCCCCCGGCGCATCGCGCACCGTGATCTCGCGCAATTCGGTGCCGGGCATCGCCGCCACTTCGGCCCGCAGGCGGGCCAGCGCCGCCTCTGTCTGCGCCTCGCGCCCGCCGATGCCCTGACTTGCGGTGCGGTCCACCACAGCGATCACGATGTCCGACAGCGGCGCGCGGTCTTCTTCTTGCAGCGAGGGATTGGCCAGCGCCACCAGCGCCACAATGGCAGCCAGCCCGCGCAGCCACCACCCAGGCAGCCTGCGCCAGAAGGCCAGCGCCACCAGTACCACGGCCACCACACCCAGCGCAGCAATCACTGCAAGCGGCAATTGGGGGTCCAGCACGATACCGCCAGCCAGAACGGGTTTCATTGGCCCAGCCTTTCCAGCAGCGCGGGCACATGCACCTGATCGGATTTGTAGTTGCCGGTCAGCACATGCATGATGAGATTGATCCCGAAGCGATAGGCGATCTCGCGTTGCCGGTCCCCGCCAGAACCGCGCCCGACCGGATGCGAGGGGATGCCGATTTCATCCACCGCCCAGGCCGCCGCCCAGTCATTCCCGCCGATCACAACCGGCGTCACGCCGTCATTGAGATTACGAAACGGCATGCCCTCGGCCTGGGCCGCATCGGGGGGTGCCGCCTCGACCCAGACCGGCCCGGAATAGCGGCCCGGAAAATCCTGCAACAGATAGAAGGTGCGGGTCAGGACGTGATCTTCGGGCACAGGCTCCAGCGGCGGGATGTCCAGGCCCGAGGCGATGAGTTGCAGCCGCTTCGATTCCGGCGTGGTGCCGCCGCTGACGCCCGCATCCCGCGTATCGAACAGGATCATGCCGCCGGTGCGCAGAAAATCGTTCAGCTTGCGATAGGCATTGACCGAAGGCAGCGGCTGGTCGGCGGTGACCGGCCAGTAAAGGAAGGGAAAGAACGCCAGTTCGTCGCGTTCGATATCGACGGCCATAGGGTCGCCCGGTTCGACGGTGGTGCGTTCGAACAATCTCATCGACAGGCCGCGCAGCCCCGCCTGCGCCAGATCATCCACCCGCTTGTCGCCAGTCAGGATATGGGCGAGACGCACCTCGCCCGTCGCCTCGATGGCAAAGGCATCCTCTGCCGCATCGGCCCGCGCGGCGGGCGCCGGGAAGGTGAGCATCAGCGCCAGCATCAGCCGCGCCGCCAGCCCGCGTGACAAACGGCCCGAAATGCCCAGCGCCGCCAGAATATCAACCAGCATCAGGGCCAGCGCAGCCCCGAGGAGCGGCCCTTTAAGGGGACGTTCCGTGTCGCGCGCGGCGCCCTCGACCGGGGTGCCCGCAGGCCAGATCGCCGCTTGCAGCGTGGTGTCCGCTGCGGTCACATTCAGCGCCACGCGGCGGTCTTCCTCCTCGTAAAGACCGGGCAGCAGGTCGGGGCCGGGGCGCCCCACCGCCAGAGCCTCTCCCGTCACACCCGGCAGATTGCCCGCATCCTGCGCCACGCCGAAGGCATCCAGCACCTGCACCGGCGCAAAGCTGTGCCCGGCCAGCGCGCGATCTTCGGTCATCCCGATGCGGGCAGCCGTAACCAGCCGGTCCAGCATCTGCACGAACAACCCCGACAGCGGCAGCGAGGACCATTCGGCATTGGCCGTGACATGGAACAGCACCACCTGCCCCGCGCCCGTCTCCTTGCGCGTCACCAGCGGCGTGCCATCGGCCAGCGCGGCAATGGTCCGCGCGGCCAGTTCCGGCCCCGGTTCAGCCAGCACCTGCCGGGTCACCGAAACCTCGTCAGGCACCGCCAGACCGAAAAACGGGCTGCCCTCGGCAAAGGGCGCCAATGTGCGGGGGTCGCCCCAACTCATCGCGCCGCCAAGATTACGGCCCCCCGCGCGCAAACGCACTGGCAGCAACGGGTCATCCTCGCCCGGCGCCCATTCGGCGGCGGCCAGACGCGGCCCGGCGAAGCGCAGGAGCGTGCCCCCCTCGGCCACCCATTTCAGCAGCGCCTCGGCCTCGGCGTTGCCCAGCCGCGCAACATCGGTCAGCACCACCACATCGGGGCTGGCCAGCAGCACATCCGACAGGCCGCCCTCGATCAGATCAGCCTCGGGCGCCATCGCCTGCCGCAGATAATGCGCAGGCGACAGCAGGATCAGCCCCTCGGCATCCGCCTCGCTGCCTACCAGCGCCACTTTGCGCCGCTTGAGGCTGTCATCGGTCAGCGAGACCGCCCCCGCCGTCGGCTGACCAGCGATTTCAAACCGCGTCAGCCGGTTGCGCAACTCGGGCGGCAGGTCGAGCGTCCCCTCGGCCACACCCTGCCCGGTGGCGAACACCAGCGTGGTGCGGGCCAGTTCGCGTTCGATCCCGGCAGGGTCCGGGCCACGCGCGGAAATCTCGATCTCCTGCTGCGCGCCGGCAGGCAGGCGCAGCGCGGCAAGCTGCACTGCCCCATCACGGAACACCGGCGGCTTCAGCGCGATCACCGGACGCGGTGTTTCAAACACGGTCAGCGGGCCATGTGTAGCCATGGCGGCTGCCAGATCGGCACGCCCCGGATGGTCCAGCCCGTCGGACAGCCAATAGGTTTCAAACCGCCCCTCGCCCAGCGCAGCGGCCCAGGCCGACAGATCGGCAGGCGCGAAAGGTTGCGGTACCAGCCCGGCCAGACGGTCGCGGATGGCAGCAGCGCTGTGGAACACCGGAGCCTCGGGCCGGTCGGTCAGACGGATCAGCCCGACCGTGCGCCCGGCACGGCCGGCCGCCTCGGCCTTGGTCATCGCGCGGTCGATGCGGCGCGGCCAGTCACGGGCATCGGCCCAGGTGCCATCCACCACGATCAGCAGCGGGTCATCCGTCGCAGCCGCAGGCGGCGCGGGGTTCAGCACCGGCCCGGCAAAGGCGATGATCGCCGCCGCCAGCGCCGCCATGCGCAGCAGCAGCAGCCAGAGCGGCGTGCGCTCCGTCTCGGCATCCTCGTCGGTCAGGCCCAGCAGAAGGGCCACACCCGGAAAACGGCGACGCAGGGGCGCGGGCGGCACCGCACGCAACAAAAGCCACAGCAGCGGCAGTGCAGGCAAAGCCAGCAGCAGAAGCGGCGCGGTGAAACCGACAGGGCCCAGCATCCACATCAGAGCGCGGCCTCCAGCGCCCGGTAAAGCCACAGCAGAGCCGGTTGCGGCGCGGTGCCGGTGTGATGCGTGGTCACATGCCAGCCCGAGGCGGCGGCAAGTTCAGCCAGCCGCGCCTTGCGTTCGGCCAGCCGCGCCAGATAGCGGTCGCGCAGGTCACCCGCACGGCGGGTTTCATGGCGCAAGGTGCCGCCCATGGATTCAAAGATCGTGCGGCCGTCGAAAGGAAATTCCTCCTCCGCCGGGTCCAGCACCTGAAGCAGAACGCCCCGCGCGGCGCGCGCCGTGGCGGCTTCCAGCGCGGCCTCCACCCCCGCCAGATCGCCAAGGAAATCAGAGATCAGCACGACGCGGCCATGGTGCGGCAAGCCGCCAACCTCGGGGCGGCCGTAATCCTCGGCGCTGTCCTCGGCCAGCGCCAGCGCCAGCCGTTCGGCCTGCGCCCGGCCCGAACGCGGCGCGATGTCACCGCCCGCCAGCCCGACCCGCTCGCCCCCGCGCAGCAGCAACACCGCCAGCGCCAGCGCCAGAAGCCGCGCACGGTCGGCCTTGGTCGGTCGGTTCTTCGCGCCGGAAAACCGCATCGAAGCCGCCGGATCGACCCAAAGCGCCACACTCTGCGCCGCCTGCCATTCGCGTTCGCGCACGAAATGCGCATCCGACCGGGCAGAGCGACGCCAGTCGATACCGCGCGCGCCATCCCCGGCATGGGCCGGGCGATACTGCCAGAATTCATCCCCCAGACCGGCGCGACGGCGGCCGTGGTCGCCCAGAACCACCGCCTGCGCCAGATGATCCGCCGCCGCCAGCAACGGCGGCAGTGTGGCGCCCAGCGTTTCGGCCCTTGCACGCAGGTCGGGGGAAGCGGTCACGCGGCGGCCTCAAGCCCGAGGCTGCGGGCCGTGGCGGCGGCAATGACATCGGCAAGGCTTTCGCCCCGCGCCCGCGCGGCAAAGGTCAACGCCATGCGATGCACCAGCACCGGCTGCGCCAGCGCCGCCACATCGGCAACCGACGGGGCCAGACGCCCCTCCAAAAGAGCGCGCGCGCGCACTGCCAGCATAAGCGCCTGCGCCGCACGCGGCCCCGGCCCCCAGGCCAGCGTACCGGCCAGCGCGGCCCCCTCGGGTTCACCCGGACGGCAGCCGCGCACCAGATCGAGGATCGCCTCGACCACGCTGTCGCCCACCGGCATGCGGCGGATGACCTCTTGCGCGGACAGCAGTTCTTCGGCGGTGAACACCGGATGCACCACCGCCTCGGTCGCGCCGGTGGTGGCCAGCAGGATGTCACGTTCCGCCTGACGCACCGGATAGGCGACGTCGATCTGCAACAGGAACCGGTCAAGCTGCGCCTCGGGCAGCGGATAGGTGCCCTCCTGTTCAATCGGGTTCTGCGTCGCAAGCACATGGAACGGGCGGCCCAGCGGGCGGTGCTGCCCGGCGATGGTCACCTCGCGTTCCTGCATCGCCTGCAACAGTGCCGATTGCGTGCGCGGGCTGGCGCGGTTGATCTCATCCGCCATCAGAAGCTGGCAGAACACCGGCCCCTCGATGAAACGGAAGGCGCGGCTGCCATCGGCGGCAGTTTCCAGCACTTCGGAGCCGAGGATATCGGCGGGCATCAGATCGGGCGTGAACTGGATGCGGTTGCCATGCAGGCCCAGCACGGTGGACAGCGTATCGACCAGCCGCGTCTTGCCCAGACCGGGCAGTCCCACCAGCAGCGCATGCCCGCCACACAGGATCGACGCAAGCACCAGATCGACCACTTTTTCCTGCCCGATGAAGCGCTTGTCGATCATGGCCTTGGCCGCTGCCAGCCGGTCGCCCAGCGCCTCGATCCGCGTCACCAGTTCATCGGTCATGACATCTGCCCTTCGTAGACTATATTCACATTAGAACGGATCACGGGCGCGGGCACAAATGACAAAAGCGAAATCGGGACCAAAGGTCGAAACTTCGGGAATTCTGGAACAGGCGCAGCGCGCGGCGAAGAAAGGCCCGCCGCCGGTGCATCTGTGGAACCCCGATTATTGCGGCGAGATGGACATGCGCATCGCCCGCGACGGCACATGGTTTCACGAGGGCACCCCCATCGGCCGCGCACCGCTGGTGAGACTGTTCGCCTCGATCCTGAAGCTGGAGGACGGGCGCTTTTACCTCGTCACCCCGGTGGAAAAGCTGGGCATCGTGGTCGAGGATGCGCCCTTCATCGCGGTGGATTTCACCCGCGAGGGCACGGGTGACAGCCAGCGCCTGACCTTCACCACCAATGTCGGTGATGAAGTGACAGCGGGGCCGGAGCATCCGATCCGGGTCGAGCGCCACGGGACGGAAGGCGAACCCGCCCCTTACGTCATGGTCCGGCGCGGGCTGGAGGCGCGGATCGACCGCAAGAGTTTCTACCGCCTCGTCGAAATCGGTGTCACGCGGCCCCATGAAGGGGCGGACTGGTTCGGGCTGATGTCGGATGGTGCCTTCTTTCCGGTCATTCCCGCCGCAGAACTGGGCAGCTGACGCGCAGGAGCCTCCGCACAAGGCAGCCTGCGCGGGCGCACAGGACAATGGCAGTGCCCTTGCGCTAACAGAAGCGCATTCCTGACCGAGGTTGCCATGATCCCCGCCCGTTTCTCCCCTGTCCTGTTCGGCCTGATCCTGTCGGGGCTGATGTCCTGGATCGTCAGCGGCATCGCCACCCTGCGCGCCCTTGGCCCTGCACCGGGCTTTTTGGGCGAATGGATGGGAAGCTGGCTCACCGCATGGGCCGTGGCTTTCCCGGTCGTGCTGCTGGTGGCGCCGGTCGCCCGCCGCATCGTGGCCCGGCTGACGGTCTGACGCCGCAGCGCGGCGCTTCGCCCTTGCCGCCCTCGCCGCCTGCTTTTATCATGCGTCAAAGGCCCTCAGGGCCAAGCCATGATCCATGAGGACAGCCATGACCATCGAAGCCCCGGAAACCCAGGTCGTCACCACTTGGAAAGTGGCCTGCGACGGAGGCGAAGGCGCGCTTGGCCACCCGCGCGTCTGGCTGACCATTCCGCAGGATACCGGCTTCGTCGAATGCGGCTATTGCGACAAGCGCTATGTGATCGACCGCGATCACGCCCACGACGACCACTGATCCCCGCACGATACCGCCGCTGACTGACCGGCAATTTGCTGGCTCGTCGATGCCGGGCAGGGTCGTGGCTTTTGACGACAGGGCGAATCGCCTGCCGCTGGCCGCAGGGCCGCGATGCGGGGCCAGTACCCGGCACCACGGCGTTGCGCCCGTCCCTTTCGCCTTCCGACGATCAGGCCAGCGCCACAGCAAATCGCGGCCCGGTCACCGGAAGCTCCGCCAGTCCCATCGCCCGATAGGCGGCCTGTGCGTCGGTATTCGCCGGATGGGTCGAGATGGTCAGCCCGCTGCGCCCTTCTTCCAGCGTCAGTTCCCGCGCCGCTGCGATCAGCGCCCGGCCCACGCCCGCCCGCCGGAAGGGCTGCTGCACGAACAGGTGATCCATCACATAGCCCACCTGCCCCGTCACCAGGTTCTGCCGCGCGACAAGCAGGGCATAGCCCACCGGATGCGGCGCCGGGCTGTCACTCAGACAGGCGACCATAAGCCGCGTTGCCGGGCTTTGAAATACCAGCCGCGACAGATCGGCGGGGGTGATGGTCGCCGCATCGCCATGATGCGCGGCCAGCGCGATCAGCATGCGATGCACCTCGGGCAGATGCACGGGTTCGGCGGTTCGGACGTTGACGACAGACATATGGAAGGTTCCTTTGCGTTTCGCCCGCTTGGGAACCCCGATCCTCATGGCCTGCCCCTCGCGGGCGGCCTGTGGGTCATTTGGAAATGCTGACCGGCCGCCTATGTAGCGTCGGACCAATAAAACGAGACGAGGGCGATCAGGTTCAGCATGGCGCGCACCATGGCGCCGCGCCGCGCGCGCGTCAAGCCCCGCGTTTGGCGCTGATCGCCCCGAGGATGGCGCCCAGCACCGCCCCTGCGGGCATCCAGAAGAACGCCACGCTCATCGCATAGGAGCCTTCGGCCTGCGAGACCGGCATCACATAGGTCAACCCGACCGCGATCCCCAGTGCGACCAGCGCCCCCAGCACGAAACCGGCCAATGCACGTCCCAGAACCCGCATCCATGCCTCCGATGGGTGGCAGACCGCCCCCGTTCGTGCCAATACTGCCATGAAACCGCGCGGAGAACGACCATGACTTTCGGCAAGGGCTGCCATCTTCACCTCATCGACGGCTCGGCCTTCATCTTCCGCGCCTATCACGCGCTGCCGCCGCTGACGCGCAAGACCGACGGCCTGCCCATCGGCGCGGTCGCCGGGTTCTGCAACATGCTCTACCGCTATATCGAGGGCAACAAATCCGGCGACGCCCCGACCCATGTGGCGGTGATCTTCGACCATTCGTCGAAAACCTTCCGCAACGAGATCTTTCCGGCCTACAAGGCCAACCGCCCCGAACTGCCCGAAGACCTGCGCCCGCAATTCCCCCTGACGCGGGAGGCCACGCGGGCCTTCAACATCGCCTGTATCGAGACCGAGGGCTACGAGGCCGATGACATCATCGCCACCCTGTCCTGCAAGGCCCGCGATGCCGGGGGCCGGGTGACCATCATCTCTTCCGACAAGGATCTGATGCAGCTCATCGGCGATGGCGTCGTGATGTTCGACGCGATGAAGAACAAGACCATCGACCGCGACGAGGTGTTCGAGAAATTCGGCGTGGGACCGGAACGGGTGGTGGATGTGCAATCGCTGGCCGGGGACAGCGTGGATAACGTGCCGGGTGCGCCCGGCATCGGCATCAAGACGGCGGCACTTCTGATCACCGAATACGGCGATCTGGAAAGCCTTCTGGCGCGGGCGGGCGAGATCAAGCAGCCCAAGCGACGGGAAACGCTGGTGAATTTCGCCGACCAAATCCGGGTTTCCAAGGAACTGGTCACGCTGAAATGCGACACGCCGCTGGATTTCTCGCTGGAAAGCCTTGAAGTGAAGGAGCCGGAGCCCGAGGCGCTGATGGCCTTCCTCAACGCGATGGAATTCCGCACCCTGACCAAGCGCGTCGCCGACAAGCTGGACATCACGCCCCCCGCGATGCCCACCGCCGCCCCCGTTGCGGGCGAAGAGGTGGCAGAGCCGGTCGCCCTGCCCTTCGATCACAGCGCCTATGAGGGCGTCACCACCCCCGAGGCGCTGGACCGCTGGATCGCCCGCATCCGCGAGGCGGGGCATGTGGCGTTCGACACCGAAACCACCAGCCTTGACGAGATGCGCGCCGATCTGGTGGGCATCTCGCTGGCAGTCGATGCAGGGGCGGCCTGCTATATCCCGCTGGGGCATCGGCAGGGCGGCGGCGATCTGTTCACCTCCGATGCGCCGGTGGAAGGGCAGATGCCGCTTGAAGCCGTCATCGCCGCGCTGAGGCCGGTGCTGGAGGATGCGGCGATCCTGAAGATCGGGCAGAACATCAAATACGATCTGAAGATCATGGCGCGCCACGGCGTCAACCTGTTCCCCATCGCTGACACCATGCTGATGAGCTATGCGATGTTCGCGGGCCTGCACAATCACGGCATGGACGAACTGTCTGACCGTTACCTTGGCCACAAGCCCATTCCGATCAAGGATCTGATCGGCAGCGGCAAGTCGCAGATCACCTTCGACCGCGTGGCCATCGCTGATGCTGTGAAATACGCGGCCGAGGATGCCGATATCACGCTGCGGCTCTGGCAACGCTTCGCGCCGATGCTGCATCGCGCGCAGGTCACGACGGTCTATGAGACGCTGGAACGTCCGCTGATCCCGGTTCTGGCCGAGATGGAGATGGCGGGCGTGAAGGTGGATCGTGATGTGCTGTCCCGCATGTCAAACGCCTTCGCGCAAAAGCTTGTGCAGCTTGAAGAGGAAATTCAGGGCATCGCGGGCAGCAAGTTCAACGTGGGTTCCCCCAAGCAACTGGGCGAGATCCTGTTCGACCAGATGCAGATCCCCGGCGGGCAGAAAGGCAAGACCGGCGCCTATGCCACTGGCGCCGATGTGCTGGAAGATGTGACCACGCTGGAAGACACCCATCCGCAGGGCGCGCAACTGGCGGCCCGCGTGCTGGACTGGCGGCAGATCGCCAAGCTGAAATCCACCTATACCGACAGCCTTCAGGACCATATCAACCCCGATACCGGACGGGTGCATACATCCTATTCCATCGCCGGGGCCAACACCGGGCGTCTGGCCTCCACCGATCCGAACCTGCAAAACATTCCCGTCCGCAGTGAGGAAGGCCGCCGTATCCGCGAGGCTTTTGTGGCGCCCGAAGGCCGGGTGCTGGTCAGCCTCGATTACAGCCAGATCGAATTGCGCATCCTTGCCCATATCGCCGACATTCCGGCGCTGAAACAGGCGTTCCGTGACGGGCTGGATATCCATGCCATGACCGCCTCGGAAATGTTCGGTGTGCCGGTGGAAGGCATGGACCCGATGATCCGGCGGCAGGCCAAGGCCATCAACTTCGGCGTGATCTACGGGATTTCCGGCTTCGGCCTTGCCCGCAACCTGCGCATTCCGCGGGCCGAGGCGCAGGGCTTCATCGACCGTTACTTCGAACGCTTCCCCGGCATCCGCGCCTATATGGATGACACCATTGCCTTCGCCAAGGCGCACGGCTTCGTGCAGACCCTGTTCGGCCGCAAGATCCACACGCCCGAGATCAACGCGAAAGGCCCCGGCGCCGGGTTTGCCAAACGCGCCGCGATCAACGCGCCGATCCAGGGCACGGCGGCCGATGTGATCCGCCGCGCGATGATCCGCATGCCTGCCGCCATTCAGGGCATCGACGCGAAGATGCTGTTGCAGGTGCATGACGAACTGCTGTTCGAAGTGGCCGAGGATCAGACTGACCGCCTGATCGCCACGGCCCGTGAGGTGATGGAAAGCGCCGCCGAACCGGCGGTGAAGCTGAGCGTTCATCTGCAAGCCGATGCCGGACGCGGCCCGAACTGGGCGGCGGCGCATTGATTTCCGACTGGCCCGCTCTGAAGGCGTTTGCGCTGGGGCTGGGCCTGCCCCGGATCACGGTGGAACACCCCTGGGGCAACGAGGCGCTGAAGGCGCATGGCAAGATGTGGTGCTGGTGGTCGCCGCTGGTTGATGCCGCGGTCTTTCGCGCCGAACCGGAAGAACGCGAGATGCTGATGCAGGCGGATCCCGCCACCTTCTTCCTGCATCCGCATTATGCCCGCAGCGCGCTGCTTCTGGTGCGGGCCGGACACATCGACCCCGGCTGGGCCCGCCCGCGCCTGATCCGTGACTGGCGCGCGGCGGCACCGAAACACTGGTTGCGGGACTGGGATGCCGCGCAGACCCCGGATGGTCCGGGCCGCGAAACCGGGTGAAAGAAACGGCATCCGCTGCTAGAGTGTCCCGATTGGAACCAAAGCAGACAGGACAATGCCGGATCAGACGCACAAGGGTCAGCTTGCCGATCAGGCGTTTCTGTTCGGCCCCGAGGACGGGCGCGCGCCGGAAGACGGCGCCACGGCCGATCCGATCGACATGCAGATCGTGGCAAGCACCTATCGCTCTATCGTCGATCAGGATGCTTTCGAGGATATGATCGCAAGCTGGGCCGCCAAGCTGGACCAGATCGAACCGGAAACCGGGCGCAGGCGGGGCCTGTCGCAGCAATTGTTCGGCCAGTTGATGATGGCTCGGCACACGCTGGAAACGCTCGACATCCCGGCCGAGAACGACCCCCTGAAACGCGCGATTACTGATGTGCCGGGGCCTGCGGTCGTACTGACACCCGATGGCCGGGTGGCCATGGCCAATATCGCGGGCGAGCGCGCCTTTGCCACCAAGCAGGGCGCCTTTCTGGATACCGAGGTGATCGCCCCCGCCTCGCTTCAGGATTACACGGCACTGATGCGGGCGGCGCGCGGCCAGGGCAATGCGGCGCAAGCCATCCTGACCGTGATCCCGCCCCCGGAAACAGAGCTTCCGCCCTTTACCGCCGAAGGCTACATGATCGCCGTGCGCGGCCAAAGCGGTGCGCATGTGGCGCTGCGCTCGCTCGAAATCGCGTGGGAGCCTTCGGTCTCGGCCCGCCTGCGCGAGGCCTTCGGGCTGAGCGCCGCCGAAGCGGAGGTGGCGCGGCTGTTCTTCCTGCTGCGTGACATTGACCGCATCGCCGAGGCACGGGCTGTGTCGCGCCTGACCGTGCGCACGCAGGTCAAGACCATCATGTCCAAGGTCGAGGCCCCGACAAACGTCGATCTGATGCGGCTTCTGGCGATGATCGCAGGGCGCGAGGCGATGGGCCAGCGCGGCGAAAGCCCGGTCTGGCAGGATCCGCTGGGCCGCGAGGACCGCATCGAGACGCCAGACGGCCGGGTGGTGACCTGGACATGGATGGGCGCGCGTGACGGCCGCCCCGCCGTGCTGCTGCGCGGCTTTCCGATGACCTATATCCTGCCGCCCGAGGCCGAGGACCGGCTGCGCCGCGCCGGGGTGAAACTTTATGCCCTGTCGCGCCCCGGCTATGGCAACAGCTCGCTCCACAAGGATCTGGATGTACGGCAGGACAATCAGGCCGCCCTGCGGATATTTCTGGACAGGGTCATCCGCCAGCCCTGCCTTGGCATCGGTATGTCCAACGGCTTTGTTCCGCTGCTGGAGGAACAGCAAGCCAATCCGGCGCGATTTCATGCGCTGATGGCCATTGGCTATACCGGCGTGCTGGACCGCAGCGGGATACACCGCCTGCAACCGATCCAGCGCACCATGATGCGGATGGCGGCACATACACCCTGGCTGGCGGAACTGGTGGCGAAATCGGCGCATCGCATGATGCGGCAACATGGCGTCGACTGGTATCTGGAGCGGGCCTACCGCACCCGCCCGCTGGACATGCGCACCTGTCAGAACCCAGAGGTGGCGGCGCTGATCCGCAACGCCTGTGAACACCTTCTGAAACAGGGACATGGCGCTTTCGTGCGCGACCTGCAACTGGCGGGTGCGCCAATCGACGCGGCCATCGAGGCGCTGACCATCCCGCTGCTGTTTCTCGCCCCCGTGCTGGACGGGGTGTTCGACGAGATGCGCTACCGCCAGATCGAGCGGCGCAACCCCAGGATCCGGGTCGAGCCTGTCGCCGATGCGGGCGAACTGATCTTCTACCAGCAAAGCCGCCTGATTGTAGACCGGATCATCGAACTGTCGCGTGCGCCGCAGCCCGCCTGACCGGGGCGGTTCTGTTGCAATGGCAGGCATTCTGGCGGATAACCACGGCGATGACCAAGTATTCCTATCAGATCGAAAATGCGGTCGCGCTGCGCGGCTCGATCTCTGTCGGCGAGTTGTCCGATCTGCTGGGCGTATCGGATCAGACCATCCGCAGGGTCATCAAGCCGCTGGTCGATGCGGGCAAGGTGCGCAAGGTCCATGGCGCCATCGTCGCGGTGTCGAAGCCGGTGGATGCGCCCTATCACGCCCGGATGCAGCTCATGCGGCAGGAAAAGACCGCCATTGCCACGATGGTCGCCTCGATGGTGCAGGACGGCGAAAGCCTTGCCATCGACACCGGATCGACCTCGGGCTTCATCGCGCAGGCGTTGCAGATCCGGCGCAACCTGACGGTGGTCACCAATTCCACCTTCGTCGCCTCGACACTGGCCACCGTACCGGGCAACAAGGTCTATATGGCGGGCAGCCAGTTGCGCGACCATGACGGCGCCGCCTATGACCGGCAGGCCTTCGCCACCATCGAACGGATACGGGTCGGGCGCTGCATCCTGTCAGCCTCAGCCGTCGATCCCCGGCGCGGCTTTCTGGCCTTCGAGCAATGCGAGGCCGATATCGCCGATGCCATGCAGGCGATCGCCGAAGGCACGATCATGGCGGTGGATCATTCCAAATTCACCGAAGGGCGCCGCCCGCCCAGCGCCTTTCAGGTGCAACTTGCCCCCGACAGCCAGATCGTGACGGACCGGCCGCCTGCCGCCGATTTTACCGAAGTGCTGGCGCCGTTCCGGCTGGTGTCCTGCCAGACCGGCGCCTGAGCCTCAGGCCTTCACCCGCGCCATCTTCGGGTCGTAAAGCGGCGCCAGAGAGACTTCGGCGGGCACCCGGATCGTCGCCACCTCAAGCTCATACCGGCCTGACAGCACATAATCGGCACTGACCCCTTCGGGGTTGCGGACATAGCCCATACCGATGGACCGGCCGAGCGTATGGCCGAAGCCACCCGAGCTGAGCCAGCCGACGCGCTGCCCGTCACGATAGATCGTTTCGCGGCCACTGAGGATGATGTCGGGCGAGGTGGTGAAGGTCGCCATCATCTTGCACACCCCGCTCGCCCGCTGCGCCGCAACCGCCTCGCGGCCCCGGAAGGGGATGTCTTTCTTCAGCTTCACCGCCCAGCCAAGGCCCGCCTCGTCCGGTGTGTGGTCCGGCCCGATCTCGGCGCCCCAGGCCCGATAGCCCTTTTCAAGACGCAGCGTTTCAATGGCGCGGTAGCCCGCATTGCGCAGCCCATGCGCCGCGCCCGCCTTGTGCAGCGCGGCATAGACGGCGCTGGCGTATTCCACCGGGAAATGCAGTTCCCACCCCAACTCGCCCACATAGGTGACCCGCATCGCCAGCACCGGGCAACCGGCGATGCCAATGGTCTGGGCCGTGCCAAAGGGGAAGGCGGCGTTCGACACATCTGCCCGCGTAACCGCTTGCAGGATGGCGCGCGCGCGCGGCCCCATCAGCGACAGCACTGCATGGGCCGAGGTGATGTCGAACAGCTGCGCATTCATGCCTGCCGGGATATTGCGCGAAATCCAGTCAAAATCACGGGTGGCGAAGCCGGTGCCGGTGACGATGTAGAACTCGTCCCGCGCCCGGCGCACCACGGTCAGATCGGCCTCGATCCCGCCCCGGTCGTTCAGCATCTGGGTATAGGTCAGGCTGCCGACCGGACGCCCCACATCATTCGCGGCAATCCATTGCAGCGCAGCCTCGGCATCCGGGCCTTTCAGCGCGAATTTGGCGAAAGAGGTCTGGTCGAACAGCACCGCCGCCTCGCGGCAGGCGCGATGTTCGCGGCCCACCGCATCGTGCCAGTTCGGCCGCTGGAAGGTGTAGATATCCGCCTGCCCCTCGCCTGCCGCCAGATCGGCGAACCAGTTCGGCCGTTCCCAGCCCAGCTTTTCGCCGAACACCGCGCCATCGGCCTTCAGCGTGTCATACAATGGCGATTTGCGGCAGGGCCGGGCCGAATGGTGTTCCTCGCTGGGCCAGGCCATCGTGTAATGCTTGCCGTAAGCCTCATAGGTCCGGCTGCGAATCCAGTCGGTATCGAAATGGGGGCGGCCGAAGCGGCGGATGTCGGCGGGCCAGAGGTCAAAGGGTGCCTGCCCCTTGGCCACCCATTCCGCCAGCGCCATGCCCGCCCC
Source organism: Gemmobacter caeni (assembly GCF_003054195.1). Classification (GTDB taxonomy): domain Bacteria; phylum Pseudomonadota; class Alphaproteobacteria; order Rhodobacterales; family Rhodobacteraceae; genus Gemmobacter; species Gemmobacter caeni. The sequence continues at coordinate 72,812 of NZ_QBKP01000014.1, forward strand.
GCCACCCGAGGCGATGCCGAAGGCGTTGAACCCGGCACCGACGAAGAAATTCCGCTGTTCCGGTGCCTCGCCCAGAATGAACATCCCGTCGGGGGTAAAGCTTTCCGGCCCGTTGATCATCTGTTTCACGCCTGCCCGTTCCAGCGCGGGCACACGGCCCAGCGCCAGCTCCATGATCGGGGTGAAATGGTCAAAGTCATTGTCCAGCAGCGTGTAATGGAACCCCGGCGGCAGAGATCCGTCGCGCCAGAGCTTCGGGTTCGGCTCGTAGCCGCCCATCACCAGCCCGCCAACCTCTTCCTTCCAGTAAGTCAGGCGATCAGGGTCACGCAGCGTGGGCAGGGTAGAGGTCACGCCCTCGATCCGTTCTGTGACGATATACTGGTGCTCCACCGGCACGAGCGGCACGTTCACACCATGTGCGGCGCAGAAGGGGCGCGTCCACATGCCGGCGCAGACCACGACCTTTTCACAGTCGATGCGACCCTGTTCGGTGACGACACCCCGGATCACCCCGTTCTGGATGTCTACCGAAAGCACCTTCACATCTTCGAAGATCTGCGCCCCGGCCATGCGCGCGCCCTTGGCCAGCGACAGCGTGATGTCGGACGGGTTGGCCTGCCCGTCAGTCGGCAGGAAAGCCGCGCCGACGACATCGCCGATGTCCATCAGCGGCCACAGATCCTGCGCCTCCTGCGGCGACAGAAGCTGCATGTCCAGCCCGAAGCTGTGCGCCGTGGTCGCCTGCCGCTTCACCTCGGTCCAGCGTTCCTCGTTGCAGGCCAGCCGCAGCCCGCCGTTCATCTTCCAGCCGGTCGCCTGCCCCGTCTCGGCCTCCAGCTTCTTGTAAAGGTCGATGGAATAGCCAAGCAACTGCGTCACATTCGCATTGCTGCGCGCCTGACCAACAAGGCCCGCCGCGTGGAAGGTGGTGCCCGAGGTCAGCTTCTTGCGTTCCAGCAGCACGACCTCGACGCCCATCTTGGCCAGATGGTAGGCGGTCGAGCAGCCGACGATACCGCCGCCGACGATCACGACCTTTGAGGATGAAGGAAGGCTGGTCATCACAAAGTCCTCACAGGGATTGATAAGCGTGATAGGCCGCGCGGAAGGCGGCAAGGTTTTCGGCGGTATAGGCGCCGTAGTCGAAATCCAGCGCCGAGGTCAGTTCGCTGACCATGCTCCACAGCGTTTCGCGCAGGAGAGAGGCGCATTTCATCGCGGTATATTGCCGCCACAGCGCATCGCTGACCGGCTGACCGTGGTAAGCGGCCAGCAGTGCCAGTTCCTCGGCCCCGGTAAAGCCGTTGTTCGAGGCGATCCCGCCCAGATCGAACAGCGGGCTGCCGAGACCCGCATATTCCCAGTCGATCAGCCAGAACCGGCCATCGCCCTTCAGGATGTTGCCCGGCAGCAGGTCGTTATGGCCCAGCACCGTGGGGGTGGGGCCGATGGCGGCCTCCAGCGCCGCCGCCTGATCCATCAGGCCGGGCAGGAGCGCGATATGGGCCGAGTCGTTGGCAGACAGCCGCCGGGCATAATCGCGCAGGATATGGAACACCCAGAACGACAGGACAGGGCCATCCAGCCGGGCAAAGACATCGTGATGCACACGGCGCAGCAGATCGGCCAGCGCGGGGATCGTGGCGGGGGCGGCGCGGTCCTCGGGTGTCAGCGGCCGGGCATCGACGAAATCCACCACCATCACCCCCGGCGCGGCATGGCGCACGGCGGGGCCGATGCCCGCCGCCTCGGCCGCGCGCGACACCGCCAGTTCGTTCCAGCGCAGGATGCCATGTTCGGGGATGTCGACGCCGAAGCGCACGACGAAGCGCGCGCCGCCATCCTCGACCAGCAGGTTGAGGTTGGTCTTGCCCCCCTCCAGCGGCGCCACCCGTGTCGGCGCGGTGAAACAGGGCAGCGCCGCCGCACGATCCAGAAGCTGTTGCAGCGTCTCAGGCATGGTCCTCCCCCCTCTTGCGGTTCACTGCGGCGGTGATGATCCGGTCGCTCATGATGGCGAGGAAGGCCACCGCCAGACCGGCCACCACACCCTTGCCGACATTGGCCTTGGTCAGCGCGATATAAACCTCCTGCCCAAGGTCGCGGGTGCCGACCAGCGCGGTGATGACCAGCATCGACAGTGCCAGCATGATGGTCTGGTTCAGGCCCAGCAGGATTGAGGGCATTGCCAGCGGCAGCTTCACCTTCCACAAAAGCTGCCGCGGCGTGCAGCCAGAAACCAGCCCGGCCTCGACAAGCTGGCTGTCAATGCTGCGGATGCCGTGGGCGGCATAACGCACGGCGGGCACCACGGCATAAAGCACGACCGCAATCATGGCCGAGAAATCACCGACCCGGAACAACATGACCACCGGGATCAGATAAACGAAGGTCGGCAGGGTCTGAAGCGTGTCGATGACCAGCGTGAGCACGGTATTGGCCCGCGCGTTCTGTCCGGCCCAGACGCCCAGCGGCACGCCGATCAGCATGGCGATGACGACAGAGACACCGCAAAGGTAAAGCGTGATCATCGCCTCGGGCCAAAGCCCGCTCGCCGCGATGAAACTGGCCATGGCAAGGCCCATGGCGCCCAGCCGCCAGCCCCCGATCTTCGCAGGAATCGCAAATGCCAGCGCCAGCCCCCAAGGCCACGGGATACCCAGCAAGAGTTGCTTCACCGGCACCAGAATCCAGGTCAGGGCAAAGACTTTCACCGCCTCGATCTGGTCATAGAGGTTGAGGTTGATCCATGAAATTACCCCCTGCCAGAAGCTGCCGGTGCTGAGCTGCCAGCTTTCGGGAAAGCTGTTCAGCGCGGGCAGCAGCACGCCCAGCGGGTAGCTGACCAGCAGCACCACTAGCAAGGCAAGGCTGCGCGGGTGGCGGGCCATCCACCCCCCTTGTGCCTGCACCACCGGGCCACGGCGCGCGATGGCCTGGCTCAGCCTATCCAGCGCCACGGCAAGGATGACGATGCCGAACCCGGCCTCGACCCCCGCGCCCACGTCCAGCTTGCGCAGCGCGGTCAGCACCTGAAAGCCCAAGCCCCCCGCCCCGATCATCGAGGCGATGATGACCATGTTCAGCGTCAGCATGATCACCTGATTGACACCGACCATCAGCAGGCCCCGCGCCGCAGGCAGCCGCACCTTCCACAGGTTCTGGCGCGGAGTGCAGCCCGACATGCGCCCAGCCTCGACAATTTCTTCCGGCACACCGCGCAGGCCCAGAGTGGTGATCCGCACCATGGGTGGCATCGCGTAGATGATCGTCGCCACAAGTGCCGACATGGCGCCAAAGCCGAACAGGAACAGGATGGGCACCAGATAGGCAAAGACCGGCACGGTCTGCATCAGATCCAGCAGCGGGCGCAGGCCTGTGTCGACCCAGCGGAAGCGGAAGGCCGCGATACCCAGCAGGATGCCCAGCCCGACGCCCAGCGGCACCGCGATGGCGACCGAGGCCAGCGTGACCATGGCGCTTTCCCACAGCCCGAACAGCAGAAGATACAGGAAGCTCGCCACGACCAGCGCCGCCAGCCGGAAGCCGCCAGCCCGATGCGCCAGAAGGCCGAAGCCCAGCACGACGACCAGCCAGCTGACATGCGGCAGCACCGGCACCGCCTGCTGACCCTGCCCGATCTGGAACCCGTCGATCAGGAAATCGCGCAGTACGAAATAGGGCGCCTCGACCAGCGCCGACAGCAGCCGCGTCAGATCGCGGAACCGCAGGGGGCCAAGGGCCGCATCCTCGACCAGCCATTTCATCGCGGTCGAAATCGCGCGGTCAGCGTGCAACTCCCAGCCTTTGGGGAATTTGGTCAGCCATTTCCAGCCCGTCGCCGCCCCGATCTGTTTTGACGCCAGCGACAGCACCAGCGTCACCAGCGCAAGCCCGCCCCAGAACAGAAGATCGGCCGGGCGCCAGCGTCTCATCGCGCGACCTCGCGGCCGATCAGGATGTCGATGACGGTGCGGCCATCGATCTCGCCCATGGGCGCGCCATCCCCGGCCAGTACGCGGAACGGCAGGCCCGCCGCCTCGATCCGGTCGGCGGCCTCAGCCACGCGCAGACTTGCAGTCAGATCACCGGCGAACGGCCCCGGCCCCAGCGGTTTCGCCGCCGTGCCCAGCCGCACCACCTTGGCGCGCGGAATGTGCTGGGTGAATTCGGCGACGTAATCGTCGGCGGGATTCAGCACCAGTTCCTCGGGCGTGGCAGTCTGCACGATGGCGCCATCGCGCATCACCGCGATGCGGTCGGCCAGACGGATCGCCTCGTCAAAATCATGGGTGATGAAGACGATGGTCTTGTGCAGCCGCGCCTGAAGACGCAGCAATTCATCCTGCATCTCGCGCCGGATCAGCGGGTCCAGCGCCGAGAAGGGTTCATCCAGAAACCACAGATCGGGCTCGACGATCAGGGATCGCGCAATCCCGACGCGCTGCTGCTGCCCGCCCGAAAGCTCGTGCGGATAGCGGTTCTCGCGCCCTTGCAACCCGACCAGTTCCATCACCTGCATGGCGCGGTCGAGCCGGGTCTTGCGGTCGATACCCTGCACCTCCAGCGGGAAGGCTGCGTTTTCCAGTGCGGTCAGATGCGGCAACAACGCGAAATGCTGAAACACCATCCCCATCTTGTGCCGCCGCAACGCAATCAGCTCCGGCCCTGACATGCCCAGCAGGTCGCGCCCTTCGAACCGGATCTCCCCGGCGGTCGGCTCGATCAACCGGGCGAGACAGCGCACCAGCGTCGATTTGCCCGATCCCGACAGGCCCATGATGACGAATATCTCGCCCTTGCGGATGGTCACATCGGCACTGCGCACCGCGCTGACGATATTGGCACGGCGCAGCGCCTCGGGCGTGGCCTGCATGCCGTGGCTTTGCAGAAAGCTGTCGGCACTGGCGCCATAAAGCTTCCAGACATTGCGGCATTCAAGGATGATCGGCTGTTCCATGGCGGTCCGGTCCGGGCAGTGAGGAAGGACGGGGGGCGGACGCCCCCCGACGGGCCATTACTTCAGCCAGCCTTGCCAGACGGATTCATTGGCGCCCATCCATTCGGCCACCACTGTCGGGATCTCGGCGCCATCTACATCGACCTTGTAGATCATCTCACCCATCTCCGGGTTTTCAACGTGGAACGCCCGGATGATCCTGGCCGCGCCCGGCCACTTACCCTCCAGCCCCGCCCAGCCAGCTTTCCAGATCGGGCCGGTCGGCTTGCCGCAGTCATAGGCCGCATCGGGGTTCTCGCCCCAGGCGGGATCGGTGTAGCAGGCCGGTTCATAGGGCGGGAATTCGACGTATTTACCCTCGTATTTCTCGGGCGCCCAATGCGGGGAATAGAGCCAGAGCACGATGGGCGCCTTGCGTTCATAGGCCGATTGCAGTTCGGCAAACAGCGCGGCGTCAGTTCCCGCGTGGACCACCTCGAAATCCATGTCCAGCGCCTCGACCCGTTCCTCGTCGAAGCCGCCCCAGGTCACCGGGCCACCCAGATAGCGCCCCTTCGGGGCTGTCTCGGCGGTCGAGAATGCCTCAGCGCAATCGCGCAGCGCCTTCCAGTCGGGCAGACCGGGGCAGGTTTCCTCCATATAGGCCGGATACCACCATTCCTCTTTCGCCTTCATCCCGGTCTCGCCGAAATTCACCACCCCGCCCGAGGCGACGGCCTCGTCCAGCGCCTCTTGCCCGGTGGTTGCCCAGATCTCCATCGCCAGATCCAGATCGCCGGTCTTCAGCCCCGCGAACTGCGCCAGATAGTCGGCCTGCACATATTCCACATTGTAACCCGCCTTCTTCAGCACCTCGCCCATCAGCGTTGCGCTGATGATCTGGCCAGACCAGTCATGCGTGGTGATCTTGATCGGGTCGTTGCTTTCCACCTCGGCCGAGGCCGCACCCGCAGCGAGCGCGGCCGACAATGCGAGTGCGACAGGCGTGAACGTCTTTTTCATTTCGGACTCCCTGTGTTTTTCGATTGTATTGGCACCCGCTGAATCAGGCGCTGAAGAAACGGTAACAGCAACTCAACACATGGCAACATAATTTCAACATATACGCTCATCATTCTGCCATTCATGTGGATTTATGTGCGCTCGATGGCTAATCTTTCGTCAGAGCCCCGCATCGGATGCCCGGAATGAGCGATCTTGACCCCACTTCGAACCACCGTCAGGCCGAGATCCTGCATGCCCTGCGCCGGGCAGGCGGTGCCGCGCGGGTGCAAAGCCTTGCGCATGAGCTTGACGTTTCGGACGAAACCATCCGCCGCAACCTGCGCAGGCTGGCCAAGGGCGGCCTGGTGGAAAAGCTGCATGGCGGCGCGCGGCTGGTCGAACATGCGGTGGAGGCCGATCTGCAAACCCGGCTGATGGAACAGGCCGAACCCAAGCGCCGCATCGCGGGCGTAGTGGCGGGCATGGTGCCGGACGGCAGCTCGCTGTTTCTGGATGTCGGCTCCACCACCAGTTTCATCGCCGATGCGCTGCATGCCCATCGCGGGCTGACCATCGTCACGAATTCCGTCGCGGTGGCCTACAAGCTGGCCACCCGCAACGGCAACCGGGTGTTCTTCGCCGGGGGCGAGTTGCGCGCCAATGATGGCGGCGCCTTCGGCCCCGAGGCGCTGGGGTTTCTGGAATATTTCATGCTGGATCTGGCGATCCTCTCCACCTCGGGCATCTGTCCGCAGCGGGGGTTCCTGTTCTCCGACCTGTCAGAGGCGCGGCTGACCCGCACCATGATGCGGCGCGCGACCCGTTGCATCGTCGCCGCCGACATGCGCAAGTTCCATCGTATTGCCCCCGTCTCGCTGGGCGACCCGACAGAGATCGACCTGCTGGTCTGCGATGCGGCCCCGCCCGGCGACATCGCCGCCGCCGCCGCCGACTGGGGCGTCTCGATCTGCGTCGCCGCCGACATGCCTGCTGAAGGAAAGTGACCATGACCCAGACCCTGCTGGCACAGGCCATCGCCATCGCCGAACGCGCCAGTGCCATTCCGATGGCGCATTTCCGCAAGCCCCTGGAACTGGTGGCGAAAGAAGATGACAGCCCGGTCACCATCGCCGACCGGGGGACAGAACGGTTCATCCGCGACGCGCTGGCCGAAGCCTTTCCGCAGGACGGCATCTTCGGCGAGGAATATGGCGTGACCGAAGGCCAAAGCGACGCGACATGGATCATCGACCCGATCGACGGCACGCGGTCCTTCATCACCGGCCATCCGCTGTTCGGCATGCTGCTGGGGCGGCTGGTGGCGGGCGTGCCGCAAATCGGCGTGGTGCGGATGCCCGCGCTGAACGAAACCTTTGCGGGCGCGCGCGGCCATGGTGCCACGCTGAACGGCACCTCCATCGCGGTGCGGCAGACCCGCGATCTGGCGCAGGCCATGGTCTATATCAACGAGGCCGAGAAGATCGAGGCCGCCGACCCCGCCCGTTTCGCCCGGCTCTGCCGCGTCGGCCATACCCGCCGCATGGCCTATGATTGCTACCCACATGCGCTGGTCGCGGCAGGGCAGATCGACGTTGTGGTGGACTGCGGCTTGCAGCCCTACGACTATCTGCCGCTGATCGCGCTGGTCGAGGCGGCAGGCGGGCTGATCTGCGACTGGCAGGGCAAAGCGCTGACGCTGGAATCCGACGGCCGCGTCATCACCGCCGCGACGCCGGAACTGCGCGACGCGATGATCGCGCTGCTGGCCGCCTAAAGCGCCGCGACCAACTCGCGCACCCGGTCGGCATTGTCGCGGGCCGGGCTGCCATCGGCATTCAAAAGGTTGTTCTCAAACCCGATCCGCGCCTTGCCGCCCTGCGCGATGGCCGCCACCAAACAGGCGGTTTCCGCCGGGCCGAAAGCACAGACCGCCCAGTCGGCCTGCAAGCCCGCCGCCCGCTGCCGCGCCAGCGGCTCCGCCAGATCGGCAGGGGCCGAAACCTGACCAGCCGTGTAACGGCCCAGAACATGCAACACTTGCACTTCGCCCGCAGGCACCACACCCGCGCCTTGCAGGGCGGCCAGCCGGTCCACATCGGCCGCGTCATAAAGGATATGCTGCACCGCGATCCCGGCGCCCGCGCAATCGTGATAGAAGGCGCGGGTCAGCCGCTCGTCGGGTTCCGTGGTGATCTCGCGCAGTGCGACCGAAACCATGGCTGGCCGCAGCGCCATGACCAGCGCGCGCTGTTCGGCGGCGCTATAGCGCCCCACCGCCTCGGTGGTGATCTGCGCCGCCATGCCCGGCACGGCGCGGGACAGTTCTGCGAGCAATTCGGCATAAAGCCCGGCGTCCAGCACATGCGCGCCTTCGGCATCGCGGACATGGGCATGGATGGCCCCTGCCCCGGCGGCCTGACAGTCCACCGCGCAGGCCACAATTTCGGGAATGGTGAGCGGCAGCGCCGGATGATCCGCCTTGCCCAGCCGCGCGCCCGTGGGTGCCACCATGATCCGCGGCAGGCTCATGCAGCCAGCGCGCCCCGGATCGCGCCGGAAAGTTTGCTTACCAATTCGTCGATCTGTGCATCCTCGATGATGAAGGGCGGCGCGAGAAGGATATGGTCGCCGCGCTGGCCGTCGATGGTGCCCCCCATCGGATAGCAGATCAGCCCGGCCTCGAAGGCCAGCGCCTTGACGCGGGCATGCAGCTTCAGCGCCGGGTCGAAAGGGACTTTCGTCTCCCGATCCGCGACCAGTTCAACGCCGCGGAACAGCCCCCGCCCCCGGATGTCGCCGATATGAGGGTGCTGGCCCAGCGCTGCCTCCAGCGCGGCTTGCAGCCTGGCGCCCTGTTCGCGCACCCGCGCCAGCAGCCCGCGCGCGACAATCGCCTCCAGCACCGCATTGGCCGCCGCCGCCGCCATCGGATGCCCCATATAGGTGTGCCCGTGCTGGAAAAAGCCCGAGCCCGCCGCGACGGCGTCATAGATCCGGCCCGAGGTCAGCAGCGCCCCGATGGGCTGATAACCCGCCCCCAGCCCCTTGGCGATGGTGATGAGGTCGGGCGCCACGCCATCTTCCTCACAGGCGAACAGGTGGCCGGTGCGGCCCATGCCGCACATCACTTCGTCCAGGATCAGCAGGATGCCATGCTGATCGCAAATCTCGCGGATGCGGCGGAAATAGCCGGGCACAGCAGGCACCGCCCCGGCAGTTGCGCCGACCACCGGCTCGGCGATGAAGGCCATCACCGTTTCGGGGCCAAGGCGGTTGATTTCGGCCTCCAGCTCGTCCGCGACGCGCAGGCCATAGGCCTCGACCGTTTCACCCGGCGCGCGGTCGCGGTATTCGTAGCAGGGCGCGATATGGCTGGTTTCCACCAGCAGCGGTGCGAATTGCGCGCGCCGCCAGGCATTCCCCCCCGCCGCCAGCGCACCCAGGGTATTGCCGTGGTAGCTTTGCCGCCGCGCAATGACGCGGTGGCGCTGCGGCTGGCCGATTTCCATGAAATACTGTCGCGCGAGTTTCAGCGCCGCCTCCACCGCCTCCGACCCGCCCGAGACCAGATAGACCCGGTCGATCCCCGGCGGCGCATGGGCGATCAGCCGGTCGGCCAGCGCCTCGGCCGGTTCGGAGGTGAAGAAGCCGGTATGGGCGAAGGCGAGCCGATCCAGCTGGTCATGCAGTGCCGCCCGCACCCCCGCATCGGAATGGCCAAGGCAGGACACAGCCGCGCCACCCGACCCGTCGAAATAGCGTTTGCCCGCCGCGTCGATCAGATAGCACCCCTCGCCCCGCACGGCGACGGGCAAGGCCCCTTTCGTTGACCGCCCGAACAGATGATCCGGCATGATCCGCACCCTTTCCCGCTGATCCGCCGCTTGCGGATCAGCGGGAGTATCAAGCTACCGCCCTGTGAAAGCCAGTCCGAAACAGCAGGCCACCGTGCCTGTTCAGCCGCAACCATTCCCGCAAGGGTTGACAGACCCTTGGAAAGCTGCCCTTACGGAAAGGACCGAATCGGAGTTAAATTTTTTCCCAGACAAAAATTCGTGTTGCAATGTCGCAGCAATTCGGATGAACTTCCTCTGGGGCAAGATTCTGCGATCAAGGATGACAATGGCAAGGAAACCCGCAGGCGCGCCCGTCGCTCTGGGACAACGGATACGCAAGCGCAGGCAGATGATGTCGATGACCTTGCAGGAGTTGAGCAATGCCTGTGGTGTATCGGTGAGCTATCTCAGCCAGGTCGAACGCGACAATGCGACCCCGACACTGGGAACGCTGGCGGAAATCGCGGCGGCGCTCGATGTGGGAATCGAACATTTCATCGCCACCCCCCGCCAGTCCGACAGCGTCACCCGCGCCTCTGAGCGCCAGCAATTTGCGGTTTCCGGCACTTCGGTGATCTATGAACGGATCGGTGCCGAGTTTCCGGGCCATGAACTGACCTCCTTCGTCCTGAACGTGCCCGCAGGCTATGCCTCCGAAACCATCCAGCACGCGGGCGAAGAGCTGATCTTCGTTCTGGACGGCGAAATTCTTCAGGTGGTGGACGGACAGCAGTTCCTGCTGCGCCCAGGCGACAGCATCCATTACCTTGGCCAGCACCCGCATTCCTGGTCCAACCCCGGCGACCGCATGGCGCGTCTGCTGTGGACCGGCAAGATGCTGCACGGCGCCACGCCGTCAGCCCATATCCCGCACGAGATTTCATCATCCCCCGTGCCGGACGAAACCCGACTCGACGCGCCGGAAGGCGCGCCCGACGCAACCGCCAAATAGCTGGCGGACGACTTCAAACCTCAAGGGAGTATAAACGTGAAGCGATTTCTCGTATTTGCCTCGGCGCTGGCCATGAGCGCTGCCATGGCGGAAGCCAAGACCTTCGTCTATTGCTCGGAAGCGTCGCCCGAAGGGTTCGACCCCGCGCCCTATACCGCCGGCGGCACCTTCGACGCCTCGGCCCACCCGGTCTACAACCGCCTGACCGAGTTCAAGAAAGGCACGACCGAGGTTATCCCCGGCCTCGCCGAAAGCTGGGATGTGTCGGAAGACGGCACCGAATACACCTTCCACCTGCGCAAGGGCGTGAAGTGGCACTCGAACGAAAAGTTCACCCCGTCGCGCGACTTCAACGCCGATGACGTGGTCTTCTCGTATGCGCGTCAGGGCGATGCCAGCAATCCGTGGCACCAGTACATCTCGGGCATCACCTACGAATACTACACTTCGATGGACATGCCGAACCTGATCAAGTCGGTCGAGAAGATCGACGATTACACGGTCAAGTTCACGCTGAACCAGCCGGAAGCGCCGTTCCTCGCCAATATCGCCATGCCCTTCGCCTCGATCGTGTCGAAGGAATATGCCGATACGCTGGACGCCGCGGGCACCAAGGAAGACCTGAACAACCTGCCGATCGGCACCGGCCCGTTCAAGTTCGTCGCCTATCAGAAAGATGCCGTGATCCGCTACGCCAAGAACCCCGACTACTGGGGCGAGGCGCCGATCATCGACGATCTGGTCTTTGCGATCACCCCCGACGCCGCAGTGCGTCTGCAAAAGCTGAAGGCCGGTGAATGCCACCTGATGCCTTATCCGGCCCCGGCCGATATCGAGGCGATCAAGGCCGACCCGAACCTGAAGCTGGACGAACAGGCCGGTCTGAACGTGGGTTATCTGGCCTACAACACGACCATGGCGCCCTTCGACAATCCGAAGGTCCGCAAGGCGCTGAACATGGCCATCAACAAGCAGGCCATTGTTGACGCGGTGTTCCAGGGCGCGGCCGAACCCGCCAAGAACCCGATCCCGCCGACCATGTGGTCGTACAACGACTCGATCAAGGACGATCCCTACGATCCGGAAGCCGCCAAGGCCATGCTGGCCGAGGCCGGTGTCACCGACCTGTCCATGAAGATCTGGGCGATGCCGGTGCAGCGTCCCTACATGCCGAACGCCCGCCGCACGGCAGAGCTGATGCAGGAAGACCTGTCGAAGGTCGGCGTCAAGGCCGAGATCGTGTCCTACGAATGGGGCGAGTATCTGGCCAAGTCGATGGAACCCGGCCGCGACGGCGCCGTGATCCTGGGCTGGACCGGCGACAACGGCGACCCGGACAACTTCCTGTCGGTGCTGCTGTCCTGCGATTCCGCCGGTGAAGGCGGCGCGAACCGTGCCTTCTGGTGCAACGAGGACTTCTCGAAACTGCTGAAGGACGCCAAGGTTACCGCCGACCCGGCCGAGCGCACCAAGCTTTATGAAGAGGCTCAGGTCATCTTCAAGGAGCAGGCGCCCTGGTTCACCATCGCGCACTCGACCCAGTATGTGCCGATGTCGAACAAGGTCTCCGGCTTCGTGATGAGCCCGCTGGGCGACTTCACCTTCGAAACCGTGGACATCGCCGAATAATCGGGCCGCATCTAACGGAAACCGGACGCGCGGGGACATGGTTCCCCGCGCGTTCTACAAGGAAAACGGTGCATGGTCCGGTTCATCCTCTCAAAGCTTCTGTATCTGGTCCCGACCTTCCTCGGGATCACCGTCATTGCCTTCAGCTTCGTACGCATCCTGCCCGGCGACCCCGTGCTGCTGATGGCGGGCGAACGCGGCGTCAGCCCTGAACGGCACGCCGAACTGACGGCGCAGCTGGGTTACGACAAACCCGTGGTGATGCAGTATTTCGACTTCCTCGGCCGTCTGCTGCAAGGTGATTTCGGCAATTCGCTGGTCACCAAGAAGCCGGTGCTGACCGAATTCCTGACCCTGTTCCCGGCAACGGTCGAGCTGGGTCTGTGCGCCATCATCATCGCCACGCTGATCGGTGTGCCGGTGGGTGTGCTGGCCGCCATCAAACGGGGAAGCTGGTTCGACCAGATTTCCATGACCGCCGCACTGGTGGGCTTTTCCATGCCGATCTTCTGGTGGGGCCTGCTCCTGATCATCCTGTTTTCCGGTATTCTGGGCTGGACCCCGGTGTCGGGCCGCATCAGCCTGCTGTATTTCTTCCCCAATGTGACGGGCTTCATGCTGATTGACAGCCTGATGTCGGGGCAAAAGGGCGCCTTCACCTCGGCGCTGAGCCACCTGATCCTGCCCTCGGTCGTGCTGGCGACGATCCCGCTGGCGGTGATCGCCCGGCAGACCCGCTCCGCCATGCTGGAGGTGATGGGCGAGGATTATGTGCGCACCGCCCGCGCCAAGGGGATGCCTACCTACCGCGTGATCGGCGTGCATGCGCTGCGCAATGCCATGATCCCGGTGATCACCACCATCGGCCTGCAAATCGGCGTGCTGATGGCGGGCGCCATCCTGACCGAGACCATCTTTTCCTGGCCCGGCATCGGCAAGTGGATGATCGATTCCATCTCGCGCCGTGACTATCCGGTGGTGCAATCCGGCCTCCTGCTGATTGCCGCGCTGGTCATGGTCGTGAACCTGCTGGTCGATCTTACCTATGGCCTCATCAACCCGAGGATCCGCGTCAAATGACCGATACGTCCCAAACCAACGCCCCGGTCAAGCTTTCGGACGCCGCAATCCGCCGCCGGATGATCGCCGAGTTCTGGTTCTACTTCAGCCAGAACCGCGGTGCCGTCGTGGGCCTCGCCGTCTTCATCCTGCTGGTGCTGATCGCGGTATTCGCCTCTGTGCTGGCACCGCATGACCCGACCACGCAATACCGTGAGGCGCTGCTGGTCCCGCCGGTCTGGCAGGACGGTGGCAGCGCCAGCTACCTGCTGGGCACCGATGCCGTTGGCCGGGACATCCTGTCCCGCCTGATCTTCGGCGCGCAGTATTCGCTGTTCATCGGCATCGTCGTCGTGTCCATCGCGCTGGTGGGCGGCATCGTCATCGGCCTTCTGGCCGGGTTCTTCGGCGGCTGGGTGGACAGCGTCATCATGCGGGTGATGGATGTCATTCTTGCCTTCCCGTCGCTGCTGCTTGCCCTTGTGCTGGTGGCCGTGCTGGGGCCGGGGCTGACCAATGCGATGATCGCCATTGCCATCGTCTATCAGCCGCATTTCGCCCGCCTGACCCGCGCCGCCGTCATGTCCGAGATGAAGCGCGAATATGTCACCGCCGCCCGCGTGGCGGGGGCCGGCAATATCCGGCTGATGTTCAAGACCATCCTGCCGAACTGCCTTGCACCGCTGATCGTGCAGGCCACGCTGTCCTTCTCGTCCGCCGTGCTCGATTCCGCCGCCCTGGGCTTCCTTGGCATGGGGGCGCAGCCGCCCGCGCCGGAATGGGGCACCATGCTGGCCGAAGCGCGCGAATTCATCCTGCGCGCCTGGTGGGTCGTGACCTTCCCCGGCCTCGCCATCCTGATTTCGGTGCTGGCGATCAACCTGATGGGCGACGGTCTGCGCGACGCGCTCGACCCCAAGCTGAAGCGGAGCTGACATCATGGCGCTTCTGAACATCCGTAACCTGACGGTCAAATTCGCCACCGCCACCGGCAGCTTTACCGCCGTGGACGGCATCGACGTCCGCGTCGACCGGGGCGAGGTTCTGGCCATCGTGGGCGAAAGCGGGTCCGGCAAATCAGTGTCGATGCTGGCGGTAATGGGGCTTCTGCCCGATACCGCCACCATCACCGCCGATGAAATGACCTATGACGGCCGCGACATCCTGAAGATGAGCGGGTCCGAACGCCGCCGCCTGATCGGCCGGGAGATCACGATGATCTTTCAGGAACCCATCGCCTCGCTGAACCCCTCGTTTACCGTGGGCTTCCAGATCGAGGAGGTGCTGCGCCTGAACCTCGGCCTGTCGAAACGCGACGCCCATGCCAAGGCGCTGGACCTGTTCCGCGCCGTGGGCATCCCCGAGCCCGAGGTGAAGATCAACGCCTATCCGCACCAGATGTCGGGCGGGCAGTGCCAGCGTGTGATGATCGCCATGGCCATCGCCTCGAACCCGCGTCTGCTGATTGCGGATGAACCGACCACCGCGCTGGATGTGACGATCCAGAAACAGATCCTCGACCTGCTGATGAAGCTGCAGGAGGATTACGGCATGGCGCTCATCCTCATCACGCATGACATGGGCGTGGTGGCCGAAACCGCTGACCGTGTGGTGGTGCAATACAAGGGCAAGAAGATGGAAGAGGCGGATGTGCTGTCGCTGTTCGAGGCGCCGCAGCACCCCTATACCCGCGCGCTTCTGGCCGCCCTGCCGGAACATGCGACCGGCGACCGCCTGCCCACCGTTTCCGATTTCTTCCAGCAGGAGGGCGTGTGATGACTGCAACCCCCGTCGTTGAAGGCCGCGCCATTGTTCAGGACTACCACATTCCGGGCAGCATGTTTTCCGGCGCCAAGGTGGTTCGGGCACTGAAGGGCATCGACTTTGCCGTACAGAAGGGCAAGACGCTGGCCATCGTTGGCGAAAGCGGATCGGGCAAATCGACGCTGGCCCGCGTGATCGCGCTGATCGACGCGCCGTCCGGCGGCGAGTTGCGGATTGACGGCCAGCCCGTCGACATCCGCCGTCAGCGCCCCGGCCCCGCCATGCGCTCCAAGGTGCAGATGGTGTTCCAGAACCCTTATGGCAGCCTGAACCCGCGTCAGAAGATCGGCGACGT
This sequence comes from Gemmobacter caeni, assembly GCF_003054195.1. Classification (GTDB taxonomy): domain Bacteria; phylum Pseudomonadota; class Alphaproteobacteria; order Rhodobacterales; family Rhodobacteraceae; genus Gemmobacter; species Gemmobacter caeni. The sequence goes on from NZ_QBKP01000014.1 coordinate 88,354, forward strand.
GCTGATGGAACCGCTGGTCATCAACACCGATGTTCCTGCCTCGGAACGGCGCGAACGGGCTGAGGCGATGCTGAAGAAGGTCGGGCTGCAACCCGAACACTTCAACCGCTATCCGCATATGTTTTCCGGCGGACAGCGGCAGCGGATCGCCATTGCCCGGGCGCTGATGCTGAACCCCTCGCTGCTGGTGCTGGACGAGCCCGTGTCAGCACTGGATCTGTCGGTGCAGGCGCAGGTGCTGAACCTTCTGGCCGATTTGCAGGACGAGTTCGATCTGACTTACGTTTTCGTCAGCCATGACCTGTCGGTGGTCCGCTATATCGCCGACGAGGTCATGGTGATCTCGAAGGGCGAGGCCGTGGAACAGGGTTCGCGGGAGGAACTGTTTGCCGACCCGAAGCATCCCTATACCAAATCGCTGTTCGCTGCGACGCCGGTGACGGATGTCGAGGCGATCCGCGCCCGCGTCGCCCGCCGCAAGGCCGCCCGGCAGGCCCAGCCCGCATGAGATGCCGCCGCCCCCGCATCGGGGGCGGCCCGATTGCCCGGTCCCGAAGGACAGTCCGATGACCGACTATGATACATTGCTGGCCGGGTTCCGCCCGGTCGATGTGCCCGCCATTCCCTCCGCCGAACTCTCGGGCCGTCTTGATACGCTGCGCCACGCCATGCGCGCGGGCGGGCTGGATGCGGTCTGGCTCGATGCCACATCGTCGCTGACCTATTACACCGGGCTGGCGCTTCATGCCTCGGAACGGCTGCATGGCGCGCTTGTGGGAGCAGATGGGTCGCTGACCTATGTGACGCCGAATTTTGAACGGCCCAAGCTGGAAACCATGATCCGCATTCCCGGTGCAATTGCAGTCTGGGAAGAGGACGAAGACCCGTTCGCCCTGATCCCCGCCCGCGTCTCCGGTCGCATCGGGCTGGACCCCGGAATGAGTTTCGGCTTTGCCAACCGGCTGATGGCGGCAAACCTGTCCGTCACCTCGGCCGGGCCGCTGATCGCGGCGCAACGGCGGATCAAGTCGGCCACCGAACTGGCCATCCTGCAAACCGCCATGGATGCCAGCCATGCGGTGCAGAAGGCAGTTCATACGGGCCTGCGCCCCGGTGTGACCACGGGCGAGGTGGCTGCTTTCGTGACCGCGGCGCATCAGGCGCTGGGTCTGCGCCATGTCTTTGTCGCCGTGCAGTTTGGCGAGGCGACGGCCTATCCCCACGGCGTGCCCTACGAGCAAAGCCTGAAGGACGGTGACATGGTGCTGGTTGACCTTGGCGGCAACCTGCACGGCTATCATTCCGATATCACGCGCAGCTATGTCTTCGGCACGCCGACCGACCGGCAGCGCCATCTCTGGGACTGCGAGTATCGCGCACAGATGGCGGGATTTGCCGCCGCCCGCCCCGGTGTGGCCTGTGCCGATGTCGATGCCGCCGCGCGGGACTCGCTCGTCGCCGATGGCTTCGGCCCCGGCTATGCCGTTCCGGGCCTGCCGCACCGCACCGGCCACGGGCTCGGACTGGACCTGCATGAAGAGCCATGGATCGTCGCAGGCGATACCACCCCGCTTGCCCCCGGCATGTGCTTTTCCATCGAGCCGATGCTTTGCGTCTATGGCGAATGCGGTGTCCGGCTGGAGGACATTGCCTATATGACCGAAGAGGGGCCGCGCTGGTTCTGTGCCCCCTCGGCCAGTCTGGACCGCCCGTTCGAATGATGCTGCGGCGCCCCTTCGCGGGGCGCCTTTGCCTTACTGGGCGGCAACCTGCCCGATCACATAGCCGAACACCAGCGCCGGGCCCAGCGTGATGCCCGGCCCCGGATAAGCCCCCGACATGATCGAGTTGATGTCGTTACCGCAGGCGAACAGACCGGGGATCGGCTGACCCTGCCGGTCTTTCACCCGGCCTTCCGCCGTCACATCCAGCCCCATCGAGGTGCCGATGTCACCGGGGAAGATCTCGATGGCATAGAACGGTCCTTCCAGCGGGCGCAGGCAGGGGTTCGGCTTGTTCTCGGCATCGCCCAGATAGCGCTGATAGCTCGTGGCCCCCTTGCCGAAGGCCGCATCCTCGCCCCTCACGGCACCGGCGTTGAAGGCCCGCACCGTCGTTTCCAGCGCTGCCGGGTCTATACCGCATTGCCGCGCCAGCCCATCCAGCGTGGCATCGCGCTTCAGATAGCCGCTGGCGATATGCTTGCCGATCCGCGCCGGGAAGGCATGGGCCGCCCCCAGACCATAGCGCCGCACCGCCCGGTGATCCGCCACCAGCCAGGCCGACCGCTGCCCCTCGGCCAGCAGTTTCGCAATCAGCCCCTGCACGAAATCGTGGTAGCTGGCGGCCTCGTTCACGAAACGCTGCCCGTCATGGCCCACGGCAATGACACCCGGTTTCGCACGGTCAAGAAACAGATGCGGGAAGGGCCGGACCGAGCCATCAGTATTGCGCAGCAGCGACACCGGGGTCCAGAAACCGCCATTGGCATTGGTGTCAACAAAGGCCGCACCGATGGCTTCGGCCGCCGCAATCGCACCGCCGGTGCCGGTGGCGGGCGACATGGAATAATGCGGCAGACCGCGTTTCACATGATCGAAGGTCCCGGCCCGTTTCGCCGGGTTCTGCGGATAGCCGCCCGCCGCCAGCACCACACCACGCCTGGCCGCGATGCGGCGCAGGCCCTTCGGCCCCTTGACCTCGGCCCCCGTGACGCGGCCTGTCTCATCACGGGCCAGACCAATCAACTCGTGCCCGGTGCACAGCGGAATGCCCAGCGCGAATACCGTTTCCGCCAGCCGCCCCGACACCGCAGCCCCCATCACCAGCCGGGTATTGCGGCCATGGGTCACCCGGTCGCGCAGATACCGCAGCACGGTTTTCGTGGCATAGGTCGCGGATTTGACCGAGCGCGCCATGCGCAGGAAGTGAAAGATGTCGGGCCGCCCCAGCGGCATACCGCCCAGGATCGTGAAATCGGCAATCGGCGGGCGCATGCGATAAAGATCGGCGCCCAGCTTGCGGCCGTCGTAGTCATCGGCATCCAGCGACCGGCCGCCTTCCGTCGCTCCCTCGGCGTCGGAATGGTAATCCGGCGAATACGCCCGGTGCGCCAGCTTCAGCGCGGTCTTTTCATGGAAAAAGCCGATGGCCTCCGGCCCCTTGTCCAGAAAGGCATCGACCAGTTCGGCGTTGAACAGATTGCCTGTCTCGCCCTTGATATAGGTGCGCGCGGCCTCGCGGCTGTCGGTCATCCCGGCAGCGGCAGCCAGCGGGTTGCCGGGCACCCAGATCGCGCCCCCCGAAACGGCGGTGGAGCCGCCGAACACATCGGATTTCTCGATGATGACCGGCGACAGGCCATGGTGACGGGCGGAAATGGCGGCGGCCATGCCCGCCGCGCCGGAGCCGACGATCAGCAGATCGCAGCTTTCCGGCAGATCAGGCACCAGAGGTTTACGCATAGATCGCCTCCTCCCTCGGATAGCGGCCCATGGCCCAGCCGCCATCAACGGCAAGGATCTGCCCGGTGATGAACGACGCCTCGTCAGAGGCGAGGAAGCGCACGGCTCGGGCGACATCCTCCGGCGTGCCGACACGGCGCAGCGGGGCGCCGTCGATCATCTGATGCCGCCGCCAGGCCTCGGTGCGGATGCGTTCGGCGGTCAGCGGCGTTTCGATCAGACCGGGGGCGACCGCGTTGACGCGGATGCCGTTCGGCCCGAAATCGTTGGCCATCTGCCGCGTCAATCCGATCACCGCCGCTTTCGAGGCGGAATAGCCGCAGGAGCTTTGCGCGCCGATCTGTCCGAAGATCGAGGCGGTGTTGACGATGGCGCCGCCGCCATTGCGCATCATCCGCCCCACAGCCCAGCGCGACAGGCGGAACAGGCCCAGCACGTTGATATCGAAATACCGGGTGAAATCCGCATCGCTGGTTTCCAGCGCATGCGCGCCGCGCGCGACACCTGCATTGTTTATAAGGATGTCCGGCTGTCGCCTCTCTGCCGCCAGCGCGGCATCAAGCTGGTCGGGCAGGCCCGCGTCGGTCACATCCCCCTGCACGGCGGTCACGCCGGGACGGGTGGCGAGCGCCGTAATCCCGTCGGGTTCGCGGTCCACCGCCACGACATGCGCGCCTGCGGCCAGAAGCGCCTCGGCAATCGCAAGGCCGATGCCCTGCCCTGCGCCGGTTACGATGGCGGTACGGCCGTTCAGGGTGCTTGGTTGCAAAGTCATCTCGAATCCCTCCTCAGAACGCTGCCGTGCCGCCGACGGACCGGCCGCCGTCAACGATCAACACCTGCCCCGTCACATATTCGGCGCGCGGATCTGCGAAGAAGGCGACCGCATGAGCAATATGTTCGGGCTGTCCAAGCCGCCCCGAGGGTTGCTGCACACGCAGCCCCTCCAGCCCCTCGGAACGTTCCAGCAGCATGTCGGTGACGATGACGCCCGGTGCGACCGCATTCACCGTGATCTGCTTTTCCGCCAGTTCCAGCGCCAGCGCCTTGGTGAACCCTGCCACCCCGGCCTTGGAGGCCACATAATGCGCATAGTGCCGCGCCCCGAACGCCGCACGCGAGGCAAGGTTTATGATCCGCCCGCCTTCGGGCAACACGCGCGCCGCCTGCTGGCAGAGCGTGAACATGGCGACCAGATTGACCTCATACATCCTGCGGAAATCATCCGCCGTCAGCCTGTCGAAATCGCAGGTGTTGAAGATGCCCGCATTGTTCACCAGCACCCTCAGGTTGGCCGCACCGTCGATCAGCGCCTGTGTGGCGGCCGGATCGGTGATATCCAGCACTGCGGCCCGCGCGGTATGGCCCTTCGCCTGCAACTGGCGCACCGTTTCCTGCGCACCTTCGGCGGCCCGGTCGGCCACGATGACGGCATAGCCGTCGTCGGCAAGACGATGGGCGATGGCCCGGCCAATGCCGGAGCCTGCGCCGGTCACGATGGCGGTGGATTGAGGTTCTGTGGTCATGGGGGTCACCAGAAGATTCGGACTGGCCATTGCGGCCCGGAGAAAGACCCCGCGCAGGCATCTGCGCGGGGCTGTCGTGTCAGTTCAGGCCAAAGCTGTTGGCATCGAGCCTGGCGTAGATCTGTTCGTTCACCAGCTTGGCGATGGCCTCGGTATCATTGCGGTCCACGCCTTCCAGCAGGCCCGACCATTTCGCGACCAGTGCCAGATATTCGTCGATGATCGGGGTCGGGTCGGCGATGCCGCGTGCCTCCATCGTGCGCTTGGCAAGGCCCGCCAGCATGCCATCCTGGAACTCTTTCAGCTTCGCAGCCATGTCGGGATTGGCGTCCTCGATCACGATGCCGCGTTCGGCCGAGCCTTTCAGCGCGGAATCGACGCCCTGATGATAGGCGACCTGCGCACGGGCCAGCGCCATGCCGGTCAGATCAAGGATGGCGCGGCGGTCTTCCGGTGACAGCCCTGCCCAGAACTCCTTGTTCATCACATAGGTCGCGCCCAGCGACGATCCCTGCGGCAGCCGGTTCACATATTTGACGATTTCCCAGAACTTGTAGCCGAATTTCAGATTCGTCGGATCCGACAGCGTGCAGTCCAGCGAGCCGCGCTCCAGCCCGGTATAGACATCGGTCATCGGCACGGCGACCGGGGTGGCGCCAAGGAAGGCGATCCATTCGTTCTGCGCCGTGCCCGCGGTGCGGATCTTCAGCCCCTTGACCGAGGCCGGATCGCTGATCGGCTTCATGCAGAAGAAATTGTAGATCGGCGTCGAATAGCCACCCAGAAACACGGCATTGTGCTTGCCGTATTCCGCCACCATCTGCGGGTTCAGCACGCCGATTTCGGTCAGGGCGAAGGCCGCCGCATAATCGTCCTTCGCAAGGAAGGCGAGGTCATTGATCACGCCCGACAGCGGCAGTTCGGACGGGGTGTAGGAGGCGGCAACAATGCCAAGCTGCGCCACCCCATCGCCGATGGCCTGAAGCGTGGTCGGCGCCGGAACCAGCGAACCCGAGGAATAGACCTCGAAATTCACCCGGTCACTGGTGGCCTTGGCGATTTCCTGAACGAAGGGGCCATAGGCGACGCCATTCAGGATATGCGAGGGCGCCATCCAGTTGGTCGCCTGATACATGTCGGCGGCAGCAGGCAGCACAAGAAAGGGAAGCGCCGCTGCCGCAAGAAGCGTTGATTTCATCTTAGGGGGTGTCCTGTCGGTTGTTGCCCCTGCCCTGTGGCGGGCCGGGGAAGGTTCAGTCAGGCGTCATTCCAGACCGAAGCTGTTTTCGTCGATCTTGTCGTAGAGATTGGCTTTCAGGATCGCGGCCACCGCATCTGCGTCGGTGCGGTCGACATCGGCCAGAAGGCCCGTCCATTTCGCCTCAAGCGCGGTATAGTCGTTCAGCACGTCGGTCGGATCGTCGATACCGCGTTCGGCCATCGCCTTGGCGGGCAGCTTGCTTGCCACCTGCGACTGGAAGGCGGCGAGCGTATCGCGCATTTCCTGGGTCGGTTCGGTCACTTTCAGCCCACGCTCCTTCGAGCCTTCCAGCGCCGCCTGCACGCCGACGTGGTAAGCCACCTGCGACCGCGCCAGCCCGGTGGCCATGGCGTCAAGGATGATGCGGCGCTGTGCCGGTTCCAGCCCGACCCAGAAATCCTTGTTCATCACATAGGTCGCGCCGACCACCACGCCCATCGGCAGGGTGTTCACGGTCTTGGCGACCTCCCAGAACTTGTTGCCCTTGTCGAGGTTGGTCGGGTCCGACATGGTGCAGTCAATAGAGCCGCGCTCCAGCCCCGAATAGACATCGCCGATCGGCACCGAGACCGGCACGCCGCCCAGCGATTGAATCCATTCCGTCTGTGCCGTGCCCGCGACGCGCACCTTCTTGCCCGCCACATCGGCCGGGGTCACGATTTCCGACATGCAGATGAAGTTGTAGAAGGGCGTCGAATAGCCGCCAGCGAAGATACCACCATTCTTCGACCATTCGGCCTGCACCTTCTTGTTGGTCAGGCCGAGTTCGGTCCAGGCGAAGGCGGCGGCAAGGTCATCCTTGGCGACGAAGCCCATGTCGTTGATCGTGTTGTTCAGCGGCAGTTCCGAAGGCGTATAGCCCGGATAGACAATCCCGATCTGCGCCACGCCATCGGCCAGGCCCTGCATCGTGGTCGGCGCGGGTACCAGAGCGCCCGAGGAATAGACCTCGATCTCCATGGCGCCACCTGAGGCGGCGGCCACATCTTTGGCGAACTCCTGATACGGGAATTCGTTCAGGATATGGGCGGGCGCCATCCAGTTGGTCGCCTGATAGGTTTCGGCACTTGCCGCACCGGCCAGAAGCGGCAGAAGCGTTGCACCAAGCAGCAGTCGTTTCATTGGTATTCCTCCCTTTTTGGCGATGCCCGCCCTCCCGCGGCGCATCTGCCCCAGTTGCGCGCCAGGCGGGCGCTTAACGGCTCATCATTCCCGGCAGCCACAGTGCGATCTGCGGAAAGCCGATCAGCAGCGCCAGCACCAGCAGATCCACCGCGATGAACCAGCTCACCCCGGCGAAGATCTGGTTCAGCGACACCCGATCCCCCAGCGATGTCTTGATGACGAAAACATTCATGCCGACAGGCGGGCTGATCAGGCCAATGGTCATCAGCTTGATGACCAGAATGCCGAACCACGTCAGATCCACCCCGTGCTGGTGCAGCAGCGGCACCAGAACCGGCATGGTCAGCAGCATGATCGAGATTTCCTCCATGAAGGTGCCCATCAACACCAGCAAGACGCAGATCAGCAGAATGATCGTCAGCGTGTCATAGCCTTCGAAGAACCCCATCACCCAGTTCGGGATGGTGGCCAGCGCCACGAAACGGGCGAACAATGCGGCGCCCAGCACGATCATGAAGATGGCCGAGGTGCCCGCCGCCGTGTCGATGACCGACCGGACCAGCATCGGCCGGTTCAGCCGCCCACGCAGCGCTGCGATGACACAGGCGAGAAAAGCCCCCACAGCGCCGGATTCGGTTGCGGTGAAAGCGCCGGTGAAGATGCCGCCCATCACGATGGCCGTCACCACCGGCAGGGGCCAGGCATCGCGCAGCAGCGCCCATTTCTCGGCCCGTGTGCTTTGATCCACATAGCGAGGCGCAAGGCTCGGCTTCAGCATGCAGCGCAGCGTGATCATGGTGATGAAGGCCAGCGCCGTCAGGATACCCGGCAGCACACCTGCCATGAACAGCGTGTTGATCGAGGTATCGACCAGCAGACAATAGACAATCATCAGCACCGAGGGCGGGATCAGAGCCGCCAGCGTGCCCGAAGCCGCGACCGAGCCCGTGGCAAGGCCAGGGTCATATTTGCTGTGCAGCATCTCCGGCACCGCGATGCGTGAGAAGGCGGCAGAGGTCGCCACGCTGGACCCGCTCGCCGCGCCGAACAGCGCCGAGGCGAAAACGGTGGATGAGGCAAGCCCGCCCGGAATGCGCGCAAGGAAAATGCGCGCCGCCCCGAACAGCCCACGCGTCAGCCCCGCCTCGACCGCGACGAAGCCCATGAACAGGAACATCGGGATAGCCGACAGGTTCCAGTCACCGATCAGGTTGAAGGGAATGGCCTTGGTGATGCCGACCGCAGGCTTGAAGCCCATCATCGCCCAGATGCCGAAGAAGGCGGTCGACCCCATGGCGACCCCGATGGGCACCCGAATGCCGATCAGCAGCATGATGGCGGCGATCCCGGCAAAACCGATTTCAAGACGTTCCATTGGCTTTCCTCAGAGATCTTGGACGGCAGGCGTGCCGGTGGTGCGGATCTGGCCGCGCGGGCCAAGGATCAGCCGCAGCAGGATGACCACCACCGCCAGCACAAAGCCGAAGGGCAGCAGGAATTTCGCGGGCCATGTGGTGATGCGCCAGATCCCGTCCACGGTTTCGCCGATGCGCCAGGCATGAGTGGCGACATCCCAGGAAAACCACGCAAGGATGCTGTAATAGACGGCCGATACCAGATCGGCGATCCAGCGCATCGCGCCCTGCACCCGGGCCGGCACCTTGTCGTAAACCACCTCGACCACGATCGAGCCGCCCGAGGCCTCGACCCAGGCGAGCGGCAGGAACACGCAGCCGATCATGTAATAGGCTGCCACCACCTCGGCCGTGCCGGGCAAGGGGGCGTTGAAGGCATATTTGCCGATCACGTCGATCATCACATGCAGCATCATCAGCACCACGGTCGCCCCGGCGGCCCAGCCCAGAAGATGCGTCAGCCTTTCGGCAATCTTAACCATCGTCCCCTCCCCTGCCGGATGCATCACTGCATCCGGTAGCCGCCGTTCACGTCGATCACCGCGCCGGTGATGTATCCGGCGTCCTCGCCCATCAGAAACGATACCGCCCCGGCCACATCGCCTGGCGAGCCGATCCGGTTCAGCGGGATATTGGCAGCCACCGTGCTGTCCTTTTCCGGCGGCAGCGACTGGCGCAGCATCGGCGCGTCAATCAGACCCGGCGCCACCGCATTGACAGTGATGCCCAGTGCCGCTGCCTCGCGGGCGCCCGCTTTCACCAGCGCCAGGACCGATCCTTTGGACGCGATATAGGCCGCGCTGGAACGATAGCCGCCCAGCTGCGCCGCGACCGAGGCGAAGCCGATGAACCGCCCGCCGGTGGCGCCGCGACGCGTCGCTCCGCGCAGGTATTCTCGCAACAGCAGGAAGGTGCCGGTCGAGTTCACGCGCTGGGTCAGCTCCCATTCTTTCACCGAAATGTCGGTGATCGGCGGGCGGTCGCCATTCGCTGCGAACAGCAGGATTCCCGCCGCTGCAACCACATGTTCCACCGGCGCACCCGCAGCCTCGGCTGCGGCGAAGGCATCCGCCACCGCCGCTTCGTCGGAAACATCCAGCGCGATGGCGCGGTGCCCCTGCCCCGGCAGACCGGCCACGACGCGTGCCGCCGCCTCGGCCGACAGATCTGCTGCCAACACCCCGAAACCGTCCGCCGCCAGCCTGCGGCACACACTTTCCCCAATGCCGCCAGCCGCGCCGGTGACAAGTACGATTCTCGACATTGCCGAAGATCCTCCCCTTCGTTGCAAACGAAATGAACACATTTAATCGGTAATTGCAAAATGAATCTTCCGTAAATACAATTTTTGGATACATTAAGCGAAACAACCCAAGGGAGGGGTGGCTTGACCGAGGCACATACAAGCACGGAACTGGCCATCGAGAAGCTGCGCGAGGCGATCCTCAGCGGCGAGCTTCTGCCCGGTGACCGTCTGCATCAGGATCGCCTGGCTGAAATGCTGGGTATCTCGCGCACACCCCTGCGCGCGGCGCTGACGACGCTGGCCCAGACCGGGCTGGTGTCCTATGAAAGCAACCGCGGCTTCTATGTGCGGGAGTTCTCGATTGCCGAAGTCTCGGGCGCGTTCGAGGTGCGGGCCGAGCTTGAGGCGATGGCCTGCCGCCTTGCCGCCGCCAATATGACCGATGCCGCCCGCAAGTATCTGGCGGATCTGGTGGCCGAAGGCGACCGACTTCTGGAGCCCGGCGCGCTGCTGCCGGAAAACCTTGGCGCCTACCGCCGGATGAATGTCAATTTCCATACGGCGGTGATGGATCTGTCCGGCAATGCCTGGATACGGACCTTCGTGCAAAGCCTGCACAATGTCCCCGCCGCATCGGACCGTGTGATCATGTGGCGGGATTTTCGCGTGATCGAACGGTCGCACGACGATCACCACCGCATTGCCCGCGCGCTGGCCAAGGGCCAGGGTGAACGTGCGGCGGCGATCATGCGCGAACATATCACCTTCGCGCTGGAGCATCTGGACCTGCAACTGAAGCTTTACCCGCAGGATTTCCTTCGCATGCCCAGCCCCGACAAACCCGCGAAGGGCCGCAAGGCCAGCCGCAGCAAAAGGAGTTCAGAATGACCATCCGCGTATTCCATTCCCCCGCCTCGCCCTATGTGCGCAAGGTGATGGTGACCGCCGCCGAACGCGGGCTTGCGGACCAGATCGAAAAGCTGCCTTCGGCTGCCGGGCCGGTGAAACGTGATCCGGGCATCGTGCAGCACAATGCCTCGGGCAAGGTGCCCTGTGCGCTGCTGGCCGATGACACGCCGCTGTTCGACAGCCGGGTCATCACGCAATATGTCGACAGCCTGGGCGTTGCGGGTGATCCGCTTTACCCGCAGGATGCCCGCCGCTTTGCTGTGCTGACCGCCGAAGCGCTGGCCGAATCCGTGCTCGATGCCGCCCTGCTGCACCGTTATGAAAACGCGCTGCGCCCCGAAGAAAAGCGTTGGGAGGACTGGTCACGCGGGCAGATGGACAAGATCGATTCGGGTCTGGACGATCTGGAAGGGCGCTGGTTCGCCACGATCACCGACGGGTTCAATGCAGCTTCCATCGCCGCCGCCTGCGCGCTGGGGTATCTGGATTTCCGCTTTGCCAGCAAGGACTGGCGCAGCACCCGCCCGCGTCTGGCCGAATGGTTTGCCACGGTCAGCGCCCGCCCTTCGATGAAAGACAGCTTTCCCGCGGGCTGAGCCTTTTCCTGTCAGTCGAAGAACGGCGTCATCTGCGCCACCACGACCGAATTTTCCTCAAGCGCGCGCTGCATCAGCGCGCGTTCCTCGTCGGGGATCTCGTCGCCTGCCTCAATCCGTTCGTCTAGCGTGCCGTAGCCCGACACGTCCAGCGGTGCCAGGTCGGCCTGTTTGAGGATGGCGACCGTTTCGCGCACCGCCTCGGCCTCGTCCACGCCGCTGGCATAGATCATCAGCGCGGCGCCGGTCGCCTTGTCGGGCAGGCCGTCCCCCGATTTGCGGCCGACCTCGACCACCAGCGTATAAACCTGCTGCGGTCGCTTCACCTTGCCGTCATCGCTTGCCATGCCACCCTCCGCGCCTTGCCGTTCCGCGCCCACAGCTACGCCGGATCGCCGGGCCGGGCAAGCGCGCCAATCCTGACCAGCGCCGCCTCCAGCGGCAGCCAGTCATCCAGCCGCAGCCGCACCGGCAGTGTCAGCACCTTCGGGCGGAAGGCGGCGGGCAGGCGCACAGCATCCTTTTCAGTTGTGACCAGCTGGGCGCCCAGCATCGCCGCGTCCCGCTCCAACCGCGCCAGCAGCGTGGGCGACAGCGGCTGGTGATCATCCAGCGGCACTTCGCGGGCGATGATCGCACCTTCGGCCCTGAGCGAGGCGAAGAACTTTGCAGGCTGGCCGATGCCGGCGAAGGCAAGCACCCGCTCCCCCTGCCAGCCCATGCCGGTGGGCAGAACCTCCAGCCGCCCGCGCAGATGCGGCACGGGGGCGGTGAAGTCCGCCGCGAACCGTGCCTGGGCCGCCACATCCCCGATGGACAGCAGGAAATCCGCCCGCGCCAGCCCCGCCGTTACGGGTTCACGCAGCGGCCCGGCAGGCAGGCACAGCCCGTTGCCGAAGCCCTGCGCCGCATCGACCACCACGATGGACAGATCTTTCTGCACCGAAGGATTCTGGAACCCGTCATCCAGCAGAATAACCCGCGCCCCGGCGGCCTCGGCGGCCTTCACGCCGACAGCGCGGTCCTTCGCCACCCAGACCGGCGCGAAAGGGGCAATCAGCAGCGGCTCATCCCCCACCTCGGAGGCCAGATGCCGGGGCTGCACCTGCACCGGACCGGCAAGCGTTCCGCCATGGCCGCGCGTCACCACATGGACGCCATCGGGAAGCCGTTCCAGCAGCGCGAGGGTCGTCGGTGTCTTGCCCGTACCGCCCGCGTTCAGGTTGCCGATGCAGATAACCGGAACCGCCGCGCGATAACCGGCCCGCGCCACCCGGCGTGCCGTCGCGGCCGCGTAAAGCGCACCCAGAGGGCGCAACACCTGCGCGGCAAGACTCGGTGCGGGCTGGAACCAGAAATCAGGTGCGCGCATCGGCTACCCCTCCCCCAGTAATTGCCGCATGAGGGCCAGGGCCTGCGCCGTCGCCTCAGTCCCTTCGGATGATACGATCCACGCCGCGCGCGCCAGCAACGCCGCCCGGTCGGGCGCCAGCAATTCTGCCACCGCCTCGGCCAGATCGGGCGCCGAAGCAACGGACCGCGCACCACGCGCCGCGCCCAGCCGCCCCAGCGCGGCCCCCCATGCCCCCGGGCGCGGCCCGTGGATCAGCGAGGCACCCAGCGCCGCCGCCTCCATCGGGTTGCGGATGCAGCCGGTTCCGGCCAGAGATCCACCCAGAAAACAGATCGGCGCCAGCCGATACCACAGCCCCATCTCTGACGTATCGGCAAGGAAGACCTCGGTATCGGGCTCGGGTTCCTCATCCGCACTGCGCTGTGCGACCTGCCACCCCTCAGCCTCCTCCATGCGGTGTGCCAGCAGCGGTGCACGGGCCGGGTCTTCGGGCACAAGGATCAGCAGCAAACGATGCGCCTGCCGCAGCGCGGCGCGGTGCGCCTCGATCACGGCTGTTTCCTCGGCCTCCGGCAGACAGGCCGCCAGCCAGACCGGACGCGCCGCAAACAGATGCGCCAGCGCCTCGCGTTCGGCCTCGTTGCCGGGCAGCACATGGCTGGGTTCTTCCAGACGACCCGCGACGCTGATGCGATTGGCGGCCACCGACCGGCGCAGACTTCGGGCCGCCGCATCGTCCACCGCACAGATCTGCGTAAAATCAGCCAGCGCCGATTTCACCAGACCCGGATACCAGCCATCGCGGCCCGGCGGCAGATGTGGCGCCCGAGCAGCCAGCATGGCCATCGGTATCCTGCGCTCCGCCGCCTCGTGCAGGATCGAGGGTCGCAACTCTCCGCCCGAGAACAACACCACATCGGGACGCCAGTGATCCAGAAACAGCCGCACGCCCGCAGCACTTTCCCCCGGCGGCGCCTGCCAGATCGCCCCGTCAGGCAAGGCGGCAGGTAGCTCGGGCGCGGTCAGCAGGACAGGGTGGCCATCCTCCTCGCGGATATGGCGGGCCAGTTCGGCCATCTGCGGCGCCAGATCCGCAGTCGGCGCATGCAGCCACGCCAGCCGCCCCGGTGGCCGCTCCGGCCAGTCGGGCCGGACCAGCGGCTCTTTCCGTGCCGCGATCTGGTATAGCGTCAGGCCGATGGAGGGCATTCATGCGCCCGGGGGAGATCAGGCCCCCAGCTCCTCGGTCGGCGAGGCGGGCTCTGCCTCATCCCGCAGGCGGTGGATATGGGCGATGAAATAGCGCATGTGGGCGTCATCCACCGTGCGCTGCGCCTCGGCTTTCCAGGCGCTGTAGGCGGTCTGGTAATCGGGGAACATGCCGACGACATGGATCTTTGACACGTCCTTGAAGACGTTCTTTGTCGGGCTGACCAGCTCGCCGCCAAAGACGAGGTGCAGACGTTGCGCCATGTATAAGCTCCGCTTTCAGATATGTCGCCAAGCTAACGGAAGCAGCGGCGAAGTTAAAGCCGCCGCCCCGTCACAGAGCCGCATTTACAGGGAAAAATCGGGACTTGCCCGAAAATTCACTCGCCCAGGATTTCTGCCTGATGTTCGCCCAGTTTCGGGGAAGGCCGGTCCAGCGACAGTTCGGCCCCCGAGAAGGTGAAGGGCGAGCGCACGCCCGGCACACCGTCCGGCACGATCTGCAAACCGCGCGCCACGATCTGCGGATCGGCAAAGACCTCGGCCATGTCATTGATCGGTCCGGCAGGCACGCCCTGCGCCTCGCAGGCGGCCAGCAGATCGGCTTTGGTCATCGCACGCGTCGCCGCGCTGAGCGCCTCGGTCATCACCTCGCGGTGGGCGATGCGGTCGGCGTTGGTCAGGAAGCGCGGATCATCGGCCATTCCGGGCAGGCCGAGCAGACCGCAAAGCTTGCGATACTGGCTGTCGTTTCCGGTGGCGAGGATGATCCAGCCGTCGGCGCAATCGAACACCGCATAGGGGGCAAGGTTCGGATGCGCATTGCCCATCTTGCGCGGCGCCGTGCCGGTGGCGAGGTAGTTCATCGCCTGATTGGCCATGATCGAGGTCGCCACATCCATCAGCGCCATGTCGATGTGCTGCCCTTCGCCGGTGCGACCACGCTGCACGATCGCGGCAAGGATCGCGGTGGCGGAATAGATGCCGGTAAAGACATCGGTGACCGCCACGCCCACCTTTTGCGGCTGGCCCTCGGGCTCGCCCGTCACGCTCATCAGCCCGGTCATGCCCTGGATGATGAAGTCATATCCCGCGCGGGCGGCATAGGGTCCGGTCTGGCCGAAGCCGGTGATGGAGCAATAGATCAGCCGGGGATTCACCGCGCGCAGGCTTTCGTAATCCAGCCCGTATTTCTTCAGCCCGCCCAGCTTGAAATTCTCGATCACCACATCGGCATCGGCCACCAGACGGCGCACGACGTCCTGCCCTTCCGGCGTACGGAAATCGCAGGTGACCGAGCGTTTGCCCCGGTTGCAGCAATGGAAATAGGCGGCACTGCGGTCGCCCTCGCGCTCGATGAAAGGGGGTCCCCAACGGCGCGTATCGTCGCCTTCCGGCGCCTCGACCTTGATGACTTCGGCACCCAGATCGGCCAGTGTCTGCCCGGCCCAAGGCCCGGCAAGAATCCGGGCCAGTTCGATCACGCGAATACCTTCCAGAGGTGCGGGCATCTTACTTGGCAAGCTCCGCATCTAGCAGTGCCTTCAGGTCGGCATAGCTCATGTTCGAATGCTTGGCGCCATTGATGAACAGGGTCGGCGTGCCTTCCACCCCGTCGGCTTCCATGTTTTCCTGGAATTTCGTGACCATGGCCTCCGCCATCGCCTGATCCTTGAAGCAGGCGTCAAGCTGATCGTCCGTCATCCCGGCACTGCGGCCGATGGTCTTGAGATTGTTGATCACCACATTCGGATCGTCCGAAGCGGCCCAGTCGCGCTGCTTTTCGAACAGCAGGCCGTTGATGCCGAAATAACGCATCTCGCCGCCGCAGCGCGCCATCATCGCCGCCCACAGCCCGTAGCGGTCGAAATACACCTCGCGATAGACGAACTTCACCTTGCCGGTGTCGATGTAGTCGGCCTTGAGCGGCTTGAAGACATCGCTGTGAAAGTTCGCGCAATGCGGGCAGGTGTAAGAGGCGTATTCGGTCAGCGTGACCTTCGCGTCCGGATTGCCCAGCACAAGCTCCGTGACCTCTGGCGCGGGCGTGGCCTCCGCCGGGGCGGGCACGGCCTCGGTCTGCGCGAATGCGGCACTGCCGCCCAGCAGGCTGCCGAAAAGGCCGATGGCCGTGGTGGACAGGGCAAGGCCAAGCAGGCCGCGGCGGGTCAGAAGGTTCATGGCAGTGCCTTTCAGCTTTTCCGGCGAGTTAAGATATTCTGCGCCAGCGTTTCAAGGGCGCTTCTCAGCCCCTCGTCCTGCACGCCCTCGGCGGTGGCGCGTGCCTTGCTGGCGATTTCGGGCGCGACGGGTTTCGGCGCCGCAGGAGGCGCCGGAGCGAACTGCGCCTGTCCCTCGGCAAAGCCCGAGGGCGCGGTCTGGGTCAGGCTGATGCGGCCGATGGCAGCATAGCCGTAGCAGGCGTTCACCCGTTCTTGGATGCGCGGCAATTGCATCTGCACCATGGGCGCATCTGTGGGTTTGACCAGCAGCGTCAGCGTCGCCCCGAAGGCTCCGCGCGCGAAGCCCACCTTCACGGGCCGGGTGATGCGGGCCAGATCGGCGCCCACCACATCGGGCCAGTGGGTCAGAAGCCGCGTCACCGCGAAGCCCCGGCTTTCCCCCGCGCTGCGGATGCGATCCTTCAGCAAGCCCGAGGCCGCCTCGAACCCGCGCATGCGCCGACCCTGCCGCTGTGTGCGGTCGGGGCGGGGCGTATCGCCGCGGTTGTCCTCGGTCATGGGCCTGTCTCCGTGGCCTGTCTCGGTCATTGGCCTGTCTCGGTCTTTCGCAGCAGCTTAGCCGCCCGCAAGCCGACGGGCCAGCAGGCAGCATCGGAAAGACGCATAAAGATTGCGTGACAAGACAGGCGGCTTAGCCGCGCGGACGCAGGTCCAGCACGCGTTTCGCCTTGCCCTCGCTGCGTGGCGCGGTGCCGGGCGGGCCGAGACGCGCCGTGATGCTGATGCCCATCCCCTGTTTGACCCGCTTTTGCAGCCGGGACGCCAGTTCCACGCGGGCGGTTTCATCCAGGCCCGCCACGGTTTCGGCGACCACGGTCAGCGTGTCCATCCGCCCCTTGCGCGCCAGTTCGATCTGCCAGTGCGGCGCGAGGCCCGGCAATGCGAGGATCTGCTCCTCGATCTGCGAGGGGAACAGGTTCACCCCGCGCAGGATGATCATGTCGTCACTGCGCGCGGCGATCTTCTCGATCCGCCGCATCGAACGCGCGGTGCCGGGCAGCAGCCGCGTCAGATCGCGGGTGCGGTAGCGGATGATCGGCAGCGCCTCTTTCGTCAGCGAGGTCAGCACCAGCTCGCCCACCGCGCCGTCAGGCAGCACTTCGCCCGTGTCGGGGTTGATGATCTCGGGGTAGAAGTGATCCTCCCACAGATGCGGGCCATCCTTGGTTTCCACGCATTCCATGGCGACGCCCGGCCCCATCACTTCGGACAGGCCATAGCAATCAATGGCATGCATGTCGAATGCGGTTTCGATCTCGGCGCGCATGGCGTTGCTCCACGGCTCACCGCCGAACATCGAGGTGCGGAGCGGGCTGCGCGTCGGATCAAGGCCGCGCGCCCGGTATTCATCGAGGATCGACAGCATGTAGGAGGGGGTCGCACAGATCACCGTTGCGCCGAAATCCTCGATCAGGGTCACCTGCCGGGGCGTCATCCCGCCCGAGACCGGCACCACCGTGCAGCCCAGCCGCTCGGCGCCGTAATGCGCGCCGAAACCGCCGGTGAACAGGCCATAGCCATAGGCCACATGCACCACATCCCCGGGTCGCGCCCCCGCCGCGCGAAGCGAGCGCGCCATCAGCCCCGACCATGTATCCAGATCGTTGCGGGTATAGCCCACCACCGTGGGCTTGCCGGTGGTCCCGGACGAGGCATGCAGCCGGATCACCTGTTCGCGCGGCACGGCGAACATGCCGAACGGATAGGTCGCGCGCAGGTCATCCTTCACCGTGAAGGGAAACAGCCGGATATCTTCCAGCCGCTTCAGGTCAGACGGATGCACCCCATGCGCCCCGAACTTCGCACGCATCGCCGGGATATTCTCCCAGGCATGGGACAGCGACCATTTCAGTCGCTCCAGTTGCAGGGCCGCGATTTCATCGCGCGAGGCAGTCTCGATCGGGTCAAGACAGGCAGGATCGTTCATCTGGTCACGCATCATCGGCCATCCGGGCAGCTTTCCGGCCCGAGACTGGCGCCGGAATCAGGCGCGGTTATGGCTCGGGCGCGGCCTGCTCCGGTTCAGGCTACCGCTTTTTCGGCGGCGGGAATATAATTCAGCACCGGCGCCAGCCACCGTTCCGCCTCGTCCAGCGACATGCCCTTGCGGGCGGCATAATCCTGCACCTGATCGCGTTCCACCTTCGCCACGCCGAAGTAATAGCTTTCGGGATGCGCAAGATAGAGCCCCGACACCGAAGAACCCGGCCACATTGCCATGCTTTCCGTCAGCTGCACGCCGGTATGCGTTTCGGCCTCCAGCAGGCGGAACAGCATAAGCTTTTCGGTGTGATCGGGCTGGGCCGGATAGCCGGGGGCCGGACGGATGCCGCGATAGGGTTCACCGATCAGCTCCTGCGGATCGAAGGCCTCGTCCCGCGCATAGCCCCAAAGCTCGCGCCGCACGCGCTGATGCAGCATCTCGGCCATTGCCTCCGCATAGCGGTCGGCCAGCGCCTTGACCATGATCGCCGAATAATTGTCATTCGCGCGGTCAAAACGGTCGGCAATCGCCGCTTCCTCCGGACCGGCCGTCACAACGAACCCCCCGACATAATCGCGCGGCCCACCTTCAGGCGCCACGAAATCGGCGAGCGCCACATTGGGGCGCCCCGCCCGCTTGGCATGTTGCTGGCGCAGGCTGTGCAGGGTGGCCAGCGGCAGTTGGCGGTCCTCGCTCTGATACAGCCTGATGTCATCGCCCACCCCCTGTGCAGGCCAGAAACCGACGACCGCGCGCGGGCTGAACCAACGTTCCGCGATGATCCGCGCCAGCATGGCCTGCGCATCGGCAAACAGCGCGCGGGCGGCCTCGCCCTGCTTTTCATCCTCCAGAATCTTCGGATAGACGCCCTTCATCTCCCATGTCTGGAAGAATGGTGTCCAGTCGATATAGCGGGCAATCCCGGCCAGATCCCAGTCATTGACCGGCCGCACACCAAGTAATTGCGGCGCGGGCACCTGATAGCCTGCCCAATCGAGTTTCAGCGCATTCGCGCGCGCCTGCGCCAGCGGCAGCCGCAGCTTGGCCCGCTCGGCCCGTTCGTGGCGTTCGGTCACTTCGGCATATTCCGCCCGGATCCGGGCGACATAGGGCGCCTTCTGTGTCGGGCTGAGCAGGCTTCCCACCACCCCCACCGCACGGCTGGCGTCCAGCACATAAACCGCCGGGCCGGAATAGCGCGGCACAATCTTCACCGCCGTATGGACCTTCGAGGTCGTGGCCCCACCGATCAGCAAGGGAATCGCCAGCCCTGCCCGCTCCATTTCCGAGGCCATATGGATCATCTCGTCCAGCGAGGGGGTGATCAGGCCGGAAAGACCGATGGCATCGACCTTCTCGGCCTTCGCGACCTCAAGGATCTTCTGCGGCGGCACCATTACACCAAGGTCTATGATGTCGTAATTGTTGCAGGCCAGAACCACGCCGACGATGTTCTTGCCGATGTCATGCACATCGCCCTTGACCGTGGCCATCAGGATCTTGCCCGCGCTTTCACGCCCCGATCCGCCGTTCAGCCGCTTTTCCTCTTCCATGAACGGCAGCAGAACCGCCACGGCCTGTTTCATCACACGGGCCGATTTCACGACCTGCGGCAGGAACATCTTGCCCGCGCCGAACAGGTCACCCACCACATTCATCCCCGCCATCAGCGGGCCTTCGATCACATCCAGCGGGCGCGCGGCGGTAAGGCGCGCAGCCTCGGTATCGGCCTCTATGAATTCGGTGATGCCGTTCACCAGCGCATGTTCCAGCCGTTTCTCCACCGGCCAGTCACGCCAGGCCAGATCGCGGACCTTTTCTTCCTTTGCGCCTACCCGGAAGCGATCCGCGATCTCCAGCAGCCGGTCGGTCGCATCCGGACGGCGGTTGAGCACGACATCCTCGCAACGCGCGCGCAGATCGGGGTCGATCTGGTCATAGACCACAAGCTGCCCGGCATTGACGATACCCATGTCCATCCCCGCCGCGATGGCATGATACAGGAAGACGGCATGCATCGCCTCGCGCACCGCCTCATTGCCGCGAAAGCTGAACGAAAGGTTAGAGACGCCGCCCGATACATGTGCATACGGCAGGTTCGCGCGAATCCACCGCGTCGCCTCGATGAAATCGACACCGTAATTGTTGTGTTCCTCGATCCCGGTCGCCACGGCGAAGATATTGGGATCAAAGATGATGTCCTCGGGCGGGAAGCCGACTTCATCCACCAGAATGCGATAGGCGCGGGCACAGATCTCGGTCTTGCGCGCGAAGGTATCGGCCTGCCCCGTTTCATCAAAGGCCATGACGACCACGGCCGTGCCATAGGCCAGACACAGGCCCGCCTGATGCCGGAACGCCGCCTCCCCTTCCTTCATGCTGATGGAATTGACGACGGGCTTTCCCTGCACGCAGCGCAGGCCCGCCTCGATCACTTCCCATTTAGAGCTGTCGATCATCACCGGCACACGGGCGATGTCCGGCTCGGCGGCCAGCAGGTTCAGGAACTCGACCATGGCGGCCTTTGAATCGATCAGCCCCTCATCCATGTTGATGTCGATGATCTGTGCGCCGTTTTCCACCTGATCGCGCGCCACTTCCAGCGCAGCGGAATAGTCGCGGTTGACGATCAGCTTGCGGAACCGGGCCGAGCCGGTGACATTCGTGCGCTCCCCCACGTTCACGAAAGGAATGTCGGACGTCAGGGTGAAGGGTTCGAGGCCAGAGAGGCGCAGAAGCCGGGTCATTTCACACTCCTCGGGCGCAGGCCCGTCACGGCTTCCGCAATGGCGCGAATATGATCCGGCGTGGTGCCGCAGCAGCCGCCGACCACATTCACCAGCCCTTCGCGCGCGAAATCAGCCACTTGGCGGGCAGTTTCCTCGGGGCCTTCGTCATATTGGCCAAAGGCATTGGGCAGCCCGGCATTCGGATAGGCACAGATAGCCACATCCGCCGCCTGCGCGAGTTCGGTCAGATGCGGCCGCATGGCGCTGGCCCCCAGCGCACAGTTCAGCCCCACGGTGAAAGGCCGGGCATGAGCCACCGAATGCCAGAAAGCGGTCGGCGTCTGCCCCGACAACGTACGCCCCGAAGCATCGGTGATCGTGCCGGAAATCATCAGCGGGAGGCGCTGCCCTGCTTCGGCAAAAACCTCCGTACATGCAAAGATCGCCGCCTTGGCGTTCAGCGTGTCGAAGATGGTTTCGATCAGGATCAGATCGGCGCCGCCCTCAATCAGGCCCCGCACCTGCGCGCCGTAGGCGCGGCGCAGATCGTCGAAGGTGACGGCGCGATAACCGGGGTCGTTGACATCCGGGCTGAGGCTCGCCGTGCGGTTGGTCGGCCCCACCGCCCCGGCCACGAAGCGCGGCCTGCCGTCGATAGCCGTCGCCCGGTCCAGCGCCGCCCGCGCCAGCCGCGCGCCTGCAACATTCAGGTCATGCACCGCCGCTTCCATGCCGTAATCCGCCTGCGCGATGGTGGTGGCGGAAAAGGTATTGGTCTCGACAATATCAGCCCCCGCCATGGCATAGCGGAAATGGATCTCCTCCACTGCTGCGGGCTGGGTCAGGCTCAAAAGATCGTTGTTGCCCTTCTGCGGATGGTCCGAGTGATGGTGGCAGGCACATCCGTGAAAATCCTCCTCAGCCAGACCCAGCGCCTGGATCTGCGTGCCCATGGCCCCGTCGAGGATCAGGATACGCTTACGCACAAGATGGTTCAGAAGGTCGGTGTTCGGGCTGTCTGGAATCTGGAAAATCTGCATCGGATCATGGGCTTCTTCAGGAAGCCCGGACCCTAGGCAGATTGCCCGCAGGATTCAAATTCACATTTCTGGAAAAGGTTATGAGGAATTTCGATAATCCGGCCAGGCGCCTCTGGCTGGTTGCGGACCGGGGGTTTCACACCCCCGGACCCCCGTGGGATATTTGTGGACAGAAAATCCACTATATGCGGCGCCCTCATTTTCTGTCTGAAAATATCCTCGGGGGGTCCGGGGGGCGAAGCGCCCCCGGTCCGACAGATCAGTAGACGACCACAGCGCGGATCGACTTGCCTTCGTGCATCAGATCGAAGCCCTTGTTGATGTCCTCAAGGCTCAGCGTGTGGGTGATCATCGGGTCGATCTGGATCTTGCCGTCCATATACCAGTCAACGATTTTCGGCACATCGGTGCGGCCGCGCGCGCCGCCGAAGGCGGTGCCTTTCCACTGCCGCCCGGTGACCAGCTGGAAGGGCCGCGTGCTGATTTCGGCCCCCGCAGGTGCCACGCCGATCACCACCGAGACGCCCCAGCCGCGATGGGTGCATTCCAGCGCGTCACGCATCACCTTGACGTTGCCGGTGCAATCGAAGCTGTAATCCGCGCCGCCGATCTGATCGGCCGGGGTTTTCGTCATGTTGACGATATGCTGGACAACCGAACCCTCGATCTCTTTCGGGTTGACGAAATGGGTCATACCGAAGCGTTCGCCCCATTCCTTCTTGTCGTTGTTCAGATCGACCCCGATGATCATGTCGGCACCGGCGATCTTCAGGCCCTGAATCACATTCAGGCCGATGCCGCCCAGGCCGAAGACCACCGCCTTGGCGCCGATTTCCACTTTGGCGGTGTTGATCACCGCGCCGATGCCGGTGGTGACGCCGCAGCCGATGTAGCAGACCTTGTCAAAGGGCGCGTCGGGGCGGATCTTGGCCAGCGCGATTTCCGGCACCACGGTATGCTGCGCGAAAGTCGAGCAGCCCATGTAGTGATGGATCGGTGTGCCATCCAGCATCGAGAAGCGCGAGGTGCCGTCGGGCATCATGCCCTGGCCCTGCGTTGCGCGGATCGAGGTGCAGAGGTTGGTTTTCTGGCTAAGGCAGCTCGGGCATTCCCGGCATTCCGGGGTATACAGCGGGATGACGTGATCGCCGGGTTTCAGCGTGGTTACACCGGGGCCGCATTCGACCACGACGCCCGCGCCCTCATGGCCGAGAATCGCCGGGAACAACCCTTCCGGGTCGGCGCCGGACAGGGTGAATTCGTCAGTGTGGCAAATGCCGGTGGCCTTGATTTCCACCAGAACCTCGCCGAATTTCGGCCCTTCAAGGTTCACTTCCATGATCTCAAGCGGTTTTCCGGCGGCAACGGCCACCGCGGCACGGGTGCGCATAGGCTCCTCCCTCTGTCAATTTGGCACAAGCTGTGCGAAACACGGGGGAATTGCAACGCGGGAAACGGCACTGATGAAACGAGTTACGACCACCACCGCCCTGCTTCTGGCCCTTGCGACTGCGGCTTGCGCCCCCGCGCCCGAGCCCTATCAGCCTCCGGCTCCGGTGGTGACGCCGGGGATCGACCCGGTGACCGGGCAACCGATCGACGTGACGCCCGGCCTGAATGACCGCGAGCCCGATACCTGCCACGCGGCGGATTATCAGTATCTGAAGGGGCAGAACCAGTCTTCGGTGACGGCGGCGGGCATCACCCGGCCCACCCGGTTCGTGACACCCGGCGGGATCGTGAGCCAGGAAGAATATGATTCCTTCCGCATCAACTTCCACCTCGACCCGATGGGAACGGTGGTCCGCATCACCTGCGGCTGATCTTCTGCCCGCGGTTTACGCCCCCAGGCCCTGCGGCCGGTAGCGGCGGTGGGGCTCTTTCGCCAGACTGGAGCGACAGATGAGGATTTGCCTGGTGGCCTGTCTGCTTGTGCTGGCCGGATGCGGCCAGCCCCCCGAAGCGGGGGCGGGCACCTGCGGCGCCGGGCGGCTTGGCGGATGGATCGGGCAGCCCGCAACCGCGCTTGACGAACAGTATCTGCCGGAGGAGCATCGTCTGGTCGCGCCGGGCATGGCGGTGACACAGGACTATCGCCCGAACCGGCTGAATGTCTTGCTGGATCGGCAGGGCCGCATCACGGGCTTCCGCTGCGGCTGAACCGGAAGGAGAGCGATGATGCGCAAGAGCTTTGGATTTGTGGTGCTGGCAGGGGCGCTGGCGGGGTGTGTTCCGGCGGAAACGCCCCCTGCGGCCATTGGCGGCACCTGCGGCGCGGTGAACTGGCAACATCTTGTAGGCCAGCCGCGCACAGCCATCGGGCAGATCACGCATGAAGGCCCGATGCGGGTCATCGAACCCGGCATGGCGGTGACGATGGATTACGCCTCGGGCCGGATGAATGTTCTGCTGACCGAAAATGGACGTATCGAGGCCATCACCTGCGGCTGACACGCCTGCATGAACGCCCGGCCCATGACGGGCCGGGCGGCGCCTTGATCACATCCGATAGGCGGTATGGCAGGCCTTGCACGCGCCGCCGACCCCGGCCATTCCGGCCTTCACCCCGTCGAGCGAGGTTGCATCCAGCGCCCCGGCTGCGGTTTTCAGCGCGTCGGCCTTGGTGACGAAATCATCCCAGTTCGACCAGATCTCCGGCTTGGCCTCGGTTTCCGGGTCGGTCGCATTGGTTTCAAACTTCGCTGCGATCTCGGCCGATGCGGCCAGAATCGCCGCCTTGGCGGCCTCGGCCTTGGCGGCGTCAAAGTCGGCCTTGCCACCGGCCATATCGCCCAGCGCCTTCGTGTTGCCGCCGATGGTCTTCATCAGTTCCTGACGGGCTTTCACCGTGGGATCGGTGGCCTCGCCCTCGGCGAAGGCCATGCCGCCGGCAACGATCAGGCCAAGGGTCAGAATGCGCGTGGTCAATTTCATGGTCTGGCTCTCCTAGCTGGAATGCCCCCACTATAAACACGACTTTCAACGACGCGATAACCTTGCGGTGATCGGACGGGCCGGTCACGCGATTGTCAACGTGTCATTCCGGCTCGTATCCCGCGATCAGATGCCGCAGGCCGATCAGCGCACCCAGCGCAATCGCGGCCAGCGTCACGGGGCCGGACCAGGCCAGCGTGGCAAAGGCGCTGACGCCCTGCCCCACCGAACAGCCCAGCGCCACGACACCGCCGATCCCCATGAGCACAGCACCACCGACCTGACGGCCCAGCTCTCGCGGGTCTTCACAGGCCTCCCATTTGAAGAGGCCCCGCAGCGTCGATCCGGCAAGCGCCCCGACCATGACCCCCAGAACCGAGCCGACCGAGAAGGTGATCCCCCCGGCGGTCGAGGTCATCAGGAAAATCAGCGTCCGCCCCACCGGCGCGGTGAAAGAGGCGCTTTCGACCTGCACGGCGCCAAGGCTCGCATCATGCAGCCAGCTTGTGCCGACAAAGCACCAGACGACGGCCAGTCCCGCAGCCACGCCCCAGGCGATCATGCCGGGGCGTTCGCGCAGCGGGCGATGGGCCAGCGCCCAGCCGATGCAGGCCAGCCCCAGAACCGCCGCCGTCACCGCGACGGGCAGCCCGACCCAGCCCTGCAAGGCGACGCCAATACCCTGCGGCCCGGCCGCCTCGGGTTGCGGGAACAGGGCGACGCGCAAGGGGGCCAGCGGCCCCGACAGGGCAACGAAGCCGAAGATGCCCATGACGACCACGACGACCAGCGACCGCAGGTCGCCACCGCCGAACCGCACCAGAGCCCCAAAGCCGCAGTTCCCGGCCATGGCCATGCCATAGCCGAACACCAGCCCGCCGATGACCGAGGCGAGCGGATTCCAGGCGATGCTGTGGTAATAGGTGGCGGAAAGGTCAATCAGACCGGCCAGCGCACCAAACTGTGTGCCAAGAATCGCGACGCCCAGCACGATGCCCCACAGCCGCAGACGGCGCTGGTCCTTGCCATAGGCCGCACTTTCGAGGGCACCCAGCGTGCAGAAGTCCCCCAGCCGGGCCGCCAGACCCAGCACGGCACCACCCGCCAGACCCACCAGCGCGGCCAGAACCCCATAGGGCAGTTCATCCATCCTCGGTTCCTCCCGTGGTGGTGGCGCGGGTCATGCCCATCACCTGTCGACTTGGTTTTGCCGCGTCACTCCGGCTTGCAGAAAAGATGGCCCAGAACGCCCAGCATGCGCTCGACCCGCGGATCGAGGATCGAATAGAAGATCGCCTGCCCTTCCCGCCGCGCGCTGACCAGCCCCTCCAGTCGCAGCCGCGCCAGTTGCTGACTGACGACAGCCTGCCGCGAGGACAGCAGGTTTTCAAGTTCGGTCACGCTTTTCGCCCCGGAGGCGAGGTGGCACAGGATGGTCAGCCGCCCGTCATGCCCCAGCGCCTTGAGGAAATTGGCGGCATCCCCGGCCTGCGAAACCAGCCCCTCCAGTGACGGGAGGGGGGATACGCCGTGCTCCTGTTGTTCGCCATCGCGCAACTTCGACATCCCGATCCGCCTGCGCCCTTAATGCCGCCAGCGGGGCGCTATCGCAACAGAATCCCGCAGGAACAGGCACTTTAGCCGCAGGAACCGGGCTTTCGGCCTCAGCCGCCGGGAGGCTCTGCCTGCCGGATCAGCCCGCCCAGAAGCGGCCAGAAGAAATCCTCGCCCGGATAGCCCTCAATCCGCCCGACCTCGACGCCATCGGACAGGAGGACGAAGGTCGGGGTAAACAGCGGCGCGGTCGTGATCCGCACGCCCTCGGGCAGATCGGCGTGCAGATCAATCCGGGTCAGCGGCGCGGCCCGGCCTTCATCGGTCAGCGGATATTCGGGGCCCACCTCCTCGGTCCAGCGGGCGCAATAGATGCAGCCCGGCTGTTCAAACATCAGAAGGCGCAGCCCCGCCACGGCAGGGACGGCCCAGCCGCAGAGCAGCAGAACGGCGGCAACGAGGCCGAAACGAGTCATGTTGACAACCCTATAGTTGCATAGAAATATCCTAATCTGAAAATGCCCTTCCGGGCAAGCGACGCTTCGGGGAGGAGGCGATGCTGATGGATGTGAGTTTCGGCGGGGCCGCACTGGCCGGGTTGCTGGCGTTCTTTTCGCCCTGCATCCTGCCCATGGTGCCTTTTTACTTCAGCTACATGGGCGGCATGTCGGTGGCTGAACTGCGCGGACAGGGCCAGATCGCACCTGGCGCGCAACGGCGGCTGTTCATCTCGGCGCTGTTCTTCGCGCTGGGGGTCACCACCATTTTCGGGCTGATGGGACTCGGCGCTACAGCGGCGGGACAGGCGTTCCGCATGTGGAAGGAATGGCTGACCTATGCGGCGGCGGCGGTGATCTTTGTCTTCGGCCTGCATTTTCTGGGCGTGCTGCGCATCCCCTTCCTGCTGCGCGAAGCGCGAATGGAAAGCAAGGGCGACCCGAAAACCGTGGTCGGTGCCTATGTGATGGGTCTTGCCTTCGGCTTTGGCTGGACCGCCTGCGTCGGGCCGGTTCTCGCCTCGATCCTGCTGATCGCCTCGACCAAGGATACGCTGTGGCAGGGCACCGCGCTCGTGCTGACCTTCGGCCTTGCCATGACCTCACCCTTTGTCATCGCCGCCGCCTTCGCGCAGCCCTTCCTCCGCTGGGTGGCACGGCACCGCAACCTGATGGGCTATGTCGAAAAGGTGATGGGGGTGATGCTGCTGGTCTTTGCCATCCTGATCGCCACCAATTCCGTGACCCTCTTGTCGGACTGGCTGATCCGCAATTTCGACTGGTCCGCGACCCTGAAGTAAAGGAGCCTCCCATGCGCCGTATGCTTGCCACTGTCGCACTTGCGCTGCTGCCGCTGGCCAGCCCTGCCCTTGCGGTGGAGCTTGGTGATGACGGGCTGCACAAGCCCACATGGCTGCGCGAGACCTTCAAGGATCTGCGCGAGGATCTGGCGGAGGCCAATGCCGAAGGCAAGCGCCTGCTGGTCATCGTGGAACAGCGCGGCTGCATCTATTGCACCAAGATGCACGAAGAAGTCTTCCCCGATCCCGCCATAGACGCGCTGATCCGCGATTCCTACTTCGTCGTGCAGATGAACCTGTTCGGCGATGTCGAGGTGACGGATTTCGATGGCACCGTGCTGCCGGAAAAGGACATGGCGGTGCGCTGGGGGGTGATGTTCACGCCCACGATGATCTTCCTTCCCGAACAGGTGCCCGAGGGCCAAACGGCGGCTGAAGCCTCTGTCGCGCTGATGCCCGGCGCCTTCGGCAAGGGCACCACAGAGGCGCTGCTGACCTGGGTGCGGGACCATGGCTATGAAAATGGCGAACATTTCCAGAAATATCTGGCCAGTCGCATGGTTCCGGCCAACTGACCTCCGCTGCGGCGCGGCTTCTGCAATGCAGAAAGATATGAATATTCAAGAATACATATAAATCTATTGCATCCCCGCGCATACCGGCGCTATCGTCCGAGTCAGGGAGAGATCAGGGAGGATCGCAATGACACGCCACCTCGTGCAGGCGACGCTGCTGGCACTGGCCGCCGCGACGCCCGCCTTCAGCGATACCGCGCCGAAGGACGTGGTTTTTGAAGAGGGAGCCGTCGCGCAGTCGCTGACCGGCAAACCGGGCAACCCCGAAGAGGGGGTGAAGGTGATGACGACCAACGCACTGGGCAATTGCGTGGCCTGCCACGTCGTCGGCGCCCTGCCGGATGTGCAGTTCCCCGGAAATATCGCGCCGCCGCTGGATGGCGTCGCCGACCGCTACAGCGAGGCACAGCTCCGTGGCATCGTCGCCAATGCGAAGATGACCTTCGACGGCTCGTTCATGCCCGCCTTCTACAAGACAGATGGCTTCATCCGGCCCGGTGACGGCTACACCGGCAAGGCCGCCGGGGGTGAGTTGCCGCCGATCCTGAACGCCACACAGATCGAGGATGTGGTGGCCTATCTCGTCACTCTGAAAGAGTGACCGGACCGGCCCCGAGAAGTTTGAGGAGATCATGATGAACCTTTCCAGACGCGAAGCCCTGTGGGTCGGTCTCGGCGGGCTTGCGGCCGTGGCGACGCCCGGCGCGGTGCTTGCGGCCACCACGGAAGAGCTGACCAGTGCCTTCACCGGCGGCGCGGCCCCCGGTACTGACGGCATTACCCTGACCGCCCCGGAAATCGCCGAGAACGGCAATACCGTTCCGGTTTCCGTCAGCGCCCCCGGCGCGGTGGCGATCATGCTGCTGGCCACCGGCAACCCGGAACCGGCCGTCGCCACCTTCACCTTCGGCCCGGCGGCGGGCAGCCAGATGGCGGCGACCCGTATCCGCCTTGCCAAGACGCAGGATGTTGTGGCGCTGGCAAAAATGGCCGACGGCTCGGTCAAACAGGCGCAGGCCACCGTGAAAGTCACCATCGGCGGCTGCGGCGGCTGAGGCGGGAACAGGAGGAACACGACAATGGCAAATGATGCAAAACCGCGCGTGAAGGTTCCCAAATCGGCCAAGGCGGGCGAGGTGGTCACCATCAAGGCGCTCATCTCGCACAAGATGGAATCGGGGCAGCGCAAGGATGCCGACGGCAAGGTCATTCCGCGCTCGATCATCAATCGCTTCACCTGCGATCTGAACGGCGTGAACGTGATCGACGTGGCCATCGACCCGGCCGTTTCGACGAACCCCTATTTCGAATTCGACGCGAAGGTCGATGCGGCAGGCGAGTTCAAGTTCACCTGGTATGACGACGATGGCTCCGTCTACGAGGACGCGAAGCCCATCGAAGTCGCCTGATCGCGCAGCCACAGAGATTTCGGGGAGGAGAGATCATGCAGCAGCGCAAAGTGACATGGCTGGCCGCCACGGCCCTCGGCCTTGCCCTCACGGGCATGGCGATGGCCGATCCGGCGGAAGACACGCTGTCGGTGGAAACCGATGACGGCACCATCGACTTCGTGACCCAGACCGCGGCACCGGAATTCCTGAAGGGCCATCTGGACACGATCTATTCCGGCTGGCTGTTCCGCGAGGACGAGACGCGGGCGCTTCAGAAAGACGACTTCGACAACCCCGCAATGGTCTTCTATGACCGCGGCGTGGACCGCTGGAATGCCACCATCGGCAAGAACGGTGAGTCCTGCGCCGGTTGCCATCAGGGGCCGGAAAGCATGGCCGGCCTGCGCGCCGTGATGCCGCGCGTCGACGAAAAGTCGGGCAAGTTGATGATCATGGAAGACTACATCAACAACTGCGTGACCGAGCGTATGGGCCTTGAGAAATGGGGCACCACCTCGAACGAGATGAAGGACATGCTGTCGGTCATCTCGATGCAGTCGCGCGGCGAGATCGTCAACGTCAAGATCGACGGCGCCGCCGCTCCCTTCTGGGAAAAGGGCAAGGAAATCTACTACACCCGTTACGGGCAGCTTGAGATGTCCTGCGCCAATTGCCACGAAGACCACTACGGCCAGATGATCCGCGCCGACCACCTGAGCCAGGGGCAGATCAACGGCTTCCCGACCTATCGCCTGAAGGATGCGGGTATGGTCTCCGCCCAGCAGCGTTTCGTCGGCTGCGTCCGCGACACCCGCGCCGAAACCTTCAAGGCCGGTTCGGACGAGTTCAAGGCGCTGGAGCTTTACGTCGCCTCGCGCGGCAACGGGCTTTCAGTCGAGGGCGTTTCCGTCCGTCACTGACCGCTTTCCCGCGCCCCTTGCCGGGCGCGGGCATTCGTTTGGCAATTTACCGACAGGGCAACCGGCCTGACGCGCCTTCCGCGCGGCGGTTTCGTTTTGTCCGAAAGCAGGAGAGTGGCGGATGATCACCCGCAGGGAATTCCTTCAGGCGTCAGTGGCGGCCTCGGCGATCTATGGTCTGTCGGGCTTCGGCAACTGGTCGAAACTGGCGGCCCAACAGGCGCTGACCCAGGATCAGCTTTTGCAGTTCGACGATTTCGGCAATGTGACGCTGATCCATGTGACCGACATCCACGCGCAGCTGAAGCCGATCTTCTTCCGCGAGCCCGAGATCAATCTGGGCGTCGGCGACGCGCGCGGGAAGGTGCCGCATGTCACCGGCGCCGATTTCCTGAAGATGTTCAATATTCAGCCCGGTTCGCCCGAGGCCTATGCCCTGACCTGCGAGGATTTCACCGCGCTGGCCAAGGGCTATGGCCGCATGGGCGGCATGGATCGCGTAGCGACTGTGGTGAAGGCGATCCGCGCCGCACGGCCGGATTCGATCCTGCTGGACGGCGGCGATACCTGGCACGGCTCCATGACCTCGTTCCTGACCAAGGGTCAGGACATGGTGAATGTGATGAACGCGCTTGGCGTCGATGCGATGACGAGCCACTGGGAATGGACCTATGGCACCGACCGCGTGAAAGAGATCGTGGAAAGTCAGCTCAAATTCCCCTTCCTCGGCGCCAATATCTTTGACGCGGAATGGGACGAACCGGCTTTCGAGCCCTACAAGATCTTTGAAAAGGGCGGCCTGCGCATCGCGGTGATCGGGCAGGCCTTCCCCTACATGCCTATCGCCAACCCCGGCTGGATGTTCCCCGAATACAGCTTCGGCATCCGCGAGGAGCGTATGCAGGAAGTGGTGGACGAGGTCCGCGCCGAGGGCGTGGATCTGGTGGTCTGCCTGTCGCACAACGGCTTTGACGTGGATCGCAAGATGATTTCCCGCGTCAAGGGCATCGACGTGATCCTGACCGGCCACACCCATGACGCCGTGCCCGAGCCGGTGATCGTGGGCGACACCATCCTCATCGCCTCCGGCTCCAACGGCAAGTTCGTCAGCCGCGTCGATCTGGATGTGCGCGACGGCCGGATGATGGGCTTCCGCCACAAGCTGATCCCGATCTTCTCGGATGTCATCACGCCCGACGCCGAGATGGCCGCGCTGATCGACGCCGAACGCGCGCCCTTCAAGGACCAGCTGGAAGAAAAGATCGGCACCACCGAAAGCCTGCTTTACCGGCGCGGCAATTTCAACGGCTCGTGGGACGATTTGATCTGCGACGCCGTGCGGTCGGAACGGGACGCGCAGATCGCGCTCAGCCCCGGCGTCCGCTGGGGCACCACGCTGCTGCCCGGCGACGCCATCACCCGCGAGGATATCCACAACGTCACCTCGATGACCTACGGCCAGTGCTACCGCACCGAAATGACCGGCGAGACGCTGAAAACGGTGATGGAGGATGTGGCCGACAACCTGTTCAACACCGATCCCTACTATCAGCAGGGCGGCGACATGGTGCGCGTCGGCGGGCTGGCCTATTCCATCGACGTGTCGAAGCCGATCGGCAGCCGCATTTCCAACCTCGCGCTGACCGATACGGGCGAGGCCATCGACGCGGCGAAATCCTACACCGTCGCCGGCTGGGCCTCGGTCAATCAGGGCACCGAAGGCCCGCAGATCTGGGATGTGATCGAAAGCCATATCCGCAAGATCGGCACCGTCCGGCTGGAACCCAACACCTCGGTCACCGTGACCGGCATCTGAAGAATCCTAAGGAGAGTTCGCACCATGTCTGACGAACAGATGTCCGACGAACCGGCCACCACCAAAGGCCCCTCGCGCCGCGCCTTCCTGCGCAATGGCGCGCTGGCTGGCGCCGGTCTGGTGGCTGGTGGCACCGCCGCCCGCGCCGCCACGCCCGATCCGCTGATCACCGAAGTGCAGGATTGGGCCAGCGCCTTCGGCGACCCGGTGGATGCCGCGCCCTATGGCACGCCCATCCGGTTCGAAAGCCATGTCGTGCGGCGCAATGTCGAATGGCTGACCGAAAGCCCGGTCTCCTCCATCAACTTTACGCCGATTCATGCGCTGGAAGGCACGATCACCCCGCAGGGCTGCGCGTTTGAACGCCACCATTCCGGCGCTATCGAACTGTCGAAAGCCGATTACCGGCTGATGATCAATGGCCTTGTCGATCAGCCGCTCGTCTTCACCTTCGAAGACCTGCTGCGTTTCCCGCGCGCCACCACCACCGCCTTCCTCGAATGCGCGGCGAATGGCGGGATGGAATGGGGCGGCGCGCAGCTTGAGGGCTGCCAGTTCACCCAGGGCATGATTCACAACATGGAATATATCGGCGTGCCGCTGAAGGTGCTGTTGGCCGAGGCGGGGGTGAAGCCCGAAGGCAAGTGGATCTACGCCGAGGGCGCCGATGCTTCGTCCAACGGTCGCTCTATCCCGATGGAAAAGGCGATGGATGACGTCATGGTCGCCTTCTTCGCCAATGGCGAGGCGCTGCGCAAGGAACATGGCTATCCCGTGCGTCTGGTCGTGCCGGGCTGGGAAGGCAACATGTGGGTAAAGTGGCTGCGCCGCATCGGGGTCTATGACGCCGCCGTGGAAACCCACATTCTCCAAGTAAGTCGCTGATTTCGCTGTCGTAATCGTGATATTTCGCATATAAATCATGGCGTTGACGGCTGCGAGGGGCGCGTTTCA
>NZ_QBKP01000015.1 GCF_003054195.1 Gemmobacter caeni
CGGTAAGATCCGCCTGACCCTGATCCTGCCGCATGGGCCGATCCCGCTGTACGCACCGCCCGAGGCGCGGGTGATCACGCATCCCGAGCCGATCATCGTCACGGCAGACGGGCCGATCCCGCTGCCGAGCTACACGCCTGAGGAGGCCACGCAATGAGCATCGACTGGAGCAGGACGATCACCGCCGAAGCCCGCGCCGCAGCCGCGCTGGAGGCCGCCAAAGCCGAGGCCCGTGTCACGCTGGCAGCGGCCGTCACCGCCGCCCGCGCCGCGCTGATCACCGATCTGCCCGGGCAGAGCATGATCTATCTCGCCAAGGAAGCAGAGGCCCGCGCCTGGATGGCCGATCCCACACCGGACCCCGCCGCCTATCCGCTGCTCTCGGCCGAGCTGGGCATCACCGCCCCCGATGGCGCCAGCCTCGCGCAGATCTGGCTCAACCTCGCCACCCTCTGGCGCAGCACCGCCGCCGATCTGGAGGCCCTCCGCCTCACCACCCGCGCCGCAATCGACGCCGCGACGGCACCTGAGGAAGTCGGCGCGGCGATGGCAGGCCTGGCGATTTGAGGGCTGGCGTTAACCGGGGCTTTGCAGCACCCTTTGACGGTTGAGGTAAAAAATCGTTCTGCTGCAGGATTTGCTGTAAAACTCTGCAGCTTTTGCCGTCACGCTACAACAGCCGTCACGCTACAGTCACGCTACAGTCACGCTGCACTCGCTGAGTCCGTTGCGCCACAGTCTGACGCATCAAGATGCAGTGTCGCAAAATTGCCTCTGGGCGAAGGCTGGGGTTCTGCGCTAGGGTCTGTGGATAACTGGGGCCCAAAGCCAAGGTGAACCCCGGATCACGAGGCAGAACAGACAGGACAAGGGGGACGGCCATGCGCTGCCCATTCTGCGGCAATATCGACACCCAGGTGAAGGACAGCCGCCCCGCCGAGGATCACGTCTCGATCCGGCGACGGCGCTTTTGCCCGGCTTGCGGCGGCCGCTTTACCACCTATGAACGTGTGCAGCTTCGCGACCTCGTGGTCATCAAGACCTCGGGCAAGCGCGAGGATTTCGACCGAGACAAGCTGGAGCGGTCCATTCGCATCGCCATGCAGAAGCGCCCCATCGACCCCGAACGCATCGACCAGATGATCTCGGGCATCGTGCGTCGGCTGGAAAGCATGGGCGAGACGGACATCTCGTCGCGCATCATCGGCGAGATCGTGATGGAAAGCCTCGCGCGGATCGATACGGTCGCCTATGTGCGGTTTGCCAGCGTTTACAAGAACTTCCAGGCCGCCGACGATTTCGACAAATTCGTCTCGGAACTGCGTCCCGCGCAGGAAAAGACCGAGGAGTGAGCGACGCGGCCTACATGCGATCCGCCCTCGCGCTGGCAGCGCGGGGACTGGGCAATACCTGGCCCAATCCGGCGGTGGGTTGTGTGATCGTGACCAACGGCCCCGGTGGGGGCCGTGTAGTGGGGCGCGGCTGGACCCAGCCGGGCGGCCGCCCCCACGCCGAACGCCGGGCACTGGATCAGGCAGGCGAGGCGGCGCGGGGCGCGACGGCCTATGTCACGCTGGAACCCTGTGCCCATCACGGCAAGACCCCCCCCTGTGCCGAGGCGCTGAACGCCGCTGGCGTGGCGCGCGTGGTGACGGCACTGACCGATCCCGATCCGCGTGTGGCGGGGCGGGGGCACGCCATGCTGCGCGCGGCGGGGATTGCGGTGACCGAAGGGGTTTGTGCGGCTGAGGCGCGCGCGCTTCAGGCCGGGTTCCTGAAACGGGTTGAACAGGGGCTGCCCTTCGTCACGCTGAAGCTCGCCACCACGCTGGACGGGCGTATCGCCACGGCCAGGGGTGAAAGCCGCTGGATCACCGGGGCAGAGGCGCGGCGTGCCGTCCATGCCATGCGGATGCGCCATGACGCGGTGATGGTGGGGTCCGGCACTGCGCGGGCCGACGATCCCGACCTGACGGTGCGCGACATGGGCGCCGTGCGGCAGCCGGTGCGACTTGTGATCGACAGCCGCCTGAGCCATAGCCCCGACAGTCGTCTTGGTCGCAGCGCGGGGCAAGTGCCGGTCTGGCTGATCCATACCGAGGCCGCGCCGGAGGCCGCGCGCGGTGCATGGGCCGCCACGGGGGCCGAGTTGATCGCGGTGCCCGAGGCCGACGGCCACGCCGATCTGCGCGCCGCGATGCAGGCGCTGGCCGCGCGCGGCCTGACCCGCATCTTTTGTGAGGGCGGCGCTGATCTGGCTGCCGCCATGATCCGTGCCGGTCTGGTGGACGAACTTGCGCATTTCGGTGCCGGGGCGCTGATCGGGGCCGAGGGGCGCGCGGCGCTTGGTCCGCTGGGCCTGACCGCACTGGCCGAAGCGCCACGCCTGCGGCGTATTGAAACCACCCCGGTTGGCGCCGATGTGCTGACCCGCTGGACGCTGGGCTGAGCCTTATCGGGGCAAATGCTTCGCCGCCTCTTTCCGGGCGAAGGCTTTCATCCCGGCGCCATGCTCGGTCAGAAACGCCTCGACCCGTCCCGCATCGTGTTTCGACAGGTCGCGCAGCCACCAGGCGATGGCCTTCTGGATGAACCAGTCGCCGTCCGGCACATAACCCGCCGCCCAGCCCAGTACACGCTCACGCGCCTCAAGCTCTGCCGGTTTGGGGAAGTTCAGCTTGGTCAGGGGCAGGGTGATGACCAGAGCCGCACGGCGCTGCCACATCAGCGGGCTTTGGGTCCAGCTTTCCACCGTGTCGAGCCGCGAAAGATCGGCCATCACCCGCTTTTCGCCCGCCTTGCAGGCGTGATCGGCAATCGCCCAGGCGTCGAACTCGGGCACCCAGCCACAGATCATGTCCCAGACCGCGTCATCGGGTCGGATGCGCGCCTGCGTCAGCAGCTTCGCCGCCGCAACGCGCCCCTCATGCACATTGCTCCGCCACAGACCTTCGGCCAGCGCCAGCCGTTCCTCTGCCGTCACCTCCTCGCGCCAGGCCTTTGCCAGCGCGTCGATCTCGGGCACGGTCACGCCCAGATAATGCCGCGCGGCCTTGTGGTAGGCCGCCATCTCCGGAGCTTTTGCCGGGTCGGCGGCGGCTTCCAGTTGCGCAAGGGCGGTGGCGGTGTCGATCATCGGCGGCTCCTGTCTGGTCCTTCCGATCTAGCAGCCACGGCAGCGAAGGCCAGAGTTTTGTCGCGCCCCTTGACGGCAGGGCAGGGCGGGCGGATGCTTTGCCCGTAATGACGGAGGGTCCGATGCGCCACCTGCCCGCAGCTTCGCTTTGTCTTGCCCTTGCGGCCTGTGTGCCGCCCGAACCACCCGCCGATGGCGAGCGGATCGAGCTTTCCAGCGGCGGGGCATTTTCCGGCTCCACCCGTCTTGTGCTGACCCCGGATGACAGGGCGGTGACCGCGATTTCAGGCCCGTTCTCGGACAAGAGCACGCGCACGGTGAAGCAACTGCGCCCCGGTGCCTTCGCGGCAGCGCGGGATCACATCCTCGCCCATCCGATTCCGAAATCGCAGCTCAAGACCGGGATTTGCGAGGATTACGGAGCCGATAGCATCCTTTACACCGGGCCGGGCCGCGAAATCCGCTATGTCGCCACTTGCCCGAACCCGGCCATCGCAGCGCTGGACGGCCAGATCCGCGCGCTTCTGTCAGGCGGTTAATCCTCGCCCAGATTGGCGCCGATACCGGTGGGCAAACCGTCGATGGATTTACGGTTCTTTTCATCCCAATAGGCGGCCAGACCGGCCTCGCCCTTCTGTTCGGCCCAGTTGCGCAGCACCGGGCGCTCGCGCGGGGCTTCCATGAAGGGCACGGCAAAACCGCAGGAGGTTTGCACCATCTCCACCGCCATGTCGAACACCTGCCGCGCGCCGGGTACATCCGGCAGTTCAGCCGCCAGCGCGGGCCAGTCGGCATCGCCGCGATGCACCACCCGCGCCGTGCCGTAGGCGCGCAGGATCAGCGGCCGGGTGCCGAAGCTGCACCACATCACCGTCATACGCGGGTCCAGCGGCAGATGCGCCGCCGTCTCGTTCCCCGAGCCGGTAACATTGAGCCAGAGCAGGCGGTTCGCCCCGGTCACCCGCAACGAATCCATCCCCTTGGGGCTGAGGTTCAGCCGCGCGCCCGGTGCGCTTGTCGCCACGAAAAACAGCGGCTGTTCCGCGATGAAGGCGCGGTGATCCTCGGTGAAGCCGTCGAACTGCTTTGCCATCATTCCACCGTTACGGATTTTGCCAGATTTCTGGGCTGGTCGACGTCAGTGCCTTTTGCGATTGCGGTGTGGTATGCGAGGAGCTGGGCGGGGACGGCGTAGAGGATGGGGGCGAGGAGGTCGGGGACGCGGGGCAGGGTGAGGCAGCGCCAGCAATCTGCGCCGGCTTCGGCGATACCGGGCTGGTCGGAGAGCAGCAGCACCCGGCCATGGCGGGCCATGACTTCCTGCATGTTCGACACGGTCTTTTCGAACAGCGCATCGCGGGGGGCCAGCACCAGCACCGGGACGCTGGCGTCGATCAGCGCGATGGGGCCGTGTTTCAGCTCGCCGCTGGCATAGCCCTCGGCATGGATATAGCTGATTTCCTTCAGCTTCAGCGCGCCTTCCAGCGCCAGCGGATACATCGCCCCCCGGCCGAGGAACAGCACGTCCTGCGCCTTGGCCAGCTCTTCCGCCAGCCCCTCGATCTCGGGCGCCAGCGCGAGGGCCGCGTTCATCAGCCCCGGCAGCAGCCGCAGATCCGCGAGGCGGGTGGCCAGCTGCGCGGCATCGAGACGCCCGCGATCCTGTGCGGCCTTCAGCGCCAGGGTCAGCAGCACCGTCAGTTGGCAGGTGAAGGCCTTGGTCGAGGCGACCCCGACCTCGACCCCGGCCATGATCGGCAGCGTCACGTCGCATTCCCGCGCGATGGAGGAGGTGGTGACATTCACCACCGCCAGCGTCCGCGCCACCTTGTCCTGCACATGGCGCAGCGCCGCCAGCGTATCGGCGGTTTCGCCCGACTGGCTGACGAAGACCGCCCAGCCGCGGTCCGACAAAGGCGGCTCGCGATAGCGGAACTCGGATGCGATATCGATGTCGCAGGGCAGGCCCGCGAGGCTTTCGAACCAGTATTTCGCCACATGGCAGGCGTAATGCGCGGTGCCGCAGGCGACCAGCGTCAGCCGGTCCACGCCGGTGAAATCCACCCCGGCGGGCAGGTTCAGCCCGTCCTCGCGCAGGTAATGGCGCAGCGCATCGGCCAGCACCACCGGCTGTTCGGCGATTTCCTTGGCCATGAAGTGCTTGTAGCCCGCCTTCTCGATCCGGGTCGCATCCACCTGGATGCGGGCCATGGCGCGGTTGGCGCGGGCGTTGCGGGCGTCGAAGATCTCGGCCCCCGCGCGGGTGATCACCGCCCAGTCGCCTTCTTCCAGATAGGTGATGCGGTCGGTCATCGGCGCGAGGGCGATGGCATCCGACCCCACGAACATCTCGCCGTCGCCATGCCCGATCGCCAGCGGCGAGCCCTTGCGGGCGCAGATCATCAGATCCTCCTCGCCCTCGAACAGGAAGCACAGGGCAAAGGCGCCGTGCAGGCGCGGCAGAAGCCGGGCAGTGGCCTCGGCCGGGGTGCCGCCCTGCGCCAGCTCGTGCCGCATCAGCAGGGCCACCGTCTCGGTATCGGTCTCGGATTCGAAACTGTAACCCGCCGCCGTCAGCTCGGCCCGCAATTCGCGGAAATTCTCGATGATCCCGTTATGCACCACCGCCACATTGCCGGCGCGATGCGGATGGGCATTGGCCACCGTCGCCGCGCCATGGGTGGCCCAGCGGGTATGGCCGATGCCGGCCTTGCCCGCCAGCGGCTCATGCACCAGCAGGTCCGACAGGTTCACCAGCTTGCCCACGGCGCGGCGGCGGTCCAGCCGGCCCTCGTTCACCGTGGCGATCCCGGCGCTGTCATAGCCGCGGTATTCCAGCCGTTTCAGCGCCTCGACCAGGAGGGGTGCAACGTGGTGGTTTCCCAGAACCCCGACAATACCGCACATTACTTGGCGTCCTTCTGCCGTTTTTCTTTGATCGATCTATACATTTCAAACATTTTGGGGGCCAGCCCGGGCTTCACCACCTGACGCGCGCGTCCCAGCGCCACCGCGCCCGCCGGCACATCCGCCGTGATGACCGAGCCCGAGCCGGTCAGCGCCCCGTCCCCCACCGTGACCGGCGCCACCAGCATGGTGTCGGACCCGATGAAGGCGCGTTTGCCGATGCGGGTGCGATGCTTCATCACCCCGTCGTAATTGCAGGTCACCGTGCCCGCGCCGATATTGGTGCCTTCGCCCACATCGGCATCGCCAAGATAGGTCAGGTGACCGACCTTCACGCCTTCTTCCAGAATGGCATTCTTGATCTCGACGAAATTGCCGACATGCACATCCTCGGCCAGCTCGGCGCCAGGGCGCAGCCGCGCGAACGGCCCGACATCGGCGCCGCGGCTGACATGGCAGCCCTCCAGATGGCAGAAGGCCCTGATCTCGGCGCCGCTTTCAATGGTGACACCGGGGCCGAAGACCACATTCGGCCCGATGATCGCGTCGCGCCCCACCACGGTATCCAGCGCGAAGAACACCGTTTCCGGCGCGGTCAGCGTCACGCCGTTTTCCAGCGCTTCGGCGCGGGCACGGGCCTGAAAGGCGGCCTCTGCCTCGGCCAGCTGGGCGCGGGTGTTGACGCCCAGCGTCTCCGCCTCGTCACAGGTGACAACCCCGGCAGAGAGCCCGCGCCGGCGGGCCAGTTCCACCACATCGGTCAGGTAATATTCGCCTGCCGCATTGTCATTGCCCAGCGTGCCGACCAGATCAAGGAGCAGCGCGGTATCGGCGCAGATCACGCCGGAATTGCACAGCGTGATCGCGCGCTGCGCCTCGGTCGCATCCTTGAACTCGACGATCCGCTCCAGCGCCTCGCCCTGCGCGATCAGCCGGCCATAGCGCCCCGGATCACGCGCCTCGAAACCCAGCACCACCACGGCATGCCGCGCGCGCGCCTCCAGCATCGCCTCCAGCGTTTCGGGACGGATGAAGGGCGTGTCGCCATACAGAACCACGCAATCGCCCGATACACCCGCAAGGGCAGGGGCCGCCTGCGCCACCGCATGCCCGGTGCCCAGCTGCTCGGCCTGCACCACGATCCCGCAAGCCTCGTCCCAGGCCCGCGCCGCCTTCGAGACCGCCTCCGCCCCGTGCCCGGCAACCACCACCACACGCTCCGGCGACAGCGCCGCACCCGCCTGCATCGCATGATGCAACAACGGCGCACCCGCAACACGGTGCAGCACCTTCGGCAGATCCGAATTCATCCGAGTGCCTTGCCCCGCGGCAAGAATGACGAGAGAGACAGGCATGAGACCTCTTTCCTTGGCGATGCGCCCGTTTTAACCCGATGGCCGGGGCGCGCAAGCCATGCGCCTTCACACATCCTTTCGACAGGTTTCAGGAGAGGCAGGCAGATGAAAACGGTGGTCTTCGATCTGGATGGTACGCTGGCCGATACCTCCGCCGATCTGGTGGCGGCGGCGAATGCCTGCTTTCGCGGCATTGGTCACGGGGATCTGCTGGACCCGATGGCAGATGCGCTGACCGCGTTCCACGGCGGGCGGGCGATGCTGCGGCTGGGATTTTCCCGCATCGGCGGCGTGGATGAGGCGGCGGTGGACGCGCAATACCCGGTGCTTCTTGCGGCCTATGCCGAGGGGATCGACACCCACACCCGGCTTTATCCCGGTGCTGCCGAGGCGGTGGAGGCGCTGCGCGCCGCCGGTTACGCCACCGCGATCTGCACCAACAAGCCCGAAGGCCTGGCCGAGACGCTGATGACCCGGCTCGGGGTGCGGGGCCTGTTCGGCAGCCTGATCGGCGCCGATACGCTGCCTGTGCGCAAACCCGACCCTGCGCCCTATCTGGCTGCCGTGCGCGGCGCGGGCGGCGATCCTGGGCGGTCAATCCTCATCGGCGACACCGAAACCGACCGTAAGACCGCCACCGCTGCCGGTGTGCCCTGCGTTCTGGTCAGTTTCGGCCCCGAAGGGCCGGCCATCGCGCGGTTGGCCCCGGAGGCGATGCTGGACCGTTACGCCGACCTGCCCGCGCTGGCGGCCCGGCTGCTGGGATGACAGGTGGCACGCCGCCAGATCATTTCAGAAGACTGGTCTTGCATCAGCGGCTTGCCCTTTGAACGCGTCGGGCAACTGCTGCGCCTTGCGCTGCCGCCCCCGCTTTCGCAGGCCGCTGAAATAGTCGACCGCCCGGAACGCTGTTCTTTTGCAGCCTGGTCGACGCCGCGGCGGACCCAGGCACCCGCCGCAGACGGGCTGGGAGCAAACGCGGTGACCCGCCGTTTCGGCAATTTTCCGCAGTCGGACGCCCAGCCTTGAATGGTGAATGCGGCCCGAACCCGTCAATCGCGACGAGTTTGGCGGCAGGTGACAGGTCAGAGGCGCCGTTTCAAAACCACTGGCCCGGTTCCATCAGCCCCAGATCCATCAGTTGCTGGCTGTGCCACTGGAACTCAGTCGAGTTGCGCCAGCGGAAATCGTGGATCGAGAAGCGTGAGCCGGGGTTGGTTTTCAGCGCTTTTGCGGTTCGGAAAGAACAGATTGCGGCGGTCAGGTTGTGGTGCCACGGGCAGGCGTAAGTGTTGTATTCCTCGTCATTGAACGTGAAATCCCACCGCAGTTTCAGGCCGGGCCGCGAGCGGAACAGCGAGACGCGGTCGATCTTGCGCTTGGTCCAGGTTACATATTCCTCGAACCTCCAGCGCAGGCCGCCGAAGAAATCCAGCTGCCGTTCCTTGGTCTCCCAGTTCTTGTCGGGATCTTTGCGTCCCAGCGCGTAATAGCCTGAACGGTCCAGATGCGCATCTTCCAGCGAGACCGCATTGGGATAGCGGTTCAGATCGCCGGCATAGAGGTCGATCACATAGGTCAGCAGCGTGTCGCGCCGCTCTTCCGTCTGGAAGGTCAGCAGGTCGCGGACAGTGCGGCTTTCGCAGAACGGGAAGAACAGGTATTCGG
Source organism: Gemmobacter caeni (assembly GCF_003054195.1). Lineage (GTDB taxonomy): Bacteria > Pseudomonadota > Alphaproteobacteria > Rhodobacterales > Rhodobacteraceae > Gemmobacter > Gemmobacter caeni. Next base: position 9,067 of record NZ_QBKP01000015.1, read on the forward strand.
CATTGAAGCAGTAATACAGCCAGGTTCCGGCCGGTGCGGCATCGTTGATCGCATTGACGGTTTCGGGCACCGCATCATCGGCATGGACATCGTGGTCGATGCGGTGAATGCGGTTTTCCAGATCCTCCGACACAGGCATTTCTTCATGCGCGAACAGCAGAACCTGCCGGAAACCGCTGTTCAGATGGTGCCGCAACGTGCTGTCCAGCTCGACGGTATCTTCGGCGAAGATCAGCGCCAGCGGCCCCTTGGCCAGCACCTTGTCGCTGGTCGATCTGAATTCCGCCAGACTGCCATAGCGCATTCCGTAACACTTTCCGCTGTCACTGCAAACTGTCGGCAGATTCTGCGAAGACCGCCGCCTTTGCAAGCCTTTGCCCCTTTGTTGCGTGGCAGGGCAGATTTCGTTAGAAGAACCGCCTAGCCGAAGGGGGCCGCCCATGACCGAACAGCCGACCGAGATTTCCGCCACTGCCACCGCCGAAGGGGCGGAGGCGCCGAAGAAGCTGTTCATCAAGACCTATGGCTGCCAGATGAACGTCTATGACAGCGAGCGCATGGCCGAGGCGCTGGGCGCCAAGGGCTATGTGACGACCGAGGTGGCGGAAGAGGCGGATATGGTGTTGCTGAACACCTGCCACATCCGCGAAAAGGCGGCGGAAAAGGTTTATTCCGACCTCGGGCGGCTGCGTCCGCTGAAACAGGCGAAACCCGATCTGAAGATCGGTGTGGCGGGCTGTGTGGCGCAGGCCGAGGGCGAGGAGATCCTGAAGCGGATGCCGCTGGTCGATCTGGTGGTCGGGCCCCAAAGCTATCACCGCCTGCCCGAGATGGTCGAGGCGAAGGGCAAGGTTGTCGATACCGATTTCCCCGAAGAGGACAAGTTCGACCACCTGCCGCAGCGCAAGGCGCTGCGCGGGCCGACGGCGTTCCTGACCGTGCAGGAAGGCTGTGACAAATTCTGTGCCTTCTGCGTGGTGCCCTATACGCGTGGCGCCGAGGTCAGCCGCCCGGCGGCGCGTCTTCTGGCCGAAGCGCGCGATCTGGTCTCGCGCGGGGTGCGCGAAATCACCCTGCTGGGGCAGAACGTCAACGGCTATCACGGTGCGGGCGAGGGTGGCACCTGGGGGCTTGGCCGTCTTCTGCGCGAGATGGCGGCAATCGACGGGCTGGACCGGCTGCGCTATACCACCAGCCACCCCAATGACATGGATGACGACCTGATCGCCGCCCATGCCGAGGTGCCCCAGCTGATGCCTTACCTGCATCTGCCGGTGCAATCGGGCAGCGACCGCATCCTCAAGGCGATGAACCGCAAGCATACCGCCGAGCAATATCTGCGGCTGATCGAGCGTATCCGGGCTGCGCGTCCCGACATTCTGCTGAGTTCGGATTTCATCGTGGGCTTCCCCGGCGAAACCGATACGGATTTTGAGGCGACGATGGATCTGATCCGCGCGGTCGGCTTTGGCGCGGCGTTCAGCTTCAAATATTCCGCCCGTCCCGGCACGCCCGCAGCGGAGAAGCCGGAGCTTCCGGCCGAGGTCTCTGATGCCCGGCTTCAGGCGCTTCAGGCGCTGATCACCGAACAGCAGCGCGCGGCGCAGATGGCCATGGTGGGCCGCGAGGTGGGCGTGCTTTATGAAAAGCCGGGCCGTCTGCCGGGGCAGATGGTGGGCAAATCCGACCACCTGCATGCGGTGCATGTGACTGATTCCCTTGGCAAGCCCGGACAACTGGTGCGGGTGCGCATCACCGGCTCCGCGCCTAACTCGCTGGCGGGGGAGCCTCTGCGCGACTGACCGGCGGTTTCCGCAGCGGCACCAATATCACGATTCGTTCCGGCTTGGCGCGTGCCCACGCAACAATTGGTGTGCCATCATCCCTGCACACCATATATTTTGCTTTACATAAGAATAGAGTAACGGCATTTCTGGCTTAATACTAAAGAAAGTCTTGTGTGAATTAGGGGAGCTGCGACGTGGAACCGATTTCCAAAGCAGTGCGGATGATCATTGGGGGAGTTGCACTCGCCGTCGGACTGGCCGGGGCTGCCCAGGCGCAACAGGCGCCCGAGATTGCCGGCAAGATCCAGTGGGGCGTGTGGGTCGATGACGATGGTTGCATGCACTGGTGGGCCGATGGCGGCCTTGAAGGCTACATGCTGGACCGGGTGAACCCGAAGACCGGCAAACCCGTCTGTCTGAAGCGCAATACCTGTATGGTGCAGAACACCGACACGCTGTTCGCGACCGACAGCGCCAAGCTGACCGCCTCGGGCCGCAGCTATCTGCAACAGTTCTTCCAGCAGGCCGGGGCCTTCGGCTATGCGGTCTATGGCCATACCGACAGCCGCGCCTCGGATGAATACAATATCAAGCTGTCGCAGCGCCGCGCCAAGGCCGTGGCCGATGTGGCCCGTTCGGTCGGGGCCATGGTGGAGCGCGAGATCGGGTTCGGCGAACGCCAGCCCATCGCGTCGAACAGCACGGCGGCGGGCATGCAGAAGAACCGCCGCGTCGAAGTCGTTTGCTATCGGTGGTGATCAGGATGACCAAAGTTTTCGTTCCGGGCTTCGCCCTTCTTGCCATCACCACGCTGGCTGGCTGTGTCGATGGCCTCACCCCCTATCGGCAAAGCCCCGATACGGTGATCGCCACCAATCAGGATCGCGGTCGCGACAATATTCCGCTGGCACCGGGGGGCGGGGCGATTGCCTATGATCCCGACGGCTGTCAGGGCTGGATCATCGACGATGGCGTCGAAGGCTATTCGGGCCGCCGCTTCGATCCGGTTTCGGGCCTGCCGATCTGCAACAATCACTATCCGCCGGGCACCGTGCTGCGCAATTACCAGACCAAGGACGCGGGTCTGCGCGACTATGTGCCCTACGCTGGCCGTAACTGACCAGCCTGCGCCAGGATATGAATATGGTAGGGCCGCGCGATGTCGCGGCCCTTTCCTTTTGCCGGATGCCACATTTTTTATCGCAGGACATACAAGCCCTAGCGGTGGTGTGGCGGAAATGTGCAACATCTGCAATTTCGGCCGCCGGTGGTGAAAGTTTGAACAGCTTTGTCTTGTTTCCTTAACCTTCGAGGCGCAGATTCTGAGTCAGGAAGCCTTCGAACCGCAAAGGATGATGATTTGGGCATCAGCGCGCTGACCCCCCCGCCCCGTGCCGAAGACGTTGTGGAAACGACGCTGGAATTTCCCGACAATCGGCTGCTGATTGATCTGTGCGGTGAGTATGACCGCAACCTTGCGCAGATCGAGCATGAGATGGGGGTGCATATCCTCCGACGTGGGAACCGCCTGTCGGTTATCGGGGAGAAGGGCGCGCGCGAGCAGGCGGCGGCCGTGCTGCATGCGCTTTACGCCCGGCTGGAGGCGGGGCGCGCGGTGACGGCGGGCGATATCGAGGGGGCGATCCGCATGGGCCGTCCGATGCCCGAAACGCCACGCGAAGGGGCCGAACAGATCGAGATGTTCGGGGCGGGTTCCATCGAGCTGCGGACCCGCAAGAAACCGATCGAGCCGCGCACCGAGGCGCAGAAGGCCTATGTGGCCAATCTGTTCGCCAACGAACTTGGCTTCGGCATCGGCCCGGCGGGCACCGGCAAGACCTATCTCGCTGTTGCGGTCGGCGTGACCATGTTCATATCGGGGGCGGTGGAAAAGATCATCCTGTCGCGTCCGGCGGTGGAGGCGGGCGAACGCCTTGGCTTCCTGCCGGGCGACATGAAGGAGAAGGTCGATCCCTATATGCAGCCGCTTTATGACGCGCTGAACGATTTTCTTCCGGCCAAGCAGGTGCAGAAGCTGATGGAAGAGAAGCGGATCGAGATCGCGCCGCTGGCCTTCATGCGCGGACGCACGCTGTCCAACGCCTTCGTGGTGCTCGACGAGGCGCAGAACGCCACCACCATGCAGATGAAGATGTTCCTCACCCGTCTGGGCGAAGGATCGCGCATGGTCATCACCGGCGACCGCACGCAGGTCGACCTGCCGCGCGGCGTGGCCTCGGGCCTTCAGGATGCCGAACGCATCCTGAAGGGGGTGAAGGGCGTCAGCTTCAACTACTTCACCGCCAAGGATGTGGTGCGGCACCCGCTGGTGGCGCGGATCATCGAAGCCTATGACCGCGAAGAGGCGCAGGGCTGAGCTTCCCGATCCGGGCCACCGGATCGGGCTTTCCCACCACCACAGATGATCAAAGGCATTTGCGGTTTGTCCGGCTTGGCCCTATGAGGCGCGCATGAAAACATGCGTCGACATCGTAATCGAGGATGACCGCTGGACAGCCTTCGGGCTGGATGCGGCCGCGATGGCTGCGGCTTGCGCCACATTGTCGCATCTTGGGATGTCGCCTGACCTTTACGGTCTCGTCGTCATGGGATGTGACGATGCGCGTATCGCCGGGCTGAACGGCGAATTCCGTGACAAGCCCCGGCCCACGAATGTGCTGAGCTGGCCATCCGAAGAACGCGGCAGCGAATATGCGGGTGAGGCTCCGGAGATGCCGGAGCCCGGAACGCCGGAAGATCCCGCCCCGCTGGGCGATATTGCGATTGCCTGGGAGACCTGCGCGCGCGAGGCGGCCGAGCAGGGCAAGACCGTTCACGATCACGTCATGCACCTGCTCGTTCACGGAGTCCTGCACTTGCTGGGCTATGACCACATCGACGAGGACGACGCGAATTTGATGGAAGAGACCGAGCGGCAGATACTTGCCTCGCTTGGCATTGCGGACCCATATTAGGGCAGGCGCTGCGGCGCAGGATATTCGGGTAGAAGGACAGATGGGCAGTAGTTACGAAGGATCGACCGCGGCGCCGCAACAGGCGCCATCTGATGAGGCATCCGGCGAAGAGGGCGAGTCTCGCTCCGATCCTGCCCAGAAAGGTTTCTTTGGCCGGCTTCTGTCGGCCTTTTCCCCGCAGGATGTGACCGAACCCGACAGCCCCGCGCCGGCGCTCAGCCCGGCACCGGCGCAGCTTCCGGGGCTTGCGAACCTTCGCAAGCTGCGGGTCGACGACGTGGCCATTCCGAAGGTCGAGATCGCGGCGGTCCCGCTGGATATCGGCAAGGATGAACTGGTCGAGGTCTTCCGCCACCAAGGCTTTTCCCGGCTGCCGGTCTACAAGGGCACGCTGGATCATCCTCAGGGCCTTGTGATGCTGAAGGATCTGGCGCTTCAGCACGGTTTTGGCGCGGGCGGACGGTTCAGCCTGAAGCGTCTGTTGCGCCCGATCCTTTACGCGCCGCCGTCGATGCCGCTGCATGTACTGTTGCAGAAGATGCAGAAAGAACGTGTCCATATGGCGCTGGTCATTGATGAATATGGCGGCGTGGACGGTCTGGTCACCATCGAGGATCTGATCGAGACAGTGATCGGCGAGATCGAGGACGAGCATGACGAGGCCGAAGGCATGCTCTGGAAGCAGGAAAAGCCCGGCGTCTGGCTGATGCAATCCACCGCACCAATGGATGAGGTGGAGGCCGAGATCGGCATGGGTCTGCGCACCGGCGAGGACGATGGCGAGATCGACACGCTGGGTGGTCTGGTCTTTCTGCGCACCGGCCGGGTTCCGGCAAGGGGCGAAATCGTGACCCACGAGACCGGCGTTCAGTTCGAGGTGGTCGATGCCGACCCGCGCCGCATCAAGCGGCTGCGGCTGCGGCTGCCCGAGGTCCCGGCTCCGGCCGACGGGGGCTGATGGGGGTGCGGGGCTGGCGTGACCTTGCCCCCGCCTTCGGGCTGGGGGTACTGGCGGCCTCTGGTCAGGCGCCGCTGGGGGCATGGTATCTGGCCGTGCCCGCTTTCGCCGGGATCGTCTGGCAGGTGACAGCCGGGCGCCCGGCGGCAAGGGGCTGGGCGGCGGGCACCGGCTATTTTGCCGCAGCACTCAGCTGGATCGTGCAGCCCTTCTTTGTGGAACCGGAAACCTATGGCTGGATGGCGCCCTTCGCGCTGGTGCTGATGGCCGGGGGGCTGGCGCTGTTCTGGGGCGCGGCCGCGGGGCTTGCTGCCCGACTGGTGCGCACCACCGCGCGGCAGGCTCTGGCCTTCGCGCTGTGCCTTTCCGGGGCCGAGGCCCTGCGCGGCGTGGTTTTCACCGGCTTCCCCTGGGCGCAGCCGGGTCATATCTGGATCGACACGCCGGTGGCGCAGCTTGCAGCGCTGACCGGGGCCGATGGCCTGACACTGCTGACGCTGGTTCTGGCGGCTTTGCCGGTGATGGCGCGGGGCAGGGGCACGCTGGCCGCCGCCCTGCTGCTGGCTATGGTCTGGGGCGGCGGAGTCTGGCAACTGGCGCAGCCCGATCCGGCGGCGCCGGGCCTGACCTTCCGGCTGGTACAGCCCGCGGCCGAACAAAGCCTGAAATGGGATCCGGCCCAGGCCGAGCGGCTGTACCGGCTTCAGACCGGCTATACGGCGGCCGAGCCCCGCCCAGATCTGGTGATCTGGCCAGAAACCGCGCTGCCCTATCTTTATACGCCCGGCGGTGATGCGGCGCTGGGCGTGGCCGAGGCTGCGCGCGGCGTGCCGGTCGCGCTCGGGGTGCAGCGGGTGGAGGGTGCCGCCGCCTATAACAGCCTCGCCGTGCTGGGCCCCGATGGCTACCAGACCGCGATTTATGACAAGGCGCATCTGGTGCCTTTTGGCGAATATCTGCCCTTCGGCGATCTGGCATGGCGGCTGTTCGGCATTTCTGCCTTCGCCGCGCGGCAGGGTTATGGCTATGCCGCCGGGCCAGGGCCGCGCGTGCTTGACCTTGGGCCACTGGGCAAGGCGATGCCGCTGATCTGCTATGAGGCGGTCTTCCCCGAAGAGGTGAATGCCGCCCCGGAACGGCCGGGCTGGCTGTTGCAGATCACCAATGACGCCTGGTTCGGCACGCTGACCGGCCCGTTCCAGCATGCCGCGCAAGCCCGGCTGCGCGCGGTGGAACAGGGCCTGCCGCTGGTGCGTGTGGCCAATACCGGCGTGACACAGATGGTGGATGCGCGGGGCCGCGTCACCGCCGAACTGCCGTTCGGCAGGCCGGGCTATCTGGATGCGGCGCTGCCTGGTGCCCTGCCGCCGACCCCCTACAGCCGCTACGGAATGATGCCGTTCCTGCTGTTGCTAGGGGGACTCGCCCTGACCCTTGCAAGACGCCGTGCGCACCCTTCTGCTTGACTGTGGGCCGGGCGAGGCATAACCCGGGGCATCGAACCGTCACAACGGCTTCCTGGCGTGGCGGGGATACATCAACGGAGCACGTCCCCATGAGCAGACTTGATTATGTTTTCACCTCGGAATCGGTTTCCGAGGGGCACCCCGACAAGGTGTGCGACCGGATTTCCGATGCGGTTCTCGATGCTTTCCTGACCGAAGAACCGAATGCCCGCGTGGCCTGCGAAACCTTCGCCACCACAAATCGCGTCGTCGTGGGGGGCGAGGTTGGCCTGTCCGACCGCAAGAAGCTGAAAGACATGCTGGAAGGGGTCGAGCAGATCGTCCGCGACTGCGTGAAGGACATCGGCTACGAACAGGATGAATTCCACTGGGCGACGCTGAAGGTGAAGAACCACCTGCACAAGCAGTCGGCCCATATCGCGCAGGGTGTGGACCGCGACGGTGCGGGCGACCAGGGCATCATGTTCGGCTATGCCTGCCGCGAGACGCCGGAATTGATGCCGGCGCCGATCCAGTATTCGCATGCCATCCTGCGCCGACTGGCCGAGGTGCGCAAATCCGGTCAGGAACCGACGCTGCGCCCCGATGCCAAATCGCAGCTTTCGCTGCGCTATGAGGGCGGCAAGCCGGTCGAAGTGACATCGATCGTGCTGTCGACCCAGCATGAAAGCGAAAGCCAGAGCTCGGATGACATCCGCGCCATCGTGGAGCCCTATATCCGCGAAGTGCTGCCCTCGGGCTGGATCACCCGGAAGACCGAATGGTGGGTCAATCCGACCGGCACATTCGTGATCGGTGGGCCGGATGGCGACGCGGGCCTGACCGGGCGCAAGATCATCGTTGACACCTACGGTGGCGCAGCCCCGCATGGCGGCGGCGCTTTCTCGGGGAAAGACCCGACCAAGGTGGACCGTTCGGCGGCCTATGCCGCCCGCTATCTGGCGAAGAACGTGGTGGCCGCAGGCCTCGCCGACCGCTGCACGCTTCAGGTCAGCTATGCGATCGGCGTCGCGAAGCCGCTGTCGATCTATGTCGACACCCATGGCACCGGACAGGTCGACGAGGCGCTGATCGAGAAAGCCGTGGCCGAAGTGATGGATCTTACCCCGCGTGGCATCCGCGAGCACCTGCAGCTCAACCGCCCGATCTATGCCCGGACCTCGGCCTACGGCCATTTCGGTCGTGCACCGGAAGCCGATGGCGGCTTCAGCTGGGAAAAGACCGATCTCATCGAAGCGCTGAAAAAAGCGGTCTGAGCTGCCCCGGGACAGGGGGCCTTTGCCGGGGGGAGCGACCCCCCGTCAAAGGCGCTGCCGCGAGATATCGAGGCCCGGTCGCATTGACCGGGCCTTTGCATGCGCCCGGAGCGCGAAAAGTGAGTATTTTTGCAAGAAGCAAATATGCCCTGCTTCTTGAACAAATACTCCCGCCGGAGGCAGGGACGCGGTCCCCGGCGCAGCCGGGGGCCGGGATGAACGGCTGGCGCCGCAGGCGCGCTATATAAATAGCCTCATTCGCCGCGCGGGAAGCGTTTGCTTTCTTCCAGCACGTTCAGATCCATATGGTTGCGCATATAGCGTTCTGAGGCGGCGCGCAGCGGCTGGTAATCCCAGGGGAAATAGCTTCCGTTGCGGAGGGCCTCATAAACCACCCAGCGGCGGGCCTGGCTTTCACGGACCTCGGCATCGTAGCGGTCCAGATCCCAGCGGGCCTCCGCCATGGCGCGGAAATGGGCGAGGGTTTCGGCATGGGCGGGCTCTTGCGCGAGGTTTGTGCGTTCCTCGACATCCGTGTCCAGATCGAACAGCATTTCCGGGTCCGCCAGACAGTTCACATATTTCCAGCGACCTTCGCGCAGGGCGACCAGAGGGGTGATGCTACCTTCGGCGGCATATTCCATCGCGACCGGACTGGTGCGATCAAAGCCCTTCGCCAGCGGCACGAGGCTCTCGCCATCGGTCCAGGGCATGACTTCGTCCATCGAGATTCCCGCCAGATCGCAGAGCGTCGGTGTCACATCGATTGTACAGACCGGGGTATCCACCCGACCCGGTTCCAGCCCCGGGGCGGCGATCATGAGCGGCACGCGGGCAGAGCCTTCGAAGAAGTTCATCTTGAACCACAACCCGCGGCGGCCCAGCATCTCGCCGTGATCCGAGACGAAGATGATGATGGCCTCTTGCCGCGTCGCCTCCAGCGCCGCGAGAATTTCGCCGATCTTGTCATCGACGTAAGAGATATTGGCAAAGTAGCCCTGTCGGGCGCGGCGGATATGGTCGGGCGTCACCTCCAGCCCGCGCCAGTCGCAGGCATCCATCAGCCGCTGTGAATGGGGATCCATGTCCTCGTAAGGGATCGCCTCGGGCGGATCGAGGTGCAGGCAGTCGGTATAGAGATCCCAGTATTTGCGGCGCGCGACGAAAGGATCATGCGGGTGGGTGAAGCTCGCGCACAGCGCCCAGGGGCGGGCATCCTGGCCACGCGACAGGTCGTAAAGCTTCTGCACCGCCTGGAAACACACGTCGTCGTCATATTCCAGCTGGTTGGTGATTTCTGCCACGCCCGCACCGGTGACCGAGCCGAGATTGTGATACCACCAGTCGATCCGCTCGCCCGGTTTGCGGTAATCCGGGGTCCAGCCGAAATCGGCGGGGTAGATGTCGGTCGTCAGGCGTTGCTCGAATCCGTGGAGTTGATCGGGGCCGACGAAATGCATCTTGCCGGAAAGGGCTGTCTGGTATCCGGCGCGGCGCAGATGATGGGCGAAGGTCGGGATGTCCGAGGTGAATTCGGCCGCATTGTCGTAAACCCGTGTCCGGCGTGGCAGTTGCCCGGACATGAAACTGGCACGCGCCGGGGCGCAGAGCGGCGAGGCGGTATAGGCATTGGTGAAGCGGACTGCGCCCTCGGCCAGCCGTTTCAGGTTGGGCGCATGCAGCCAGTCGGCGGGGCCATCCGGGAACAGCGTTCCCGTCAGCTGATCGACCATCAGGATAAGAATGTTGGGCCTGTCCGCCATGATCTGCGCCTTTTGCTTCCGTTCATATTGAAACACCATATGCTGCAAACAAGAAAGACAGGAGTTTTTGATGTTTTACATAAAGATGATTTATGCAACTTGACCCGGCAGCCCTTCGGGTGATCGAGGCGGTGGCGCGGCACGGGTCTTTGACGCGGGCCGGGGCGGCGCTGGGGCTCAGCCAGCCGGCTATCAGCTATCAGCTGCGCCGGGCGGAAGATCATCTGGGCGTGGCGCTGTTCACGCGGGGGCGGGGCGGCTGTCTGCCGACCCCGGCAGGGGAGGTGCTGTTGCGCGCTCTGCTGCCGGCGCTGGCGCAGATCGACGCCGCGCTGGCCGAGGTGTCGGGGCTGGCGCGGGCGCCCGCGCTGCGTATCCTCACCGATTTCGGCTTTGCAGGGTTGTGGCTGATGCCCCGTCTGGCGCGGTTTCGCAGCCTGCATCCGGGGATTGAGGTGCAGATCACCGCCTCGCAGGAAAACCGCGCGCCGCAGGCCGGGGAGGTGGCGATCCGCTTTGCGCAGCAGGGGGATCTGGCTGAAGGGGCGTGGCTGCTGATGCCGGAACGGGTGGTTCCTGTTTGCGCGCCGGGGTTTCTGGATGCGCAGGGGCCGCTGGATACACCCGCACTATTGGCGCAGGCGGTGCTGCTGCATCTGGATGCACCGGCGGAGGCGCGCTGGTTCACCTGGGCAGGCTGGTTTGCCGATCAGGGGATCGCCCGACCACGCCGGAGCGGCGAATTGGGCATGAATACCTATGATTTCGTCGTGCAGGCCGCGCTGGCGGGGCAGGGGGTGGCGCTGGGCTGGCTGCCGCTGATCGCGCCGCATCTGGCATCCGGGGCGCTGGTGCCACTGGGGCCCGAGATCCTGCGGGCAGAGAGCGGATATTGGGTGGAAACGCGCGGGGCTGCGACGGCGGCGCAGGCCGCTTTGGCGGATTGGTTGCGTTCAGAAGCAAGGCATGGTTCATAAGCGACAAAATAATGTCGAATTTCGGCGTGACGTGGTGGGCGGGCAGGCTCAGCCTGCCGCGATACCCAACAGGCCCCGGAGTTGCCATGACTGCGCTCACCACCGTTTCCGATTTTCCGCACAGGTTGATCGACGATCCTGATGTCGGGATTGTCATGCCTGATGGCATCCGGCTTTCGGCGCGCATCTGGCGGCCCGAGGGGGCGGATACGCAGCCGGTGCCTGCGGTGCTGGAATATATCCCCTATCGCAAGCGCGACGGTACGTTGCCGCGGGACGAGTTGATGCACCCCTATGTCGCAGGCCATGGCTATGCGAGCGTGCGGGTCGACATGCGCGGCAATGGCGACAGCGAAGGGCTGATGACCGACGAATACACGCAGCAGGAAATGGATGATGCGCTTGCCGTCATCGCCTGGCTGGCGGAACAGCCATGGTGCAGCGGTGCGGTCGGGATGATGGGCAAAAGCTGGGGTGGGTTCAATTGCCTGCAAACCGCTTTTCTGCGGCCGCCCGCGCTGAAAGCGGTGATTTCGGTCTGCTCCACCACCGACCGTTTTGCAGATGACGTGCATTTCAAGGGTGGTTGCATGCTGGGTGAAAATCCGGGCTGGGGGGCGGTGATGTTGTCTTTCAGCTCACGCCCTGCCGATCCGGCGCTGCGACCCGACTGGCGGGCGGACTGGTTGCGGCGGCTGGAGGCCGAGCCCTACCTCGCCCCACGCTGGGCCAGCCACCAAAGCCGCGATGCCTATTGGCGGCACGGCTCGGTCTGCGAGGATTGGGCTGCCATTCAGGTGCCGGTGCTGAGTGTCGGCGGCTGGGCCGACAATTACATGAACACCGTCGGGCATCTGATGGGCAAGCAACAGTCGGTGGTGCAGGGGCTGATGGGTCCGTGGGTCCATCAATACCCGCATACCGCCGTGCCGGGGCCACAGATCGGTTTCCTGCAAGTCGCGATTCGCTGGTGGGATCGCTGGCTGAAGGGAATTGAAAACGGGGCGGAGACCGATCCGGCTTATCGGGCCTATATGCTGCATTCCGAGCCGCCTTCGGCCGCGCCCGCATTTCGCAAAGGCCACTGGGTGACGGAAACCGCATGGCCCAGCCCGCGTGTCACGCCCGAGGTCTGGCCGCTGGCGCCGGGGCGTCTGGGCGGGCAGGGCGCGCCGCTGGAGATGGCGGTGAACACGCCACAGCATCTGGGGCTGCACACCGGCGAATATTTCCCGATGGGGCTGAATGCCGAAATGCCGGGTGACCAGCGCGAGGATGACGCAATGTCGGTCTGTTTTGACAGCGCGCCACTGGCCGGAGGGATGGATCTTCTGGGCCGCGCGGTGCTGCGGCTGCGGCTGACCAGCGACAAGCCCTTCGCCCAGATATTCGCGCGACTGTGCGATGTGGCGCCCGACGGCAGTTCGGTCCGCATCTGCCACGGCATGCTGAACCTGCGGCACCGGGACAGCATGGAAAACCCGACGCCGGTGCCGGTGGGCACCCCCTTCGACATCGAACTGGCGTTGGACGAGATGGGCTACCGGCTTGCCCCCGGCCACCGGCTGCGGCTGGCGCTGTCGACGACCTACTGGCCCTTTGCCTGGCCCTCGGCCGAGGCGGCGACACTGACCCTGCAGGAGGGCAGCCTTGAACTGCCGCGTCATTCCGGCAGCACCGGCGACGAATGGACGCCGCCCGCACCAGAAGCCGCACCGGCATGGCGCCACCGGGTGCTGCGCAAAGGGGCGGCGGCCCGCCGGATCGAGCGCAACCTGATTTCCGGCGAGGTCTCGCTGGTGATCGAGGAAGACGGAGGCGACGCCGAAAATCTGGATCACGGGCTGGTCAGTGGCGACACGATGCGCGAGGTCTGGACCATCCGTCCCGACGATCCGCTGTCGGCGCGCGTGACGATCACCTATGAACAGCGCCTTTCGCGGGGAAACTGGTCGGTCCGCACGCTTGCCGAGACGAATCTGACCTCGGAAAGCGGCCATCTGGCGTTCACCGCCAGGTTGCAGGCCTGGGAGGGGGAGACTCCGGTCTTCGACCGCGATTTCCGCGAATTTGTCAAACGCGACCACCTCTGATACAAAACCGACAGGTTTTCAGGTCAGAAAACAATTTACGCCGGGCCGCCTTGTGCATCATGCTCGGGAAAACACAACAAGACTGTCAGGGAGTCCTACATGAAAGACGATCTCGCCAAGCTGATCGAGCTTATCGATAACGGCGGGCTGAACCGCCGTGCCTTCCTCGGGCGCACCGCGGCCTTCGGCTTGACCGCCGCGCTTGGCACCTCGCTGCTGCCCGGCGCGGCGCGTGCGGACGAGCCCAAGAAGGGCGGCGTCCTGAAACTGGGTCTGGGCGGCGGTGAAAGCACCGATGCGATTGATCCGGGCCTGGCTGACGGGCCGGTTGCCTTCAACGTGAACCGTCAGTGGGGGGACACGATCGTCAATGTCGCGCCGGATATGACGATTGAACCGAGTCTGGCCGAAGCCTTTGAAAGCAACGAGGATTCGACGGTCTGGACCTTCCGGATCCGCAAGGGTGTGAAGTTCCACGACGGCAGCGAGATGACGCCGGAGGATGTGGCGGCCACCTTTAGGCGCCATTCCGACCAGAACGCCAAATCCGGCGCCTATGGCATCATGCAGGGCATTTCCGACATCAAGGTCGACGGTGACAATGTCGTGCTGACCATGGCCTCGGGCAATGCCGACCTTCCCTATCTGCTGGCCGATTATCACCTTGTGGTGCAGCCCGGCGGTGGTGTGGAAGACCCGAACAAAGGCATTGGCACCGGCCCCTACAAGATTGCCTCGGCCGAACCCGGTGTCCGCTATGTCTTTGAAAAGAATGCGGATGACTGGGATGCGAGCCGCGGTCACTATGACAGCATCGAATTCCTCATCATTAACGACACCACTGCCCGCACGGCTGCGCTGCAATCGGGGCAGGTGCATATGATCAACCGGGTCGATCCCAAGGTGGCGAAGCTTCTGTCGCGGGCGCCGGGGGTGGTGGTCACCAATGCCTCGGGCCGTGGGCATTATGTGTTCATCATGCACTGCAACACCGCGCCCTTCGACAACAACGACCTGCGTCTGGCGCTGAAATACGCGATCAACCGGCAGGAGATGGTCGACAAGATCCTTGACGGCTACGGTTCGGTCGGCAACGACATCCCGATCAACAAATCCTATCCGCTGTTTGATGAAAGCCTGCCGCAGCGCGAGTTTTCCATCGAGAAGGCGGCAGAGCACTACAAGGCTTCCGGCCATGACGGCAGCCCGATCGAACTGATCGTGGCCGACGGCGCCTTCCCCGGTGCGGTGGATGCAGCGGCGCTGTTCCAGGCGACGGCGAAACAGGCTGGCATTCCGCTGGAAATCAAGCGTGTGCCGGATGACGGCTACTGGTCGGATGTGTGGAACGTCAAACCCTTCTGCGCAAGCTATTGGGGCGGTCGCCCGGTGCAGGATCAGATGTATTCCACGGCTTACCTCTCGACCGCTGACTGGAACGACACCAAGTTCTTCAACAAGGAGTTCGACGAACTGGTGCTGGCAGGCCGCGCCGAAACCGACCCGGAAAAGCGCAAGGAAATCTACAGCAAATGCGCCCATATCCTGTGGGAGCAGGGCGGCGTGATTTGCCCGATGTTCAACGATTTCGTCGACGCGCACAGCGAAACGGTTGCCGGCTGGATCGAGGATTCCAACCTCGAACTGATGAACGGCTTCGCCACCGCCAAGACCTGGTTCGCGTAACCGATGGTCCATCCGGTGATCAAACTGGTTGCCCAGCGCATTGCGCTGGGCCTCCTGCTGCTGCTTGCAGCTTCGGTGCTGATTTTCGTGGGTACACAGATCCTGCCCGGTGACGTGGCGCAGTCGATCCTCGGCCAGTCCGCCACGCCCGAGACGCTGGCCAACCTGCGTCAGGAACTGGGGCTGAACGAACCGGCGCTGACGCGCTATTTTTCGTGGCTCGGCGGGGTGTTGCACGGCGATCTTGGCAATGCGCTGACCAATGGCCAGCCCATCGCGCCCGCGCTTGGCAAACGTCTGCTGAACACGCTGTTCCTGGCCGCCTGCGCCGCTGTCATCGCGGTGCCCTTGGCCATCATTCTGGGTCTGGTGTCGGTACGCTATCGCAACCGCTGGCCCGACAAGCTGATCTCGGCAGTGACGCTCGCCACCATTTCGGTGCCGGAGTTCCTGCTGGGCTATATCGTGATCTTCTTCCTTGCGGTGCAATACCGGCTGCTGCCTTCGCTTTCGACGGTCTATGACGGCATGGGCTTTGGCGACCGGCTTTACGCCATTGGTCTGCCGGTCATCGTTCTGGTGCTGGCGGTGCTGGGCCACATGATGCGGATGACCCGCGCCGCCATCCTGAACGTGATGCAATCGGCCTATATCGAGACGGCAGAGCTGAAGGGCCTGCGTCCCTTCGCCATCATCGCGCGCCATGCCTTCCCCAATGCCATCGCGCCGGTGGTCAACGTGGTGATGATCAACCTTGCCTATCTGGTGGTGGGTGTCGTGGTGGTCGAGGTGGTCTTCGTCTATCCCGGTATGGGGCAATATCTGGTCGATCACGTTTCCAAGCGTGATGTGCCGGTCGTGCAGGCCTGCGGGCTTGTCTTCGCCGGGGTCTATATCGGGCTGAACCTGATTGCCGACCTCGTTTCCATTCTTGCAAATCCGCGACTGAGGCACCCGAAATGACGCGACTGCCCCTGGCCGCGCTGATCGGCCTCGTCTTCACCGGCGCCTACTTCGCCGCCGCACTGCTCGCCCCCTGGATTGCCCCTTACGGCATGGCCGAAATCGTCGGCGACAGTTGGGAGCCTTCGTCCAGCCAGTTCTGGCTGGGCACAGATTCCATCGGGCGCGATCTCTTGTCCCGCATGATCTGGGGCGGGCGCACCACGATCTTCATCGCCACCTGTGCGACGCTGCTGTCCTTCGGCATGGGCTCGATCCTTGGCTTCTTCGCGGCGGTCAAGGGCGGCTGGGTCGATCAGGTGCTGTCGCGTCTGGTCGATCTGATGATGTCCATCCCCTCGCTGATTTCGGCGCTGGTGGTGCTGTCGGTCATGCCGGTCACCATCCCGGTGCTGATCCTCGTCATGGGGATTCTCGACAGCACGCGGGTGTTCCGTCTGGCCCGCGCCGTGGCGGTGGACATCGCCGTGATGGATTACGTCGAGGCCGCGCGCCTGCGGGGCGAGAAACAGGGCTGGATCATCTTCCGCGAGATCCTGCCCAATGCGCTGTCGCCGCTGGTCGCCGAAATGGGTCTGCGCTTCATCTTTGCCGTGCTGTTCATCTCCACCCTCTCGTTCCTCGGGCTTGGCGTGCAACCGCCGATGGCGGATTGGGGCGGCATCGTGAAGGAAAACAAGGAGGGCATCGTCTACGGTATCCCCGCCGCGCTGATCCCGGCCTTCGCCATCGCGACGCTGGCGATTTCGGTGAACCTCGTGGCCGACTGGGTGCTCAACCGCACCTCCAGCCTGAAAGGAGGCCGCGGTGCCTGAGACGCTTCTTGACGTGCGCGGCCTCGTGATCGAGGCGACGAGCTATCCGCCGGGCGAGCCGCCGAAGGATGTGACGCTGGTGCATGGCGTGTCCTTCACGCTGGAAAAGGGCAAGGTGCTGGGCCTGATCGGCGAAAGCGGCGCCGGCAAATCCACCATCGGGCTGTCGTCGATGGCCTATGGCCGGGGCGGCGTCCGCATCACGGGGGGTGAGGTCTGGCTGAACGGTCGCGACATCCTCAAGGGCGGCGCTGGCGGCTTGCGCTCGCTCCGCGGCAAAGAGGTGACTTATGTCGCCCAATCCGCCGCAGCCGCCTTCAACCCGGCGAAGCCGCTGATGGAACAGGTGATCGAGACGACGCTGGCGCGCGGTATGATGGGCCGGGCCGAGGCCGAGGCCCGCGCGGTCGATCTGTTCCGCCAGCTTGGCCTGCCCAACCCCGAAACCATCGGCAAGCGCTTCCCGCACCAGGTGTCCGGCGGACAGTTGCAGCGGGTGATGACGGCGATGGCGTTGTGTCCGAAGCCGGATCTGGTGATCTTCGACGAACCGACCACGGCGCTGGACGTCACGACCCAGATCGACGTGCTGGCGGCGATCAAGCGGGCGATCCATGAAACTGGGGTCGGCGCGCTTTACATCACCCATGACCTTGCAGTGGTGGCGCAGGTCTCCGATCACATCATGGTGCTGCGCCACGGCAAGACCGTCGAATACGGCACCTGCCAGCAGATCATCGAGGCCCCGCAAGAGGACTATACCCGCGCGCTGGTCTCGGTCCGTTCCATCGACCATGCCGAGAAGAACCCCGATGTCGCGCCGGTGCTCAGCGTCCAGAACGTCACTGCGCGCTACAAGGGCACGCATTTCGATGTGCTGAAGAACGTGACAGTCGATCTGCCGCCGGGGCAGACGCTGGCCATTGTCGGCGAAAGCGGCTCCGGTAAGTCGACTCTGGCGCGGGTGATCACCGGGCTTCTGCCCGCTGCGCAGGGGCGCATCACCTTTGGTGGGCGCGATCTGTCGCCCGATCTGGCGGGCCGCTCGCGCAATGATCTGCGCGAATTGCAGATGATTTACCAGATGGCCGATGTGGCGATGAACCCGCGCCAGACGGTGGAAACCATCATCGGCCGCCCGCTGGAGTTCTATTTCGGCCTGCGTGGGGCCGAGAAACGCAAGCGCGTGCAGGAACTTCTGGACCAGATCGAGATGGGCAAGGGCTTTGCCGACCGCTACCCGGCCGAGCTATCCGGTGGCCAGAAACAGCGCGTCTGCATCGCCCGCGCGCTGGCTGCAAAGCCGAAGCTGATCATCTGCGACGAGGTGACTTCGGCGCTCGACCCGCTGGTGGCCGATGGCATTCTGAAACTCCTGCTGGAGCTTCAGGCGCAGGAGGGCGTCGCTTACCTGTTCATCACCCATGACCTTGCGACCGTTCGCGCCATCGCCGACCGTATCGCGGTGATGTTCAAGGGCAAGGTGCAACGCTACGGGCCGAAATCCGACGTGCTGGCACCGCCTTTCGATGATTACACCGACCTCCTGCTGTCTTCGGTGCCGGAAATGAAGCTCGGCTGGCTGGAACAGGTGCTCGACCATCGCAAGATGGAAGGCGCAGGCAACTGAACAGACGGGGCAGGGCGTGGCCTTGCCCATTCATCCTGGCCCAAATATCCCCGCCGGAGGCATCCGTCCGCACCATAGGGCGGCCCCGCCGGGTTGGAGCGACCTGATGCCCAAGCTGCTTCTCATCCTCATCGACGGTGTGCCCTATGCCAACTGGCGCAGGCTGTTCGGCAATCTGGAAGGCTGGGTCGCGCAAGGTGATGCGCGGGTGTGGAAGATGCGCTCGGTCCTGCCGTCGACCTCGGCCACCTGTTATGCCTCGATCCACACCGGCCTGCCGCCGCAAATCACCCGCGTCTGGGGGAACGAGGCGGTTCGGCGGCTCGACCATCCCGACATCTTTTCCGAATCGCATCGCGCCGGGCTGAAAACCGGGGCCGTGGCGCACAGCTTCTGGTCGGAATTCTTCAACCGCGCGCCCTTCGATGCCGTGCGCGATGTGGAATATGATGAACCCGATGGCCCGATCAGCCATGGCCGCTTCCACACGATGTATGGCTACAACCTGATCAACCAGACCACGCCCGCCGACCACGATCTTTTCGCCACGCTGACCCGGCTGTGTGAACGCCATGGCATCGACTACGGCATGCTGCACACCTGCACGCTTGACAGCATGGGCCATCGCTTCGGCCATGCCTGCCACGAGATGGACCACGCCTGTTATGCGCTGGATGCGCAGCTTGCGCCCTTCCTGCAACGCTGGCTGGATGCGGGGTATGAGGTCATCGTGACTGCCGATCACGGGCAGGACATGCGGGGCCATCACGGTGGCGCGGCGGATGAACAGCGCGACTTCGCGCTTTATTATTTCGGCACGGCCGAAGGGCCTGCACCGGATGTGCTGCTGGATCAGCTTTCGCTGGCGCCGACGATCCTGAGCCGACTGGGGGTTCCGGTGCCGGACAGCATGACCGGGCCGGTCTTCCTGCGTTAAGCCAGCGCTTTGAGACGTCCCAGAATCCGGTCGAAAGCCGCGCGGGCACGCGGCACACTATGGCGTGCGCGCAGCCAGCCATGCACCAGCCCTTCATCCAGCAGGGCCTCGGCTTGACCACCTGCGGCGCGCACCTTCGCGGCATAGGTGAACGGGTCGTCGGCCAGCGGGTCGCATTCGGCGGCGAAGGCAACCACCGGCGGCAGGCCGCTGAAATCGGTATCGCGCAGGGCCGAGGCGGTTG
Organism: Gemmobacter caeni; assembly: GCF_003054195.1. Classification (GTDB taxonomy): domain Bacteria; phylum Pseudomonadota; class Alphaproteobacteria; order Rhodobacterales; family Rhodobacteraceae; genus Gemmobacter; species Gemmobacter caeni. The sequence goes on from NZ_QBKP01000015.1 coordinate 28,617, forward strand.
GGTCGGATTCCGGCGCGGGGCCGCCGTGTCGGATCTTTTCGTAATATTCCGTATCCGCCAGCGTCAGCATCGGAGCCTCCGCATGGGTCTGGTAGCTGCCCGTCGTCCGGTCGCCGCCAAGGCCCGGATAGATCAGCAGCATCCCGTTCAGAGCCAGTTCCCCGCGCAGAGCGTGTGCGACGGAGGCCGCCAGTGCGCCCCCGGCCGAATCACCCGCCAGGATCAGCGCCCCGCCATAATCCGCGGCCGTCGCCCGCGTGGCGGCGATGCAATCGTCAAAGGCCGCCGGATGTACATGTTCCGGGCTCAGCCGGTAATCGGCGCTGACCACGCGGAAGCCGGTCACCGCCGCCATTTCCGCGCAAACGTCATCATGGCTGTCGAGACCGCCAACGACGAACCCGCCACCGTGGAAATACATCATGGTCTGTTGCGCGCCTTTCGGCGTGTAGATCCGGCAGGGCACACCGCCCATGGAGTGGTCTTCGACCCCCAGCCCCTCGGGGCGGGGCTGGCGAAAGGCGGCGCACATCCGGTCATAGACCTCGCGCTGGCCTGCGATGGTCAGGCCAACCGAATCCGGCGGATACCAGCGCTCGGTTTCCCGGATGAAGGCCCAGGTGGGGCCGTCGATAAGCTTCTGGTAATCGCTCTGTGACATGATGATTCCCTGCCCCCTTGATCAAGGGCATCAAAGCAGAGCGACTGCGGCCCCGCCAGAGGTGCCCCGCAGCGGGGAGGACAGAACATCCTTTCCCCTCAAATCCGCCATATTCCACCTGTAGCAACAGGAGGACCGCAGCTCAGCCCGTGAGGACCGCCATGCAGATGTTCCGACCGATGGAAGAAGATGCCGCCCTTGTCGGGTGGGGGGTCCGTGTGTTGTTGCTGGCAGATCCGATGTCAAACCGCACCGAAGAGATCATGCGCCGCGTGGCGGGGTTCGGCGGTCTGGTGGAGGAACAGCACGAACTGTTTGCCGCAATGTCGGCGCTGCTGGACGATCCTGCCGGATACGGCATGCTGATGATGGATTGCGATGTCTTCGGCGGGCTGGAGGCGGGGCGGCGGGCCTTGTCGCTGCTGCGGGGCAGCGGTCTGCGTATTCCGGCGATCCTGCTGTCTTCCGAGGTCAAGGGCGGGCAGACCTTCCCCGAAGACCGGATGGAGCCGATCCTGCTGCGCGCGCCGGTTTCGGCGGTATCGCTTCGGGTTGGTTTTGAACATGCGCTGCGCGAAAGGCTGGTGTGGCGCGCGGCCTGAGCCCTGTGCAGACCCGACATACCAAGCGCGCCTTCGGGCGCGCTTTTGCTTTGTGGCCCATGTCACAGCTTATGCGATAACGCTGCGACGCGGCGGACATAAAATTACAACATGTACTTTATTGTTGTTGCAAAGTTGCGTGACGAATGTATTTCTGTGCCCAGACCCGCGCCGATTCTGCGGCGCGGCATCATTCTGGCAGGAGGCCCCGATGGCACTGGATACGCAATCCGCGATCGCCGCTTATGACGCGCCGAAAAAAGATCTGTATGAGATTGGTGAAATGCCGCCGCTCGGCCATGTGCCGAAAAATATGTATGCTTGGGCTATCCGCCGCGAGCGTCACGGCGAGCCCGAGCAGGCGATGCAGCTTGAGGTCGTGCCGACCTGGGAACTGGACAGCCACGAAGTGCTGGTTCTGGTGATGGCAGCCGGGGTGAACTACAACGGCGTCTGGGCCGGTCTCGGCGTGCCGATCTCGCCCTTCGACGGCCACAAGCAGCCCTATCACATCGCCGGTTCCGATGCCTCGGGTATCGTCTGGGCGGTGGGCGACCGTGTGACCCGCTGGAAAGTGGGTGATGAGGTGGTGATCCACTGCAATCAGGATGATGGCGACGACGAGGAATGCAACGGCGGCGACCCGATGTTCTCGCCCACCCAGCGGATCTGGGGCTACGAGACGCATGACGGTTCCTTCGCGCAGTTCACCCGCGTGCAGGCGCAGCAGCTTATGCCGCGTCCGAAGCACCTGACCTGGGAAGAATCGGCCTGCTACACGCTGACCCTCGCCACCGCTTACCGGATGCTGTTCGGCCATCACCCGCACGAGCTGAAACCCGGCCAGAACGTGCTGGTCTGGGGCGCCTCGGGCGGTCTGGGGTCTTACGCGATCCAGCTGGCCAATGCGGCGGGCGCTAATGCGATCGGCGTCATCTCGGATGAGGACAAGCGCGATTTCGTCATGGGCCTTGGCGCCAAAGGCGTGATCAACCGCAAGGATTTCAAATGCTGGGGGCAGCTGCCCACGGTGAACAGCCCCGAATATAACGAATGGCTGAAAGAGGCCCGGAAGTTCGGCAAGGCGATCTGGGATATCACCGGCAAGGGTGTGAGCGTCGACATGGTGTTCGAACATCCGGGCGAAAGCACCTTCCCGGTGTCGACGCTGGTGGTGAAGAAGGGCGGCATGGTGGTGATCTGCGCCGGCACCTCGGGTTTCAACTGCACCTTCGACGTGCGCTACATGTGGATGCACCAGAAGCGCCTGCAAGGCAGCCACTTCGCCCATCTGAAACAGGCCGCCGCCGCCAACCGTCTGATGTGCGAACGCCGTCTGGACCCCTGCATGTCCGAGGTCTTCCCCTGGGCCGAGATCCCCAAGGCGCACACGCTGATGCTGCGCAACCAGCACAAGCCGGGCAACATGGCCGTGCTAGTGCAGGCGCCGCGTACCGGCCTGCGCACCTTCGAGGACACGCTGGAAGCCAGCCGCGACCGCTGAGCCCTCTGCCGATACACGACGCAAACGCCGCCCCACCGGGCGGCGTTTCGCTTTGGAAAATCGGCAGATGGTGACAATCTGTTGACCACTCCGGCGATAGTGTCACGTTGAGTTGCGGGACTGTGCGCGATTCATTGACGATTACGGGACGGGGGCTTCATGCGCGACGAGTGGATTTTTGATGTCCTGACAGATCTGCATAACTTCGCGCTGACCAATGGCCTGCCTGCCTTTGCGGCACAGATCCATACGGCGCTGCGCGTGGCCGAGGCCGAGATTTCAGCGATGACCGACGGCGGCGCGGATCTGCGGGGACAGGGGCCAGCCTCTGGCGGGCGGCCGAACTGAGGCCCTCTCGCCATTGCGGCGCGGCTGGTCTATGGTCCGCCGCATGACGAACCCAGCCTTGCCGTTTTCCGAAGATCAGGCCGAAGCCTGGGACCGTGTGGCCGAACGCCTGCGTGGCATGGGCATTGATCTGGCGGAGGGTGTGCTGTCACCGCCGGTCGAGGGCAAGAACACCGTTCTGGCGGTGATCGGCAAGGCCGGTTCGGGCAAGACCATGCTGCTGGCCAGTCTTTACAAGGCCTTGCAGGCTGCCGGTGTCGATATCGTCTCGGGCGATTACGAGGGCAAGAAGCGCAAGGACCGCCGCACGCTGGCGATTCTGGCGCCGACCAACAAGGCTGCTTCGGTGCTGCGCATGCGGGGCGTTCCGGCGACCACGATCCACCGCATCCTCTACACCCCGGTCTATGATCCGCAGTACGAACTGATCGCCGAATGGTTGGCCGGGAATGCAAAGCGCCCCGAAGTCGAGGGGCTGACCGAGCAGGCACTCGACCGGGCGAAGGCGTTCTACGATCAGGTCGCCTCGATCCCGGGTGCGCTGGCGGCGGCCGGGTTGCGCGGGTCCGATTTCATCAAGGGCTGGAAGCGACGGGAAGAGCCGCTGGACGTGGGCTTCATCGACGAAAGCTCGATGCTGGACGACCGGCAGTTCGATGACCTGCGCGAGATCTTCCCCTCGCTGGTGCTGTTCGGCGATCCGGCGCAGCTGGCCCCGGTGGGGCAAAGCGGCCAGATGGTGTTCGATACGCTGGGCGAGCACGCGAAGCTGATGCTCAGCCGCATTCACCGGCAGGCAGAGGGTAACCCGATCCTCGATCTGGCACATGCGTTGGCCGACCCCGATCTGCGGTTCGAGGAGTTCGAGCGCATGGTCGAAAAGGCCGCCCGCAGCGATGACCGTGTGGTCTGGGCGGAGCGTGTGGACAGCGAGATGATGGCGCGCAGCCCGGTGCTGGTCTGGCGCAACGCGACACGCATCCGGCTGATCAACGCTTTCCGCGCCGTGCATGGCGCACCAGAGGACGAACTGCTGCCGGGTGAACCCCTGATCTGCGACGGGATCGAACTGCCGCTGAAACACCGCAAGAAACGCATTGATCTGGAGGCGCGCGGGCTGATCAAGGGGGCGCAGGTGATCTACCTTGGTCCCGGCACGCGGCAAGGCTTTGCCCGTCTGCATGTGATTGGCGCCGAGGAGCCGCAGCTTTCCGCCGCTTCGATCATCAAGATCGAAAAGCCGGACGAGGAAGAACCCTTCATCCCGCAGGCCGCCACCATGGGCGCGACCTTTCTGCATGGGGCGGCCGTGACCATCCACAAGGCGCAGGGCTCGCAATGGCCCGAGGTGCAGGTCTTTGCCCCCGACCTTTGGGCGGCGGCACAGGCCGGGCGCACCGAGGCGGGGATTCCGCTGTGGAAACGGCTGGCCTATGTGGCGATCACCCGCGCCGAGAAACGCCTGCACTGGGTGGTGCGCAACCGGCTTGGACGCCCGCAGGCTCCGCTCGGAATCGACGACCTGCGCGGCCAGACGGCCGCGCCGCTCAGCCTCCGCCCGGAGGGCTGAGCGCAAATTTCCTGAGGAAGAAATTTGCAAAAGTCTTGCAAGACTTTTGCCCGTGCCCCGCGCTAGTCTCGCGCTGAAAGGAGCCTCCCATGACCTGTGTTTTCGTCCAGTTCCGTTGCACCCCCGGCCAGACCTACAGCGTCGCCACCGCCATCTACGACCGCGAGGTGGTGAGCGAGCTTTATTCGACCTCGGGGGAATATGACCTGATCGCAAAGGTTTACATCCCCGAGGGCGAGGATGTGGGCCATTATCTGTCAGAACGGCTGTTCGACATTCCGGGCATCGTCCGCACGCTGACCACGATGACGTTCAAGGCGTTCTGAGGAAGGGCTTTCCGCGGGCAGGGAGCCACCACGGGCGGCCCGCCCGTTCCGCGTTCAGGACGGCCGCCCCGGCTGGCCGGGCGGGGTCATCTCGGGCTGCACCGGCTCTTCGCTCATGTCCAGCGTTGCCCAGTCACGGTCAGTGCCGGTGGGCGGCAGATCGCCGGATTTCAGCTTCTCGGCCATATGGGCCTTGGCGATGAAATTCGCTGTAATCGGCGCGGTGAGAAACAGGAATAACGTGATCAGAAGCTCGTGCCAGCTCACTTCATTACGCCAGACGATCGCATGCAGCATCGAGGCGATCAGCGCGCCGCCAACCCCCAGGGTAGAGGCTTTGGTCGGCGCATGAAGCCGGGTCATCAGGTCTGGCAGCTTGATCAGCCCATAGCTGCCGACCAGCGCGAAGACGCCCGAAATGACCAGAAGGGCCGCGACAAGGATTTCCGCAAACATCTGTCAGCCCCTCATTCGATGATGTCGCCGCGCAGGATGAACTTCGCATAGGCGACGGAAGAGACGAAGCCCGTCATCGCGAACAGCATCGCAGCTTCAAAGTAAGTGCCGGTACCGATGGCGATCCCGTAAATCACGATCAGCGCGATCATGTTCACGACCATTGTATCCAGTGCCAGCACGCGGTCGGGGATCGAGGGCGCGAAGATCACGCGCCACAGGCAGATCAGCACACCGATCCCATAGCAGGCGAAAGCGAAGGTGAGGGCGGCTGCGATCATTCGAAAATCCTCATCAACCGGGTCTCGTAACGAGATTTGATATCGTCGCGGATGGCATCGGCATCGGTGGCATCCAGACAATGCACCAGCAGCGACCGGCCATCCGCCGACATGTCGGCGGTGACGGTGCCGGGCGTCATCGTGATGGTCCCGGCCAGAACCGTAATCGCCTCGGGCGTGCGCAGGTCCAGCGGCACGGTAACCCACAGCGGATGGATCTGCGACTTCGGCTTGAACAGGACGATCAGCGCGACCGTGATGTTGGATTTTACGATGTCATACAGCACGATCAGCACGAATTCGGCGGCGGCGAGCCAGTTCTTCACCACCGGCCGGTCGGGCCAGAACGGCGCTGTCAGCCACGGGATGCAGATAGCCAGAATGGTGGCAAAGACCAGGCTGCCCCATTTGAAATCATTGACCAGCAGCAGCCATGTCAGGATCAGCAGCGCGGACAGGCCGGGATGTGGCAGGATCTTGCGCAGCATATCACTCCCCTCCCAGTTTATTGGCGGCGATATAGGCATCCGGCGTGTGCAGCATCAGCGCGGTCTCCTCCAGCCAGGCGGTCGCGGGACCGGCGGCAACGGTCCAGAGCGCCAGTGCTGCCAAGAGCCCGCCGGTTGCCACGAAAGCAAGCGGCTGCGCCGGATGGGCAGGCAGATCACCGGGGGTGGCCTGCGACTTCCAGAACAGGGTGGAGCCGGTGCGGCTCAGGCCGAGGATGACGAGGAAAGAACTGACAAGGATCGCGCCCCAGACCAGCGCCATATCCGGGCCACGGGTCGCATCAAGGATCAGCAGCTTGCCAAGGAAGCCCGAAAGCGGGGGCATCCCGGCGGTCGCAATCGCCGAAGCCATGAAGAACGAGGCGATGAGGCCGTTCTGGGGCAGGGGGGGCAACGCCTCAGTCAGTGAGCCGGTGCCGCGGCGGCTGACCACCAGATCCGCGATGAGGAACAGCGCGCCGCCCGCCAGCGTCGAATGCACGGCATAGTAAAGTGCCGCGGCCGTTGCCTCGGGGGTGAACTGCGCCACGGCAGTGAACAGTGTCCCCATCGAGGTGATGGCGGCAAAAGCAGCGACCCGGCCCAGATTGCGCGCGCCCATCACGCCGAAAGCGCCGACGAACAGGGTGATCAGGGCGGCTGGCAGCAACAGGTCGGCGAACAGCAGGCCGGTTGCGGGCAGGTCTTCAGGGAAGAACAGGGTATAGCAGCGGATCACCGCATAGGCGCCCACCTTGGTCATCACCGCAAACAGCGCGGCGACCGGGCCGGGCGCCTCGGCATAGGTGGCGGGCAGCCAGAAGTGCAATGGCACCAGCGCGCCCTTGATGGCGAAGACCATCAGCAGCATCACCCCGGCAGCGCGCATCAGGGCGAAATCCCCTTCCGGCAGATCGGGCAGCTTCACCGCAAGGTCGGCCATGTTCAGCGTGCCGGTCACCGAATAGATCGTGGCAAGGGCAAACAGGAACAGGGTGGAACCGAGCAGGTTATAGGCCACATATTGCACCCCGGCCTTCAGACGGTCACGCCCGCCGCCATGGATCATCAGCCCGTAGCTGGCGATCAGCAGCACCTCGAAGAAGACGAACAGGTTGAAGGCGTCGCCGGTCAGAAAAGCGCCGCAGACGCCCATCAGCTGAAACTGCCAGAGGGCGTGAAAGTGGCGCCCCTTCCGATCCCATCCGGTGCCGATGGCATAAAGCTGCACCGCAAGCGCGAGGAACGCCGTCAGCGCCACCATCAGCGCGGACAGCCGGTCCAGCACCAGAACGATGCCGAAGGGCGCGGGCCAGTCGCCGAGGAAATAGACTTCGGGGCCGTTCACCGTGGCGTCATGCAGCAGCATGACTGACACGGCCAGCAGGGCGAGCGTTGCAGCGGTGGAAAACACCCGCGCCAGATCCAGCGTGGTGCGCAGCACCAGCAGGGTGAAGGCGCCCATGATGGCGGGCAGGACAACCGGAACGATGATCCAGTGGTTCATCACTTGTCATCCTCCGCGAGGTCGATGCGGTCGTCGCCGGATTCGAGGAAAGCCCCCAGCGCCATCATCACGATCACCGCGGTCATGCCGAAGGAGATCACGATAGCGGTCAGCACCAGCGCCTGCGGCAGCGGATCGGTGTAGCCCGCGGCAGTTTTCGACAGGATCGGCGGCAGGCCGGTCACGATGCGGCCCGAGGCAAAGATGAAGGCGTTGCAGGCATAGGACAGCAACGCCAGACCGACGATGACCGGAAAGCTGCGCAAGCGCAGGATCAGATAAATGCCCACGGCGGTCATCAGGCCCACGGCAGAGGCGACAAGGATTTCCATGTTACTTCGCCTCCTGTGCCGGTGCGGGAACTTCATCTTCGGGGTGCACGTCATAGGCTTCGACGTTGACCGTTTGTCCCGCGCGGATGGCGATGCGCGACAGCGAGGACAGCGCCAGCATCACCGCGCCCAGAACGGTCAGGAACACGCCAAGGTCAAACAGCGCGGCGGTGGCCAGTTCGAACTCCTCCAGCCCCGGCAGCTTGAAATAGCCAAAGGCCGAAGTCATGAAGGGCGCGCCCGCGAACCATGAGCCGATGCCGGTGGCGGCGGCGATCAGGACGCCCGCGCCGATCAGCCCGTGATAGTCGATCTTCTGCCGCGCGGCCGTCCAGCCAAAGCCGGAAGCCATGTACTGCATGACCAGCGCGATGGCGACCACAAGGCCCGCGACGAAGCCGCCGCCGGGCACGTTATGGCCCCGCAGGAAGATGTAGATGCCCACCATCAGCGCGATGGGCAGCATCATCCGGGTCGCGACCACCATCATCAGCGGGTGGCGGTCACCGGCGTCCGGTGTGTCGCTGACCCAGTTCAGCAGGCGGGTGTTGGCGGGGCCGGGGCGCAGCAGCGCTTCGGTCAGCGCGTAGATCAGCGTCGCGGCGATGCCGAGTACCGTGATCTCGCCAAATGTATCGTAGCCCCGGAAGTCCACGAGGATCACGTTCACCACATTGGTGCCGCCGCCGCCGGTCTTGGAATTGGCAAGGTGGAAATCGGCAATGGTGGGGAAGGCGAAATCGCGCGTCATCAGCGCATAGATCAGCCCGCCAACTGCAAGGCCGCCTGCGCCTGCCAGCACTGCGTCGCGCAGTTTGCGGCCGGTCGGGCTTTCCGACGGTGTGTATTTCGGCAGGAAGTTCAGCGCCAGCAGCAGCAGGATCACCGTTGCCACCTCGACCGAGATCTGGGTCAACGCCAGATCGGGCGCTGAAAGATAGGCGAAGCCCACGCTGACCACGAGGCCGATCACCCCCACCAGAACCAGCGTCAGAAGGCGCTGCCGGTGCAGGGTGGCCACGGCAATGGTGGCAGCCATCAGTGCCAGCCAGCCGATGGCGGCCACCGGCTCGATCACCGTCAGAGGCCGCGATCCGGGGGTATGGCTGCCGCTGAAGAAGGCATAGGCGCCGACCGCCACGATGGTGGCCGTGGCCGCGCCGAGATAGCCGCCCATCCGCCCGGTGTGCAGCGCGCGGGTCAGTGCACCGGCCAGACGGGCCAGCGGCTCGATGATGGCGTCGAAAATGCGCTTGGCCTCAGGGCGCGGGATGGCGAGCCAGATGCGGTCCATCGCGGCATGCAGGCCCAGGAGCATCAGACCTCCGCCGATGGCCGCCAGCGACATCCACAGCGCCGGGCTTTGCAGCCCGTGCCAGTGCTTGATATGGGCGTTGACGCCCTCGCCGGTGACGGCGCCTGCCGCCGCATCGACCAGCCAGCCCGCAAAGGTCATCGGCATCAGACCGATCAGCACCACCAGAACCGCCAGCAGGGCAGGGGCCGCCCACATGCCGAAGCCGGGGTCATGCGGCTTGTGCGGATAATCGTCGCGCACCGGGCCAAGGAAAGTATGGGCGATCAGCCGGAAGGAATAGGCGACCGAGAACAGCGCCCCGATCACCGCCAGCGCCGGGATGACCCAGGGGGCGGTATGGGCGGCTTCCTCCAGCATCATCTCCTTGGACAGGAAGCCGTTGAAGGGCGGAATGCCCGCCATCGACAGGCCCGCCACCGTGGCAATGGTGAAAGTGACCGGCATCAGGTGCCGCAGCCCGCCCAGCCGCTTGATGTCGCGGGTATGGGTCTCGTGATCGACGATCCCGGCGGACATAAACAACGCCGCCTTGAAAGTGGCGTGGTTGATGATGTGGAACACCGCGACCGTCGCCGCTGCCTTGGTGCCAAAGCCCAGCAGCATGGTGATCAGGCCAAGGTGCGAGACGGTCGAAAACGCCAGCAGCGCCTTGAGATCATCCTTGAAGAAGGCGATCTTGGCCGCCATCACCATGGTGAACAGCCCGGCCGAGGTCACGATCCAGAACCACTCCGGCGTGCCCGCCAGCACCGGCCACATGCGCGCCATCAGGAAGATGCCCGCCTTCACCATGGTCGCCGAATGCAGATAGGCCGAAACCGGGGTGGGGGCAGCCATCGCATGTGGCAGCCAGAAATGGAACGGGAACTGCGCCGATTTGGTAAAGGCGCCCAGCAGGATCAGGATCAGCGCCGGCAGATACCAGTCGCTTGCCTGAATCTCGGCCTTGTGTTGCAGGATCACCGTCAGGTCATAGCTGCCGACGATATTGCCAAGGATCAGCATGCCCGCAATCATCGCAAGCCCGCCGCCGCCGGTCACCGTAAGCGCCATGCGCGCGCCCTGACGACCCTCGGGCAGGTGCTTCCAGTAGCCGATCAGCAGGAAGGACGACAGCGAGGTCAGTTCCCAGAACACCAGGAGAAGCAGGATGTTATCGGACAGGACAATCCCTACCATGGCGCCCTGAAACAGCATCAGATAGGTATAAAACTGCCCCATGGGATCGCGCGGTGACAGGTAGAAGCGCGCGTAAAGGATGATCAGCAACCCTATGCCCAGGATCAGCCCGGCGAACAGCAGGCCCAGCCCGTCAAGGAAGAAGGTCGCGTTCAGCCCCAGCGCGGGCAGCCAGTCGATCCGTGTCTGGATCGTCTCGCCTCGCAAGACGGCGGGGATGTGCAAGAGCAGCCCCACAAGGGCAAGAAGGGTCACAGATCCGGTGGTGGCGGCGCAGGCATTTCGCCCCGCACGGATCAGGAGACCTGGGAGGAGCGCGCCGAGAAATGGCAGCGCAGCGATCAAGGCAAGTGACATACCGGGGGCGTTCCGTCTTTGGCCGTTCTCGGGCGTCGTGTCTGGTCGGGCTGGCTTTGGCCCTATATGGGCCAAATACAGGGTGGAGCAAGCATTTCCGGGCCGGAAATCGCCCCTGCGACCACGATTTTTGCAGAAATGCACAACCGGCGGCCGCCGGGGCCGGGATCGCCTAGCCCTCGGTCAATACCGCACCCTGTTCGAGCAAATAGCGCTGTGCAAGGGGAATCGCGGCCGCACCCAAGGCGCGGGCCTCTGGGCCGATGGTGCCTTCGCGGATCTGCGGCGGGTCGATGCCTTGCAGATCCATGCGATGAAGTGACGCATGGGTGCGCCGGGTGATTTCGGCCCGGATTTCGGCGGGCATCCAGCCGTCGATCAGGACTGCCCCCAGTTCCAGCAGCGCCGAGGCGCTGATGATGGCCGCCGCCAGCCCCTCGGCAGCCTCGGTCATCCAGTCGTCCAGAATGGTGGGGCTTACATGCCAGGGCGCCGGGTTCTCCCACAGATGCGACGAGTCCTCGCCCGCGGCATCCATGGCGGCGGCGAGGCTCGACAGCGAGGCGATGGTCAGGAGCCGCCGCATGCGCCCGTCGCGGCCCGGCACCAGCATCGGCCCCACGCCTGCGGCATTGCCGCTGCGCCCGGTGAAAAGCTGGCCATTGATGACCAGCCCGCCGCCGATGAAATAGCCGAAGTAGAAATACAGAAAGTCATTCGGCTTTTCGCCGGTTCCGAAAACCAGTTCGGCCCCGCAGGCGGCTGTGGCATCGTTCTGCACGGTGACCGAAAGGCCCGTCACCGCCGCCAGTTCGGCGGCGATGTCGGTGCTGCGCCAGGCATCCATCGCGGCCTGTGGGGCACCGATGAACTGCACCCAGCTCCACAGCTGGAAGGGCATGGCGACGCCCATTCCGGCAACACGGTCACGCAGGGTTTCAGGCAGGGTGGCGCAGAGTGCGGGCACCGCCTCGGCCGCGAAGGCCAGCACCTGATCGGGGGTCGGATAGCGATAGACCCGTCGCCGGGTGGCGCGCACCTTGCCGGTGAAATCCACAAGGCTCAGATCGGCCGACCGCCGCCCGAGTTTCAGCCCCAGGAAAAAGGCACCGTCGGCCGCAAGTGACATCGGCACCGAAGGCTGACCGATCTTGCCGCGCACCGGCTCGCCGCGTGCGAGCAGGCCGTCCTGCTCCAGCGCCCGCATGATTACCGACACGGTTTGTGCCGACAGGCCGGTAATGCGGGCGATATCGGTTTTTGCAAGGGCGCCGTGCTGGCGCAGCAGGCTGAGGACAAGACGTTCGTTGTGGGCGCGCATGCCTGACTGGTTGGAGCCGCGTGCGCCCGCCGTGCCCATGATCGCGCCGCCCGGCGCCTCGGGGCTTTGCCGATCCATCGCTGTGGTCACTTGCGGCACGTCGGCCTCCTCCCGATCCCTTGTGCCTTGCAGGAAGGTCAGCGGCGCGGGCTGACGGGTCTGTCCTGCGGGCCGATGACACCCTTACGCAATATGACATTGCCGTATAGCTCCGGCTCGCCGGTGGCAATGATCGCATGTGCGGCGCGGATGCGCGGATAAAGCGCCGCTCCTTCCAGCGGCGCTACGGCATGATCCGGGGCAAGATCGGCGCAGGTGGCGTCGATCCGGTGATGGATGTCGCCTGCCTGTGCCGGATCGTTGTTCAGCGCGGCGCGCAGGATCGGGGCGGGCACATCGCGGTCCAGCGGCAGCACCGCGAGGATGGCCGACAGGACCGCGATCATCCCGTGCCCGTCTGCCCGGATCAGCCGCTGCGCATGGCTCAGAGCGGGGTAGTTCGCATCGACCAGCGCGATCTCGTCGCCATGCCCCATGGCGCGCAGGGTAAAGAGCATTTCGGGCCCAAGCAGGGCAGGCAGGCCGATCAGCATGGAATTTCACCTCTTTGGGCGCGCACTGCCCGAGTCATGGGCAGCTTGTGTCTGTCCCCGCCAGAGTGGGGGCAGAGCGACGCAGCTGTCAATATTAAATCAGACTGATTTATTTATCTTGACCCAAGACCGGGAATCAGGCTTTCTGTGTCCAACGCAGCGAGTGAGAGGCGCTGTGTTCGCTTCGGCCATCGGGTGAAAACCCGTTCCCTTGGGAGGAATAGACATGAAATTCAAGACCAAAGCCCTTGCGGGCGCTGCTGCGCTTGCCCTGATGTCGGCGGCTCCGGCCATGGCCGTGGGTGTATCGGCCTGCCTGATCACCAAGACCGACACCAACCCCTTCTTCGTGAAGATGAAGGAAGGCGCCGAAGCGAAGGCCGCCGAACTGGGCGTGACGCTGAAGTCCTATGCCGGCAAGATCGACGGCGACCATGAAAGCCAGGTCGCGGCTATCGAGGCCTGTGTGGCCGATGGTGCCAAGGGCATCCTGCTGACCGCCTCGGACACCAAGGCTATCGTCGATGCCGTGAAAGCCGCGCGCGACGCCGGTGTTCTGGTCATCGCGCTGGACACGCCGCTTGATCCGATTGACGCCGCCGATGCCACCTTCGCGACCGACAACTTCCGCGCCGGCCTGCTGATCGGCGAATGGGCCAAGGCCACGCTGGGCGACAAGGCCGCCGAAGCCAAGATCGCGCTGCTGGACCTGTCCATTGCACAACCCTCGGTCGACGTGCTGCGCGATCAGGGCTTCCTGCAAGGTTTCGGCGTCGATCTCGCCGATCCGAACAAATGGGGTGACGAGACCGACGCCCGTATCATCGGCAACGAAGTCACCTCGGGCAACGAGGAGGGCGGCCTGAAAGCCATGGAAGCCCTTCTGACCAAAGACCCCGACATCAATGTCGTCTACACGATCAACGAACCCTCTGCTGCCGGGGCCTATGAGGCGCTCAAGGCCGTGGGACGTGAAAAGGATGTGCTGATCGTTTCGGTGGACGGCGGCTGTCCGGGCGTTGCAAACGTCAAAGACGGCGTGATCGGGGCCACCTCGCAGCAATATCCGCTGCTGATGGCTTCGTTGGGGATCGAGGCGATTGCCAAATATGCTGCCGACGGCACCAAGCCCGCGCCGACTGAAGGCAAGGACTTCTTCGATACCGGCGTGGCGCTTGTGACCGACAAGCCGGTCGCAGGGGTCGAGTCGATCGACACCACCAAGGGCACGGAACTGTGCTGGGGCTGAAGGCCCGGCATTGATCCAGAACCCGAAAACCCTGCAACTGACCTCCAGGGGCGGCCAAGCGCCGCCCTTGTCGCAAGCGCGCCCGCGCGAACCGGGCGAGGCAAAGGGGGAATGACATGACATCCGACGCCAAGGCTGCGACGACGTTTGAAGAGGGGCTGAAAGGCGCCTCGGAAAAGGTCGCCGAATTCCAAGACGACAAGACTGCCCTGAAACGCATCCAGCACTGGCTGCACCAGACGCCCTCGGCCGTGCCGATGATCGTTCTGGTGGTGGCGCTGGTGATCTTCGGGGTGCTGTCGGCCAATTTCTTCAAACCGACCACGCTTTCCACCATCCTGCAACAGATTGCCATTGTGGGCATTCTGGGCTGCGCGCAATCCATCGTCGTTCTGACGGCGGGGATCGACCTTTCGGTCGGCGCCATCGCGGTGTTTTCCTCTGTGCTTATGGGCCAGATGACCTTCCGCTACGGGATACCGGCGCCGCTGGCCATCCTGATCGGGCTGGCACTCGGCACAGCTATGGGCTTCATCAACGGCTGGCTGGTCGCGAAGGTGAAGCTGCCACCCTTCATCGTCACGCTGGGCACCTGGCAGATCCTTCTGGCCTCGAATTTCATTTTCTCGGCGAACGAGACGATCCGGTCTTCGGACATTGCCGCGCAGGCACCGGCGCTGCAATTCTGGGGGAATGCGATCCAGCCGGGCGGGGTGAAGGTGCTTTACGCCGTGTTCCTGATGATCGCGCTGGTGGCGATCATGGCCTATGTGCTGCGCCATACCGCCTGGGGCCGCCATGTCTATGCCGTGGGCGACGACCCCGATGCGGCGGAACTGGCTGGCGTGCAGACCAAGCGCATCCTGATCCAGGTCTATGCTCTGGCCGGGCTGTTCTGCGCCATCGCTGGCTGGGTGATGATCGGCCGCTTCGGCTCTGTCTCTCCCACTGCATCGACCGGGCAACTGGGCAACATCCAGTCCATCACCGCCGTGGTGATCGGGGGGATCAGCCTTTTCGGCGGGCGCGGCTCCATCGTCGGCATGTTCTTCGGCGCGCTGATCGTGGGCGTCTTTGAAATGGGCCTGCGCCTTGTCGGCACCGACCCGCAATGGACCTTCTTCCTGATCGGCGTGCTTATCATCTTCGCCGTGGCCGTGGACCAGTGGATCAGAAAGGTATCGGCATGACGCAAGAACCTCTTCTCAAGGCGCGTGGTCTGGTCAAGCGCTATGGCAAGGTGACCGCGCTCGACAACTGCGACTTCGATCTGATGCCGGGCGAGATTCTGGCGGTGATCGGCGACAATGGTGCGGGGAAATCCTCGCTCATCAAGGCGCTGTCGGGGGCGGTGCAGCCTGACGAGGGCGAGATCACGCTGGATGGCAAGCCCGTCCGGTTTGAAAGCCCGCTGGAGGCGCGCGCGCATGGCATCGAATGCGTCTATCAGACGCTGGCCATGTCGCCCGCGCTGTCCATCGCCGACAACATGTTCATGGGCCGCGAGTTGCGCAAACCCGGCCTGATGGGCAACCTGCTCCGCCAGCTTGACCGCCCTGCGATGGAAAAATTCGCCCGCGCCAAGCTGAACGAGCTGGGGCTGATGACCATTCAGAACATCAACCAGCCGGTGGAAACGCTTTCGGGCGGCCAACGGCAGGGGGTCGCGGTGGCACGGGCGGCGGCTTTCGGCTCGAAGGTCGTGATCCTTGACGAGCCCACCGCCGCGCTGGGCGTCAAGGAAAGCCGCCGCGTGCTGGAACTGATCCGTGATGTGCGTTCGCGCGGCATCCCGATCATCCTCATCAGCCACAATATGCCGCATGTGTTCGAGGTGGCGGATCGCATCCACATTCACCGGCTGGGCCGCAGGCTCTGTGTCATCAGGCCCGGCGATTACAGCATGTCGGATGCGGTGGCCTTCATGACCGGGGCCAAGCTGCCTGACGGCGTGAGCGAGGAAGCATGACGACCCCGGCCGTGCTGGCCGACGAGATCCGCCGCAGGGCGGCAGGGCGGGGGCGGTTCATCACCGCCCTCGCCGGTCCGCCGGGGGCGGGCAAATCCACCCTGGCCGCGGCGCTGGTTGCGGCGCTGGGCGAAGGTGCCCGCGTGGTGCCGATGGATGGCTTTCATCTGGACAACCGGGTGCTGGAGGCGCGGGGCCTTCAGACGCGCAAGGGCTGCCCGGAAAGCTTTGATGCCTTGGGCTTCGTGCATCTGGTGCAGCGGTTGCGGGCAGAACCTGAGGTGGTCATTCCCACATTCGACCGCAGGCTGGACCTCGCGCGGGCGGGCGGCGATGTGGTGCGGCCTGACGACCGGCTGCTGATCGTCGAGGGCAATTATCTGTTGCTGGATGAAGCCCCCTGGTCTGATGCACGGCCGCTTTACGATCTGACCCTCGCGCTGGAGGTGCCGGAGGCAGAGCTGGAGCGGCGTCTGGTTCGGCGCTGGCTTGACCATGGTTTTGCGCCTGAACAGGCGCGCGACAAGGCGCTGTCGAATGATATTCCGAATGCCCGGCGCGTGCTGCGGCACAGCGCGCAGGCGGAAATCGAGATCCGGCCCTGACGCCTGGGTGGCTTGCCACTGCCCGGCCTCGCGCCCCATAAGGGGGCAAACGGAGGGACAGGATGGCGCCGGCACTGCGGATCATGTGGGAAGACTGGGCAGACCGTAACCTGGCCCTGCCTGCCTATGAAACCCCCGGCGCGGCGGGGGCCGATATCCGCGCCAACCTGCTGCCGGAACAGCGGGACACAGGCATCACCCTGCAACCGATGCAGCGGCTCATCGTGCCGACTGGTATCCGCGTCGAAATCCCGGAGGGGTTCGAGATGCAGGTGCGCCCGCGCTCTGGCCTTGCGCTGAAGCACGGCATCACCCTGCCTAATACGCCCGGCACCATCGACAGCGACTATCGCGGTCCGCTGGGGGTGGCGCTGGTCAATCTGGGGGCGGAACCCTACACCGTGCAGCATGGCGACCGCATCGCGCAGATGATCGTGGCGCCGGTGGTGCAGGTGCGCATGGTGGTGGTCGAGGCGCTGGGCGAGACCGCGCGCGGCGCGGGCGGTTTCGGATCGACCGGGCGGCGCTGATGCTCGCGGTCTTCGCAGCTTTCGCGGCCGTCTGGATCATCGGCGGGATCATGGGCGCTTCCACCCGTGCGCGGGGCGGCATGATCGTCGTAATCTGGGCGCTGGTGGTGCTGTCGCTGCTGATCCTTCCCGACGGGGGCTTGCGGGCGGGTCTTGGCGATCTGCGGCTCTGGCTGGTGCTGGGCGGTGTTGCCGCTCTGACGCTGGCCTATCGTCGGGGTTTGGGTGCACTGCGGGAAAGGGCGAAACCGATGGAAGAGGCGAAACCGCAAGGCACGTTCCGCGAGGCAGAGCTGAATCGCTATGCCCGCCACATCCTGCTGCGCGAGATCGGCGGGCCGGGGCAGAAGCGGCTGAAGGCCGCGAAGGTGCTGGTGATCGGGGCAGGGGGGCTGGGTAGCCCGGTCTGCCTCTATCTCGCCGCCGCCGGGGTCGGGGTGATCGGCGTCGTCGATGATGACACGGTGGACAGTTCCAACCTGCAACGTCAGATCATCCACCGCGATCAGGGCATCGGCATGCCCAAGGTCCATTCCGCAGCGGAAGCCATGCGCGCGCTGAACCCCTTCGTCGAGGTGCGCCCCTATCAGCGCCGGCTGGACGAGGACAGCGCCGCCGCGCTGTTCGCAGAATATGACCTGATCCTCGATGGCACCGACAATTTCGACACCCGTTACATGGTGAACCGCGTGGCGGCGCGCCTGGGCAAGCCCCTGATCGCCGGGGCGATCACGCAATGGGAAGGCCAGATCTCGCTTTACGATCCGGCGCGCGGAACGCCTTGCTATCAATGCGTTTTCCCTGAGCGGCCCGCCCCTGGCATGGTGCCGACCTGCGCCGAGGCAGGCGTGGCGGCCCCCCTGCCGGGCGTCATCGGTTCCATCATGGCGATGGAAGCGGTGAAGCATCTGACCGGCGCGGGGCAGACGCTGGCCGGGCGGCTGATGATCCATGATGCGCTTTATACTGAAACGCGGGTCATCAGCATCAAGCCACGCCCGGATTGCCCGGTCTGCGGAAATCTGCACAGCTGAGCCTGCATGGATATGGTAAGCATGCTTACCTTCTTTGATTGAATACTAAGCATGCTTATTATATCTATGCTTCATGACCTATCGCATCGACCGACTCGCCCAGCTTCTGCATGACGCCTCGCGCGCCTTGCGCCGGGAATTTGCGGCGCGCACCACGGAACACGGATTGTCCGCGACGCAATGGCGGCTGCTTGGCTCTGTCCTGCGCGACGGGCCGATGACGCAGGCTGCGCTGGCCGACCGGCTGGATGTGGAACCGATCAGCGTGTCGCGTCTGGTCGACCGCATGGAACAATCCGGCTGGGTGCGGCGCGAAGCCGATCCCGACGACCGCCGCTGCCGCATCGTTGTGGCCAGCGACAAGGCGCAGGCCATCGCGCCGGGCGTGCGCCAGATCGTCGAAGAGGTCACGGAGGAGGCCATGGCTGGCCTGCCCGATGAAACCCGCCGCGCCCTGCAAGCGGCCCTTGTGTCGATCATCGACACGCTGAACCGAAATCCGGTGTCGGGTATCGACACAACCAACCGAAATCCTGCGGATGCCCTGTCGTCCGCTGCCGTATGTGAGAAGACCGATGAGTGATCTGCCGACCGATCTGCCAGTCGAAGAGCCGACCCGGACTGCTGCCCCCGCGGCTGTCCCTGCCGTGAAGAAGCCGCGCAGCAAGCTGCGGATGATGTTCCTGATGTTTGCCGTGCCACTGGCGCTTGCCGGAGGCGCGGGGGCGTGGTGGTTTGCCGGGGGGCGTTACGAATCCACTGAAAATGCCAACCTGCATCAGGCGCGTGTCTCCATCGCGCCGGTGATCGGCGGGCGGGTTGTCGATGTGGCGGTCAGCGAATTGCAGACGGTCCACAAAGGCGATGCCCTGTTTCAGGTTGACCCCGAGCCGTATCGGCTGGCGCTGGCGCAGGCCGAGGCGGCGCTGGATGGCGCGCGGGTGCAGGTGGAACGGCTGAAGGCGGCTTACGCTCAGGCCGTTGCGCAGCAAAAGCTGGCCCGCGATGACGCGGACTTCCAGCAAAGCGAACTCGCCCGTCAGGAGGCGCTGTCGCGCAAGGGTGTCAGCCGCGAAAGCGATCTGGATTCCGCCCGCCACGCCGCGAAGCAGGCCGCCGAACAGGCGTCTGTGGCCGAGGTGAATGTCTCTGCGGCTCGTGCCGCACTGGGCGGGGCGCCGGACGCCGCAACCGACGCGCACCCCACCGTGCGCGCGGCGCTGGCCGAGCTGGACCGCGCCCGCTATAACCTTGACCAGACCACGGTGCTCGCCCCGGCAGATGGCGTGATCTATCAGGCGGCCTCGTTCCGTCCGGGCGCCATGGTTTCGGCCGGGCAGTCGGTGTTCGCGCTGGTCGAAACCGGCGATCTGTGGGTCGAGGCGAATTTCAAGGAAACCCAGCTGGAAGGCATTGGTGTCGGTCAGGAGGCCGAGATCAGCTTTGATATGGCGCCGGGCCGCAAGTTCGCAGGCAAGGTCGAGGCGATCGGTGCGGGCACGGGGGCGGAATTCTCGTTGCTGCCCGCGCAGAACGCCACCGGCAACTGGGTCAAGGTGACCCAGCGCATTCCCGTGCGCATCCGGCTGGATGACCCGGCGGCGGCGGCGGGCCTGTCCTCGGGGCTCAGCGCCGAGGTGACGGTCGATACCGGGCGTGAACGCGGTCCGCTGTTCGCGGCGCTGGCGGGCGAGTGATGCCATGCAGACCGCTGAAACCCATCCCGAGGTCAAGCACCGCGGGCTGATCACGCTTGCCATCATGCTGGCGACGATCATGCAGGTGCTGGACACGACCATCGCCAATGTGGCGCTGCCCTCGATGACGGGCGACCTTGGTGCCTCGCAGGATACGATTACCTGGGTTCTGACCAGCTATATCGTTGCTGCTGCCATCATGACCCCGGTGACCGGCTGGCTGTCCGACCGGTTGGGCAAGCGCGAGCTGTTCCTGATTTCCATTGTGGGCTTCGTCGCCACATCCATCGCCTGCGGTCTGGCCTGGAGCCTGCCCTCCATGGTGGTGTTCCGCCTGTTGCAGGGCGTGTTCGGTGCCGCCATCGTGCCGCTGTCGCAGACCTTCCTTCTGGATATTAACCCGCGCGAAAAGGCAGGGCAGGCCATGGCGCTGTGGGGGGCGGGGATCATGGTCGGGCCGATCATCGGGCCGACGCTGGGCGGCTGGCTGACCGAAAGCTACAACTGGCGCTGGGTGTTTCTGGTGAACCTGCCGGTCGGCGCGCTGGCGCTGGCGGGGTGCCTGCTGTATCTGCCGCGCGTGCCGCGCCGTCCGCGCGCCTTCGACATGCCGGGCTTTGCCCTGCTGTCGCTGGCCATCGGTGCGCTGCAACTGATCCTTGACCGGGGCGGCGAGGTTGACTGGTTCTCCTCGGGCGAGATCTGGATCTATTCCATCGTTTCGGCCGCGACCTTCTGGATGTTCGTCGTCCATATCCTGCATGCCGAGAAACCCTTTCTTGACCCCCGCATGTTCGCCGACCGCAATTTCGTGACCGGCCTCGTGTTCATCTTCATCGTGGGGATCATCCTGCTGGCGAGCCTTGCGCTGCTGCCGCCGATGCTGTCGCGGATCTTCGGCTATCCGGTCATCACCACCGGCCTTGTGATGGCGCCGCGCGGGGTGGGGACGATGATTTCCATGCTGCTGGTCGGACGTCTGGTGCGCCATGTCGATGCGCGGCTGCTGGTCATCGCGGGGCTCAGCCTCACCGCGATCTCGTTGTGGGAAATGACGGGCTTCAGCCCGCAGATGGATGCCTTTCCCGTGATCCGCTCGGGTGTGGTGCAGGGACTGGGCCTTGGCCTTGTCTTCGTGCCGCTGTCCACCATCGCCTTTTCGACGCTGGAGCCGCGCTTCCGCGCCGATGCCACCAGCCTGTTCAGCCTTGTGCGCAATATCGGGTCGAGCATCGGGATTTCCATCGTCTCGACCATGCTGACCCGCAATATCCAGGTGAACCATGCCGAGCTTGGCGCCTTCATCAATCCGTTCAATCCCGCGCTCTGGGCCTACAGTCCGGCGGCGGCCAGCGGTAACACCACCGCGCTGTTGAGCATGGATGCGCTGGTGAACGTGCAGGCGGCGATGGTGGCCTATATCGACGATTTCTGGCTGATGATGTGGGTCTCGCTCGCCGCGGTGCCCCTGGCCCTGATCCTGCGCCGCCCGTCGATGGCCAAGGCGTGATCCCCCGCCGCCCTTGCCTCTGCCGGGCGGGGGCGGCATAGTCCGGCAAATGCTCTGTGACAGGGAGTTTGTCCGATGAAACCGACCGCCGTTCTGGCTGGCCTTGTGCTTGCCCTTTCCGCCACCGTCGCTCTGTCAGAAGGGCTGCCCGATCTGGGCGGGCGGGCTGTCACGGTGGTGACGGAAAACGCCTATCCTCCGCTTCAGTTCATCAATGGTGACGGGCAGGCCGTGGGCTGGGAATATGACGCCATGGCGGAAATCGCCAAACGCCTGAACATGACCGTCACTTATGAAAACACCAGTTGGGACGCGATGATCCCCGCTGTTTCGGGCGGGCAGTATGACATCGGCATGACCGGCATCACCATCCGCGACGACCGGAAGGAACAGGTGGATTTCTCGGATCCCTACATGCGGTCGGAAATGGTGATGATGGTGCGCGGTGACGAGGCGCGCTTTACCGATGCGGCCTCTTTCGCGGCCAATCCCGATCTGCTGATGGCGGCGCAGCCGGGCACCACGCCCTTCTATGTCGGCGTCTATGAGGTGCTGGATGGCAACGAGGCCAATCCCCGCATCAAGATGTTCGAAACCTTCGGCGCCGGGGTCGAGGCGCTGCGCGCGGGCGATGTCGATCTGGTGCTGACCGATGGCACCAGCGGCAATGGATATGTCGCGGCCTCGGAAGGCGGGCTGAAGATCGTGGGCGAGAAACTGGGGGCCGAGGATTTTGGCTTCATCTTCCCCAAGGGCTCGGACCTCGTGGCGCCGGTCAACGCCGCCATTGCCGCGATGAAGGCGGATGGCACGATGTCGGCGCTGGACAAGAAGTGGTTCCTTGACTTCAAGATGGGGCAATAAGCGCCCCTGATGGCCGCAAAGACCCCGAAGCAGGATTTTCCCTGGTGGCTCGTCGTGCTGGGCGCGACGGGCCTTTGGCTGTTTTATGAGGTCTGGTCCAGCCCGGTCTATGCCCAGATCATGCAGAAGCTGGTGAAGGGCGTCGGCATCACCCTGATGGTGACGGTGGTGGCCTTCCTGTCCGCCGCCGTGCTGGGCCTCTTGCTGGCGGTGGGGGCGGGGTCGAAGCGGCTGGTGATCCGTCAGGCGGTGCGGCTTTACACCGAGGTCGTGCGCGGCGTGCCGATCATCGTCCTGCTGCTCTACGTCGCCTTCGCCGCGGTGCCCGCGCTGGTGGCGGCATGGAACTGGGCGGGCTTGCCGGAAATCCGCGCCCGCGATGTCTCGCTTCTGTGGCGGGCGGTGATCGCGCTGACCATCGCCTATTCCGCCTTTCTGGCCGAAGTGTTTCGCGCTGGTCTGGCCTCGGTTGATCGCGGGCAGATCGAGGCTGCGATGGCGCTGGGTCTGAACGGCTGGCAAAGGTTCCGCCTGATCGTCTTTCCGCAGGCCTTCCGCACCATCCTGCCGCCTTTGGGCAATGATTTCGTGGCCATGGTGAAGGATTCAAGCCTCGTCAGCGTGCTGGGCGTTGCCGATGTGACGCAGCTTGCCAAGGTCACTTCGGCCGGGAATTTCCGCTATTTCGAAACCTATAATGCGGCGGCGCTGATCTACCTGACGCTGACCGTCAGCGCTTCGCTGGCGTTGCGGCGGCTGGAGCGGCACCTGCGCGGGCGCGATACACGATAGGGCGAGCGCATCTGGACCTTGGCGGCGGGGCTGATAGGCTCCGCACCAAAGGAGATTTGCCGATGACCAACCCGCTGCTTGCCCCCTGGGAGGGGCCGTTTGAACTGCCGCCGTTCGACGCGATCCACGACGAGGATTTCGCGCCCGCCTTCGAGGCCGGTCTGACCGAGGCCCGCGCGGCGATTGCCGCGATTGCCGGGAACACCGAGCCGCCGACCTTCGCCAATGTCATCGAGGCGCTGGAACTGGCGGAAGGCACGCTCGACCGGGTGGCGGGGGTGTTCTACAACCTCGCCGGAGCCGACAGCACGGATGCACGCGAGGCGCTGATGCGGGATCTGGCGCCCAGGATGAGCGCGTTTTCGTCCGAGGTCACCAATAACAAGGCGCTCTTCGCCAAGGTGGAAACCCTGTGGCAAGGGCGCGAGGCGCTGGGGCTTTCCCCCGAACAGGCCCGCGTGCTGGAGCTTTACCGTCAGATGTTCGTGCGCTCCGGCGCCCTGCTGGACGGCGCAGAGGCCGAGCGTCTGACGGAAGTGAAATCGCGACTGGCCGTGCTGGGCACCCGGTTCAGCCAGAACATTCTGGCGGAAGAGCGCACATGGTTCATGGAACTGGCCGAGGAAGATCTGGAAGGCCTGCCGGATTTCGCCGTGGCGGCGGCGCGGGCGGCAGGCGCCGAAAAGGGGGTGGCCGGGCCGGTCATCACCACCAGCCGTTCGCTCATCGTGCCGTTCCTGCAATTCTCGCCGCGCAGGGCCTTGCGCGAAAAGGCCTACGAGGCCTGGGTGGCGCGCGGTGCCAATGGCAATGACCATGACAACCGCGCCATTGCGGCGGAAATCCTGAAGCTGCGCGAGGAACGGGCGCATCTGCTGGGCTATGCGAGCTTTGCGGATTTCAAGCTGGAACCGGAAATGGCCAAGACCCCGGCGGCCGTGCGTGATCTGCTCATGCGGGTCTGGGCACCGGCGCGCGCCCGGGCCGAGGCGGATGCGAAAGTGCTGGAGGCGATGCTGCATGCCGATGGCATCGCCGGGCCGCTGGAGCCGTGGGACTGGCGCTATTATTCGGAAAAGCGCCGCAAGGCCGAACATGACCTGGATGAGGCGGCGCTGAAACCCTATCTGAGCCTTGAGGCGATGATCGCGGCCTGTTTCGACTGCGCCAACCGGCTGTTCGGGCTGGAGTTTCACGCGCTGGACGTGCCGATGTATCACCCCGACGCAAGGGCGTGGGAGGTGACGCGCGAGGGTCAGCACGTTGCGGTGTTCATCGGCGATTACTTCGCGCGCGGGTCCAAACGCTCGGGCGCCTGGTGTTCGGCGATGCGCAGCCAGAAACGGCTGGGGCAGGATGTGCGGCCGATCGTGGTCAATATCTGCAACTTCGCCAAGGGCGACCCGGCGCTGCTGTCCTATGACGATGCGCGCACGCTGTTCCATGAATTCGGCCATGCGCTGCACCAGATGCTGTCGGATGTGACCTATGGCTTCATCAGCGGCACCAGCGTGGCGCGCGATTTTGTGGAACTGCCGAGCCAGCTTTACGAACATTGGCTGGAAGTGCCCGAAGTGCTGGAAACCCACGCAAAGCACTGGCAGACCGGCGCGGCGATGCCTGCCGATATGCTGAAACGGCTGCTGGACGCGGGCACCTACGATCAGGGCTTTGCAACGGTGGAATTCGTGGCCTCCGCCATGGTCGATCTGGCGTTTCACGAAGGCGCGGCGCCCGCCGATCCGATGCAGAAACAGGCCGAGATTCTGGCAGAACTGGGCATGCCGCACGCGATCCGCATGCGCCACGCCACGCCGCATTTCGCACATGTGTTTTCCGGCGACGGCTATTCCTCGGGCTACTACAGCTACATGTGGTCCGAGGTGATGGATGCTGATGCTTTCGCTGCATTCGAGGAAACCGGCGATGCCTTCGATCCCGAAACGGCAGCGAAGCTGGAAAGGTTCATCCTGTCGGCCGGTGGTTCGCGTCCGGCGGAAGAGCTGTATCTGGAATTCCGGGGCCGGATGCCGGGGGTGGAGGCGTTGCTGAAGGGGCGCGGGCTTCTGGACGCGGCCTGAGGGCGGCAGACGTCTTTTGAGTATTTTTGCAAGAAGCAAGACCCGTTGGCGCGTGCGCGTCAGCGGGTTTTGCGAAACTGGCTGGGCGGGGCACCGAATTTTCGGGTGAAGGCGCGCGTCAGCGTGGCGGCGCTGGAAAAGCCGGTGCGCAGCGCGATTTCGGTCAGCGGGTGGCGGGTGTCGGTCAGCAGCCGCCGCGCTGCCTGCAAGCGCAGGCCAAGCGCATGAGCGGCGGGCGAGAGGCCAATGTTTTCGCGGAACAGTTGTTCCAGCCGACGGGGGGAGAGGCCAAGCGCGGCGGCGGTCTCGGCTGCCGTTTCGGGGCTGTCGAGCCGCGCCTCCATCCGCGCGATGGCGCGGGCGACGCGGGCGTCGAGCCTCGGGTCCGGTCGGGTCGCGGTGATCTGCGGCTCGGTTCCCGGGCGGGGGGTGGTGACGAAGCTGGCCGCGACCTGGAGCGCGGTGGCCGGGCCATGGCGGGCGCGGATCAGATGGAGCATCAGGTCGGCGGCGGGGGCGGCGCCCCCTGCGGTGAAATAGCGCCCGGAAAGCGTGAAGCGGTCAGGGGTGACCTCGATTTCGGGAAAGGTGGCGGCGAAATCCTCCAGATCCTCCCAATGCACGGTGGCGCGCTGGCCGTCCAGCAACCCGGCGCGCGCCAGCACCCAGCCTCCGGCGTCGATGCCGCCAAGCGCGCGAAAGCGCGGGGCGATCCGGCGCAGGTCGCGCAGAAGCGGCTTGGTGGTAACTTCGGATTGCCGGTAGCCCGCAATGACGATCAGCACATCCGCGCCCTCGGCCGTGGCCAGCGCGCCCGATGAGGGCAACTCGATCCCGCATGTCAGCGGCACCGGCCCGCCATCGGGGGAAACCACACGCCAGCGGTAGGCCTCGGTTCCCAGGTGCCGGTTGGCCGAGCGCAGCGGGTCGAGCGTCGAGGCGACTTCCAGAATGGAACAATGCGGCAGCACCAGTAGCGCCAGCGAAAGCGGCTGCTGCGATGCGGCGAAGATCGTTGCGGATTTTGCCATGCGGATTTCGTAAACTGCAAAGCGCGACCCGACAAGCCCGCTAATCTCGCCGGGAAGGAACAGGAGGAATGCCATGCCCTTGGCCATGAACCGCGAAGTCTTCATCACCTGCGCCGTGACCGGCTCGGGCGGCACCCAGGACCGTTCGCCGCATGTGCCGCGCAGCCCCGCGCAGATCGCCGAAAGCGCCATTGCGGCGGCAAAGGCAGGGGCGGCGGTCGTGCATTGCCATGTGCGCGACGCCGAAACCGGCAAGCCTGCCCGCGACCCGGCACTGTATCGCGAAGTGACCGAGCGGATCCGCGACAGCGCAACCGATGTGGTGTTGAACCTGACTGCCGGGATGGGCGGCGACCTGCTGTTCGACGGCACGGAAAACATGAACCGCATGTCGGCACGCAGCGATATGGCGGGCGCGGCGGAGCGCGTGGCGCATGTGGTGGAGTGTCGGCCCGAGATCTGCACACTCGACTGCGGCACGATGAACTTCGCCGAAGCCGATTATGTGATGGTCAACACCCCCGGCATGCTGCGCGACATGGCAGCGCGCATGGTGGCGAGCGGCGTGCGGATCGAGATCGAGGCCTTCGACACTGGCCATCTCTGGTTCGCTAGGCAACTTGCGGAAGAGGGCATCATTCCCGATCCTGTGCTGGTGCAACTGTGCATGGGCGTGCCGTGGGGCGCGCCGGATGACCTGAATACCTTCATGGCGATGGTGAACAATGTGCCGAAGCATTGGCACTGGTCGGCCTTCGCGCTGGGGCGGCATCAGATGCCCTATGTGGCGGCCTCGGTTCTGGCGGGCGGGAATGTGCGCGTGGGGCTGGAGGATAACCTCTGGCTCGACAAGGGTGTGCTGGCGACCAACGCGCAACTGGTGGAACGCGCGGTGACCGTGATTTCCAACATGGGCGCGCGGGTGCTGACGCCCGCCGAGGTGCGCGCGAAGCTGAAGCTGGAGAAGCGCGCGCCGGTGGCGAAATGAGGCGACGGGTGGCGCTGGTCCTTCTGGTGCTGGCGGCTTGCCAGCCCGAGGCCGAAGCGCCACCGCGTCCCAGCATGTCGGTGGCCGACAAGGCCGATTGCATCGCGAAGGGCGGGCAGGTCGGTGTCGCGGGCCTTCTGGGCGGCGAGTTCTGCGTCAAGCGCGCGCCGGATGCAGGTAAGTCCTGCACAAGGGCCAGCGACTGCGCGGGTGACTGCCTGACGGCCAGCCGGACCTGTGCCCCCACGCTCAACCCCTTCGGCTGCCGGGATTATCTGGACGAGACCGGCCAGCCGCAAAGCATCTGCGTCGATTGACGCGAACCCATCAGGACGAGGACGAACATGGCGCGCAAGGCGGCAATCATTGGCGGCGGGGTGATCGGGGGCGGCTGGGCCGCGCGCTTCCTGCTGAACGGCTGGGATGTGGCGGTTTTCGACCCCGATCCGCAGGCGGAACGCAAGATCGGCGAGGTTCTGGCCAATGCCCGCGCCGCGCTGCCGGCGCTGTCGGATGTGCCGATTCCTGCCGAAGGGAAGCTGAGCTTTGCGGGCACCATCACCGAAGCGGTGGAAGGGGCCGAATATATTCAGGAATCGGTGTCCGAACGGCTTGAACTGAAGCACCGCGTCTTTGCGCAAATCCAGCAGTCCGCGCCCGAGACGCTGATCGGATCGTCCACCTCGGGCTTCAAACCCTCGGAATTGCAGGAACATGCGGCCAATCCCGGCACGATCTTCGTGGCGCATCCGTTCAACCCTGTCTATCTGCTGCCGCTGGCCGAAGTGGTGCCCAGCCCGAAGAACGCAGCCCGGGACATTGAACGCGCCAAGGAAATCCTGCGTGAGATCGGCATGTTCCCGCTGCATGTCCGCAAGGAGATCGACGCCCATATCGCCGACCGCTTTCTTGAAGCCGTCTGGCGTGAGGCACTGTGGCTGGTGAAGGACGGCGTAGCCACCACCGAGGAAATCGATGAGGCCATCCGAATGGGCTTTGGCCTGCGCTGGGGCCAGATGGGGCTTTTCGAAACCTATCGCGTTGCGGGCGGTGAAGCCGGGATGAAGCATTTCATGGCGCAGTTCGGGCCCTGCCTGCAATGGCCCTGGACCAAGCTGACGGATGTACCGGAATTCAATGACGAGCTCGTGGACCTGATCGCCGGCCAGTCCGATGCGCAATCCGGCCACCACACGATCCGCGAGCTGGAGCGCATCCGCGACAGCAACCTGATCGGCTTCCTGCGGGCGCTGAAGGATCGCAACTGGGGCGCGGGCAAGGTGCTGCGTGACCATGACGCCCGCCGCGCCGTGGCCTTCCACGATGCGGCGCCGACGGGTGCACCGCTGGTCATGGCACAGATGCAGGTGCTGCCCGGCTGGATCGACTATAACGGCCACATGACCGAAAGCCGCTATCTGTTCGCGGCCTCCGAAACTTCGGATGCCTTCCTGCGGCTGATCGGGGCCGGGATGGATTACGTTGCCGCCGGACACAGCTATTACACTGCCGAAACGCACATCATGCATCTGGGCGAATGCAAGCTGGGCGACCGGCTGACCGGCACGCTTCAGGTGCTGGGCGCCGATGAAAAGCGGCTGCATGTGTTCATCCGTATCCAGCGTGGCGACGAGGTGGTGGCGAGCCTTGAACAGATGCTGTTGCATGTGGACATGAAGGCCAACAAGACCTGCGCCGCCGCGCCCGAGGTGCTTGCGAAGCTGGAACCCATTACTCAGGCCCACAAGGCGCTGCCCCGGCCCGAGGCCGCCGGGCGCTTTGTCGGCCAGCGCAGGGCCTGACGGGCCGCTTCTTTCCTCAAGACCCGAAGGGCGAACAGATGGATTTCGGACTGACCGAAGAACAGCGCATGATCGTGGAAACGACCCGCGCCTTCGTCGAGAACGAGCTTTACCCGCATGAGGCCGAGGTGGAACGCACCGGCCATCTGCGGATGGACCTGATCCGCGAGCTTCAGGCCAAGGCGATCGAGGCCGGGCTTTATGCTGCCAATATGCCCGAGGAGGTCGGCGGCGCCGGTCTCGATACGCTGTCATGGCTGCTATACGAGCGTGAACTGGGCCGGGCGAACTATGCCCTGCACTGGACCTGCGTGGCGCGGCCCTCGAACATCCTGCTGGCGGGAAGCGCCGAACAGCGCGAGAAATACCTCTTTCCCTGTATCCGGGGGGAGAAGTGGGATTGCCTTGCAATGACCGAACCCGGTGCCGGGTCGGACCTGCGCGGCATGACCGCCAGTGCAAAGCGCGAGGGCGGCGACTGGGTACTGAACGGCACCAAACATTTCATCAGCCACGCCGATCTGGCCGATTTCGTCATCGTCTTCATGGCTTCGGGCGAGGAAGACACCCCGCGCGGCAAGAAGAAGCTGATCACCGCCTTCTTCGTCGATAAGGGCACACCGGGCTTCACCGTCCGCGATGGCTATCGCAATGTCAGCCACCGCGGTTACACCAATTCGGTGCTGGAATTCGACAATTGCCGTTTGCCGGATGCGGCGGTTCTGGGCGAGGTGCACAAGGGCTTCGAGGTGGCGAACACCTGGCTGGGCGCGACGCGGCTGCAAGTCGCCTCCACTTGCCTCGGTCGCGCCGACCGGGCGTTGCAGCACGCCATCAGCTATGCCGCCGAACGCAAGCAATTCGGCCAGCAGATCGGCAAGTTTCAAGGGATCAGCTTCAAGCTCGCCGATATGGCGATGGAGCTGAAGGCGGCGGAGCTCCTGACCCGCGAGGCAGCCTGGAAGTTTGACCAGGGCTCGGTGACCGAGGCCGACATGTCCATGGCCAAGCTGAAGGCGACCGAGGTGCTGGCGATGATCGCCGATGAGGCGATCCAGATTCACGGCGGCATGGGGCTGATGGATGAACTGCCACTGGAACGGATCTGGCGTGACGCCCGCGTCGAACGGATCTGGGAGGGCACCTCCGAGATTCAGCGGCATATCATTTCGCGCGAACTTCTGCGTGCGGTTGGCGGCTGAGACCACGGCAGGGGGGCTGTCTGCCCCCCTCGGCGCATGCGCGCCTCACCCCCCGAGGATATTTTCCGACAGAAAATGAGCCTGATCTTGCGCGTTAACCACTTCTTCATTGGATTCGGCCAGTGTGGCCTTGCGGAACAGGCGGGGACGCCGATGGCCGTGACAGGAAATGGCACCTCGTTTGCCAAGGGCGAGCGGGGTGCTTCCATTTTCTGTCAAAAAATATCCTCGGGGGACCGGGGGCAGACAGCCCCCGGCCTCGGGCACGGGGCGGGGGGCCGGGTATGACGCGCCTCCATCGCCTGTTGCGCCCGCGCTCCATTGCGGTTCTCGGTGCCGGATGGGCCGAGAATGTCATCGAGCAATGCCGCAAGATGGGGTTTGATGGCCCGGTCTGGCCGGTACACCCCAAACGCGAGACGATCGGCGGATTGAAAGCCTATCCCTCGCTCGCTGACCTGCCTGAACTGCCCGATGCCACCTTCATTGGCGTCAACCGTTTCGCCACGGTAGAGGTCGTGCGCGAACTTGCCGCCATGGGCGCCGGTGGCGCCATCTGCTTCGCCAGCGGCTGGGAAGAGGCGGGAGAGGCCGGTTTGCAGGCCGATCTGGTGACGGCCGCGGGGGACATGCCGATCCTCGGGCCGAACTGTTATGGCGTCATCAACTACCTTGACGGCGCGCTGCTGTGGCCCGACCAGCACGGCGGGCAGCGGGTGGAGCGGGGCGTCGCACTGCTTTCCCAATCGTCGAATATCGTCATCAACCTGACGATGCAGGCGCGCGCCCTTCCGGTGGCCTATGTTGCCTGTCTGGGCAATGCCGCGCAGGTGGGGCTGGCCGAACTGGCCGGGGCGCTGCTGGTCGATGAGCGGGTCACGGCGCTGGGCCTTTACATCGAGGGCATAGACGACGCCCCGGCTTTCGCTGCACTGGCAGAAGCGGCGCGGGTGGCGGGCAAGGGGATCGTTGCGGTGAAATCCGGCAAGACCGAAGCATCGCGCGCCGCTGCGGCCTCGCATACTGCCTCGCTGGCAGGGGGCGGGGCTGCCTCCAGCGCCTTCCTGCGGCAATGCGGCGTCGCCGAAGTGGCCAGCCTTCCCGCGCTGCTGGAGGTGTTGAAAGTATTCCACACCCACGGCCCCGGACTGGGTGAACGGCTCTGCTCGCTCTCCTGCTCGGGCGGTGAGGCAGGGCTGGTCGCCGATCTGGCCGATCCCGCCGGGATCACCTTTCCGCCGGTGCCCGAAACGACCCGCACCCGGCTGGCCGATATTCTCGGCCCGATTGTCACAATATCCAACCCGTTGGATTATCATACCTTCATTTGGGGGGACGGGCCGCGCACCACCGATGTGTTCAGCACGATGCTGTCCGCTTATGACGCTGGTATCTTCATCATCGACCCGCCACGCCCCGACCGCTGTGACCCATCCAGTTTCCGGCCCGCGCTTGAGGCCGTGGCGGCCGCGCAGGCGGCGACCGGCCGCCCGGCCTTCGCTGTCGCCTCACTGCCCGAGAATTTCGACGAGGCACTGGCGACGGATTTCATGGCGCGCGGCGTCGTGCCAATGATGGGCCTTGATACCGCGCTGGAGGCGCTGAAAGCGGCACAGGTTGCGCCGGGTCAGCCCGGCTGGCGCCCGGTCCCGGCGCTCGCCACAAGGGAGACCCGCCTGCTTGACGAGGCGGCGGCCAAGGCCCTGCTGGCGCAGGCGGGCGTTCCGGTGCCGCGCGCGGTCAGCGCGTCCCGGCTAGCCGATCTCGACACCAGCCAACTCACCGCGCCCTTCGCGCTGAAGGGCCTCGGCTTTGCCCACAAGACCGAGGCAGGGGCAGTGCGCCTTGGCCTCGCCGCGCTGGACGGCCAGGCCGAGATGCCCGGCGCTACCGGCTATCTGGCAGAAGAAATGGTGACCGGCGTTCTGGCCGAAATGCTGCTGGGCCTGCGCCGCGATCCGGTTTATGGGTTGACGCTGACCTTGGGCATGGGCGGCGTCACTGCCGAGGTGCTGGCTGATACCGCCACGCTGGTCTGGCCGGTTACCGCCGATCAGATCGACACGGCGCTCCGAGGCCTGCGGCTCTGGCCGTTGCTTGACGGCTATCGCGGTCGGCCGCGCCCCGATACCGCTGCCTTCATCGACATTGCGCTGCGCCTCGGCGCCTTTATGGCCGGCGATGACAGCATTGAGGAAATCGAAATCAACCCGGTGCTGCTGTGTGAAAGCGGGGCGGTGGCGGTGGACGCATTGATACGGAGGGCCGAATGACCGAAATGACCATGTTGACCGAGGGGCCGATCCGCACCCGGCGCGAGGGTGCGATCCTCGAAGTGACGCTCGACCGGCCGAAGGCCAATGCCATCGACCTTGCGACCAGCCGCATCATGGGCCTCGCCTTCCGCGCCTTCCGCGATGATGACAGCCTGCGCGTGGCGATTTTGCGTGCCGAGGGCGAGAAATTCTTCTGCCCCGGCTGGGATCTGAAGGCCGCCGCCGATGGCGATGCGGTGGATGGCGATTATGGCGTCGGCGGCTTCGGCGGGCTTCAGGAACTGCCGAACCTCAACAAGCCGGTGATTGCTGCGGTCAATGGCATCTGCTGCGGCGGCGGGCTGGAACTCGCGCTCTCCTGCGATCTGATCCTCGCCTCCGCCAACGCAACCTTCGCGCTGCCGGAAATCCGGTCGGGCACCGTGGCCGATGCCGCCTCGATCAAGCTGCCGAAACGTATTCCTTATCACGTCGCCATGGACCTCTTGCTGACCGGCCGCTGGTTCGACGCCGACGAGGCGCTGCGCTGGGGCCTGCTGCGCGAAATCACCACCTCGGAAGACCTGCTGCCGAAAGCCTGGGATCTGGCGCGGTTGCTCGAATCCGGCCCGCCGCTGGTCTATGCCGCCATCAAGGAGGTGGTCCGCGAGGCCGAGGCGCTGCGCTTTCAGGATGCGCTGAACCGCATCACCAAACGGCAATTCGTCACGGTGGACCGGCTTTATTCCTCCGAGGATCAACTGGAAGGCGCGCGCGCCTTTGCTGAAAAACGCGATCCGGTCTGGAAGGGGCGCTGACCGCCCCCTTTGCTTCTTGCAAAAATACTCAAAATTCCCCGGCGGCCGCCAGGCGCGCACCGCCGGGGGAGCGTCTTACAGCATCCCCGGCACCACCTGATCCGGCGGGCGGTGACCATCGGCGAAGGTTTTGATATTGATCAGAACCTTCTCGCCCATCTCGATCCGCCCCTCGACGGTGGCTGACCCCATATGCGGCAGCAGCACCACATTGTTCATCTCGCGCAGGCGCGGGTTCACCTCGTGGCCATGCTCGAACACGTCAAGCCCGGCACCGGCGATCTCGCCCGCCCGCAACCCGCGCGTCAGGGCATTTTCGTCGATCACCTCGCCGCGCGAGGTATTCACCACCACCGCCGTGGGTTTCAGCAGTTTCAGCCGCCGCGCGTTCAGCAGATGGAAGGTCGAGGGCGTATGCGGGCAGTTGACCGAGATGATGTCCATGCGGGCGATCATCTGGTCGAGGCTTTCCCAATAGGTCGCTTCCAGTTCCTGCTCGACCGAAGGGTGGACCTTGCGGCGGTTGTGATAGTGGATCTGCATGCCGAAGACACGGGCCCGCCGCGCCACGGCCTGTCCGATTCGCCCCATCCCGAGGATGCCAAGGCGACGCCCGCCGATCCGGCCCCCCAGATGCGCCATCGGTGACCAGCCGCTCCAGCGTCCGGCCTGCATTTCGGCCATGCCTTCGGGAATGCGGCGCACCACGCCCAGAATCAGCCCCATCACCATGTCGGCGGTATCTTCAGCCCCGACGCCGGGGGTGTTCGACACCAGAATCCCGCGCGAGCGGGCGGTGGCCACGTCAATGTGATCGACCCCGGCGCCGTAGTTCGCGATCAGTTTCAGCCGCTCGCCCGCCTGTCCCAGCAGGCCCGCGTCGATCTGGTCGGTCACGCAGGGCACCAGCACATCGCAGCGTTTCATCGCATCGGCCAGTTCATCGCGCGACATCCGAATGTCCGGGTCGCGCAATTCGACGTCGAACAGTTCCTTCATCCGGGTTTCGACGACCTCGGGCAGTCGTCGCGTCACGATGACGCTCAGGCGTTTGGCGGGCATGGATCCTCCCTCGACTTTCGAGACCGGCACTTCCAAATCGGTCTTCTTGCTGGCAAAGTGCCGACTTACGGGGCGGGCTACAAGCCCCGAGTAACAATGTTGCGTCGATATGCGCGAAACATGGGCAGATTATTCTGCCGGGGGCGGCCCGTCCGGTCCCGGTGGCACGAATGGCGGGCGGAACTGGACGATATGGATATGCGATCAGGTGGCGGCATGCGGCTGGCAGCGGCAGTATTGGTAACGGGATGGATGGTGCTGGGGCAGGCGGCCTGGGCGCAAAGTTCGACCGAGGGTGGACTTGAGCCGGTTGAAGGCAGCGACACTGTTGCGGAACCGGCGCCGCCCGAGCCACAGCCCGATGCGGTGCCTGCCGATGCCACGGTGCCGCAGGTCGCACTGCCGGGCCGGGGGCAGGTCACCAACCTGCCGTTGCCGCGCTATGTCACGCTCAAGACCGGCGAGGGCAATGCCCGGCGCGGGCCGGGGCTCAGCCATCGGATCGACTGGGTTTTCAAGCGGGCGGGCATGCCGCTGAAAGTCACCGCAGAATACGAGAACTGGCGTCGCGTCGAGGATCAGGAAGGCTTTGGTGGCTGGGTGCATTACTCCCTGCTGTCCGGGGTGCGGTCCGTGGTGATCGTGGCGGAGCTGGCCGATTTCCGCGCAGCGCCCGATCCGCAGGCCGAAGTGGTGGCGCGGGCCGAACGGGGCGTCGTGGCGCGGGTCCAGCAATGCGCGCCCGACTGGTGCAGGATCAGTGCCGAAGGCGAAAAGGGCTGGGTGATCAAGGCCGCGCTCTGGGGTGTGGACCCCGGCGAAATCATCGACTGACCGGACGCGCGGACCGCCTAAGGCTCAGGCGGCCATGCGCGCGGCGATCCGCTCTCCCGTGCGGCGGTAATGCGCGGCCAGCAGGGCCGGGGCCTCTTCCGCCCGCCGGGCCAGCGCCGCCTCGGCCAGTGCCGCATGTTCGCCCTGCACGTCGCGGGGCGCGGTATCGCCTGCCAGAACAGGCGCCCGGTATCGTTCTGTCGCGGCCGAAAGCTTGCGCGCGAAATCCAGTAACCAGCCTGATCCGCAGGCCACAATCAGCGACAGGTGAAACTCGGCATGGCGGGCCTCCAGCGTTTCGGGTTCGCCCCGTGCCGCCGCCAGACCCAGCGCATGCAGTGCGGCAACAACGCCCGCCTCCCAGGCGTCATCCCCGCGCAGGATCGACAGGCGCAGCGCCTCGGTTTCCACCAGAACCCGCGCCTCGATGGCCTCCCACATCTCGGGCAGCGATAGTGGCGCCACGATGAAGCCCTTCATCGAGGCCGACACCACCAGCCGTTCGGACTGCAACCTGTTCAGCGCCTCGCGCAGGGGCGAGAACCCCATGTCATAGCGCGCGCGCAGCGCCTCCAGCCGCAGGGGCTGACCCGGCGGCAGATGGCCGCGCATGATGTCGCGGCGCAGGCTGTCATAGGCGGTATCGGCGAGTGTCATGGCATCCTCCTGTCTGACATTGCTACGCTGCGGCAGTCTCCGCCACAACAAAATTTTCGAAAATTTATGTTTACATCGCAAATTTCATGCCGCAGTCTGTCGGCAGCCTTGAAGGAGGGGCTCCGCGATGAAGCACGAGAACCACCGCGAAGACGTGGCCGGTCGCGCCAATGTCGAAGACACGCCGGAACTGCTGGCCTATTACGACGATCTGAACCGTTTCAGCGCGGGCGCGCTTTGGACGGTGGCCAACAAGATCGAACCGTGGGAGCCGAAAAGCCAGTCGGTTCCGGTGGTCTGGCGCTACAATGATCTGCGGGACAAGGTTCTGCGCTCGGTCGATCTGGTGACGCCGGAAAAGGCGGGGCGCCGGGTGATCTATCTGCGCAATCCGGGGCGCGAAGATGTGGCTGCGGCGGTCGGCTGGCTTTACGCCGGGCTTCAGGTCATGCATCCGGGTGAACAGGCCAGCGCGCATCGCCATTCCGCCAGCGCGATCCGCTTCATCATGGAAGGGGCAGGGGCCTACACGGTGGTCGATGGCCACAAGATGACGCTGGGCGCCAATGACTTCGTGCTGACGCCCAATGGAACCTGGCACGAACATGGCGTCGCGGCCGAGGGCAGCCCCTGCATCTGGCAGGACGGGCTGGATATTCCCTTCGTCAATGCGATGGAGGCGAATTTCTACGAGGTCCACCCCGATCTTTCGCAGGCCGTGGGCTATGCTGTTGACGACATGACGAAAACCTGGGGAAATCCGGGCCTCACGCCCTATGGCGAGAGCTGGACCAAAAGCTACAGCCCCATGTTCAAATACGAATGGGCGCCGACCTACGAGGCGCTTCTGAAACGCGCGCAATGCACCGATGGCTCGCCCTTTGACGGGGTGATGATGGAATATGTGAACCCGGTCACCAATGGCCCGGTGATGCAGACCATGGGCGCCAGCATGCAGATGCTGCGTCCCGGCGAACACACGAAGGCGCATCGCCATACCGGCAGCTATCTTTACCACGTCGCCAAGGGGCGCGGGCATTCCATCATCAACGGCAAACGCTTCGACTGGCAGGAGCGCGACATCTTCTGCGTGCCCTCCTGGGCCTGGCACGAGCATGTCAATGCCTCGGCCTCTGACGATGCCTGCCTGTTCTGCCTGTCCGACATTCCGGTGATGCGGGCGCTCGGTCTCTACCGCGAACAGGCCTTCGGCGAAAACGGCGGCCATCAGCCGATACTGTGAGGAAAGAATGAAACTTGTGACCTACCGCGCCTCGGTCGAGGCGGCAGCCCGGCTGGGCGTGATCGACGACGGCTTCGTGGTGGATGCGGGCCGGCTTGGCCTGCCCGACAGCATGCTGGGCCTGATCGAGGCCGGCCCCGCCGCCACCGAGGCCCTGCGCGCGGCACTCCCCGCCGCGCCGTGGCAGGCGAAGCTGCCGCTGGCGAATGTGACCCTGCTGGCGCCGATCCCGCGGCCGAAGAAGAACATCTTCGGCATCGGCCTCAACTATGTCGAACATGTCGCCGAAAGCGCCAAGTCGCTGGACACGTCGAAGGATCTGCCGAAACAGCCGGTGATCTTCTCGAAACCGCCGACCACGGTCATCGCGCCGGGCGAGCCGATCCGCCACAATGGCAAGCTGACCCAGCAGCTTGACTGGGAGGTGGAGCTTGCCTGCATCATCGGCACCCGCGCCACCCGTGTGGCGCGCGCCGATGCCCTGTCGCATGTCTTTGGCTATTCGGTGATGATCGACGTTTCCGCCCGCGACAACCGTCGCGCCGGGCAATGGATCGTCTCAAAAGGCATGGACAGCTTCGCCCCCTTCGGCCCCTGCATCGTCACCGCCGACGAAATCCCCGATCCGCAGACATTGGACCTCTGGCTGACGGTGAACGGGGTTGAAAAGCAGCGCTCCAACACCCGGCACATGCTGTTCAAGGTCGATGAGCTGATCGCCGACATCAGTGCGGGCATCACGCTGGAGCCGGGTGACATCATCGCGACCGGCACGCCGGAAGGTGTGGGCGCAGGTCGCACGCCACAGGAATGGATGAAGCCCGGTGATACCATCGTGGCCACGGTGGAAGGCATCGGCACCCTGCGCCACCCGGTGATCGACGCAATCCACCTCTGATCCTTGCCCTTCTCATCTGTTCAAAAATATCCTCGGGGGGTCTCGGGGGCGGACAGCCCCCTGGCCGTTTTAACGGGAAGCACCACATGACCCTGAAAGTCGCC
Organism: Gemmobacter caeni; assembly: GCF_003054195.1. GTDB lineage: Bacteria > Pseudomonadota > Alphaproteobacteria > Rhodobacterales > Rhodobacteraceae > Gemmobacter > Gemmobacter caeni. The sequence goes on from NZ_QBKP01000015.1 coordinate 66,685, forward strand.
GTCGCACAACTTGCCTCCGATCCGCTGTCGGCGCTGAACGCCGCGGAAAAGGCCGCTGCCGCTGTCCGTGAGGCCGCGGGGCAGGGGGCTCGCCTGATCGTCTTTCCCGAAGCCTATCTGGGCGGCTACCCCAAGGGTGCCAGCTTCGGCGCGCCCATCGGGATGCGCAAACCCGAGGGGCGCGCGGCCTTCGCACGCTACCATGCGGCGGCCATCGACATTGACGGGCCGGAACTGGCGCTGCTGGCCGAAGCCTGCGCCGAGACCGGCGCCTTCGTCGTGGTCGGCGTGATCGAACGCGATGGCGCCACGCTTTACTGCACCGCCGTCTATCTGGACGGCGCGAAAGGCGTGGTCGGCAAGCATCGCAAGCTGATGCCCACCGCCGCCGAGCGGCTGGTCTGGGGCTTCGGCGACGGCTCCACCATGCCTGCTTTCAAGACCGATTTCGGCACCATCGGCGCGGTGATCTGCTGGGAAAACTATATGCCCGCCCTGCGGATGCATATGTATGACCAGGGCGTCACGCTTTACTGCGCCCCCACCGCCGACGACCGCGACACCTGGTTGCCGACCATGCGCCACATCGCGATGGAAGGCCGCTGCTTTGTGCTGACCGCCTGCCAGCACATCACCCGAGCCGCCTTCGGGCCGGACCATGAAAGCGCGCTGGGTGACGACCCCGATACGGTGATGATGCGCGGCGGATCGGCCATTGTCGGGCCGCTGGGGCAGGTGCTGGCCGGGCCGGATTTCAACGGCGAGACCATCCTTTACGCCGATCTCGACACCGCCGAAGTGATGCGCGCCAAGTTTGACTTCGACGTCACCGGCCATTACGCCCGTCCCGATGTGTTCCGGCTGGAGGTGGATACCCGCCCGAAACGCGCCGTGACAAAGGTGGAATGAATGCGCTTTGACCTCGACAAGATCGACACCGCCGTTGCCTATAAGCTGATGGCGGCGACGGTGGTGCCCCGGCCGATCGGCTGGGTTACGACATTGGACCGCGAAGGCCGGATCAACGCCGCGCCCTACAGCTTTTTCAACGTCATGGGGACCGAGCCGCCGGTGGTGGCGCTGGGTATCCTTGGCGACGCGCAGCGTGGCTTCAAGGACAGTGCGCGCAATATCCTCGACACCGGGGAGTTTGTGGTGAACCTCGTGCCCGAGGCGCTGGCGCCGCAGATGAATGTGACCGCCGTCGATGCGCCGCCGGGGGTGGACGAGCTTGAACTCGCGGGCCTCACCCCGGCGCTGTCCGCCCATGTGAAGCCGCCGCGCATTGCCGAAAGCCCGGTCAGCTTTGAATGCGTCAACCATTCAACCGTGGTGACCGGCCCGCATCAGGCGCTTGTGGTGGGTCGGGTGCTCGCCATCCATATCGCCGATGCCTTTGTAAAGGACGCCGCGCGCGGCCATGTCGACACGCCCGGCCTGAACCTCGTCGGCCGTGGCTTCGGCGCGACTTATATCCGCAGTCAGGACACGTTTGAAATGCCGCGCCCGACCTGGGCAACCTTCAAACGCTCGACATGACCTTTTGCGCGCCCAGCCAGCCCATGAGGATGGCGGGCGCGTTGGTATTGCCTGCGATCAGATTGGGGAAGCTGGAGGCGTCGATGACCCGCAGCGCCTCGACCCCCCGCACCCGAAGCAGCGGGTCCAGAACGCTGGTCGCCGCATCGCTGCCCATCCGACAGGTGCAGGAGGGGTGATAGACCGTGCCCGAACGTTTGCGGAAATCTTCGATCAGTGCCGCATCGGCGCGGACCTCCGGCCCGGGGCGCAGTTCCTCGGCGATCACCGCCGCCATGGCGGGCTGTGCCGCCAGATGCCGCAGGTATTTCACAGCCAGCAGCATCTCCGCCACATCGTGATCGGTGCTGAAGGCATTGGCGACGATTTCAGGATGGGCAAGCGGATCGGGCGATTTCAGCCGGATATGCCCGCGCGAGGTCGGACGGCAGTTCGACAGGCCCAGTGACAGGCCGGGGAAGGGATCGGGAGTCAGGATCGGGCGCTCACCGTCCCTTGGCAGCAGCGTGGAAAACGCCTGCATGTAAAGCTGCATGTTCGGGCGCGGCTCGGCGGCGCTGGTGCGAAAGAAACCGCCCGCATGGTTGATGGATTTCGCCAGTGGCCCGCCGCGCCCAAGGAAATACTGCATTCCTGCCCGCAGCTTGCCCCACCATGGGCGCAGCTCGTCATTATAGGTCGGCACCTTCATGCGGAAGGTGTAGTTGATGCCCTGATGGTCGCTCAGATGCGCGCCGACATTCGGGTTGTCATGCAGGACCGGGATGCCCAGCCCCTGCAACAATGCGCCCGGCCCGATGCCCGACAGTTGCAGAAGCTGCGGCGAGTTCACCGCGCCACCTGACAGGACGACCTCGCCTTTCGTCCGCAGGCTGCGGGTCGCATTGCCCTGCCGGTATTCCACCCCTACCGCGCGACGGTCCTCGAACAGCACCCGTGTCACCTGCGCCTTTGAGATGACCCGCAGGTTCGGCCGCTTCATGGCCGGGCGCAGGAAGGCCCGCGCCGCCGAATTGCGCCGCGCGCCCTTGATCGTCATCTGATAGACGCCGGCACCTTCCTGTGACAGGCCATTGAAATCGGGGGTGGTGGGCAGCCCCGCCTCGGCGCAGGCTTCCAGATAATTATGGACCAGCGGGTGCAGGCCCTTCCGGTTGGCGGAGATGAACAAGGGCCCGCCCCGGCCACGAAACACATCCGCCCCGGCCTCGTTATCCTCGATGGCGCGATAGGCGGGCAGGGCATCGGACCAGCCCCAACCTGGTGCTGCTTCCCCCCATTCCTCGTAATCGGCGTGATGCCCCCGGATCCAGACCATCGCATTGATCGAGGATGACCCCCCCAGCAGCCGCCCCCGCGGCCAGTGATCGCGCTGGCCCGCCAAACCTGGGTCAGGTTCGGTCTTGTAAAGCCAGTTCACGGCTGGATCATAGAAGAGCTTGCCATAACCCAATGGAAGCTGGACATAAAAACGCTGATCTGTTCCACCCGCTTCGATCAGTGTGACACGGTACTTGCCGGATTCTGTCAAGCGGTAAGCCAGCGCACAGCCCGCCGAGCCTGCCCCTACGATAATGAAATCGCTGTCGTCCATGGCGCCGTCACCCTGCCGTTTCAGGCAAGACTAACGGTTCGCCTGACGCCGGCCTTCCTTGTCTGCGACGTAAAATGTCGCAGAAGGATCAGGGTTCCACCAGGAATTCCGGTGCATGATGGACCGGGAAATTCACTGATCGCGCGATGAAACACACCTCCGGGATACGATGATGCAGGGCTTCGGCGCGGGCCAGATCGGTGCCCGCCGCAACGCGGATGCGGGGGCGCAGCGTTGCGGCGATAAACCGGCCGGCGCCGCCCGGCCCGACCTCGCCCTGGCCGACCGGATCATCCTCGTAGCCGGTCACAATAACCCCGGCTTCTGCCGCATAATGCAGATACCACAGCATATGGCACGCGCTCAGTGCGGACAGAAGCAGATCCTCCGGGTTCATTTTGCGCCGGTCACCGCCCAGAAGCGGATCGTTGGAACAATGCACCACCGGCTTGCCTGGCACCGCGATATCCCAGGTCCGGTCATAGCCGCGATAGGTGGCCGTCCCGGCACCGCGATTGCCGGTCCAGCGGATATGGCTGGTGTAGTCATGCGTCATGGTCGCTTCCCTCCCTGGTCGAATCGTGTATACATGTATACACAACGAAAGAACAGCCATGACCCTGATCGAAACCCTGCGCCGCGATATTCTCGCCGGAACGATCCCACCCGGCAGCCTGCTGATGCAGACCGAACTGGCCGCCCGCTTTGGCGTCAGCCGCATTCCGGTGCGCGATGCCTTGCAGGCGCTGGCGGCGGAGCGTCTGGTGACTGTGGTGCCGGGCAAGGGGGCGCGGGTGATCCGCCTCGGGCCGCAGGAACTGGCCGAGGTTTATGATCTGCGCATCCTGCTGGAATGTGATCTGATCCACCGCGCGGCGCGCCGCACCACAGAGGCGCAGCGCGATGAGGCTGCGCATGTGCTGGCCCGGTCAGACCTTGAAGCCGGGCGCCCGGGGTGGGAGGCGGGGGATCGCGCCTTCCACATGTCGCTTTATGCGCCCGCGGAACGCCCGCGCCAGATCGCGCTGGTCCACGAACTGCGTGACACCGCAGCGCTTCATCTGGCACAATATCAAGTACTTGCAGAAAATACCTCGCGCTGGCTGGACGACCATCACCAGATATTCAACGCATGGCAGGCCGGGCAGGCCGCCAGCGCCGCGGCCTTGCTTGCAGCGCATCTGACTGCCGCACGCGATCACCTGCTGCAGCTGGTTACCGCTCAGATGCGGTAGTAATCGCGATACCAGTCGACGAAGCGCCGCACCCCCTCGCGGATGTCGGTCCGTGGCAAGGGCCCGGTCAGCGCCTCGATCAGCGTCGCATCGGCCCAGGTTGCAGGGACGTCGCCGGGCTGCATCGGCATCAGGTTCTTCCGCGCTTCGGCTCCCGTCGCGGCCTCGATGGCTGCCACGAACTCCATCAACTGTACCGGCGCGCCGTTGCCGATATTCACTACGCGCCACGGAGCCACCGGCGACAGGCTGTCGAACGCGCCCGCGGCCTCAGTTCCCGGCACTGCCGCGATCAGCCGCTCGATCCCGATCACCAGATCGTCGATATAGGTGAAATCGCGCCGCATATCGCCATGGTTATAAACGTCAATGGCCTCGCCCGCGAGGATCGCCTTCACAAACTTGAACAGCGCCATATCGGGCCGCCCCCAGGGCCCGTAAACCGTGAAGAAGCGGAACATCGTGGTCGGCAGCCCGTAAAGATGGGCATAGCTGTGCGCCATTGCCTCGGTCGCCTTCTTGGTCGCGGCATAGAAGCTCATCTGATGGTCGGCCTTATGCGTTTCGGCATAGGGCATCTCGGTATTCGCGCCGAAAACCGAAGAGGTCGAGGCCAGCAGCAGATGCTGCGGCGGGAAAGCCCGCGCGGCCTCCAGAACCTCGAAAGTTCCGATGAGATTGGCATCAACATAGGATCGCGGTGCCTCGATGGAATAACGCACCCCGGCCTGCGCCGCGAGATGCACGATCACATCGGGGCGGAACTCCTCAACCAGGCCGCGCACCAGCCCAGGAGCCTCCAGCAGCCCTTCGACCGCCCGAAAGCCCTTATTCTGCCGCAACATCGCGTGGCGGCGCTCTTTCAGCGCCACATCATAATAATCGCTCATCCCGTCGAGGCCCAACACCTGCCAGCCCGCGTCGAGCAACCTCTGACTCAGGTGATAGCCGATGAATCCGGCCGATCCGGTGATGAAAATCTTGCCCGCCATGCCTTGCCCCTGCTTCTTGTCACAAATACTCCGGGGTCCGGGGCAGCGCCCCGGGGCCTCCGTCTCAGAACCGCGTCACCGCATAGGGCGCCATGTCCAGATCCGTCTGCCGCCCCGCTGCAATATCCGCCACGATCCGCGCCGTGATCGGGGCCAAAGTCAAGCCGATATGGCCATGACCATAGGCATGGATCACGTCATTGCCTGCGCGCGAGGGCGAAATCACCGGCAGGCTGTCCGGCATCGAAGGGCGGAAACCCATCCAGTCCCGGCTGGGCGTGCCCAGATCGGGGAAAATCGCGCGAGCGCCCTCCACCAGCCGGGCGATGCGATGGGGCGAAGGTGGTGCGGTCAGCCCTCCCAGTTCCACCGTGCCCGCCACCCGCAACCGCCCCGACATCGGACACAGGTAGAAGCCCCGCGTGGTGGGGCAGCTGGGGCGGGTCAGGCGCGGGCGCTCCATGTCCCATTCCACATGATAGCCACGTTCAGTATCCAGCGGCACCCGGTCGCCGGCCTGCGCGGCCAGTGCGCGGCTATGGGCTCCGGCGGCGATGACCACCTGTCGCGCATGCAGCCGCAGGCCCGGTCCCTGCACCAGAATCCCGTCGAACTGCCGTGAAAGGTTTTCGGCCCGGTGGTGCAGATGCGGCACTCCCAGCGCGGTCAGCCGTGCCGCCAGCCGCCGCATCATTTCGCCGGGGTCCGACAGGAAGGTGGCCTGCGGGAAATAGGCCGCGCCCCCCTCTACCACCGGCAGACCCGGCTCCATGGCGCTGAACGCCTCGGGGCGCAGCAGTTCCACCTCGATCCCCAGCGTGCGGCGGGCGGTCATGTCGCGCCCGGCAGCGCGGAAAGCGGCGGCAGTTTCGTAAAGGTAAAGGCAACCACGATGCTGCAACAGCGCGCTGCCGCCGATCTCGGCCGCGAAATCGCGCCAGCGCGCATTGGCGGACCCCACCAGCGCCGCAATTGCCTGCGCATTGCGCGCGGCTGCGCCGGGCAGGCTCTGCCGGGCAAAACGCAAAAGCCACGGTGCCAGAGCCGGCAGTGCGGCATGGCGGATCGCCAGTGGCGAATTGCGGTCAAACAGCAGGGCGGGGAGGTTTTTCAGCACATCGGGCGTGCCGACTGGCTGCACGGCGTAATCGGCGATGGTGCCCGCATTGCCGTAAGACGCGCCCATTCCCGGCGCACCGGGATCGACGATGACGACCTCGCGCCCCTCCTGCACCAGTTGCAGCGCCACGGCCATGCCGATGGAGCCCGCACCCAGGACGGCGATGTCGGTCGTGTGATGTTCGGTCATCTTCGCCCCGGAATGGCCGGGTGACGTAGGCGTCACCCGGCGCTTCCCTTACATGCAGGCGGCGTAAAGCGCACGGGTATTCTCGCGCGTCATCTCAATCGGATTGCCGCCGCAGGACGGGTCTTCCAGCGCCATTTCGGTCAGCTCGTCCAGTCGCGCGGCCTCGACGCCCATCGCGGTCAGGTTGGCCGGGATGTTGAGCTTGGTGCGCAGGTCCATCACGGCGGCGCGGAAGCCATCGAACCCGCCCGCGATGCCCAGATAGGCGGCGGCTTTCCCGATCCGGTCCTCGATGGCAGCCCGGTTGAAATCCAGCACCATCGGCATGACGACAGCATTCGTGGTGCCGTGATGGGTGTTGTAGACCGCGCCCACCGGATGCGACAGCGAGTGGATGGCGCCAAGCCCTTTCTGGAAGGCCACCGCGCCCATGGCGGCCGCGCTCATCATATGGGCACGGGCGTCCAGGTTGCCGGGATTTTTATAGACTTCCACAAGGTTTTCGAACACCAGCCGCATGCCTTCCAGCGCGATGCCCTGCGACATCGGGTGGTAGAACGGGCTGCAATAGGCCTCAAGGCAATGCGCCAGCGCATCCATGCCTGTGCCTGCGGTGATGAACTTCGGCATCCCCACGGTCAGCGCCGGGTCGCAGATCGTGACCGCCGGCATCAGCTTCGGATGGAAGATGATCTTCTTCTTGTGGGTCTGCGAATTGGTCAGCACGCCCGCGCGCCCGACCTCGGACCCGGTGCCGGCGGTGGTGGGCACCGCGATGATCGGGGCGATCTTGTCGGCATCGGCGCGGGTATACCAGTCGTCGATGTCTTCCAGATCCCAGACGCTCAGACCCGCGTCCTGATGCGCCATCAGGGCGATCATCTTGCCCAGATCCAGCGCCGAGCCGCCGCCAAAGCAGATCACGCCGTCATGGTTGCCTGCGAGATAGGTCTTGATCCCGGCGGCCATGTTGATTTCGTTCGGGTTCGGGTCCACGTCCGAAAACAGCGCCTCGCCCAGACCGGCGGCCTTGAGAATGCCAAGCGCCTCGGCGGTGATCGGCAGGCTGGCCAGCGCGCGGTCGGTCACCAGCAGGGGCCGGGTGATGCCCGCTGCCTTGCAATGATCGGCCAGTTCTGAAATCCGGCCCACGCCGAATTTCATGGCCGTCGGGTAAGACCAGTTCCGGTTCGGAACGTTATGGGTCATTTCGTCACCTTTTTCAGATGGTAGGATTTCGGCCGCGTGACCGAATAGAAGCCAAGGAAAGACAGCGAGCCACCGCGCCCGGTATCCTTGCAGCCGGTCCAGCACAGGGCCGGATCAAGGAAATCGCAGCGGTTCATGAAGATGGTGCCGGTTTCGATCTGCGCGCCGATCTCGGCGGCGGCTTCCGCATCTGCGGTCCAGATCGAGGCGGTCAGGCCATAAGGGGAATCGTTCATCAATTTGATGGCCTCGGCATCGTCCTTCACCGGCATGATGCCGACAACCGGGCCGAAGCTTTCCTCCATCATTACCCGCATGGAATGATCGACGTTCACGAGGATCTGCGGCGCGAGATAGGCGCCGCCGTCATCGGCGGGGAAGGCGGCCGGGTCGATCAGGGGCTTGGCCCCTGCTGCGATGGCCTCGGCCACCTGCGCGCGCACCGTGGCGGCGAAGCGCTTGTTCGCCATCGGCCCGAGCGTGCTGGCGGCATCGAACGGATTGCCAAGCTTCAGCCCGTCGACCCATTTCACCGCCTTTTCCACGAAGGCATCGTAAAGGCTTTCGTGGACATAGATGCGCTCGATCCCGCAGCAGCATTGCCCGGCGTTATACATTGCGCCGTCCATCAGGCTGTCCACTGCCGCATCCAGATCGGCGTCGGCGCGGACATAGCCGGGGTCTTTGCCGCCCAGTTCCAGCCCCGTCGCGGTAAAGGTGCCCGCCGCTGCCTTCTCGATGGCAGCACCCCCACCGACCGAGCCGGTGAAGTTGATGAAGTTGAACGCCCGCGCGCCGATCAGCGCCTCGGTGGTGGCGTGGTCCAGCACGACATTCTGGAACACATCTTCCGGTACGCCTGCGGCATGGAAGGCCTCGGCCAGACGCTCGCCGACCTTCAGGGTCTGGCTGGCATGTTTCAGCACCACACTGTTGCCGGCGATCAGCGCCGGGGCCAGCGTGTTGATGGTGGTGAGGTAGGGGTAGTTCCACGGCGCGATGATGAAGACCACGCCCACTGCCTCGCGCGCGAGGTAGCGGGTGAAGCGCTCACTGTCCTCGACCACCACGGGCGCAAGGGTCTTGGCCGCAATCTCGGCCATGTAGTTGGTGCGGTCGATCACGCCGCCCCATTCGCCACCGAACCGGGTCGGGCGGCCCATTTGCCAGGCCAGTTCCTCGACCAGAACGTCTTTCTTTTCCATCAGCTTGTCGACACCGGCCTTGACCAGCGCGATGCGATCCTCCAGCGGGCGCGCGGCCCAGGCCTTTTGCGCGGCCTTCGCCCGCGCGGTGGCGGCAAAGGCATCGTCCCGCGACAGTGGCTGGCGTTCCAGCCAGACCGAGCCGTCCACGGGCGAGATCAGTTGAATCGGTTTCATCCTCGTCGTCCTTCAAGCGCGCCCGCAGGCGCCGGTTGTCTCTTACGCCCGGTCAAAGCCGCGCTGGCGTTCCCAGTCGGTCACCACGCGGTTCTGTTCGTGCAATTCCCATTCGGCGGCGTGGACATAGTGGTCGACCACCTCGTCGCCAAAGGCCGCGCGCAGCATGGCCGACCCACGCAGCGCCGCCGCAGCCGCGCCCAGCGTGTTCGGGATCTCGCGCACATTGTCGGCGGCATACATGTCGCCCGTCATTTCGGGTTCCAGTTCCATCTTGCCCTCGATCCCCGCAAGGCCCGCCGCCAGCAGGGCGGCACAGGCAAGATAGGGGTTCAGATCGGCGCCGCCGATGCGACATTCCACCCGCACGGCCTTTGTATTCTCGCCGCAGACGCGGAATCCGGCGGTGCGGTTGTCGCGGCTCCAGACCGCCTTGGTCGGGGCGAACATGCCGACGACAAAGCGTTTGTAGCTGTTGACATAGGGGGCGAGGAAATAGGTCAGCTCCGCCGCATGGGCCAGTTGCCCGGCCATATACTGCTTCATCAGCGCGCTCATGCCATGCGCATCGGCCTCGTCGCGGAAGGCGGGCTTGCCGTCTTGCCACAGCGACTGGTGGACATGGCTGCTTGAACCCGCCTTGCGGTGGTCATATTTGGCCATGAAGGTGACGCTGGCGCCATGCTGAAGCGCGATCTGCTTCACCCCCAGTTTGATGATGGCGTGCATGTCCGAGGTATCGAGCGCGTCGGAATATTTCGCGTTGACCTCCTCTTGCCCGGCATCGGCCTCGCCCTTGGAACATTCGATCGGGATGCCCGCATTCCACAGCCCGTTGCGGATGTCGCGCATGATCGGTTCGTCTGCCGAGGTGCCCCAGATCGAGTAATCGACATTGTGGCGGGCCTTCGGTGTGGGAAGCGGAAAGCCGCGGTCGTGCAGATCGGCAAAGCTTTCGTCGAAAAGGAAGAACTCCAGTTCGGTCGCCATCATGGCGTCAAAGCCCATGGCCCTGGCGCGCTCCACCTGACGTTTCAGGATGGCGCGGGGCGAATGCGGCACCGGCTTGTGGGTGTGGTGGTCCAGCACGTCGCACATCACCATGGCCGTGCCCGGCGCCCAGGGCAGGCGGCGCAGCGTGGCCAGATCGGGCTTCATCACATAATCGCCATAGCCCGCCGCCCAGGAGGTGCTGCGATAGCCCGGCACGGTATACATCTCCATGTCCGTGGCGAGCAGATAGTTGCAGCAATGTGTCTCGTCATGGGCGCCGTCGATGAAATGTTGCGCGACGAAACGCTTGCCCATCAGGCGCCCCTGCATATCCACGATGCAGGTGGCAACGGTGTCGATTTCTCCGGCCGCGACGGCGGCTTTCAGGGCGTCGAAGGTGAGGTTGGCGGGCATGTCTGGCCTCGTATCTCAGAAAAGGGGGAGGGGGTTCAGGCGGGTGCGGAAGGCACCACCGCCGAACTCGGGCTTTCTGGGCCAGCAACAGTGGCGCAGCAGGGCCAAGGCCATCTCTCTCCTCCACCGGGTCACAAGGGACCGGAATTTGATCATATATAGTGCGGGCCGGGGGCGCGCAATGGCGCCCCCGGCCTGGTGTCAGTAGCGATAGGGCGGGCCTGCCTGCACCATGGTCTCGTTGTATTTCTTGATGATCTCGACGACCTTGGCCTTGGTTTCGCTTTCGGTCGCGACCTCGTCCCAGAACTTCACGGCGGCATCCTGAACGGTCTGCCATTCCGTATCGGGGATGGTGGTCAGCTTCAGCTTGCCCCCATTGATCCGCAGATCGGCCTCGCCCGCCCAATACCAGTGCTGGCGATAGTAGTGCGACTGCTCGAAACAGGTTTCCAGCAGCTTTTGCAGATGCGGCGGCACGGCATTCCAGCGGTCCATATTGGCGAAGAAATGCCCGATCCACGCGCCCGAGATATTGTTGGTCAGGAAGTAGTCGGTCACATTGGCCCAGCCCACCGTGTAAACTTCGGTGATGCCCGACCAGGCCAGACCGTCCAGCTCGCCGGTTTGCAGCGCAACTTCCACGTCTTCCCACGGCAGAGTCACCGGGACGACGCCGAATTGCGCAAGAAAGCGCCCGGCGGTCGGGAAGGTGAAGATGCGCAGGCCCTTGAGATCCTCAAGGCTGTTGATCGGTTTCTTGGTCGAGAAGTTGCAGGGGTCCCACGACCCGGCAGAAATATGCTTTACCCCGACGGCGGCATATTCCTCTTCCCAGATCTGCTTCAGACCGTATTTGTTGAACAGCGCCGGTACGTCGAGGCTGTAACGCAGCGCCATCGGGAAATAGCCACCGAACACGGTGACTTCGGTGGGCGAGGCCATGGAGTCGTCATCCGACTGCACACAGTCGATGGTGCCCGACTGCATGGCCTGAAACAGCTCTGCCGTGGGGACAAGCTGGTCTGAATAGTAAAGCTCGATCTCCATCTGGCCTTGCGCGATTTCGTTGAACGCGTCGACCGCCGGTTTCACCACATGCTCGCCCAGGGCAGCACCGGCATAGGTCTGCATGCGCCATTTGATCGGCGCCTGCGCGCGCCCCACCGAGGGGGCGGCAAGGGCCGCCGCGCCGCCAAGCGCGCCGGTGGTCAGGAACTTCCGTCTCGTCGTCATGGTGAACCTCCGTTGGGATTGTCAGGATGCGGGGGCGGTGCGGCCGCCCCTCGCCGGGTTGTTATTGGCCGTAGATCGTCTGTGGCAGCCACAGCGCGATCTGCGGAAAGATCATCACCAGCGCCAGCGCAATGGCCATCATCACCACGAAGGGCGTCACCGAACGGTAGATGTCCAGCATGGTAATCTCGCGCGGGGCGAAGGCCCGCATCAGGAACAGGTTGTAGCCGAAGGGGGGCGTCAGATAGGCGATCTGACAGGTGATGGTGTAAAGCACGCCATACCAGATCAGCACCTGATCGGGCGGCAGGCCCAGATCCAGCTGCGCCACCAGCGGCACATAAAGCGGCGCCACGATCACCAGCATGGCGGTATCGTCAAGGAACATCCCCATCAGCAGGAACGAAAGCTGCATCAGGATCAGGATGGTCCACGGGCCCATGTGCAGGCGGTCGACGAACAGGCCCTCAATGGCCTTCACCGCCCCCAGCCCGTCAAACACCGCGCCGAAGGACAGGGCCGCGAGGATGATCCACATGAACATGCAGGAAATGCCCAGCGTGTTGCGGGTGGCGACCTCGAACACCTGACGGGTGAAGCGGCGCTTGATCACGGCGGCCAGCGTGGTCGTGGCGACCCCGATGACCGAGCTTTCCACCAGCGAGGTATAGCCCTTCACGAAAGGCACCATCATGGCGGCGAAGATGAACAGCGGCAGCAGGCCGGCCCCGAGGAGGCGCATCTTCTCGGCGCTGGTGATGGCCGCGCGTTCCTCGGCATCGAGGGCCGGGCCAAGGCGCGGCGACAGGCGGCAGCGCAGTGCGATGTAAAGGATGAACAGCGCCGCCATCAGCAGCCCCGGCACGATCCCGGCAAGCCAGAGCTGGCTGACCGGCGCGCGGGCGATCATCGCGTAAAGCACCAGCACGACCGAGGGCGGGATCAGGATGCCAAGGCTCGATCCGGCCTGAATGACGCCGGTCACCATGCGCTTGTCATAGCCGCGCCGCAACAGTTCGGGCAGGGCAATGGTCGAGCCGATGGCCATGCCCGCCACCGAAAGCCCGTTCATCGCGGAAATCAGCACCATCAGCAGGATCGTCCCGATGGCAAGCCCGCCGGGCACCGGCCCGAACCAGACGTGGAACATCCGGTACAGGTCTTCTGCGAGCCGCGTTTCGCTCATGACATAGCCCATGAAGACGAACATCGGCAGCGTCAGCATCGGATACCATTTCATCAGCTTCATGGCGGCCGAAAAGCCCATTTGCTGCCCGCCGGTGCCCCAAAGCGCCAGCGAGGCTACCACGGCGACGAAGCCGATGATGCCGAAGACCCGCTGCCCGGTCATCATCAGGAGCAGCATGGTCGAGAACATCAGAAGGGCAATCATCTCCTGCGGCATCAGATCTCCTCCCCGCGCAGGGTGGCAATGTCGCGGATGAGATAAACGAGCGATTGCAGGAACATCAGGATGAAGCCCAGAAACATGGTGATCTTGATTGGCCAGAGATAGGGGCGCCAGGCGGTCGGCGACCGCTCCAGCCGGCCGATCTGCGGCAGAAGCGCGCCTTCAGGCCATTTCAGGGTCAGCGAATAGGCCAGGCTTTCCCAGGCCCCCCAGACCATGACGGCCAGATAGAACATCAGCGCCAGCACGGTGAAGGCATCAAAGGCGGCGCGGGTGCGGTCGTTCCAGCGCGAATAGGCAAGATCCATCCGCACATGGCTGCCCATCTGCATCGAATAGGGGCCACCCAGGATGTAATAGGCGACCATGATGAACTGAGCCATTTCCAGCGTCCACATCGAGGGTGTGAACGCGGCCTTGGAAATGGCCGACCATGCCAGAACAGCCATCAGCGCGAACAGCAGATACATGGCGAAGCGGCCGATGCCGTGGTTCAGCTTCTCGACCCCGTGCACGAAAGCGACGATCCAGCGCGGCAAGGCTCAGCCCTCCTTCTTCAGGTCGGTCAGGGCGGCGGCGATCACCGGCGCCAGCCGGTCGGCCATCGCCTGTTCCGCCTCGGGCGAGGCGATCAGGTCGTTGCGGATTTCCAGCATGGCATTCGCCAGGCCATAGGGCGTGGCATGCAGGCGCAGCGTATGGGTCACGTCATCGGCCGCCGAATAGGGCGCGTTCAGCCCGCAGGCCAGACCCGATGTCGCCTCGGCCCCGGCGAGGATGGCGCGGGCCAGCCGGTCGTCGGCATCATGGATCACACCGAATTCCACCGCGCGCTTCTGTCCGAAGTAAACCGGGGTGAAGCTATGGATGGTGACAAGGACGGGGCGGCGCCCCAGCGCGATCCGTTCGGCAATCAGCCCGTGCAGCGCGTCGTGAAACGGCACATAGATCGCCGCCGCCCGCGCCGCGCGCTGGGTCGGCGTGATCACCGCATTGCCCGGAACCTCGTGCACCTCGGATTTCGTGGGCATTGCGCCCGGCATGTCAGGCGCGCGGTTGCAATCATAGATCAGGCGGCTGACGGTGGCGGCAACGCTTGTTGCGCCAAGCCGCGCCGCCAGTGCCTGCATCAGCCCCAGCGCGCCAGGGTCCCAGGCGATATGCGCCTGCTGCTGTTCTGCCGTCAGACCCAGATCGCCCCAGGGCGCCGGAAAGGCATTTGCGGCATGTTCACAGACGAGGATCAGGTCGCTGCCCGCCTCGGTCTGCCCGGTGATCACCGGGGCGAAAAACGCCGGAGCCACGGCCCCGGTCTGCATGTCTGGCTGTGCAGTCATTGCTGCGAGTCATCCCTGTTGTTGCCTTCAGGGTTCACCGCCGACCCGGTTCTGTCAAGAATTTTTCTTCTGCGTAATTTCTGTTACAAATTTTTCCAAACGGGTGCAGAATGATCCCGAACCGGCAGCCGGAGGGCCGCGATGGACGAACAGATCACCATTGAGGACCGGATGCGCGCGGCGCTGCCCGATCTGACCCGCGCGGAACGGCAACTGGCCACCCATGTGCTGAAGAACTACCCTGTGGCCGCGCTGGGCTCGATCACCGCGCTGGCCAAGGCGGCAGAGGTCTCCACGCCTACGGTGGTGCGGCTCTGCCAGAAGCTGGGCTACAAGGGGTATCCCGACTATCAGTCCGCGCTGCGCGGCGAGGTGGAGGCCATGCTGATGTCGCCTATCGCCAAGCATGATCGCTGGGCGGGCGGTGTGCCGGATACCCATATCCTCAACCGTTTCGCTGATACGGTGGTCGGCAATCTGCAAGCCACGCTGGGCCAGATTGACCATGCGGAATTTGATGCGGCGGCCAGCCTGCTGGCCGATGGCGACCGCGCGATCTTTGCCATGGGTGGGCGGATCACCCATGCGCTTGCCGATTACTTTGTCACGCTGATGAAGGTGGTGCGCCCCGATGTGACGCTGCTTTCCGGCCTGTCGAATACCTGGCCGCCCGCGCTGCTGGACATGAAGCGCGGTGATGTGCTGCTGGTCTTCGACATTCGCCGCTATGAGAACACCGTGCTGCAACTTGTGGAACTGGCGGTCGAGCAGGGGGCCGAGGTCGTGCTGATCACCGACCGCTGGGTCAGCCCCGCCGCCGCCCATGCCCGCCACACGCTTGCAGCCCACATCGAGGCGCCAAGCGCATGGGACAGCATGGTGTCCATTACAGTTCTGGTCGAAACCCTGCTCGCCTCGGTGCAGACCCTGCGCTGGGACGCAACGGAGGCACGGCTGAAGCGGCTGGAAGGGCTTTACGACCGTTCCCGCTTCTTCCGCCGCCCGAGGTGAGCGGCAAAAATCTTCAGCAAGATTTTTACCGCCCCGTTCCCTGCGTCGCTACTGGTTGTCAGGCTGCGCGCGGACCGAGATCCGCCCCAGCCGGGTGATCCGGTAGGGCGCGCCGTTTTCCGAGCCGATCAGCCGCTTGCGGCGCAGGCTCTGGAATACCTGCAAGGTGCAATCGGCAAGGATCATGCCCTCGCGGGTCACGCAGAGCACGCTGTCGATCTTGCTGCCTGTGGCGCGGTCGTGTTCGATCCGGCCACCCTTGGCCAGCACATGCAGAACCCGTTGTTCGGGTCTGGAGATATTCATGGGATTGTCCGTCAGATAAGGCAAACCATCCGCGCGAGGCTTGGCCCGGCGGATCAGCTTCCCCTTGTCAGGCCAAGGGGTCAGCCCTTGCGCACAGTCTCTGACATAAACTCTCCATCATGCGCATGACGCGCGCGGCCAATATGGCCGCTTGAAGGGCGATCTTCAATAGCCGCGGGTAAGATCCACCTGATGCAGCAGGGGCTCGCCCGCTTCACCGCGCCGGATATTTTCCGCGACCACCCGCGCGGCGGAAGAGGCGCGGGTATCGGCGGCGATATGCGGCGTGACGGTAACGCCGGGGTGGCGGCGGAACGGGTGATCCTCGGGCAGCGGCTCGATGCGGAAGACATCCAGTGTTGCATGCCCCAGCGCGCCGCTATCCAGCGCGGCCAGCAGCGCGTCATCGTCGATCAGCGCGCCGCGACCGGGGTTCACGATCACCGCCCCTTGCGGCAGCCAGGCCAGACGCCGGGCATTCAGCAGGTTTTCGGTCTCAGCCGTGCGGGGCAGCAGCGTCACCACGATTTCGGCCTTGCGGAGCAGCGCCTCCAGCCCCGCCTCGCCGTGATGCGCGGGAATGTCGAGCCCGGTCTTGGCCGAGCGGCTCCAGCCCTCCACAGCGAAGTTCAGGGCTTTCAGCGCGCGGGCACAGGCGAGGCCCAGCTCGCCCAGGCCCAGCATTGCCACGACACGTTCCCGCGCCAGCGGCGGCACGATCTGTTGCCAGCCCGGGGCGCCCTTAATGTAGCGGTCCATCCCCAGATGGTGCCGCAGCACATGGCCGGTGACATATTCCACCATGCCCTCGGTCAGACCCGGATCGACCATGCGGCACAGGGGCTGCGTCAGTGTCCGGTTGCCGACGATCCGTTCGACCCCGGCCCAGAGATTCAGCACCGCGCGGCAGCGGGTGTAGGGGGTGAAATCCTGCAAGGCGCTGCCGGGGGCGTAGACGATATAGTCGACCTCTCCGGGCGTGGCCTCAGTCACCAGTGCCGCATCCAGCCCGGCCCCGGCGAAAGCCACCCGCAAATGCGGGGCATATTCCGGCCAGAGCGCCTCACCCGCCGCAAACAGCACCGTCACAGTCATCCGCTTTCCTTCCTCGCCTTGATCCGCCGTCAGCGCGGGCGGTGGACATGGGCGCTTTGCACCAGCCCGAAGCCCACCAGCAGCACCAGCATGGCCGACCCGCCGTAGGACAGCAAGGGCAGCGGCACCCCCACCACCGGCGCCATGCCCATCACCATCGACAGGTTCACCGCGATGTAGAAGAACAGGTTCGCCGCGCAGCCAAGGATCAGAAGCTGCGAGAAACGGTCGCGGTTTTGCAGGGCCGAGACGATGCAGAAGCCGATGATACCAGCGTAAAGCAGCAGCAGCGAAAAGGCGCCGACAAAGCCGAACTCTTCGGCCAGCGTGGTAAAGATGAAGTCGGTATGCTTTTCAGGCAGGAAGTTCAGCCGCGATTGCGTGCCCTGCATGAAGCCCTTGCCGGCCCAGCCGCCGGAGCCGAGAGCAATCTTGGCCTGAATGATGTTATAGCCCGCGCCCAGCGGATCGGCGGTCGGGTCGAGGAAGGTGTCGATCCTTGCATACTGGTAATCATGCAGGAACTGCCATGGGGTTCCGCGCAGGGCAAAGACGCCGTAGATCGCGCCGCCCACCAGCCCCGCAACCGCGCCGAAATACCACCAGCTGACGCCCGCACAGAACATCACCGCCGCGCCGACTGCCAGCAGCATGACCGAGGTGCCGAGGTTCGGCTGCATCAGCACCAGGATCGTCGGCATCACGATCAGCAGCACGGGCAGCAGCACCCACAGCGGACGCGAGACCTTCTTGGGATCGAGCCAGTCGTAATAGGCGGCCAGCGCCATCACGAGGGTGAATTTCATCATCTCGGACGGCTGCAACACCAGTGGTCCGAGGTTGATCCAGCGCTGCGCGCCCATGCCCACATGGCCGAAGAATTCCACCACGAGCAGCAGCCCGACAGAGACCAGATAGGCCAGCGCCGACATGTTGCGCCAGAACCAGACCGGGATGAAGGCGACGAAGAACATCAGCGCCATGCCCAGACCGAAGCGCTTCATCTGCGGCTCGGCCCACAGTTCCATTCTTCCGCCAGAGACGGAATAGAGCATCAGGAACCCGACTGCCGCCACGGCGGTCATCATCAGGATGACGGGCCAGTTCAGATGCAGCACCTTGCGCAGCCCGGTCGGGGCGGTCTTGATGCGGTATTCCAGAAAGCTCATGCCGGTCTCTCCGCCTCAGGCCCGCGACCGCGTGGTGCTGTCGGCGCCGAAATCGCGCAGCTTCATGTCCTTGAAGCGCGATTCGATCGTGCCGCGCTGCGTGGCGGGATAGGCGCTCAGCGGCGGGATGCCGCCGGTCAGGCAGAAAAGCAGCAGATCGCGGGCAATGGGCGCGGCCACAGCCGACCCGCCACCGCCATGTTCAACCACCACCGAAACCGCGACACGCGGGTTTTCGAAGGGGGCGTAGCAGACGAACAGCGCATGGTCGCGCCGGTTCCATGGCAGCTGATCGTTGCGCACCACGCCCGAGGCACGTTCCTGCGTCGAGATGTTGCGCACCTGCGCCGTGCCGGTCTTGCCCGCCATCAGCAGGGTTTCATCCGCAATGCGGGAGCCCTTGGCCGTGCCATGGGCGCCGTTCATCACCTCATACATCCCGCGCCGGACTGAAGCGAGGTGCTGGCTGCTCAGATCGAGTGGCGGCGCTTCGGGCAGGGGCACTTCCTGCGTGCCGATCATCCGCACCAGCCGTGGCTGGATGGCCCGGCCGCTGGCGATGCGCGCCGTCATCACCGCAAGTTGCAGCGGCGAGGTCAGCACATAGCCCTGACCGATAGAGGCGTTGATCGTGTCACCGATGCGCCAGTCCTGCTTGTAGCGTTCCTGCTTCCAGGCCTTGTCGGGCATCACCCCTTCGGTGATGGCGGACATGGGCAGATCGTGTCGTATGCCAAGACCCAGCTTGCGGCCCATCTCGGCGATCTTGTCGATGCCGACCTTCTGCGCGATGTCATAGAAGTAGACGTCACAGCTTTCAGCAAGGGCAGAATGCAGTGAAACGGTGCCGTGGCCCGAGCGTTTCCAGCAGTGGAACCGGCGGCTGCCGACCTCGTAATGGCCGGGGCAGTAGACACCCGTCTGGGGTGTGATCACACCCGCTTCCAGCGCCGCCAGCGCGGTGACCATCTTGAAGGTCGATCCGGGCGGATAGGCGCCCTGCACGGTCTTGTCGGCCAGCGGGCGATGGTCGTTTTCCAGCAGGACCGAATAATCCTTCTGGCTGATCCCGCGTACGAAAAGGTTTGGGTCGAAGGACGGCGCCGAGACACAGGCCAGAAGATCGCCGGTCTGCACGTCGATGGCCACCATGGCGGCGCTTTCATCGCCCAGCCGTGCCTGCGCAAAATTCTGCGCCTCGGCATCAATGGTCAGACGCAGGTCATCGCCGGGGTCGCCCTCCAGCCGCTCCAGTTCGCGCATCACCCGGCCGACGGAATTCACCTCGATCCGTTTCTGCCCGGCCCGCCCGCGCAACTCCGCCTCGGTCCAGCGTTCCACCCCGACCTTGCCGATCTGGAATTTCGGCAGCTGAAGCACGGGGTCCGGGTTCTCGATCCGCTCCAGATCCCGCTCGGACACCGGGCCGACATAACCCACCACATGCGCGAAATCCTGATCCAGCGGATAGACACGGCTGAGGCCGACTTCGGGCGTGACGCCGGGCAGCGAGGGCGAGTTGATGGCGATTTTCGAGAAATCTTCCCAGCTCAGCCGGTCAGCCACGATGATCGGCACGAAGGGAGACCGGCGCTCCACCTCCTTCAGGGTCTTTTCGATGTCGGCGGGCGGCAGGGCCACGATGGAGGCAAGCCGCTTCAGCACCATTTCCACATCGCCTGCATCTTCGCGGGTGATGACGACGCGGTAATTCTGTTCGTTTCCGGCGATCAGGCGGCCGTTGCGGTCGAAGATCTGACCGCGCGCGGGCGGGATCAGCCGGATGTTGACCCGGTTCTCCTCGGCCAGCAGGCGAAATTCCTCGGCCTGGTCGACCTGTAGATACCGCATCCGCGCGCCCAGAACGGCGACGAAGGCGGTCATGGCGCCGCCCATCAGGAAGGCGCGCCGACGCACGCCCCGCACGGAATCTTCGGTATCGCGTTGCGTCCGTTTCATAGCCGCCGTCCCATCGAATCGACCTCGCCCATCCCCGGCTTATGAACCCGCAGTGTGACATGCGACAGCCAGACGACCACGGGATAGGCAAGCACCGTCGCCACCGCCTGCGTCATGGCATAACCAAAGCCCGCCTGCGGCAGCAGGGTTACCGCAAAGACCAGATGATAGCCCAGAAACATGCCGAACATCAGCAGGCCGATGAAAATCCATTCCGTCGCAAAACTCAATTCACGGGTCAGTGCGATGCGGGACCGCAGGATTTCCGACCCGACCAGCACCAGGGCGGTCCACAGCCCCGGCGGCCGCAGCAGCAGCATGTCCTCGGTCAGCACGACCGCCACGATCAGCAGGGCGGGCATGTAATCGGGGCGGCGCTGCACCCAGGCGAGGATCAGGCACAGCAGAAGATCGGGGCCGGGCAGGCGGCCCGCCTCGGACCCGAGGGGCAGCAGGCGCAGGAAGATCAGGAACAGCGCCACCGCCACGAAGATCCCGCGATGCATCAGCACGTCGCGGCGCAGCGGATCAGCCATTGCTGTCCTCCCCCTCGGCAGGGGGCGGGTGGCCGATCTCGCCGGGCGTCACCGGCTCGGCCACCAGACCACCGGGATCGGTGATCGCCTCAAGGTCGTGGCTGCGCAGCA
The DNA here is from genome assembly GCF_003054195.1 of Gemmobacter caeni. Lineage (GTDB taxonomy): Bacteria > Pseudomonadota > Alphaproteobacteria > Rhodobacterales > Rhodobacteraceae > Gemmobacter > Gemmobacter caeni. Next base: position 87,523 of record NZ_QBKP01000015.1, read on the forward strand.
CGCGCAGGAAATCCAGCCGCTCGTAATCGGCGGCCAGCAGGGCGCGCAGCCGCCGGTCCGGCCCCTGCGCGACCGACCCGACCAGCAGACCCGCCGGGAAAACCCCGCCATCGCCCGAGGTCACCACCCGGTCGCCGGGGCGCACCAGATCGGCCTTTTCCACAAATTCGAGCGGCGGGGCAGAGGAGTTGTCGCCCGACAGAAGCGCCTTCTGTCCCGACGGCTCCACCACCACCGGAATGCGCGAACTGGAATCGGTCAGCAGGATCACCCGCGCGCTGCGCCTGCCCACGCCCGATATGCGCCCGACCAGCCCGATGCCATCCATCGCGGCCCAGCCGTCGCGCACGCCGTCCCGCTCGCCCACGTTGATCAGCACGGATTGCCGGAACGGGCTGCCGCTGTCGGCCAGCACCACGCCGGTGATATGCGTCAGCTTCGGGTCCAGCCGCACCTGATTGAGGTCCAGAAGCTTCGCATTCTGCTGTTCCAGCCGCAGCGCCGCTTCTTTCCAGCCGCGCATCTGCTTCAGTTCCTGCCGAAGTTCCTGATTTTGCTCGTAAAGCTTGGTGTAGGACTGGAAGCCCTGCACCATTTGCACCGCCTTGGTCACCGGCAGCATCACCCAGTCGAAACTGGGCACCGTGCGATCCACCAAGGCGGTGCGGAAGCGTTCCACGCGCGGGCTGTCGATGCGCCACAGCAGGAACAACGCCAGCAAAAGCACCACCAGCGCGCCGATCAGGATGCGCCTGATCGGGCGGGCAAAATCTTCCGGGTTGGTCCGGTTCTTTGCCACGCGCGGCCCCTTTGCGATGCGCTGTGTCCTGCGGCTCAGCTATCGTAGTCGATGACGTGCCGCAGTTGTTTTTCGTATTCCAGCGCCTTGCCGGTGCCAAGCGCTACACAGTTGAGCGATTCATTGGCGACGGAAATCGACAGGCCGGTCTGTTCGCGCAGCGCCAGATCCAGATCGCCCAGCAGCGCACCACCGCCGGTCAGCATCACGCCGCGATCCACGATATCGGCCGCCAGATCGGGCGGGGTGGTTTCCAGCGCCTGCATCACCGCGTCGCAGATCTGCTGCACGGGTTCGGCCAACGCCTCGGCCACCTGGGCCTGGTTGATCTCGGTTTCTTTCGGCACGCCATTCAGCAGGTCGCGGCCGCGGATCTGCATCGAGGCGCCGCGCCCGTCATCGGGCATCCGCGCCGTGCCGATCGAGGTCTTGATGCGCTCCGCCGTGCTTTCGCCGATCAGCAGGTTCTGATGACGGCGCAGGTAGCTGATGATCGCCTCGTCCATCCGGTCGCCGCCCACACGGACGGAACGCGCATAAACGATGTCACCCAGCGACAGAACGGCCACTTCGGTCGTGCCGCCGCCGATGTCGACCACCATGCTGCCGGTCGGTTCGGTGATCGGCATCCCCGCGCCGATCGCCGCCGCGATAGGCTCGGCGATCAGGCCCGCGCGGCGCGCACCGGCTTGCAGCACCGAATTGCGGATCGCGCGCTTTTCCACCGGGGTCGCGCCATGCGGCACGCAGACGATGATCTTCGGTTTGGCGAAGGTCGTGCGCTTGTGAACCTTGCGGATGAAATGCTTGATCATTTCCTCCGCGCTGTCGAAATCGGCAATCACGCCGTCGCGCATCGGGCGGATGGCCTCGATGCTGCCCGGCGTCCGGCCCAGCATCAGCTTGGCATCCTCGCCCACGGCGAGAACCTGCTTCTTGCCGTCCTTCACATGGTACGCCACCACCGAGGGTTCGTTCAGCACGATGCCCTTGCCCCGGATATAGACAAGCGTATTCGCGGTGCCGAGGTCGATCGCCATATCCGACGAAAAGAGGCCGGTGAGTGACATGCTGGACTGCGTCCTTCGATGAGCAAAAACGGATCAGCCCGCGACTCAGGCCGTTTCCGGCGCGGGCGCCTTCATATAAAGACAGCACCCGACCGGCGAAAGCCCGGAGTCTGCGTGGACGGCACAATTCCGCGTGTTCTGTAAGGGCTTGCACTTATCGAACATTTCGCGCGGGTGGTGGCGGGTGGACTTTGGCTATCCTTGCAGACTTGCAATATTTGGTGCACCGGAATGAAAAAGGCCGCCCGGTGGGCGGCCCTTTCGCGGCTCAAAGTGCGCGTGGCGCCTTCTGCAACAGCGGCATCACATCCGCCATTTCCGGCCCGTTGGCCCGCCCGGTCAGCGCCTTGCGCAGCGGCATGAACAGCCCCTTGCCCTTGCGGCCCGTCGCCTCTTTCACCGCCGTGGTCCATTCCGACCAGGTGGTTTCGGTCCAGGGCTGGGCGGGCAGCAGGGTCAGCGCCTGCGCGACGAAATCGCGATCCTCGTCCTCGACCAGCGGCTCGGCGCCGTCGCGGAACAGTTCCCACCAGCCGGCCAGATCGTCCAGCACGGTGATGTTGTCCTTGGCCACGCGCCAGAAGGCCGCCAGCTTGTCCTCCGGCACCCCCAGCGCGCGGATGCGATCCGCCACCGCATCCAGCGGCAGCGCCTGCACATGGGCGCGGGTCAGCGGGAACAGGTCTTCCGCGTCGAATTTGGTCGGGGCGGAGCCGAAGCTTTCGACATCGAAGCCTTCTGCGATCTCGTCCAGCGAGCCTGCCAGAACCACGGGCTTCGACGATCCCAGCCGCGCCATCAGCGACAGCAGCGCCAGCGGCTCCACCCCCCGTGCGCGCAGGTCGCGCAGGGACAGCGTGCCAAGGCGCTTCGACAGTTCCTCGCCCTTGGCGCCGGTCAGCAGCGAATGGTGGGCGAAGGCCGGGGGCGTGCCGCCCATGGCCTGCATGATCTGGATCTGCGTCGCGGTATTGGTCACATGGTCGGCGCCGCGCACGATATGGGTCACGCCCATGTCGATGTCATCAACCGACGAAGCGAAGGTATAAAGCACCTGTCCATCGGCACGGATCAGCACCGGGTCAGACACGCTGGCTGCGTCGATCGAGATTGGGCCAAGGATACCGTCGGTCCATTCGATCCGCTCCTGATCCAGCAGGAAGCGCCAGTAACCATCGCGCCCTTCGGCGCGGAACTTCGCCTTCTCGTCGTCCGACAGCCGGTAGGACGCGCGGTCATAGACCGGTGGCTTGCCCATGTTCAGCAGCTTCTTGCGCTTCAGGTCCAGCTCGGTCGGGCTTTCGAAACATTCATAGAACCGGCCCTTCGCCTTCAGCGTTTCCGCCTCGGCGCGGTAACGCTCCAGCCGCAGCGACTGACGTTCCACCCGGTCCCAATGCAGGCCCAGCCATTCCAGATCGGCCATGATCGCATCAGCGTATTCCTGCTTCGAGCGTTCCTGGTCGGTGTCATCCAGCCGGAGGATGAACTGGCCGCCGGTCTTGCGGGCGATCAGATAGTTCATCAGCGCGGTGCGCAGATTGCCGACATGGATATAGCCGGTGGGCGAGGGCGCGAAGCGGGTAACGGTGGTCATTTTGTGCCTCCTGCAACCCGCGCCCTTTCGCATGCGGGCACGCATTTGTCCATATCGCGCAGGCGGGGGGGCGGGTATGCTGCCACGCCATGACCCATGCCAGCGCCAACACCATCGCCCCCGACCTCGCCCTGATCGAACAACTGGCCCATGAGGCCGTGATGAGCCTGCCCGAACCCTTTCGCAAGGCCGCGACCATGGTCCTGCTGCGGGTCGAGGATTTTCCGCCCGACGACATCCTTGATGCCATGAACATCGCCGATCCGTTCGAACTGACCGGGCTTTACGAGGGTATTCCCCTGACCGAGAAATCTGTCAGCGACCAGCCGGCGGGGCCGGATGTGATCTGGCTGTTCCGCCGCCCCATTCTGGATGAATGGATGGAGCGTGGCGACGTTTCGCTGGGCGAGTTGGTGACGCATGTCACGATCCATGAATTCGCCCATCACTTCGGCTGGTCGGATGATGACATCGCCGTGGTCGATCCATGGTGGGAATAACGCAGCCGTGAAGCGGTGAATCCTGCGGTCCGGGTTAGGCTGAGGCCTTGCAACACAGGAGAGAGTGACATGACCGCAGAAGCGACCACGCCGACCCTCACCCGCCGCGCGGCACTTTTCGCCGCAGCCGCCGTTCCCGCCATGGCGCTGGCGCCACGCGCGGCCCGCGCCGCCGCACCGATGCAGGGCGCCGCCCAGCCCGGTTTTCATCGTTTTCCCCTTGGCGAGATGGAGGTGACGACGCTGCTTGTCAGCACCCGTCCAATGGAAAATCCCAACGGCACCTTCGGCCTGAACGCCAGCCCCGAAGATTTCGCCGCCCTCGCGCAGGCGAATTTCCTGCCCGCCGACATGTCGGTGAACTTCTTCACCCCGACGCTGGTGAATACCGGGGCGGAACTGGTGCTGTTCGACACCGGCCTTGCGCCCGAAGCCATCACGGCCGCGCTGGCGGCGGCGGGCGTCACGCCCGATCAGGTGGACGTCGTGGTGCTGACCCATATGCATGGCGATCACATCGGCGGGCTTGCGGGCGAGGCGCCGACCTTCACCAATGCCCGCTACGTCACCGGCGCGGTGGAGCACAACCATTGGTCCGGCGCGGGTAACGAGGGGTTTGACACCAAGGTCAAACCGCTGAGCGACAAGATGACCATGCTCGATGACGGCGGCAGCGTCGCGCCCGGCATCAGCGCCATCGCGGCCTTCGGCCATTCACCGGGGCATATGGCCTATCGGCTGGAAAGCGGCGGCAAATCGCTGGTCATCACGGCGGATACGGTGAACCACTACGTCTTTTCCATGCAGCGCCCCGACTGGGAGGTGCGGTTCGACATGGACAAGTCGGCGGGCGCGGCGACCCGGCGCAAGCTTTTGGGAATGCTGGCCGCTGACCGCACGCCCTTTATCGGATATCACATGCCGTTTCCGGCTGTGGGCTATGTCGAGGCACAGGGCGAGGGCTTTCGCTTCGTTCCTGCAAGTTACCAGCAGATGCTGTAACGCAAAGGGGCGGCAGCGCCGCCCCCAATTTTCTTGATCAAGGAATTGCAAGAGTTTTCAGGAAAGCTCGTGGCGCTCAGCCCAGCTTTGCGGCCACATCGACCAGACGACGCGCCTGATGGCCGATGGCGGCTTTCGCATTGTCATCGAACTCTTTGCCCTGGGTATGGCTGTAGCCATAGGGGTTGCCGCCCGCCGCGAAGATCGCCTGATCGGTAAAGCCCGGCGGCACGATGATCGACCCCCAATGCGCGAAGGTGGTGTAAAGTCCGAGGATCGTCGCCTCCTGCCCGCCATGCGGGTTCTGCGCCGAGGTCATCGCGGTGACGGGCTTGCCTGCCAGCGCGCCCTTGAACCACAGACCGCCCAGCGTGTCGATGAAGGCGCGCATCTGCGACGGCGCCTGGCCAAAGCGGGTGGGGGCCGAAAACAGATAGGCATTGGCCCATTCCATGTCGTCGGGCGTCGCAACCGGGATGTCCTGCATCTTGTCCAGCGTGGCTTTCCACGCATCCTGCCCGTTCACCACTTCGGCCGGTGCGGTTTCCGCGACACGGCGCAGACGGACCTCGGCGCCCGCAGCCTCAGCTGCTTCGGCGGCGATGCGGGCCATCTGAAGGTTGGTCGAATAGGTCGAGTAAAATACGATTGCGAGCTTGACGGCGGTCATCCTGTCCTCCTGTCGGGTGCAGTTATGCAGCTAACATAGTGCGCAGGCGGCCCTGCGCCCATTCGGTGCGGCCGCAGGGCGGATGTTCGCTGATGCACGGAACCCGGTTCAGCCCGGATCGCGGAAGCGGTTGGCGATGGGGTAGCGGCGGTCCAGCCAGAAGGCGCGGGGGGTCAGCCGCACGCCGGGCGCCGACTGGAAGCGCTTGTATTCGCTGATATACAGCAGATGCTCCACCCGTTTCACAGTGGCGTGGTCATAACCCTGTGCCACAATCTCGGCCACCGAAAGTTCCTGATCGACCAGCCCCTCCAGGATCGCATCCAGCACCTCATAAGGGGGCAGACTGTCCTGATCCTTCTGGTCAGGGCGCAATTCGGCGCTGGGTGGTTTGATGATGACCCGTTCGGGGATCACCGCGCCCGCCGGACCCTTCATCCAGGGCCGATGGTTGTCATTGCGCCAGCGGCAGGTTTCGAACACGCGGGTCTTGTACATATCCTTGATCGGATTGTAGCCGCCGTTCATGTCGCCATAGATGGTGCAGTAGCCCACCGCCACTTCGGATTTGTTGCCGGTGGTCAGCAGCATCTCGCCAAACTTGTTCGACAGCGCCATCAGCATCAGCCCGCGCAGCCGGCTTTGCACGTTTTCCTCGGTGATGCCCGGTTCGGTGTCTGCAAACAGGTCGGCCAGCGCCTCGCCGACCGCCGCCTGCGCCCCGCCGATCGGCACGGTATCCAGCCGACAGCCCAGATTGCGCGCGACCTCACCCGCATCTTCCAGCGAATGCTCCGACGTATAGGCCGAGGGCAGCATGACGCAGCGCACATTCTCGGGCCCCAGCGCATCGGCGGCGATGGTGGCAACGATGGCGCTGTCAATGCCCCCCGACAGGCCCAACAACACCTTTCGGAAGCCGGTTTTCGCCATGTAATCCTGCAAACCCATGACGCAGGCGCGATAATCCGCCTCCCAGATCCGGGGGATTTCGGCGATCATGCCGGGCTCCGCGCGCCAGCCTTCCGGCCCGCGCGTGAAATCCACATGGGTCAGGCAGGTGTCGAATTGCGGCATCTGCACCGCGAGCGCACCGCCGGGATTCAGCACCATGCTCGACCCGTCGAAAACCTGATCGTCCTGGCCGCCCACCATATTGAGGTAGACCAGCGGCAGCCCGGTCTCGACCACGCGCGCCACCATCAGGTTCAGCCGCAGGTTCGGCTTGCCCCGGTGATAGGGCGAGCCATTGGGCACCAGCAGGATCTCTGCCCCGGTCTCGGCCAGCGTTTCGGCCACATCGGGGTGCCAGGCGTCCTCGCAGATCGGCGTGCCGATGCGGATCGGGCCGATCCGGTAGGGACCGGAGACATCGGCGGGTGAAAAGATGCGCTTTTCGTCGAAGACATCGCTGTTTGGCAGATGGTGCTTCAACACCTTCGCCACCACCTTGCCGCCCTGCAAAACCCACCAGGCATTGTGAAGCCTGTCGCCTACCCGCGCCGGGCCACCGATGCCGATGGCCGGGCCTTCGGCACAATCGGCGGCCAGCGCCAGGATCGCCGCCTCTGCCGCATCGGCAAAAACCCGCTTCAGGATCAGATCCTGAGTCTGATAGCCGGTGATGAACATTTCGGTCAGCGCCAGCATGTCGGCGCCTGCGGCCTTCGCCTCGGCCCAGGCGCTGCGGGCCTTGGCGGCATTGCCCGCGATATCGCCCACAACCGGGTTCAGTTGGGCAAGCGTCAGGCGAAAGCGGTCTGCGGCCATGGGCGGCTCTCCGTCTGGCAGCGGGAGCGGCGTCCCGAGGATTTGTCTTGCTTTCTAGCAGACTGACGGCCAAGGAAAAGGAGGAAGCGGCACAGGGATCCGGGGGGCGAGGATGCGGAAGCGGTTCGGGATGGGCATGGGCGCAGCGGGGCTGGCGATGGCACTGGCCTTGCCGGTCGCGGCGCAGAACACCTCCGATGTGCTGGTCAAGCAATATGATGACGGTTCGGTCTACGAGGGGCAGTTCCTCAACGGGCGGCAGCACGGGCAGGGCACCTACCGGCTGACCAATGGATTCGAATACAGCGGCGAATGGGTCGAAGGTGAGATCCGTGGCCGCGGCACTGCCCGCTATCCCAATGGCTCGGTCTACGAGGGGGATTTTCTCGGGGGCAAGCCCTTTGGCAAGGGCAAGATCACCTATGCCGACAACAGCACCTATGAAGGCGACTGGTCGGACGGCAAGATCACCGGCAAGGGTGTCGCACGCTATGCCGATGGCTCGGTCTACGAGGGCGATTTCGTTGATGCGGTGCATGAGGGGCAGGGCAAGCTGACCTCGGCCGAAGGGGCGGTTTACGAAGGCGGCTGGCTCAGGGGCATGAAGGATGGGCAGGGCAAGCTGACCTACCCGGACGGCACCGTCTATGACGGGGGTATGAAGGCGGGCAACCGCGACGGCAAGGGCAAGCTGACCATGCCCGACGGCCTGACTTATGAGGGCGATTGGGCCAAGGGACAGATCAATGGTCTGGGCAAGCTGACCCAGCCCAATGGCTCGGTTTACGAAGGCGCCTTCGTGGAGGGCGAGCGTCAGGGTCGTGGCAAGATGACCTACAAGGACGGCTCGGTCTACGAAGGTGGTTTCAGGGGCGATCAGCGTGATGGCAAGGGCGTGTTTCGCACCGCTGATGGCTACAGCTATGATGGTGACTGGGTCGCGGGCCGGATGGAAGGTGCGGGGCGCATGACCTATGCCGATGGCTCGGTCTATGAGGGTGCGTTCAAGGCCGACAAGCCCGAAGGACGCGGTCGCATCACCTATGCGGATGGTTCGGGCTATGAGGGCGACTGGGTCGCGGGCGAGATTGCGGGGCAGGGCCGGGCGACCTATGCCGATGGCGCAGTCTATGAAGGTGCCTATGCTGATGGGCAGGCGCAGGGCGAGGGTGTGCTGACCCGGCCTGACGGCTATCGCTACGAAGGTGACTGGGTGGCGGGCAAGCGCACCGGCGAGGGCATTGCGACCTATGCGGATGGCGCGACCTATACTGGCGGTTTTGTCGATGGTGCCCGGCAGGGCAAAGGCAAGATGACCATGGCCGATGGTTTCAGCTATGAGGGCGACTGGGTGGCGGGCGAGATGACCGGGCAGGGCATCGCGCGTTATGCCAATGGCGACGTCTATGAAGGCGCTTTCGTCAAAGGGCGGCGCGAGGGGCAAGGAATGTTGCGCTATGCCAATGGCCGTGAAAGCTCGGGCCAGTGGCTGAATGGGATTTTGGTGGCAGCACCGGAGCCCGCCCCGGCCGACGCCTCGACTGAGCCTGCGCCGGGTGACGCTGCCGCGCCAGCGGGCAACTGAGCCGCGCGCTTTCGGACTGGCGTGGGTGAGTGCAGCGTCAGCCATCTCTCGCCGCAATCTGACAAAGAGCAGCCAGAAGCCTTTGCCGTGAAAAGGGTTTTGCCACATGGCCGGCAAAGCCTTGCGCTGCATAAGCCTCGACCTGATGGCGCATGGCATTGGCGGTGATCGCCAGCGCAGGCACGGCGGGCCAGCCCGAGGCGCGCTCCGCCTCGCGGATCGCTCGCAAGGCGGTCACGCCATCTACGACCGGCATCGAAATATCCAGCAGAATCAGATCGAACCGCTTTTCCGATGCGCGGGCGATAGCCTGACGGCCGTCACAGACCAGCTCAACCGATATCCCGCAGGGGGCCAGCATTGCCGCAAGGATCTTGCGGTTGGTGGCATTATCATCTGCGGCAAGCACCTTCAAACCGGGCAGCAGGTCAAGCGGCAGATCTGGTGGTGCAGGCTCCGGCGGCACCATCGGCATATCCTCTGCCTCTGGCAGGGGGAGGGTCACGCGGATTCGGGTGCCGAAGCCGGGTTGCGACTGCGCGCTCACCTCGCCCCCCATCATCCCGACCAGTTTTTTGACGATGGCCATACCCAGCCCGGTGCCCCCGAAGCGGCGGGTGATGGTCGGATCGGCCTGCTGGAAATCCTCGAACATGCGGGCAAGCTGGTTTGCAGTCATACCGATGCCGGTATCAGTGACATCCAGCGTGACGGGTCGCCCCGGCGGGCAGGTCATCAGCACCCGGATCTCGCCGGTTTCGGTAAACTTGATCGCATTGCCCAGCAGGTTATGCAGGATCTGCGCCATACGATGCGGGTCGCCCAGTCGCAACCGCGCGGCATCGGCGCTGGCAAGGATGGCGAAGGACAGCCCCTTTTCCTGCGCGCGCAGGGAATAGAGCGCCTCGACCCGCGCCACCACATCCGCCGGACGAAAGGCCGAGGTTTCCAGTTCCATATGGCCCGCGTCGATCTTCGACAGGTCCAGAATGTCGTTCAGCACCCGCAGCAGCGTTTCACCGGATTCGCGGATCGTGGCCACCATGGCGCGCTGTTCGGGCGGGTCGATGAGAGGCTCCAGCAGTTCGGCCATGCCCAGAACCCCGTTCAGCGGTGTGCGGATCTCATGGCTCATGTTGGCCAGAAACAGGCTTTTCGCCGCGTTCGCGGCCTCGGCCTGCTGGCGGGCGCGTTCCAGATCGGCGGTGCGCAACCGCACTTCGGTTTCCAGATTGCGGGCCTGACCTTCCAGCGCGCAATTGGCCTCGTAAAGCTCGCGGCTTTTCTGTTCGAGCAGGGCCTCGGCCTCTTCTCGCGCGCGTCGTTCCCGGTCATAGCGACGGCGTGACACCTGATCGGGCGGTGGAAGCACGGTCATGGCGTGTCGTGGCGGATGGTGAATTCGGCCCGCGCCTGACCGGGGGTGGAAAGATCGCGTGTGGTGATGGTGGCGGGCCTGCCGAAATGATCGACACAGCCCTCGATCAGCCCGGCACAGAATGGCACCAGCGGGCGGGTGGAGCTGTAATCCATCCGCAACTCGCCTGGGCCGAGCCTTTCTGTGGCGAATGTCGGCAATTCGGCGCCGGGATAGATCTTGCGCACCTCCACATGCACCTCGCCCTCGATCGCCTCCAGCATGGCCAGCACATCGGGTTTGTCCTCGAAGAAGGCGGGATAATAGGTTTTGAAGGTGTTCATCATCCAGTGGCCGAAGCGGCGTTGCAGTTCCTCGCCCGGCAGGCCGGTCACGCGCGAGAAGGCGCCCACCAGCGCGACCAGATCGGCGCAGGGGTAATCCCCCACGGCGGAAAACGCACCGCCGGTGGACAGCGGCGTGTCGTCCAGAACCTCATCCACCACGGCCTCGCCCAGCAGGTTTTCGGCCATTTTCAGCAGTTCGACAAAAACGATTCCCTTCATCGCCGTCACCCTTTCGTGCGTTCCGCCCCAGTCCTGCATGGCAGAGGTTGACAAACCGCTAAGCCGCGCGCATTTCGCCGGGCTTTCCGAAGGGGCGATGGCGATGAAGGCTCTGACCACTGTGAGCGACCTGGCGGCGGCGGGGCTGGTGGAGCCCTCGGCGGCGCTGGATGCCGTGGCGGAGCGGTTTCGCATCCGGCTCAGCCCCGCAATGCGCGCGCAGGCCGGGTCGGCGGGTGTCGCGCGCCAATTCGTGCCGGATGTGGCGGAACTGCTGATCCGCCCGGAGGAGCGCGCCGACCCCATCGGTGACCGTGCCTTCAGCCCGGCGCCGGGCCTGACGCATCGCTACCCCGACCGGGTAATCCTTGCCGTCACCCAGACCTGCGAGGTCTATTGCCGCTTCTGTTTCCGGCGCGAGACGGTGGGCGCGGCGGGCGCATTGCCCGAGGCCGGTCTGAACGCGGCGCTGGCCTATATCGCCGCCACGCCCGCAATCCGCGAGGTCATCCTGACCGGCGGCGATCCGCTGTCCCTGTCAGCGCGGCGGCTGGGGGCCGTGCTCGACCGGCTGGAGGCGGTGCCGCATGTGGAAACCCTGCGCATTCACAGCCGGGTGCCGGTGGTCGCGCCGGAGCGGATGGATGCGGCCATGCTCGCGGTGCTGGACCGCGAGAAGCCCGTGCATCTGGTGATCCATACCAACCACCCCGATGAGTTGGGTGAGCCCGCGCGGGCCGTGCTGCGGCGGCTGAACCGCGCCGGGGTGGCGATGTTCTCGCAATCGGTGCTGCTGCGCGGCGTGAATGATGATACCGACACGCTGGAGGCGCTGTTCCGCGCCCTGATCCGCAACCGGGTAAAGCCTTACTACCTGCATCACTGCGATCTGGCCGAGGGCACCAGCCATTTCCGCACCACCATCGCCGAGGGCCGCGCGCTGATGGCCGAGCTGAAACGCCGCCTCTCGGGCCTCGCGCTGCCGTCCTATGTGCTGGATATTCCGGGCGGCGCGGGCAAGATCGCCCTGACGCCGGGCATGGCGGAGGAGGTCGCGCCGGGCGAATGGCGAGTGACGGACCGGCTGGGCGAGGTGCATCGCTATGACGACCCGGCGCGCGACTGACACCGCTTGCAGGCTGACCCGCGCCGCGCCACAACTATGGGGTGCAAGTGAGATCCACCATGCCCCGTATCCCCTCTGTCGCCGCGTTTCTGAAGCCTGACAACGGCTATGAGCCGACCGAGGCGGAACGGCGGCTGATTGCGGCATGTCAGAAGGGGGAGCATTGCATCCTCTCCGATGAGCGTCCGACCGGGCCGACCGACGCCAATGTCGTTCGTGCTGACCTGATCCGCCTGCTGATCCTCGGCGGCACCAAGGATTGCGGGCTGCATGAGAGCGGGGTCTGGCTGGAAGGCGGTTGGGTTACGGGGATGCTGGATTTGAGTCATTCGATCGGGCGGGGCAAGCTAGTTCTTGACGAGGCTATTTTTGAGAAGGCACCAGTCCTCTCTTACGCACAATTTGATCAGGTGAGTTTTGTGCGCAGCAAACTTCCGGGGCTTCATGCCGAGTGCCTGCAAGTCAAACATAACCTGAGCTTCGCTGGTGCTATGATAAGAGGTTGTATAAATCTTATGAACGCAGTTGTGGGCGGCCAGATTTCTTTGACTGGGGCCAATTTGGATGCTGGTGGCACCTATGCCGTGCTCAAGGCCCAGGGACTCCGGGCGGGAAGCCTGATCTTTAGGGATATCAGGGAGTCCAATGGCGCCATAGAACTCGTGTCGGCACATGTGAGCGATCTGGTTGACGAGCCTAAAAGTTGGAACCAGTTCGCGGGCAAGATACACTTGATCGGCTTTTCTTATGATCGGTTAGTAGATGTTTGGAAAACAAAAGAACGTCTGAATTGGCTGGCAAGTTTGAAAGGCGTTCACTTTTCTCCCCAACCCTACACCCAGCTTGCCAAGACCCTCGCTGCAATGGGCCATAACCGAGCGGCGCGGCGGGTGCTTTATGAGCGGGAGGAAATTCTGGGGCAGGAGCAGTTGCGTGAGGGTCGCAAAAAGCTGAGCGAACTCTGGCGCGGCAGCCGCGGCGACAGTGCGGCGGCGCAGGAGGTGCGGGCGGATATTGGTGAACACTGGTGCCGCATGCGGTTTTGGCAGGCCACGCATTGGCTAATCGGGCGCGTTGTCGGGCATGGCTACCTGCCGGAGCGAGCGCTGATCGTCTCGCTCAAGGTGCTGACCGTGGCGACGCTGGGCTATTTCATCGTCTGGCGGGCCGGGGGCATGGTGCCCAATTCGGATGTGGTGATGACCTCGGCGCAATGGGCGCAGGCCATGGCCGAGAACCCCGCCGCCCCCGCCCATGCCTGGGAGCATCTGGGGGCGGGGCAGCATTATGAGACCTTCAACGCCTTCGCCTATGCGGCCGATGTTTTCGTGCCGCTGTTCGATCTGGGGCAGGAAAGTGCATGGGCGGCGACCACCGCCAACTTCCTTGGCACGATGGCATGGGGGGCGAAATGGCTCCTGCAAGGCATGGGCTGGCTGGTCTCGGCGCTGGGGGTGGCGGCGATTACCGGGATCATGCAGAAGGACCGGGACTAGTGCATTTCCTCTTTTCTTTCCCGTCCCGGCCGTTATAGTCGCGCCCCATGAACACGGGCTTCCATATCATTTCCTATGCGCCGCTGTGCGCCTCGGCCGCCCGTGGCCTGCTTCTCCTTAGCTGCCTCTGAGCGTGCCTTCGGGTGCGACCGCTCGGAGGTGACCAGCACCCAGGGATCGAAGCACCAGAATTCTCAAGGACAAGCACATGACCGACAGCAGCGCACAACCCCGCGTCGTGATTTTTGATACCACCCTGCGCGATGGCGAGCAGTCGCCTGGCGCCACCATGACCCATGAGGAAAAGCTGGAAATTGCCGGCCTCTTGGACGAGATGGGCGTCGATGTGATCGAGGCGGGTTTTCCCATCGCCTCGGAAGGCGATTTCAACGCGGTGACGGAAATCGCGAAACGCGCGAAAAACAGCACGATCTGCGGGCTGAGCCGGGCGAATTTCAAGGACATTGACCGCTGCTGGGAGGCGGTGAAACATGCCGCCTCGCCGCGTATCCATACCTTCATCGGCACCTCGCCGCTGCACCGCGCCATCCCGAACCTGACCATGGATGAAATGGCCGAGCGCATCCATGAAACCGTCACCCATGCCCGTAACCTGTGCGACAACGTGCAATGGTCGGCGATGGACGCGACGCGGACGGAACATGATTACCTGTGCCGGGTGGTGGAGATCGCGATCCGCGCCGGCGCGACCACCATCAACATTCCCGATACCGTGGGCTATACCGCCCCGCGCGAAAGTGCCGATCTGATCCGCATGCTGCTGGAGCGTGTGCCGGGCGCCGACGAGGTGATCTTTTCGACCCACTGCCACAATGATCTGGGCATGGCGACGGCGAACAGTCTGGCCGCTGTGGAAGCGGGTGCGCGGCAGATTGAATGCACGATCAACGGTCTGGGTGAACGCGCCGGCAATGCCGCGCTGGAAGAAGTGGTGATGGCGCTGAAGGTCAGGAATGACATCATGCCCTATGCCACCGGCATCGATACGACCAAGATCATGCATATCTCGCGCCGTGTCTCGACCGTTTCGGGTTTCCCGGTGCAGTTCAACAAGGCGATCGTCGGCAAGAACGCCTTCCTGCACGAAAGCGGCATCCATCAGGATGGCGTGCTGAAGAATGTCGAGACCTTCGAGATCATGCGCCCCGAAAGCATCGGCCTGACCGCGAAGAACATCGCAATGGGCAAGCATTCGGGCCGCGCGGCGCTGCGCGCCAAGATGAAGGAACTGGGCGTCGATCTGGGTGACAACCAGCTGAATGACCTGTTCGTGCGCTTCAAGGCTTTGGCCGACCGCAAGAAAGAGGTCTATGACGACGACCTGCTGGCGTTGGTGAAAGACGCCGATACGCATGAGGCGCATGACACAATTCAGGTGAAACGTCTGCGCGTTGTCTGCGGCACCGACGGCCCGCAGGAGGCGGAGCTGACGCTGGTGATTGACGGGGCGGAGCACAGCATTGACGCCACCGGCGACGGGCCGGTCGATGCGGCGTTCAACGCGGTCAAGATGCTCTACCCTCACAAGGCGCGGTTGCAGCTGTACCAGGTGCATGCGGTGACCGAAGGCACCGATGCGCAGGCCACGGTCAGCGTGCGGATCGAAGAGGAAGGCCGGATCGCCACCGGTCAGTCCGCCGACACCGATACGGTGGTGGCCAGCGTCAAGGCCTATGTCAACGCGATCAACCGCCTGATCGAACGCCGGAAGAAATCCAACCCCGGCGATGATGTGAAAACGGTGGATTACCGCGACGCCGGCTGATCGGCAGGGCAGAGCAAGAAGGGGCGCCGGTGCAGAACCGGCGCCCTTTTTGCATCAGCCCAGAAGGTCGAAATGCCCGGCGGTCAGGTCCAGCCCTGCGCCGATCATCGCGATCAGTTTGCGTCCGCCCGCGCCGCTGCCGTTGGTATCGAAGAACAATCCACCCGTGCCGCTGTCATAGATCAGCCGGTCATCGGCATCGACCTTCGCGCCGGGCACGCCAATGATCCTGAAGGCATTTTCTTCCAGTTTACCGTGGAGAGACCGGAACGCGCTGCCCGCAAGCGCGATACTGTCGGCCCCGGTGTCGAAATCGGTGATGCGGTCGACATTTCCGGGTTTCAGCGCCGTATCGAAGACAAAGACATCCGCCCCGGAGCCGCCGGTCAGCACATCCTTGCCGGTGCCCCCTGTCAGCCGGTCATTCCCCGCCCCGCCCGTGAGCGTATCCGCCCCGCCAAGTCCGGACAGATGGTCGCCACGGCCGCCGCCCTCCAGCCGGTTGGCGGCAGCATTGCCGGTAATCCGGTCGGTGCCGCTGCCCCCTGTGACATGTTCGATCCCGCGCAGGATGTCGGTGCCGATGCCCTTGCCGCTGGCCTGCCCGTCCGCAGTGCCCGCGCCGAGGGTGACTGTCACCCCCGCCTTTACCCTGCCATAGGTCACCAGATCAGCCCCGGCGCCGC
The DNA here is from genome assembly GCF_003054195.1 of Gemmobacter caeni. Classification (GTDB taxonomy): domain Bacteria; phylum Pseudomonadota; class Alphaproteobacteria; order Rhodobacterales; family Rhodobacteraceae; genus Gemmobacter; species Gemmobacter caeni. The sequence continues at coordinate 103,533 of NZ_QBKP01000015.1, forward strand.
CGTCGAAAATGTCATTCCCGCCGGAAGAGCGGAAGGTATCCGCGCCGCCCAGACCCATCAGCCGGTCATCGCCCTTGCTGCCCGCCATCACATTGGCACTGCTGTCGCCGCGCGTGACCTTCATGCCGACCAGCGTCGCCATGCCGCCACTGACCTCGACCGCCAGTTCTGTCTTCGACAGGCCCGAAAGGGTGAAACTGCGCAGCCCCGCGCCGGTATCGTAGCGGAACAGGCCTTTGGCCGAAAAGGTGAAATCCTCGATCTGGCCATCTGTGCCGAAGGTATGGGCAGAGCCCAGTTCAAGCCGGTCGCCCGTGCCGAAACCGTCGATGCGAAAGCTGATGCCGGTGGCCCAGCCATCGCGGGCGCGCACGGTTTCGCTACCGTTCCCGGTGATGGTGACGCGGTCGTTTGCAGTGCCGTTCAGCAGCAGCATGCCGCCTGCCGAAACGCCAAGACGGCCCGCGCCGGTCAGATCGTCGTGCAGGTCGAGCGTGCCGCCGCGCGCCTCGATCACACCCTCGTTGCGCAACGTGCGGCCTGTGTCGAGCGTCAGGGTCTGGCCGGTGGTGGCGCGGATCGTGCCGCCTGCGGTATTGGCCAGTTTCAACTCGGCGGCGCCTTCCAGCGACCCGATGAAGCCGCCCCCAGTGATGGTATTGCCGTTGGTCAGCAGGGCCACGCTGGCGCCGCTGCCGGTCAGGCTGTCCTGTCCGGTCAGACCGTCCATCACAATGAGACCCTTGCCGGTCAGCGCGGCGCCCTTCGCGTGGATGGCCAGACGGGTGCCGCCCGCCTCGTCAAAGCGGATCTGGCCGGTGCTGCCGATTTCACCGCGCAGGGTGGTGGTGCCCATGACGCGGAACAGGCCCTGTAGCTTCAGCGCCCCGGCGCTGCCGTCCAGCCCCGCGCCGCTGTAACCAAGGATTTCGCCGCCATTAACCGTTGCCAGTGTGCCGCCCTGCACCGTCAGGCTGGCGGTGCCGCCCGCGAGTTCGACCCGCGCACCCGCCGCACGCAGCGTGCCGCCCTGATTGGCGATCACGGCGGCCATGTCGCGCCCGGCGTCATTCACCCCCACCGCAAGCTGCAAAAGGCCGCCTTTCAGCGCCTCTGCCAGCCCGTCATTGCGGAAGGCGGTCAGCCCTTCCAGCCGCAGCGTCTGACCTTTCAGATCGGCGCTGATCCGGCCTGCGTCCGCATTGGTCAGCGACAGGCCATAGCGGAAATAGCCGGCCGCACCCGATCCGGCCCAGAGGCTGCCGATGGTGCCCGCGCCGTGCAGCCAGTTGTTGATATTCTCCAGCGTGGCCTCACCGCCCTGCGTCGCCCCCCGGATCTCGCCGCCGGGTGTGCCGGTTTCGGCCAGCCGTACCTCGCCCTTGCCTGCCAGCCGCGCCGTGTCCTCGATCAGCAGGCGCTGAGTGCGGGCGGTGTCGAAATGCAGATCGCCCTTGTTGTCGATCTGGCCGGTGAGTGTGCCGCCGCCCTGCACGCGGATATCGCCCAGCAGGGTCACGGCCCCGCGCGCCGTGCTGCCATCCAGCACTGCATTGGCGTTCATCAGATGGACTTCGCCGCCCGCGCGCCCCTCCAGCGTGCCGCCCTCGACTGTCATGGTCTGGCCGTTGCCCTGAAGCTCTGCCCGCGCTGCGGTGCCGGTGGCGAGAATGCGGCCCCCCTTGTTGTCCAGCACCTGCGCTTCATCGGCATAATCCGTCGCCACATCGCCTGATCCGGCGGCGATGCGCAGGGTCGCCCCGGTCTCGGCTCGCAGCAGCCCGGCGTTGCGGAAAGTCTCCAGCCCTTGCAAGGTCAGGGGCGCGCCCGCCACATCCGCCGCGATGATGCCATCGGTGCCGTTTTCCAGTGACAGGCGGATTGCCACAGACTGACCCATGCCGATGGCGGCCTGCTGCCGGCCGATCTGGCCCGCGCCGTGGATCAGATTGTCCTCGTTCACCAGAAGGCCCGTTTTCGCGCTGTCTGCCCCCTGAACCAGCGCATTGCGATACTGGGTGCCGGACTCCACGTCGAAGGCCAGTTCCACCGCGCCCCCGCCGCGCAGCGTCAGGTCTGTCGCTGCCAGCTGGCCTGAGTAGCCGTCCACCTGGATCGTGCCCCGGTTCACGATCTCGCCCGCGAGTTCCAGCATCTGCGTGGCGCGAACCTGCCCGCCCGCGTCGATGGTCAGCGCGCCCGCGACCGAGCCGCCGTCCAGCGTGGTATGGAAATTCGCGGTCTCGATCCGCCCGCCGCCGGTCGTTGCCAGATGACCCCCGGCGATGCGTCCGTCATGCAGTCGCAGCACAGAGCCTGCGCCATCGGCCCGCAGTTCTGCCCCGGCGGTCTGTTCCAGCAGCGGCACTTGCAGATACAGTGTGCCGCCCCCGCTGGCCCGCATGATACCGGCATTCGTCGTCGGGTTCGCCCCGGTCACATCGGCGCTGTAAAGATGCAGCCGCACCCCTGCGACATTGGCATCGACCAGGCCGCCGGTGGCATTATGCAGAACCAGATTGCCGCCCGGATCGCCAAGGTTCTTGTTGTAGCCGATGGTGCCCGCGCCTTCGATGGTGCTGAAATTCTCCAGCACCGCGAGACCGTCATCCCCATCCATCCCGGTCAGTTGCGTGGACAGGCTGTTCGAGGTGCCGCCTTCCAGCCGCGACCCCAGCACCAGCCGCCCTGCGCCGGTCAGCGTGGTGGTGCCATCGCCCAGCCTCAGGGCCGAGGAATTGTTGTTCTGCGCGTCATCTGAAAGAATGCGGATGGTGCCCGCATTGTCGATGCTGCCGCCCAGCACCGTCATGTAGTCAGTCAGCAGGGACCAGCTTCCGGCATTGCTGACATCGCCGTGGATGGTCAGGTTCGAACTGTAGCCTTCCAGCGCGGCGCCCGTGAGGATGTCGAGATTGCGGATGTTCAGCGACTCGCCCGCCAGTGTGGTCTCGACAATCTGCGCAAGGCTGCCCGCGCCCGCGCCGCCCAGGCGCACATCTGTTTCGTCGTCCGGAACCGTCGCCACATCGAAATTGGTTCCGACGATTTCCTGTTCCTCGTCCAGCAGAACGGCTGTCCAGGACAGTCCGCGCACGCCCGTGAATACAGCCATCCCACCCTCCCGCCGAATGCTGATCATCCGGTAAATTCCGCCGATGCTGACATAGGGCGGGGATTCCGGCAATCGCCGTTTCGGAGGGGCGGGCCGGCCCGTCCGGGCTGGACATTTCCGCTCGGTCGGCGCTGACTGGCGCCGCGAACGGACAGGGACGGGACGATGGCGCAGGCGCGGTTTGTGGAGGGCAATCTGTTTGCCCATGTGGCGGTGATGTCGCTGACCTCGTCGGTCGGGCTGATGGCCATTTTCGTCGTCGATCTGATCAACATGGTCTACATCTCCTGGCTGCGCGATCCCGAGGCGACGGCGGCTGTGGGCTATGGCGGGGCGGTGCTGTTTTTCACCACTGCCTTCGGCATCGGCCTGTCGATCGGTGTCTCGGCGCTGACCGCGCAGGCAGTGGGCGCGCGCGACCCGGTGCTGGCGCGGGACAGGGCGACGCAGGGCCTGGTGCTGGGGGCGCTGTTCGGCATCGTCTTTTCGGCCGTTGTCTGGTTTTTGCTGCCGCAGATCGTGGACCTCCTGGGGGCGACGGGCCGCACGGCGGAACTGACGCTATGGTTCCTGCAACTGGTGACGCCCGGGCAGCCGCTGCTGATGATCGGGATGATCGGCGCGGCGATCCTGCGCGCGCATGGCGAGGCGCGGGCGTCGATGATGGTCACGGTCTGGGGTGCGGTCGTGCTGGCGGCGCTGGACCCGGTGCTGATCCTGTGGGCTGATCTGGGGCTGACCGGCGCCGCCATTGCGGGCTGGGGATCGCGCATCGCGATGGTGGTCATGGCGCTTTGGCCGATCTGGCGGCGGCATGGTGGCTTCAGCCCGGTTTCGGCGCCCAGCCTGCGCGGGGCGGTCGCGCCGCTGTCGGCCATCTCCGGCCCCGCGATCCTGACCCAGCTTGCCACCCCTGTGGGGCAGGCGCTGGTGACGCGGATGGTCGCGGGCTATGGCGAGGCCGCCGTGGCGGGCATGGCCATCGCGGGGCGGCTGACGCCGGTCGCCTTCGGCATGATCTTTGCTCTTGCGGGGGCCATCGGCCCGATCATCGGCCAGAATCTTGGTGCGCGCCGGATGGACCGCGTGCGTCGTGCCTTCTTTGACGCCATCCGGTTCACTGGCCTTGTGATCCTTGGCATGTCGGCACTGCTGTTTCTGCTGCGCGCGCCCATCGCCGCGTTGTTCCATGCTGAGGGGCTGACCCGCGAACTGGTCTTCCTGTTCTGCGGTCCGCTGAGCCTGCTGTTCTTCTTCAATGGCTTGATCTTCGTGGCGAATGCCGCCTGCAACAATCTGGGCGCTGCGTTTCAGGCGACGCTCATCAACTGGGGGCGGCATACCTTGGGCACGGTGCCCTTTGCCTGGTGGCTGGGGCAGAGCTATGGCCCGCAAGGGGTGCTGATCGGGCAGGCGGTCGGCGGCATCGTTTTCGGGGTGCTGGCTGTCTGGCTTGCTTTGCGCGTGATTGACCGGCGTATGCTGGCCATGTCGGAAATGGTTGGCATACCGTCGGATACGAAATTTCCCTTGCCTCCGACGGGGCGGCTGGGCTAGCAGTGAACTTGTCAGGATCGGGAGAATCCGGCGGGGGTCACTCACCTCGGAGCCGGTGCCGAAGGAGCAACCGCCCCGGTAAACTCTCAGGCGACAGGACCGTCTTGGCAGAAGACTCTGGAGAGTGGCGCGCGACGCGCCCGCCGAAGGGATAACGATCTCAGGCGTCCGAAGCCGGCATGGCAAGGGCAGGGACAGAGGGGGCACCGCACGACAGGGGTTGGCCTGTCGACAGGTGCCGGACCTATGCGATGACCGGCGGAAGAGGAGGCGCGCGTGAGCGACCTTTTGCGGCTGGGTCTCAATGACCTGCATGAGGAACTGGGCGGCAAGATGGTGCCCTTCGCGGGCTATTCCATGCCCGTGCAATACCCGATGGGGGTGCTGAAGGAACATCTTCACACCCGCGCGGCTGCGGGGCTGTTCGATGTCAGCCACATGGGACAGGTGATCCTGCGGCCCAAAGGCAGCTACGAGGCCACCGCGCTGGATTTCGAGCGGCTGATGCCGGTCGATGTGGCCGGGCTGGCCGAGGGGCGGCAGCGCTATGGCCTGTTCACCAATGACGCGGGCGGCATTCTGGATGACCTGATGTTCGCCAATCGCGGCGATCATCTGTTCGTCGTGGTGAACGCCGCCTGCAAGGCCGCCGACATCGCGCATATGCAGGCGCATCTTTCCGCCACCACCGAGGTTCTGCCGGTGACCGACCGCGCGCTGCTGGCGCTGCAAGGCCCGGCGGCGGAGGCCGCGCTGGCGCGGCTGGTGCCGCAGGTGGCTGCGATGCGCTTCATGGATGTGGCGCAGGTGCCGACGGTGTTCGGCGAGCTGTGGATCAGCCGCTCGGGCTATACCGGCGAGGATGGCTATGAAATCTCGGTGCCAGATGGCGGGGCCGAGGGGCTGGCCCGCGCGCTCCTGGCGATGGCGGAGGTTGCGCCCATCGGGCTTGGCGCGCGCGACAGCCTGCGGCTTGAGGCCGGACTTTGCCTTTATGGGCATGACATTGACGAGACGACTTCGCCCGTCGAGGCCGGTCTGACCTGGGCGATCCAGAAGGCCCGTCGCACGGGCGGCGCCCGCGAAGGCGGCTTCCCCGGTGCCGCGCGCATCCTGCGTGAACTGGCCGAAGGTCCGGCCCGCCGCCGCGTCGGCCTGCGCCCCGAGGGCCGCGCGCCGATGCGCGAGGGGGTCGAGCTTTACGCAGGCGAGACCGCCGTGGGCCGCATCACCTCGGGCGGGTTCGGGCCTTCAGTCGAGGCTCCGATTGCCATGGGCTATGTCACGGCGGACCACGCCGCCACCGGAACCGCCCTCGCGGGCGAATTGCGCGGCAAGCGCCAGCCGGTGACGGTGGCCGACATGCCGTTCCAACCTACCACCTACAAACGCTGAAACAGGGCTAAGACAATGAAATATACCAAGGAACACGAGTGGCTGCGCGTCGAGGGCGATGTTGTGGTGGTCGGCATCACTGAACACGCGGCCGAGGCGCTGGGCGATGTGGTTTTTGTCGAACTGCCCGAGCCGGAAACGCAAGTCGGCGCCGGGGATGAGGTTTGTGTGATCGAAAGCGTCAAGGCAGCCTCGGACATCCTCGCCCCGGTCGAGGGCGAGATTGTCGCCGTGAACGAGAAACTCGCCGACAACCCCGGTCTGGTGAACGAAGACCCGCTGGGGGAAGCGTGGTTCTTCAAGATGAAGCTCGATGATCTGAGCGTGCTCGACGATTTCATGGACGAGGACGAATACAAGGAACTGATCGGCTGAGGCCGGTTGGCTGAAGACGGCAAGGGCGGGGGCGCCGCCCCTGCACCACCACGTTATTTCGGACCGAAAATGGGAGCGCGGCGGCATGGTCCGTCGCGGGATGTGACATGACCTTCACACCGACCGACTACAACCCTTACGATTTCGCCAACCGCCGTCATATCGGCCCGTCTCCGGCCGAGATGACGGATATGCTGAAGGCCGTGGGCGTGCCCACGCTGGAGGCGCTGATCGACGAAACCATCCCCGCCTCAATCCGGCAGGAAACGCCCCTGGGCTGGGCGCCCTTGTCCGAGCATGAGCTTCTGGCGAAGCTCCGCGGGGTGGCGGCCAAGAACCGGGTGATGACCAGCCTTATCGGGCAGGGCTATTACGGCACCGTGACCCCGCCCGCGATCCAGCGCAACATTCTGGAAAACCCGGCCTGGTATACCGCCTATACCCCCTATCAGCCCGAAATCGCGCAGGGCAGGCTTGAGGCGCTGCTGAACTATCAGACCATGGTGGCCGATCTGACCGGGCTGCCAGTGGCGAACGCAAGCCTCTTGGACGAGGCGACGGCGGCGGCCGAGGCCATGGCCATGGCCGAGCGCGTGGCGAAATCGAAGGCCCGCGCCTTCTTCGTCGACACGCATTGCCACCCGCAGACCATTGAAGTGATCCGCACCCGCGCGCTGCCGCTCGGGATCGAGGTCATCGTGGCAGACCCCGAGTTCCTTGAGCCGGAAAAGGTGTTCGGCGCGATCTTCCAGTATCCGGGCACCTGGGGCAATGTCCGCGATCTGGAACCCTGGATCGACCGTTTGCACGCCGCGAAGGCGGTGGCCGTGGTGGCGACCGACCTGCTGGCGCTGATGATGCTGAAAGCGCCGGGCGAGATGGGGGCCGACATCGCCGTGGGCTCCGCGCAACGCTTCGGCGTGCCGATGGGCTATGGCGGGCCGCATGCCGCCTTCATGTCCTGTAAGGACGACATGAAACGCGCCATGCCGGGGCGGATCGTCGGTGTCTCCATCGATGCGCGGGGCAACAAGGCCTATCGGTTGAGCCTCCAGACCCGCGAACAGCATATCCGGCGGGAAAAGGCGACGTCGAATGTCTGTACGGCGCAGGCGCTGCTGGCGGTGATGGCCAGCATGTATGCGGTGTTCCACGGGCCGGTGGGCCTGCGCGCCATTGCCGAACGGGTGCATTCCTATACCGTGCGGCTGGCCAGTGCCCTGCGCGAGGCGGGGGCGGTGCTGCCGCAGAAGCATTTCTTCGACACGATCACGGTGAATGTGGGCGTGGGGCAGGCCGGTATTCTGGCCGCCGCGCGGCTTGAGGGGCTGAACTTCCGCAAGGTGGGCAATGACCACGTTGGCATCAGCCTGGACGAGACCACCAACGAGGACGTTCTGGCCCGTGTGCTGCGCGCCTTTGGCATCCATACCGCGCCGCCGGTCAGCGCCGACCTCGGCTTCCCCGAGGCGATGCTGCGGACATCCGAGGTGCTGACCCATCCGGTCTTCCACATGAACCGCGCGGAATCCGAGATGATGCGCTACATGCGGCGTCTCAGCGACCGTGACCTCGCGCTGGACCGGGCGATGATCCCGCTGGGGTCGTGCACGATGAAACTGAACGCGGCGGCCGAGATGATGCCGATCACCTGGCCCGAGTTTTCCAGCCTGCACCCCTTCGTGCCGGCGGATCAGGCGGCGGGCTATCACGAGGCGATTTCCGACCTGTCGGAGAAGCTGTGCGAGATCACCGGCTATGACGCCTTCTCGATGCAGCCCAACAGCGGTGCGCAGGGCGAGTATGCCGGGCTTCTGACCATTCAGGCCTATCACCGGGCAAGGGGCGAAGAGCATCGCGATGTCTGCCTGATCCCGGTATCGGCCCATGGCACCAACCCGGCCTCTGCGCAGATGGCGGGGATGAAGGTGGTGGTGGTGAAATCCTCGGCCAATGGCGACGTGGACGTCGAGGATTTCCGCGCCCGCGCCGCCGAGGCGGGCGACCGTCTGGCGGCCTGCATGATCACCTATCCCTCCACCCATGGCGTGTTCGAGGAAACCGTGCGCGAGATCTGCAAGATCACGCATGAGCACGGCGGGCAGGTCTATATCGACGGCGCCAACATGAATGCCATGGTGGGTCTGGTGAAGCCGGGCGAGGTGGGCGGCGACGTCAGCCACCTGAACCTGCACAAGACCTTTGCCATCCCGCATGGTGGCGGCGGGCCGGGCATGGGGCCGATCGGCGTGAAGGCGCATCTGGCGCCCTATCTGCCGGGGCACCCCGAGACGGGAGGCGCCGAGGGGCCGGTTTCGGCGGCGCCCTACGGCTCAGCAAGCATCCTGCTGATTTCATGGGCCTATTGCCTGATGATGGGCGGTGCAGGGCTGACGCAGGCGACGCGCGTGGCGATCCTGAACGCGAATTACATCGCGGCCCGGCTGAAGGGTGCCTATGAGGTGCTGTTCATGGGCAACCGGGGGCGTGTGGCGCATGAATGCATCCTCGACACCCGGCCTTTCGCGGAAGCGGGCGTGACGGTGGATGACATCGCCAAGCGTCTGATTGATAACGGTTTCCACGCACCGACGATGAGCTGGCCGGTGGCGGGCACGCTGATGGTGGAGCCGACGGAGAGCGAGACCAAGGCCGAGATCGACCGTTTCATTACCGCGCTGCTGGCGATCCGCGCCGAGATCAAGGCGGTGGAGGCGGGCGAGATTTCCGCCGAGGACAGCCCGCTACGCCATGCGCCGCATACGGTGGAAGATCTGGTCGCCGACTGGGAACGGAAATACCCGCGCGAGCAGGGCTGCTTCCCGCCCGGGGCCTTCCGGGTGGACAAATACTGGCCGCCGGTCGGGCGGGTGGATAACGTCTATGGTGACCGCAATCTGATCTGCATCTGCCCGCCGGTTGAAAGCTACATGGCGGCGGAATGAAGGCGCCCGGCCGCCCGGCTTTTGCGCGGGGCGACCGGTGTTTTCTGAGTATTTGGGCAAGAAGCAAATGCAGGGCTGGACGCGGAAGCGTCTGGCCTTTAGCTGCATCCGGGTCGGTCTTGGGGGTGTGATGCGGCAGGGGGAAAGCGGGTTCGCGGCGGGGCTGATGGCGGCGCTGCCGATTGTGCTGGGATATTTTCCCATTGCCTTTTCTTTTGGTGTGGCCGGAACGCGGGCGGGGCTTGGCTTTGCCGAGGTGATGGCCTTCAGTGATCATGTATTCCGGCGCGGCGCAGTTTCTGGCCGTGGCGCTGGTTTCGGGCGGGGCGCCGCTGCTGGTGTCAGTATTCACGCTGGTGGCGATGGGCTTGCGCCATCTGGCCTATGGTCCGGCCCTTATGGCGGCGGCGGGGCATGAACAGGCGACGCGGCGCGCCTGGGCCTGGGCCTTCGGGCTGACGGACGAGGTGTTTGGCACTGCGCTGGGCGCGCTGTCGCGCGGGCGGCGGTTTTCGGAGCCGTTCATGTTCGGGCTGGGGCTGGCGGCCTATGCCGCCTGGGTTTCGGGCACCGCTGCGGGGGCGGCGGCAGGGGGCGGGGCACTGGCGGCCTATCCGGCGGTCGAGGCGGCGCTGGGCTTCATGTTGCCCGCGCTGTTTCTGGCGCTTCTGCTGTCGATCCTGAGCCGGGCGCAATTGCCGGTGATCGCGGTGGCGGCGGCAGTGACCATCGGGGTGACGCTGCTGCATTCGGCGACCTCAGGGATTCTTTCCGGGATGGTGGCCGGGGCTCTGGCCGGGTTGCCGCGGGGGCGGGCATGAGGGCTGAGGTTCTGGCACTGGTGGTGTCCGTAGGCGCGGCGACATGGGCGTTTCGCTATCTGCCGTTCCGGCTGAACCTGTCGGCGCTGTCTGCGGGGGGCTGGCCGGGGCGGATGCTGGCCGCGATCGGCCCGGCGGCGATTGCGGCGCTGTTTGCCGTTTCGGTTCTGCCCCTGCTGACGGGCGGGGCGCAGGCGGCGTTCTGGGCGGGAACGGTGGCGGTGATCGGCCTGTGGTTCTGGCGCCGCTCGGTCGTGCTGGCGACCCTGGGTGGGGCGCTGGCCTATGGCGTGGTTTTCGCAATCTAGGCCCCTTGCGGGTGTTCGGGGTATCGCCAATATATTCCGCAACGGGAATATGAATGGAGGCTCCGATGGAAGCCGTGAAACTGGCCTGTGCTACCTGCGGGCAGATGAACCGGGTGCCCCGCGACCGTCTGTCGGCCGCGCCGAAATGCGGCAGTTGTGGCGAGCCGCTGGACGATGGCCGCGTGCACGAGCTGGATCGGCTGAGCCATGACAAGGCGGTGCGGGGTGATGACCTGCCGTTGCTGGTGGATTACTGGGCGCCGTGGTGTGGCCCCTGCCGGGCGATGGCGCCCGAATTCGCCAAAGCGGCGAAGGCGCTGGCCCCCGAGGTGCGTCTGGCCAGGCTGAATACCGAAGATCACCCGGATATCGCCGGACGTGCGCGGATTCAGGGTATTCCGGCGCTGGTGCTTTACCATCGCGGGCGCGAGGTCGCCCGGCTGGCGGGGGCACGGCCTGCGGCTCAGATCGCGGATTTCGTGCGGCAGAACCTGCGGCCCTGAGTCGCCGTCGGCATGTAGGCCGATTTGATGCAGGCCAAGGCGGCCCCCTCGAATCAGAAATATAATCATATTCGGATTTGATGGGAGGTTGCTATGGCAGATGTCACGATTACCAACAGGGCGGCCGATCTTGTGACCGGCGGGGTGAACGACCGGCTGACCTATATCTATGATGCCGAGACAAATGATGTCTGGCTCAATACCCTGAGCCCGGCGGGCTCGGGGGCTGAACATCCCGCATCGGGCTACGAGGGCAAGTTCGACGGGATGGGGGGCAATGACGCCTTCTTCGCGGGCTTCGGCCATTTCACCTTCATCGACCGGGCCGGGGGAAATGATTCCATCGTCACGGGCGACGGTGATGACAATCTGATCGGTGGCGCGGGCGATGACAGCCTTTATGGCAATGGCGGGCGCGATACCGTCGATGGTGGTGCGGGCACCGACCGCTGGCAGGCCAATGTCAGCTGGTTCAGCGGCAATGTGACCGTGAACATCAACGCGATCTCTTCCTTCGCCGACGGGGCCGAGGTGCGCAATGTCGAGGCGCTGGACCTGACGACCGGCGCGGGCAACGACGTCATCACCAACCATGCCAGCGGTGTGGGCTATGATGTCGTCTCCACCGGGGCGGGTAATGACCGTATCCGCATCTACATGGGCGCCACGGATCAGGTGTTCGGCGGCGCGGGCAGTGATGTGCTGGAGGTGATCTATGCCCAGCCCACGAATGACGTCTGGCTGAACAATCTGACAGCGGACGAGGGCGGCGGCTACAGTGGCACCTTCAACGGCATGGGGGGCAATGACCTGATCTTCACCGGCATCGAGCGGTTCCGCTTCGAGGATCGCTCGGGTGGCAATGACAGCATCCATACCGGCGACGGCAATGACACGCTGCTGGGCCGCGCGGGTGACGACACGCTGATGGGCGGCGGCGGGCAGGACCGGATTGATGGCGGGGCCGGCGGGCTTGATTTCTGGCAGGGCCGACTGGGCGACGCAACAGCGGCGCTGAAGGTCAACCTGAACGGCACCTCGAAAACCCTTGGCGGTGGCTGGGTGAAGGGGATCGAGGGGATGGATCTTGAAACCGGCGCGGGCAATGACGCGCTGATCGTGCACCGGACCGCGAACATGAGCGATGTCCTGAGTTCGGGCGCGGGCAATGATACGCTGACCTTCTGGGATGGCGGAACGGATCAGGCCAATGGCGGAACCGGCGCCGATCTCCTGCGCTATACGGTGGAGGAGTTCGGGGGTGGTGTCTGGCTGGAGGGGCTGACCGCCGGACGGGACGGCTACAGTGGCCGTCTGAACGGTCTCGGCGGCAATGACCTGTTCTTCACCGGGATCGAGCGTTTCCGCTACGAGGATCGCGTGGGGGGCGATGACATTCTGGTCTTCGGCAAGGGCAACGATACGGTGCTGGCCGGGGCAGGCAACGATCTGGTCGATGTCGGGCGTGGGCGGGATCAGGCGAATGGCGGTGACGGGACTGATTTCTGGACCGCCGATCTGCATATCGCCAGCAAGGCCATCCGCATCGACCTCAACAAGGTCTCCACATACCTGGTCTCGGGCAAGGTGCAGGGCTTCGAGGGGATGAACCTGCAAACAGGCCGTGGCAATGACCGCGTGACCGGCCATGACACCGGCGCAATGGGTGACGTCATCGACACGGGGCGGGGCAGTGATGTGATCGCCCTGCATGCCGGAGGCACCGATCAGGTCAATGGTGGGGCAGGGGTGGATACGTTGATCCTCACCTATGCAATTGCAACCAATGATGTCTGGCTGCGCAACCTGACCGCGACAGAGGGTGGCGGCTGGAGCGGGCAGTTCAACGGCATGGGCGGTAATGATGTCAACTTTACCGGCATCGAGAAATTCGCCTTCTACGATCTGTCGGGCGGCAACGACATCATCCAGACGGCGAGCGGCCGCGACACGATCTCGGGCGGGCTGGGTAATGATGACCTCACGGGCGGCGGTGGAGCGGATCGCTTTGTCTATGACCGGCTGGCCGATGAGGGCGACGATGTGATCCGCGATTTCACCGACCGGGTGGACCGTATCGTCCTGTCGGGGGGCAGCTTGGCGGCTGTGACCATCGAGGCGGTGAATGACGGCGCGGATACCCGCATCACGCTGGACAGCGGCACCACGATCCTGCTGGAGGATGTGGCTGCGGGCAAAATCGGCAGCGCCGATTTCCTGTTCGGCTGAGCCCTTCGCATGGGGCCGCGTCAAAGCGGCGCGGTCCCATATGGCCCCATGAAAAACGCAGCCTGTCCGCTTGACATTCCGCGCATCATCAGCCAGATAGCCCTCAGGTCGAGGGGCAGTAGCTCAGTTGGGAGAGCGCGTCGTTCGCAATGACGAGGTCAGGGGTTCGATCCCCCTCTGCTCCACCATGACCCAGATATAAGGCATTGAAAATGGGCCGCTTTTGCGGCCCATTTCATTTTCTTCCCACCGATTTTCCCTCCGGCTAGGATTCATCGCATATGGTCGCGGGAAGGCTCACCTGTGTCCATCGCCAACGCTTCGACAGCATCCAGCACGCAACCCGGGCTATCGGCGACTGGATCAGCTTCTACAACAACCGCCGCCCTCATCAGGCGCTTGCCATGCGCACGCCGGCCGAGGCATTCAGATTAGCAGCTTAACCTGAGCAGATTCCGCTGGGTCGATACATTGCGCACGTATCTTCGCAGTTTACTCAACAAGAACTAATCTGGTACGCAGCGGAATTCAACGAATCCCCAAGAACCTCTGAAGCCAATTTACTTGACACGCAAGCTCTTGCATCTTGACGAAGTTCCTAACTGTTTGTTCTTGGCCTTCCTTGCTACTGCGCGGAAGAAAATCCAAATATGCGCTTTTTACGGTGTCCAAAAGAATTTCCTTGCGCATGGCATTGGCGAGATTGCCATCGGCGTCGCTGTAAGCGGCATCGTACAAGCTGAGAGCGTCGCTTTGAGGTATCACCGACTGTCTAAGACGCATGATCATCTCAAAGTCAGGTTTCATGGCCTCACAAGCCTGCTCGGCAGCTTTTACAGGATCCATGACATCCTCCGCACAGGCCGATATGGCAGAGAAAATCAGAGTGAAGGCTATAAGGAGTGACTTCATGCTAAGCCTTTCGACGGCGTGAGGAAGCGGGTCGCCGAAGTATCATGGGGAGGTACGGCAAATTATTGGCCGGGCGGCGACTTTTTAATGGTGTTTCTCCCACGATATGCTGGGGCGGATTAGGACGCTAACCTCTCGGAACCTGTCATGTTGGTCTGGTGACTGTCGTGACTCGTTATAACCGGTTATGGCAGGGGCAGGCCATGAAGCCGAACCCTCAGTCTTGTAGAACGATCAAGTTGGTGAGTGCCGACTGATATTTTGCCGAAAGCCCATACCAACTTTGTTGACGGCGAACGATCCGCAGAACGCCTTGTCGCTTAAGTTTCCGAACCGCTGCCAAGAGTTCCGGGTTGCCATCGGGCACAACACGCCGGAAGTGGCGTAAGCCGTCCAGCACAAGTGCAGCAATGTTCCGGTCTGGGTGCGAGGCTTCTATCGCCCGTAGCAGGTCTGCCGTGGTGGCCTGTGTCGTAGCTAGCAACGGTGGTGAGACCTCCCTGAACAGTTCCGTAAGCCGTTGAGATGCTAATCCGATAAGAACTTCGGTCAGGGCGGCAAGGGCCGCACGGCTTGCCAACCGCCTGCGCCCGTTTGCCGCCGTAATTGCGTCTCGCCCAAATGACACCTCGAAACGCACCCGCCTGTTGGTTTTGGCGTAGACCCGCAGCCACATCTTCCTCCCTAGATCCAGTTGAACCGATCGGCTCTGTTGGATCACTTCCGAGACGGGCAGAACGACAGCCCGCGCGGTTGCGCGGTGGTGGTTGACGAGGCTCTGTTGCACAAACCCCTGTGGGATTCATCTCATGAATCCAGCGTGGTAGCTGGGGTGCATGAGCAGACCTACATCCCCGACCTACAAGACC